>NZ_LZZT01000048.1 GCF_014170305.1 Achromobacter sp. UMC71
GGTCTACGGCCCCGACGACCGCCCTGCCGCCCCCGTCGCCTTCGTCGCCGCCCTGCAGCACCTGCTGGCCATCCTGGTGCCCATCGTCACCCCCGGCCTGCTCATCTGCCAGGCCCTGGGCGTCAGCAGCCGCGACACCACCCTGATCGTGTCCATGTCGCTGGTCATCTCCGGCATCGCCACCTACGTCCAGTGCAAGCGCTTCGGCCCCCTGGGCGCCGGCCTGCTCATCGTGCAGGGCACCAGCTTCAACTTCGTCGGCCCGCTGATCGCCGGCGGCTCGGTGATGGTCAAGCAAGGCACCCCGGTCGAAGCCGTCATGGCAGCCATCTTCGGCGTCGTCATCGCCGGGTCCTTCGTGGAAATGGGCATCAGCCGCATCCTGCCCTTCGTCAAGCGCCTCATCACCCCGCTGGTCACCGGCATCGTCGTGCTGCTGATCGGCCTGACCCTCATCAAAGTCGGTCTCATCAGCATGGGCGGCGGTTTCGGCGCCATGGCCAGCGGCACCTTCGCCAGCGCCGAGAACCTGACGCTATCCGGTCTGGTGCTGGGCACCATCATCCTGCTCAACCGCGTACCGGTCGTCTGGATCCGCAGCACCGCCCTGGTCCTGGCCCTGGCCGTCGGCTACATCGCCGCCGCCTGCATGGGCCGCCTGGACTTCACCGGCGCCCGCGAAGCCGCGCTGTTCCAGATTCCCATGCCCCTGCACTTCGGCCTGGGCTTCTCGTGGGCCCTGTTCGTGCCCATGCTGATCATCTACCTGGTCACGTCCCTGGAAGCCATCGGCGACGTCACCGCCACCAGCAAGGTGTCCAAGCAGCCCGTCGAAGGCCCGCTGTGGATGCAGCGCATCAAGGGCGGCGTGCTGGTCAACGGCGCCAACTCGCTGCTGGCCGGCGTCTTCAATACGTTCCCCAGCTCGGTCTTCGCCCAGAACAACGGCGTCATCCAGCTCACCGGCATCGCCAGCCGCCACGTCGGCGTGTGGATCGCCGGCATGCTGATCCTGCTGGGCCTGTTCCCGTCGGTGGCCGGCGTGCTGCAAGCCGTGCCCGAACCCGTCCTGGGCGGCGCCGCCATGGTCATGTTCGGCGCCGTGGCCGCATCGGGCATCAACATCCTGGCCGGCATCCACCTGGACCGCCGCGCCCTGCTGATCATCGCCGTGTCCCTGGCCCTGGGCCTGGGCGTGTCGCAAGTGCCGGAAATCCTGTCGCACCTGCCGCATGCCGTGAAAAGCGTGCTGGAATCCGGCGTGGCCACCGGCGGCATCTGCGCGCTGGTGATGAACTGGTTCCTGCCTGAGAAGAAGTGAGTGGTGGCAGGCCGGGCTTGCGCCACGCCACGGCGCGCGGGGTCCGGCAGGCCACACACCAGGCCAAGCCGGCCCGCCTTGCCCGCGCCGGCCCGCCGCCTGACAATTTTTTCCAGACCGCATATAATCGCGGTCTTCGCTTCTCCCGCAGCCGTCTTCAAGTAGCACAGGACGCGTTCGCGACCCCCTTGCCCGGGTGGTGAAATTGGTAGACGCAGGGGACTCAAAATCCCCCGCCGCAAGGCGTGCCGGTTCGATTCCGGCCCCGGGCACCATCTAAAAATCTTCTGAAATTTCAATAGATTAGAAGGTTTTGCAGTACAAGCCCCGCACCGGGGGATTTCCCCAGAATTTTGGTCAGGTACAGTTTCGGTACAGTAATGCGGCGCTAGCCTCATACCGGAGTACACATGGCTACGATTGTTAAGACTTCCTCAGGCACTTGGAAAGCCCTCATTCGCAAGACCGGCTGGCCTGCCACGGCCAAGACATTCCGCACCAAGCGGGACGCCGAAGACTGGGCGCGCCGTACCGAAGATGAAATGGTACGCGGCGTATACATCCAGCGGGCTCCTGCCGAGCGCATGACGGTCGAAGCAGCGCTGACCCGCTACCTCAAGGAAGTCACGCCCACCAAGCGCGCCTCGACCCAAGTCGGCGAACACAAGAAAGCACAGGTCATCATCCGGCATCTTGGCAAGTATTCGCTAGCCGCCCTGAACGCCGAGATCGTGGCGCAGTTCCGTGACACTCGCCTGGCTGGCGACCCGGACAAGAATGGCAAGAAGCTACGCCCGCGCAGTAACAACACGGTACGCTTGGAACTAGCGCTGCTGGGCCACCTGTTCACTGTCGCCATCAAGGAATGGGGCATTGGGCTACCCTTCAATCCGGTGTCCAACATTCGCCGCCCGGCTCCCGGCTCGGGCCGCAACCGACGGTTGACCCAAGAAGAACAGAACCGCCTGCTGCAAGCCGTTGATAAGCACTCGAACCCGATGTTCGGCTGGATCGTGCGCATTGCCGTCCAGACCGGTATGCGGCTGTCCGAGATTGCGACGCTGCGTATTCGGCAAGTGGACATCGAGCGGCGCGTCGTGCGGCTGGAGCACACCAAGAACTCTTCGCCCCGCACCGTTCCTCTGACTGCCGAGGCAACGCGCGCGTTCACCGAGGCACTTGCCAACCCCGTGCGCCCAGCCGAAACCGAACTGGTGTTCTTCGGCGAACCCGGCCGGGATGGCATACGACGCCCCTACCTGTTCGACAAAGCGTGGACCGATGCCAAGCGAGCAGCGGGCCTTGAAGACTTCCGCTTTCATGACCTGCGGCACGAGGCTGTCAGCCGGTTCGTGGAAGCCGGCTTGAGTGATCAGGAGGTATCGGCCATCAGCGGCCACAAGTCGATGCAGATGCTCAAACGCTATACGCATCTTCGGGCGGAAGACCTGGTGCAGAAGCTGGACCGCATTGCGCGAAGCGCGCCGTCCGCTTCTAAAATCCGAACTGAAGCCGACCGCCATGCAGAGAACAACGCATAATCGCTCCACCGCGTTGCCATAATGAATAACTTATTGTCTTAACCTACGGAGGAAACTCGTTTTGCATACCGCTATCAAGATCGTCGCCATCAGCAGCCTTGCGCTTACCCTTGCAGCATGCGGCAGCGCCAAGGACGCCAACAAGAGCAACTTCAGCAAGGCCGTACAGGCGTACCTAGACACTCAGAAGGGCCTATGCGCTGCAATACCTGCAAAGGGCTTGCCGTTCACCCTGGCGAATCAAGACATGCTGGGTGGTCAGAACAAGAAGCGCGCCGATGCGCTGGTCGATGCCGGGCTGCTGACGAAGCGAGACACCGAAGTCAAGGCCATGTTCGGCAACAAGATGGAGCCGGCCACCGAGTACCAAGTCACTGACACCGGCAAGAAATTCCTCGTCGCCAATGGTGCCAACACGCTGGCTGGACAAGATGCCTTCTGCACCGGTAAGTACACCATCGTGGAAGTGGACAACTTCACTGAGCCCAGCGACACGATGGGCGTAAAGCTCTCGCGGGTGAACTACCGCTACAAGGTAGAGGGTGCAGATGACTGGGCTAAATCGGAAGGCATGCGTGCCAATTACAAGAATTTTGAGGAACAGACTCAGGGAGATATACAGGGCAAAGCGGCTGTCATCCTGACCAACGATGGGTGGATGCACGAACGCCTGTTCAAGCGCGGATAAACAGCGCTGAATCAGCGCCAAAACGAAAGGCCTTTCACTAATGCGTGAAGGGCTTTTTGCTTATGGAATATTGCATCAGTGGCCCGACATGCCCGGATGGTGCCTGTCATACTCTCGCATCCTGCGACGCAGCTACTCGATACATGGATTTTTCATTGGGCCGGGCCTACCCAAATCTCAAAAAAATGGCATAGCCAACCTAATGCCCCCGTGGTGGGTACACCAAGAAACGAGGAACGGAGTGACCCGCATCAGGCCATTCGGAACATTCATATTTTGTGGATGCGCCAGACAGCGCAATCGACTACATCGCAAATGCCGCCTTGATACTCACTTTATCAGGTGCTTGTTATCGTACAGCGAGACGGGGTAGAGCCAGTTTCTTTCCCGAACTGGTTAGGTTTCCACCATTCGCCTGTTTATCCTGCCGGAGTCCGGGGCGAGACCTGAGCATCAAGGGTGCAGATATGGGTTTAATGTCGTTGAATGGTTTTAAGCTGGTAGTGACAATGCTAGCCAGCCTTGCTAGGATGAGATTGCTACGTCTGGTTCCTAGCAGGTATCTGCAAGAATTAGAGTACCGAAGCCCTGTGATTCTGTCACGGGGCTTTTGTACATTTATCACCGGTCATTTTTAGACGTATGAAACGTCGGCAATGGAAAAAATCTAATTACCGTGATGGCAGTTTCAACGTATGCAGATCCAGCAACGTAAAGCGACCAGCATCCTGCCATCCCCCGGTATCAATGTAATAGACATTGCCGAGTTTCATGGGCTTGCGCAGGGTCATATGCCCATGAACCACCGCGCGTACGTTGCGAACTGGTTGGGCGTACTGCGCTCGATAACGGTCTATTGACCACAGGCAGGCATTTTCATCTTCTTGGCTGAAACCAGCGCCATGAATGGCGTTCCAATCGTCATAGGGGAAGTCGGCGTGAACCATTCCGATCAAGCCAAGCGGCGTTTCCACCTCGATAGCCAGCGGCAACGCACTCAAACGAGCCGCAATGCGCCCGCGAATATCGCTCACACACGCATCTAACCATTCGCCGCCGTGGGCACGGTGATCGAAGTCCGGAATCGGATTGCCCATTGCCCGTCGCAACGTCATCAGGTCATGATTCCCACAGATCGCATGAAACCATGGGCGTTCCAACCATTTCAGTACGTCTGGGGATTCAGGCCCCCTGTCCACCAAATCACCCACGGAAAACAATCTGTCCTTTTCGGGTGCGAACTTGACGGCGGCGAGCGCGGTATCGAGCCGGCCAAAATGACCGTGAATGTCACCCACGGCGAAATCACGACCATTAGTATTCAAGCGAAAGCGCTGGACTCGGACATTACCGACGTCATTCCTAATTTCCATGCAACTCCATAGCGACTCGTCCTGCATATCTCTCATGATACTTGGACTTTAGGGCTGCATGAAGCCAAAACGATGATCTAGCCACAATCAACCAAAGGTCCTGTTCAACGTGCGACGAAGCTTTCGTCGTTGGAAATTTTCCACAAAATTTTTCATACACAAACACGATTCCGGCGCTGAAAAGTAGCCATTCCGAAGCCCTTTCCTAAGTCGTTGATTTCCAAATTTATTTGATGCGACTCGAGCACTCGTGAAAATCCAATATGCCCTATCTTGGCATTTGACGATGCCCAATTTTGGCTTTCGCAGATACCCAATTTTGGCCTTTAGAATCAATCACTTAAGTACGTTTTTAGGTTGACATTTATGCTCCCACAGTAAAGACTCGTATTACCTACTGTGAACTTGTGAGGCATATGAATGACTACTGGAGAATACTTGTTGGGACGGTTTGGGCCGTTAATGAGCATCGTTGATGTTGCCACATTGCTAGGCCGATCTCCCGATGGCGTCCGCGTGGCGCTTTATGCAGACACTGAATTTTCGCGCAGGATGAAACCCGCGATGCTGAGGGTCGGCCGCCGCCTCTATTTCCGGACCTTGCAGGTCACGGAAGCACTGAGCCTGGAGCAACCTACAGACGACGAAACTATGCCTGCAGCGACATCGACGAAAGGGCCACGAGCATGAGTCGACAAAGAACCGTCAGCGACCAGATATGGCGCTCCACTCGCATGTCAGGCTTTACAGAAGAAGACAGATATGCGCTGCTCTACTTTCTGACTTCGCCATTCAGCAACGTCATCGGCGCGTATGAAGTTGTCATTCGGATTGCAGCTTCGGAAATGGGTTGGGACCCCGAATCACAACTGATGCCAGTGATGCGTCGTCTCATCGATGCCGGCATCTTGGATTTTGATCCTCAGGCGAATTACATCTGGGTCAAAGATTGGTGGGATCATCACTCAGCCAAGATGGCAGTGGCAACGACACTTAGGACAAAAACACTCGAACAGATTGAGGCACTACCTCATGGCTGGCGTGACGCATACGTGAGTGACTTTATCAATCGCCTGCCTGTCGGCGATCCCCTGCGCAGAACAGTGGCGAAAGCCCTCGCATACGGTCCATATAGGCTATCGACACCCTATGCAGAACCCGACGACGGTCGGATGTCCATTTCGGCATGCGCAAAGGATCTCCATAGAAATCAATCACTTAATGAAGGACATACGCTAGGGATAGCCTATCCCGAGGCTATGGACAGAGGCCCGGGTAACACTACTACTAACACTAACCTTATCTATAACCCTACTACTACGAGAGGCGACGACGGCCTGCATTACCCTAGAGCGCTCGTTACCGCTGAAAAGATGTCGATCCAAAACCTGCTGACCGACGTCCCATTAGCGGATGCGCAGGCGTTACTTGACGAACTGGAAGGGGCGATCAAGAAACCCGGGACCATCCAAAAATCAAAGGTCGCGTATTTCAAAGGACTCCTTAACAATCACCGCAAGGGTGGCTTCGTGCCGGCCGCAGGTATCCTGGTCGCAACAAGAAGGGAACATCAGACAGCGACCCATGATGCGTCGCGGGCATCGGATTCAGTGCAGCTCAGTAAGACTGAAACTCAAGCCCAGATTCAAAACCTCAAGGCTCAGTTGGGCATGCACACGAGGATGCCGAAATGAAAAACGACAAGGCCACCCTCAGTGTTCGACTCAATGGCGATCTAAAGCAGCGTTGGCAGGCGTTCTGCGCCCGCCAAGACACCAACCCCAGCGATGCACTGCGACAGGTGATCGTGCGGCTGCTCAACGGTGTGTCAGCGAGCGATTCGACCAAGCCGTCAGCGTATGAGCAACCGGACACCTCACGCCGCCGCATGGAAGTCCGCCTGACCGAAACGGAATATGCACGCGTCGAGACACTGGCCTTTCAGCAGGGCATGTCAGCCAATCGCTGGGTCATTCACCTGATACGCGCCAATCTCAGCGGCGAACCGCAGTTCGGCATGTCAGAACTGCGAACGCTGGGCGAATCGAATTCGAGGCTGCTTGCCATCGGCCGCAACCTTAACCAGATCGCCCGGCACATAAACGCAGGACGCACGCCGGAGACGGTAGTCACTGCCGAGCGTATCGACACACTGACCCGTCACATCAAAGCCCATACCGCGCGGGTGGCAGACATCATGCGCGCCAACATTGACCGCTGGAGGTTGGAATGAGTCGAGTCATTGATGGGATTCTGAAAGACTGGGGCGAACGCATCTATACCAAGCCCGTCACCAGCCAAGGGACAAAGCGCACAGTGACGCGGTCACGCACGTCGCCGCCGTCCAAGCCGCTACTGTTGACCGGTAGCGCTCGCGTTCGCGACAAGTTGATGCTGACCACCCGCAAAGCGCCCGAAGTCATGGTGAAGATCTCCGGTGGCGGCAAAGGCATCGCGCAGGTCAAAGCGCACCTCGACTACATATCGCGCAACGGCCTGGTAGAACTGGAGAACGAAGACGGCGAAATCATCCTTGGCCGTGAAGCGGTGCAGGACGTGCGCGACGAATGGAAAAGCGGCCAGTATGGCTTGCCTGACAACGGCACGCGCCGCGAAACGTTCAATATCGTGCTGTCCATGCCCCCTGGCACCGACCGGCGCGCAGTCAATGATGCCATCCGTGCATTCGCGAAAGCAGAGTTCGGCGACAACCATGCGTATGTCTTCGCCATTCATGACGATGAAGCGCATCCCCACGGCCACCTTTGCGTCAAGGCTCTGGGCATCGACGGCAGCCGGCTCAATCCGAGAAAAGCCGACCTGCAACGATGGAGAGAACGCTTCGCCGAAGCGCTGGGTGAACAAGGCATCGAGGCCAACGCCACACCGCGCAGGGCGCGGTCACACACGCGCGTTACCGTCAAGCAGGCGACGCGACATGCCGCCAAGCGTGGCAAGAGCACCAAAGCGACCGAGCGGGAACAGCGCAGGCGTTCCGGCGTTTCACGCGCCATCAGGAATGGCTACGGGCACATCGCAAAAGCCTTGGCCGCTGGTGACGACAAGGACAAATCGCTTGCCCTGAAAATTGTTCGGTTCCTCGATCCCACGCAGGACAGGAAGCTACAGGCTCCACAGCATAGCCAGAGCGACACCGAAGCGACCAAGGACGCTCAGCGACTGGATAAGACCCACCGTTCAGGCAAAGACAACCTGAGCCGTTAACTTGATTGCGCAAGAAGGACCATAAAGATGGCTTTACGCTACGACGCCCTGCAAGACTACTGCGATGATCCAGCGCGCACTGGTGACGTGCAGATCATCCTGTATGCGCACTACTGGAAGGGCTTTGCCTTGGCCGTACAGAACGGCACTACAGAGTATCCCGTCATGGATGACAAGGGCCGGCCGTTCCGATTCCGAACAGTAGAAATGGCACTGGCGGAGTTGGCGAATATCTCGTACCTGTCAGACCGCATCATCATTGACCGCAAGATGTGGTGGCCGTAGTCGGGAAGCTACTTTGCATTAACCGTAAGTACAATCAACTTCGGTTGTACTTTTAACTAATACGAACGCTGCAACCGCCCCAAGAACGCTTCGGCGTACCGGGTGCCGGCCCGAAAAGAAGGGCCTGACGCGGGGAGATAGGCCGCGTGACCGCACCGAAGAGTAGTGTGCTGACTGCCTCGGAAAAGTTGAGGATGACTGCCCCGGAAAAGCAGGGGATGACAACACGGTAGAGACGTGTCTTTGAAAGCCCCAAGAACACTGAACATGTGTGCTGGGCAAGAGCCTTAAATAAGCTCCCAATGACCGGCTGGAAAGACGGCCCAGCGTTCGCCATCAACCCTACTAAATGGAGTGGCGAACATGAAGAAATTATTAGCATCTTGCATTCTGGCCGTCGGCATTGCCGCGTCATCGGCTGCCTTCGCGCAAATCCCCGTGACGGATGGCGCTTCCATCGCCAAGAGCGTGGAAAACCAGATCGAAACGATGGCGAAGTGGAAGATGCAGTACGACCAGATGGTCAGCCAGATCGACCAGATGAAACAGCAATACGCTGCGGTCACCGGCGCACGCGGTATGGGCGAACTGTTCAACAACCCGCAACTGCGGGACTACCTGCCGCAAGACTGGCAAGGCGTCTACGATTCCGTCAAATCAAGTGGCTATGCCGGCCTGAGCGGGCGCGCTGAGTCCATCTACAACGACAACCAGGTGTATGACGCATGCACCGGCTTTGCCCTGACAGAGCAGCGCACGAACTGCGAAGCCCAAGCCGTCAAAGGTGCTCAGGATAAAGCCTTCGCGCTAGACGCCTACGACGCGGCGAAGAACCGCCTCAGCCAAATCGACCAGTTGATGCGGCAAATCAACCAGACCCAGGACCCGAAGGCTATCGCTGAACTGCAAGGCCGCATCGCCGCCGAGCAAGCCATGATTCAGAACGAGCAGACCAAGCTACAGATGTACCAAATGGTCGCGGCAGCCGAAGACCGCCTACAGCAACAACGGCAGAAGGAGATCAACGCAAAGATTGTTGATCAACGGGACTACCCCACCCTTCAAGTCTTCAACCCGCTTGCTCGCTAAGGAGGAAATCATGGCACCGTTCTACGCAATAACACTGGTCGTGGTCGTATTACTTTGCTTTCCCATCTATCGTTTTTGGGCTTGTGCTCGCCGCTTAAGTCCCGAGCATTACCGAGAGCTTATACGGCGTGCTCCGCTGATGAGAACCCTAGATGCCATTGCATTCCTCATGGCTGCGTTCACGGCCTACTACGCAGCTATGGGATTGTGGGGATTCACGCTCCCACCCCTTGACGACGAACCCTTGCCGGCATGGATGAATATCCTGCTATCGGCGGTTACGAGCGTTGGCTGCTTCGGCGTCATTTGGACAAACGCGCCAAATCGCTTCACGGACCCGACATGGGGTGGCATGCGCGAAAGCGTCGTGCGAACCCTTGCAGCGCTACGCATTATTGAGGCCGCCGAGGTGGCCCACGCACTCAACATCATCAACACACGTGAGGCGCACAAATGAAAAACACCATCTTCCCTTTCCTTGTCGTTCTCACACTCGCAGCTTGCAGTGATAACACCCCGGTTCAAACTGTCGATTGGTACAAGGCGCATGACCCCGAACGCAAGGCAATGATCGCGAAATGCGAAGCTAATCCAGGCGAGCTCGCCGCCTCCGCCAATTGCATCAATGCCAAGACCGCAGAGAACCACCTAGCCGTCGATAAGCGTGGCTATTTCGACCTTTCGCCTATTAATCCATTGAAGGGAGGCCAATAGTATGAAATTTGCGCTTTTTCAATGGGTAGGTGACAGTCTGGATTCCATGCTGAACTCCTTTATTTCGGGAACAGCATCTAATGTGATTTTCGGATTTCAGATGCTGATGCTAACGGGAGTCACCCTGTATATCACCATGACCGGTTACGCGATCAGCATGGGGGCAGTGGAGGCTCCGTTCCGGACGTTCCTCAAGCAATGCGTGAAGATCATCATCATCGCGACATTTTGCATGACGGCAGACTCCTATACGGCGACCATTGTGTCTGCCATTCAGGGACTGGAAACGGGTCTGGCCGACATCATGTCTACGTCCAACGCTCAGGCTATGAATATCTATCAAGTGCTCGACAACTCAGCCGACAAAGGGCTAAATGTCGCCTATGACATGCTCGGCAAGGTTGCGAAACGGGAGTTTTACGAAATCGGCCATATGGCCTGGGATACCGTGAACGCGCTATTAATGTCCGTCGCGGTATTTTTAGTTCACCTGCCGGCCGCAGGTACGATTATTTTGGCGAAACTATTTTTAGGTGTGATGCTCGGAATTGGCCCAGTTTTTATTGCTGCATTGATGTTCCCGATCACCGCAAAATGGTTCGACAAGTGGTTTCAACAGGTAATGACATACATATTGGAGATTGCCATTTCCATGGTTGTCGTGTCAGTAGGAATGGGCCTATTCAAAACACTCTACGACAAGTTGATTGGGACAAATACAGATATTCCTATAAATTCTTTCTTCTATATCATCATGCTGGCAGCTCTAATCTTCTTTGCTCATAGGAAGACGAGCGGCTTGGGTGCTCAACTAGCGGGGGGTCTCGCCTTTGAAGCCGTTACGCTCAGAAGCATGGCACAGGGCATGGGTAATGTGGTGAATCCCAAGACAACGCGTCGCGATATGCAGTCTGGCATGATGGTCACTGCGGGCCGCAGTAACCACATGATTGCAGGCAACACCATGTGGAACCCGGCCTATCGTCAACACGTCTTGCAGAACATGGGCAAGCACTGGGGACCGGCAACCGGTGGTTCAGTCAACGGCAAGTGACGTGCGTGTTGGCATCCGCATAGGCCTTGCCATCAGCAAGGCCTTTTCATTTATCGCCGCGCATACTCCGCGCTTCGCTTGGGCAACCCCTTCGGTTGCATCCCGCGTCCGTTCTTGCCGGACTGGCTGCGGGGGCAGGCCCGGCGGCCTTGCCTTGTTCCTACCCCCTGCCGACAGGCTGCATGGCCTCAGACGCGTCAAGGGTGAAGGCTACGCCCGGCATCCTCACCGTTCCCTACGCCTTGCTTCGGGCTGCGGCCTCCGGTCCCGCCCTTGACACCTCTTCCAGCCGGAGAATCACCAGCTTCGACCTCATACCGGCTTTTGATAGCACGGATGACGGGTCAAGGGGTTGGTGCGGCCCGCAGCCTTATGGGCGAGGACACGGCCCCTTGACGCGGCAGGAGTGACAACACGCTGCGCCCGGGGGAGGTGTTCAGGGCCGTCGGCCCGTAACCCCTGCCCCCGAGGCTCCCGCCGGCGAGGGTGGAGAGTCCAGAGAGGCAAAGCCTCTTTGGGAAGTGGCCTCGTTCGCAAATACCCGAGATAGCCGTCAATCGGGGAAATCTATTGGTTGGCAGAAAAACAAGACAATTTCTGCGCAAGGTCTTTTCTGTCGGCCTTGCCTCAAAGCCACAAAAAAATCCCACGTCTTGTAATATAGCGTTACCTAAAGCACGGGAGGCAACCATGGCTGAGAACGGTACGCATGAAACAGGGCTAAGCAAAACGTTATCCGATGTCGAGCGTGGTCGGCGTGAAGTGGCCGTTGATTACGCATGCGCATCTGTCAGCTTGGAGGGATTCTCGCTCAGCGCTTCATCAATGGAGAAATCGACCTCAACGAGTTTGTGACGCGGTGTGATGCCTTAGCGCACCTAAAAGCTTAGTCATGACGAAGAAACTTGAGGTGGTTGAGACTAGTGCAGGATAGGCTGTCGCCGGGTTTTGCATTACATGTGCATGCCAGTGTTTAGATAAGGTGGAAGTTCTGTAAAGACGCTGACTCAGAATCGTCTGCTGTCGGCCAGATTGAGACAGTCAAGTAATCAATGAAATCGCTCATTTTCATTGATATAGATTTGAAGGATTCTGCGCGGTGAAAATCAGAAAAATAAAGATCACGAACTTTCGGGGCGTGAAAGAGCTTGACTGGAGCCTTCCCAACGCCGACATATTCTGCCTGATTGGGAAAGGGGATTCTTCAAAATCCACCATTATTGAGGCCATCAGGTATGCCTTCTATCCTCAGTGGAACCTGACCCTAAGTGACGCCGATTTCTACCAGTGCAAGGTAGCCAACTCTATCATCATAGAAATCACCATTGGAGCCTTGACCGAAGCCTTCTGCGCCTTGGACAAATACGGTCAGTACCTCCGTGGCTGGGATTCCGCAGCCCTCAAGCTCACCGACGAGCCGGAAGACCACCTGGAGAGTGTCCTGACCGTGCGGCTTACGGTCGACAAAGATCTTGAGCCTAAGTGGATGGTTGTCTGTGATCGTCACCCTGACGGTGTTCAGTTCAAGCAGGGCGATAGGAACAAGGTCAGTGTCGGCCTCATTGGTGCCTATAGCGAGAAACAGTTTTCATGGGCTACAGGCACGGCGTTGGCGAAGCTCACTGAGGCCCAAAGTCTGAACGAGTTGCTGGCAACGGCCTCTCGCACGGCCAGAGCCTCTTTGGATGCGAACCGACCTGTCACTCTCAAGAACTTCGATGCTGCGGCTGAGAAGTCTCAAGACATCGCAAAGCTGTTGGGTGTGCCTGTATCGGAGGCTTACAAGGCTCATCTCGATCTGGCCTCTATCAACCTCAAGGTTGGCGGGCTGGTTCTCCATGACGGCGACATTCCTCTTCGTCAGCTAGGTCTGGGGTCACGGCGAATGCTGCTGTGCGGCATTCAGAAAATGGGCCTGGAAGAAGGACACATCACTTTGTTTGACGAGGTGGAGTTCGGCTTGGAACCACACCGAATCACTAGGCTCATCAAACACGTGCGAGAAGACAAGAAAGGCCAATACTTCCTCACCACGCACTCGCCTACAGTTCTGCGGGAACTGACGGTCAATGACCTGTACATCGTTCACAGCAAGGCAGGAACCGTACGGGTCACTCCCGCTTACTGTGAAGGGTTGGCTGCTCACGAGGCGCAAGGAAGAATTCGTTCTAGTGCCGAGGCGTTCTTGTCGAAGAAGGTTGTGGTCTGTGAGGGAGCTACCGAGGTCGGGTTCATGAGGGGCTATGACGACTATCAGGTTGGCAAGGGCAACGATCCATTCTCCTATCACGGCGTGTCTTTGCTGAATGCAGGTGGGGCGAGCAAGATTAAAGCTCTGGCAGAGGCTTTCAAGCTTCTCGGTTATGACGTCTGCGTTGTAGCTGACGGGGATGCAGAGAAACAGTTTTCTCCTGCTCATGAGGCTGAGTTGAGAGACAAGGGCATTTCGGTCCACGTATGGACCGACAAGCTCTCATTGGAGCAAAGAGCATTTCAGGACTTGCCGTGGATCAGCGTGATTTCGAGTGTGCAACTCGCCCAAACTGTTCCCAGTCTGTCTGTCTACGACAACGTGCGCTCTTGGTATAAGAAGCCACTTGATGAGGACGTTATCAAGTGGGAAGACAGCCCTGAGCTGAGGCTTGCTATCGGAAATGCAGCGAAAAGCAGCGACTGGTTTAAGGACATTACCCGTGGCGATTCGTGGATGCAGACTATCAGCCCTGCGTTCGATGACGCAGATTTCTCAAAGAAGGACATGGCCGCGAAGCTCGCCCAGCTTTGGGCTTGGGCAGAGCGTGTCTGAGGAACTGGCTCTCAAGCTCAACGACTTCACTACCAAGGGGTATGTGATAGCGCCGGCCGGCTATGGAAAGACACACCTTATCGCCATGGCGGTGAAAGCGGCTAGCAAGCGGCAGCTCGTGTTGACTCACACCTTTGCGGGTGTGAACTCCATCAGGGCCAAGATGAACAATCTTGGTGTGCCTGCTTCGAAGTACCATATTGACACGATTGCGAGCTGGTCCCTTCGGCTCTGTCTCGCCTACCCGAAGACTTCGGCGTGGAAAGCAGAGCACCCTACGGGTAAGCAGTGGAACAAGCTCTACGAGTGCTGTTCAGAGCTGCTTAGGAAGCAGTTCATTCGCCGCGTTGTCGCAGCCACTTATGCCGGCGTCTACGTGGACGAGTACCAGGACTGCTCCGATCTGCAGCATTCCCTAGTCTGTTCGTTTGCTGAGTTCATGCCGTGCCGAATTCTAGGCGATCCTATGCAGGCCATCTTTGACTTCGGTGGCGACGAAGGCAAGCCCGTTGATTGGACGGTAAGTGTCTATCCGGCCTTCACTTGCCTTGGTCAGCTAGAGACTCCATGGCGCTGGAAAACGACTGGAGATCCGACCCTTGGAGCTTGGCTCAAGAAGGCGAGAGAGACACTAAAACAGGGGCAGAAGATCAATATTTCAAACGGCCTGCCTGCATGTGTGAAACGTGTTCCCACCACCCCAGAATTCTTGGCGTCAAAGCAGTACTCCTCACTGATGGATTTGTTGGACCATCAGGAGAGTGTGATTGCCCTTCATTGCGGCGACCAGCAGTCCAAGAACAAGACCCATCTCTTGGCAAGAACCATGGGTGGACGGTTTTCTTCCATTGAAGAAGTTGAAGGCAAAGACCTTCACTCGTTCATCAGGAGACTGGTTTCAGCCAAGACACCCCAGCAAAGCTTTCTTCTGGCTTTGGATTTTTCCAAGAAGTGCTTCACCGGAGTGGGCGAGATCTTGACCGCCGGCACTAAGAGAGGCGAGGTCGCGAAGCAGAGCAAAGGAACCAAATATCCCTTGGTTCTTCATGCTGCGAATATCTACCTCAAAGAACCGACAAGTGCGCACCTTAGAGCTTTCTTCTTGGCGCTGAAAGCGAATCCCGATACATCAGCCTACCGGCGCGACTTGCTGTATCGCTTCTTCAATATCTTGAAAATTCACATTGACGGGGGAGCGGCGACATTGACGGAGGCAGCAAAATTGTACCAACGAGACATGAGGCACACGGGGCGACCGATCAGCCACCGCAAGCTCATCGGCACAACTCTACTGGTCAAGGGGTTGGAATACGACCATGCAGTCATCCTTGACGCTGACACACTGGACGCCAAGGATCTGTACGTTGCAATGACCCGTGGGTCCAAGTCATTGACGATCATTAGTTCCAAACACGAATTGCCTGTGAAGTAGCGGACGTTTAAATCCTGTTTGTACGCCAGCGGGCTTTCCTAAACGAACTTAGGCTTTTGGCCGCTAGCAGCAGGAAAGAGTAGGCACGCAAAAAGTGGCTATTTTCTTTACATTGGAATAGGGTCTGTAGCTGCGATCCAATCTGGAGGAATTTCCATTTCTCTGCCAGATTTACCCGTGTCTTCCATAAAAAGATTTAAGTGCTCTTTGTGCTGTTTTATTGCCCATGCCAAGCTCTGGAACTCAAATGCAACCCGCAGAAATGATTGCGTTGATACCCTAAACCCCCCGTCCAAAATATTTCCTGTGGCTGAAATTTGAGCATACCAATGCTCGTCCTGCAGGAAAATTATATGCAGACCATTTTTCTTAAATCTTCTCTTTATGACCTGGAAGTCTAAAAGAACCACTATGCTTAAATTTCCGTTGATGAAATTGTAGATATGCTCGGGATTTAGCGAAAGATGAAAAGGTGTATAGGGATGCCAATTCATTACTCTTTTATATTCGTTTAAATTGAGTATATGAATGTACTTTGAAGATATCTGGTCAAAAATTTCTTGCTTGAATTTTGTTATAGCTAGATAGTGAATTCCACTCTCTGGTGAAATATGGCTAGTGCCTTCTTCATAGGACTTACTTATGCAATCATTGATAGCTCGTAAGTGATACTGTTCTTTTCCTATGTGTTCGCGTCTTATTACAGGACCTACGCCTCGGAAGTTTTCAGCCTCATCTTTGATGAAAAATCCATTTAGCTCATCTATTTTCTTAAGTTGCCTCTCCCCTCTTTTGTCAAGTTTATTTGATGTTTTTACTTCAATAGGATAGGGGTCATTATGACCTAGTAGGCATACATCGCCATGCCTTAGCGTATTTGTAAGGTCGCAAAGCACTGCAGGCACATTATTTTGAGCCGCCGCTTTTAGAAGCATTATTTCCGCTTTGATGCCTTCCTTTCCGGAAATAAATCCGGCAGTTTCCTTTACATGATAATTTTCATCGTAAAGAAAGTGCTTTATTGCATATTTATCACAAAAATGAAATGCGATGCTATCTCCATACATCTTCCATATATAAATTATATACTTATAGCCCTCTATTTTTTCATCAAATCTCTTTATAAGCCCTGTTATTTCTTTCGACCGCTCTTTGGTTGGTCTATCATTTGCTTTCTCAAGACGCAGTTTTCTAATTACTTCTTTTGTGAGAATAATTGATTTTTCTGCCTCTTTAATTTTTTTCAAAAGCAACAATTGAAAATCTACGATTGCTCCTGTCGGCAAATTCTTTCGTGTCTTGATAATGTGAAGCATCATTGTTAATTGCTCAAGGCTCTTCTTGTATCTACCGACCATTATCATCCCCCCCCCCAAAAAAGCATGCTGCAAAACGTGTCATGAACTTACCACAAAGGCCGGCAGCCGTGCGGCTTGCGGCAGCCTTTAATAGCCCCGCAACAGGCGGCGAAATCTCGCCGGATCCAAAGCTCCGTTCACCCAAAAAATAATTTTGATCTTATTTTAATCGTGGTGGAAAGATAACGCGGCGTTATTCTCGAAACACCGAGCTAAAAAAGCTGCTTACCGCCACCCCATCCTTTTCTGTGCTAATGAACAGATTGGAAGCGCGACAGAAAAGCTAGATTGCGCAGGTTTGGTGACCGCTTTGGGTCGAGGCTGTGTGAAAACACAAAAATCTATCAACGTCTCAGCAAGTTGGTCAGTAGATTGCGGATGAAGCCCTATTTCAGCAGCTTTTGGGAATAAGAGCGGTCTCACCTCTTTGGTGGCGTTTCTGAGCGCTTTGATGCCCTGATTTCACACCTAAAAAGGGCTCACCCACCCACCAGACGCATTGCAGCCATTGTCTTGTCAAACCCAAGAATGCAAAGTACTCGCTTGAGGTTGTAGGCCAGTACATTCAAGCTCATCTCGGTACTGACGTTGCGCAGCCGCTTGGTCAAAAAGTGCGTGTATCCCATCCAATTCTTGAGCGTGCCAAACACGTGCTCGACTGTCCTTCTTCTGACCATCATGGCGTCGGGCATTTGCTCCAAGCGCTGTTGTGCGCGCTCCAGCACATCTTCGTGCTCCCACCGACTGATGCGGCGGTAGTCACTGGGTGTGCATTGGGATTTCATCATGCATTGCGTGCAAGCACTGCTCCAGTAGCGTCGTATCTGCAGTCCATTCTCTTCGCGCGTGAAGCGGTAGGTAGCACGTTGTCCAGCAGGGCATTGGTACTCATCCTCGCTCTGGATGTAGACGAAATCTGAACGGTCAAAGCGCCCTTGGGCTCGTGCACCTGATGTGTTGGGTTTGGGAAGAATGGCTGCAACGCCTGTGTCTTCACACGCTTTGATCTGCTCGCCGCTGTAGTAGCCACGATCCGCAATGGATTGCAGCTTGCGCTTTCCCATCGCCTTGCGTGCAGCCAGCGCCATTGATGCCAGAGCACTTCTGTCATGCCCCAGGTTGGTAACTTCCTGAGCAACGATGAGGTGATGTTTGGCATCCACCGCCACCTGAACGTTATAAGCCACCATGCCCGAGCCACGGCCACTGGTTGCCATGGAGCGCGCATCAGGGTCTGTCATTGATAGCTGCTTCTCAGGCAGTTCTTTGAGCTGCCCCTTCACTTGCTCGAGCACTTGCATTTGTTTGCGGAGCATGGCGATCTTGTCTTGGAGTCGCGCGGTACGTGCTTCAAGTTCCACAGGCTGCGTGCGATCTGCCGTATCCAGGGCCGCCAGATAGCGCTGAATACTTTCTTCGATCTGCTGCTGACGCTTGTCTATCTTTCCCAAGGTAAAGTTTTTGTCACGCGCGTTGACGGCCTTGAACTTACTACCGTCAATTGCAACCAGCGCCTTGCTGAACAGCTTCAAATCACGGCAGAGCACCACAAATCGTCGGCACACATTGCGGATGCCCGGGCCGTTGTCCCGACGAAAGTCAGCAATCGTTTTAAAGTCAGGCGCCAAGCGTCCCGTGAGCCACATCAGCTCAACATTGCGCTGAGCCTCTCGCTCCAGGCGACGACTGGATTGGATGCGATTGAGGTATCCGTAGATGTAGACCTTGAGCAGCACTGCGGGGCGGTATGCCGGGCGCCCTGTGGCTGCTGGCGTTGATCCATCAAAGCCAAGTGAGAGCAGGTCCAGCTCTTCAACGAACGCATCGACAATGCGCACAGGGTTGTCTTCGCCCACAAAGTCATCGAGACATTCTGGCAGCAAGGTCACTTGCTCGCGGCTCTGGCCTTCAATGAATCTCTTCATAGGTCACCTCGCTCAAAACGGGTGCCGTGATTTTAATTTCTGAAGCGCCTTCAACCAAGCGTTTTCACACAGCCTCGGTCGGAAGAGGTCTGCTGGCTCGACGTACTTTCCGCCCAGGTTACGGCCAACTTCAGTAAACCATGCTAAGAATCTGCCCCGGGTCCTACGTAGGGCGCGCGTCCATACGCCGTCCAATCGTCACATTCCTCGCGGCGTCTCAGCCTCTCGAATTCCGATTTCCCCGGTTCCGATAATGCCGCGATTTCGACATCTGGGCGGCCGGAGCCGGAGGCCGCCCGTTGGCGGGCGGCAGTGACGAGGTTCAGCGATCGCAGTTGTAAAAAGGTTGCCGCCTTCTTGACCCAGGGAATCTGGCGCATCCGTACCTGCCGAAGCTCAACAAGGACGTCACGGTTCGAAAAGATCATATGCAGTAATTCCCAATCCCAACAATTGACCAAATGTGGACTTCCGTCCACGCCTCCATCCTGGCATTGCGCCGCGAGCATGGAAAAAAGGACGTTCATCTCGTCCGGTAGCAAAGCGGTGCTTGAAGATAGACGAGCCAGGGCAAAGACCTTAGCGTTTAGGTACTCCCGCAGTCGCCGAGTCGGGCGCGAGCAGCACGTGCGTCAAAGTTTCAAGCGAATACGGTTTCTGCATCACCGGAAACGGGACGACCTCTTGGCCACTGATTGCGTCACTGTACCCGCTGGCGAGTACCACCCGTATGTCAGGCCATTGCGCTCGAATACGGCGACCCAATTCAACGCCATTCACACCAGGCAGGACGACGTCGAGGATCGCGATGTCACAGCCCCCCTTCCCTCCGTCAGATGCGCCAGCGCAGCCTCCGCGTCGAGAAGCCAGGTCGCATCTTGGCCCATGTCCTTTAACATCGAGACCACCACCTCGCCCACCGGCTCATGCACTCGCACGTCGTTACTCTCGACGAACTCGGGTATCTGCCATTCAGCCAAGCCGGCGGCGCGCTGCTGTTCCACCTCATCAGCAAGCTCTACGAGCACACAAGCCTCATCATCACCACCAATCTCAGCTTCGCTGAATGGGCAAACATATTTGGGGACGCAAAAATGACGACTGCTTTGCTCGACCGACTCACCCACCACTGCCACATCGTCGAGACCGGCAACGACAGCTACCGATTCAAAAACAGCAGCACACAGCCCAAAAAGGAGCGTAAAACAGCCGAATCTGTAGCAACCCTGACCCAATCAAATTAGGGCTGGGTCAGTTTTCGATGCAAACGCTGGGTCAGTTTGGGACTTCACTGCGTTGTGTGGGTTGGCAGGAGACGACCAAGATGAGCGTTGATGCGGTTAAATGTGCGCATGAACGACTCAAATCTCTACGCAAAGATTTTGGGCTTGCGCAAGCCGTGGCGAGTATTGACCATTACGGTCAGCGAGGCTTTGAAGACCATCACAGTGTTCATCGGGCCGGAGCCAGGCAGCCGGTTACGCTGCCCGCATTGCCGGCAGATCTGCCCCGGCTACGACAGTCGAGCACGTCGCTGGCGGCACTTGGATACCTGCGAGTATCAGACCTGGATAGAGGCCGATGTTCCGCGGGTGCAATGTCCTGAGCATGGTTGTGTGCAGGTCGGCATCGCCTGGGCCGGCAGCCATAGCCGATACACCAAGAAGTTCGAGATGATGGTGCTGGACTGGTTGCGCGAGACGACCATCCTCGCGGTCAGCCGCCGTCTGGGGTTAAGTTGGAGCGCGATTGACGGCATTCTGCGTCGGGCGGTAACCCGGGGCATAGATCGGCGCCGAGTCGCCAACGATGCCCATATTTGCGTCGATGAGGTCGCGTTTGCCAAGGGGCGGGATTACGTGACGATCGTTTCGTCGGCGCAGCGTGTGCTGGCGGTGGAAGACGGACGGGCTGCCGAAAGTCTGCGCCGTTACTTCAAAGTTCTGGGGCGCAAACGCTGCGAACGGCTTGAGTCCGTGTCAATGGACATGAGCGGGGCGTACATCAAAGCCGCGCTCGACAGCTTGCCCGATGCGCGAGAGAAGGTGGCGTTCGATCACTTCCACGTAGCCAAGGCGCTCAGTGAGGCAGTGGACAACACCCGCAAAAGCGAACTACACCGGGTTGACTATGGTCTGCGCCGGGAAATCCATCGCAGTCGCTACGACTGGCTGCGACGCGGCACACACCTGTCAGATTTTGGCCGCGAGCGGATGCAAGCGCTGTCAGTCAGCCTACTGGATACGGCTATGGTCTGGATGCTCAAGGAAAAGGCGCGCGAGATCTGGCATACAGGCTACCACCCGAGACAATCAGCCAAAACGTGGCAAGTGTGGATCCAGGCGGCTCGCCAAACGGGCATCACAGCATTGCGCGGCGTGGCCAACCAGATCGAGGCGCGGCTCTGGGGCATCCTCAACGCCATGCGGCTCAGGGTATCCAATGCCAGAGCCGAAGCCCTAAACAGCCAGATCCGGGCGATGCGCGTGAAGGCAAGGGGTTATCGCAACAAAGCGCGGTTCATGCTTGGCATTCTGTTCCACTATGGCAAGCTGAATATGGCTCACTAACATTTTTAATGTAGATCAGCGTCTACACACGAAGAAACCTACGATTAGCATTCCGATTAAGGTTCCGCCTATAGCCAGCGCTGCGCGCTCAGCACGCTCGGAACCGTGAAAATACAAAATGCATGAGGCCGCAGCGGTAACGGCAATTAGAAGGCCTAGGATAAATGGGCGCCAATTGTTCCGAAACGCACAGCACACCCCGCGCAAGGCAAATCTAAGTTTGCTCATGGGCTTCTGCGAAAAGAAATGGCCGGGATTTGATTCTGCCAAACATTCCGCCAGTGGAACAGTCTTTTCCGGTGGCGAGTCTAATCGCAAAAATTCAGATTTACTGCGGGGGAACCTACCTTTGGGTAGATCAGAGATGAATATCTCACGCGACCGAGTTTTTACAGAGGCCGCTGCGCCAATCGTGGCAATGAGAACTAGGCTTTTATGCCCAAGATCTCAATTCTGATTCCCCCATTCGCCCTATTAACTCGTTCTTGGGAGCTAATCCGAAGACCCACACAGATGGGTGAAGACCCGTCAGTTTTCAGTGCAAACCAACAGACACTCTAGTGATGCCCCCCCGAGGCGTCCAATTTAAAAGATTGAATCCACTATCTGCATCCTCGATAGGCACGTTGCATGAGGAGCACCCCATAGAGAAAAGGCACGACCATCCAGGAAGACGGCATCTAGTCCAGTGACGCTGCTGGCACGATCCCGGACACCGCTGCCGCGCCCGCCTTCGGCCGGCTGCCGAAAGCATCTCCCCTGCGGCCGAGTCGTTGATACCTCCATGAGGCAAATTTCCATTCGCTTGTCCGCAAGAGATTGAACTGCTTCAACGCAGCCACGGTCAACTGTGCGCGTTTGCGAGAAAGCTTGATTCCAACACCTAGGACCTCTTAGACGGTTCGCGCGACAACGAGCTTTATCTGTACACATAAGACAAAGCTGGGAACGATCACCCCGCCTAGGGATTTCCCTAAGACTTCGCTAGAACAGCAGAGTTTCGAGCAAAGAAACCCGGAGCAGACCTAAAAGACCGCTTTGCACACGTTCAATTTTCGGATTAATCTAATCACAAAATACATTAGAGGATCCGATGGAGACACAACCGAATCAACGGTGGCGCTCGGGAGCCGTCCTATACACCGGCTGTAGAAGCTCTACCGCTCGACAGGGCCGAGGCAGGGGTATCGGGGTATTCGCCCTCGCCGGCCCACGCCAGTTGGCTCCGTTGGGCGAGCAGGCAACGCCGGAAAATCCGTCCTATCTAGCATTTGGCCTCAGCGGTCGCGTGCTTTATGCCGCGCATGGCGATGGCACGACGGTCAGCGCATACCAGGTAGCGGAGGACGGCGGGCTAGCACCTATCGGCCTGAGGGACTGCGGCGGCAGAAATCCCGTGCATCTGCTGGTAAGCCGATCAGGACGCTGGATGATGGTGGCGAACTACGCCACCGGAACCCTCAGCGCGTTGCCCATTCTTGCCGACGGCGCATTGGGGCCCGTTGCGTCGTCGCTCGCCTTGCCCGGAGACGCCGGGCCGCATCGCACGCAGCAAACGGGTGCTCACCCGCACCAGCTTGTCTACCACCCTGCGAGCGACTGGATCGCGGTGCCGGACAAAGGCACGGACGCCATCCATACCGTGCGCATCGACGAGGCAACTGGCGCATTGCAATGGCAAGGCAACGCGCGCCTACCCGCCGGCAGCGGCCCTCGCCACCTCGTTTTCAGCCCCGACGGCGCCACTGCATGGATCACGCTGGAACTGTCCAGCCAGGTTCTTGCCGCCGCCGTATGCCCCGACAGCGGCACGTTCACCCCCACGCAGCGGTTATCGACCCTGCCGGACACCTACACGGGCGACAACACCGCCGCCGGCATTGTGTTGCTGTCCGATGACCGCCTGTTTGTTTCCAACCGAGGCCACGGCAGCGTCGTTGCGTTCAGCGTCCAAGGGGGCCGAATGACGTCCCCACGCTGGTACCTCACGCATGGCACGATTCCTCGCTTCATTACGGCGACGCCTGATCAGCAGCGCCTGTGGGTCGCCAACGAAGACAGCGATGTCATCGAGTGCCTGGATGGTGCAGGCCCGCTTCAACCGATCGTTCATACCGGCAGCCCAGTCTGCATCGTATTCAAGCCCGGAGTTTCAGCATGACCCAGCCCCCCCTTCCCCGCCAAGCCCCAATCCGTGCCACCTACATGCGCGGCGGCACCAGCAAAGGCGTGTTTTTCACGCTTGACGACCTTCCTGCCTGCGCACGCCGCCCCGGCGCGCTCCGCGACGCGCTGATGCTGCGCGTGAGCGGCAGCCCGGACCCATATGGCAAGCAGATCGACGGTATGGGCGCCGCCACATCGAGCACCAGCAAAGTCGTGATCGTCAGCCGCAGCGAGCGCGACGACTGCGATGTGGACTACCTGTTCGGCGCCGTCGCCATCGAAGATGCGGTAGTGGACTGGAGCGGCAATTGCGGCAACCTCAGCTCGGCCGTCGGCCCGTTCGCAATCCAGCGCGGGCTAGTCGATGCCCCAGCCGAGGGCTGGGCGACTGTTCGCATCTGGCAAGCGAATATCCAGAAGCGAATCGTGGCGCACGTTCCCGTCAGTGGAGGCCAGGTGGTGGAACTGGGTGACTTCACGCTGGACGGCGTGACGTTCCCCGCGGCGCAAGTCAAGCTCGAGTTCCTGGATCCCGGCGCCGATGACGATAGCGAAGGCGGCGCCATGTTTCCCACGGGCAACCGTATTGATACCTTGCGAGTGCCCGGGGTTGGCGATGTACAGGCAACGCTGATCAACGCCGGTAACCCGACGATCTTCGTCGCTGCCTCGGCGCTCGGTTTGCAGGGCAACGAATTGCAGCAGGACGTCAACAACAACGCCGAACTGTTGGCCCGCTGCGAAGCGATCCGTGCACATGCCACGGTTGCGATGGGCCTGGCCGCCAGCGCTCAGGAAGCGACCGAGAAGCGCCCGCATACACCCAAACTTGCCTTCGTCGCCAAGCCCACCGGCTACATCGCGTCCGATGGCAAACCCGTCGATACCGCATCCATCGACATCTGCGCGCGAATTCTATCGATGGGCAAGCTGCACCACGCCATGACAGGCACCGGCGCCGTCGCTATCGCGGTTGCCGCGTCGATTCCCGGCACTCAGGTGTCCGAACTGCTGGACAACGCCGCCCGTTCGGAGATCCGCTTCGGGCATCCATCCGGCACCTTGGCGGTCGGCGCGCAGGCAGTGCAGCGCGACGGCGAGTGGGTGGTCGAAAAAGCCCAGATGAGCCGGTCGGCGCGTCGCCTGATGGACGGCCAGGTCTACGTGCCCGCATCCCTTGTTCTGTAATTACCACGCATCATGAACGAACTTCCTATTCTGCCGCTGGCCGGCCGCACTATTTGCTACGTCCCGATCGCCAGCTTGCCCGGTGTGGAGCGGCTTCCCTTTTCCCTGCGCATCCTGCTTGAAAATCTGGCGCGGCAAGCGCGCCAGGGGCTGGATACCGCGTCCGAGATGTCCGCGCTGTTGAATCGCGACACCGGGGCCGGACTTACCTTCTACCCAGCGCGCGTCTTCGGCCAGGACATCCTTGGCCAGGTCATGCTGGTCGACATGGCGGGTCTGCGGGATGCCGTCGCCGATGCAGGCGGCGACGCCAGCGCGGTGCGCCCCAAGGTGCCGGTGGATGTCATCATTGACCACTCGCTGCAGGTGGACCGCTGGGCCAGCGCCGACGCGCGCCAGGTCAATCTGGACAAAGAGTATGAACGCAATGGCGAGCGCTTCGCGTTCTTGCGCTGGTGCAGCAGCAGCTTCGAAGGCGTGCGAATCGTGCCGCCGGGCAAAGGAATCATGCATCAGATCCATCTTGAAAACATCGGGCAGGTGGTTCGCATCGAGACGCAGCGGGGCGAGGAATTGGCCATTCCCGATACCTGTGTCGGCACCGACAGCCATACGCCCATGATCAACGGCCTGGGCATCCTGGGCTGGGGCGTGGGCGGCATCGAAGCAGAAGCCGTGATGGTCGGAAAGCCAGTTGCGCTGGCGTTGCCCGAAGTGGTAGGCGTTGAGGTGCGCGGCCAACTGCGCGAAGGCGTCATGCCCACGGATCTTGTACTGGCTATCACGCAGCAGATGCGCAAGATCGGGGTGGTAGGCCAGTTCGTCGAGTTCTTCGGCAACGGCCTTGAAACCCTGTCCCTAGGCGACCGCGGGATGATCGCAAATATGGCACCGGAATACGGCGCCACGGCGGTTTACTTTCCCATCGACCACCGCACCCTCTCGTACCTGCGCATGACAGGCCGCGACGAATCCCAACTGGAACTGGTGGAGGCCTATGCCAAGGCGCAGGCCCTCTGGCGCGATGCCGCCACGCCGGCGCCGGTGTTCGACCGTGTCATCACCATCGTGCTGGACGACATCGCTCCGTGTCTTGCCGGCCCGCGCAACCCCGAAGATCGCGTGCTGTTGGGCGAGGCGAGGCGCGCGTTCGAACAGCATCACATCGACATCGCCGGGGTACCCGTGGATGACCGTCGCAAGGTGGCCGTGCAGGGCGCGGACTACGCGCTGCACGACGGCGCCGTCGTCATTGCAGCCATCACTAGTTGCACCAACACGGCCAACCCGGTCAACATGATGGCGGCGGGCCTGGTGGCGAAGAAAGCCGTTGCTTTGGGACTGCGCACGCAGCCATGGGTAAAGACGTCACTGGTGCCCGGCAGCCATGTGACCGCCGCAGTGCTGGAAAAGGCCGGTTTGCAAAACGCCCTGGATACCCTGGGCTTTCACGTCGCAGGCTTTGGCTGCACAACGTGCAACGGCGGCTCCGGTCCGCTGCCCCAGCCCATCGCAGACGCCATCGAACGTGAAAAGCTGGTGGCCACCGCCGTGTTGTCCGGCAATCGGAATTTTGAAGGCCGCATCCATCCCAATGTGCGCGCGGCCTATCTGGCGTCGCCCGCCCTGGTCGTCGTGTATGCGCTGACCGGCACGCTGCTGCACGACGTCACCACCGACTCCATCGGGGTGGATGAGGCCGGCAACCCTGTGTACCTGCGAGACGTGTGGCCCACCGCGACCGAGATCGCCGCGCTGGTGGACACCACGTACGAACCGGAAATCTTCCGCGCCAAATACGCGGATCTTTTTGACGGCGGCCCGCAGTGGGACGCGCTATCGGGTACGGCCAGCGAACGTTTCAACTGGCAGCCCGACAGCACCTACATCCGCCAGCCCCCGTACTTCGACGGGCTGCGTGCGCAACCTTCGCCGGTGTCCGACATCATCGGCATGCGGCCGCTCGCCATCCTTGGCGACTCCGTCACCACGGATCATATTTCGCCGTCTGGCGCGATCAGCCTGGGCACGCCCGCCGCCGATTTCTTGCTGGCCAAAGGCGTGCAAAAGGCGGACTTCAACAACTACACCACGCGCCGCGGCAACCATGACGTCGCTGTGCGTGCCACGTTCGCGAACATTCGGCTGCGCAATCGTATCGTTCCCGGCGTAGAAGGCTGCTATACACGCCTGATGCCCGAAGGCGAGCAAATGCGGATCTTCGAGGCGGCAGAGGCCTATCTGCAACGGAAAACGCCGCTTACCGTGATTGCAGGCCGCAACTACGGGTGCGGTTCGTCGCGCGACTGGGCGGCCAAGGGCGTGGCATTGCTAGGCGTGAAGACCGTGATCGCCGAAAGCTTCGAACGCATCCATCGCACCAATCTCGTGGGCATGGGCATACTGCCGTTACAGTTCGAACCCGGCACCACAGCCGATTCGCTGGCGCTTGACGGCTCTGAAACGATTGATGTCCTGGGCTTGAGCGAACAACTAGCTGTTGGGGATCGTGTCAAGGCCGAAATTCACCGAGCTGACGGCACCACGACCACAATTGCGCTGATCGTGCGGCTGGACACGGCCGAGGACGTCGAATACTGGCGCCATGGCGGAATCATGCCCCTCGTCTGGCGAGACTATCTGCACCAAAACAGCCACCCCTAACCCCCTCCCCGCAGCGCGAAAGGCTCGCCCGGCATCGACCGGGCGGGGCATCGTTCGCCCTGCGATTTGATAACCATAACAAAGCCAGGAGACAAACCCATGCTTACCCTGCTTGCCTACGGGATGATCATCGCGTTCATGGCGCTCATCATGAGCGGACGAGCTACCGCCCTGATCGCCTTGATCACTGTTCCCATCCTGTTCGCCCTGCTTGGCGGCTTCGGCCCGGAGATCGGCCCGATGGTCATGAGCGGCCTGCGCGCCATTGCACCGACCGGCGTATTGCTCATGTTTGCCATTCTGTACTTCGGCCTGATGATCGACGTGGGGCTGTTCGACCCGCTGATCCGCGCCATCGTCCGCGTCTGCCAGGGCGACCCCATGCGGGTGATCGTCGGCTCTACCCTGCTCGTGCTGTTGGTGTCGCTGGATGGCGATGGCTCAACGACCTACCTGCTGTGCCTGACAGCCATGTTGCCCTTGCACCGCCAACTGGGGATCAATTCGCTGATCCTGCCCTGCCTGGCGATGCTGAGCAACAGCATCATGAACATCTCGCCCTGGGGCGGCCCGACGGCACGCGTCATGAGCGCGCTTCATCTGGATGCCTCTCAAGTCTTCCTGCCGCTGATTCCCGGCATGATCGCCGCGTCCGCCGTGACGCTGGGCATCGCATGGTGGTTCGGCCGCCGTGAACGCGCCCGGCTCAAGACCATTCAATGGCGCGACGCCGCACCGGTCATGGAATCTCCGCTGGGCGGCGACGCTCAGCTGTCCAGCCATCCTCGCAGCAAGCCGCTGATGATTTTCAACCTGATCCTGACCTGCGCGCTGATGGTCGGGCTGGTGGCCGGTGTACTGCCATTGCCGCTGCTGTTCATGGGCGCGTTCGCGATCGCGATCTCGGTGAACTTCCCGTCGCTGCAAGACCAAAAAGAGCGCATGGCAGCACACTCAGCAAGTGTGGTTGCCGTGGTTTCCGTGATTTTTGCCGCAGGGATCTTCACCGGCATCCTGTCGGGCACGAAGATGACTGACGCCATCGCCCAAAGTGTGATCGGCATCATCCCGGAGTCGGCGGGCAATTTCCTTCCGCTGATCACGGCGCTGCTCAGCGCACCGATGACTTTCTTCCTGTCGAACGACGCCTTCTACTTCGGTGTCGTGCCGATCCTGGCCGAGGCGGGCAAGGCCTACGGCATCGCGCCCGAGATCATCGCGCGCGCTTCGTTGCTGGGGCAGCCGGTCCACCAATTGAGTCCCCTGGTGGCCGCGAACTACGTACTGATAGGCATCGCGGGCGTGGAGTTCGGCGCGCACCAGCGGTTCACGTGGAAATGGGCAGTGCTGCTGGCGCTGGTGATGATTGCCGTGGCCGGTTTGATCGGCGTGGTGCCGCTGTACTGACGCGCAGCAGCAAAGCCCAGACTGAAGCACATTACAAAACACCTGAGGAGACAACCATGGACATTCACATGGCTACTGAGTATGACATTCAAAACGAATCCCGGCGCCGCGCCATGCGATCCTTATCGGGCTTGGCCATGGCGGCGCTGTCCCTGCCGCTGTCCCGGATGAGCTTGGCGGCGGGCCAGTATCCCGAAAAGGCCATTTCGCTCATCGTTCCGCAACCTGTCGGCGGCGATGCGGACGCCGTGTGTCGGCTGCTGCAACCGCTTTGGCAAAAGGCGCTGGGCCAGTCCGTAATCGTAGACAACCGCGCCGGGGCCGCGGGCAACATCGGCACGGCCGCCGGGTCCCGTGCGCCCAATGATGGTTACACGCTGACGTTTGTGAACCAGGGAACGATGACCATCAACCCCTTTCTATACAAGGACCCTGGCTATCACGTGGCAGACCTTGCGCCCGTGAGCCTCATGACGTCGATTGATCTCATCATCTGTGCGCATCCATCAGTACCCGCCGCGAACCTTGCCCAGTTCCTGGCGCTTGCCCGCAAACAACCTGGCGGCTTCACCTACGGCACTGCCGGCAATGGCAGTGCCAATCACCTTGCAGGCGAGATGCTCAAATCCATGGCGGGCGTCGATCTCGTTCATGTGCCCTATCGAGGCGGCGGCCCGGCAATGATCGGTGTTTTGGGCGGCGAGATATCCACGGTCGTTGCCTTTCCGTTGGCCGCGTTGCCGCACATACGCTCTGGCAAGCTGAAGGCCTTGGCCATTACCGGCAGCCAGCGCAACCCCGCTCTGCCGGACGTGCCCACGGTGGCTGAAAGCGGCGTGCCGGGATATGAATTCACGTCGTGGATGGGCCTAGTCGCGCCCAAAGGAACACCCTTGGACCGGATTGAAACTGTGGCCGACGCCACGCGGCAAGCCATGGGAGATCCATCGGTCCGTCAGCGCCTGAACGACGCAATGACCACGCCTGATGCGGGCGGACCGGAAGCGCTACGCGAAATCATCAATAAGGATTCGGAAAAGATGTCCGCGCTGATATCCAAGTTCCAGCTCAAAATCGACTGATACTCGGGGCGGCGGCCACTACGCCGCTTCATGGACGGCGACGCGCTAGAATCCTGCCATGGAGAAAACGAAGGAACTTACCTCGGTACAAGCCCGCGTTGTCCGCGAGATCGTCGCACTGGTGCGCCGTGAGAAGCGCGAGGCGGGCAGCCCTCTGGCAGAAGTCGCGCTTGCGGAAGCGATCGGTACGTCGCGAAGCCCCGTACAAGTCGCCTTGCGGCATCTGTCGGAGCTGGGCCTCGTGCACCGGGACGCCAACCGCCGCTTCGTGCTGACACGAGCTGCGCAGGACCTGGACGAAGAGGCGCGGACCTTACTCGCAGAGCCTGACGATCCTCTCTACGACAGGATCGCCCGCGCACGGCAAGCGGGGGAACTGCCTGACGAGGTCAGCGAAGCTCAGTTGATGAGGCTGTTCGGCGTCGCGCGCAGCACCCTGCGAAAGGTACTTTCCCGGATAGCAAAAGAGGGGTGGGTGGAACAACGGGTCGGCAACGGTTGGTTGTTCCTACCTATGATCGACTCCCCACAGGCCTACGAAGAGAGCTATTTGTTCCGGCAGTCGATAGAACCAGCCGCGATTCTGAGCCCGTGGTTTACAGCAGATCGAAACGAGCTCCAAGGCTTGATCCTGGAGCAGCGGTTCATCGTTGACGGTGGCTATCAAACGATGACTGCAATTGAGCTCTTTGAAGCAAACTGCCACTTCCATGAAACCCTAGCAAAATGGTCTGGCAACCGATTCGTCCTGCAGGCGATTCAACGCCTAAATGAACTTCGCCGCCTGGTAGAGTATCGGCAGGCCAGTGCGCGTACGCCACGGCGCGCCCAAGCAGAAGAGCATCTGGCCATTCTCGCCGCGATTCAAACGCAGGATCTTATAGAAGCTGCCGGCCTGATGCGCAAACATCTCGAGGATGCCAGACGCGCGAAGGTCTACGGACAGAGCGGGTTCTCTGCCAAAGAAGTCCAGGACCGGCCAAATGGTGTCTTAGCGCTTCAAGGGATGGAAGATTCCACGGTTTCCACGCGAGAAAGGTCTTGATCAGCATCGCATATGGCCTTATGCAGGGGGCGTGGCCAGCATCGATATGACTTTTTGAGTTCCCATGGACGGCCGCGAAGGTCAGCTCCCGGCCGATTCTGTTGAAAAACTCGCGGCCGTCTCGGTCGTCTGGCAGAATTTGCAAAGCGCCAACGAGTTCGGAGAGCACCGACATGATGGGTCATCAAGCGAGCGGGCAAGAGCGGCTGTTCTACGCTTTCAACCTTGAAGACGTCGTTCCGCCGACCCATCTTCTTAGAGCCATCGATCGCTGTCTGGATCTGAAGGAACTCCACCAACACCTGGCGAAGCACTACAGCCATACGGGCCGTCCGTCCATTGACCCCGAACTTATGATCCGTATGCTGATCGTTGGGTATTGCTACGGCATCCGCTCCGAGCGTCGTCTGTGCGAAGAGGTTCAACTGAATCTTGCATATCGATGGTTCTGTCGTCTCGGCCTCGAGGATGCAGTGCCCGATCACTCGACCTTCTCCAAGAACCGACATGGACGTTTCCGCGCCAGCGATACCTTCCGCTGGTTGTTCGATGAAGTGGTCCGTCGTTGCATGGCTGCGGGCCTAGTAAAAGGCGAAGGCTTCGCTGTCGATGCCAGCGTCGTGGCTGCTGATGCGAACCGCCAGCGCGGTGTTCCTGCCAGTGAGGCCACCGACTGGTCGAACCCCGCACTCAGCACGCGTGCCGTGCGCGAGTATCTCGAAGCGCTCGACGACGAAGCGTTCGAACAAGCCGTTCCCCGGCGAATCTCGCTGACCGATCCGCAGTCACGGTGGACGGCCGCCCCTGGCGGTCCCGCATTCTTCGCTTATTCGACAAACTATCTGATCGATACCGAGCATGGCGTGATCCTCGACGTCGAAGCCACCCCTGCACATCGCACCGCAGAAGTGGACTCTACCAAGACGATGGTGGATCGTGTCGAGGAACGATTCGACATCATCCCTGATCGGCTCATCGGCGATACCGCTTACGGCACGGCGCCGATGCTGGCGTGGATGGTGCAAGACAAGGGGATAGAGCCGCACGTCCCCGTCTGGGACAGAACCCAGCGCAAGGACGACAGTCTATCGAGCAGCGACTTCGAATGGGATGGCGAGGCCAACGAATATCGTTGCCCCGAGGGGCATGCACTGCGCAGCGAGCGGCACACGTTCAAGATCGAACGCACTCACGTCACCAAGGCGGGCACCGTAATCTACCGAGCCAGCAAAACGGACTGCGGTAAGTGCGCGATGAAGTCGCAATGCTGCCCCAATACGCCGATGCGCAAGATCGCTCGCAGCATTCACGAGGATGCACGCGATGCAGCCAGGCGTATCGGCGCCACTGTGCAGTACCAGCGCTCACGTCACGAACGAAAGAAAGTCGAGGTGCTGTTTGCACACCTCAAACGTATTTTGAAGATCGACCGCTTGCGGTTGCGCGGACTTACTGGTGCAGCAGACGAATTCACGCTTGCAGCAGCCGTTCAGAACCTACGTCGTCTTGCGATGCTTACCTCTCCGGGGCCACCGATTCAGGGCACAGGTGCGCCCAGTTGAGGCGAAACCCACCGATTAACAAGGCAACCGGGCATCAGTACCCGGTTCCAATCGAAAAAATGGCGAAAGCCGCCAGGTCATCGGCCTTGTAAGCGCGACCAAGCGCGCGCGCAATCGAGTTTTTCAACAGAATCGGCCAGAAGCAGTCATACCGCGGCGTCAACATGCAACTGCGGGCGTCTACATAGCGGCGTGGCTGATTCCCGTGAGCGATGCTAATCTGCCCGGACTCATCTGCGTAGTGGGAGATGGCATGGATCGAATTACTGACCGCTATTTAAGGGTTGCCAAAATCGAGGCGGCGGGTCGCTCGCCGTTGTATGAACAATGGGCATTGCATGTCGCGAAATCGTCTAACGCATTAGCATTTCTGAACGATCTACCTGTAGATAAGCAGCAACCCAATCTGCTGTTTACAGCGCTCCGGCATACCGTAGGCGCGCCCTCACATCGACTGCAGATTACGACGCAGGCCTGGCACAACATGGCGCCGCCATCCGGGCTCTTATGCTGGCTCGTTCCGCACAGACCACGAGCCTGGGCGCTGTGCGGTGTTGATGCCCGCTCTCGCTTCAATCGGTGGCAAGATAACGCTAATCGAAGTGGGGGCCTCTGCAGGGCTGTGCCTGCTGATGGAGAAATACGGCTACGACTGGGGTTCACAACGTCTGGTTCCCTGTCCCAATGAATCGGACTATCCGGTCTTCCCCTGTGAGGTCACCGGCGCTGCCCCGCTGCCCCGCACTTATCCTGAAACTGTGTGGAGGGCGGGATTAGACCTGAGCCCAATCGACGTCCGTTGCGACAAGTATAGGAAGTTGCTGGAGGACTTGGTGTGCCCGATGATGAAGATCGACTCACCCGCCGTCAGTCGGCGCTACGGATCTGCAGACGCGAGCTACCTCAGATCGTCCGGGGCGATCTGTTGCGGGTTGTTGCTTCCTTAATCGAACAGGCACCGGCGGAAGCGACTGTTGTCGTGTATCACTCCGCCGTTCTGAACTACGTTATGGATCAGGCACAGCGAAATGAATTTGCACGCGGCATGCTGGCCTCGGGTTGCATCTGGATTAGCAACGAAAGTCCGCTGGTATTTCCACAATTCTTGCCTTCGGACGCGCGGCAGCCGTCCGGCATGTTCCTGTTATGCGCCGATGGCCAAGCGTTGGCCTGGACGGACCCGCATGGTGCCGCGCTGCAACGGCTGTGATTCAGCGCTTTCTTCGCTGACCGCCGTCGGAAAGATCTAATGAGCACATGGAGATATCATGAAGTTCGACGTTTACGGTAGATTTGCGCTGGAGGTGCTTCATACGACCCGCGGGTGGGGGCGTATCGCCTTACCGACGGCAAGCATGTGCGTGCGGATGACGTCATCATCTCGGCGGATATGGCGCCTGGAGACATCGCGGAATACCTGTCCTTAGCGCGCTGCTCCTCCATGATTCCATGAAGGTAGGGGAAAACCGCGTTGTCGAGCTTGCGCAAGATAAAGTCTCGATCCCCTTCGTGTGCCTTAGCATTCACAGGGGAGGCGCGGCACGCCGTCCTTCATAGGAACTTCCTCAATAAAGGCATCGTACGCGTTGGCGAATGTCGTCATCTCGAGCTGAGTGGTCATATCAAGCCAATGATTGACTTTTATCAGCGTCCCCACCGCCGCCGGACTTGCAATCTGCTGTTTGGTGTACATGGCCTCTGGTTTCTTGTGGGAGCGCTCAGCAAAGCGCAATGCTCGCTCTACGTCGTTCTCGAAAAATTAGACACCAGGGCCAAGCCAGTCGTAATCATTGCGACTCTGGTCGAGGGATACCACTCGTCGGCTGACCAAGTCGTCACGGACTACCGCATCGCAACCGTAGTACCCGACAATCAGATGTCCTGCTTTCACCGGTAGAACGACTGGAGGTTGCCGGCCTCGTCGAGGATCCCTGCGCGCTTGGCAATCTCAATGGCCTTTTAACGCCCAAGGATCGGTACGTTTTGGAGCCGCGAAAGCGGTATAGCTAACCGCCTTCGGCCGGGCTTTTTAGCCGTCTTAGCAGCTGGCTTAGGATCCACTGCATTCTTTGCGGCGCTCACCGGTTCGCCTGCTTACTTCCGCGGAGCTTTGCTCTTCGGATTTGGCGAGCCGGTTTGGACAACATAGCGAACTATAGGTAAGTACCCAGTTGTCTTAGGTGGGCGTTTGCGAATGATTGCCATGAGCTTATTTTCGCACATGGTGCCTCGGTGGGACACCTCTTCCCAGACCTAGGGGGCATGCTGCGACGGTCAACGCCTTCTCCTACCGGCCGCCCCGTAGATCAGGGCGGCCGAGCGCGCCGTCGCCCGCCCCCCCCCCCGCCACCAGATCAGCCGCATCGCAGGCGGGTTCGTCCAGCAGCAACGAACGCAGTAGTGCCACGGCGGGGTCAGACGCGCCGGGATAGGCCGCGGCATACCAATCGACAAGCGCGCGCTTGGCGTGCCTGCTGACCTCTGCGGACAGGGGTTCTTGTTGGATCTTGTCGGCAAAGGCGCGCAACACTTCGATGGCAGGCATGCGGCAGCTTTCACGTGACGTTCGGTTTTCTCTGAGGCATCTGGCTGGATAGCCAGGCCCTGCCGAGTCTAGGATCGCCCACTAGGCCGCCGCAACGCGGAAATTCCACCTGATGGAATTGAGCGCGAGCCACGCGCAAGGCGCAAGCGCTAGTGCTCGCCGCCCAGTAGGCTCAACACATGAGGCAATAGCGGCAAGGTATTGGCGGGGTTCCATACTGCCGAGTACTCCGCTTCGACCACCAGGCCATCGATATCCTTGAACACCACGCCCGGGACACCCGCGCGGGCGAATGACCGCGGCACGAGCGACACGCCGCGCCCCATGGCAACCAAGCTCACCACCGACACGAGGTGTTTGGCGTAATGCATGATCCTGGGGCTGAACCCGGCCTCCATGCAGGCGGCGATTGTCAGGTCATGAAAACTTGGCCCGCTGTGCCGCGGAATGGCGACGAAGGCATCTTCGGCCAACTCTTCCAGCTTGACCCGCCGGCGTCGCGCCAAGCGGTGCCCTTCGTCCAGCGCAATCACCAGCCCGACGCGGCCCACGGGTATCGACTTCATGTCGCCCACGCCCTGAGAAACCTGCGCAAAGCCGATGTCGATGCGGTCCTGCTCCAGCGCCTGTAGCTGCTCTGACGACCCCATTTCTTCCCAAACGCTTTCCAGGCCGGGCAGATCGCGTTCCAAGCCCAGCACCACTTCCCGGATATCCATGAACAGCACGGCCGCCACAAAGCCGATGCGCAAGCGCCCCGCATCGCCACGCTCGGCGCGCTGCACCGTGCGGATCGAGAGCTCGGTCTGCGCCAACAATCTGCGGGCTTCCTGGACCAGCGCCGTGCCGGCCACCGTCAGTTTGACGCTGCGTTTGTTGCGGTCAAAAAGGGTGACGCCCAGCCGTTCTTCCAACTGCTGGATGGCCTTGGTCAACGGCGGCTGGGAAATGAAAAGACGCGCGGCGGCCCGCCCGTAGTGAAGCTCTTCAGCAAGCGCAAGAAACATGCGCATCGACTTCAAATCCATGGAGCGGGACGTCAGAAAGGGGAAAGCGTGAACGGGACCGCCAAATTCAGTAATTCCGAATAAGAATTACTGACATCCGAAAAACATATTGGACGGCTATTACACAGAATAAGCAGAATCGCTCCATAGAACAATATTCATATCGGAGACTTTCATGCGCAGCCCCTATTTTCGATGGTTTGCCGCAGTTGGCGCTTGCGCGCTGGCCGCGGCCAGCGGGGTGGCGCAAGCCGACTATCCCGAACGCCCCATCCGCCTGATCGTGACGTTCGTCCCAGGCGGCGGCGCCGACTTGCTGGCGCGATATCTGGGCCAGGCCCTGACGGCGGAATTGAAGCAGACCGTCGTCGTGGAAAACCGGCCGGGTGCGGGCGGCATGATCGGCGTCGAGACCGGCCGCAACGCGCCCGCAGACGGCTACACGCTGACGCTGATTTCCTCCAGCTACACGGTCAACCCCAGCCTTTACCGGATGTCGTTCGACCCGGTTGCGGACATCACACCCATCGTGCAGGTGTCGCGCGGCCCCTTGTTGGTGGTGGCCAGCCCCGGCTTCGCCCCCAATACCGTGCCCGAGCTGATCGACTACGCCAAGAAGCATCCTGGCGCCATCAACTACGCCTCTTCGGGCCAGGGCAGCGTCATTCATCTGGCCAATGAAATGTTCAACCGCAAGGCGGGCGTCGAGATGACTCACATCCCCTACAAGGGCGGCGGCAATGCACAGAATGATCTGATGGCCGGACAGGTCCAACTCTATTTCGCGGCCACCGCCAGCGCCCTGCCGCACGTAGCGTCCGGCAAGATGAAGGCGCTGGCCGTCACCACCGCAACCCGCATTGCCGCATTACCCAATGTGCCGACCATTGCCGAATCGGGTCTGCCTGGCTACGACGCCACGCTCTGGTACGGCTTGATCGGCCCCAAGAACCTGCCCGCCCCCATCGTTGAAAAACTCAACGCCGCCGTCAATCGCGCATTGCTGACCCCGGACGCCCGGGAAAAGTTGTTGGCCGATGGCGCCGAACCGGCCGGCGGCACGCCCGCCGAATTCACCACCACGATCCGCAACGAGATTTCCCAATGGGGCAAGGTGGTTCAGGACCTGGGCATCAAGCCCGAATAATTCAGGAGCAAGCATGGCACGCGTCAGCCCCCCGCAGGTTCAGGACATGTCCGCCGAACAAAAGCGTATTTACGACCTCATCGCCTCCGGCCCGCGTGGCCGCGTGCGCGGCCCGCTGGCGGTATGGCTGCACCGGCCATCCATGGCCGAACCCGCGCAGGCGCTGGGCCAGTTCTGCCGCTACGACAGTTCGCTTTCCCCCCGCCTGTCCGAATTCGGCATTCTCGTGCTCGCGCGCTGGTGGGGGTCGGAATTCGAATGGTGGGCGCATAAGGCCATCGCGCTCAAGGCGGGCGTATCCGAAGCGGTGATCGACGCGTTGCGCGATGGCAAGCCCATCCCGTTTGGGCAAGCCGATGAAGCCTTGATCCATGAGTTCCTGACGCAGCTGCACGAGACACGCCGCGTGTCTGACGACGTCTACGCACGCGCTGAAGCCATGTTTGGCCAGCACGGCGTCATCGATCTGGTGGCGCTGGCCGGCTACTACACCCTGATTTCAATGACGCTGAATGTCTTTCAGATCGACCCGCCCGAGGGCGAGCCGCACGAGCTGAAAGCCGCCGACAGCGTCACCCCTTAACACTGCATGTCATCAACAGATAGAGCGAAGATCATGAGCAAGAGGTTGGAAGGAAAAGTTGCGATCGTCACGGGCGCGGGTTGCGTCGGCCCGGGTTGGGGAAATGGACGCGCCGTCGCGGTGCGCTTCGCGCAGGAAGGCGCCAAGGTTTTCGCGGTGGACAAAAACGCGGACGCCATGGCTGAAACGCTGCTGCGCGCCCAGGACGCGGGCGGAGACATCACCGCCTGGACGGGCGACGCGACGGTCAGCGCCGACGTCCAGGCCATGGTGCAGGCTTGCGTCGAACGCTATGGCCGCGTCGACATCCTGGTCAACAACGTCGGGGGTTCCCGCCGCGGCGGGCCGGTGGACCTGTCCGAAGCGGACTGGGACGCGCAGATGGACTTCAATCTGAAGAGCGTGTTCCTGGCCTGCAAACACGTCATCCCCGTCATGCAACGCCATGGTGGCGGCGCCATCGTGAACACCGCGTCCACCTCCGGCATACGCTGGACTGGCGCGGCGCAGGTCGGCTACGCCTCGGCCAAGGCCGGCATCATCCAGCTGTCTCGCGTCGTCGCCGTGGAATACGCCAAGCACAACATCCGCGTGAATACGGTGGTGCCGGGGCAGATGCACACCCCCATGGTCGAAGCGCGGCTGGCCGGGCAGCGCGCAGGCGGCAACGTGGATGCCCTGCTGGCCGAACGCCAGGCCCGCATTCCCCTGGGATTCATGGGAGACGGCACAGACACCGCGAATGCCGCGTTGTTCCTGGCCTCCGACGAAGCCCGGTTCGTGACCGGCACCGAGATCATCGTCGACGGCGGCATGAGCGTGCGCTGCGACTGACATCGCCCCTTGAAAAGAGAGAGGCGCACCAAGCGCCTCCCAGGAGACATCATGAATGATTCAACGCGGTTCTTTTCGTCCCAGCGCAGGCGCATCTTGCACACGCTGGCCGGTGCAGCGCTGTTGGCATGTGGCAGCGCTCCGGCGCTGGCGGGGGCCTATCCCGACAAGCCGATCCGGCTAATCGTCGCGTTCTCGCCGGGCGGGCCGACGGACGTGCTGGCGCGGCTCGTCGCCAAGCGCCTGGGCGATGGACTGGGCCAGCAGGTCGTGGTCGAGAACAAGCCCGGCGCGGGCGGCAACATCGCCGCCGAAATGGTTGCGAACGCGCCCGCCGATGGCTACACATTGCTCTACAACAGTTCGTCCATTGCGATATCGCCGGCATTGTTCGCCAACGACAAGCTCGACCCGGGGAAAATCTTCACCCCCGTCGCGTCGGTAGCGAACGTACCCTTGGTGCTGATCGTGAACCCCGAAGTCTCTGCCAACACGGCTGTTGAATTCGTCAAACTTCTCAAGGAAAAGCCCGGCAAGCTGAACATGGGTTCGTCCGGCAACGGCACCATTGATCATCTGACCAGCATTCTTTTCGCCCGCCAGACCGCAACCGACTTCGCGCACGTACCCTACAAAGGCAATGCCGCGGCGCTTCCCGACCTGCTATCGGGCCGCATTGAATTCATGATGTCCGGCAGCCTGAATGCGTTTCTGCCGTATGTGAAGGAAGGCAAATTGAAAGCGCTGGCCGTCACGACGGCAAAGCGCGTGTCGGTACTGCCAGAGGTTCCCACCCTGGCCGAGACCGTCGCCCCCGGTTTCGATTCCGGCACCTGGCAAGGCATTGTTGGCCCAGCCGGCATGCCCGCCGATGTGACCGCTCGCCTGAACCAGGCCGTCAACGACGCCATCAAAGACCCCACCCTTAAGGCCAGCCTGGACGCGCAGGGCGCCGAAGCCACGCCCGGCACGCCCGCCCAGTATGGCGACTTGATCAAGTCGGAATACCGGCGCTGGAGCGCCATCATCAAAGAAACCGGCGCCACCTCAAACTGAATCGAGCCCCCCATGCCCCTAGCCCGTGAACGCTGGGATTGCCATACGCATATCTTTGGCCCCTGGAACGAATACCCGCTTGCCGAGCGCCCCACCTATGTTCCCGACGAAGCCCCCTTCCAGGCACTGGAAGCCTTGCATGCCGAATACCGCATCACGCGCGGCGTCATCGTCCAGGCCACGCCTTATGGCGATGACCACCGCGCGTTGCTGGCGGCGCTGTCCGCCAGCCTAGGCGCGTATCGCGGCATTGCCGTCATCACGGAGAACACGCCCGAGGAAAGCCTGGCCCACATGCACCAGCACGGTGTGCGTGGCATTCGCCTGGGGATGATGAAGCATCTGGCCGGCAAGCCGGATGTCTCGCGTATGGGCGAGCTGCTGGCGCGCATCAAGCCTTATGGCTGGCACGCGTTGGTGCATGCAGAGATGGCCGATGTGCTTGCCACCGTGCCCGCCCTGCTTCGGTATGACGTACCGCTCATCATCGACCACATGGCCCGCGCGCCCGTCGCACGCCCGCAGGAATGGCAGCCTCTGCTGGAACTGCTGCATCACCCCAGCCTCTGGATCAAGGTTTCGGGGGCTGACCGCGTGACGGATGGCGCGAACGGTTTCCAGGCCGCGCTGCCGCTGATGTCAGCATTGATCCAGGGCGCGCCCAGCCGGGCCATCTGGGGCAGTGATTGGCCGCACGTCAACATCCGCTACCCCCAGCCGCGCTTGCCCGACCTGCTTGCCCTGCTGCGGCGCGCCTGCGGCGAAGACCCGGCCGTGCTGGATGCCGTGCTGCACGGCAACCCCCGCCGGCTCTACGGCTAAGTCCATCCATCCCTTCTTGTGGAGGCCCTATGTGGGAACCCTCTCAGCGCTACCCCGACCCCGCCATTCGCACGCTGGCGCCCCAATTTGAGAAATACCATCTGCTGTCCGCCGCCGTGGAACGCTTGGCAACGGGCTGCCGCTGGGCCGAAGGCCCCGTATGGTTTGGAGATGGCCGCTACCTGCTGTGGAGCGATGTACCCAACGACCGCATCCTGCGCTGGGACGAGATCAGCAATTCGGTCCACGCCTACCGCGCGCCATCCAACCATGCCAACGGCAACACGCGCGACCGCCAAGGCCGGCTGATCACCTGCGAACACCGCACCCGCCGCGTGACCCGCACCGAGCACGATGGACGCATCACCGTGCTGGCCGACAGCCACGCGGGCCGGCCGCTCAATTCACCGAACGATGTCGTGGTCAAGTCGGATGGCTCCATCTGGTTCACCGACCCGCCCTTCGGCATCGTCGGCCACTATCAAGGCGAACCTGCCCGCCAGGAACTGCCCGCAAACATCTACCGGATCGACGGTATATCGGGAGATCTCACCGTTGTCGCCGAAGGGGTGAACGGTCCTAATGGGCTGGCGTTCTCGCCCGATGAAAAGCTGCTGTATGTCATCGAATCGCGCGCGCGCCCGCGCAACATCCTGGTGTTTCAGGTTCAGGACGACGGCGTCACGCTGTCGCGGCCGGATGTGCTGTTGAACGCCGGTTCCGGAACGCCCGACGGCTTTCGCGTCGATGTCGACGGCAACCTTTGGTGCGGCTGGGGAATGGGCACCGAAGAACTCGACGGCGTGCGCATCTTTTCGCCCGACGGCGAAGCCATCGGACATATCGCCCTGCCCGAACGCTGCGCAAACCTGTGCTTTGGCGGCACGCACCGCAATCGCCTGTTCATGGCGTCATGCACATCCATTTACTCGCTATACGTCAACACCCAAGGAGCGCCCGGCGGTTGAATCGCCGGCTGCCAGGAGACCTCACACCATGAAAAATAGAATCCTCAGCACCTTTCTGGGCGGCGCGTTGGCGGCCGCATTCGCATTTGCCAGCGTCAGCATCGCCGCGCAGCCGACGCGCCTGGTCGTCGCCTTTCCGCCGGGCGGTCCCGCCGATTCCTTGGCGCGCATTCTGGCCAAGGAGCTTGAAACCGAGCTCAAGACGACCGTCATCGTTGAAAACAAGCCGGGCGCCAACGGCGCCATCGCCGCCAACTATGTCATACGCAGCCCCGCGGACGGCAGCGTGCTGTTCCTGAGCTCGGCGGGCGCCATCGCGATCAACCCCTCTCTGTATCCCAGCCTGTCTTACAAGCCAACCGAAGACTTCACGCCCATTGCGCTGGTGGTGCATACGCCCGAAGTGCTGGTGGTGTCTCCCAAGAACCCGATCAAGACCGCGTCGGACTACGTGGCCGCAGCAGCCAAGCGTAGTGAACCCGCTACCCTGGCCTCGTCGGGCGTGGGCAGCATGCCGCACATGACCATCGAGCTGTTCAAGAACCAGACGAAGGTCGACTTCCTGCATGTGGCCTACAAGGGCGCGGCACCGGCCATCGCCGACACCATCGGCGGTCACGTTGAGGCATTTTTTGGGGATGTGTCGGGCTTGATGCCGTTCATCAATGACGGACAGCTCGTGGCGCTGGGCGTCGCGGCGCCGGCACGCTTGAAGTCCTTGCCCAACGTGCCCACGCTGGCAGAGCAAGGCATTCCGAACGTGGAAGCCAGCAACTGGTACGGCGTGTTCGCGCCCAAGGGCACGTCGGCCGAGGTCGTGGCCAAACTGAACGAAGCCGTACGAAACAGCCTGAAGGCCAACGCGCTGATCGCCAATCTGGCCAGCCTGGGTGTGGAACCCAGCCCCTCGTCACCCGAAGCATTCCGCGATCTGGTGCAAAAAGACACCGCCAAATGGGCGGCGGTCATCAAGGCCGGCAACGTCAAAGCCGAATAAGGCCATCTCGCAAGCCCACATGCCGCGCGCCCCGATTGGGGCGCGCGTTGCATTCTAGCGGTACCGCCGGCGTTCAAGGGTTGTCGGTGATTCCCGCGTCCTTGATGATCTTGGTCCAGCGGCTGTCTTCCCGCCTCACGTATTCGCCCAACGCGGCAGGCGTCCCCACGCTGGCATCCAGGCCTTCCAGTTCCAGCGCCGCCTGGAAGTCGGGCTCGCCCGACACCTTTTTGATGGCCGCGTTCAACTGATCGATGACGGCAGTGGGCGTGCCTCGTGGGACAAACACGCCATACCAGCTGTCCACGAAGTATCCCGGCTCACCCGATTCGGCCACGGTGGGCACGCCCGGATACGACGGCGAACGGTCCTTGGCGCCACCGTGCGTGAAGGGAACCACGATGCTTAACGGCCGTTCCGGGAAGGCGGCCCATGCTTTCGGAGCCGCCAGCACACCCGTCTCTGAGATTGCCGGGCGGCCAGACGGAGAGCTGTTGGCGCTGAAGACCGTATTGCCCATGAATTGGCGCTTTCTGGTCCAGGCACTTTGTGATCGTGAAAGCAGCACTGCTTGAGCCTCATCCACCAAGATCCAGGATCTAAGCGAAATCGCGTCGAGCGGTCGGATGGAATCGGAGGCCGGCGTCCGGTTGAATGCACTGCCAAGAGCGGTCGACGACTCTCGCTGGAACAGCAGAGACATACACCGGCAGAGTCCTCGCGGCCGCTATTGCAGCTGAGATGCTTGCTAAGATAGCTGTTGAAGCTGCTTGCTAGGATAATTCTTTAAGCTGCTGAAACAGAACATCTCAACTACCGCAGAATATTTTCCTTGAAGATATTCAGATGCTAACGAACACGCGATGAACCTCTCTCCCCGCCATCTCCACATGTTTGTTGCACTGGCCCAATCGCTGAATTTCAGTCGCACGGCCGACAGGTTTTGCATTACTCAGCCAACGTTGAGCAAAATTGTGCGAGAGATGGAGATCGAGACTGGTGTAGCGCTTTTCGAGCGTACCACTCGAACCGTCAGATTAACGCGCGATGGCGAAGCTTTGGTAAGCGTAGCGGCACGCGTGTGCGCCGAGTATTCCAAGGGCCTCGTCGAGCTCGAGGCACTTGCCTCGGGGTGGCGCCGACGGGTTTCTGTAGCTGCGCTACCAGCACTTGCGGCAACCCTCCTGCCAGCCGCCCTCGCCGCGTTGCAGCGATCAAATCCCGATTCAACGTTTAATGTGCATGACGTGTACACCGATCAAGCGCTAGATCTTCTGCTGCGCCGGGATGTGGATTTCGTACTGGGCGCCAAGGACATCATTCACTGCGATCTCGATTACGACGAATTTGCTCATGATCCTTTTGTGTTGCTGGCAGCTGCGCATACAAGACTACCCGCAGAATTGCAAAGTTGGTGTCCACAGACGCTGGCAACCATGCCCATGCTGAAACTGGGAAAAGACACAGGCATGCAAAAGTTCATTGACCGCCATTTCTGTCAAGCGGGCGTGACGCTAGCTTCGCCGCTTGAACTGAACAATGTCGGCACCATATCTCAGTTCGTGAAGGCAAGCTTCGGCTTTGCAATGCTCCCGCTATCGACTGCCAAAATGATCTGGACGCCAGGACTGGCGATCCACCAACTTGAAGGAGCGCCTCAGCGTGCACTTGCAATGGTGACTCGCCGACATGATGAGATGTCCGAGCTGACGATGGCCTTGATCCAGCTGATCAAAGTGGAAGCTGAAGTGATGCTGGGTGCGGCACCGGGATCAAACTAACCGCCGCCCTTAAAGCACTCGCTCCACTTGGGGGCCGGGCGGTTATCTCCCTTTGAGATTCAGTAAGCAGCGAGCCTGCGCAGGGGTTGCGATTTCCAGGTTCAATGCTTCGAGCACCGCGCGTATCCGCGTAACCTGCTCCGCGCTTGACTGTGCAAGGCGGCCAAGATCCATCCAAAGTGAGTGCTCCAGTCCTACGCGCATATGGGAAGCCATGGGAGCACCTATGCTCGTCAGGGAGATTTGATTTCGGCCCGCCCCTAATATCGACCATTGATATTAATCGTCGAACAATCTGTCAGTTTTACGTTTCAGGTGCAAGAGGTCTTCTGGATGGGCGCCGATGCCACCCAGAATGCCGAATACGGTCTGCACGAATAAGAGGCCTTCGACCAACCCAGGATCCAGGAAATCAGGAAAGATGGCTGACGTCCCGAGTGCCATTCTCCTCGACTGTTTTCAAGATGCTCACGCTCCCAATCGTGACGGAACGCCTTGAACCTGTCGAGCCATGGAGAATCGCAGCCCCGTCATCTGCCGCGTCAATGGCAGCCCGGGCAATCTCCTTGCCGGTAACCGGAAGATGAGGTGACATGCTGGGTGTATGGGTGGCACCTGTCGGTGCACATGTAATAATGACCGGATGACTTTTGCTCATTACAACTCCTTGACGTTCGCCCACTACTTGAGGGTATTGACCGCATCAGTAAACACACGATTCTGGCCGTCCAGGTATTGTCGATAGTCCTCCGGCGCCAGCAGTCTGATCTCTGCCCCGAACAAACTGAGATTCTCGGAAATCTGCGGGCCGTACTTTTCGACGGCCTTGCGAGCCGCGTCATAGATGGTATCGACCACAGCCTGGGGAGTCCCTTTGGGCGCCAGAATGCCGTAAAGCGTCGGACTGCCAAGCTTGTACCCCGACTCCTTCAACGTGGGCACGTCGGGATAAGCTTTCAAGCGAGTGTCGCCAAATACAGCAAGTGCGCGCAATGTGCCGGCTTTCAGATGAGCTTGCGCTGGGCCTATCGCGGTGGACGCCACGTTCACATGGCCCCCCAGCAAAGCGGTGATCGCGGGACCGCTTCCCTGAAACGGGACATGAGTCCACCTGACGCCCGCTTCCTGGCCAAATGCCTCACCCAGTAAATGCGTAATGCCGAGCGTACCTGAGCTCGCGAACGTGATGATGTCAGGCGTTGTTTTGGATTCGTCTACAAGTTCTTTCAACGTCTTCCACTTCGCCGAAGAATGAACCACCAACATCAGCCCACCTTCAGCCAGCGCGGCGATCGGCGCGAACGAGTCAGCCGTGTAGCGAAACTCCTTATTGCCAAGGGGCACGACGACAATTGACCCAGGCGAACTTCCCACCACCGTATAACCGTCGGGCGCACTGGTTGCAACGGCCCCTGCGCCGATACCCCCTCCAGCACCCGGGCGGTAGTTGAGCACCATCGGCTGCCCCAGGAACTCGCGCATCTTCTCAAGAAAGGGACGCAACATGTTGTCTGTGTCACCCGGCTGAAATGGAATGACGACCTGGATTGGATGGTCGGGAAATGGCGCGGCCTGAGCGCTCGCGGGCATAAGATGACTTGCGATGCTTATAGCCATCGTTATCGCTAAAGCAAATACGGCCCGGAACTGCATGACACGTCTCCTTCGTCGTTTATTTATCAGGCGATCGCTTTCTTCTGATTCGCGCGGTGCAAACTCGTGCTCGGAATGACGGTCGGCAACCCCCTCAGTTCTCCCTCCCTTCGTGGTCGACCTGCATCGCTTCGAGAAAACGGGAAACTAGGTTGTAAGCACCAATTGTTGCGGTCAACTCCACCAGCTCCCGCGAATTGAAATGCACCTTCACGGCATCAAATAAATCCGTTGGCACGTGCACACCCTGTGTGCTCGAATCGCAATAGGCCAGAATGGCCTTGTCGACGTCACTGAAAAGATCCGTTTTCCCGGCGCGCAGTCCGTCGATCTGGGCATCGGTCATACCCTCCTCTATGGCGAACGGACGGTGGGCGGCAAACTCGTATTCCGCGCCATTGAGAAGCGCAATCCGAAGAATGACCAGCTCTCGAACACGACCGGAAAGGCTACACTTTTGACGGATCGCCGTCAGAAAAGAGAGCCATCCTTCAGCCACAGGGGGACTATGCAGCAGCATGCTGTAAAGATTAAGGACCTTACCGCGCTCACCTTTGATTCGGTCCACCAACGGTGCGATCTCCGATGCATCCAGGTCGGGATAGGGAATACGTGCCATTCAAACGCTCCATTTGATAAAGATCAGTCGCAACGCGCGCTCATGCCACCATCGACAATGATCTCGGTCCCCGTCACGAATCGCGACTCGTCGCAAGCCAGAAAAAGCGCGGCATTCGCGGTATCTCTTCCATCCCCCATGAACGGCAAGGGGATGCGCCGCTGGCGCTTCTCGAGCAGCGCATCAATATCCCCACCCGTTTGGTTCCTGGCAAGAATGGCTTCGACCATTGGGGTATGCATCTGGCCCGGCAGCACCGAATTGATCCGAATGCCCTTGCTGGCCATTTCGACAGCCGCCACTTTCCCGAACTGTATGACGCCTGCTTTCGCAGCTGCATAACCTACCTGTGAAGCGCCTGTCCAGCGTATGCCGGAAGTCGAGGCGATATTGACGATCGACCCAGTACCGTTCTCCACCATCAAGGGCATAACGTGCCTGCACATCAGGAAAACGGACGTCAAGTTCACATCCAGTTGGGCACTCCACTGCGACTCGCTCAACTCGATGGGTCCGCCAGGCGTCGGCCCACCGACATTATTCACCAGCACGTCGATCTTGCCGTAACGGGTCACGCAAGCAGCGACCAAGGCGGCAATTGCCTCACTATCCGTGACATCGCAGGTGTACGGCGTTACATCGCCACCCTCAGCATGAATAAGATCGAGCGTCTCCGCCATGGACGACAAGTCCTTATCCACCGCAAATACTCTGGCGCCTTCCAGCGCAAAGCGATAAGCGATCGCACGCCCGTTCCCCCAACCGGGGCCCACGCATCCAGCTCCGGTCACAATGGCCACCTTGCCATGCATCCTGCCATTACTCTTCGACATGTCGCCCCCTTCAGTCATATTTTGGATTTGAATCAACTAGCGTGTGGCGGCAGTAATGCCGCCATCCACCACAATCTGTTGCGCGGTGATGTACTTGCTCTCGTCGCTGGCAAGGAAAAGGACAGCATGAGCAATATCCCAGGCATCACCCATGTGGCCCATGGGCACCTGCTGATGCCGGTGTGCCACGAAACCGTCGAAATCGCCTTTTGCGTATTTCTGCGCCAACCGTTGCACGAGCGGCGTAAACATCAGCCCTGGAACGACGCAGTTCAGCCGTATCCCACGAGCGGCATACATCACCGCAGTTGTGCTCGTGAGTTGCATCAAGGCTGCTTTCCCAGCTGCATAGGCGACTTGTGGTTTGCCGGCGTAACGCAGTCCGGCGATGGAGGACACATTGACAATGGAGCCGCAGCCCTGTTTCTCCATGAGAGGCAGGACATTCTTGCACGTGAGAAAAGCAGATTTGACGTTGACGTCCATCTGTTCATCCCAGGTTTCTTCGTCCATCTCTACGGGGCCGCCGGGCTCAGAACTACCAACATTGTTGATGAGTATGTCAATCCTTCCATAGCGCGCCACGCACGTATTAACCATGTCCGAGACTTGACTGGAACGGGTTACGTCCGCAGCACACACTTCGATTGTGCCGCCCTCATCTTTGATTAGCGTCTCTGTGATTCGAGCAGCCTCGATATTGCGGTCGGCTCCAAATACCTGCGCCCCTTGCCTTGCAAGCAGCACTGATATCGCCTTTCCGTTACCCCACCCTGCATCAATCGACCCACAACCCGTCACTAACGCGACCTTTCCATCCAGCCTGAGCACGTGTTCGCCCCTTTATGTATGCATGCATGGGCGCTAAAGAAATGTGCACGCCCGTGTCAGTCATCGTAAGGGTGAAGTCACTTGCTATGGAAATTCATTCTTGTCTGCCATTGATAGCCCGAATGCATGAATCCTTTGGCGCAGCGCCCGCGCGCAAGCGAAGACGTGTCTTCGCTTGCGCGGGAATTGAATTCATACTCTCAAATCTCAGTTGGCGGCTCTATAGCCCAATGCGCGAGACAACGTTTGTGCGGCGGCACGCAGCGTCATTGCAGTGGCGCCAGAAGGGTCCGAATTAAAGCTCCCGACCGCCCCAAGGGTACAGATGACTGAAGCGAGTTCCCCCGACCCGTCAAATATCGGAGCACTCAATGCGTGAAATGAACTGGAAAGCTGCCCAGTCACACGTGCAACACCTTGCTCACGGATTTCGGCAAAAAGACTTTCAACCCCCGCCATGCTGGAGGGACACCCTTCAATAGGATTGGCACGCAGCTTGACGAGTTCTGCCTTGACCAGGGGTTCCACACGATTCCAGGGCATCCAGGCACCAAAAGATCGGCCCGTCGCCGATGTCAGGATAGGCAAAACAGCCCCCTCTCGGGCAGTGGCCGATATAAATCCGGGACCGAGCTCTTTCAGAACAATCGTCGGTCCATCATTCCACATCGCAAGAATAGTGGCATGTCCCAACTCAAGCGATATCCCATAGAGCAGTGGCCGAGCGACCAGGATGGAATCAATGGCAGATAGTGCCGACAGTCCGAGTCGGATTGCGCTGGGCCCCAGGCGATAGCGACTTGTCTCTGAATCTTGCTCGACAAATCCAGCACGCGTGAGACTAACCAGATAGCGGTGTACCTTGGCCGGGTGCATATCAACCTTCTCCGCCAATTTTTTGAGCATGGGCATGGGTTCTGAATCGATGAAACCGATCAAGATGCGGAGCACGGTTTCTGCCGCCTGCACCCCTTGCTTACCGCCTTCGGTATCCGTCTTGGCAGCAACTTCTTTTTTCAACGCATATCCCCTGTGATGCCTTCGGCGATGAGAATTGTTGCGGTTTTTTTACCTGGCGTAAAGCTTAAAAAAGGCTCACCTTGGCCCATAAGTCCTCAGTCAGCCCCAGCTCTGGCCGTTTCCTTTCTGCTCTTCCCTGCTTCGGCCAACTGCAACGCCCTTAATTTGCTCGGATGTTGCCTTCCTTGATCACCGTCGCCCAACGCTTGACTTCTTCATCGATCAGCTTACGCGTGTCCTCACCTGACATGATGACTGCCGGCGCACCCATATCTTCGAACTTCTTATTGGTAGCCGTGTCACGTGCTGCTGCCTCGTAAGCGGCGCGAATCTTCGCGACAATCGGCGCAGGTGTCGCCGCCGGGACCGCAAGTGCCTGCCAACCCCATACGTCGAAGTCCTTCACACCTTGTTCGGCCAGCGTCGGCAAATCTGGCAACAAGGTCGAGCGTTGTGCACGAGCGATATTAAGCAGACGGACCTTACCTTCCTTGGCGAGCGGATAGATCTCGTTGTAAGTGTTGAACATCAATGACACTTGACCACCGACCAGATCCTGCATGGCCGGTGCAGCGCCTTTGTACGGAACATGGAGAATGTTCAATCCCGTCTGCCGCTTCAGCAATTCCATCGCGAGGTGGTGAGTCGAGCCTATGCCGACGGATGCATAGCTGCGCTTGGGGCTGTCCTTCGGCAAGGCATCGATCTCTGCTTTCAGTTCAGGAAAGGTCGTTGCCTTGAAGATATTCGGGTTTACCGCCAGATAAAGATCGGCACGCGACGTGACGGTAAGTACATTAAAATCCTTCTGCGCGTCATACGTCACCTTGTCGAACAGGGATTGATTGATTGCATAAACGGCGTTGTTGGCCAGCAATATCGTATAACCATCAGGCTCTGCTCGTGCCACCGCAGCGGCACCAATCATGCCTCCAGCACCCGTACGATTCTCCACAATCACCGTGGTCTTTAGCTCTTCGCCCATTTTGCCGGCAAGAATACGGCCCCAGACATCGGTAAACCCACCCGGTGCAAACGGAATGACCATCTTGATCGGCTTGTTCGGAAAATCACTGCCAGCAGCTTGCGCGACTATGCCAAAGCAGGCAAGCGTCGCTGCTAGAACAAAACTTCCTAGCCAAGGTGTACGTATAGACATCTTAGAGCTCCTCCAGTGCCAGGGGTTCTTTTCAGAACACTCCTTGGCACTTATGATTTAATCGCGGATTGCGTAGGGCAACCAAACGAGAACGTCATCGAACTTGACCCTCCCGCCGAAAGGATGCGCGTGAACTTGACCTTCTCGGCAGTCACCAATCAACAGACTAGAAACGATGTCTGATGCCGACCGCCGCCGTCGTGCTCTTCAGACCGTCGATGAAACCGTAGTCTTTCCCGTACGAACCGTAGGCATAAAAATTCGTGCGCTTGGACAGGTCATACGTTGCCCCAACGGAAAACACGTTCATGGTTTCACTCCCGCCGGTCAGGCGGCCGTTCGAGGGGTTGACGTTTTGCCACGAGCCAAACAAGCTGCTCGACGCGCCGACCGGGACAGTCAGGCCGAGCAGGTACGATTCGGCCTTGAATCCATCAACAAAACGGTAGGACCCAAAAATGGTGGGTGAGCCCGACCCTTCCTGCCCGACAAACCATCCATCCTTCGTCTGACTGACTGCAGCCGACAACTTGACGTCGCCGAACATGTAGTACCCCCCGAGGATAATCTGGCGAGGAGTAGCGCGAACCTGGGCTTGCGATAGCCTATTTGAGGCATTCAATTGATCGTAGGTCAGCGAAATATTGAGTGGCCCATCTGCATAGCGCACCCCCGATGAGATGGCACGGGTGTTGTCTGCCGTCCGGAAGCCAGTCTGCGCTGTGTCGGTCGAATTGGGCGCGAACGAATAGCCTACCGACGCCTCAAATCCATTGAAGGTGGGAGTGCGATAAACGATGAAATTGTCATAGCGTGGCGTGTTGGCTGCGCTGAACCCTGTGCCGATGTTTGCTGGAGGAAACCCCAAGCCAAACGGATCGATCGTCGCAAAGTACTTCGAGGCAATATTCGACTGTCGTCCGAACTCCAGCGTACCCAGAACCGTGCTTCGCAAGCCCACTGTCGCGGCGCGCCCAAACAGACGGCTTCCCTGCGAGGACGTGCCATTAGCCGAACTGAACCCGCTCTCAAGCTGAAAAACTGCACTCAGCCCACTGCCCAGGTCCTCGGTCCCACGCAGCCCCCATCGAGAACCGTTCTGAACCGAATTGACCATGCCAATCCTGCTTGCATCAAGCGAGGCTACGCCCACGTCCCCCTTGATCTTGTTATAGCCGAGGCCTGTGTCAACGATGCCATACAACGTAACCGTCGAGCTTGCTCCAGCAACTGATGTTGCGCCCCATGCTACTGCTATTAACAGAATGCGCCTCATTACGTCTCCTACACGTTGATTGTTTAGTTTTTTATGAAATCCACCGCCTTACCCGACCTTAATGTTCGCGTCCCGAATGATCTTCTTGAACACCTCAACTCTTGTTTGGATTGTCTTGAAGGCAAACTCGGACGTCCCGCCCCTCATCTCCGCGCCCGCTCGTGCAAACTCCTCCACGATTGCGGGCTCAAGAATGATCTCGTTGAGCTCCTTGTTAAGACGCGCCACAGCGTTCGGAGGAGAGTTCTTGTGCATCTGCATCGAGAACCAGGCGTTGATATCGGACCCAGGAACAATCGTCTCGTCCAGAGTCGGAATATCGGGGTAGTTCTTCATGCGCTTGATGCCGGAAAGCGCGATGGGATGAACTTGCCCGGCCTTGATGAACTCACCAAACGTCGCCATCGTTTCAACCGCCATGGCCACCTGACCACCCAGAACATCCGTCATCATCGGTGCGCCACCGCGATAAATCACGGGCTGCAGCTTTGAGCCTGTGGCGAGGTTGATGAGGTTGATGACTAATTCGCCGGTCCCGCCTTTATTGGGAATGCCGACAAAAGCCTTGTCGGGGTTCGCCGCAGCCCAAGTGACAAGCTCTTCCGGCGAGGAAAAGACGCCATCACGGGTATTTTGCGCCAGCACCATATTGACGTCGGCAACCAGCATGAGCTGGACGAAGTCGTTGAGAGGGTCATAACGCACCGCATTCAAGAGCGGAAAAATATTGAAGGTGGTTGATGAGAACATTACCGCATGCCCATCGGCCGCTTGCTGCATCAGATTTTCTGCTGCAATCGACGAACCGGCGCCGGGACGATAGTCCATGACCACAGGCTGCCCTAGCCGCTTGGCCAGTCGGTCGGTTATGAGGCGCGACAACCCGTCCGACCCACCTCCCGGCGCGGCTGGCAAGATCCACTTCAGAGGGCGGGTGGGCTTCCACTCTTCCTGCGCCAACACTCGGCTTGCCACCGGATAAACCAACGCCGACCCTACACATGCCTTTAAGAATCTTCTTTTGTTCATGCTTGTCTCCACGCAACGAAAAGGCGAGCCAATTGGTGAGTTATGGCTTTTATATTTGGAGCACATCTTGCGATGTGAGGTACTTCGGAAAAGGCAAACCTAATCGGCACGCGGGCTGGAACCCGGAGGCCAGGCGATCGGCTTGTCGCTCAGGTTCCAGTAGGTGCTCTTGATCTGCAGGTACTCCAGAATGCCCGCAGTACCGTTCTCCCTGCCGATTCCACTTTCCTTGAACCCGCCCATCGGGACACTCGGCTGGCCTATCTTGTGAGTATTCACCCAAACAGTGCCCGCCTTGATGGCCTTGGTGGTGCGCATGGCCTTTCGATAGTCTGAGGTCCACACTCCGAGGGACAGTCCAAAGACGGTGTCGTTGGCCATATGAATCAACTCGGCCTCATCACGGAATTTCAGAACCACACCGACTGGCCCGAAAATTTCCTCCTGTGCAATCGCGCAACGATGATCTAACGCCTCAAACAATGTCGGCACCACGTAGGCACCATCACGCAAGAGTGAATCTGATGGTCGTTCGCCGCCGACCAGTAGATTGACTTTTGGATCGGCTTTACCCATGGCGATGAACCGTTCAATGCTGTCGCGTTGCTGGAAGCTTGCGACAGGTGCAACGGCGGTTTCTGGGTCCGTAGGCGAGCCAACCTTCAGCGCCGCTGTCGCCTGGGTCAGACGCCTCATGAATTCGTCGTAGATGGATTCCTGAACCATGATTCTCGAACCCGCAATGCATGACTGACCCGCGTTGGAAAATATCCCGTAAAGAACGCCAATTACGGCCTGGTCGATGTCGGCGTCCTCGAACACGATGTTTGGCGACTTGCCACCCAGCTCGAGAATGCAGGGGATGATCTTTTCCGCCGCCGCTGCGCCGATCAATCGTCCCGTGCGTGTACCGCCCGTAAACGCGATCATGTTCACCAATGGGTGTTTGACGAGTGCACTGCCAACCTGCGCTCCACCGGTGACCACGTTGACAATTCCGGGCGGGATACCAGCCTCCAAGGCCAGGCGCCCGTATTGCAACCCGATCAACGGAGTGAATTCCGATGACTTCAATACCACAGCATTACCTGCAGCCAAGGCCGGTGCGATCTTTCCGGCTTCATGGAGAATGGGGGAATTGAAAGCCGTCATGGCTGCAACGACACCCATTGGTTCATAACTCTGATAGACGAAATAGTCACCACGAGCAGGAATGAGAGGAGACTCGAGCGTCTCGCAAACAGCGGCGCAGTACCGGAATTTTTGCACGGCCCCTTCGACGTGCTGATAACCTTCGACCAGCGTTTTCCCGTTATCTTTGGTCTGTAGGGCGACCAATGAGTCGCGATTGGCGGTGATAAGATCAGCATATCGATTTAGCAACGCTGCACGCTTGTGCGCCGGCATGGCGCGCCAATCTGCGCGTTCAACGGCGGCGTGAGCACCTTTCACCGCATCATCAACATCACTTGGTGAGGCGATGGCGACTAGGCCTGCAACGGTCCCGTCAGCAGGGTTGATCGATTCAAAGCTTTCGCTGCCGTTTCGCCATTCGCCATTGACTAGAAACTTTTCCATCTTTGCTCCAATTATTTGTCGGCAACTGCAATTTTCTGCTGCTGCTTGATTTCGGAATAGCCGCCAGTGCGCAACGGGCCAGAGGCATAGGCCTCTTCGAGATAACGCATGGCATCGGCGTCCAACTTGACATCAACCGCCGCAACGGCCTCAGTGATGTGATGGGGCTCTAATGCCCCCACCAGAATGGAAGAGATCTCCGGGCGGGCGAGTATCCAGGCCATGGCCACACGGCTAGCCGGCATACCCAACTCGCCAGCCAACTGCTGTAGCCGGGAACGGACAGCGAGATCCGATTGACCTCCGTAGAGGACTTGCTGCTTCACATCAAGTTTTTGGCGAACCGCTTCACGAGAGGTTAGGCGAGCGCCCTCATCCGCACCCGAAACCAGCCAGCCTCGCGCCAACGGGCTGTACACCATGACGCCCACGCCGTTATCGCGGCAATAGGGAATGGCTTCCCTTTCCTCTTCACGGTAGGCCAGATTGAACTGGAGTTGCGTGGCCGCCAAGCCATGATGGTGCCGAGCCAAGGTATGACCATGCGCTCGCGCAAGCTGCGCTGTCCTGAAGTTCGACACGCCGTAATAAAGAATTTTCCCGGCACGCACCAAGTCTTCCAGTGCATCGAGCGATTCTTCGATCGGCGTTTCGGCATCCCATTTATGCAGCAGATATAGGTCTACGTAGTCGACTTTCAATCGGCGTAAAGAGGCGTCAATGCCCTCACGTATCCGCTTTCGAGAATTGCCCTGTTCGTTGACTAGGTCGCTCATTGGCATGCCGACTTTGGTTGAGATGACCAACTCTTCACGCCGGACACCTTCGAAGGCGTCCGCCATTGCTTGCTCACTGGCACCGAAAGAATAAAAGTCGGATGTATCGAAAAAGTTGATTCCAGCATCAAGCGCCTGGCGAACGAATCCCCGTGCCGCCTGCTTCTCAAGCACCCAAGGCTGCCACTTCGGGTCACCGTATGACATCATTCCGAGACACAGCGGAGAGACCTTAAGACCGGTAGCGCCCAGATTCCTATATTGCATTTCAGTTCCAATCCAAATTGTTTTTTGCAGGGCATCAAGATGACCGTAGCGAGCCCAGCGTCAGTGTGCGTTTGGAGAACAGCCAGCGCTCGTTCCTGAGGACTATCGTGTCTTGATAGCTCCCAACAGCCAGCACGCGGGGCATGTCGAACCCTTCGTCGCTATCGACAACCAGAAGCATGGCGCTACCTTGGACAACAGCGTCGACAAGTTCAAACTTCAAGTCGGCGTTCCAGTGCCGCACGTCCGATGAAGGCGTCAACGCGAGCTTCGCTGACCGCGCCAGAACAAATGACTCAAGTCGCTGTCGGCCAGAATACGTCTGGGCAGGATGAACAAACTCTCCTGTTTCGATGAAGGTGTCGGCCCATCCCGCGTCATCACCGGCATCAATCGTTTGGTTGTATCGCTCGTAAAGCTGCAGAATTGCGACGAGATCTTTATTGCTCAGCATCCGTTTTCCTTAGCAATCGTCATCAAGCACGCACATAAGAAGTTTTGATGGCGGTGTAGAAATCCATGGCGTAACGCCCTTGTTCGCGCGCGCCGTAGCTCGAAGACTTGCGCCCTCCGAACGGCACGTGATATTCCGAACCCGTCGTTGTCAGGTTCACCGCGACGGTACCCGCCAGCGAATGGCGCCTGAAATGGGTGGAGTGATGGAGCGAGTCGGTGCAGATCCCTGAAGACAGGCCGAACCGGGTATCATTGGCTACCATCAATGCTTCTTCATAATCGGCCACTTTGAGCACCGAAGTCACAGGCCCAAATACCTCTTCCTGATTGATCCGCATACCATTGCTTGTATTCAGAATGAGCGCCGGTTCCATGTAGAAGCCTTGGGTATCGCGCTGCAGACGTTGCCCACCAATCACCTCGCCACCATCAGCCTTTGCAATTTCGATATAGCGCTGGTTCTGTGCGAGCTGACGCTCATCGACGACTGGCCCGATTTCCGTGCCCTCTTTTTGAGCATGATCGATGCGCAGTGTCTTCATGCGAGCTATCATGCGATCGACGAATTCGTCGTAAATCCCTCGAGCAACAATCAGCCGGCTTGACGCCGTGCACCGTTGGCCTGTCCAGAAAAATGCCCCATCGATCGCACAATCGATGGCGATATCGAGATTGGCGTCATTAAGCACAACAAGGCCGCTCTTGCCTCCCATTTCCGCCTGAACTTTCTTGCCACCCGCTACTGCCGCTGCGGCGATCTTTTTCCCCGTGGCAATCGAGCCGGTAAAGCTCACCGCATCAATGTCCGGGGAATCCAACAGTTGCGGCCCGATCGTGCTGCCGCTGCCCATGACGAGATTGAGAACGCCGGCCGGCAGCCCGGCTTCCTGCAGGATCCTGACAAGCTCCAACGCGCTTGCGGGAACTAGTTCTGCGGGCTTGAGTACCATACAATTGCCATAGGCCAAGGCTGGCGCGATTTTCCAGGCCGGTATTGCGATGGGTACGTTCCAGGGCGTGATCGCTGCCACCACGCCGATTGGCTCGCGGCTTACCAGGACTTCGGCACCTGGCCGAGTCGATGGGAAAATCTCACCGGTGGCGCGCACGACTTCGCCTGCGAAAAAGGCGAAAATTTGCGCAGCACGCACGACCTCGCCTTCGGCTTCAGGTCGTGGACGGCCCTGTTCACGAGAGAGCAGCGTACCGATACGACCCGCATTGCTGGTCAACAACTGCGCAGTCTTGAACAAGATGTCGGCGCGTTTTTGTGCTGGGCAGAGCGCCCAGGTGGGGAATGCTTGCCTCGCAGCGGCAATGGCTTGCTCGACCTCGCCGTGATCTGCACTGGCGAACTCACCAACGATGTCAGTCACGTCAGATGGGTTAATGTTGGGCACGGTGCGCGCTGCGCTCGTCCATTCGCCTGCGATGAAGTTCTTTCCATACAGGTTCTCAGTCGTCGTATTCATAGTCATCGTTTCAATCCAGATTTCTTCCGATCGCTTGCCGGAGGATACTTATGGGATCAAGGTCCAACGCATCACCACGCCACGCGACATGGCCATCGGGACGGACGAGTGCGTAGCGGCATTTGTAGAGATCAGAAGCGGCCGGTTCGCGAACGGAATGTATTGAAAACGGCACCCCGGTCTCAGTCGCGGCTTGAGTCCAGGCTTGCCGCAGGGAGTCCGATGGACCGGTCTGAGTCGGCGATGCCGCGCACGACATGTCAAGCAGCACGAATCCGTGCCCGAATAGGTCGATAACGGAGCGGCCGTCGTTTAGAAAAAAGTGCGGCGCACGATGTCCCGGCCGTGCGGTGGGGGTGTAAATCGACAGATCGTCTTTTGGCCGAGGTTCTGGTTCAGTAAAGACAATTGGAGAATCCTCATACGCATATCCGAGATGGACCCCAAGCGTCTCCCACTCTTGGCGCGTCCCGTTGAGCATGTCCTCGGCTACTTCGGCGCGAGCAGCCTGACCGCGCTCGCTATCTTCTTCCACATGCGTGTAATCGACCTTAGGGCGTGTACGGGCGAAATTCACAGCAGCAGCATCCACGCTCCGTCTGCCTACGGGCCGGCGCTCAATCTCGTATGTTTGCAGCAACTGCGGCGGTGCCCATCCATCAATCACGGCCGCAAGCTTCCAACCCAGATCAACGGCGTCGCCGACCCCGGTGTTCATTCCATATCCGCCATTTGGCGCGTTGACGTGGCATGCATCACCAGCCAAGAAGACCCGCCCTCGGCCATATGCGTTTGCCAAGAGACGGCTTCGACGCCACGGCAACACGGCATCGATGTGATAGGGAATGCCGCTATTTCCCAAGCACCGGTTCAGCCAATACTGAGAGTCAAAGTCCTTGGACTCCACCCGCTCCGGTCCTCCAGTGATAGTCAGGCGCCAGATATCTTTCGCATCGACCACAGTCAGGTTGCCCCAGGTGCCCTCCTCCCCGATCATCCAGTAGCGCGAACCCAGTCCCATCCTGTGATGTTTGGCGAGATCAGGAGCCGTGAAGTAAATGCCCACGGAATAGCTCAACGCCGCATCGCCTTGGAGTTCGATGCCCAGTGCCTGCCTGACCCGACTGCCAGCGCCATCACAACCAACCAGATAGCGCGCACGTACGACATCGACTTGCCCGGTATTGACGTCGACCAATTCGGCTGAAACCGAAGCGGCACCTTGGTCGAATGACTGGAGCCTGGTCTGGTAGCGCAGCGTGATCAAGGACTGCGCCGCCGCGGCCTGTGCGAGGATCGGGTCAAACCAGAGCTGCGGACAACGTTGCTTGTGTTCCGGGCTGAATTCGAAAGAGTCCGATTCCTCCTCAATGCTGGGATAGGGCAACGTGCCGATGTGATGGCCGTTCAAGCTCGTACAAAACACCTGGCTCAACGGATAGTCGCGTGGAAACCCGCAATTCCTTACCGCTTCGGCCACTCCCCAGCGTCGACAATGTTCCATCGAGCGAACGGAAACATGCCCCATTTTTGAATAGCGCACCACGCCATCGCCCTGATCGACAAGCATGCACTTGATTCCGCGATAGGCCAGCTCAAGTGCGAGTGCCAGTCCCACAGGACCAGCACCAATGACAAGAACAGGTAATTCCACTTCGTCGCCAACGTTGATTTCGTTCATTTCTAAACCCGAGTGTGGCCACGTCGAAGGGCATGGCGCGATAACTTCGCGCAGGCGTACCGCAGCGTGACCGCTTGCGGGAATCGCCTACGACGGGAAATGGCTATTCGCTCGCGGTCAACACCGGGCGCAGCAAAGGAAAGTCGGGATGCTCATAAACCGGATCTCCGTCGTCCAATCCGTTGCCGATCACATAAGACGTCCATGATCGATCTGCATATCGAACGTCATCGCCAAGCAAGCGGACCGAATAGCCCCGACGACGCTGCTCGGGAGACGTGTTGCCCTGCGCACCATGAATGGTGAGCGCGTGATGAATGGTCAGATCGCCGGGTTCCATTTCATAGCAAATGGTTTCGTAGGTATCTGGGTTGCCATCAATATCGGGCAGCGGGCCGTCGAACGCGGCCGAGTCGCGATCATTCCCAGTCGCGAACGCACGTGGGCGAAACATCTTGCCCCACGCATGCGACCCCCTCACGAAGCTCATGGCACCCGTCTCTGCACGAACGGGGTCCAACCCGATCCACATGGACAGGATTTGCTCACCCGTCACTCGGAAATAAGTGCCGTCCTGATGCCAGGGCGTTGGCGCGTCCGTGCCGGGCTCTTTCACGAGAAGATGATCGTTGTAGAGTCGAATTCGGCTTGAGCCGGTCAAACGCTTGGCAATGTCGGCCAAAGGAGATTCGAGCAGAAAATCCTTGAAACCTTCGCGGTAACGCCATAACGACTGCTCGTTGTGGAAACGCCCTTTTTTTCCCGCCTCTGCGGCAATGTCTCTGGCGTTCTTGCTGTCTGCTGCGTGATCTAGTGCAACTTGAACCGCGACGCGCAAATGTTCGATCCACTTCGGATCAAGCACCTGGCGAAGACAGACGACGCCATCTGTGTTGAAAGTGTTGATTTCGTCCTGCGAAATTAGTCGGTGTGTAGACATGGGCCAAGTCTCCTCTTAGCTGATCCCATTCGCTTTATTCCCTGCGTGGCAATGTCCGACGGCAAGCCAAACCAGGAACAAAACCAACGATTACGTTAAGCGTAATTTAATTACGTCAATGGTAATTACGCATTTTCAGCTTGTCAATGCGGTTCAACGAGAACGCATACGGTTGAATTGGCCCGGGCCACGCTTGACGTGACCAACGCTGGGCGTTAATCTATACGTAATTGCGTTACGTATACCGTAATTTACAAGCTACGAAGGAGACAAGAAATGCCCCGTTTGAAACAGGTTCGCAAGAGCGAGGTCAAGGACACGCGTGTGCTGGAGACGTACACCAAGCACTTCGGAAACAAGGAGCCGGTTGATCAACCGGGAACGAAAGGGGGTACGCCCGGGAATTGGTGGACGGTGTATGCGCTGGATCCCGAACTGTTCGGCATGTTCCTGGATCGCCACAAATGGCAATGGAGCAAAGACCGCAAACTTTCGCCCGTCCTTCGCGAACTGGGGATCACACGCGCCGGTTGGGCTCGCGGTTCACAGTTTGTTTTTTCGCAGCACTGCAAAGTGTTGCGTCGCGAAGGCTGCCCCGAAGAAAAAATCAAAGCGATTCCCGGATGGGCTTCTTCCGATCTCTACAGCCCGATCGAGCGAGCGGTTTTAGCCTATGCAGACGACCTCACGCTGGGCGGGGGCAGAACGTCGGATCAGTGCTTTGAGGCGCTGCATAAGGAACTGGACGACGTTCAGATCTTTGAACTCACATTCATGATCCTCACCTACGACATGTCAGCCACGCTTTGCAAAGCACTTCGCCTCGAGTACGACGACGTCGATGAGCGCATCAAGGAAGTGGAGAAGGGCAATTACGACCTAGATCGCATGTAAAACCGCCGCAACTTGATGTCTGGAGATAACAGATGAATGAAAACAAAGTCTTTAATTTCAACGGTATCGACCATATTGCTCTGACGTGCAGCGACATGAAGAAGACCGTTGACTTCTATCACGGAAAGCTCGGCATGCCGGTGCTGCATACCATCGAGTACTTCGATGAAAAGCAAGAGCTTCTCGGACAGCATTGGTTCTTCGGAGTGACTGATAAGTCCAACCCAGATGCGCACATAGCGTTCTTCTGGTGGAAGAACGGATATCAAACGTTGCCTGCCGCTGAGAAGGCCGAAGGCAAAAAACCCCCCAACCCGTTCGCCCGTCCCATTGGTGGCATGCTCCATCTGAATCTGCGTGTTGCACCCGAGGATTTGCCAGTCTACGCTGCGAAACTAACTGAACTTGGCCTTCCCTATCGCCAGGTTACACGCTATCGAAACGACGACGCCGCGCAGAAACAGGCTACCGGTTTGGTCACTGAAGGCATGCGCGGCACGACAACACGAGACGAATATCATCAACCTGAAGAAGGCTGGCTGATGAATTCGATCTATGTATTCGACCCTGATGGGAACGAGGTGGAATTCAACAGCTGGTCGCCCGAATGGCGCGGCTGGCGAAATGACCACATTGCCCAGAGCAATTAGGACCTGGGGTGACCATCGAAGCGTGACGATGGTCGCCGTCCTGGCATCTGTCATCTCGCACGCTTAGGCGTTGAACTGTCCCCGCAACAGTCGTGAACCGACATTTCAAATCAACTTTTCTGGCGGCCGCCGGATATCTATATGACCTCAAAACCGCGCCTTAACATCATCATTGCAAGCACCCGACCGGGGAGAGTAGGCCCTCGGATAGGAGAATGGATCGATCTTTTGGCGCGGTCGCGTGACGATTTCGAAACCAGCCTGATTGATCTGGCCGAATTTCAGCTGCCTGTGTACGACGAATCCCACCTTCCCAAGAACAAGAATTACGAGCACCAGCACACGATACGATGGGCACGGAGTGTCGACTCAGCGGACGCATTCGTCTTTGTCGTACCCGAATACAACGCTCACCCCACGCCAGCACTAGTCAATGCGCTGCATTTTTTGTTTCACGAATGGAACTACAAGGCCGTAGGTTTCGTGAGCTATGCATATGCATCTGGCGGATTACGCGGTGTGCAGGAGCTCAAACCCTTGATGCTGACATTGAAACTGGTGCCCTTGGTTGAGCAGGTGATGATCCCCATGTTCCATCAGCACCTGTCTACTGAGGGCAAATTCGAAGCCAATGCTGTCCACACTCAAGCAGCCGAGACCATGCTCGATGAGCTATCACGATGGACCACGGCGCTCAAAACTTTACGCGCATAGTTGTGACCAGAAGTTGATCAAGTCATTCAATGGCGAGCGCAGGATCTCTACGTTCCAGCAAGTCCTTACCGCAGACCCAAAACGCCAGTGCGCCAGGCTTTGGTGTAAGTCGGCGTCGCGGCGGAGCCGAAAACTCCCGCACTGCCGAATGCTTAACGGTGGATGGGACGTCACCGTCCAGGTAGCCAGTAACGGTGGCGCTGCACTACGGGCGGTTGCCGAGTTTGCAATACGCTGTATCCACTAGGCCGATATATCGCGGCAGCCATCTGCAAAGGTCAACGCTATGCACTTCGAATGCTTCGGGTGACATCATAGGCGGCGAAAAGCAGATCTAACCGAGCCGAACTGGCCTCGTGAGTAGATGGATCTTCAAAAATGCCTTCCTCTGGCTTCGCCGTCTCCGGCGGCTGCTTCAGGACTCGCGAAAGGCAACCCGTTTCCGACATCTGCCCAATCCGCCCCTTGCGGTTGCACGGTCACGTTTGCGCGCCACAACCCGGTCGTAAACCCGGGTCTTCCCCCGAAATTTCTCGGACGCGGACATAAATGCGGTGCCCAAAGTGTTCAAGCTTGATATCCATCGCAGCCCCGGTCTGAAATCCTATGCAAATCGTACTCCACCGAGGATTTTCCATGTTAGACCCATCCGCTGAGCCCGTCTCATTCAGGCAAAGGCCGTCAAAAAAGGTCTCAAGTGAGCCCATGCAATGCAGGTCCGCTATGGGTCGAGGCTGTGTGAAAACGCTTTTCGTCCCGACAGCCATAGCGCAACCGTCTGGGCCGCACCGACTTGGGCGGTATTCAGTTCAATTTTCCGAAGCGAGGCTCACTCTGGACCGTATGGGCGGCCCGGATAGGGCCTGAGGTGTGTCCTTGGGCACATGAAGGGCTCAGCCGCCCATCGCCAACATCGCTTTCATCGTCTGCTGGAGACCCAGAATGTGTATGACCTGCTTGAGGATGTAGGCCAGCACATTCAAACTCATTTCCGTGTTAACATTGCGCGAGCGGCGAGTGAGGAAGTGGGTGTAGCCCATCCAATGCTTGAACGTGCCGAACACGTGTTCCACTGTGCGCCGCCGCACTTTCATCGCGTCGGGCATCCGGTCTAAACGGCGCTGGGCCGCCTCAAGCACGGCCTCGTGTTCCCATCGACTGATGTGCCGATAAGCGCTTGGTGTGCATCGTTCCTTCATAGTGCATTGTGGGCAGGCGCTACTCCAGTAGCGCCGCAATTGCAGACCATTCTCCTCCCGGGTGAATCGGTGGATGGCACGCTGGCCCGCAGGGCACTGGTACTCGTCGTCCTTCGCGATGTATATGAAGTCCGAACGGTCGAAACGGCCTTCGGCCTTGGCATTGGAAGTCGTGGGCTTGGGCAAGATCGCATCAATACCTGTCTCCGCACATGCCTTGATCTGAGGCGCGCTGTAGTAGCCGCGATCGGCAATCGCACGCAGTCGCTTCTTGCCCATCGCCTCCCGCGCTGCTTGTGTCATCGATGCCAAGGAGTCCCTGTCATGACCTCGGTTCGTCACTTCGTACGCGACGATCAGATGGTGTTTGGCTTCGACAACCATCTGCACGTTGTAGCCGACCATCCCCGGGCCCCGGCCACTGGTAGCCATCGAGCGGGCATCCGGGTCAGTCACCGACAGTTGATCGCCTGGACTAACTTTGAGTCTTCCTTGACGTCATCCAGCGCGCGCATTTGCTTGCGCAGGCGCTCGATCTTGTCATTGAGCCGATTGGTCCTGGCCTCGATCTCGACAGGTTGTGTGCGGTCCGCAGTGTCGAGCGCCGCCAGATAGCGGTGGATGCTCTCCTCAATCTGCTGCTGACGTTTGTCTATCTTGGCGGCTGTGAAGTTCTTGTCGCGCGTGTTGACTGCCTTGAACTTGCTTCCATCAACGGCAACCAGGGCTCGACTGAATAGTTTGAGGTCTCGGCATACGGCAACAAATCGCCGGCAAACGTTGCGAATGCCCGAGCCATTGTCACGGCGGAAATCGGCGATGGTCTTGAAGTCTGGCGCCAGACGGCCGACGAGCCACATCAGTTCGACATTGCGTTGGCACTCTCGCTCGAGTCGACGACTGGACTGGATCCGATTTAAGTAGCCGTAAATGTAGATCTTCAGTAGCACGGCCGGGTGATAGGACGGGCGGCCGGTAGCTGCTGGTGCCGCCTTCTCAAATCCCAGCGATGCCAGGTTGAGCTCGTCGACAAATGCGTCGATTATGCGCACGGGGTTGTCGTCGGCGATAAAGTCATCCAGGCATTCCGGGATCAACGCTACCTGCTGCCGGTCCTGACCTTCGATGAATCGGGGCATGTCGACTCCCGGAATCGAGATACCAAACTCTATCTACACAACCGTAGCAGCGTCAAAGAGTTTTCACACAGCCTCGGTCGAGTACAGTCATCTGCGCTGGGCCACGTCTACCCTGTACCTAAATTTCGGTACAGTACAGGTACAGTGACCAGTTTTCACCAACTCAGGTAAAATACTCTAACCTACTGATTTTAAATTTATTTTACCTATTTCAACCTACGCTAGAATTCGCCCCATTTCCCTGTAGAAACACTGTAAATCACCGACTCAAAATCCCCCGCCGCAAGGCGTGCCGGTTCGATTCCGGCCCCGGGCACCATCCATAAAATCAACGACTTGCGCCGCGACGCTCGGCGCCCTAGCCGAAAATGTTCCGCATCCCGTTCCGCTTTGCTTTGCGAACGCGCGATCGCGTGGAATTCGGTGCATGGCCCGCTGGCCCTTCCAACGGAAGGCACCCTACGCAGCCCCTATCAGATACTGAAGACTGAAGCACACCGACCTGCCGCTCAAGCAGCCCGGCGTGCGCAACAAGCCGCCCGTTCGCGAGAAGGACGCTCGTTGCCCCAGCTATCAGATTGACCCGCGCCTCAAAACTGCCAGCGCACTTCCAAGCGTCCGGTATGGTCCTGGTTGGCGCTGGCGTACTGGCCGGCGTAGGCCACGCCGATGGTGGCGGAGCGGCTGACGGCCAGGTCGGCGCCCAGTTCCACCAATGCCGCGTCGCGACTGATGGGCGCGCCCGTCACGTTGAATGCCTGGCCTGCGTTGAATGCCAGGCGCGACACCGGCGCCACATCGCCGAACGCGTGGCGCCAACCCAGGCCCGCCGACACCGAGCCCGCCATCGTGCCCAGCGTCACGGCCTGCTTGCCCCGCAGGCCGAGCGTCGTCGTGGTGGTGTTGCTCGTGCTCGACGCTCCCGACAAGGCCGCGCTGCCGCCGGATTCGCTGAAGCCGCGCACGCGCTGGCCCGCCCAGGCAATGCCTGCATAGGGTTCCATGGTCAGGCCGTTCGCGACGCCGACGGCGTAGCCCAGCTCGGTAAAAACCTGCGTGGTGTTGCCGCCGTAGTCCGCCGTCAGGGTCTGGTCCAGTCCGCCCACGCCGATCTGGCGGCGGGTGTGGATGTCGTGCCAGGAATAGGCCGCGCCCGCCAGCACGTTGAGCTTGCCCGCGCCGAGGGCGAAAGCCTTGCCGCCGTACAGGATGGCGCTATAGCTGGAAATGTCGGCCTGGGACGCCCGGTCGTCCACGGACAGCCGGGAATCCGTATAGCCCACCGCGCCGCCCAGGCGCCAGCCGCTACCGATGTCTCGATCGGCGCCGGCAATCACGCCGCCGGTATGCTGGCGCGCCGCCGCGTTGTTCCCGGTAGCGCCGATGTTCTGCCAGTTACCCACAAGTTGAGCCCAGACCGGACGCGCCTGCGATGCAGGCAATGCCGAGGCCGGCGGCGCCGCATCGCTGACGCCTGCGGCGGCCGTTGGCGCGCCGGCCGTGCTGCCGGCGGCCAGGTTGCCGCGCAACTGGCCCAACGGCACGTTGCGCACGGTGCCCGAGAGGTTGTTCAGTCCCGCCCCCACGGTGGCATGCACCTCGCCGGAAAGGGCCGAGAAGAAGCCTTGCGGACCGCCGACAGGCAGGTTGATTGCCGCGCCATAGACGCTGTGCGACGTCGGCAGGGTTTCAACTGCGTCGGCCACCGCGCGTGCATTGCTTCCCGACACCAGATCCGCGAAGCGCAAAGGCGTGCCTCCGCCCGGCGTCGGGTCGGTACCGCCATTACCGCCGGGATCGACAGGAGTGATCTTGCGGCTCAGTGTCAACGTAACGCCTTTGTCGTCCGCCGAGTACGACAGCGACGGCGTGAGGTAGGCCAGGTCGCTCGTGACGCCAGCAAAGCGCGAGCCGCCGAAGGTGCCCGCCGCCGTCAATACGACCTGGCTGAATCGCTCACTGTATGCGCCAGGCTGGGCCAACACCTGAACCGTGGCGCCAGCCAATTCCGCGGAACCGCTGACGTCAAGCCTATCGAACGCAGTGGGCGTAGCGCGCACGGCGTAAATCCCATTCACGCCCAACCCCAGGCTGCCGTCGACGAAGACCGTGACCGTCGAGCCGCCGCCCAACTGCAGGCGGTTGCCTGTGCCGGATAGCTGCACGGCGCCGACCGTGACCGCCCCCAGCCCCAACTCCACGGTATTGTTGTCGCCGGATACCGAGATCGCCTTTCCACGGCTGCCGCCATTCCCATCGACGCCAGCCATGATCGTACCGTGCTGGAACACCGCGCTGCCATTGCCGCTCACCAGCACGCCGACCCCGCCCGTGCCAGACAACCCGAATGAGCCGCTGCCGCCACCATTGCCGCCGCGAATGTCGCCGGTATTGAGCAAGCGCTGGTTGTCCCTCATCATGACGACCCCCGCTCCGCCATCGCCGCCACGACCGGCAATCGTCCTGGGCTGGCCATTGTTCATGGAGGAGATTATGCCCGCACCACCGCCGCCACCGCCCCAGATACTCCCGTGGTTCTCGAGCAGCCCGCCCGCGCCTTCGAGTGAAAATCCGACCCCGCCGGTGCCGCCACGGGCATTGAACACACTCTCGATATAGG
>NZ_LZZT01000049.1 GCF_014170305.1 Achromobacter sp. UMC71
GTCGCTGTCGTTGCAGCAGAGAAACGAGATTATGAAGAAGTTTTTATCGCTTGTCAAGTCAGCTTCGTTTCGTCTTAAAACTTTCGTTTTTCAACTCAACCTGCCGCCCTGCCTTGCGACCCCTTCAGGTCTCGCCCTAGCAGCTATCGAAATATCAGGGTTAACCCTAAGTTTTCGGCAACTGCCAAGCCTGAAACTATAACACAACTTTTGCAGATTATGCAACCGGCTTTTGCCTAATTTGCATCCTATCTTGCAACCCCGCCGCTTTTCGTGAATCGCTTCACTTTCGCAGCAGCCCCGGGAAACCCCAGAGGTTGGTTACCGCCCAGATGACTAGCAACTTGATTCAGACCACCCTGCCGGGCAAACCCTGATTCGCCGTCACCAGTCAAGCCCAAGACTATAGCACAATTTTTGCAGATTGTGCAACTGGCTTCTGCCTGATTTGCACCCTCTTTTGCAAAACCCGCTGACTGCTGGTTCGAGGATCCGGTCACACCTACCGACCAACCCATCGCCTTGGAGCCCTGCGGCAGATCTGTTCGCGCTTGCGTCCCGATCCGTTGCACTTGCTTGGCCTCGCTGCTCACAAAACTGCTTGAACTGCGAAGGAGCGAGACTATAGCACAGATTTTTGCCTTGTCACGCGCCGGAAGCAAAAACCTGCGTATCTGCCGCAAGGCATGGGCCACCGGGCTGATTCAGCCGGTGATTGGCGCTCTCGATGGCATCGCCCCGGGAAGGGGCGGTAGAGGGGAAGACTGTGGGGAGACGGCGCCTAAGCCAGGCGCCACGGAAGGACACCTCGGCGACAAGGCGGATGTTCTCTATATAGAGGCCCCATCTACTCGCGTGCTCTACAGTGAGTCTGTAGAAGCGTGCTTTATATAGATGCGCTCCCATGGGAGCGGTCTCCGTAGGATGATGCTCCATAGAAAAGCGTTTTCCAGGAGGGCGCTCCCCGCAAAGATACCTTCCTCCTGCCTTCTCTATATAGACAAGGCATCCACCCGTCCGTCTGGACAGGCGCCCTCTAGGGGAGTCATCTACAGGAAATCGCCTATATAGATGGCAGGACGATGCCGCTTCTCCCCCTACCTATATAGAAACGGGTGGAGAGGACGCCGCCCTTCTAGCCGGCCGCCCGGCCGGACAGACGCTCACCAGCGGAGATTGTCGATAGAGGTGATCCGCTTCAGGGCTTGTTCGCGGGTGGTCTCGTTGACCAGCCATTGCGGGGCGCCCACGTCCTCGAGCATATGGGCATCCATTTCGTCCGCCAGGTTGCGCAGGACGGCCTCGGCCCGCCGCTGGCGATAGGCGTGCCACAGGCGGCTGAGGATGCCGCCACGCGATGCGCCTTGCGGCTCGGCCTGAACGGAGACCGTGGCGGGGGCCGCGGTTGCCAGCGGGACCACGGCGGACGCCGGCTGGGCGCGGGCCGCGCCCGGGGCGCCTGTCGCAGCGCCAGTCACAGTACTAAAAGGCGGGGAAATCGGAAGGCAGGTTTGCGCGGACATGGTTGGGCTCCTTGGCTTTATCCGTTTTGGTAAGCGTAGTCGCCCAATACACACCTGAAAATCGAATTGTTTTACCCATTACGGTCAGTTAACCTAACCAATTGCAATTCACCCCTACCAAAGTCCGCTCATGCGCCTGCCTTTGAACACCCTGCCCGCCTTCCGCGCCGTCGCCGAGCTGCAGAACCTGCGCGCGGCCGCCGACCGGCTACACCTGACGCACAGCGCGGTCAGCCAGCAGATCAAGGGATTGGAAGAACAACTGGGCTTTCCCTTGTTCGAGCGCAGCGGGCGCGGCATCGTGCTCAATGCCGCCGGCGCGGCCCTGCTGTGCAGTGTGCAAAGCGCCATGGCTTTGCTGGACGAGGGGCTGATGGCGGCGTCCGCGGCGGCCAGCGGCAGCGCACAGCGGATGCGCGTGTCGGTGCTGCCGTCGTTTGCACAGCGTTGGCTGCTGCCCCGTATGGCGCGCTGGCATGCCCAGCATCCAGGCCTGTCGCTGGAAATCGAGACATCGCAGCAGGTCGTGGATCTGCTGCGCGACGGTTTTCATGCGGCGCTACGGTTTGGCCGCGGGCCTTGGCCGGGCGTCGAGTCCGAACCGCTGTTCGATATGCCGCTGCCGCTAATCGCCCTGACGTCGCCCGAGACGGCGCGGGCCTTGCCCGACAACACGCCAGAGACACTGGCGCGCCAGCCGCTGCTGGGCGAACGGGACATGTGGCAGCACTGGTTCGCCGCGGCAGGCCTGCGAGTGCCAGTTACGCCGGTGGCGACCTTCAATGACGCGGGCATGATGCTGCAGGCGGCGGAACAAGGGCTGGGCATCACGCTGGGACGTGAATTGCTGGCGGCCGACGCGATCTGCGCGGGCCGGCTGGTGCAGGTGTCGCCCATCAGCGTGCATTATGAACAGGCGCAGACCTATCACCTGGTCTACCGGCCCAGCCTGCGCGACTGGGCGCCGCTGGTGGCGTTCAAGCAATGGCTGCGCGATGAGCTGGAGCGGTCGAGCAAGACGCTGGTGACGCCGGCGCGCCACGACGCAGCCCAGGCCGCCCAAGAAAAAAAGGGGTAAAGCGGCCCGGCTTTACCCCCAACTGCGGCGGCAGTTAAACCGCGCCGGGCTCAGGCGACCTTGCGCTCGGCGGACGGGGCCGCGCGCATGCTGTCCGATTCGTTGAAACGCTGGTGCCAGGAAAAGGCTTCTTCCAGCAGATGCGGCGTCTGGCCGCCACGCTGGCAGGCCCGGTCGAAATAGTCCTGCAGCGCGTCGCGGTACGACGGATGCACGCAATGCCGGATGATGGCGCGGGCGCGTTCGCGCGGCGTCAGGCCGCGCAGGTCGGCCAGGCCGCATTCCGTGACCAGCACGTCGACGTCGTGTTCGGTATGGTCCACATGGGACACCATCGGCACGACGCTGGAAATGTCGCCGTTCTTGGCCATGGACTTGGACACGAAGATCGCCAGGTGCGCGTTGCGGGCGAAGTCGCCCGAACCGCCGATGCCGTTCATCATGTGGGTGCCGCCGACGTGGGTGGAATTGACGTTGCCGTACAGGTCGAATTCCAGCGCCGTATTGATGGCGATGATGCCCAGGCGGCGCACGATTTCCGGCGCGTTGCTGATCTCTTGCGGGCGCAGCACGATGCGGTCGCGATAGTGCTCGATGTTGGCCAGGATCTTTTCGTACACGGGTTTGGACACCGTGATGGAAGAGGCCGAGGCGAACGTCAGCTTGCCCTGATCCAAGAGTTCGATGGCGCTGTCCTGCAGCACTTCGGAATACATCGTCAAGGCATCGAAGTCCGACGATTCAAACCCGTGCAGCACGGCATTGGCGATGGTGCCGATGCCGGCTTGCAGCGGCAGCAGCGAATTGGTCAGGCGCCCGGCATCAACCTCGCCGCGCAGGAAGGTGTTGATGTGCGCCGCGATGGCGTTGGTTTCGGCGTCCGGCGGCAAGGCATTGGACGGGCTGTCCGGCTCTTGCGTGATGACGATGGCCGCGATCCGGTCTGGATCGACCTGAATGAATGGCTGGCCGATGCGCTGATCCGCCGACACCAGGCCGATGGGCTCGCGACCGGGCCGGTCGGCGGGGACGTAGATGTCGTGCAGGCCTTCGATGGCGGCGGGCACGCCCAGGTTCAGCTCGATGATGACCGTGCGCGCCTGCTGGGCGAAGGATGCCGAGTTGCCCACGGACATGGTCGGCACGATCGCGCCGGTTTCGGTGATGGCGGCGGCCTCGATGATGGCAACGTCGATCGGCCCGATATGGCCGGCGCGCAGCTGTTCCGCCGTCTCGGACAGGTGCTGGTCAATGAAGGCGATCTCGCCCTGGTTGATCTTGCGGCGCAGCGTGGTGTCGACCTGGAACGGCATGCGGCGCGCCAGCGCATTGGCCTGCGCCAGCATCTTGTCGGTGTCGTGGCCCAGCGAGGCGCCGGTGATCAGCGTGATCGACAGGGGTTCGCGCCCGGCGCGGCCGGCCAGGGCCGCGGGCACGGACTTACAGTCTCCGGCGCGGGTGAAGCCGCTCATGCCGACGGTCATGCCGTCTTGGACCAGCAGCGCCGCCTGTTCGGCGGAGGTGATCTTGGCGTGCAGCCCCGGGTGGCGAATACGGTCGAAATGCATGATGTCTCCAGATTTTTTTCGCAGTATAGGAAGGCCAAGCCAAATCTCGTAATGACTTAAAATCATCCAATCCAGTCTTTTTTTTCATTGATTGAAGGTTCCGCGCCCTGCGCGAGGAGATCGCCCTTGGACGTACGCGCCCTGCGGTATTTCGTGGAAACGGTCAGGCATGCCAGCTTCACGCAGGCGGCCAAGGCGCTGTTCGTGACGCAGTCCACGGTCAGCAAGATGATCCGCCAGCTCGAAGAGGAAGCCGGCACCGCGCTGCTGGTGCGCGATGGCCACACGGCGCGGCCTACCGACACGGGACGCGTGATGTATCAACGCGGCCTGCAAGTGCTGGAAACCATGCGCCAGCTGACCGAGGAAATGCGCCAGACCGCCGACCTGCAACGCGGCTCGCTCGAGGTCGGTATTCCGCCCATGATCAATCTGCTGTTCACGCCCGTGGTCAAGCGCTTCCGGGAACTGCACCCCGGCATACATCTGACCCTGCGCGAGGGCACCGGGCGCACCGTCGAGGATCTGGTCGCCGGTGGCGAACTGGAGGTCGGCGCCACCATCCTGCCGGTGGCGCCCGACAGCGGCCTGGCCGCGCGGGCCTTCGGCAGCTACCCCATCTGGGTGATCGGACCGCCGGACTCCCCCTGGGCCGGCAAAACGTCGCTGCCGCTCAGCGCGCTGCGCGACACCCGGCTATTGATCCCCACCGACGACTTCGCCATGACGCGACGCTTGCGGCACGCCTTTGCCGATGCCGGCTTGCAGCCCAGCATCGCCGCGCAAAGCGCGCACTGGGACTTCCTGGTGGCGATGGCGTCGGCGGGCCTGGGCGCGGCGCTGCTGCCGGAACCGCTGATGCAGCGGATGAAGACGCGCGGCCTGAGCACCGCCAAGCTGGCCAAGTCCGGACTGCAATGGGAAGTGGGCCATATCTGGCAGCAATCAGGATATTTATCGTACGCCGCCCGCGCCTGGCTGGAGGTCTGCGACGGGGTGCTGGGCAAGCGCCGGCAGGCGGCCACCTCGCCCCGCTGAAACCTGACGAATAGCCAACAAACATCCGGCCCTATTTTGCCTGCCCGCCCCCTGGCTCGCGCCGCCTGATCTTCGCCAGATCTAACAGGGACGCAGCTGAGTTTTTGTTGCAACGGCCCCGTCCGCGGCTTGTTATGCTGCCGCCTCGACGCGAGCGAATCGCCCCAAGAAAAATGACCCTGAATCTGCAACACCCGCCAGTGCGCGCCGCCCGGCCGCGCGCCCTTTCCCTGGCCGCCCTGATCGCCGCCCTCTTGCTGATGTTCTGCATGGGGCCCGCCTTTGCCGCAACGCCGGCCGCGCCCGGCGATACCGAAGCCTCGCTGGCCAGCGCCCGCAAGCAACTGGACGATATCCGCAAGCGCGTTCCCGACGAAACGGATGACGCCGAGCTGCTCAAGCAGCGCGGCGACGCGCTGGACATCCAATCCAAGGCCGATGCCGCCGCCGATGCCCTGACCCCGCAACTGACCAGCGTCACCGCGCGCCTGAGCGAATTGGGCGCGCCGCCCGACGGCGTCAAGGAAGCGCCTGACGTGGCGGCGCAGCGCATGCAGCTGGAGAAAACCAGCCGCGCGCTGGACGCGCAGATCAAGCTGGCGCGGCTGCTGTCGGTCGACGCCGCGCAAACGGCCGAGCAGATCTCGGGCTTGCGCCGCACGCAGTTCCAGGCCCGCCTGGGCGAACGGCGCGACTCGTTCCTGTCCGGCCAGTTCTGGGCGGAATTCCACGAAGAATTTCCCGGCGACCTGGAGCGCCTGGTGGCGCTGCGCGACGACCTGACCACCGCGGTCGGCCAGACGCCCAAATGGGGCTGGCTGCTGGTGGCCACCGCGGCCGCCCTGATGATCGCGCTGCGCATCTGGATCGGCCGCCTGCTGCTGCGGATCACGGCGACTCGGGTGCCGCCCGGCCGCCTGCGCCGCTCGTTCCTGGCAGTGGCGCTGTTGACGCTGGCCGTGGCCACGCCGGGCATCATCGCCGTGCTGATTCACGCCGGCCTGGATTGGAATTCGCAGCTGTCGGAAAGCACCGGCGCGCTGCTGGCCAACCTGGTCGCCACGGTCTGCTTCGGCGGCTACGTGTCCGGCCTGGGCTACGCCTTGATGTCGACCAACCGGCCGTCCTGGCGCCTGCCTCCGATCACCGACGCCGTAGCGCAACGCCTGCGCTGGCTGCCCGGCACGCTGGGCGTGCTGGTTGTAATGATCTGGCTGGCCGAGCGCCTGCCCGTGCTGCTGAACGCCAGTCTGACCACGACGATCACGCTGACCGGCATCGTCGCGGTGTTTGTGATGGTGACGATGGCGATCACGCTGTCGATCGGCCGCCGCCTGCGCCGCCAGGCGCAGCAGGAAGACGCCGCGCCCACGCCCTTCTGGATCTCGCTGTTGCTGACCGCGATCGGCACGGTACTGGTGATCAGCCTGGCCAGCCTGCTGGCCGGTTATGTCGCCTTTGGCAGCTTCCTGACCAAACAAGTGCTGTGGGTGGTGATCATCCTGGCTTCGGCGTATCTGCTGTCCACCCTGATCGAGGACGGCTTCAGCACGTTGCTGGGCACCTCGCATCGCGACGACAGCGAAGGCCCCAGCCTGCGCGACCAGGCAGCGGTGCTGCTATCGGGCGTGGGCCGGGTGGCGGTGGGCCTGCTGGCCGTGATCCTGCTGCTGGCCCCCTTCGGCGAAGGGCCGATGGACCTGCTGCAGCGTTTCGACCAGTTGCGCAAGGGGCTGGCCATCGGCGAGGCGAACATCCGCCCCGGCGCGGTGCTGCAAGCGCTGATGGTGCTGGGGCTGTCGCTGCTGAGCGTGAAGGTGCTCAAGCGCTGGCTGTCCAACCGCTATTTGCCGACCACCGAGCTGGATCCGGGCATGCAGCTGTCGGCCGCGACGCTGTTCGGCTATGCCGGCTTCGTGCTGGCGGTGGCACTATCACTGTCGGCCGCGGGCATCGGCCTGGAACGGGTGGCGTGGATCGCCAGCGCGCTGTCGGTGGGTATCGGTTTCGGCCTGCAAGCGGTGGTGCAGAACTTTGTCTCGGGCCTGATCCTGCTGGCCGAGCGGCCAGTCAAGGTAGGCGACTGGGTGTCGCTGGGCGGCGTCGAAGGCGACATCCTGCGCATCAATGTGCGTGCAACGGAAATCCAGATGGGCGACCGTTCGACGGTCATCGTGCCGAACTCGGAATTCGTGACCAAGACGGTGCGCAACGTGACGCGCTCGAATCCGCTGGGCCTGGTGCAGATCAAGCTGCCCCTGCCGCTCTCAACCGATGCGCAACGCGTGCGCGAACTGATCCTGCAAGCGTTCGCCGACCACGAGGACGTGCTGGACACGCCGGCGCCCAATGTGTTTTTGGACGGCATCGATGGCGGCAACCTGGTGTTCAACGCCAAGGGCTACGTGTCCTCGCCCCGCTCGGCGTATGGCGTGCGCAGCGCCTTGCTGTTCACGTTGCTGCAGCGGCTGCACGAAGCCGGGCTGGAGGTGTCGTCGCCGCCCACCATGCTGCTGGCATCCGCGCCGCAAGCCGCGGCCTTGCAACCGCCCGCCACGCCCGCGGCCGAAGGCCCGGGCGCCGCGGCTGCGCCTGTCGCCACGCCCTGAACCCTTGGAATTGCGTTCGCCGGTCACGATCTCAACCCGGCGAATAGAAGTCCACCAGCCCCTGCCGATCCATGCGCGGATTGCGCAGAGGCGGCGAGTTCGACATGGTGTTCTGCCCGGACAGCACGGGATAGGCCTGCGCCATGGGCGCGGTGGCGGTCGCGGGTGCCGGCGCATATTGGGCGCTTTGCATCGGCGGCTGGGCCGGTGCGTACTGGGCCTGCGGCGCCCCTGCCGGCGCGGTCTGCGCGACGTTCGGGTTCTCGAACCGGTGGTCCGCAGTGGTCAATGACGGATTGGTGCACAAGCCCTGGGCGGTCAGCGCGGCCTTGGTACGGTCGTCGGTCTGGCAAAGGATGTCGACCGCGGCGGTTTCCAGCCGGCGCGAGCGGTCCGGATCCTTGGTGGACGCGGCCGCCTGCATGGTCCGCTCGAAGTTGCGGCGCAGGCTGCATTTGGTGTCTTCGACCGGAAACGCGACGTTCATGCCGAACCCTACGACCGAACCGCCGCCGCCGGCCGACACCATGCAGCTATCGGACGAGAACGAGCCGTAGAAGCTCTGCGCCCCGATCGGCGGCGCGGTGCGCAGCGTGCTGGAGCCGCTGTTGTTGGAGTTAAGCGTAATACCCTGGTTGTTGCCCGCGTTGGTGGAACCCGACGACGCCGATGTCGTCGAGGCGGAAGTGCTGGTCTGCGCGCTGGCCGAGAACGCCACCAGCGACAACGACAGGGATAAGGCAAGCGCAATGGTTTTCATGATGTCCTCCAGCCGGACGGCCGAGGCCGTCCGGATTGCCTGCTGCTCAGTGACCGAAGCCGCCCATACCGCCCACGGGACCGATGCCGTGGATCGACGCGGTGGCGCCGATCGCACCCGCATTGAACGTGCCCGTCGCCGAGGCGTTCGTGGTGGTGCTGCCGAACGTGGCGCCGCCGTTGGCGACACTGTCGCCCACCATGATCGGCGCATTGCCGGTGATGTGGCCGTAGGTTTCGCTGGTGGCGTACTGCCGGGTGCTGGTCACCACGTTGGTACCGTCCTTGTCGAAGGTTCCGCCTGCGCTGGCAACACCGCCGGTCTCGCCGAACGACGTCTGGTTCGACGAGCCGTAGCCGTTGATCTGCGTCGACACCACCGACGTGCCGGTGGAAACAGACGAGACGGTGCCGGTGATGGTGCCGACATGTCCCGAAGCGGAAATGCTCGGGCTCGGCCCGCCGGCATAGGCGGAGAACGCGACGAGGGACAAAGTTGCGACTGCTGCGAGCTTTTTCATTTGAGCTCCTCCTGATCCGTTTCATGCGGATGAACAGGTGCCGGTGGCCGACCGGCGCGGACCTTTACCACCCCGACGCAGTACGCCCTTCCGGCAACATGGCGCTTGGGACTTTTGTATTGGTACGGAATGATTGCGCCGCACTAAGGATGTCGATATCGGTTAAACGGGCGACCGGTCCCAAGAGAGTGGGGAGGAAGACGTAAAAGATGTCGTGGAATCTGCGGGCATCGCCGTGCGGGCCATGCGTAAGGATGACGAGCCAATCGCGCCGCGCGCGATTGCTGCGGCGCATCTCAGCTGTTCGGATGGGCAGGCAAGCGGCGCTCTCGCACAATTACCCTAGCGCTCACGGCGGCAGGCCGCGCGGCAATAGCCGTTAGGCTGACTGTCAGAAAAAGGGGGGGGTGCGGCGGTATCGCGAGCGCAGCGGCGTCAGCGGCGCCAGCGGCGCCGGGCAGTCGCGACATGCCCGGCCAGGCAGACAGACTCTCTGCGCACCAGCGCCAGGTCGACGGCGACAAGCAGCAACAGTATGCCGCACTCGGCTAGTTCCAGTTGGGCCGACAGATGGTAGCCGGCCAGCAGCGCCATGCCCGCGACAGCGGCGAGCCAGCATGGCCAGGCAGGCGCCAGGCCCTTGGGCGCGGTGCCGTTGGCGCGACCCAGGCCCAGCCAGGCGATAAGCGGCAGGCCCAGCATGGACAACGGAATGTAGATGGCGATGGCCGACAGCACCGCCGCCACGCTGAACTGGGTTTGCGACGCCAGCGCCATGACGGCAAGCGCGCCAACGCCCACGTACCACAACAAGCGGGCGACAATCAGGTGCGGCAGGGTGGCAACGGGTCGGTTCATCGGGATACCGGGAGGCCGGTGGGCGCAAACTGCTGCCCGCCCGGCGACGCGAGGGGAATTTTCAGCCATACTACTCCGCCCGGCCGGGCACCGCCCGGTCCCTTTCATCCGGAGACACCATCATGATCCAGGAGATCGCCAGCATCCACGTGCGCGAAGACCAGGAAGCGCTGTTCGAGGCCGGCGTGGCACAGGCCAAACCGCTGTTTCTGAGGGCCCGGGGCTGCCACGGCATGGCGCTGTACCGCAGCATCGAACAGCCGCAGCGGTACACCCTGGTAGTGGAATGGGAAACCGTCGAAAACCATATGGTGGACTTCCGGGAATCGTCCGATTTTCAAGAATGGCGCAAGCTCGTGGCGGGCTTTTTCGTTGAACCGCCCCAGGTGCATCACGAGCAAAAAGTGATCTGATCAGGTTGGGTCGGGCGGATCGTCGTACTTGCGCGCGCTGCCGCGAAAACGATCCGCCGGATACTTCCGGGCGTTCTTGACCATCTTGGCCTCTACCGCCGCCGCGATGTCCACGCCCAGTTGGTCCGCCAGCGCCACCAGGTACATCTGCACGTCGGCGATCTCGTCGGCCGCGTCCGCCAGCAAGGCGGCCGAGGGCTGGCGCGATTCCTGCTCGGTCAGCCACTGGAACAGCGCCAGCAGTTCGCCGGCTTCGCCCGACAGGGCCATCGCCAGGTTCTTGGGCGAATGAAAGTGTTGCCAGTCGCGTTCGGCGGTGAAGGCGCGCAGCGCCTGCCTGATGTGTTCAAGGTCTGACATGGTGGGCTCCACTGCGCCGCGGCGTCAGGCCGCGGCCAATCGCGAACTGGCCGCCAGCGCGACCGCGACCGTGGTGCGCACGTCGGCCAGCGCCCGGTGGGTAGGCTCGGACGCGCCCACATGCCGCGCCAGCACATCCAGCTTGTGCGACGGCAATTCGGGCCACGCGCGCCGGGCCAGCGCCAGCGTGCAATGGGTGGCATTGGCGAACGGCAGGCCCGTCTGCAGCGCGGCCGCGCCCAGGAACCGGCGGTCGAACGACGCATTATGGAAAAACACCGGCAGGTCTTCGACGAATTCCAGGAACGACGCGAAGGCCTGCTCCACCGGTACGCCCTGGCGGTCGACCTCGGCCTGCGTGATGCCGGTCAACCGCGTGATGAAGGACGGCACAGCCCCGCGCGTGCGCACGACCTGCGCGTATTCCCGTTCGGACGACCCGCCCGGCATCACCCGGACCGCGGCGAACTCCAGGATTTCGCAGGTCGACGTCGACAGCCCGGTGGTTTCCAGGTCGGCCACCACGAACGGGCCGCGCAAGGCGTCCAGTGCCGCCGACAAGGCGGCGGCAGACTGGCGCGTGGCGGTGGCCGGCCGGGCGGCGGCGCCGGCCTGGCGCGTCCTGCGGTAGTAGAAAGCCACGGCCTACTCCGCCGCCGGACGCAGCGGCGCAAAACGCGGCGAACCATCAGCCAGCTGGCCGAAGAACAGATCCGCCGGCCGTACCCACAGGCCGCGCGCATGCGGCCAGAGATGCTCGTAGACCACCATGGACTCTTCCGTCTCGGAATGGCGGGCGGTATCCACGTAGCGGTACAGGCCGCCCTTGTAGTGGCGATGGGTGGCAAGAGCCAGGGCTTCGGATTCGGTCATGGAGGACTGCCGCAAAAAGCACGGCCCGGGCGGGAAGGTTCCTGCCTGGGCCGACGGGTTCAAACAAGACCGTATTTATAGCGCATTGGGGCGGCAGGCGCCGCCCCGGCGCTCAGTAGCGCACGTACTCCAGGACGGGTTTGGGCGGCATCGGCGTGTTGGCCGCGGGGCGGGCGCGTAGTGACGCGGCCACCGGTTTGACCGCCGGCTTCTTCAAGCTCCCCGCGCCGTGCAGTTCGTGGGCGGCCTGCAAGACGGACGCGGCCTCGGCGGTCATCTGGGTGATGTCTTCGGTGACTTCACCCAGTTTGCCCGACTGGGCCAGGGACACTTCGACCACCTCGCCCATGATCTCGGTGACCCGGCGCGACGACGCCACGATGTCTTCCATGGTGGTGCCGGCGGACTGGACCTGGCTGGCGCCGCTTTCGATCTGTTCGACCGAGGTCGTGATCAGGCCTTTGATTTCCTTGGCGGCCGCAGCGCTGTTCTGCGCCAGGCTGCGCACTTCCGCCGCCACCACCGCGAAGCCCTTGCCGTGCGCCCCGGCGCGCGCGGCCTCGACCGCGGCGTTCAGCGCCAGGATATTGGTCTGGAAGGCGATGCCATCCATCACGCCGATGATTTCCGAAATGCGCTTGGAGCTGCCGGTAATGGCGCTCATGGTCCGGACCACGCCCTGCACCGTCTTGCCGCCCTCTTCGGCGATTTTCCAGGCGTCCTGCGCCAGAGTATTGGCCTGGCTGGCGCGCTCGGCATTTTCGGTCAGCCCTTGCACGGCAACGCGCAGGGTCTGCGCGGCGGTAAACCGCTTGGTGATGTCGATCGCGAATTTCACCACCTTGAACGGCCGGCCCTCGGCATCGAAAATCGGGTTGTAGCTGGCCTCTATCCATACCTGGCGGCCGTTTTTACCGATGCGCAGATATTGGCCGGTATCGTGCTGGCCGCTGCGCAGTTTGCACCAGAAGTCCTGGTAGGCCGAACTGCGCGCCTCTTCGGGCAGCACGAACATGCTGTGATGGCGCCCCGCTACCTCGTCCTCGCGGTATCCCACCGCATTCAGGAACAGGTCGTTGGCGCGGATGATGGTGCCGTCCAGTTCGAATTCGATAATCGCCTGCACTTTTGAGATCGCCTCAAGCTGGCCTTCGGTATCGGCCTGGCGCTGCTGCTGCGCGGTAATGTCGGTGGCATACTTGACCACTTTGAACGGACGGTTGCGTTTGTCGAAAATCGGGTTGTAGCTGGCCTGCAGCCACACATCGGCGCCGTCCTTGCGCATGCGGCGGTAACGCCCGGCGTCATGATTGCCCTGGCCCAGCCGCTGCCAGAATTCCAGATATTCCGCGGACTCGCGCTCGTCGGGGTCGACGAACAGGCGGTGGTGCTGCCCCAGCACCTCGTCCAGTTCATAGCCCATGGTGTCCAGGAAATTCTGGTTGGCCATCAGCACATAGCCTTCAAGATCGAATTCAATAACCGCCTGCGCTTTATGGATGGCGGCGATCTGACCATACAGGTCCGCTTTCTGCATGCCGCGCTCTCCACGGAGCAAGCGGTTTAGGGTAAGCCATTGCATGTTGACGTCTCCTGCCAGGGGGATGGGACGGGTTTCTGAAACGGATAAAGAAACGGCGGCTTATCTGAAGCAGACTGCGTGGCGCGTCCCAGCAATCAGGCAGTGCACGCCGCGCCGCATGCACACGCTTGCCTGGATATCCGTCGCTACCGCAGCGACGGCAGGTCAGTGAATACAGAAAAACGGAAGAATGTATCCAGTCGAAAATATTTAATCCTAAAAATGAGGCGTTCTCAATGTTTTCGGCAGGCAGTTACCGAAAAAAGTTTCATGAGGTTTCTTTATTACTCACAAGTTCAGGATTAATTCAACTTCGGTATATGCCACAACACATGGCGACAACCAGGGTTAATACGAATCCGGCTCTTATTTTTAAAACTGGCGAACGCCATAATGAAGAAGCCGCCTCGATGGCGGCCCCATTTATTTAATAGGCGAATAAAAACAGCGCCGGATAGACAACCGCCCGAAACGTGTGCCGGTCGGCGCCGTCTGTTATTCCGCGTCCAGCTCCCGGTAATGGCGGAATATGCCTTCGCCGAAGGGCAGGCGCCTGCCGCTGGCGAAATAGGACTGCAAGGCCGGCAGTTCGGCCACCCGCCGATGCAGGGCCATGACGTGGGGGAATTTCGCGGCCTGGCTCCCCATCCGCTTGGGAAATGCGTAAAGCAGGCCGTCGACCAGATGGAACAGCGACAGATCCGCATAAGTCCAACGCTTGCCGCCTGCCAACCAGGCGTGCGGGTCCGTCAGGGCGCGTTCGAAATATCCCAGGAACTTCGGAATGCGCTCTTCGCGGAAACTGCGGGCACGGCGCGCGGCCTCTTCCTTCTGGTCTTCGTAATAATCGCTGGCGGAAATCGGATGGTGGGTGTCGTGCGCTTCAGCCACCATATCGGCGATGGTCAGCTGCAACTGGTTCACCCACAGGCGTCCTTCCACGGTGTCCGGCGCCAGTCCGTGTTTTTCACCCAGGAACAGCAGGATATTCGCGGTCTGCGCCAGGGTCATCTTGCCGGCCACCAGATAAGGCGGCGCAAATGGCGGATGCTTGCGGTCGGACAGCATGTCTTTCAGCAACGCGTTGTCGCCGCCCGGCTCGCGGGCGCGTTCGCGGTACGGAATGCCGCCCGCCTCCAGCGCCAGGCGCACGAACTCACCGCGCCCGGGGATACCGTCCCAATACCAAAGGTCGTAGGTCATGCAGGTCTCCTTCCCGGCGGAAAGCCAGAACCTGTCCATACTAAAAGCAGCGGCTGACCGTGTCGAACGCAGCGGCTAGGCGGGGAAGACGCTGATTTCGCCGTCCAGTTCAGCGGTCTGGCGGCCGTGGGCCTGCTGATACTGGCGCGGCGATTGCCCGAAATGCGCGCGAAAATCGCGTGAAAAATGCGCGCCGTCGGCAAAACCGCAGTCCAGGGCGATTTGCGTGATGCTGCAGGCATTATTGAGCAGCAGCCAACTGCCGTATTCCAGCCGCAGTTGCCGTTGAAACGCCATGGGCGACATGCCCGTGGCCAGACGGAATGCCCTTTCCAGCTGGCGCCGGCCCACACCGACATAACGCGCGATGGCGTCCAGCGGCGGCGGATTATCGATGCGCTGCTCGATGAAATGCGCGGCCTGGCGCACCCGCAGGTCCTGGATGCCCGACAGGTCGGTGCGGAAATGCGCCTGCGGCACGCGGCCCGGCCGCACGCCCTGCAGCATCATGTGGCGCATGGCCTGCTGCGCCTTGTCGCGGCCGCAATGGCGCGCCACCAGGTACAGCCCCAGGTCGATCGCAGCGGTGGAACCCGCGCAGGAGATCAAATCGCCTTCGTCCACGAACAGCCGGTCGACCACGGCACGGCTGTGGGGGAAGCGCTCGCGGAAGGCTTCCAACACATTCCAGTGCACGCACACCGTGCGTGGCCCGATCACATCGGCCTGGGCCAAGGCAAAGGTGCCGGTGCAGATGCCCAGCAAGCGCACCCGCTGCGCCGCGGCCAGCCGCAGCCAGTCGCGCAGCGGTTCGGGCATGCGGCCGCCGATGTAGTCATTGCCGCCACAGACCGCCACGTAGTCGAACTGCGTCGGGTCATCGGGCAAGCCCGCGGCCACGTCGATGGTCAGGCCGGCGCTGGAGCAGCGGGGCTTGCCGTCCCAGCTCATCACCCGCCAGGCGGTGTGGATCTGCCGGCTGCGTCCACCGTGGTCGCCGGCCAACCGCAAGACATCCACAAAACCGGCGAACGCGGCGAGCGTGAACTGGTCGAGCAGCACCAGGCCGACCGTCAGCGAGGGTTTCCCCTGAGGCGGGGCCTGCTCGCCGTCTTCATAGGAGAGCGGCGTGGACGAGGGTGGCGGGGCGACAGTCATGACGCAATTATTCAAGTTTATGTCCCGCGCCTTCAAGCTCGTTTTCCCGAGCATCGCCCAAGATGTGCGTGTGGTACTTGAGTCAATGCATCACGGATCGACAAATCTACAAGGGGAATCCGACATGGCAACACATCACCGCAGCGCGCTGGGCGCCGTTGCGCTGGGCGCGGGGCTGATCCTGGCTTCGCAGACCGCGCTGGCGCAGCAGCAGAAAATCACCGTCGCCTGGTACGGCGGCAACTGGGGCGACGCGTTCCGCGCCTGCGTGGCCGATCCCTACACCAAGGCGACCGGCGTGACGGTGGTGCCGGAAGTCGGCACGTCCACCACCACCCTTGCCAAGCTGCAGCAGCAAAAGGCCGCGCCCACCATCGACGTGGCCTGGATGGACGGCGGCATCAGCGAACTGGCGCAGCAGGCCGGCGTGCTGGACGCGCTGGACCCGGCCGCCGTGCCCAACCTGAAGAACGTGATCGACCAGGGCGTCTACCGGGACGGCGCGTCGGTGTTCGCGGTCAGCACCGGTTACTACTCGCTGGGCATCACGTACAACACCAAGGAAGTGACGCAGCCGCCGACCAGCTGGAAGGACCTGTGGAAGCCCGAATACGCGGGCGCGGTGGCGGTGCCCTCGCCGGCCAATTCGTCGGGCGTGCCGTTCATTTTCTTCCTGGCGCGCGTCTGGGCCATCGACCCGTCGAACCTGGGCCCGCTCTACGCCAAGCTGGCCTCGCTGGACACCGCGCTGTTCTTCGACAGTTCGGGCGCGGCCACCAATGCCTACCAGAGCGGCGAGGCCGTGATCGGCGCGCACTTCAACGTGGGCGCCTGGGACCTGATCGACAAGGGCCTGCCCATCGGCTTCACGGTGCCCAAGGAAGGCGCCTGGGCCACCGACGCGCGGCTGCACCTGGTCAAGGGCGCGCCCAACAAGGCCGCCGCGCAGAAGTTCATCGACACCGCGCTGACGCCGGATGCGGCCGCGTGTCTGGCCAGCCGCCTGTACCTGGGGCCTGCGGTCAAGGACGTGCAGGTGTCCAAGGACGTCGCCCGCAAGCTGCCGTGGGGCGCGGAGGGATCGGTCAAGAACCTGAGCCTGTTCGACTGGAACATCATCAACACCCGCCGCGCCGAGATCACCGATGCGTGGAACCGGCAGGTTGCCCGCAAGCGCTGAGCAAGGTCCTGTTCCCATGTCTGCTTTGCTCACTATCGAAGGCGTGTCGATGCGCTTTGGCGCCTACCAGGCGCTGGACCATATCGACCTGGCCATCCAGCAGGGAGAGTTCGTGGCGCTGTTGGGCCCCAGCGGCTGCGGCAAGACCACGCTGCTCAAGTCGATCGCCGGCTTCCTGAAGCCGGAATCGGGCCGCATCCTGATCGACGGCCAGGACGTCAGCCGCCTGCCGGCGCACCAACGCCCGCTCAATACCGTGTTCCAGAACTACGCGCTGTTCCCGCACATGACGGTGCTGGAGAACGTGGCCTACGGCCCGCGGCGCCAGGGCGCGTCCCGGCCCCAGGCGGCGGCCCGCGCCAAGGATGCGCTGGACATGGTGGGGCTGGCCGACTTCGGCTCGCGCTATCCGCGTGAAATGTCCGGCGGCCAGCAGCAGCGCGTGGCGCTGGCCCGCGCCATCGTCAACCAGCCCAAGCTGTTGTTGCTGGACGAACCGCTGTCGGCGCTGGACCTGAAGCTGCGCAAGCGCATGCAGCTTGAACTGAAGCACCTGCAGGCCCGCCTGGGCATCGCCTTCATCTTCGTCACCCACGACCAGGAAGAAGCGATGACCATGGCCGACCGCGTCGTGGTCATGCACGCCGGCAGGATCGAACAGGTAGGCGCGGGCACCGAGATCTACCGCCGCCCGGCCACGCAGTTCGTGGCCGAGTTCATCGGCGACGCCAATTTCCTGGCCTACACCGCCGCCGACGATGGCACCCTGGTGCTGGATGCGCAGGACCTGCGCCTGCCGCAGGCCCCAAGACCGCCGGTATCGCGCGGCCTGGCCGTGCTGCGGCCGGAAGACCTGAAACTGTGCGCCCCCGCGGACGCCATGCTGACCGGCACCGTGACCGATGTGATCAACGTCGGCAGCCACAGCATGATCCACGTCGACATCGGCGCCCAGACGCTGGTGGCGCGGCACGGCGGCATCGCGCCAACCGGGCTGCGCGCGGGCGCCGACGTCGCGCTGGCGTTCGCGCCGCAGCATCTGCACCTGATCGGCGGACAGCCATGATGCGGCGCGCCTGGCTTTCTCCCGGCCTGCTGCTGGCGGCCCCGGTGCTGTTTTTCGCGGCGTTCTTCCTGGCGCCGCTGGCCGTGGTGGCGCTGGCCAGCGCCACCGGCGGGCCTGACGGCCTGACGCCCACGGCGGCGCAATACCTGCGGGTGCTGGCCGACCAGTATCACTGGGACGTAATCCTGGTGACGTTCCGCCTGGCGCTGTTCACCACGCTGGCCTGCCTGGTGCTGGGGTATCCGCTGGCCTGGTACCTGGTGCGCGTCGTGCGCTGGCAAGCCTGGCGCCGAGCCTGCGTGATCCTGCTGGTGGTGCCGCTGTTCACCAGCAACATCGTGCGCGCCTTCGGCTGGATGGTGCTGCTGGGCCGCAACGGGCTGGTCAACCAGGGGCTGATGGCCACGGGCGCTGTCGACCGCCCGGTGCGCTTCATCGGCACCGAGCTGGGCATCCTGATCGGCATGGTGTACGTGCTGCTGCCCTTCGTGGTGCTGGCGGTGGGCAATGCGCTGGCGCGGGTGGACCCGGCCTGCGAACAGGCGTCCGCCGACCTGGGCGCCAGTCCGGCCGCGACCTTTTTCCACGTGACCTGGCCGCTGACGCTACCCGGCGTGGTGTCGGGCGCCATCATCGTCTTCACCCTGGCGGTCAGCGCCTATGTGACGCCGGCGCTGCTATCGGGCGGCCGCGTCACGGTGCTGTCGATGCTGATCTTCCAGCAGTACAGCACGGTGTTCGATTTTCATTATGGCGGTGCGCTCAGCATGGTGCTGCTGGTCTTTACCCTGATCCTGGTGGCGCTGGCCAACCGCGCCGCCACCCTGCCGGGAGCCGCGCGATGATCGCCCGCCACCTGATCCGCCTGACCGCCCTGGCCGTGCTGGCCTACCTGGCGCTGCCCCTGGTGGTGATCCTGGGCGCGTCGTTCACCGCCACGCCGTACCTGGCGTTTCCGCCGCAAGGCTGGACGCTGGAGTGGTACCGCACGCTGCTGGTCGAAGCCGGCTATGTCGCCGCGTTCACCACCAGCACCGTGCTGGCTTTGGCGGCGACCGTCGCGGCGGTGCTGCTGACGGTGCCGGCGGCGCTGGCGCTGGCGCGCTATGAATTTCCGGGCAAGGCGGCGCTGACCTCGGTGCTGATGTCACCGTTGGTGCTGCCGCACATCGTGCTGGGCGCGGCGCTCTTGCAGTTCGGGGCGTACTTCGGGCTGACCCGCAGTTTCCTGTCGTTGTTGATCGGCCACATCGTGATCATCGCGCCGTTCGTGCTGCGGTCCACGCTGACGCTGCTGACGCCCGAACAACGGGCGCTGGAAGAGGCGTCTGCCGACCTGGGCGCCAACTCCTGGACCACGTTCTTCCTGGTGGTGCTGCCGCAGATCCGCCCCGGCATCGTGACCGGTTCGATCTTTGCGTTCATCTCGTCGTGGATCAACGTGGAACTGTCCATCTTCAATACCACCGCGGACCTGAACACGATCCCGGTGAAGCTTTTCAACTATGTGCAATACACGATTGATCCGACCATCGCAGCCGTATCGGGCGCCACGATCGTGGCTGCGGTCGTCGCTATCGTGATCCTGGATTTGACCGTCGGGCTGGACATGCTGTCCGAACGCGGCAAATAACTTTTCTCTTTTATCTACCGCCTGGAGCTTCTGTCATGCGCAAGCAAGACGCGTTCGATGTCATCTATACCCATACGGAAGGCGAGCCTTTGTGCATCGTGCATAGCGGCATTCCGTACCCTGCCGGCTCGACCATTCTGGAAAAGCGCGCGTTCCTGGAACAGCACTACGACTGGCTGCGCAAGGCGCTGATGCGCGAGCCGCGCGGCCACAAGGACATGTTCGGCGTGTTCCTCACGCCGCCGTCCAGCCCTGAGTACGACGCCGGCCTGATCTACATCGACGGCACCGAGTATTCGCACATGTGCGGCCACGGCACCATCGCGGTCAGCATGGCCATGGTGGCCAACGGCCTGGTGCCGCGCGGCAAGGACGGCATCACCCGCATCCGTTTCGAGACCACCGCCGGGCTGGTGGTGTCGGAAGTCGCCTCCGAAGGCGACAACGTGCTGTGGACCCGCTTCGAGAACGTGCCGGCCTATGTGGCGGCGCAGGACATCCCGGTGGAACTGCCGGGCTACGGCAAGCTGTCGGCCGACATCGTGTGGGGCGGCAACTACTTCGGCATCGTCGACCTGTCGAACTGCGGCCTGCGCATTTCGCCGGACAACGGCACGGAACTGTCGCGCATGGGCCTGTTGGTGCGCGACCAGCTCAATGCACGCCACCGCATCCAGCATCCGACCGAGGCGCACATCAACAACCTGAACTTCATCACGTTCTGGCACCAGCCGACGATCGAGGGCGCGTTCTACAAGAACGTGCACGTGTTCAGCGCGGGCCAATTGGACCGTTCACCCGGCGGCACCGGCACCAGCGCGATGATGGCGATGTTCGAGGCGCGCGGCAAGATGGGCCTGAACCAGCCGATCAAGTCCGAAGGCCTGCTGGGCAGCGGCACGTTCGAGGGCTGCCTGCTGGGCGAGGTGAACCTGAACGGCACCCGCGCCGTGCGCCCCACGGTCAAGGGCACGGCCAGCATCCTGGGCACGGCGCGCTGGGTCATCGACAAGAATGATCCGGTGGGCGCGGGGTTCCTGATTCGTTGAGGTGACGGGAGGCGGCCGGCGCTTGCGGGCCGCCTCCGCTCCGCGTTGGAGGGATGAAGATGACCGCAGCCCCCCGTTCCCTCGTTCTCGTCACGCGACGTTATCGGAGTAGAGATCGGACGGATTGACGGGGGTGGAAAGGCTTGTAGCGGCATAGAGGAACACGTAGTCTGTCCTTGTCCAAATCGACAAGGCACCTTCCATGCTGCGCTGCCCAATCCCCCCCTATTCCGCGTCGGCAACGGCCAACCGCGGGTCCGCGCCACTGCCGCCCCGCTATATTCCCAGGAACAAACTTCCCAATGAGCAAGACTGGATCGAGCAGGTCGAGGCAATCAGTGCGGCTTGCCAGGCAGATCCCTCTCGACTGCTGACCATCGACGACGTTCGGGCCGCGCTCGCCGCCGAGCGCGCGTCATCTCGCCCATCGCGCTGACATGACGCCCGTCGTGTTCGCCCCCGATGCCTTGCGCGACATCATTGACATGCAGCGGTACTTCAGCGCTGCGGGCTCCGCCCGTGCGGCGGATCGATACATTGATGATGTCGTACGGGCCTGCCTGGACTTGGCGAGTTTTCCCTACCGGGGCGCGCAGCGCGATACCGTCACGCCCGATATGCGATTTCTGCACCATCAGCGACGCTGCACGATTGCCTATAAAGTGGGCGAACGCGCGTCAGTGACCATCATTGGCATTTTCTACGGCGGAGGCGACTACAGCCATCTGCTGCGGGAACCCCCGGCGCACTATCAGCGCCCTGTTTATCGGACGCTTGCGGCAATCCCTGCCCCGGGCTTAGGATGGAGCCACGGCCATACCGCTCGCCGCGCGCAGTCGGGCGGCACGGGCCGGCGTTTGAACCTTGCCAGCGATTCGGGAGCACATCGTGAAGAAAGTTGCTGAGATTCTCAGGGAAAAGGCCAACCCGGCCGTCGTGACGGTCACGCCGGACTCGTCGGTATACGACGCCATCAAGACCATGGCCGAACGCGGCATCGGCGCGGTGGTGGTGGTGGACGGCACCGAGGTGCTGGGCATGCTGACCGAGCGCGATTACGCCCGCAAGATCGTGCTGCAGGACCGTTCGTCGCGTACCACCAAAGTGCGCGACATCATGACCGATTCCGTTTTCTACGTGCGCCCGGAAGACACCCGCGAACACTGTATGGCGCTGATGACCGAACGGCACTTCCGCCATCTGCCGGTCATCGACGACCAGAAGCTGGTGGGCCTGGTATCCATCGGCGACCTGGTCAAGGATGTCATGAGCGAACAGAAGTTCATCATCACGGAACTCGAACGCTACATTTCCGGCCAGACGCACTGACCTGGCCACGCGGCAACTGTCGGCCCACGGCCGACAGCCCTTCAGCCAAGCCCTGGTGGCTAGCCGCCCGCCAGGATCCTGGACGCGGGTACCACCAAGCCCAGCCCGGCCGCCACCAGCAGCACGAATACCATCCGCTTGATGGTTTTCATCGACCCGGCGGTGCCGTAGCGCCGCGCCGCCCAAGTCACGCCAATGACCACCGGCAGGGCCTGCAGGCTGAGCCAGAACGCATTCGCCTTGAACGCGCCCTGCCCGGTCACCAGCGCCAGGCGCACCACGGCGTTCAAGGAAAACAGCACCAGCAGGCTGTTGCGGATGGACGCCAGCGGCAAGGGCTGGCGGTACAGGTGATACACCATGGGCGGCCCGGCGCTGGAAAACAAGCCGCCCAGCACGCCGGACACGCCGCCGAAGAACAGGAACGACCCGCGCGAGGACATACGTTCCAGCGGCTGGGTGCGCGCCACGAGCAAGACCGCGCAGGCCATGATGGTGACGCCCAGAAGCAATTGCAGCAGCACCGCCATGGACCCGCTGATCCACGCCAGCGCCGCCACGCCCACGCCGACCCCGACCAGGCTGCTGGCCAGGGCCGGCGCCATCAAGCGCCAACTGACCTGCGGCTTGGCGCGGGCCAGCGTGACGGCGGCATTGACCAGTGACAGCACGCTGACCACATTGGCCACATCGGACACGGACGCCAGCTGGAACACGCCGGACAAGCCCAGCAGCACCAGGCCGAAAGCGAAACCCGTCATGGTCTGGGCGTAGGTGGCCAGCGCCACGCAGGCGAGGAACAACACGTGTTGGAAGATGCTCATGCTTCGGGCGGAGCCTGACCTGCCTCGGCTCGGCCCGGCCGCGCGGAAGGCGGCCAAGAGCGGAACGACTGGGAACGGCGTATTCAAGAAGAGGATTGGACGCGGGCGATGATATCACCGGGGGTGGAAGGGCCTGGCTGCCTTGCCCGGGCCCCAGCCTGCGGCCGCCGCCAAGACCGCGACCTGGAACGCGATGGGAACCCCGTCTGGAGGGCCGCCTGGACGCCCGCATGGAGCCCAGTCTTGAAGCGCGTCTGCAGCCCCGCCCATACATCTTGTCATAACTGGATGCGTTCATGCACCCAGCCTCCCGCCGCCCCCCGCTATCCTTCCCGCCCTGTAAGCCACGCTCTGCCGGGTCTTGCCGCGCCATCCCGGCGCCGCGTCGAGCCCGGCGCGTTTTCCGCCCAGCATGACGCCCAAACAGACCACGATCAATACGGTGACACTGACCTGCTCCACTTGCGGCAGCGCGCAGTTCATCAAGCTGGACACCAACGAATACCAGTGCAGCCACTGCCAGGCCGTGACCCTGGTCGAGGACAACGTCGCCCAGCGGCTGGAGAAGATCCTGCGCGGCATCCAGCAGCCTGCTCCGGCGGCCAAACTGCAGCCGGGCGCCATCGTGGCGATCGTGCTGGTGGTGCTGGCGGCGATTCTAGTGCCGCTGACGTTCAATCTCGGCTCGCCGACCCAGCCCCCCTACCGCCCGATGCCAGTCATCCCGCCCCTGGACGCCTCGCTGGTCAAGCTGACCGATGTGCAGCAATGGCGCGTGCGCAACCGCAACCAGCTGGTCATGGTGATGCGCAACGAGACGGGCGAAAAGATCGACAGCCCTCGCGTCACCGCCACGTTCTACCAGGGCGAACTGACGCTGTCGTCCGCTACCGGGTCGCCGCTGGCGCGCACCCTGCAGCCCGGCGAATACACGCCCGTGGTGATCTCGCTGCCCGACACGTCCTATACCCGCTACACCCTGGAGCCCAGCGTGCCGTCCCGCGCCCGCGGCACCGCGCTGAAGATTGCCGCCGACAAGGTCCAACTGGTACGCAACGACGGCGACTACCGCCTGGTCGGCCTGTTGCGCAACCAGGACACGACCGTTTCCAACAGCACGCAGGTGACGGTGATGCTGTATGGCGAAGATGGCAAGCTGATCGGCACCGGCAACGGCTACGGCTCGGCCAACTCGCTCGCCCCCGGCGCGGTGACCTCATTCGACGTGCGCTGCGAGATGCTATCCGAGGGCAAGGTCGGCTCCTACGACTACATGGTGCAAAGTGAAAGCTAGCCGTTCCGAACCCAAACGCCTGTCCCTGCCCGCCAAGGCCGGACTGGTGCTGGTCATCCTGGCCGCCGGCGGTTATGCGCTGGCCAAGCACAACGGCCTGCTGCCCTGGGAAAAGGCCAAGGCCACGACCACCACCCAGGCCGCGATAGCCACCGCGGAGCCCGCCCCCAAACCCGCGCCCCCCGCCAGCCGCATCGTGCGGGTCAGCCCGGCCAATACGCGCGTCATCGACCACGTGCGCCTGACCACGGCGGAACTGCTGGACCCGGACTTCGCGCTGTTCGACCCCGCGGCGCTGTCGCTGTCTCCGCCGCGGCGCCTGCTGGACGAAATCGAGCGCCCGCTGCTGCTGGCCGAAGTCGTCAACCGCAGCGATGGCTACATTGCCCTGTCGCCCGGCTTGACGCTGTCGGTGTTCGACGGCGCCCGTCCGCTGCGGCTGCGCCAGGAATGGTCGCTGCCGTCCATGCTGTATCCCGGCGAGCGCATCCCCGTGCGGCTGCAAGGCGAGGATTTCGAGCGCTACAGCGAGATCAAGACCGATTGGCAACCCGCCAAACGCGCCGCGCTGCCCGGCGCACGCCCCAAGCTGGACATCACCGTCGACAACACCGAGGCAGCCGTCGGCACCGGCACGCTGAATTTCACCTACCGATTCCGCTACAAGTATGTGGTGGTGCATGGCCGGGTGCGCAACGACGACAAGACCGAGGTCCAAAGCGTCAAGGTGTGGGTCAGCCTGTACGACGCGCAGGACAGGCTGTCGGGCGCCCAATATTCGGAACTGAAGCTGCCCAAGCTCCAACCCGGCGAAAGCGCACCGTTCAAGGTGGACGTCAAGCAATACGGCGGCAACTTCGCCCGGGTGGCCGTGGTGTACGACGCCAAAGCCAACTAGGCGCGGAACAGGGCGCGCCCCTCACCCCCCCTCGTCAATATCTGCAAAACAGGGGGCCGCCAGCCCCCTGTTTTTCTGTCCCTATTTATTCCTTCCGGCCACTGTCCTCGCTGGCCGATTCCTCGCAAGACGCCCCCGCCACCCCCGTTCGGGCTCCGCCGTCCGCGGGCGCCGTGGCCTTCTCGCAACGGCTATCGATCCAAGTCTTATATAAGATATAAGACATTTGCTTGCGCCCCTTCTTCCTTCTACAATTCCTGCCGTAAACCCTTCTTCCAACCCGACTTTAAGCAGGCCTCACATGCTGGATACTTACCGCCAACACGTTGCCGAACGCGCGGCTCTGGGGATTCCCCCGCTGCCCCTGACGGCCAAACAAACCGCTGAACTGATCGAACTGCTGAAGAACCCGCCCGCCGGCGAAGAGCAGAATCTGGTCGAGCTGCTGACCCACCGTGTTCCGGCCGGCGTGGATGACGCCGCCAAGGTCAAGGCTTCGTATCTGGCCGCCGTCGCCCTGGGCTCGGAAGCTTGTGCCCTGATCAGCCGCGCCAAGGCGACCGAACTGCTCGGCACGATGCTGGGCGGCTACAACATTGGCCCGCTGGTCCAACTGCTCGACGATGCGGAAATCGGCACGATCGCCGCCGATGCGCTGAAAAAGACCCTGTTGATGTTCGACGCCTTCCACGACGTGAAGGAAAAGGCCGACAAGGGCAACGCCAACGCCAAGTCCGTGATGCAAAGCTGGGCTGATGCCGAATGGTTCACCAGCCGTCCGGAACTGCCCGAAAGCCTGACCATCACGGTCTTCAAGGTGCCCGGCGAAACCAACACCGATGACCTGTCGCCCGCCCCGGACGCCACCACCCGCCCCGACATTCCGATGCACGCCCTGGCGATGCTGAAGAACAAGCGCGACGGCGCGGCTTTCCAACCGGAAGAAGACGGCAAGCGCGGCCCGGTCAAGTTCATCGAATCGCTGAAGGAAAAGGGCCACCTCGTCGCCTACGTGGGCGACGTGGTCGGTACCGGTTCCTCGCGCAAGTCCGCCACCAACTCGGTGCTGTGGTTCACCGGCGAAGACATCCCCTTCGTGCCGAACAAGCGCTTTGGCGGCGTCTGCCTGGGCAACAAGATCGCCCCGATCTTCTACAACACCATGGAAGACGCCGGCGCCCTGCCGATCGAGCTGGACGTGTCCAAGATGGAAATGGGCGACGTGGTTGAACTGCGCCCGTACGAAGGCAAGGCCATCAAGAACGGCGAAGTCATCGCCGAATTCGAAGTGAAGTCCGACGTGCTGTTCGACGAAGTGCGCGCCGGCGGCCGCATTCCGCTGATCATCGGCCGCGGCCTGACGGGCAAGGCGCGCGAAGCGCTGGGCCTGGCGCCGTCGACGCTGTTCCGCCTGCCCAAGGACCCGGTCGACACGGGCAAGGGCTTCACGCTGGCCCAGAAGATGGTCGGCCGCGCCTGCGGCCTGCCGGAAGGCCGCGGCATCCGCCCGGGCACCTACTGCGAACCCAAGATGACCTCGGTCGGCAGCCAGGACACCACCGGCCCGATGACCCGCGACGAGCTGAAGGACCTGGCCTGCCTGGGCTTCTCGGCCGACCTGGTGATGCAGTCGTTCTGCCACACCGCCGCCTACCCCAAGCCCGTGGACGTGAAGACGCACCACACGCTGCCGGAATTCATCAGCACCCGTGGCGGCGTGTCGCTGCGCCCGGGCGACGGCGTGATCCACTCGTGGCTGAACCGCATGCTGTTGCCCGACACCGTCGGCACCGGCGGCGACTCGCACACCCGCTTCCCCATCGGCATCTCGTTCCCGGCCGGCTCGGGCCTGGTCGCCTTCGCCGCCGCCACCGGCGTGATGCCGCTGGACATGCCGGAATCGGTGCTGGTCCGCTTCAAGGGCAAGCTGCAACCCGGCGTGACCCTGCGAGACCTGGTCAACGCCATTCCGCTGTACGCCATCAAGCAAGGCCTGCTGACGGTTGCCAAGCAAGGCAAGAAGAACATCTTCTCCGGCCGCATCCTGGAAATCGAAGGCCTGCCCGACCTGAAGGTCGAACAAGCCTTCGAACTGTCGGACGCGTCGGCTGAACGTTCGGCCGCCGGCTGCTCGGTGTACCTGAACAAGGAACCGATCATCGAGTACATCAACAGCAACATCGTGATGTTGAAGTGGATGATCGCCAACGGCTACGAAGACGAACGCACGCTGGGCCGCCGCATCAAGGCCATGGAAGCCTGGCTGGCCGACCCGCAGCTGCTCAAGCCGGATGCCGACGCCGAATACGCCGCCGTCATCGAGATCGACCTGGCCGACGTGCACGAGCCCATCGTGGCCTGCCCGAACGACCCGGACGACGTCAAGACGCTGTCGGAAGTCGCCGGCGCCAAGATCGACGAAGTGTTCATCGGCAGCTGCATGACCAACATCGGCCACTTCCGCGCAGCCTCCAAGCTGCTGGAAGGCAAGCGCGACATCCCCGTCAAGCTGTGGGTGGCCCCGCCCACCAAGATGGATGCCACGCAACTGACCGAGGAAGGCCACTACGGCGTGTTCGGCACCGCCGGCGCCCGCACCGAAATGCCGGGCTGCTCGCTGTGCATGGGCAATCAGGCCCAAGTGCGTGAAGGCGCGACGGTCATGTCGACCAGCACGCGCAACTTCCCGAACCGCCTGGGCAAGAACACCAACGTGTACCTGGGTTCGGCCGAACTGGCCGCGATCTGCTCGAAGCTGGGCCGGATCCCGACCAAGGACGAGTACATGACCGACATGGGCGTCATCAACAAGAGCGGCGACCAGATCTATCAGTACCTGAACTTCGACAAGATCGCCGACTACAAGGACGTGGCGGACGTGATCGAGGTGTAAGCCTCTGTTCTCCGCCAGGCTTGCCTGCGGACGGCCCCGGAGCGATCCGGGGCCGTTTTTCTTTGGGCGGCGCCGGCCCGGACCGCGCCATGGCGCCTATTTAGTCGGGGACGGAACTTTTAGGGCGATACGTTTTCATACAATCACAGTAACCAATGACACAAAATCCCTAATCGCCGGCCGCCGGCACCAGGAGAAGACTGCCAATGACACGGCTCTTGCTGCCGCTGCCGCTGCTGACGGCGCTGGCCGGTTGCGCCACGGCCCCGCCTTCGAATCCCGAGAACATCTGCGCGATCTTCCGCGAAAAGCCCGACTGGCACGACGCCGCGCTGAAGGTGCAGAAGAAATGGGGCGCGCCGGTGCCCGTGCCGATGGCCATGATGTACCAGGAGTCCTCGTTCAAGCAGGACGCCGTGCCACCACGCTATTACTTCCTGGGCATCATCCCCTGGGGCCGGGTGAGCTCCGCCTACGGCTATGCCCAGGCCAAGGACGAGACCTGGGGCGACTACAAGAAAGACGCGGGCGGCTGGGGCTCCAGCCGCGACAACTTCGCGGACGCCCTGGACTTCATGGGGTGGTATATGAACAAGACCCAGCGCCTGAACGGCGTGTCCAAGTCCGACGCCTACGGCCAGTACCTGAACTACCACGAGGGCTGGACGGGCTACCGCAACCGCAGCTACGACCGCAAGGCCTGGCTCAAGACGGTGTCACAGAAAGTGCAGGCGCGCGCCGACAAGTTCGCCGCCCAGTACAAGAGCTGCGAAAAAGACCTCACGCGCGGCGGCTGGTTCTTCTGAACGCCGCAACCGGCACGCCGCGCGCTCAATAGATCCCGTAGGGAACCTCGACCGCCAAGGGCTTGCCGCCCTGGGCCGGGCGCAGTGCATAGGCATGCACCATGCCGTCCCCGCTGGCCAGCGACACTTCTTCGCGTTCCACGGCATAACGTTTGCCGTCGAGCTCGAGCGTGCCCGGGGCGACCGCCTGGGCCTGGGTGGGCAGCAGCAGGCCGCCCAATTCGCCGGCCATGTCCGAGAATTCGTAGTCGCGCAAAGCCCCTTCCGCCCGCAGGAGTTGCACGCGGGGCCGGTACGGCGCAGCGTCCAGGTTCCAGCCGTTGACCAGATCGGTGATCCACGGGCCCGGAATGCCATAGGTGCTGTCCAGCTCGGCCTCGCTGATTTCCGGCCCGGCCACGACCAGGCAACACACGGTCTTGCCTGCCTTGAAATCGTAGGCCGCCCACTTGCTGCCCGCGGCAACCACGCCGGGCAGCATCGAGTAGCGGTATTGCTGACTGAGCTGGGCATCGGACACCTTGCGCCAGGCGCCGACGGCGGGCGGCTGCGCCGACGATCCCGCCGCGGGCGTCTGCGCGGGCTGCTGCGCCTGGCAAGCCAGCGTCATCGTGATGCCCCCGATCAGGGCGGCGATCTGTTTGGCGATCATGGCTGCGATTGCCCCCCCAGCCGGTACACCACCGTGTCCAGCCGGCTCACGCCACGTTCGGCGAACTTGGGTTCCTTGGCCAGGATATCGCGGCGGTCAATGATGACCGCTGGCGAGACGCCGGCGAACAGGGCCTGCACGTCGGCGTCGACCAGCGCGAACGGCGGGCCTTCCATTTCTTCCTGGGGGTAGTCCAGGGTGATCAGCAGGCCGCGATAGCCCGGCGCCAATTGTCCGTAGACATGGCGCACATAGGCACCGCGCATGTCGGCCGGCAACGCCACCAGCGCCGCGCGGTCGTAGGCGCCCACGCAGTGCGACAGCAATTGCGCATCCAGCTTGAAGATATCGCCGCAGATGATCTCGATATTGCCCGCCACGTAGTGCTTGCCGTAGGCGGTGTCGTGGATGACGGGCTTGAGCTCGTTTTCGGTGAAGAATTGCTCGACCGCCAATTGGGACAGTTCCACGCCCAGCACCTGGAAACCCTGCGCCGCCAGCCAGACCATGTCCAGCGACTTGCCGCATAGCGGCACCAGCACCTTGCCCCCTGGGGGCGCCGACAGCGTCGGCCAGTATTTCTGTAACAGGGGCGTCACGCGTGTTTGATGAAAATGCGTGCGTCCGTCGCGCCAGCGTTCCAACCAGAATTCCGCGTCCATGCTTTGTATTTATCCTCCGGAAAATAGCGAATAACTCCATTCGCGGGCGGTGCCGCGCGCCGGTGCGCAGCTTGGCAAGACCCCCAGATACTACCTGTCCGGCGCCGGGTCAGCATGGGGAACAAGCGCCCGAATGACGCGTTTACCCCGCGCGGCGGTCTGCGTGCCGCGCCGGATGGCGGACACAGAGGCTTCGGGCTCGACCTAGGGTTTGTCCTAATCCGTAATCCGCATCCAGCCAGCGGCCAGCGCCGTATGTGTTCGTGACGGCCAACAAAAAGGAGATCGTCATGAAATTGCTAGCCTCGATTGCCATCGCCTGCTCCGCCCTGACCCTGTCGCCGACCTACGCGGCCGACGTCATGGTGGGCGGTCAAGCGATGATGCCCAGCAAGAACATCGTCGCCAACGCGGTCAATTCCGCCGACCACACCACTCTGGTCGCGGCCGTGAAGGCCGCCGGCCTGGTGGACACGCTGCAGGGCAAGGGGCCGTTCACGGTCTTCGCGCCCACCAACGCCGCCTTCAACAAGCTGCCGGCCGGCACGGTCGACACCCTGGTCAAGCCGGAAAACAAGGCCACCCTGACCAAGATCCTGACCTATCACGTGGTGCCGGGCAAACTGGACTTCGACGCCTTGGCCGCCAAGGCCAAGAAGGGCGGCGTCACCGAGCTGACCACGGTCAGCGGCGGCAAGCTCTGGGTCACGATGAACGGCAAGCACAACCTGACCGTCAAGGACGAAAAGGGCGGCGTCGCCACCATCAGCACCTACGACGTCTACCAGTCCAACGGCGTGATCCACGTGATCGACAGCGTGCTGATGCCCAAGTAAGCGCGCATCGCCTGCCCCGCGGCCGCTGCGGCGCGGGATGAGGATCCGGCCCGGCGGCAACGCCGGGCCTTGCCATGGGCGGCGGTGAAACGCGGATTCGCGATATCGTAGGGCCTTCGCCCCCTGCCCGCCCGCCATGATCGCAACGCTGCGCCGCCCTCTCCGATCGTTGTCCGGCCCTTCATGCCGCCTGCTCCGTGGCCTGTGGCTCGCCCTGCTGCTGACCAGCCTGATTGCCGCTGCGAACGCGCAAGCGCAACCGCAACCGGCGCCGGAATTCGACAACGCCTACAAGGCAGAACTGGCCGCGGAAAGCGCGGCCTTGCGTGCCCGTATCCAGCAGTGGCCCGCGCCCCTGCAAGCCATGAATCAGCAGATCTCGGCCGCCTTGCGCGCCAACGATCCGGAACAGGCGCGCCGCATCGCCGAAGACCTATCGCGCCGCGATCCCGCCAATGCCGACGTCAAGAACTTCCTGGGCAAACTGCAAGCCGTCAATGGCCAGCCAGGGGCGGCGGTGCAGCTATTCGATGAGGCCATCAAGCTGAGCCCGGACAACCGCTGGTTCTATGTCAACAAGGCCGGCGCACAGGCCGAACTGCGGGACTTGCCCAACGCGCTGGCCACGGCGCGCGCACTGACCGCGCGCTATCCGCAATGGAGCATAGGCCTGAACCTGGAAGCGGCGCTGCTGGACGGCCTGGACCGCGAGCCCGAGGCCCTTAGGGCGTACGAACGGGCGGTAGCCGGAACACCCCCCAGCGCCCAGATCCTGACCAACCAGGGACTGCTGCTGCGGCGCCAGGGCCGCCAGGCCGACGCCCGCGCCAGCTACGAAGCGGCGCTGCGGGTGCAGCCCGGCTATGGCCGCGCCGAGGCCGAGCTGGCGTCGCTGCCGCGATAGCCTCCCCGTTCGCCCCGAAGGTTTGCCGACACCCGAGCCATCCACCGCCGCAGGAGCCGCCGATGCCCTTCATGCCGTCCGATCAGGCCGTGCCGAACCCCAGCCGGCCGCCCGCCATCACATCCCCCGCGCGCCGCGCCCTGACGCTGTCGCTGGCGGCGCTGGCCTGCGCACCGCTGCGCGTGGCGGCGGCGGCCGGCGCCACGCCTTCCCAAGACCGGGACGCCCTCATCCGCCGGGTGTTCAAGGCAGACCTGGCCGGCATCCGCTATAACGCGGACCATGCCAGCCTGATGCGCCACCTGGGGGTGATCTGGATTCCCGTAGAGTCGGGCGCGCCGGGCATCGAATTCGAAAATCCGCTGGGCGGCAAGGACACGATCGGCGCGGCGATGGCCTTGCTCGGCACCCACGACCGAAGCCGGGCGGCGCAGCGGCTGGCGGAAGTCAGCCGGCTGGTGCCATCCTATGTGCGTGAAATCGGCCGCCTTGCCCCCGGCCGCTATGTCGTGCCGGCGGCGCGGCGCGAGGCCTTTGACTTTCCCGACAGCGGCGTCGACGCGCAGGGCAATTTCCAGCTACGGGGCGAACATCTTGCCCTGCTGCGCGCGGCGAATTGGCGCGATGCCGGCACAGACGCGCTGGAAGCCGTGCTGCGCGAGGGCGACGCGTATTGGCCCATGCCGTATATCGACGGCAAGCGTCCCTACGGCGACAGCAGTTTCTACCAGATCGACATGGCGCGGCTGCTGGGCGAACCCTACGCCTTGGACGCACGGGGCCGTGCGATCACGGAACCCGCCAAGGACGCGCGGCTGGCCAGCCTGCACTGGCAGACGGCCGCCGCGTTGCAGGTGTTCCTGGCCCACGCCAGCGCCTGATAGCACTGCAAGGCGCCTCGCACCGGCCCTAGCGCGTAAGAAAAAGCCGGATATCGTCGGCCACCGGCACCGCCGCCAGCACCATCAGGAACAGCGCCAGCGGCAGCGTGGAGCCAAAGCCGTAGTGGAAGAACGAATACGCGCCCGTCACGCCGCCAGCAAAGAACAGCGTGACCATCCAGCTCAGTACGATGAGCTTGCCGCGGTCGGCCCGCACCGGCGGCGTGTCCACCGCGTCGGCCCGCGCCAGATTCCAATAGAACAGCTTGCCCAGTTCAATGCCGATATCGGTGACCATGCCGGTCACGTGGGTGGTACGGATCTCGGACTTGGAGACCTTGGTGATCATCGCGTTCTGCAGGCCCATGATGTAGCACAGCAGCATCACGGTGCCCGGCACGTAGAACCAGCGCAGCGTTTCCAGATTGGCGCCCAGCAGACCGAACACCAGCAGCAGCAAGGCCTCGACCAGCAGTGGCAGCGCAAACTCGCTGGCCAGGTGCGAGCGGCGTCCGAAATGGATCAGCGAAGCCGACGTGGCCGCCCCCGCCAGGAACGACAGCAGCGCGGCCAGGCCCTGCAATACCACCGCCAGGCCGCCCAGTGCCATGTGGTCGGCCATCATCGACACGATGCCCGACATGTGCGAGGTGTACTGCTGCACCGCCAGGAAGCCGCCCGCGTTGACGGCGCCCGCGGTGAAGGTCAGGAAATAGGCCAGCCGCCGGTTGGCCTGCGGCGTGCGGCTGACCGCGGTGAGCTGGCGCAGAAAGGGAATGGGCACGGCCGTGAAAGCTCCCGGAAACAGGTCAGCGCGGCCGGCCAAGCCCGCCGCGCCCGGTCCCAGGATTCTACCGCCGGGGCGCGTGCGTCGACCGCCTGCGCAGCCGCCCCGGTCGCGGCAGTTCAGGCCGCGTCCGACTCCGCCAGCTGCTTGCGGCGGAACTCGCCCTGGCGCACGTGCATCCAGCCCGGATATTCCGGCGGCAGCGCGCTGACCTTGTCCAGCTGCTCCAGTTCTTCGGACGTCAGCTTGATCGCGGTGGCCGCCAGGTTGTCGTCCAGCTGATCGACCCGCTTGGCGCCGATGATGACGCTGGTCACCGAACGCTGGTGCAGCAGCCAGGCCAGCGCCACTTGCGCCACCGACACCCCGCGCGCATCCGCCACCTTGCGCAACGCATCGATGCTGTCGAACGCGCGGTCACGGTCCACCGGCGGGAAGTCGAACTGGGCGCGGCGGCTGCCGGCCTCGGCCTGGCCGTCGCGGCTGTACTTGCCGCTAAGCAGGCCGCCCGCCAAGGGGCTCCAGACCATCAGGCCGACGCCCTCGCTTTGCAGGAGCGGCACGATCTCGCGTTCCAGGTCGCGGCCGGCGATGGTGTAGTACGCCTGCAGCGACTCGAAGCGGGCCAGGCCCAGACGCTCGGCGATGCCCAGGGCTTTCATGATCTGCCAGGCCGCCCAGTTGGACACGCCGACGTAGCGCACGTGGCCGTGCTGCACCAGATTGTCCAGCGCCCGCACCGTTTCCTCGACCGGCGTGGCCGGGTCGAAGCCGTGGATCTGGTACAGGTCGATGTGATCCAGTTGCAGACGCGTCAGGCTTTTCTTGACGCTATCCATGATGTGAAAGCGCGAGTTGCCGCGGGCATTCACACCGGCGCCTGTCTGGCCGAACACCTTGGTGGCGATGACCACGTCGTCGCGCGCCACGTTCAGGTCGCGCAGCGCCTGCCCGGTGATGACCTCGGAGCGGCCTTCCGAATACACGTCCGCGGTGTCGATGAAATTGACGCCCGCGTCAAGCGCGCGCCCCACCAGGCGATTGGCGTCTTCCTGCTGCAGGTCGCCGATCTTGCTCCACAATTCGCCTTCGCCACCGAAGGTCATGGTGCCCAGGCAAAGTTCCGAGACGAACAGGCCGGTGCTGCCGAATTTTTTGTACCGCATCATTGCACTCCTTCTGGGGCGCGGCGCGCCGCCCGGGCCGGGATGGCAGGGCGATGGCGCGGGGCCGGGGGTGAAAACAGTATGCGTCTGGCGGCCCGGGGAACGGATGCTCGATCCTGCCCTTTTTTTGCCTGATTCTCTGGCGTGAGGACCTACCGGCCGGTATCCGCCCGATCCTCCGCACTTCTTGCCTATTTGTCCGTGGCGCTGCGGCAGATGGTTCAGCCAGCGCTTGGTTGGGTCTACACTCGATACCGCCTGATCCTCTGGCGCCCCCTCGCCTCACGCGCGCGCAAGACCGCTATTCACGGAGCTGCCCCATGCCTCCCAGTCCCACCCCGCCGGCCACCGCCACGTTGCTGGACGTCGCTTTCGAACCCGCCCGGCGCGAACTGCTGTGCCTGCTGGAACGCATGACCGGCACGCTGGAGGGATCGCTGGACACGCCCATCGAAGGCCTGTTCCTGCACCGCATCTCGCAACCCACCGGCCCCAAGCCCGCCCTGCAGAAAGCAGCGCTGGCCGTGATCGCGCAGGGCTCCAAGCGCCTGCTGATCGGTGACGAATCCTACGAGTACGACCCGTTCCACTACCTGATCTCGTCGGTGGACCTGCCGGTGGTGGCCAAGGTGTCGGTGGCCAGCCCCACCTTGCCGTATCTGGGCCTGCGGCTGGACCTGAATCCAGAGGAGATCTCCGCGCTGATCAGCGACGAGAACCTGCCGCCGCTGTTGCCGGCCGAGGCCTCGCGCGCCATGTGCGTCAATCCGCTGGGCGGCACGCTGCTGGACGTGATGCTGCGCCTGCTGCGCTTGCTGGACTCGCCGCGCGACATCCCGATCCTGGCGCCCATGGTCAAGCGCGAGCTGCTGTACCGCCTGCTGATGAACGGCCAGGGCGTGGTGCTGCGCCAGACCGTGCTGCAGGACAGCCAGCTCAACCGCGTGGCCAAGGCCATCCGCATCCTGCGCGATAACTACGCCCAGCCGCTGCGGGTCGAGGAAATTGCCCGCGACGTGCACATGAGCGTGTCGTCGCTGCACCATCATTTCAAGCAGGCCACCGCGATGAGCCCGCTGCAATACCAGAAACACCTGCGCCTGCAGGAAGCACGCCGGCTGATGCTGACTGACGACGCCGGAGTGGCCCTGGCCGCGCACGCCGTGGGCTATGAGAGTTCATCGCAGTTCAGCCGCGAATACAGCCGCCTGTTCGGCACCCCGCCCCTGCGCGACAAGCAACGCTGGAAGGACGAGGCGCTTGCTGCCTGATCCTCGGCAAGCGCCCCCTAGTCCGTGACCGCGATCCGCATGCCGGGCAAGGCCAGCCCGTCGATCGCGGTGTTCCACACCTGTCCGGCATGGACCGGATAGGCCATCGTCAGCGTGCCGGTCGTGACCAGCTCGCCCGCCTGGATCGCTTCGTCGGCGGGCCGGTCGGCCAGCGTTATCAGCAGATGGGCCATGGCCTGCAGCGGGCCGCCCAGCGCGTTGGCGCCGGTACCCGTTTCACGCAGCGCGCCATCGCAGGACAGCGTCACCCGGCACGCTGCCAACTGCTCGATCACATCGGGCCCCAGTTCGGCCGGCGTCTTGCCCGGCCCCACGAACAGCGCAGCGTGCAAAGCGTTGTCGGCCACCGTGTCGGCCGCCTGGAACCGCCAGGCGGGGTAATGCGACTGCACGATCTCGACGCCATGCGCGATCCAGTCCACGCAGGCCAGGATCCGCTCCAGGTCTTGCGTGGCCGGCGGCGCGGTATGGAAATGCAGCACGATCTCCGGTTCGATCCGGGGCTCGGCGCAAGCGCCGGCCGGGCAGCGCAGCTCGCCGCCGTCGTCCAGGGTCAGCGTGTGCTGGTAGACCCGCCCCCAGACGGGTGACGACACGCCCAGCGCGGCCCACATGGCCGCGTTGGTAAAGCCGATCTTGCGCCCCGCCAATTGCGCGCCGCCGTCCGTCCGCAGACGGTGGATGCGTCCCGCCACCTCGTAGGCCGCCGCCAGGGAGAAGCCCGGGTGACGCGCCGTCAACGGCGCGATCGATGCCGCGCCGTCCTGCGCGGCCATGACCTCGCGCGCCATGCCCTCCAGATCCAGAACCGTCATGTCGCGCCTCCGCGCCGTCCCGTCGATATCCCACTGTAGATCAGAATCGGCGATATGCTTGGACCTCGATCTCCCCCACCGCGAATCCCGACACGTCCCCATGCAAGACCTGAATGACCTCTATTACTTCGTGCAGGTGGTGCGCGGCGGCGGCTTCGCGCCGGCCGGGCGCGCCCTGGGCATTCCAAAATCGCGCCTCAGCCGTCGTATCGCCCTGCTCGAAGAACGGCTGGGTGTGCGGCTGATCCAGCGCTCGACCCGCAGCTTCGCGGTGACCGAGCTGGGCCAGGAATACTTCGACCAATGCCTGTCCATGCTGGCGGGCGCCGAAGCCGCCCAGGACGTCATCGACCGCACCCATGCCGAGCCCCAGGGCACGATCCGCATGAGCGCGCCGCCGGCGCTGATCTACTACTTCCTGGGCGACGTAGTGGCCCGGTTCATGGAAAAGTGCCCGAAAGTGCACGTGTACCTGAAGAGCTTCAGCCGTCCCGTCGACGTGCTGCGCGAAGGTTACGACCTGGCCGTGCGGGTGCGCTTCGGCCCCATCGAAAGCAGCGACCTGGTCATGAAACACCTGGGCCTGGGGTGCCAATGCCTGGCCGCCAGCCCGGCGCTGGCGCGCCAGGCGGGCCGCCTGGGCGATCCCGAGCGCCTCAGCCAGATGCCGACGCTGGCGCTGGGCGTCGAGCAGCGCGATTGCCAGTGGCAGTTGCAGGGCGCGGATGGCGCCCGTCTGGCCGTGCCGTTCACCCCGCGCCTGGTCACCGACGACATGCTGGCCCTGAAGCAGGCCGCCCTGCGCGGGGTGGGCGTGGTGTCCCTGCCGCTGCTGATGATCCACGAGGAGCTGGACACCGGGCGTCTGGTGAACGTGGGTGGCGCCTGGCAGCCCGAACCCGGCAACGTGCACGCGGTGTTCCCGTCGCGCCGGGGCCTGTTGCCGGCCGTGCGCGAACTGCTGGATTTCATGTCCCAGGAATACCAGCGCGTCGCCGAACTGGAAGCTACGGCGCAGCGCCGCCATGGGCTACTTATCCATACGCCGCCCCAACTGTCCGACATATAGAACACTGAAGACAGCTTTAACGTACTACCGGCACATTCACCTTGTATTTAGGATGACGGCTATCCACTCAAGTTTCTGACCCCGGCGCGGCCACCGGCCCCGCCCACCGAGCAAACGGAGCAAGCCATGACCAAACCCTATGTGAAGCTGGACAAGAACGAAGCCGCGGTGCTGCTGGTTGACCATCAAGCGGGACTACTTTCCCTGGTGCGCGATTTCCAGCCCGACCAGTTCAAGAACAACGTGCTGGCCCTGGCCGACCTGGCCGCCTACTTCAAACTGCCCACCATCCTGACCACCAGTTTCGAAGACGGCCCTAACGGCCCCCTGGTGCAGGAACTGAAAGACAAATTCCCCAAGGCGCCCTACATTGCCCGCCCCGGCAACATCAACGCCTGGGACAACGAAGACTTCGTCAAGGCCGTCAAGGCCACCGGCAAGAAGCAGCTGATCATCGCTGGCGTGGTCACCGAAGTGTGCGTGGCCTTTCCTGCGCTGTCGGCGCTGGAAGAAGGCTTTGACGTCTTCGTCGTGACGGACGCCTCGGGCACCTTCAACGAAGTAACCCGCAACGCCGCCTGGAGCCGCATGGAGCAGGCCGGCGCGCAACTGATGTCGTGGTTCGGCGTCGCGTGCGAGCTGCATCGCGACTGGCGCAACGACATCGAGGGGCTGGGCACGCTGTTCGCCAACCACATCCCCGACTACCGCAACCTGATGGCGTCCTACTCCGCCAACAAGGCCAAGTAAGCCGGCCCCGGCGCCGGGGCAAAAAATAATTGCCCCGGCCTGCATCCAATGGCGGCTCCCGCGTGTAGTACCTGCAAGTAACCCGGCGCTGTCACGCCGGCCGGCCTACTTCTTGCGGAAAGGGTAGGCCTGCTGCGACAGGAACGTGCCCGGCATGTCGTTGTCCAGGATGCCGTAGTTTTCCGGCAGGCGGTTGCCAGCGCCGCGCACCGCGGTGCCGAACAGGTAATCGATGAACGACAGGTGGGCGGCGTAGTTCTTGTCGATGGCTTCCGTGTCGGACGAGTGATGCCAGTGGTGGAAGTCCGGCGTCACGATCACGTAGCGCAGCCAGCCCCAGGGCAGCTTGACGTTGGAATGGATCAGCACCGCCTGGAAGCCCACGATGATGATGTAGGCGTCCAGCACCGGCTTGGAAAAGCCCAGTGCGAACAGCACGCCCAGCACCGCCACCCGCGTGATCAGCAATTCAACGATGTGCAGGCGCGAACCGGCCAGCCAGTCCAGGGTGCGGGTACTGTGGTGCACCGCGTGGATGCGCCACAGGAACGGGACCTCGTGATACGCCCGATGCGCGGCGTACTGCACCAGGTCGGCCACCAGCACGGCCATGAACAATTCAGCCAGGTACGGCAGCGACTGGATGGCGTGCTGCAGCGGTTCGTAGGCCGCCCACGAGAACAGTCGGTGCACGAAGAAGTTGATGCACAGCAGCACCGCGCCCACCGACAGGTGATTGAACAGGAAGTGCTTCATGTCCACCTGCCATTCGCCGCGGAACACCGGTTGCCCCGGGTACAGCGGGAACAGCTTTTCGAAGATGATGAACACGGTGCTGGAAGCCAGCAGGTCCAGGATGAACCAGTCCAGCCCCAGGTAGGGATGATTGCCGGTATTGGTCGAAGTCACCACGACCTGGCTGCCGCCCGCCGCCACCGCGCCGCACACCAGCACGAAGGCCGTGATGTTCAGCCAGCGTTGGCGGCCGAAGACAATGTTGGTCAGCGCGATGGTGCCGGATACGAGCAAGGCACCGAACAGCAGCGCGCGCATCGCTTCCACCGAATAGAAGCTGCGCAGTTCGGGCGTCGTCAGATACGCCGGGAAGTGAAACGCCAGTACCCCCAGCACGGACAGGATCGCCAGGAACAACGCGATCACGCCGGTAATCATGCCGGTGCCTGGATGGATGCGTCCGTCTTGTTTGAACAAATCCAGGACCTGACGGTAGATGGGCGCGCGCTGATTCATTTCACTTTTATGGCAGACCACGGGGAAGCGAGTGTATGCCCCGGCCTCGCCAGGCCATGTAAACAAACGTGAGCAGATAAAACCGAGCTGCTACAAGCCGCGCCAGGCCTTGCGCCGGGTCAAATCCGGCGCGGCGACTGCGGCCGTCCCAGGTTGACTTTGACGGGCCATTGGGATGTCATGGACCTGACAGCTCATTTCGGGCCGGCCTGCCGGCCCCAGCGCGCAGTTCCCTTCCAACCGGATCAAGCAAGAGGCCGTCATGTTCCCTGAGTATCGCCAACTGATTACCCAACTGAAAGCCGAAAACGGACACTTCTCGGCCCTGTTCCAGCGCCATAACGACCTGGACCAGGAAATCAAGAACATGGAGGCCGGCATCGTGCCCGCCTCGGACACCAGCGTCGAAGTCCTGAAAAAAGAAAAACTGCTGCTCAAGGACAAGCTATACAACCTGCTGCGCGCGGCGGACCAGAAGCCCGCCTAGGCCGACGCGCCCAATCTGCCCCGCCATGCCATCAGGGCGCCGGTTATGCGGCGCCCTTTTTGCCGCCCGCTTGCTGACAATTTGCTGAACGAATAGAATCCCCATGTCCGGCCCATTGCCGGAGGCGTAAGCAAGGTGGTGCAAGGTGCATGACAGAGATTTCAAGGCCGGCGAAGCCGTGTCGCCGGTAACCGGCTGGGCCATGCTGCCCCTGGTCGAACACGACTCCCTGCTGTTCCGGCTGGATTTCCTGCCCGATCCCACCCCGTCGGCCTCTGAGCAAAGCGCCCGCGGCCGCGTCTACGCCATGACGTCCGAACAATTACAGCTGCTGCTCGATTCGCTGCAGGCCCAGCTGCACAAGCTGCAACCCGCCGGAACCGGCCCGCGGCACTGATCCATCCAAGCCCCCCGCATTCAGCAAATCTAAAGATGGATTAGCATCTTTAGATTCTCTAATCACGCCACTACCGCTAGTCTGTCGCCCTTGCCTCAAGGTACGACATGACTCACGCTTTTCTCCCCGGTTTTCTTCTCAGCCTGAGCCTGATCCTGGCGATCGGCGCGCAGAACGCGTTCGTGCTGCGCCAAGGCCTGCGCCAGGAACACGTCCTGGCCGTCTGCCTGGTCTGCGCGGTGTCGGATGCGATTTTGATCGCGGCGGGGGTGGCCGGCTTCGGGCTGGCGTCCAATGCCCTGCCCTGGCTGGAACCCGTACTGCGCTACGGCGGCGCGCTGTTCCTGTTCGCCTACGCGGTGCGCAGTCTGCGGTCCGCCCTGCGCAACCACGGCAGCCTGACCCCGTCTTCGCGCCAGGCTGCCGGGCTGGGCGCCACACTGGCCACCTGTCTGGCCTTTACCTGGCTGAACCCGCACGTCTATCTGGACACCGTAGTGCTGCTCGGATCGATCTCCAGCCAATATGAAGGACAAAAGACCGCCTTCGCGCTGGGCGCGATGACGGCCTCGTTCGTCTTCTTTTTCACGCTGGGGTTCGGCGCCCGGCTGCTGCGGCCGGTATTCGCCAGCCAGACCGCGTGGCGGGTGCTCGATGCGCTGGTCGGCGCCGCCATGCTGGCGATTGCGCTGAAACTGGTCTGGCCGTAGCGCGCCAAGGCAGCGATATCCGGCGGGCCCACGCCGGGGCTGCGCCCTTACTGGACCTGCGCGGCCTTCTTGGCGGCGGCCGGCACATTGCGGAAGGTGACGCCCAGCCGGTTGAAGGCGTTCATCAACCCGATCGCATAGGTCAGGTCCGCCAGTTCCTTATCGTTGAATTCCGCGGCCGCCGCCCGGTAGTCGGCATCGGGCACGCCAGTTTCGGCCACCCGCGTCACGCATTCGGCCCAGGCCAGCGCGGCCTGCTCACGCGCGCTGAACACCGCGCCGCCTTCGCGCCATACGGGCACCAGCACCAGCTTGTCCACCGCCACGCCCTGCTTGAGCAAGTCGCGCGAATGCATGTCGATGCAATAGGCGCAGCCGTTGATCTGGGACACGCGCAGATAGACGAGGTTGACCAGCGCCTCCGGCAGGCCGCAGTGGCGCAGATACGCGTGCACGGCGCCGAAAGCCTTATAGCCCTCGGGCGAGGCCTGGGCGTAGTCGATGCGATTGCTCATGATGAGTCCTGATGATTGGGATATCGAAGACGCCATGCTGCGCCCAACGGGCGATTTCCGGTAGATCCAAGAACCAGGTTGCGTGCTGGGCCATGATGCCCGGTGCACCGTAAACTAGGCAAGACCGCCAACCCGGTGGATCGGGCGGCCGATGAAGTCATCGCCGAATGCCGCAGCCTGATCGCGTCGGGCCTCTGGCAAGCAACCTTGTTATGACGCGAGGAGACACCGTGCCGTTACGCGCCCCGTTCATGAAGCCGCTATTGCTGCTTGCGCTTTGCGCCCTTGCAGGGGCCGCCCGCGCCAACTGCCCCTCTCCCGAGCAATGGACGCGCAGCTTCCAGCAGGCCCACGCCGATTTCTACAGGAACCCGGAGCGCCACGATCCGTCGCTGTACACCCCCGGTTTCGATGCGGCCCTGCGCGGAGAATGGGCCTACGCCAAAGGCGAAGTGGGCCACCTGGACTATGACCCTTGGCTAGGCGCGCAAGATGGCGACATGGCCGCCTCCCCCGTCTTCGACGCCGAATCGGCGCCAGAGGGCACCGCCATCGTCGCGATGCGCTATCCGTTCGCCTTGGAGCCGGGAGGCCCGCAAGTCCAACAGACCGTGCACTTGATTCTCAAGCGTCAGGCGCCTCAATGCTGGCGGCTGGATGACTTCATCACGCCGCAGGGGGAATCATTGAGACGCCTGTATGCCACCGCGCCTTGAGATGAGCTAACCCTTTGTCTTTACTGGCGGTCATTCCTTCTTGTAGGCCAGGTAGTCCAGATGGATGCCGATGTGGTCGGCGATGTAGCGCGCGTCGTGCCAGACGCCCCAGATGAAAGAGGAACTGCGGTTGGTGAGGTTGGGCAGGCCGAGGAAATAGATGCCCTTTTCGGCGGAGATGCCGCGCTTGTGGATGGGGTAGCCTTTCTCGTCGAAGGTGTCGACGTCGATCCAGCTGAAGTCGACTTTGAAGCCCGTCGCCCACAGGATGGTCTTGATGCCGGCCTCGGCCAGGTCCAGGCTGAGGATGGGGTAGGCAAGGCACTCCGGGTCGGGCAGCAGCTTCCAGGCATCGGGTTCGGGCGGCAGGTCCAGGCCGTTCTGCTCGATGTAGGCATCGGCTTCGCGCAGGACTTCGAAGTAGTCCGCATCGCCTTGGGCGACGTCACGGGCGAGATTGTCGGCGAAGCGCAGCGTGCCGTTCTCGTAAGAGGTCGTGATGCCGACGAGCTGGATGCCGTCGTGGGCCAGGCGCCGGAAGTCGACGGTCTTGCCGTTTTCGTAGCCGCTCACGGCGAAGGCGACGTGTTCGCGCTTCGGCTTTTTCTTGACTTCATCCCACATTCCCAGCGCGCCCAGCCACCAGCAGTAGTCGCGTCCGCGGTATGAACGGGGCGGCCGGTAGTGCTCGCCCACCGACAGGTAGACGGTACGGCCGGCTTGGCGAAGCTCTTCGGCAATCTGCGAACCGGAAGCGCCCGCGCCGACGACAAGCACGGCGCCATCGGCCAATTGACCCGGGTTCTTGTAGGCCGAGGAATGCAGTTGCTGGATGCCGGCGCTTTCCGGCACGATCTTCGGATAGGTGGGAACCTGGAAGGGGCCGGTCGCGGCGACCACGTGCAGGGCTTCGATAGTGCCTTCGGAGGTGGTGACGGTAAAGCCCGGCCGTTTGTCATTACGCTGGACGCGCCGGACGTCAACACCCGTGCGCACCGGCGCATTGAGCATCTTGGCGTAGTCCTCAAAGTACTGAGCCATGCGCTCTTTCGGCGGAAAGACGTCAGGGCCGACGTCATCGAACTTCAAGCCGGGAAAGCGATCGTGCCAGGCGGGCCCGTTGGCCACCAGCGAGTCCCAGCGTTCGGAGCGCCAGCGTTCGGCGATCCGCTTGCGTTCAAGCACGATATGCGCAATTCCCATGGCGCCGAGGTGCTCGCTCATTGCGATACCCGCCTGGCCGGCGCCGATCACCAGCGTATTGGTTTTTTCAATTGACATGTGAAGATCCTAAGGAATACCGAGACCCTGGTGCGTCTCGAGGCTGACACGACGATCAAGGACAAGAAAGCTGGCGAACCACGTGCACGATCAGGGTGCGCGCTGAACGATTGGCAGGCAGTGTGACCCCGAAGCCCGGAGTTGATAACTTCGTTTTTCAGACGGCTGACTTAGGAAAAAGCAAAGCTGGCGGTTTGCCCGGTCCGCGTGCGCCGCCAGGCCCGCGCCATCGTGATTTCTTTTTTCCGATGGCCCCCATCAGCATCGGCAACGCACTGGAAATAGGGCTTTACCGTATTCTTGACTGCACCAGAACGCTGGCGTCGCAGCCCTGCGTGCCATGCGGCCACCGCCTGTCTTTCCCGGAATCTTCGCGCCGGGAAACTGAACTCCGTGAGTGCAGCAGCCATGCCGAATCTTCCCTTTGCCTCCGATAGCTCCAGCGCGGTCCGCCTGGAGGGCGTCGTCAAGAAATACCGCGATCTGGCGGTGCTGAAACAGGTTTCCCTGAAGATCGAGCGCGGGGAATTCCTGACGCTGCTGGGCCCATCGGGCTGCGGCAAGACCACCTTGCTGAACCTGATCGCGGGCTTTGCCGATGCGAACGAGGGCGAGATCCTCATCGACGACACGCCTGTCACGGCGCTGCCCCCGTATCTGCGCCAGATCGGCATCGTGTTCCAGAACTACGCCCTGTTCCCGCACATGACCGTCGAGCGCAATATCGCTTACGGCCTGCGGATGCGGCACGTGCCGGCCGCCGAGATCGAACAGCGGGTGCGTGAAGCCATGGCCCTGGTCAAGCTGGACGGATTGGGCGAGCGCAAGCCGCGCGAGCTCTCCGGGGGCCAGCAGCAGCGCGTGGCGCTGGCGCGGGCGCTCGTGATCCGTCCCAAGGTGTTGCTGCTCGACGAACCTTTCTCCGCGCTGGACAAAAGCCTGCGCGGCGCCATGCAGGTGGAGATCCGCGACATCCAGCGCCGGTTGGGCGTGACAACGATCTTCGTCACCCATGACCAGGGCGAAGCCCTCAGCATGTCGGATCGCATCGCCGTGATGAATCAGGGCGAGATCCGGCAGGTTGCCACGCCGGACGAGCTCTACCGCAATCCGCAGGATCCGTTCGTGGCCTCGTTCCTGGGCGACGTCAACATCCTGCCCGCGCACTACCACGGCACCAGCGCGGAAACCATCCAGCTGCGCCTGGGCGCCGGGCTGACGCACATCCCCCGCCAGCGCCTGGTGGGCGGCTCGCACGAGGGCCACCGGCTCGATCTCTACGTGCGGCCGGAACACATCAAGCTGGAAGCCCTGCACAGCGGCTCGGTCCTGAGCGGCACGGTCGTCAACCACGTGTTCCAGGGCGACCACGTGGATCTGTACCTGGAGGTGCACATTCCCGTTGAGGGGCGCCAGCACGTCATGGTGCGCACCTTCGACCTGAACTGCCTGCATGAATGGCCCGTGGGCGCGGTGGCGGGACTTGCGCTGCCCGGCCACGGGGTCAGTGTCTTCAACGCATCGTCCTGAATCCGGTTTCACGCGAGGCTCCCCTCTTCCTGGCGGCCGCGCCTGCGCAGCCGCCGAGTATCCACTCGTCCGCGAGGCACATGCCATGACCCAGATCCCCGTTGAAATGCAAGCCATCATCGCCCGCGAACCGGGCGACGCCACGGTGTTGACGCTGGCCGGCAGGCCGGTACCCACGCCTGGCCCCGGTGAAGTGCTGCTGCGCGTGCATTCGGCCGGCATCAACCGGCCCGACATCATGCAACGCCAGGGCGTGAGCAAGCCGGCGCCAGGCGTGACCGACGTGCTGGGGCTGGAGGCTTGCGGTGAAGTGGCGGCTTGCGGACCTGGCGTGCCGGACTCCCTGCGCGGACAGCGGCTCATGAGCCTGCTAGCCGGCGGCGGCTATGCGCCGTGGTGCTTGGCCCGCGTGGATCATTCCCTGGCGGTGCCCGAGGCGCTGGACGATGCAGCGGCAAGCGCCCTGCCGGAAGGCCTATTCACCGTCTGGCACAACCTGTTCGAACTGGGCCGCCTGCGCATTGGCGACACGGTGCTGATCCATGGCGGCGGTGGCGGCATCGGCACGCTGGCCATCCAGATGGCGCATGCCGCCGGCGCGCGGGTCATCGTCACGGACGGCGAACCCGACCGCTTCGACGCCCTGCGCGAACTCGGCGCCGACGAGGTGATCTGCTTTCATGACACGGATTTCGTGCAAGCCTGCGCGGCCTTCACGCAGGGCCGCGGCGTGGATGTCGTGCTGGATATCGTCGGCGGCGACTATGTGCAGCGCAACCTGCAGGCGCTGGCCTTCGGCGGGCGCCACGTCAGCCTTTCATTCCTGCAAGGGTCGGCCATCAACATCGAGCTGCTGACCTTGATGCAGAAACAGTTGAGCCTGCATTCCTCGACCATGCGTCCGCAGACCGATGCCGAGAAGGCCCGGATGGCCGTTGCGCTCAGGCGCCATGTGCTGCCCTTGGTGGCCGCGGGCCGCATCCGGCCCAGGATGGCGAAAAGCCTGCCCCTGGCCGACGCCGTGCGCGCGCATCAGTTGCTGGAAAGCGGCAAGGTGTTCGGCAAGCTGGTCCTCAAACCCTGACAACCGGAGAATGGATTGAAACTTCTCTACGCCCCGACTTCTCCCTTCGTGCGCAAGGTAATGGTTTGCGCGCACCTGACCGGCCAGGCCGGACGGATCGAATGGCTGGCCAGCGCCGCGCATCCGGTCAACCGTGACGCGCGCATCGCCGCTCACAACCCATTGGCCAAAGTGCCCACCCTGATCCTGCCGGACGGCAGAGCCCTCTACGACAGCCGCGTGATCTGCGAATACCTGGCCGAGGCTGCCGGCGACACGCGGTTGTTTCCCGCAGGTCCGGCCCGCTGGGTGGCGTTGACGCGCCAGGCCCTGGGCGACGGCCTGCTGGATGCCGCCCTGCTGGCGCGCTATGAGCACACGGCCCGGCCGGCCGCGATCCAGTGGCCCCAATGGCGCGAGGCGCAGCTCGTCAAGGTGCAGGCCTGCCTGGCGGACATCGAGTCGCAGGCGGACGACCTGCCGCGAACGCATCCGAGCATCGGCGACCTGACCCTCGCCTGCGCGCTGGGGTATCTGGATTTCCGCTTTCCCGAACTGGACTGGCGCGCCGCGCATCCGCGCGCCGCGGCGTGGTTCTCCGTGTTCAACGCATTGCCTGCCATGCAGGCGACCCTTCCCCACGACGCCTGAGACTGCCTCCATGACAACGCCGAGCGCACCCCCAACCTCATCCACGGTCTGGTTTCTCAACGGGCCGAATGCCAATCTCTACGGGCTGGATGCCAACAAAACCTACGGTTCCGACAGTTTTCCCGTGCTGCAGCAACGCTGCGAAAGCAAGGCCGCCTCGCTGGGCATCCAGCTGAATTTCGTCCAGTCCAACCATGAAGGCCAGTTGGTCGACTGGATCCAGGAAGCCCGCGGCACCGCGCAGGGCGTCATCATCAACGCGGCTGGCCTGACCTATTCGTCGGTGCCCATCCTCGACGCCTTGCTGTCCTTTCCGGGCAGGATCATCGAAGTCCACATGAGCAACATCTGGCGGCGCGAAGCCTTCCGCCACCATTCCTATATTTCCAAGGCCGCGGATGGCGTCATCGCGGGACTGGGCGGCGATGGCTACGAGCTTGCCATCGAGGCCATGTCCCGCCTGATCCACCGCAGCGCTTGAGGTAGACCGCCCATGCACGCCTCCCCCCGCCCCGCCGTGTCGGGCGCCATGATCTTCTACAGCGAGTTCGACGACTACACGGCCTGGCGCGATGCCATGCAGGCGCGTCTGCCGGACTTGCGTGTGGTGCATGGCAATGACGCACACGATCCGGCCGACATCCACTACGCGCTGGTCTGGAAAGCGCCGCCGGGCTTCTTCGACCGCATGACGCACCTGCGCCTCATCGTAAATCTGGGTGCGGGTGTGGATTCGCTCGTCGGCCGCGAGGATCTGCCCGCCGAGGTGCCCATCACGCGCCTCACCGATCCCAACATGGCGCGCATGATGGCGGGCTATGTGCTGTTTGCCGCCCTGCGCTATGCGCGCGACATTCCGCATTTCGAGGCCGCGCAGCGGCGGGGCGAATGGGCCTATCGCCATCCCCGCTCGCCGGAGACGGTGCGCGTGGCGGTGCTGGGCCTGGGCGAACTGGGCGCATGTGCGGCGCGGGAACTTTCCCGCCAGGGGCTGGCGGTGCTGGGTTGGTCGCGCAGCCCGCGCAACATCGAAGGCATCGAATGCCATGCCGGCATGGCGTCGCTGGATACGGTGCTGTCGCGCGCCGACATCCTGGTGGTGATGCTTCCGCTCACCCCGCAGACGCACGGCCTGCTGGATCGTGAACGCCTGCAACGCCTGCCGCGCGGCGCGGCGCTGATCAATGTGGCCCGGGGCGCGCTGGTCGACCAAGCCGCCCTGACCGACTTGCTGCGCAGCGGCCACCTGGGCGGCGCGACGCTGGACGTCTTCGAGCGCGAGCCCCTGCCGCCCGGCGACCCGCTCTGGGCAATGGAAAACGTGCTGATCACGCCCCACCTGGCGTCGGTGGCCATTCCGGCCTCGGCGGCCGAACAGATCGCCGACAACGTACTGCGTGTCAGCCAGGGCTTGCCGCCCGTCAATCGCGTGGATGCTGCACGCGGCTATTGACAGGCACGGCCCTGGCCCGCGGGCCAGGGCCTGTTGACAGGCCCTAGTGGTTGTCCTCGATATTCAGGATCCGGCCCAATCCCAGGAAGCGGTTGGCGAAGATCAGCAACGTGGCCGTCACGACGATATACACCACCGACAGCGCAGCCAGGGTCGGGTCGGCAAACTCGCGCACATAGTTGTACATGGTCACCGGCAGGGTCTGCGTGTTCTGGGTGGTCACGAACAGCGACGCGGTGAATTCGCTGAACGACATGATGGCCGCGAACAGCCAGCCGCCGAACAGACCCGGCGCCAACAAGGGCACAGTGATCGTGAACAGCACTCGCACGGGCGACGCTCCCAGGCTGGCGGCGCTCTGCTCCAGTCGCACGTCCAGGTTCTCCATCGAGACATAGACGCTGCGCAGCACGAAAGGCAGGACGAGAATGACGTGGCACAGGATCACGATGCCGTAGCCGCGATCGATGTTCAGCTGCGCCACCAGAATAAGCAGGCCCAGTCCCACCGTGAAGTGCGGAATCACCAGCGGTGAGAGCAGGATAGCCTGCAGGATGTTCTTGCCGGGAAACGCCATGCGCTTGACGGCAATCGCCAGCCCGGTGCCGATGACCAGCGCCAGCAACGACGACCAGAACGTCACCACCAGGCTGGCGCGAAAGCCGTCACGAAAGTCCGAGTAGGTGAAGACCCGCTCGAACCAGCGCCAGGACCAGGCCTGGGGCGGAAACGTCAGCAGGGCTTTTTCATTGAAGGAAGCCAGCACCACCACCACGACCGGCAGCAGCACGAAGGCTAGAATGAGCGTGATCAGCACGGGCGCGCCGATACGCAGCCACAGGGGCAGGGATTTGCGCAGACCCATCAGTGTCCTCCAATGACCTTGAGACGCCGCGTGACGCGGCCGAGCAGCATCAGCGCAATCGCCGTCAGGCCCAGGCCCATGACGCTCAGGCTGGCCGCCAGGGGAAAGTTCATCGACGAGAAGCCCAATTGGTAGACCAGCGTGGAAACCGTAGGCACCCGGCCTCCACCGATCATTTGCGGTGTGGCGAAGGCGCTGAACGTCCAGGCGAACGAGGTCGTGATGCTGGCCAGGATCCCCGGCATGGACAACGGCAGCGTGATGGTCAGGAACGTGCGGACCGGCCCCGCGCCCAGGCTTTCGGCGGCTTTCTCGTAATCGCGGTCGATGTGCGAGATGGCGGTGGCCAGCATCAGCACGACCACGGGGACCGTGACGTGCACCAGCGCCACCAGTACACCCAGATGACTGAACATCAGCGTAAGCGGCGTATTGATCAGGCCCAGCTTGAGCAACATCGAATTGATGAAGCCCGTGCTGCCCAGCACGATGATCCAGGAATAGGTACGCACGATCTCACCCAGGAAGAGCGGCGTGATGGCGACGATCAGGATGAAAGACTTGATGTAGCGGTTTCGCACCCTGACCAGGGCGTACGCCAAGGGATACGCGACGAGCAATGAGAAGACCGTGGTTTCCACGCTCAGGCGCAAGGTGTTGACAAAGGCATCGATGTAGATCTGCTTGCCCATGCCCGAGAAGTTCGTCAGTGTCAGGCCACCGACATCCAGAGAACCGGGAATGAAAGTGCGCAAGCTGTACTGCAGCACGGCCGCCATGGCGACGCAAATGCACAGCGCGATGAAGCTGGCCGGGGATATCAGCCATCCCCTCAAGTTGGAACGCGCATCCATGGTGGACCCATCCTTCGTGTACGGTGAAAGCGTGGCGGCGCCGCGGTCCGAAAAGGCCGCGGCGCCTGCGGTCAGTTCATGATGTTCTCGGTAAACCACTTGCGCCATTCGGCGGTCTTCTCGGCGCGCAGCTTGTCGTCGATGACGATGGCCTGGGTATCCCATTGCTGCTTGGTCGTGAACACGCCCGGCAGCGCGGCGTCTTCGGGCGAGACCTTGGCGTCGTCGATGACAGGGCTGGCCTTCTTGGCGGCCACGATCTTGGCTTGCACCTCCGGCGAAAGCGCGATGTTCATGAACTTGTGGGCCAGGTCGGTCTTGGTGCTGCCTTTCATGATGGCCATGGTGTCCACCCCCAGCACCGCGCCCTCCTTGGGCATCGCCACTTTGATCGGCACGCCTTGGCCGATCATGTAGTAGGCGTTCATGGACAGCACGATCTGCACGGGCGTCTCGCCGGCGGCGATCAGTTGCTGGCTGTTGGCATCGTTGGTGTAAAAGGCCTTGAAGTTGGGTTTCAGGGCCTTGAGCTTGTCCTGGCCCTTTTCCCAGGTGCTCGCGTCGCCGCCCGAAAGCAGGGCAGAAATGTCGATGATATGGCTGGGGTCGAAATCGGGCGCGGACAGCTTGCCTTTCAGCGCCGGATTCCAGAGGTCGTTCCAGCTGTTGAAGGTGATGCCGGCGGGAACCAGGTCGGGGCGGTAGCCGATGGTGTACACATACGCCCAGCTGCCGATATGGTACGGGCTGATCTTGGCGCGCTCCACCAGGTGCGAGTAGTTGGGGATCTTGCTCAGGTCCAGCTTCTCGTACAGGCCGGCATTGACGTAGAGCCAGCCGATGTGCGATGTGGTGAACGTGATGTCGCTTTCCGGCTTGGTGGCGAGCTTGGCCTTGTTCAGGCGATCGATGGTACCGCCCGTGATGTACTTCACCGGCACCCCCGTCTGCCGCGTGAACTCGCGGCCGATGGTCTCGTCGATAAGGTCTCGGAAGCTGCCGCCCCAGGTGCTCACCACCAGCGCATCCTGCGCCTGCACCGTACCGGCGAAGGCCGCGCCGGCAACGAGGCCCGCGCAAATAAGTTTCTTGATCATGACAACCCCTTGTCTATGTTGTTGGCTACAGAACCTGCTCCAGGAAAGTCTTCAACCGCTCGTTCCTGGGCGAGGTAAAGAATTGTTCGGTGGGCGCGGTCTCGATGATTTCGCCGCGCTCCATGAACACACAGCGGTCGGCCACCCTGCGGGCAAAGCCGATCTCGTGAGTGACGCAGATCATGGTGATGCCGGTCTGGGCCAGGTCTTCCATGATGCGCAGCACGGAACCGACCGACTCCGGATCCAGCGCCGAGGTCGGTTCGTCGAAAAGCATGATGCGCGGCCGCAGGCAAAGCGCGCGCGCGATGGCCACGCGCTGCTGCTGTCCGCCGGAAAGCTGGATTGGATACTTGCCGGCCTGTTCGATCACATTGACCTTGGCAAGGTATTCCCTTGCCGTCTGCTCGGCCTCGCCGGCCGGCGTCTTCAAGGCGATCTTCAGCGCGAAGGTGCAGTTCTCCAGCACCGTCATATGCGGAAAGAGATTGAAGCTCTGGAACACCATGCCCAGCTGGCGCCGGACTTGCTCCACGCTTTCCGGGCGCCGGGTCAGCGCGGTGCCGTTGACGTGGATATCGCCCGAGTCATGCTGCTCCAGATGGTTGATGCAGCGGATGAGCGAGGACTTGCCCGATCCCGATGGGCCGCACAGGATGACGATCTCACCGTTGGCCACTTCAAGGTGGATATCCCGCAAGGCGTGGAACGTGCCGTAGAACTTGTTCAGTCCCGCGATGGATACCGCGGGCGCGCATTCAGAACGGACGGAGGACAATGGCGGCGTGAGGCTGGACAGGATGGCAGTCATGATGGTTCGCGCTCTGGTGGACGGTCGGCCGGGCGGTTCAGACTCTGACGAGATAGCGGTTCAATTTGCGATCGGCGATCGAGAATCCAAGACGTATGCAGTTGGTGATGCACCAGTAGATGGCCGCCGCCGTGATCAGGGGCGTGAACGGGTCGTAGGTGTAGTCGAACACGGTGTTGGCAGCGGCGGTCAGGTCGACCAGCGTGATGGCGCTGACGGCCGCCGTGCTTTTCACCATGATCAGCAGCTCGTTCTGATAGGCGCGCAGCACATAGCGCGACGCCAACGGGAGCCGCAAGCGGAACAGGATTTGCGCGGGCTTCAGGCCCAGGGTCTGCGCGGCTTCGATCGTGCCCCTGGGAATCGCCGCCAGCCCGCCGCGAATGATCTCCGCCATGAAGCCCGAGTGCGTCAGCGCCAGGCCCAGCCAGGCGCAGACATAGGCGCTGGAAAAGACATTCCACAGAAAGGTGTCGCGCACGAAAGAGAACTGCGGCAGTCCGCTGTAGATCAGATACAGCAGCACCAGGCTGGGCACGCCGCGAAAGAAGCCGATATAGCTGCTGGCGAAGACGGCGCGCGGGCCCGGCCGGAAACTCGCCAGGGCAACCGGCAGCGCCAGCAACAGGCCGATGACCAGCACCGGCAGCAGCACGGCGAACGTGGTGCCGGCGCCGGCCAGCAGTTTTGGCAGGCTTTCCCAGGCCACCTGGAAATCAAAGTGCATGAGACGCTCCCTGGGTCACGACGGGATGAAAGCCCCGCGCGGCCCACGTTTCGACGCGGCGGGCCACGTAGTAGGTCAGCCAGGTCATCATGAGAAAGAAGAACGCCGCCAGCAGGTAGTAGATGAAGGGCTCCTTGGTCACGCCGGAGGCAAGCTTGGCGTAGGCCATGATTTCCTTCAGGCCGATCAGCGAGATGAGCGCGGTGTCCTTGAGCACGACGATCCACATATTGGTCATGCCGGGCAAGGCCAGGCGCAGCATCTGCGGCAGGATGATCTTCAGCCAGATGGCGCTGCGCGGCACCAGCAGCACGCGCGCGGCCTCGAACTGTCCGTGCGGCACATTCTGGATCGCGCTGCGTATCAGGTCGGCCAGGTAGGCGCCATACACCATGCCCAGCGCCGCTACCGCCGCCATGAACGGCGTAATCTCGATGCGCTGGCCGATGCCAAACGGCGCGAGCAGGCCGGCGACGATCTGCGAGCCGCCGTAATAGAACAGAAAGCCCACCAGCAGCGAAGGCACGCCGGTGAAGATGGAGGCATACGGAATCCAGATGATTCTGGCCAGCAGCGTTGGCCGCAGCGTGATCAGGGCAAAGAACGTCCCGATCACGAGCGCCAGCAGATAGGCACAGACGGCGACCTGGATCGTCATCATCGCGCCGGTCGCGAGTTGCTGCACGAAACCCATCGAAGGCATGAGGAATTCCTAAAGCCTGTTCACATTGAAAGACGCCCTGCACAGACCCTGGCAGGCGTGCGAGACATGCCGCCCGCTCCGCCGGCCTCGTGCCGGGCGGCCCAGGCGGGGTGCGCGAGTCCGGCTAGCGGCAGGCAGCTTCCTCGGGCAGGAGCTCCACTTCCATATAGGGTTTGCGCAGCTTGGTGAAGGTGCAGTCCTTGATGATGGTTTCCAGCGTGGCGTTCATACGGTTGAGCAGTTCGCCGCTGTCCTTGCGGGCGATCCAGCTCGAGCCGGCCTCGCCGCCGCCCGTCCACAAGTCGCCGCCCGCGAATTTCCAGCCCTTGCCCTGGGGCTTGGACAGGAACTCGTTGGTCCAGCTGATCTTCGGGCCCAGGCTCATGTCCAGCCGCCCGTTGGCAAGATCCAGCCGGATCTGGTCCGGGTTGTCGTAGAACACGATCTGCACCGCGTTGCCGAAGGTCTCGGACACATACTTGGCTTGTGCGGAACCGCGCTGCAGGCCGATGCGCACGCCCTTGAGCCCTTCCGGCGTGAAGGTGTAGTGCTTCGCTTCCGGCACCACGTAGGAGTCCGGATTGAACAGCACCGGACGGCCGAACAGCACCTTTTCCTTGCGCTCCGGCAGCGGCTTGGTCTGGCTGACCACGGCATCCAGTTTCTTCTGCAGCAGCGCCGGAATCAGGGCCTTGAAGTCCATGACGACGATTTCGCAATCGACCTTCATCCGTTTGCACATCTCGCGCGCCAGATCGGGTTCGAAGCCCGTCAGGCGGCCCGAGGGATCGACCATGCTGAACGGGGGATAGCTTCCCTCGTTGCCAAGCACCAGCTTCTCGGCATGGACCGGCGCCAGGACGAATAACGAGGCGCTTGCGAGTGTCAGCGCCGTGATGGTTTTGTGCAGATGCATTTTTTCCCCTTGTTTATTGGTTATCCGCCGTGGCGAAGTGCTTACATCGTGTTGGCCTTGGTCAGATTGGTGTTGAACAGCGACCCGTAGCCGGGCTTGGCGCCTGCCGCGCCGGTGAGATCCAGGCAATGCCAGAACGAGGCCTGGATGGCGGAAATCACCGGCTTGCCGAGTTTCTGTTCCAGCGCCTCGATGGCGCCGACGGTCCGGAAGTTGGTGCACGACACGAAGATGGCCGTTGCGTCCGGATGATCGACCGAGAGCACATGGTCATAGACTTTCTCCAGCGAGACCTCGGCCAGCGCATGATCATCCGAGATGCCCAGGCAGGCGCTCTTGACGACCTCGTGGCCGTTTTCCTGCAGGAAGCGGATGGCACGCTCATGGATTTCCGGCAGATACGGCGTGGCCAGCGCAACCTTGCCGGCTTTCACCTTCTTCAGTGCCGCGAGCGTGGCGGTCGACGCCGTGGTGATCTTCGGCCCCGGCACCCATTGCCGCAGCTTCTGGATAAGCGCCTGGTCATAGGCGGTGCCGTGCAGGAACGAGGCGCTGGTCCCGCCGAACAGCAGCACGTCGATGGGGGCCGCGCCGGCCAGGCGCGCGGCCTGTTCCAGTTCCGGGGCGTTCATCATTTCCTCGATGCCCTGCACGGTGACCTTGGGCAGTTTGATGCGCGCGGTATGGGTGGAAACCCCCGGTCCGGACATGGCCCACATCTCTTCTTCCATCACGACGCTGGAGGCGATGTAGATCAGCCCGATGCGGGCAAGGTCGCCAGAGCCGTCGTAGCGGAATCGGGGATAGGCGGCGGGTAGGAGCGTTGAGGCAGTGGTCATCCGGAGTCCCAGCAAAGAGAGATGGCGTCAGCCAGCGAAAACCAATGATGAGAGACGCGATCCGGGCGACCAAGTCGCCTTTTCCGTTGGCGTGGATAGATTTTCCTGATGGCCGGGCAAGGCCGCCCGAGGCGTGGCCAATGCCCATCGCCGCGGGCGCCGCCCGCGTCAGGTTTTCCGAGATGGGACGCCGGAAAAAACAAATAGGCTCGCGCCCCGCTTGGGCCGACCATCAGCGGGCAGGTCACGGCCTTATGCGATGCCGCTTGCCAGGCAGGCGCGGGGTCCCCGGATAAACCCTAATAAAGATACGAGCCATGAAGCACAAGCGCATACGCACCTTCAATACCAAGGCAACCTACCCGGAACAGAAACTCGACAACGATCTGTGCCAGGCCGTCGTCGCGCGCGGCAGCACGGTCTTCCTGCGCGGGCAGATCGGCCAGAACCTGGACACGTCCGAGAGCGTCTGCATCGGCGACGCCTCGGGCCAGGCGGAGCAGGCGATGAAGAACATCGACATGCTGCTCCGGGAAGCCGGCGGCGAACTGCAGGACATCTGCAAGATCACGATCTACATCATCGATCCCCGTTATCGCGAAGCCGTTTATCTGGTGGTCGGCAAATGGCTCAAGGGCGTGTTCCCCGTCTCCACCGGTATCGTGGTGTCGGCATTGGCCCGCCCCGAGTGGCTGGTGGAAATCGACGCGACTGCTGTTATTCCGGATTGACGCCACAGGAGGCCCAGGTCATGACTTTCTCCATCATTGCCCGTTGCCCGGCCACCGGCCAATTCGGCGCGGCCGTCTCATCGTCGTCACCCGCGGTCGCGGCGCGTTGCGTCCGCGCGCGCGCAGGCGTGGGCGCGGCGGTCAGCCAGAACATCACCGATCCCGCCCTGGGGCCGCTCATCCTTGACGCGATGAGCCAGGGCCATTCGCCCGAGCGCGCGTTGCAGTCGCTGGCCGAGCGCCCTTTCATCAGCTACCGGCAACTGATGGCCATCGACGCCACGCAGGCGCCGGCCATCTTCACCGGGTCGAACGCGCTGGGCCGCCTGGCCAGCGCAAAGGGCGAACACGCCGCGTGCGCCGGCAATATGCTGGCCTCGCTGGATGTGCCCGCCGCCATGCTGTCGGCATTCGAGCAGACGCCGGGTTCGCTGGCCGAACGCCTGATGCAGGCCATGCTGGCGGGTCAGGCAGCCGGCGGCGAAGAAGGGCCGGTGCATTCAGCCGGGCTGCTGGTGGTGGCGGATCTGGATTGGCCCATCGTCGACCTGCGCATGGACTGGGTGGAACAATGCCCCGTCGAAACCCTATACGAGGCCTGGAAGGTCTACGAGCCGCAAATCCAGGACTACATTACCCGCGCCAGGGACCCACGCGCCGCGCCGAGTTTCGGCGTGCCGGGCAATCTGTGACAGGCTGTGGCAGACGGCGAGTGCGAGAAAACCCGAGGAGCGCCCGGCTCGCTGTCCGGGCATAGTGAACACACTTCCAGCCTTCTCACTTCGGACTATGCTCAATCGCATTTCGCTGCGCCAGATGGAGTACTTCGTCGCCACCGCCAAGCATGGCAGTATCGCCGCGGCATCCAGCCAGATCCACATTTCGGCGCCGTCGATATCCGCCGCCATCGCCCATGTCGAGACCGAGCTGGACGTGCAGTTGTTCGTCCGGCATCCGTCCAAGGGCCTGGCCCTGACCGTGCTCGGCCAACAGGTCATGAGCGAATGCGAAGACCTGCTCGAGCGCGCGTCGCGCCTCTACAAGATCGCATCCGTCTCCAGCAATACCATCCAGGGCACCCTGCGCGTGGGTTGCTTCCAGTCGCTCACGGCCATGATCGCGCCCGAGGTGATCTTCGGCTTCTCGCGCGCTTTCGACAAAGTCGACCTGCACATGGTCGAAGGCGACCAGCAGTTGCTGATCGACAAGCTGCACACCTTGGAAATCGACGTCGCGCTCAGTTACGACCTGAGACTCGGCGACGAAATCTCGTTCGAGGCGCTGGCGCGCCTGCCGCCGCATGTGGTGGTCAGCGAATTGCATCCGCTGTCGCAGCAGATCGCGGTAACGCTCGAGGAGCTGGCCCGCTTGCCCATGGTGCTGCTGGACCTGCCCTTGAGCCGCGATTACTTCATGTCGCTGTTCGCGAAGTTCGGCCTGGAGCCAAACATCGTGGCGCGTTCGCGCTCCGAAGAAGTGGTGCGTTCCATGGTTGCCAACGGCATCGGCTATGCCCTGTTCAACGTGCGGCCAAAATCCACCCAGGCGCTGGATGGCAAACGGCTGGTACGGCTGCGTCTGGTGGGCGAGCATCGCCCGATGCTGCTTGGGCTGACGACCTACAAGCCGATGAAACCGTCGCGGCTGACCGAAGTCTTCATGCAGCGCTGCCGCGCCTATATCTCGGATCAATACATCCCCGGCATGAGCGAAGGCAGCTTCTTCGACCCGTATGTGCCTCCCCCTGAAAACCACTGAACGGGCGGCGCCCTGGCGCCGATCGCAACCTTGCAGGTCCATGCCATGAGCACACCGACTCCGGACAACAGTCCAGACCTATTGCGCGAACTGCTCGCGTTTCAATCCGTCACGCTGACGCCTAACATCGAACTCATCGACCGCGTGCGGGCATTGCTGGCGCAGGCGGGCATCGCATCCACGCTGGTGGCGGACCCGCAGGACGCCGGACGCAGCAATCTGTTCGCCTCCGTCGGCCCCCTGGACGTGCCCGGCATCGTGCTATCAGGCCATACCGATGTGGTTCCCGTGACAGGCCAGCCCTGGACCTCGCCGCCCTTCGAGGCGACCGAACGCGATGGACGCATCTATGGGCGGGGCAGCGCGGACATGAAGGGCTTTGTCGCCTGCGCCGTGATGGCCATGATCCGCGCGGCCGGTCAGCCGCTTGCGCGGCCCTTGCACCTGGCGCTGTCGTTTGACGAGGAAATCGGCTGCGTGGGCGTGCGTCATATGCTGCGCGCGCTGGAACACATGCAACCGGCGCCGCTGCTCTGCGTGGTGGGCGAACCCACACTGATGAAGATCGGCACCGGCAACAAGGGCAAGGCCGCCTATCGGGCCCTGTGCTGCGGCCAGGCGGGGCACTCGGGACTGGCGCCGCACTTCGTCAATGCCATCCATACGGCCAGCGACCTGATCAGCGCCCTGCGCGACGTGCAGCATGACCTTGCCGAACACGGACCGCGCGAACCCGGGTACGAAGTGCCCTACACGACCGTGCATGCCGGCACCATCAAGGGCGGCACGGCGCTGAACATCGTGCCCGCGGAATGCGAAGTCAACTTCGAGATCCGCAACGTCGCGCAGGACGACCCGAACCAGATCCTGGCGCGAGTGCTGGAACTCACCCGGGCGAAAATGCGTGCCGCGGGCGCCCTGCCCGATGCCGAGCCGCCCGGGGTCACGACGGTCAACAGCTATCCCGGCCTGGCCACGCCGCAGGATTCCGCGGGCGTCGCGTTGCTGGCCTCGTGGCTGCCGCCGGACACGCCGCTCACCAAGGCCGCGTTCGGCACCGAGGGCGGATTGTTCCAGCAGTTGTGGACCCAGACGCCGGTGCTGATCTGCGGACCTGGCAGCATCGACGTGGCGCACAAGGCTGACGAATACGTCGAGCTCTCCCAGCTGGAGGCCTGCGACGCCATGATGGAGAAGCTGACGCGGTATCTGATCGCGCCGGCAAGCCGATAGGCCCCTGATGCACGCCGAAGGCCCGCGCTGAGGCTTCTCACTGACGACGGGTACGCCAGAAAACGAAAAGGGTTAGCTCACCAAAAATGAGCTAACCCTTTGTTTTTACTGGTCGGGGCGGTGGGATTCGAACTCACGACCCTCTGCTCCCAAAGCAGATGCGCTACCAGGCTGCGCTACGCCCCGAGGGTGGCAACTATACCAGATACGGCAGACGCGCCGAAATGGCGCCGCGGTCCGGCGCCCCGAGGGCGCGGCCGCAGGCAAGCCCTGATTGACACCTATATAGTTGAAGCATAAATTAAATTCAAATTCATAACGACATACTCATCGGGAAAATCATGGCGACCGCCTCTACTGCATCCGTCTGGGCCACCCCGACACGGACCACCTACACCGTGCTGTTCGTCTGCTGGCTGGCGATCCTGTTCGAAGGCTACGACGTGGGCGTGATGGGCGCGGTGCTGCCCGCCCTGGCCGACGACAAGAACTGGAACCTGACGTCGATCCAGCTGGGCATGCTGGGCAGCTATGCCTTGGCCGGCATGTTCGTCGGCTCGTTCGCGGTCGGCACGCTGTCCGACCTGCTGGGCCGCCGGCGCATGCTGCTGGCCTGCGTCACGCTGTTTTCGCTGACGATGATCGGCGCTGCCTGGGCGCCCATGCCGACGTGGTTCGCCACCTTCCGTTTCATCGGCGGCCTGGGGCTGGGCGGCGTGATTCCCGTGGCGGCGGCGCTGACCATCGAATACTCGCCGCCGGCCAAGCGCGGCTTCAACTACGGCGTGATGTATTCCGGCTATTCGCTGGGCATCCTCTGTTCGGCCGCCGTCGCCATGGCGGTGCTGCAGCACTGGGGCTGGCGCGCGGTGATCCTGGTGGGCGCCGCTCCCCTGCTGCTGGTGCCGCTGCTGGCCCGCCTGCTGCCCGAATCGCTCGAGTACCTGCTGGCCAAGGGCGACGAAGCCGGCGCGCGCGCCATGGCGGACCGCCTGGGCATCGCCTCGCTCGAGCCGTTCCGCCCGCGCGAGGTCACGGGCGAGAAAGCCACCTGGCGCGACGTGATGGCGGCGGTGTTCGCGCCGCGCCATCTGCGCGCCACGCTGTGTTTCTGGGGCGCGTTGTTCCTGGGCATGATGCTGGTCTATGGCCTGAACACCTGGCTGCCGCAGATCATGCGCAAGAACGGCTACGACCTCGGTTCCAGCCTGTCGTTCCTGCTGGTGTTCAGCCTGGCCTCGGCCATCGGCGGCCTGGTGCTGGGCCAGTTCGCCGACAAGACCGAGCCGCGCAAGATCGTGGCCCTGTTCTTCCTGGTGGGCGCCATCGGCATCTACTGCCTGACCTACAACAACCCGCTGGTGGTGAACTACCTGTGGGTGGGGCTGGCGGGCGTGGGCAGCATTTCGTCGTCGCTGATCCTGACCGGCTACCTGGCCGGCTACTACCCGGCGCATGCGCGCGGCGCGGCCACCGGCTGGGCGCTGTCGTTCGCCCGCATCGGCGCCATGAGCGGCCCCATCGTCGGCGGCTACCTGGCCGGGCTGCAGTTGCCGCTGGCCTGGAACTTCATCGCCTTCTCGTGCGCGGCCGTGCTGGCGGCGATGTTCGTGATCCTGATCCCCGGCCGCTACGCGGGCGGACCGCAGGCGCAACAGGCGCCGGCTTCGCAGGCCCTGCAGCAGCAACGTCCCTGAGCCGCCACGCCAATGACAACGGCGCGCCTTGCGGGCGCGCCGTCGATGTCCCAGCCAGCCGGGCCGGGTCTGCCTCAGCCGAAACGGCCGGTGATGTAGTCTTCGGTTTCCTTGCGCGACGGCTTCACGAAGATCTGGTCGGTCTGGCCGAATTCCATCAGTTCGCCCAGGTACATGTAGGCCGTGTAATCCGAGCAGCGGGCGGCCTGTTGCATGTTGTGGGTCACGATGACGACGGTGTAGTCGTTCTTCAGTTCGGCGATCAGTTCTTCGATCTTGGCGGTCGAGATCGGGTCCAGCGCCGAACACGGTTCGTCCAGCAGCAGCACTTCCGGCTTGATGGCCACGCCGCGGGCGATGCACAGGCGCTGCTGCTGCCCGCCCGACAGGCTGTTGCCGCTCTGGTGCAGCTTGTCCTTCACTTCGTTCCAGAGCGCGGCCTTGCTCAGCGCCCACTCCACACGCTCGTCCATCTCGCCCTTGGACAGGCGCTCGAACAGACGCACGCCGAAGGCGATGTTGTCGTAGATGCTCATGGGAAACGGCGTGGGCTTCTGGAACACCATGCCGACCTTGGCGCGGATCAGCGAAATATCGGTCTTGGCGGTCAGCAGGTTCTCGCCGTCCAGGATGATTTCGCCTTCGGCGCGCTGGCCCGGGTACAGCTCGAACATGCGGTTGAAGGTGCGCAGCAGCGTCGACTTGCCGCAGCCCGACGGGCCGATGAAGGCGGTGACCTTCTTCTCCTGGATCGACATGTTCACATTGCGGATCGCATGGAACTTGCCGTAGTAGAAGTTCAGGTTCTTGACCTCGATCTTGTTCTTGACGGCGGTAGCGGTGTTTTCCATTTGGTTTCCCTAGGTCCGGCGCGTCTGGCGCGCCGGCAAAGCGATCTTTACTTGCGGAACATGTTGCGGGCGATGATGTTGATGCCCAGCACCAGCAGCGTAATCAGGGTAGCCCCGGCCCAGGCCAGGTCGTTCCAATCCTTGAAGGGGCTGGCGGCGTATTGGTAGATCACGACCGGCAGGTTGGCCATCGGGCCGTTCATGTTGGTCGACATGAACTGGTTCGACAGCGCCGTGAACAGCAGCGGCGCGGTTTCACCCGAGATACGGGCAATCGCCAGCAGCACGCCGGTGATGATGCCGGTCTTGGCGGCGCGATAGCACACCAGCGTGATCATGCGCCACTTGGGGCAGCCCAGCGCCGCCGCGGCTTCGCGCAGGCTGTTGGGCACCAGCAGTAGCATGTTGTCGGTGGTGCGCACCACCACCGGGATCACCAGAATGGACAGCGCGATGGCGCCGGCCCAGCCGGAATAGTGCCCCACCTGCGCCACGTACACGGCATAGATGAACAGACCGATGATGATGGACGGCGCCGACAGCAGCACGTCGTTCAGGAAGCGCGTGGCCGGCGCCAGCCAGCCGCGCTGGCCGTATTCGGCCAGGTAGGTGCCGGCCAGGATGCCGACCGGCGTGCCGATCAGCGTGCCCACGCCCGCCATCATCACGCTGCCGAAGATGGCGTTGATCAGGCCGCCGGTCTGTCCCGGCGGCGGCGTGATCTCGGTGAAGAGTGTGTACGACAGCGCCGGCGCGCCCTTGGTCAGCAGTGTCAGAATGATCCAGAACAGCCAGAACAGCCCGAACACCAGCGTGCCCAGCGAGATGGTCAACATGATGCGGTTGACCACGCGGCGCCGGCGATACACGCCGTTCTGCATATTGAGTACGGATACAGCCATGTTCTTTTCCTTGGGCTCGCGGCGCGTCAGGTTTTCTTGCCTTCGCCGGCGGACAGGCGAACCAGCAGCATCTTGGCCAGGGCCAGCACGATCGTCGTGATCAGGAACAGGATCAGGCCCAGTTCCAGCAACGCCGACTTCTGGATGCCGCCCGCTTCGTTGAATTCATTGGCCAGCGCCGAGGCGATCGAGTTGCCCGGCGAGAACAGCGAGCCGGACCACTTGAAGGCGTTGCCGATCACGAAGGTCACCGCCATGGTCTCGCCCAGCGCGCGGCCCAGGCCCAGCATGATGCCGCCGATGACGCCGGACTTGGTGAACGGCAGCACCACGCGCCACATCACTTCCCAGGTCGTGCTGCCCAGGCCGTAGGCCGATTCCTTCAGCATGGCCGGCACCAGCTCGAACACGTCGCGCATCACTGCCGCGATGAACGGGATGATCATGATCGACAGGATCAACCCGGCTGTGAAAATGCCGATGCCGAACGGCGGCCCGGCGAACATGCCGCCGATGATCGGCACGCTGCCCAGCGTGGCGATCAGGAACGGCTGCACATACTGCTGGAACACCGGCACGAAGACGAACAGGCCCCACATGCCGTAGATGATGGACGGGATGGCGGCCAGCATTTCGACCGCGGTGCCCAGGGGACGGCGCAACCAGGTCGGCGACAGTTCGGTCAGGAAGATCGCGATGCCGAACGACACCGGCACGGCGATGATCAGCGCGATGGCCGACGTCAGCAGCGTGCCGATGATGGGCACCACGGCGCCGTAGTTCTGTTTGACGGGGTCCCAGTCGTTCAGCCACAGGAACGACAGACCGTACTTGGCCAGCGATTCGCGGCTGCCGTAGATCAGGGAGATAAGAATCGCCGCCAGCAGAATGAACACCAGGAAGGCGAACAGGCGGGTCAGGTTCTTGAACAGCGCATCCATCAGCGCGTTTTTATTTTGCTTCATAGGCGAAGGCGTGCCGGTAGTCACGGAGTCCGCCACGCTGGGCGAAAGCGGCACACTATTATCCATTACCGCGCTCATGGATGGACTTTCCTTAGGAAACCTGGGGGGAAACTACGAGAGGATCCGGGAGACCCGCCTCGGCGTCCGGATATCCGGACGCCGAGGCGGCGGGCAGATCCCGGCGCGGGGCGATGCCGCCGCGCCGGGGTTCCGCTTTACTTCCAGACGGCCTTGCCGTCGGCTGCCTTGACTTCGCCCCAAGCGGCGCGAATTTCCTTGGTCACGGCTTCCGGCAGCGGCACGTAGTCCAGGGCTTCAGCCGACTTGGCGCCATTCTTGAAGGCCCAGTCGAAGAATTCCAGGACAGCGCGGCCTTGGGCGGGCTTGTCTTGCGACTTGTGGATCAGGATGAACGTCGCGGCGGTCACGGGCCAGGAATCGGCGCCCGGCTCGTCGGTCAGCACCACGCCCATGCCAGGCGCGCTCTTCCAGTCAGCGTTGGCGGCAGCAGCGGCGAAGGCCTTCTGCTCCGGCTGGACGAACTTGCCATCTTTGTTCTGCAGCTGCGTCCAGGCCAGCTTGTTCTGCTTGGCGTAGGCGTATTCCACGTAGCCGATCGAGTTCTTCAGCTGGCCGACGTAGGCGGCGACGCCTTCGTTACCCTTGCCGCCTTGACCCACGGGCCACTTGACGGCCTTGCCTTCACCGACTTGTTCCTTCCACTCCGGCGAGACCTTGGACAGGTAGTTGGTCCAGCCGAAGGTGGTGCCCGAGCCGTCCGAACGGTGCACGACGATGATGTCGGCCGACGGCAGCTTCAGATCCGGGTTCAGCGCCTTGATGGCGGCGTCATCCCACTTCTTGACCTTGCCCAGGAAGATTTCGGCCAGGACCTTGCCCGACAGCTTCAGCTTGCCCGGTTCGATGCCGTCGATGTTCACCACGGCCACGGTGCCGCCGATGACGGCCGGGAACTGCAGCAGACCGTTCTTGTCCAGGTCGGCTGCCTTCATGGGATCGTCCGAGGCGCCGAAATCGACGGTCTTGGCGATGATTTGTTGCTGGCCGCCGCCCGAACCGATCGACTGGTAGTTGACCGCGTTGTTGGTGGCTGCCTTGTAGTCCGACGCCCACTTGGCGTAGACCGGGTACGGGAACGATGCGCCGGCGCCGGTCACATCGGCGGCCTGGACGGCAAACACGGCGGCGCTCAGCGCGACACCCAGGGAAACTTGTTTGAAGACACGTTTGAACATCTTGGTTCCTTCTGTGCTCGTTAGAGGAGTCTTGGCAGGCTTTCTACTGCCTGTCTTTCAGCGACCCTCGCATCTTAGAAGTCCAACGTGACAAGATAGTGACAGTCACAATCCCCCCCCCGGAGCGCTGCGCGCTTCCCCCCCAGGGGGGCGCCGGTGGCGGACCGGCGGAGCCGGATCCGCGCGGCCTTGCTTGGAAGGGGTTGCCTCGAAAGCGGGGTTTTGCTTGCGGAGAGGAATACCCTCCGAGCGCTGCGCGCTTCCCCCCAAGGGGCGCCGTGCCTCGAAGGCGGGGTTTTGCTTGTGGGAAATGGGGGCGGATAGGGGCTAAGGGACAGATCCCCTGCCCCGCCGGGGCTAGACGCCCAGCTTCTGCATCAGGTACTGATGCAGGTTGAAAGGTTCGCGGCGGCTCTTTACGCGGGTGTAGTCGCCGTCGGCCTGTTGCTGCCAGGCCAGTTGATTGTCGCGCAGGGCAAAGGTGAAGGCTTCGTCGATGACGCGCTTCTTGAGCGTCTTGTCATAGATCGGGAAGGCGATTTCCACCCGGCGGAAGAAATTGCGGTCCATCCAGTCGGCGGACGACAGGTAGACGGTTTCCTCGCCGTCGGCGTAGAAATAGAAGACGCGGGAATGCTCCAGGAAGCGGCCCACGATGGAACGCACCCGGATGTTCTCGGACAAGCCCGGCACGCCCGCCCGCAGCGCGCAGACGCCGCGCACGATCAGGTCGATCTTCACGCCGGCCTGGCTGGCCTTGTAGAGTTCTTCGATGATCTGCTCTTCCAGCAGCGAGTTCATCTTGGCCATGATGCGCGAGCGCTTGCCCGCCTTGGCCGCCCGCGCCTCGGCGCGGATCAGTGACACCATGCCTTCGTGCATGGTGAACGGCGACTGCATCAGCGCCTTGAGCGAGCGGCGCGCGCCCAGGCCGGTCAGTTGCGCGAACACCTTGTCCATGTCCTCGCACAGCTTGGGGTCGGCGGTCAGCAGGCCGAAATCGGTGTACAGGCGCGCGGTGCGCGGGTGATAGTTGCCCGTGCCCAGGTGCGCGTAGCGGCGCAGGCGGCCCTTTTCGCGCCGCAGCACCACGGCCATCTTGGCGTGCGTCTTGTGCGCCACCACGCCGTAAACGACGTGGGCGCCCACCTCTTCCAGCTTGGAGGCCCAGTTGATGTTGGTCTGCTCGTCAAAGCGCGCCATCAGCTCCACCACCACCGTCACTTCCTTGCCGGCGCGCGCGGCGGCCAGCAGGATCTTCATCAGCTCGGAATCCTCGCCGGTGCGGTAGATGGTCTGCTTGATGGCCATCACGTCCGGATCCAGCGCCGCGGCGGTCAGGAAATCGATGACGGGCTGGAACGACTGGTACGGATGGTGCAGCAGGCGGTCTTGTTCGGCCACCGCCTCGAACAGGTCGGACGGCTTGTCGCCGACCCGGTCGAACGGCGCCGGCAGCGGCGCGCGGTAGTCAGGGAACAACAGATCCGGGCGGTCGGGCGAATTGCACAGCTGCATCAGGCGCGACAGGTTGACCGGGCCCGGCACGCGGTAGGTGTCCTCGGCCTTGAGCGAGAATTCGCGCTGCAGGAAGGTTTCCAGCTCGACCGGCGTCAGCTTGTCGATTTCCAGCCGCACCGCGGCGCCGAAATTGCGCTGCGACAATTCGCCCTGCAGGGCGTGGCGCAGGTTGGTGACTTCTTCCTCGTCCACGAACAGGTCGCTGTTGCGCGTCACGCGCCACTGGTAGCAACCCAGCATTTCCAGGCCCGGGAACAGCTCGCCGACGAACGCGCGCAGCAGCGAGGTCAGCAGGATGAAGCCCTCGGGGTGGCCGGACAGCTCGGGCGGCATCTTGATCAGGCGCGGCAGCGCGCGCGGCGCCTGTACCACGGCAATCGATGCCTGCCGGCCAAAGGCATCGGCCCCGGACAGCGACACGATGAAATTCAGGCTCTTGTTGTAGACCCGCGGGAACGGGTGCGCCGGATCCAGCCCAATCGGGGTCAACAGCGGCATCACGTCGCGGTTGAAGACCTCGCGCGCCCATTCCTGCTGCTCGGCATTCCACTCGGAGGCATGGTGCAGCGTAATGCCCTCGGCCTGCATGGCCGGCAGGATCTCGTCGTTGAGCAGGGCATATTGCCGCCCTACCAGCTCGTGCACCGCCTGCTGGACGTTCTCGAACGCCTGGTCCGGCGTCATGCCGTCCGGCCCCACCAGATTGGGCGATTGGCGCTGCTGCTCTTTCAGGCTGGAAATCCGGATTTCGAAGAATTCGTCCAGATTGGAGCTGACGATACAGACGTAGCGCAGGCGCTCGAGCAAAGGCGTCTTCGGATTTTCCGCCATCGCCAGCACGCGTTCGTTGAATTTGAGCAGCGACAACTCGCGATTCAGGAGCAAGGGCTCGGCGGGCGGGCGTGTGGTCATACCGGATTCCATACGTAGGGAGAGCGTGGAGTTTTACTGCAAAAGGGTGACGGTTCTATGACACTGCGCCAAATGCGTAGCGTACGACAAAACCGGGACGCATAGCGCCCCCGTCCGCCCGCGCCAAGCAGTTGTTCCATAAGAGAAAACCCGCAGCGGACGGCGCTGTCATATGGGGTCTCTATAATCAGGCCACCTCAAAGCCAATATTGACGAGCCGCATGGATCAACTTCTGGCCGCCGTGGACCTCGGGTCCAACAGCTTCCGCCTCTCCATCGGACGCATCGTTCAGCAGGACGGTACGCCCCAGATCTACCAGATTGATCGCCTCAAGGAAACCGTCCGGCTCGCCGCCGGCCTGGACGCCGAAAAGCGTCTCGGCGACGACGCCATCGAGCGGGCCATCGCCGTGCTGGAACGTTTCGGCGACCGCCTGCGCAGCTTCCACCCGAACCGGGTGCGGGCCGTGGCGACGAACACGTTCCGGGTCGCGCGCAACACCCGCGACTTCCTGCCCCGGGCCGAAGCCGCCCTGGGCTTCCCGATCGAAGTCATCGCCGGCCGCGAAGAGGCTCGCCTGATCTTCTCGGGCGTGGTCCACACCCTGCCCCCGTCGCCCAACAAGCGCCTGGTGATCGACATCGGCGGCGGCTCCACCGAAGTCATCATCGGCAAGGGCCACGAACCCGGGCTGATGTCGTCGCTGTACATGGGTTGCGTCAGCTACAGCCGCCAGTTCTTCTCGGACGGCATCGTCGATGCCCACCAGATGAAGCTGGCCGAACTGGCCGCCCGCCGCGAAATCGAAGTCATCGCCAAGCAGTACCGCAAGACCGGCTGGAAGGAAGCCTACGGCTCGTCGGGCACGGCCAAGGCGCTGTTCGCCATCCTGACCGAAGGCGGCCTGTCCGACCGCGGCATCACCCGCGCCGGCCTGAGCAAGCTGAAAGACCGCATCGTGCGCGCCGGCCGGGTGATCCCGTCCGAGCTGCCCGGCATCAAGGTCGAGCGCGCCGACGTGCTGCCCGGCGGGCTGGCCATCATGAGCGCGCTGTTCGACGAGCTGGGCATCGATGTCATGCACACCGGCGACGGCGCCTTGCGCCTGGGCGTGCTGTATGACCTGCTGGGCCGCGACGACGAGCACGACAAGCGCGACGAGTCGGTGCGCCAGTTCATGAAGCGCTATCACGTCGACGTCAACCAGGCCCGCCGCGTCCACCACGCCGCGCTCAGTCTGTTCGACGCGATGATGCCCGAAGGCCCGGAACGCACCGAATTGCGCGTGGCGCTGGGCTGGGCCGCCGATCTGCACGAAGTCGGCCTGTCCATCGCCCACAACGCGTATCACAAGCACACTGCCTACGTGCTGGAAAACGCCGACATGCCCGGCTTCTCACGCGCGGACCAGCAATTGCTGGCGCTGCTCGCGCTGGGCCATCAAGGCAAGCTGGGCAAGCTCGAACCGCTGGTTCGCACGCGCGCCCAATGGATGGCCATCCTGAGCCTGCGCCTGGCGGTGCTGCTGTTCCGCCGCCGCGGCGAAATCGAACCCCTGCCCCTGACGGCCTCGGTGCGCAATGATTCGATCGTGGTGCGCGTCAGCCGCGATTGGCTCGCGCAGCATCCGCTCAGCGACTTCACGCTGCGCGCGGAAGAAGCCGAGTGGTCGAAGGTGGGATTCTCGTTCGAACTGCTGGAATTTTGATGCCGGCCGCGGCCGGGGCCACGCCCCGGCCGTGCTGCCCAAGATCAGCCGGCAATGCTAGAACGGCAACAGATCCGTCTGCCGTTCCAACTGCTTGAGTTCCAGACGGAAAGGCCGCGTGGCCCGCCGTATCAGTTTGATCTTCATACGGCGGAGCAGGCGGCGCATGATGGATCAGCGCTGGCCGTTGGCCGCGGGTTGGTCCAGGCCGAAATGGCGGCGGTAACGCTCGTCCATGCCGTCCATCTTCAACAGCACCGGAAAATCGGCGGCATTGAAATCCGGGTCCCAGGCGGGTTCGCCGCAAACCGTGGCGCCCAGCTTCAGGTAGCCCTTGATCAGCGGCGGCACACGGGCCGGCAGCGTGCTGTTCAGCTTTTCCACCGGGTAGCGGTGCAGCGGCGTCACTTGCGGCTGGCCGTCTTTCGGCAATTGCTTGGAGATGGTGCGCCACACTTCCGCGGCCGTCACGCCGTCGTCGCGCAGGCTGACGCTGGCGCAGCCCAGCACGTACTGGTAGCCGCCGCGGCGCAGGTATTCCGCCAGGCCCGACCACAGCAGCATGATGACCGCGCCGTTGCGGTAGTCGGCATGCGTGCACGAGCGGCCCACTTCCACGAGTTCGTCGCGAATGGCGCCCAGGCCGGACAGGTCGAATTCGGATTGCGAGTAGTAGCCGCCCGCCTCGCGCGCCTTTTCAGGCGTGAGGATGCGGTAGGTTCCCACGACACGGCCGGTATCGAGCTCGCGAACCATCAGATGCTCGCAAAAGGGGTCGAAGCGATCGTGCTCGATCCCATCCTGGGCATCCGGGAAAACCACGCCCATGTCTTCGGTGAAGACGTCGTAGCGCAGGCGCTGGATTTGTTCGATTTCCTCGGCCGTGCGCGCCAGGCCGACCACCAGTACCCTGGCGGCGGGTCCCGTCCACGGTTCTGCGGCATTACGGCTTGGGTTGATGCGTGCTAGTTCTAGCATTGCGCGAAGCTCCTAGAGAGTCCGGTCAGTTTGGACGCCCTGTATGTCAATGACTTGACCAATATGTTACGTGACTATGAAGTTTAGTTCGGAGCAATGCGGCCCAATTCCTGCAAAGCTCGACAAATCTATACAGAAAAATACTTAATGTTCACAAACAATGGCCACTCATCGCAAAACGATGAATGGCCATGTTCGATCCAAGCAAAAAAAGGCCTATTGCAGACTGGCCGCCAGCTTTTCAGCAGACGCCACGGCCAGGGCCTCGTCCTCGGCCTCGACCATCAGACGCAGCTTGGGCTCGGTGCCCGAGGCACGGATCAGGATCCGGCCGCGGCCGGCCAGTTCGGCCTCGACAGCCTTGCGCGCCGCGGTCAGGCCCGGATGCGTTTTCCAGTCCTGCCCCGGGGCCAGCGGCACGTTGATCATCTTCTGGGGATACATGCGCAGGTCCTTGACCCACTCGGACATCGACACCTGGTTGCGGCGCAGCGCGGTCAGCACCTGCAAGGCCGCCACGATGCCGTCGCCGGTCGAGTGGCAGTCCAGGCACAGCAGGTGGCCGGAGCTTTCGCCGCCATACAGCCAGCCGCGCGACTGCATCTGCTCCAGCACGTACCGGTCGCCTACGTTGGCGCGCTCGAAGCCCACGCCCAGGCGCTCGAGCTCGCGCTCGAAGCCGAAGTTGGTCATCAGCGTGCCGACCACGCCGTCCACCTGGCCGCGCTGCATGCGCTCGCGCAGGATGGCATAGAGCAATTCGTCGCCGTTATAGATACGGCCGTCGCCGTCCACCATCTGCAGGCGGTCGGCGTCGCCATCCAGGGCGATGCCGACCTGGGCGCCGCGCGCCTTCACTTCCTTGGCGAGCAATTCGGGGTGCAGCGCGCCCACGCCCTTGTTGATGTTGAAACCATCCGGATGCACGCCGATGGCATGCACTTCGGCGCCCAATTCACGGAAGACGTGCGGCGCGATGTTGTAGGCGGCGCCGTGAGCCGCGTCCACCACGATCGTCATGCCGTTCAGGTCCAGATCGTTGGGGAACGTGCTCTTGCAGAATTCGATATAACGGCCCTGAGCGTCCGACATGCGGCGCGCGCGCCCCAGCCCTTCGGAGCTGACGCAACCGAGCGGCTCGTCCAGCGCGACTTCGATGGCGGCTTCGATCTCGTCGGGCAGCTTCATGCCCTGGGCCGAGAAGAACTTGATGCCGTTGTCCTGGTAAGGATTGTGGGACGCGCTGATCACGATGCCGGCGACCAGGCGCAGCGCGCGGGTCAGGTAGGCCACGGCGGGGGTGGGAATCGGGCCGGCCAGCAGCACGTCGATGCCCGCGGCCGACAGCCCGGCTTCCAGGGCCGATTCCAGCATATAGCCGGAAATACGCGTGTCCTTGCCGATCACGACCTGCGGGCGGCTGCCGCCGCGCACCGCGTGTTCGCGGGCCAGCACGCGGCCGGCGGCGTAGCCCAGGCGCAACGCGAATTCGGCGTTGATCACCGGACCGCCGACTTCGCCACGGACACCATCGGTACCAAAATACTTGCGTCGAATCATGAAGTAATCGCTCCTTGTTCTGCCGCGTGCCAAACCTTGAGCGCGTCGACCGTGGCCGCCACATCGTGCACCCGCACGATGGACGCGCCACGGGCCACACAGGCCAGGGCGGCGGCAATGCTGCCGGGCAGCCTGTCGCCTACCGGCCGGCCGGTGGCCTGGCCGATCATGTTCTTGCGCGACAAGCCGATCAGCAATGGATAACCGCTGCTGCGCAGGCTGGACAGCCGGCGTAGCAATTGGAAGTTCTGGTCGGCGGTCTTGCCGAACCCGAAACCGGGGTCCAGCACGATGCGCCGAGGATCGATCCAGGCCGCGCGCAGCTTTTGCGCGCGGGCCCCCAGGAAGAGCCCGATCTCGCCGATCAGGTCCGAATATTCGGGCGGGGCCGCCTGCATGGTGCGCGGCTCGCCTTTCATGTGCATGACACACAGCCCGCAGCGCGATTGCGCCACGGCCTCGACCGCGCCGGGCTGCCTGAAACCGTAGATATCGTTGATCATGTCGGCGCCGGCATCCAGCGTGGCGCGCATGACCTCGGGCTTGAAGGTGTCGATGGACAGGGGCACGCCGCAATCGCGCAGCGCCTCGATCACGGGCAGCAACCGGTCCAGTTCGTCGGCCACCGATACCGGATCCGCCCCGGGACGCGTGGATTCGCCGCCCAGGTCCAGGATCTGGGCGCCTTCCTGGATCAGTCGGCGCGCATGCGCCACGGCGGAATCGGTGTCGTCGTGCTGGCCGCCGTCGGAAAAAGAGTCCGGCGTGACATTGACGATGCCCATGACAAGCGGGCGCTCGAGATCAAACTCGAAGCGCCCGCAAAGGAAGTTATTTGCCATAACTCAGGACGGAAGACCTCAGACTGCGGCTGCCGTGCTGCCGCCTGCGGCCAAGCCGGTCGGGGGCGTGTCGGGGGTATCCGACGGGCCCTGCGGCGTCTTCGGGGGACGCGGGGGGCGGCCCTCGATGATGTCGTTGATCTGGTCGGCGTCGATGGTTTCCCATTCGAGCAGCGCGGCGGTCATGACTTCGACCTTGTCGCGGTTTTCTTCCAGGATCTTGCGCGCCACGCCGTATTGCTCGTCGATGATGCGGCGGATCTCGGAGTCCACCTTCTGCATGGTGGCTTCGGACATGTGCGTGGTCTTGGTGACGCTGCGGCCCAGGAAGACTTCGCCTTCGTTCTCGGCGTAGACCATGGGACCCAGTTCGTCGGTCATGCCGTAGCGCGTGACGATGTCGCGGGCGATGGCGGTAGCGCGTTCGAAGTCATTCGAGGCGCCGGTCGTCATCTGGTCCATGAACAGTTCTTCGGCGATACGGCCACCGAACAGCACGGCGATGGTCGACAGCAGACGGCTCTTGTCCATGCTGTAGCGATCGGTCTCGGGCAACTGCATCGTCACGCCCAGCGCACGGCCGCGCGGGATGATGGTGACCTTATGGACCGGGTCGGTCTTGGGCAGCAGGCGGGCAACGATGGCATGGCCGGACTCGTGGTACGCGGTGTTCTTGCGTTCCTCTTCGGGCATGACGATCGAGCGGCGTTCGGCGCCCATGATGATCTTGTCCTTGGCCTTTTCGAAGTCGGACATATCCACCGTGCGGCCATTGCGGCGAGCGGCGAACAGCGCGGCTTCGTTGACCAGGTTGGCCAGGTCGGCGCCCGAGAAACCGGGGCAGCCGCGCGCCAGGATGGTCGCGTCGACGTTGGGCGACAGCGGCACCTTGCGCATGTGGACCTTCAGGATCTGCTCGCGGCCGCGGATATCGGGCAACGGCACCACGACCTGGCGGTCGAAGCGGCCCGGGCGCAGCAGCGCCGGGTCCAGCACGTCCGGACGGTTGGTGGCGGCGATCACGATGACGCCCTGGCCGGATTCGAAGCCGTCCATTTCCACCAGCATCTGGTTCAGGGTCTGTTCGCGTTCGTCGTTGCCGCCACCCAGGCCGGCGCCGCGCTGACGACCCACCGCATCGATTTCGTCGATGAAGATGATGCAGGGCGCGTGCTTCTTGGCGTTTTCGAACATGTCGCGCACGCGGGCCGCGCCCACGCCGACGAACATTTCAACGAAGTCCGAACCCGAGATGCTGAAGAACGGCACCTTGGCTTCGCCGGCGATGGCCTTGGCCAGCAGCGTTTTACCGGTACCAGGCGAGCCGACCATCAGCACGCCGCGCGGAATGCGTCCGCCCAGCTTCTGGAACTTGCTGGGGTCGCGCAGGAAGTCGACCAGTTCCTGGACGTCTTCCTTGGCTTCATCGCAGCCAGCGACATCGGCGAACGTGATCTGGTTGGTGTTTTCGTCGAGCATCCGGGCGCGCGACTTGCCGAAGCTGAACGCGCCGCCCCTGCCGCCGCCCTGCATCTGGCGCATGAAGAACACCCACACGCCGATCAACAGCAGCATGGGGAACCACGACACGAAGATGCTCATCAGCAGCGATTGCTCTTCGCGCGGCTTGCCGGACACCTGCACGCCATACTTGAGCAGATCGGAGACCATCCAGAGGTCGCCCGGCGAGGTCAGGGTGTAGGCCCGGCCCGCGTCGGGGGTGACGTAAAGCACGTCGCCGCCGGGGCCGCCTTGCACGTCCACCTTGCGGATACGTCCCGCCTTGGCGTCGTCCATGAACTGCGTGTAGGTCACGCCGTCCTGGGTCTGCGCGCGTCCGTCGAACTGCTTGAAGACCGTGAATAGCACCAGGGCTATCACCATCCAGACGGCGACTTTCGAAAATGAATTATTCAAGGTCGATCTCCTGCTTTCGATTCCGACCGGCGACCGCGCACCCGCATATGGCACAGTCACAAGTATGTCAATAGCCCATTCTACCCTGTTGGACCGGGTTGCGTCCTGGGAACAGCCGGGGCCTCTAAATTACGTCTGATTCGTGATTTTGCTGGTCGTTGTCTCGGCAGGCCGGCCACGCCGGGCCAGCAGGTTTCTTCTGACCGGAGCACGGAGCCCCGGCGCGGGTTATTTCAGATCGCGGGCAACCAGAAAGGTTTCGGAGGACTTGTCCCGCGATGCCTTCGGCTTGCGCTCGACCACCCGTTTGAAGTGCTGCTTGAAGGTTTGCACGATCTGCGAAAAGCCGGTCCCGTGGAAAGCCTTGACGATCAGCGCCCCGTTGGGCTTGAGGTGAGCGCAGGAAAACTCCATCGCCAGCTCGCATACGTGTTGAATGCGCGCGGCGTCGGCGATACCCACGCCTGACAAGTTGGGGGCCATATCGGAAATTACAAGGTCTACCGCGTGCGAGCCGACCATGTCTTCCAGTTGTTTCAAAATGTCATCCTCGCGGAAGTCGCCGAGGATGAATTCGACGCCCGCCACGGGTTCCATGGGCAGCATGTCCAGGGCGATGATGCGCCCGTCCACGATGCCGCCTGGGCCCGCCAGGCGCTCGCGCGCCACTTGGGACCAGCTGCCGGGCGCCGAGCCCAGGTCGATGACCAGGTCGCCCCGGCGCATCAGTTTCTCGGTGTCGAGGATCTCGATCAGTTTGAAGGCGGCGCGGGCCCGGTAGCCCTTCTGTTGCGCCATCTTCACATAGGGATCGTTGATGTGCTGGTGAATCCAGTCTTTAGAGAATTTATTCTTGGCCATTACCGTACAATTCCACGCATGCCTATATTAGAACTTACCTCTCGTGAGCGCAGCGACCTTCGGTCCGCCGCTCACCCTCTGCGCCCCGTCGTCCTCATCGGCGACAATGGCCTGACCGAAGCCGTGCTCAAGGAAATCGACCTGGCACTCGCATCCCACGGCCTGATCAAGGTCCGCGCCGGCGGCGACGACCGTGAGGCCCGCGATGCCATGCTGTCGACCATCTGCGACACGCTGTCCTGCGCCCCCGTGCACCACCTGGGCAAGACCCTGATTCTGTTCCGCCCGCTGGCCGGCAATATCAAGCCCGCCGCGCTGGCCGCCATGGAACCGGAACGCCCGGCTTCCACCAAGCGCCGCGCTTCCGAGCCGCATACGCCCAAGAAGCTGGCCGCCGAAGGCAAGACCCTTGCCAAGCGCCCGCGCCGTTCCGAGACTGAAGAGCCCAAGCAGGCCAAGACCCGCTTCGTGCCCCAGGACCAACTCAACAAGAACGGCAAGCCGATGCGTCCCAGCAACAAGAAGACGGCTTCCAGCGGCCACGGCATTCCTCGCCGCGCCGGCAGCGCGCTCAGCCTGCGGGCCGGGGCACGCAGCGGCACCAGCCGCAAATCGTCGCCCAAGAGATAGTACCCGGGCACAAAAACGGGCGCTTTACGCGCCCGGTCCACCATAGCGTTCCGCCTTCTTGCCGCGGAAATCCTGACGAACGCTACGTTCTGGCTATGGTGTTTTGCTGATGTTACCGCTAAGAGCAGGCGTCAGATGTAACGCACGCCCAGGACTTCGTATTCGCGAACGCCAGCCGGGGCCTTGACCTCGACCACATCGCCTTCGCTTTTGCCGATCAGCGCACGGGCCACGGGGCTCGACACGGAGATCAGGTTCGACTTGATGTCGGCTTCAACGTCGCCGACGATCTGGTACGTCACACGGTCGCCGGAGTCCAGGTCTTCGATGTCGACGGTGGCGCCGAACACGGCGCGGCCTTCGGCCTCGAGGGAGGACGGGTCGATCAGGTGAGCATTGGAAAGCGTGCCTTCAAGCTCGGCAATCCGGCCTTCGATAAAACCTTGGCGCTCGCGAGCCGCATCGTACTCGGCGTTTTCCGACAGATCGCCCTGCGCGCGCGCTTCAGCGATAGCGTTGATGACGGCGGGACGTTCCACGGTTTTCAGCCGCTGGAGCTCTTCTTGCAAGCGCTCGGCCCCGCGCACGGTCAAAGGAATGGCAGACATGTCGTTTCCCAAACAAAAGTAGAAAACGCCCCCGACGGAGCGTTCTCGGTGTGAAGGTCTTGGACCTGGCGCAGTAGGCGCCGGGTCGGCTCGCCAGGCGGATGCGGCAAGCTGCGACCAAAACAAAACCCCGGCTCGGGTCGGAACCGGGGCAATCAAGGCCATATTGTGGTCAAAGTCCACGGGAATTGCAAGCCACCGGAGAAAACGTCGTTTTCGGCGCATTTCGCCGCTGTAACCCGCTAAAACCCGTCGTTTGCGAGACAAGCCCCCCCAAGCAGTCCTGCCTTGCGCGCCGCCGTGCCTGCCAGACCGCGGGGACATCCATGCATGCGCGTTGCATAAAAGATACTGACCGGTAGCGCGACGGCCGGGGTATGCCGGGTTTATGTAAAAACACCTGGTTGTATTCAATAAAAAAGGTATAACCGACAAGTTGCTCCATTAATAACAATTAAATACATACCGTATTAACCGGCGTTTTCTTTTATTCAAACCCGAGAGGGTGCGCAGGCCGAAAACATTATCGGCCGCCGCGCGAATCGATTGATTGTGCGTGTTGCAGGTTGGGCGGACGCATCGCAGTCATCCGGCTCGACGTTCGCCCCTCTACCGCATCGCCCCTGGGCCCCCGGCCCGCGCTGGCGGTGGAGCGCGGTCAAGAACGGGAGCTCTCATGCTGGAAAAATTGAAAGTCCGTACGGGAATGATGCTGGTGCTGGCCTGCTTCGTTATTACCCTGGCGCTAGCTTGCGGCTTGAGCTGGATGAATGCCGAAAACAGCGTCCGGGAAATCGAAGACCTGAATAATGTGGCGGTGCACCAGGTCGATCCCTTATATGAAGCCAATGGCGCCCTGCTGCGCGCGCGGCTGGCGCTGGGCGCCGGCATCGCCGACCTGCAGGCCGGCGCGACCGACCAGGCCGGCGCCGCCGAAACGGCCGCCGCCGGCCAGTTGCAGCAGGCGCGCGAACGCTTTACCCGCTATATGGCCGTGCCCAAGAGCGAACGCGGCCAGGAACTGGCCGTGATCCTGCAGGGCCGCTTCAACAGCTATGCCGCGGCGCTGGACGAGCTGGACGCGGCGCTGAAAGAGCGCGCTGTGGCCCGCTACCAGCAGAACGAGGGACGCGCACGCCAGGCTGACGCGGATTTCGCCAAGGACATGCAGGTTTTCCTGGCCCGGGTGCAGGAGCGCAGCGACGGGGTGCTGGACCGCTCGCAAAACACTTACGCCACGGCGAAAGTGTCTTCCATCGTGCTGCTGTCGGTGGCCGTGCTGCTGGCCGTGCTGTGCTGGGCCTTCATCCGCCGCGGGGTGCTGCTGCCGCTGCAGGACGCCGGGCGCCATTTCGACCGTATCGCCGCTGGCGACCTGACCCAGCGGGTGGACGCCCGCTCCAACAATGAGATCGGCACCCTGTTTTCGGCGGTCAAGCGGATGCAGGACGGCTTGACCCGCACGGTGACGACGGTGCGCCAGGGAGTGGAGGAAATCAACGTCGGGGCCGCCGAGATCGCCGCCGGCAACGCCAACCTGTCGACCCGCACCGAGGAGCAGGCCGCGGCGCTGGAGGAAACGGCGTCGACCATGGAAGAGCTGGCGGCCACGGTCAAGCAGAACGCCGAGAACGCCGCCCAGGCCAATCAGCTGGCCGCCGTCAGCATGGAAGTGGCCCAGCGCGGCGGCCACAACGTGGGCCAGGTCGTGGCCACGATGCAGGGCATTTCCGAAAGCTCGCGCCGCATCGCCGATATCGTCTCGGTAATCGACGGCATCGCCTTCCAGACCAACATCCTGGCGCTGAACGCCGCGGTGGAAGCGGCCCGGGCGGGCGAACAGGGCAAGGGCTTCGCCGTCGTGGCGGGCGAGGTGCGCACCCTGGCGCAACGCGCCGCGCAGGCGGCCAAGGAGATCAAGGCGCTGATCGAGACCTCGGTAGAGACGGTCGCGGCCGGCTCGGCCCAGGTATCGGCCGCGGGCCAGACCATGGAGGAAATCGTGACGTCGGTTCAGCGCGTGGCCGACATCATGGGAGAAATCTCGGCCGCCTCCGCCGAACAGGCGGGGGGCATCGACCAGGTCAGCCTGGCGGTATCGCAGATGGACGAGGTAACGCAACAGAACGCCGCGCTGGTGGAAGAAGCCTCGGCGGCGGCCTCGGCGATGGAGGATCAGGCCCGGCGCCTGGCGGAGGCGACCGCGGTGTTCAAGACGCAGTCGGGCCAGGTGATCGAAGCGACTCCCGTCCGCGTAGCGGGCCGAGCGCCGGCATCGCGACTGTCGAGGCCATAGCGGCCTGTAGGGGAAGGCGGCCCGGCTGACCACGGGCCCGCTTGGGCACCCCGGCTAGGGCCTGACGTGTGCGTCGGGTCCCGCACGCGCTTAGGCGTGCCCGGTTCGTAGCGCGCCTACTTCTTGCGGCGCAGCAGCGCGTACAGGATGATCGCGCCGAAGGTAGCGGTACCGATGCCGCCCAGCGTGAAATTACCCAGCTTGACGGTGAAGTCGCCCGCGCCCAGCACCAGCGTGACGGCGGCCACGATCAGGTTGCGGTTGTCGCTGAAGTCGACCTGGTTCACCACCCAGATGCGGGCGCCGGCAATGGCGATCAGGCCGAACACCACGACCGACATGCCACCCAGCACCGGGGCCGGGATGGTCTGGATCAGGGCGCCGAACTTGGGCGAGAAGCCCAGCACGATGGCGATCAGGGCCGCGATGACGAACACCAGCGTCGAGTAGATGCGGGTGACCGCCATCACGCCGATGTTCTCGGCGTAGGTGGTGACGCCGGTGCCGCCCACGGCGCCCGACACCATGGTGGCGACGCCGTCGCCGACGAAGGCGCGGCCCAGGTAGCGGTCCAGGTCCTGGCCGGTCATGGCGCTGACCGCCTTGACGTGCCCCAGGTTCTCGGCGACCAGGATGATGGCCACGGGCACGATCAGGCCCATCGCCTCGGCCTTGAAGACCGGCGCGGCGAAATGGGGCAGCCCGAACCAGGCAGCCGCCGATACCGCGGAAAAGTCGATCGGCTTGCCCAGACCCATGCCGTTGGCGCAGATGGCGTACACCACGCAGGCCAGGATCAGGCCCACCAGGATCAGCAGGCGCTGGACCATGCCCTTGGTATAGACGGCGATGCCGCCCACGCACAGGATGGTGACGATCGCCATGACGCTGTCGAAGCCCGATGCGCCCATGGCCCCCTTGGCGGCGATGGGCGCCAGGTTCAGGCCGATCACCGCGACCACCGCGCCGGTCACCACGGGCGGCATCAGCGTGTCGATCCAGTTGGCGCCGCCGCCCGCGCGGGCGTTGACGATCCAGACGATGACGCCGATCAGGGTGTAGGCCAGGCCGCAGGCGATGATGGCGCCCAGCGCCACGCCGATATTGGCGTTGGCGCCGCCGCCGGCATAGCCCGTCACGGCGATCACGCCGCCGATGAAGGCGAAGCTCGAGCCCAGGTAGCTGGGCACGCGGCCGCCGACGAACAGGAAGAAGATCAGCGTGCCGATGCCCGACATCAGGATGGCGACGTTGGGGTCAAAACCCATGAGCAGCGGCGCCAGCACGGTGGAGCCGAACATCGCCACCACGTGCTGCGCCCCCATGGCCACGTTCTTGGGCCAGGACAGCCGTTCGTCGGGCGCGATGATGACGCCGGGCTCGGCGTCGTCGGCCAGGCGCCAGCGCGGAAAATAGGAATTGGGCATGGATTCCCCGGGAATGATTGGTGTGAGCGGGCGCCAGTGTAAAGGGGGGCGGGAACGGGCGGCAACTTAAGTTCCCGGTCAGCATGCCGTATTAGTGAAAACCCCAGTCAACTCGATCTCTGGAGACCTTCATGGCTATCGATCCCCTCAATGGCAATTCGCGTATTGCCAATATGGCGGACCTCTGGGCGCAAAAAATCAGGGCAAACAAGGAAGCCAAGGACACCGCCAATAGCACCGCCGTGGCACCGGACGGCAAGATCCGCGTCACGAATGCCAAGGGCATGAAAGTCGGCCAGACCGAGGAGCCTGAATCGTCCGAGAACGACGACCACTACACCCGGCAGATCAAGGAGCTGCAGCGCCAGCTAAAGCGGGTCATGGAGCAGATCGCACGCGTGCGCGACAGCAACGCGTCCGCCGAGCAAAAAGCCACGCAGATGCAGACGCTGAACGGGCAGGCAGTTCAGATCATGAACCAGATCCAGCAGGTCCTGGCCGCAAAGGCCAAGGCGATGGCCAAAGCGACCGGCGGCGTGGCGGCCACGGCGTAAGCGCGTTTTCCCTGCCCCGGCCCTAAGCCAGGGCCGGGGCCACGCCCCCCCCTGACTGATGGCGCGCATCAAAATTTCTGATTGGACGCGCGGCGCGCACAGCCATTAAGGTCTCCGGACAAATCAAAAAACCACGGAGACAAACCATGCATGCAATGCGCACAGCCCTTGCAGGGGCGCTGCTGGCCGCCTGCGCCGCGCCGGCCCTGGCCGGCACCGTCACGGTGATCACGTCTTTCCCCAAGGACCTGACCCAGGCCTACAAGACCGCATTCGAGAAAGCCAATCCGGGCATCACGCTGGAAATCCTGAACAAGAACACCGTATCCGGCATCGCCTATGTGCGCGAAACGCCGGCGGGCCAGCGCCCCGAGGTGTTCTGGGCCAGCGCGCCCGACGCCTTCGAAGTGCTGGGACGCGACAAGCTGCTGGCCAAATCTTCGGATGTGGCCAACAAGAATGTGCCGGACAAGATCGGCAACTACCCCATCAACGATCCGGGCGGCATGTACCTGGGCCAGGCGCTGGCCGGCTATGGCATCGTCTACAACACGCGCTACATCAAGGCGCACAACATCCCCGCGCCGGTGGAATGGAAGGACCTGCTGGCGCCGAAGTGGTTCGGCCACGTCGGCATCACGTCGCCGTCGCGCTCGGGCACGATGCACCTGACGGTCGAAACCATCCTGCAGGGCGAAGGCTGGGATGATGGCTGGAACACGCTGCTGCGCATGTCGGGCAACAGCAGCGCGGTCACCGAACGCTCGTTCGGCGTGCCGGACGGCGTCAATAACGGCCAGTTCGGCGCGGGTCCGGTGATCGACTTCTTTGGTCTGTCGAGCAAGTATTCGAAGTTCCCGGTGGAATTCGTCTATCCCTCCGAAACCGCCATCGTGCCGGCCAACATCGCCCTGATAGAAGGCGCCAAGAATACCGAAGAAGGCAAGAAGTTCATCGCCTTCACGTTGAGCCAGGCCGGGCAGGAGCTGTTGCTGGAGCCGAAGATTTCCCGCCTGCCGGTGCTGCCGTATTCGGCGCTCAAGGGCAAGGTGCCCGAAGGCTATCCCGACCCGGCGGAAATCGCGCGCCGCAGCAAGGTGCAGTTCGACGCCGACCTGTCGCAGACCCGCTACTACGTGGTGCAGTCGCTGTATGACCAGACCGTCACGTTCCGCCTGAAGGAACTGCAGGCCGCCACCAAGGCGATCTACGACGCCGAGGCCAAGCTGGGCGAGAAGGCCAGGAGCGGCAAGCCCGCCGAACTGCTGGCGCAGGCGCGCAAGCTGGCCTGGGCGCCGCTGGTCGACGGCAAGAAAGCCGCCGATCCGGCCTTCCTGAAGATCTTCAGCGGCAACAAGAAGGACGCGGCCGTCAACCAGCAGATCACGCAGCTGGAAGGCGAATGGAACGGCACGGCCAAGAGCAATTACGAGCAGGCCGTGAAGCTGGCCCGCGAGGCCGCGGCGCTGTAAGACGCCAGGGCGGGAGGCTCGCCCCGCCCGACTGCCGCCCGCCACGCCGCGGGCGGCGGCCGCCTGTCTTGAACCATTACGGGAATCTCGATGAATCTTCCGGGCCATACCCGCCTGCCCGCCGGCCCCGTGCTGGCCGCGCTCCTGGTGCTGGGCTTTCTGGCGCTGTTCCTGGCCGTGCCGGTGGGCACGGTGTTCTACAGCGCGTTCGTCAACGCGGACGGCAGCTTCACCACGGGCCACTTCGGCGCCTTCTTCAACCAGCCGCTGATGCAGGAGGCGTTCTTCAACAGCCTCTACGTCGCGGGCTGGTCCGCCCTGCTGGCGTCACTGATCGCGGTGCCGCTGGCGTACTTCACGGTGCGCTTCGACTTTCGCGGCGCGCTCATCATCCAGACGCTGGGCGTGCTGCCGCTGATCATGCCGCCCTTTGTCGGGGCGGTGGCCATGCAGCTGATCTTCGGCCGCTCGGGCAGCGTCAACCTGCTGCTGAACGACTGGTTCGGCTTCACCATTCCCTTCATGGAAGGTCTGAACGGCGTCATCTTCGTCGAGTCCCTGCACTACTTCCCGTTCATCCTGATGAACCTGGTCGTGGCCTTGCGCAACATCGACGGCGCAATGGAGGAGGCGGCCTTCAACCTGGGCTCGCGCGGCTTTCGCCTGTTCCGCCGCGTGATCTTCCCGCTGGCATTGCCAGGCTACGTGGCGGGCGCATCGTTGGTGTTCGTGAAGGTCTTCGACGACCTGGGCACACCGCTCGTGCTGGGCACCACCAACATGCTCGCGCCGCAGGCCTATCTGCGCATCACGCAGGTGGGCCTGGAAGATCCGCTGGGCTATGTGATCAGCGTGATCATGATCGCCTTCTCGATCCTGGCGCTGTGGCTGTCGGCGCGGGTGCTCAAGGGCCGCGACTATTCCACACTGCAAAAGGGGGGCAACTCGATCCAGAAGCGCAAGCTGCGCCCGATGGAAAGCGCGCTGGCCTATGGCTGGATCGTGCTGGTGCTGCTGCTGGTGCTGTCGCCCCACCTGGGCGTGCTGCTGCTGTCGCTGGCCAGCGTCTGGAGCTTCGCGCCCTTGCCTGACGGATATACGCTGGCGCACTACTCCGCCGTGTTCAGCGAGTCCCAGGGCATGATCGCCAACACCCTGCTCTACTGCGGCCTGGCCGCGGGCGTGGACGTGATCCTGGGCACCGCCATCGCCTACCTGATGCTGCGCACCCGGCTGCCGGCGCGCCAGTGGCTGGACTTGCTGGCGTCGGCCGCGCTGGCGATCCCCGGCATCGTGCTGGCGATCGGCCTGCTGCGCACCTTCCGCGGCGTGGAGATCCCGGGCACCGGCACCTTGCTGACCTCGTCGTGGATCATCATCATGATCGCGTACTCGGTGCGGCGCCTGCCTTATGCGCTGCGATCCTGCGTGGCCTCGCTGCAGCAGATCAACGTGTCGCTCGAAGAGGCGGCGCAATCGATGGGCGCGACCCGCATGCGCACCATCCGCCGGGTGGTGGTGCCGTTGATGGCGGGCGGCATGCTGGCCGGGTTCGTCACCAGCTTCGTAACCGCGGCGGTCGAGCTCTCGGCCACCATCATGCTGGTGACCAAGGACAGCCAGGCGCCCATGAGCTACGGCATCTATCTGTACATGCAGAGCGCGGCGGGCCGGGGCCCGGGCGCGGCGCTGGGGGTGCTGGCGGTGGCCGCGGTCGCCATCGGCACGTATGTCTCGCACCTGCTGGTGGAACGCGCCCAGGCGCGCCAGCGTCCGGCGCGCAGTGACGAGACTTGAACCAAGGGGAAAACGACATGAAAAAAGTCAGCGTTGAATGCCGCAATATCCGGCTGTCCTACGGCAAGACGGAAGTGCTCAAGGACGTCAACATCAGCATCGAGCCTGGCGAATTCTTCGCCCTGCTGGGGCCGTCGGGCTCGGGCAAATCCACCCTGTTGCGGCTGATTGCCGGCTTCAACCGCCAGGACGCCGGCCAGTTGCTGGTGGACGGCCAGGACATCAGCGGCATCCCGCCCTGGAACCGCAACATCGGCATGGTGTTCCAGAACTATGCCTTGTGGCCGCACATGACGGTGTGGGACAACGTGGCGTTCGGCCTGGTCGAACGCAAGCTGCCGCGCGACCAGATCCGCGCCAAGGTCGAGGCCGCGCTGGAACTGGTGGGCCTGTCGCAATACGGCCGCCGCCGCCCCAACCAACTGTCGGGCGGCCAGCAGCAACGCGTGGCGCTGGCGCGCACCATCGTGATCGAGCCGCAGGTGCTGTTGCTCGATGAACCCCTGTCCAACCTGGACAAGAAGCTGCGCGTGCAGATGCGGCAGGACCTGCTCAGTCTGCAGCGCCGGCTGGGCATCACCACGATTTTCGTGACGCACGACCAGGAAGAGGCCATGACCACGGCGGACCGCATGGCGGTGCTGGACCACGGCGTGGTGCAGCAGATCGGCGCGCCCAGCACCCTGTTCGACTACCCGGTGAACCGTTTCGTGGCCAATTTCGTCGGCACCATGAACGTGCTGGAAGGCAATGTACGCGAACGCACCAGTGGCAGCGTGGTACTGGCGGTGGACGGCGTGGGCGACCTGCACCTGCCGCTGGCGGCCGAAGCGCCCGCGGCGCAGCGCCTGGCCGCCAGCTTCCGGCCGCATACGGTGCAGATCGAGATGGCCGACGGGCTGGGCGATGCGCGCTACGTATGGCTGCCGGGGGTGGTGGAAAGCAGCGAGTTCCTGGGCGAATTCACCCGCTACCAGGTGCAGGTGGGCGAACAGCGCCTGACGGCGGATCAATCGCATCTGGCGGGGCTCTCGCCCTTCCCGGTGGGGGCGCCGGTGTCGATCGGGCTGGAGCCGACCCAGGTGCGGCTGCTTGCCGCCTGAGGCCGCTTCCCCTACAAAGGCGCCATGGAAATCTATCAGATACGCGCCTTCGTCACGGTGGCCCGATTGGGCAACCTGACCAAGGCGGCAGAAGCCCTGTCGCTGACCCAGCCCGCCGTCACCGGGCAGATCAAAGCCCTGGAACAGAGCCTGGGCGTGGCGCTGTTCGACCGCAGCGGCGGCCGGCTGGCGCTGGCCAAGGCGGGCGAGGTGCTGCTGCCCACCGCCGAGTCGCTGCTGGTGCTGGGGGCGCAGTTCAAGTCCGAAGCGCAGCAGTTACAAGGCAGCCTGCAAGGCGTGGTCGAGCTGGGCGTGCCCAGCGAAAAGCCGGATTTCCTGCGGCTGGGCGAACTGGCATCGGCCATCGCGCAGCGGCTGCCGCTGATCGAACTGAAGACGCAGACGCTGCCCACCGCCCTGCTCGCCGAACAGGTCAGCACCGGCAGACTGCCCGCGGCGCTGACCATCGCCGCGAATCCGCCGCGCGGCGTGCTGTGGCTGCCGCTGCGCAGCGTGCGCTACCGCATCGCGCTGCCCAAGGAACAGGCGGCGGTGCTCAAGCGCGGCGGCTGGCGCGAAGTGGCGCAGCTGCCGTGGCTGGACGGCCCGGCCGGCAGCCACACCCACCTGCTGCTGCGCGATATGTTCGAACGCCATGGCCTGTCGCCGCGCGTGGCCATGCAGCACGACGACCAGGCCAATCTGGAAGCGCTGGTCCGGGCGGGCGCCGGCTGCGCCTTGCTGCGCGAGGAAACCGCGCTGGCCGGCGCGGCCTCGAACGACTTTCTGGTCTGGGGGCAGGCGCGCGCCGACGCCGTGCTGGGATTCATCCTGCCCTACGAACGCGCTAGCGAGCCCGCGCTGGTCGCGTTAAGCTCGATCATTCAAGCCATCTGGAAGCCGCGCGCGCCAATCGCGCCCGGCCCGCTCTGAGCCGGACCCCGCAAGACGTCCACGCACCCTTCCCCACCCGTATCGATATTGCAATGACTGAAATCTGGTTCATCCGCCACGGCGAAACCGACTGGAACCGCGAACGCCGCCTGCAAGGCTGGAAAGACATTCCCCTGAATGAGTTCGGGCGCAACCAGGCCGGCCTGCTGGCTTCACGCTTGCGCGAAGAGGCCCGGCACACGCCGATCCACGCCATCTACAGCAGCGACCTGCAACGCGCCCACGCGACCGCCACGCCCGTCTCCGAGCAGCTCTCCTTGCGCGTGCGCATCGAACCCGGCATCCGCGAACGCGGCTTCGGCGTGCTCGAAGGCCTGGATCATGACCGCATCGACGTGCTGGCGCCCGAAGCCGCTGCGGCCTGGAAGAGCCGCGATCCGCTGCGGCCGCTGGACGGCGGCGAAACGCTGGGCCAGTTCCAGTCGCGCGTCATTTCCACGGTGGAAGACATCGCCAGCCGCCACGACGGCGAACGCATCCTGATGTTCACCCACGGCGGCGTGCTGGACATCATCTGGCGCCATGCCAGCGGCGTGCCGCTGAACGCGCCGCGCGACGCGGCGCTGCTGAACGTCAGCATCAACCGGGTGGGCGTCCAGGGCCGCCAATGGCAGGTGCTGGACTGGGGCGACGTGGGCCATGTGGCCGCCGAGGTCGGCGACGACGTCGTGCCGTGATACCGCGCGAGCGGCCCTGGCCCGCGCCGAACGGCTGGGTCCGCCAGCCCGGCTTCTAGTCCGCCTTGTCCGCCTTGTCCGCTTTACGCGGCTTGCGCGGCGCGTTGCGCGCCAGCCGGTCGTAGACCGCGTTGGGCAACAGGCGCATGAGCTTGGCCACCACGCCCATTTGCCATGGAATCACCGTATACGAGGTGCCGCGCCCGATCGCCGCTTGCGCGCGCCGGGCGAAGGCATCGGCATCCATCAGGAAAGGCATGGAATACGGGTTGTGCGCGGTCATGGCGGTGCGGATATAGCCCGGCGCGATCGTGACGACGCGGATGCCGTCGGCGGCCAGTTCCAGCCGCAGGCTTTCGCAGTAGGTCACCACCGCAGATTTCGAAGCGCTGTAGGCGCCCGCCCCCGGCAAGCCGCGCACGCCGGCCACGCTGGCGATACCTACCAGACGCCCCGACCCCGCTTGACGCATGCTGTCAACGAAGGGTTCGAAGGTCGCGACGGTGGCCAGCAGATTCGTGTCGACGATGGCTTTGAAGACGTCGTAGTCCTCGCCGTGCTCGGTCAGCGTGCCGGCGCTGATGCCGGCACTGGCGATCACCACATCCACGCGGCCCTGGCAGAAGGCGATGAAGTCGCGCGCCGCCGCGTGCAGGGCAGCACGGTCACGAACGTCGACGGCATAGCAACGATGGGCGCCCGGCAGGCTGGCCGCCAGCTCGCGCAGCGCGTCTTCGCGTCGCCCCAACAAACCCAGCGTGGCCCCTGCTGCGGCATATTGCTGCGCCAGGGCGCGGCCCAGGCCGCTGCTGGCGCCGGTGATGAAGACTCTGTTCATGGATACGCCTAGGGTCGGATGAAAAAAGGCGGCGTCCGCCCGAGGCAGAGCCGCCCGATATCCTACAGGAAGGCCGGCGCCGGCGATTACAGGAAAATCAGCGCGAAGATCGCCGCCACCAGCGCCCACTTGGACAGGTAGTACAGCGGCTTGCTCTTTTTCTTGAGCGCCTTGCCAAACCGCCGCACCGCATACACCGCGCCGAAAATGCGGTTGATGCCGCCGGTGGCGTCGCCTTCCTGGTTGGGCGCGGTGGCCGCGCGCAGCAGGAAACCGCCGACGACGCGATTGAACGCCTGGGCCCAGCGGTAGCGCATGGGACGTTCGACGTCGGCGAACAGGATGATGCGGTTCTGGTCCGTCTTGTTTTCGGCGTAATGGATGAACGTTTCGTCGAACACCACGGCTTGGCCGTCGCGCCAGTAGTATTGCTGGCCATCGACATTGATATAGCAGTCGGGGCTGTTCGGCGTGATCAGGCCCATGTGGAAACGCAGCGAACCGGCGTACGGATCGCGATGCCGCGGCAAGCGGCTGCCGGGCGGCAACGACGCGAACATCGCGGCCTTGATGGTGGGAATGCCCGCCAGCAGTTTGGTCGTGACCGGACACAGGGCTTGGGCCGACGGGTGATCGGCGTCATACCATTTCAGGTAGAAACGCTTCCAGCCCGTCTTGAAAAAGGAATTGAAGCCCGCGTCGTTGTATTTGTCCGAGGCTTTGATGTGGCCGTCGCCATACAGGTTGGCGGCCTCTGCCCGGATCTCGTCGCAGCGGTCCAACAAGACCTTCAGCTCTGGAAACCTGTCCAGATCGAGATAGGGCTTGTTGGGCACGCTGGAGAACGCGTACATGAAGCAGTTCAGCGGCGCGGTGAACGTGGAGTGATCCAATGCCTGCCGCGAGAACCGGTGCCTGACACGGCCACGGTAGTGAACTACCGTGGCGCACACAATGAATAACGCCAGAATGAACCACTTCATTCCTTTGCCCTCACTTCACTTCACTTGCTGCGCGCCCTCTGCGCGCCCAAGCATTATTTGTCAGTTAAAGACGCGTGCAGTTCCTGCAAGGGGTAAACCTGCAGGCCCAGACCCTGGCGCAAGTACTGCATGCCTTCGACCGCGGCGCGGGCGCCGGCGATAGTGGTGAAGAAGGTCACGCGGGCAGCGAGCGATTGGGTACGGATGGTGCGCGAGTCGACGATGGCGTTGCGGCGCTCTTCGACAGTGTTGATGACCAGCGAGATTTCGCCGTTCTTGACCATGTCGACAATGTGCGGACGGCCTTCAGTGACCTTGTTGACGCGTTGCACGGGAATGCCCGCCGCTTCGATCTCGGCGGCCGTGCCACGCGTGGCCACCAGCTTGAAGCCCAGGGCATGCAGGCCGCGCGCCACTTCCACGGCGCGGGGCTTGTCCTGGTTCTTCACGCTGATGAACACCGTGCCGGATTCCGGCAGGCGCACGCCCGCGGCCAGCTGCGACTTGACGAAGGCTTCGCCGAAGCTCATGCCCACGCCCATCACTTCGCCGGTCGACTTCATTTCCGGGCCCAGGATGGTGTCCACGCCCGGGAACTTCACGAACGGGAACACGGCTTCCTTGACCGAGAAGTAAGGCGGCACGACTTCCTTGGTGATGCCCTGGGCCGCCAGCGTCTGGCCGGCCATGGCGCGCGCGGCGATCTTGGCCAGTTGCAGGCCGGTGGCCTTGGACACGTAGGGCACCGTGCGCGAGGCGCGCGGGTTCACTTCCAGCACGTAGACGTCGCCGCCCTGGATGGCGAACTGCACGTTCATCAGGCCGCTGACGTTCAGGGCCTTGGCCATCATGGTGGTCTGGCGCTTGATTTCGGCGATGACGTCGGCCGACAGCGAGTAAGGCGGCAGGCTGCAGGCGGAGTCGCCCGAGTGCACGCCGGCTTGCTCGATGTGTTCCATGACGCCGCCGATGAAGACGGTTTCGCCGTCGGCCAGGCAGTCCACGTCGACTTCGGTGGCGTTGTTCAGGAAGCGGTCGAGCAGCACCGGCGAGTCATTGCTGACCTTCACGGCCTCGCGCATGTAGCGTTCGAGGTCTTGCTGCTCGTGCACGATTTCCATCGCGCGGCCGCCCAGCACGTAGCTGGGACGCACCACCAGCGGGTAGCCGATTTCGGTGGCGTGGGCCAGGGCCTCGCCTTCGGTGCGGGCCGTGCGGTTGGGCGGCTGGCGCAGGCCGAGCTTGTTGAGCAGCTTCTGGAAGCGCTCGCGGTCTTCGGCCACGTCGATGGATTCGGGGCTGGTGCCGATGATGGGCACGCCGTTGGCTTCCAGGGCGCGCGCCAGCTTCAGCGGGGTCTGGCCGCCGTACTGGACGATCATGCCGACCGGGTTTTCCTTGTGGACGATTTCCAGCACGTCTTCAAGCGTCAGCGGCTCGAAGTACAGACGGTCGGAAGTGTCGTAGTCGGTGGACACGGTTTCCGGGTTGCAGTTGACCATGATGGTCTCGTACCCGTCTTCGCGCAGCGCCAGCGCGGCGTGCACGCAGCAGTAGTCGAATTCGATGCCCTGGCCGATGCGGTTCGGACCGCCGCCCAGCACCACGATCTTCTTGCGGTCGGTGGGCGCGGATTCGCACTCTTCCTCGTACGTGGAGTACATGTAGGCGGTGCGGGTAGCGAATTCGGCGGCGCAGGTATCCACCCGCTTGTAGACCGGGCGCACGTTCAGCTGGTGACGCAGCTTGCGCACTTCGGATTCGGCCGAATCCAGCAGGAACGCCAGGCGGCGGTCGGAGAAACCGCGGCGCTTCAGTTCCCACAGGGTGGCGTAGTCCAGGTCGGCCAGCGTCTTTTGCTCGAGCGCGAGCTCGATGTCGACGATTTCCTTGATCTGCGACAGGAACCAGGGGTCGATGTGCGTGATGGCATGCACTTCGTCCAGGGTGAAGCCCTGGGCGAAGGCGTCGCCCACGTACCAGATGCGTTCCGGACCGGGCTCGCCCAGTTCGACCTGCAGCTTTTCGCGGTCGGTGGTTTTCTGGTTCAGGCCGTCAACGCCGACTTCCAGGCCACGCAGCGCCTTCTGGAACGATTCCTGGAAGGTGCGGCCGATGGCCATGACTTCACCCACGGACTTCATCTGGGTGGTCAGGCGCGCGTCGGCGGTGGGGAATTTCTCGAAGGCGAAACGCGGCACCTTGGTGACGACGTAGTCGATCGACGGTTCGAACGAGGCGGGCGTGGCGCCGCCGGTGATTTCGTTCTTGAGCTCGTCCAGGGTGTAGCCCACGGCCAGGCGCGCGGCGACCTTGGCAATGGGAAAACCCGTGGCCTTGGAGGCCAGCGCCGACGAACGCGACACGCGCGGGTTCATCTCGATGACGATCATGCGGCCGTCGCGGGGGTTGACCGCGAACTGCACGTTCGAGCCGCCCGTGTCCACGCCGATCTCGCGCAATACCGCGATCGATGCATTACGCATGATCTGGTATTCCTTGTCGGTCAGCGTCTGGGCCGGCGCCACGGTGATCGAGTCACCGGTGTGCACGCCCATGGGGTCCAGGTTTTCGATGGAGCAGACGATGATGCAGTTGTCCGCCTTGTCGCGGACCACTTCCATCTCGAATTCCTTCCAGCCCAGCAGCGACTCTTCGATCAGGAGTTCGCTGGTGGGCGAGGCTTCCAGGCCGCGGCGGCAGATGGTTTCGAATTCTTCGGCGTTGTAGGCGATGCCGCCGCCCGAACCGCCCATGGTGAAGCTGGGGCGGATGACGGCCGGGAAGCCCGAGGTGCCGACTTCGGCCGCGATGCGGCGCTGCACTTCCCAGGCTTCGTCCATGGTGTGGGCGACACCCGACTTGGCCGATTCCAGGCCGATGTCGGTCATGGCCTGCTTGAACTTCTGGCGGTCTTCGGCCTTTTCGATGGCGTGCTCGTTGGCGCCGATCAGTTCGACGTTGTGCTTTTTCAGCACGCCGTGGTGCGCCAGGTCCAGCGCGCAGTTCAGCGCGGTCTGGCCGCCCATGGTGGGCAGCAGCGCATCGGGCTTTTCACGCTCGATGATCTTTTCGACGGCTTGCCAGGTGATGGGCTCGATGTAGGTGACGTCGGCCGTTTCCGGGTCCGTCATGATCGTGGCGGGGTTGCTGTTCACCAGGATGGTGCGGTAACCCTCGGCCTTGAGCGCCTTGCACGCTTGCGCGCCGGAATAGTCGAATTCGCAGGCCTGCCCGATGATGATGGGGCCGGCGCCGATGATGAGAATGCTTTTTAGGTCTGTACGCTTGGGCATGATGCAATCTTTACTTTTGGCCGGACATCAGGCTGATGAACTTGTCGAAGAGCTCCAGGATGTCGTGCGGACCGGGGCTGGCTTCGGGGTGGCCCTGGAAGCAGAAGGCCGGACGGTCGGTGAGCTCGAAGCCCTGCAGCGTGCCGTCGAACAGCGACACGTGCGTGACGCGCGCATTGGCCGGCAGGCTGGCCGCGTCGACCGCGAAACCGTGGTTCTGGCTGGTGATGAACACGCGCTTGGAGGCCAGGTCCTGCACCGGGTGATTGGCGCCGTGATGACCGGTCTTCATCTTGAGCGTCTTGCCGCCCACCGCCAGGCCCATGATCTGGTGGCCCAGGCAGATGCCGAATACGGGCAGCTTCTTGTCCAGGAACGTGCGCGTGGCGGCGATGGCGTAGTCGCAGGGCTCGGGATCGCCGGGGCCGTTGGACAGGAACACGCCGTCGGGATTGAGCTTCAGGACCTCTTCGGCGCTGGTCTGCGCCGGCACCAGCGTCAGGCGGCAGCCGCGGTCGGCGAGCAGGCGCAGGATGTTGGACTTGATGCCGAAGTCGTAGGCGACGACGTGGAACTTGGACTGGTCGGGCTGGGTGAAGCCGCCGCCCAGTTGCCAGGTGCCTTCGGTCCAGGTCGTGCTGGCCTTGATGGACACGACCTTGGCCAGATCCTGGCCGGCCATGCCGGCAAAGCCGCGGGCCAGTTCGACGGCGCGGTCGGCGTCGGTGCCAACGAAGATGCAGGCGCCCTGGGCGCCCTTTTCACGCAGGATGCGGGTCAGCTTGCGGGTGTCGATGCCGGAAATGGCGACGATGCCTTGGGCGGAAAGGTACTCGGGCAGCGATTGCGTGGAACGGAAGTTCGACACGCGGGCGGGGCAGTCGCGGACCACCAGGCCGGCGGCGTAGACGCGATTCGCTTCGACGTCTTCGGCGTTGACGCCGGTATTGCCGATGTGCGGATAGGTCAGCGTGACGATCTGGCCGCTATAGCTGGGATCGGTGAGAATTTCCTGGTACCCGGTCATCGCGGTGTTGAACACCACTTCGGCAACGGTATGCCCCGGCGCACCGATCGACACGCCTCGAAAAATGGTACCGTCCGCCAGAGCCAGAATTGCAGGAGGGAAGCGGTTGATCCCCTCGGGAAAAAGTTGCGGCAGCACAGTAAACCCCGGTTTTATGAATCGATAATCAAACCTTCGAATTATACCTTGAGCGGCCGTTTTCCCCGGAAAACCGCGCCAAATAAGGCCAGGATCGAAGATTTCGCCTGCCGGCGGTGATACGCTAAAGCACCTTCAACCCTGACGTTGTGAGCCGTTTTGTCCATGTCCAGCCAACTTGACGCCCTGCGCAATCACACCACCGTTGTCGCCGACACCGGGGATTTCGAAGCGATGAAGGCGCTGCGTCCCACCGACGCCACCACCAATCCGTCCCTTATTCTCAAGGCCGTCCAGCAAGAGGCCTACCGCCCGCTGCTGGAAAAGACCGCCCGCGATCATCGCGGCGCCCCCACCCCAGAATTGATGGACCGCCTGCTGGTCGCCTTCGGCCGCGCCATCCTGAATATCGTGCCCGGCCGGGTCTCGACCGAAGTCGACGCCCGCCTGTCGTTCGACACCCGCGCCACCATCGAGCGCGCCCGGGGCCTGATCGCCCTGTACGAGGCCGCCGGCGTGCCGCGCGAACGGGTGCTGATCAAGATCGCGTCCACCTGGGAAGGCATCCAGGCCGCCCGCGCGCTGCAGGCCGAGGGCGTGCGCTGCAACCTGACCCTGCTGTTCTCGCTGCCGCAGGCCGTGGCCTGCGCCGACGCCAATGTGCAGTTGATCTCGCCTTTCGTGGGCCGCATCTACGACTGGCACAAGAAGGCCGCCGGCGCCGCCTGGGTCGAAGCCGACCACGCCGGCGCGCGCGATCCGGGCGTGCAGTCCGTGACCCGCATCTACCAGTACTACAAGCGCTTTGGCATCGCCACCGAGATCATGGGTGCGAGCTTTCGCAACGTGGGCCAGATCCTGGCGCTGTCGGGCTGCGACCTGCTGACCATCAGCCCCGAGCTGCTGACGCAGCTGGCCAACACCGAAGGCGACGCGCCCGCGCAACTGCGCGCCGACGCGGTAACGGGTGACATCGCCCGTATCGCTTCCGGCGAAGTGGCCTTCCGCACCCAGTTGAACGACGACGCAATGGCCAGCGACAAGCTGTCCGAAGGCATCCGCGCGTTTGTCGCCGACGCCATCAAGCTGGACGCGCTGATCGAGGCGCAGCGCGGCTGAACGCGGGCACAACTGGCTGGCGGCGCGCCGCCAGCCAGTTGTGCGTCGTCGGGGTGACCGCCCGCGGGGCCGCGGCCAGCCTGGCCGATGACGGCCCCGACGCAATCAACGGTGGTCGTGCGAGTGCACCTGCAGCGCTTCCAGGAAGCGCGACACCATGTTGTAGGCCGCGACCGTCGCCGTCAGCTCGACGGTCAGCTTGTCCGACCCCATCGCGGCGCGCGCTGCCTGGAACACCGGCCCCGGCACCTGCACCTGGCGCGTCATGGCGTCGGTATAGGCCAGCACCGCGCGTTCCCGCTCGCTGAAGAGCGTGGACGCTTCCCAGTCGGGCAAGGCATCCAGTTGCGCCTGCGACACGCCCTCTTTCAGGGCGATCGGGGCATGCTGGTCGGCCTCGTAGGGCGCGCCATTGATACCCGCGACCCGCATGATCACAAGTTCGCGAAGATCGCCTGGCAGCGTGGAAAGCTGGCGGATCGAGGTCAGGTAGTTGAGCCAGCCGCCGGCCACGGCCGGGCTGTGCAGCAGCATCTGGTACAGGTGCAACACGCTGCCGCGTTCGGCGACGATGCGATCGACCAGGGGACGCGCTTCAGGATGAGACAGATCGGCGTAGGGAAGACGCGCCATGAGAACTCCGTAGGGGCTTAAAACCGGTTTGCGCCAAAGAGACCAGGTCCAAAATCCCGGGCGCTGCAAATGCACACATTCGCAAGAATTTTGACATAATGACAGCACACTGCGCACCTCCAGGACAAGCCTAGAATGAATGCGCCTACCCAGTCCCTCCCGCCTGTCACGCTCGCGAACTGCGACAGCGAACCGATCCACGTACCGGGCGCCATTCAGCCCCTGGGCGCGTTGCTCGCGTTCGCCCCCGACGGCGCGCTGCGCTACGCCAGCGAGAACGCGCCACGGGTGCTGGGCGTGCCGCTGGCGCTGGGTATCCGCTGCGAACCGGGTTCGCTGCCCCCCGGCCTGGAGCACTACCTGTCCATCTGGCTCGATAGCGCCGATCCGGTCTTCGACCCGCTGACCCTGGCGCTGGACGGACACACCTACGACGTCATCGCGCACCGCAACGCCAACGGCCTGACGCTGATCGAGCTGGAACGCCGCGGCGACGACGCTGGCATGGCCGAGCCCGCGCGGATCTATCGCGGCATCGAACGCATCCGCCTGCAGCGCGACATCGCCAGCCTGCTGGAGCGCACCCTCCAGGAAGTGCAGCGCGCCACCGGTTTCGACCGCGTCATGGCCTACCGCTTCCACCCCGACGACAGCGGCGAGATCGTGGCCGAACGGCGCGGCGACGCCACCCTGGAAGACTGGGCCGAGCGCCGTTATCCGGCCGGCGACATCCCCGCCCAGGCGCGCCGCCTCTATACCGTGAACACGCTGCGCCAGATCGCCGACGCGCAATACCAGCCGGTGCGCGTGCTGGGCTCGCATGGCCAGGGCGAGCAGCCGCTGGACATGAGTTTTTCGGTGCTGCGCAGCGTCTCGCCGATCCACCTGGAATACATGGCGAACATGGGCGTGCGGGCCTCGATGAGCCTGTCGCTGGTGATCGGCGGCAAGCTGTGGGGCATGATCGCCTGCCATCATCATTCGCCGCGCCACATTCCCTACCCGGCGCGCCTGGCCTGCGAAGCGCTGGCGCAAGTGCTGTCGGCCGCGCTGGCCAACATCGAAGGCAATCTGCGCGCCGAACAGACGCGCCAGAGCGCCGCCCTGGTCAGCCGGCTTGCCGAGCGCGCGTCCGATTCCGAAAACATGCACCTGGCCCTGTCCGGCGGCCCGGACACGCCGGCCTCGCTGATCCCCAACGACGCGGCGCTATGCCTGTGGGGCAACAGCGTGACGGTGTTCGGCGGCATCGCGCCGCGCGGTGAACTGGCCGGCATCCTGTGCGCGCTGGACCAGAGCGGCCAGCGCTTGGTGCACACGAACAACATCGCGCGCGACTACCCCGGGTTGCAGACCGACCTGGTGCCCTATGCGGGCCTGCTGGCCTGCAAGTTCGACCCCATGAACAACGGCTGGCTGATCTGGCTGCGCAAGGAGCAGATCGAAACCGTGGTGTGGGGCGGCAAGCCCGAGAAACAATACGCAGTGGGCAGCCTGGGCCCGCGCCTGACCCCGCGCGGCTCGTTCGACGCCTGGCGCGAAGTGACGCGCGACACCAGCTCGCCATGGCTGCCCGCCGAGCTGGAAGCGGCCGACAACCTGCGCGACGAGCTCTCGCATATCGCCACCAGCCGCGCCGCCGACGTGGACCGGGCCCGCACGGCGTTGCTGGCGATGCTGGGCCACGACCTGCGCGATCCGCTGCAGTCCATTTCCATGGCCGCGACCCTGCTGTCGAAAACGGATTCCGGCGCCCGCATGGGCGAACGCATCCGCTATTCCAGCGGCCGGATGCAGCGCCTGATCTCGCAGGTGCTGGACCTGTCCCGCTTGCAGGGCGGCATGGGCCTGGGCATCGAAAAGCGCGAATGCCGGCTGTCTGAACTGCTGACCGGATTGATCGAGGAAAAGCGCCAGGCCTATCCCGGCCTGCGCATCGAACCCGATGTGCAAGCCGGCCTGACCCTGATGGCCGATACCGACCGCATTGCCCAGGTCGTCACCAACCTGATGAGCAACGCCCGCCAGCACGGCGCGCCGCGCATGCCGATCCACGTAACGGCCCGCCAGGACGGCGACGACATCGAACTGGCGGTGACCAACCATGGCGCGCCGATTCCCGACGACGTCATGGCGCATCTGTTCTCGCCGTTCAAGCCAGAATCCGTGGGGCACTCGCGCAATCGCAACGGCCTGGGACTCGGGCTGTATATTGCGGAACAGGTGGTTCGCGACCACAACGGCCAGATTGCCGTGTCGTGCCGCGACGGCCTGGTCAGTTTCACTGTTATCCTGCCCCGCGGCGTGGATGCGCCGCCCCCCTCTTCCCCGAATTCTGGAGACAACACTTGAACGAAGCGCGCTCGCTACGCGTCCTGCTGGTCGACGACAACGAAATGGGCTCGGAGCTGCTGGCCGAATTCCTGGCCCTGTCCGGACTGGAAACGCGTTGCGCCATCAACGGCGAAGACGCCCTGGCGCAAGCCGCGGCCTTTGACCCGCAGGCGGTGCTGGTGGATATCCTGCTGCCCGACATGGACGGCTACGAACTGGCCCGCAAACTGCGCGCACGCGCCACCCCGACCCGCATCTACGCCCTGAGCGGCCTGGCGCGCCACGCGCGCCATGAAGACGCGGCCAGCCTGTTCGACGGCTGGATCGAAAAACCCGCCGATCCCGACGCGCTGCTGACCGTGTTGCGGCAGCCGGACTGAGGCGGTCGATGCACACCGCCCCTGGCCCCTTGGCCCTGGCCGCGCAAGGCGTGCGGTTCAAGGTGCTGGCCCAGATTTTCCCCGTGCTGCGGCACGAAGCGCTTGCGCCGCTTTCCAACGCCACCCTGGCCGCAGCCATGCTGCGCCAGGTGCCGGAAGGCGCCGATGCCGACGCCGTGCAGCAACGCAGCCAACGCCTGGCCAGTGACCTGAACCACATGCTGGAAGACAGCGTCGCGGTGCTGCGGGACCTGGATCAGTGGCTGAACGACAATGGCGCCGTGCTGCCGGTCGAGACGCTGCTGCGGCAATGCCGCAAGCTGCTGTTTTCGCAGTTGATGTGGTCCAAGCGCCAGGTCCGCTGGCCCGACGAGGCCGCCGCGGTCGACCTGCCCGCGTTCACGTCGCGCTATCTGTTGATGGCCTGGGTGCTGGGCATGCTGCCCTGGCTGCCCGAAGGCGCCGAGCTGACGCTGGACGCCGCCGATGCGCATGTCTGGCACGCGCATTTTTCGTTGCCGGCGCAAGCGCCCGACGCGCCGCCCCTGTTCGACGTGAGCGAGATCGAGCAACTGGCCACCGCCTCGGGCTGGCGCCTGGAACGGCAGCCGCAATGCTGGTCGTTGCACCTGCCTACCACCGTGGCGTCCTGTTGACAACGCAAAGGAGTCTTGCATGATTTCCCCCGTGCACCAGGTCCTGCGGGACGGTACCCGCGAACGCCACGAAGCCCTGGACCAGGGCCTGGCGCTGGCCGACGGCGACGTCAGCCGCGCCCATTACCTGAACTACCTGCGGGCCCTGCTAGGCTGGCTGGAACCGGTCGAACAACGCCTGTGGCGGCTGGAATGGCCGGCCGCATTGCAAGCCCCTGCCCGCGCCGGCAAGAGCGCCCTGATCCGCGCCGACCTGCAGGCGGCGGGCGATGCCGGCCCGGTGGCGCATTGCGCCGATGCGCCCGAGCCGGACCAGGCCGACGCCTATGCGCTGGGCGTGGCCTACGTGGTGGAAGGCTCGCAATTGGGCGGACGCTTCCTGGCCAAGCGGCTGGAAGACGTCACCCCGCCCCTGCCGCTGGGCTACCTGCGCGGGTATGGCGACGAGACCGGTGCGCTGTGGAAAGGGTTTCTGCTGCACCTGGACAGCGCGGCCCAGGGCCAGGAGACGCGTGCGCTGCAAGGCGCGCAGGATGCGTTTGACAGCCTGACGGTGTGGCTGCGCAGCCAGCGCGCGCTGCAGGCCTGAGGCCTGCCAGCACGGAAGCAGCGGGTCGCCTTCTGGCGATGCCGCATGAAAAAGCCCGGCGCGAGCCGGGCTTTTCATAGACATGCTACGCGCACAACCTCAGAGCTTTTCGGTTTCGCCCGACTTGGGCTGCCACTTCATCAGCCGTTTTTCGCCGATACCGACCAGGTAGTCCAGCACCAGCGCGAATGCCGTCAGGACCACGATGCCAGCGAACACGGTGTTGACGTCGAACGTGCCTTCAGCCTGCAGGATCAGGTAGCCCACGCCGCTGGCCGAGCCCAGGTATTCCCCCACCACCGCGCCCACGAAGGCCAGGCCGACCGAGGTGTGCAGACTGGAAAACACCCAGCTGGTGGCCGACGGCAAATAGACGTGGCGCAGCAACTGGCGCTGGCGCGCGCCCAGCATGCGGGCATTGTCCAGCAGGGTCGGGCTGACTTCACGCACGCCCTGGTAGACGTTGAAAAATACGATGAAGAACACCAGCGTGACCGCCAGCGCGACCTTGGACCAGATGCCCAGCCCGAACCACATGCCGAAAATCGGCGCCAGGATCACGCGCGGCATCGAGTTGGCCGCTTTGATGTAGGGATCCAGGATGGCGCTGGCGCGCGGCGACAGGCCCAGCCAGAGGCCGAAGCCCAGGCCCGCGATGGTGCCGATGAAGAACGCCAGCACGGTTTCGGTGAGCGTGACCCATAGGTGGGTGTAGATGTCGGCGTTGGTGACGAACCAGGCCCAGATGCGGCCCCAGACCTTCAGGGGCTCGCCGAAGAAGAAGGCCACCTTGGTATCGCGCGAGGCGAAATGCCAGACGCCCAGGATGACGACCAGCAACAGCAACTGCCAGAAACGCAGGCTGACGGAACCGGGTTTGAACGACTTGGACATGGTCAGGCCCGCTTCTGTTGGGCATAGCCCTTGAGCACTTCTTCGCGCAGCACGGCCCAAATAGCGGCATGCAGCTCGATGAAGCGCGGGTTGTTGCGCACCTCGGCCACGTCACGCGGGCGCGGCAGATCGATCGCAAATTCGCCGATGGGATGCGTGCCCGGCCCGGCCGACAGCACCACGACGCGGTCGCTCATGGCGATGGCCTCGTCCAGGTCGTGCGTAATGAACAGCACTGCCTTGCGCTTGGCCATCCACAGGTCGAGCACCTCGTTTTCCATCAGCTGGCGCGTCTGGATGTCGAGCGCGGAAAACGGTTCGTCCATCAGGATGATGTCGGGGTCGCGGATCAGGGTCTGCGCCAGCATGGCGCGCTTGCGCATGCCGCCCGACATCTGGTGCGGGTAACGGCCTTCGAAGCCGCCCAGGCCCACGCGGCGCATCCATTCGCGGCCGCGCTCCAGGGCCTCGGGGCGCGGCACGCCCGCAAAATCCAACCCGGCCACCACGTTGTCCAGCGCGCTGCGCCAGGGCAGCAGCGCTTCGCCCTGGAACATGTAGCCCGCGCGCGAGTTGATGCCGGACAAGGGCTGGCCGAACACCAACACCCGCCCCGACGACGGCGCGAGCAGGCCGGCGCTGACGTTGAGCAGGGTGGACTTGCCGCAGCCCGTCGGGCCCACCACCGACACGAACTCACCCGGCGCGATGGCCAGGGTGGTGTCGCTGACGGCGGTGTAGCGCTGCGAGCGGTCGTCGCGGGAGACAAAGGTGCAGCTGATGTTTTCCAGCGAAAGCGCGGCTTCAGCCATTGGGGTATTTCTCGTTGGCGCGGCGCGCGAAGTCGTTGGTCCAGACCTTGGAGGCGTCGATCTTGGCGCCGTCGAAGTCCGCCTGGTAGGCGGCCAGGGCCTTGAGCGCCGTGGCGGCGCCGTCTTCGGGGATCAGGCCGTCGGGCGACAGGCCTTCCAGGCTCTTGCCGATGGCGGCCTTGTAGACGGCCGGATCGCCCAGCAGGTAGGTCTCGGGAACGACCTTGGCGATCTCGTCGGGACCGGCCTTCTGGATCCATTTGTCGGCGCGCACCAGCGCGTTGGTCAGCGCCTGGGTGGTGTTCGGGTTGGCGTCGATGAACGCTTGCGGCGCATACAGGCAGCCGGCCGGCATATTGCCGCCGAAGATGTCCTGCGTGTCCTTGAGGGTGCGGGTGTCGACGATGATCTGGATGTCGCCCGGCATTTCCAGCATCGACACCACGGGGTCGGTGTTGGAGATGGCGTCGATCTGGCCGCTGCGCAGCGCGGTCACCGCGCCGGCGCCGGCGCCCACGCCGATGATGGATACGTCCGAAGCCTTCAGGCCGTGCTTGGCCAGGAAGAAGCTGACCACCATGTTGGTGGACGAACCCGGCGCGGTCACGCCGATCTTCTTGCCCTTGAGGTCGGCCGGGCCCTTGTAGTTGGGCATGTTCTTCTTGGACACGCCCACGCCGATCATCGGCGCGCGGCCCTGCAACACGAAGGCGCGGTAGAACTGCCCCTTGGATTGCATCGCCAGCGTGTGTTCGAAGGCACCCGACACGACATCGGCGCTACCGCCCACCACGGCCTGCAGGGCCTTGGAACCACCGGCGAAGTCGGCGATTGACACGTCCAGGCCTTCGTCCTTGAAGTAGCCGCGGGCCTCGGCGATGGACAACGGGAGGTAATAGATCAGGGGCTTGCCGCCCACGGCGATCTGGACCTTGGTCTTCTCAAGCTTCTGCGCGCGCACGATGGCGGGGGCCATGCCCATGACGCCGGCGGCGCCAGCCATCTTGAGCAGTTCACGGCGTGTGACTGACATGTGTTGTCTCCTTGGTATCGGGTCTACCGATAGCGCCAGTCTGCGCCAGCTTGTCGATAGCCGCTGAATCATACCCCAGCGATTTCAGGACTTCCTCGGTATGTTCCCCTAATGCAGGGCCGATCCAGCGGGTGCCGCCGGGGGTTTCCGAAAGCTTGGGCACCACCGCCGGCAGCTTGACCGGACGGCCGTCGGCGAAGCGGTGCTGCTCGATCATGCGCCGCGCCAGGAACTGCGGGTCGGCGAACATGTCGGCCACGCTGTAGATCTTGCCCACCGGCACGTCGGCCGCTTTCAGGGTGTTCAGCGCTTCGTCAATATCGCGGCCGCCACACCATTGCTGGATGGCGCCGTCGATCTCCTCCACGCGCCGGGCGCGGCCGTCGTTGCGCACCAGGTCCGGGTCCGAGGCCAGATCATCGCGGCCGATGGCCAGCATCAACCGATGGAAGATCGCGTCGCCGTTGCCGGCGATGACGACGTTCTGGCCGTCTCGCGTGGTGTAGGTGTTGGACGGCACGATGCCGGGCAACGCGCCGCCGGTGCGTTCGCGCACCACGCCGGCCACGTCGTATTCGGGCACCAGGCTTTCCATCATGTTGAAGACGGCTTCGTACAGCGCGACGTCGACCATCTGGCCCTGGCCCGCGCGGCAGGCCTCTCCGGTCTGGCCATTCCAACGGCCGCCGGTGGCGTCGCGGTGCCGCAGCGCCATCATCGCGCCGATCACGCCATGCAGCGCGGCAATGGAATCGCCGATCGAGATGCCGACCCGCAGCGGCGGCCGGTCGGGATGGCCCGACACGTAGCGCAGGCCGCCCATGGATTCGCCGATGGCGCCGAAGCCCGGCTGGTCCTTCATCGGCCCGGTCTGGCCGTAGCCGGACAGGCGCACCATGATCAGCGCGGGATTGATGGCGCGCAGTTGTTCATAGCCCAGGCCCCACTTTTCCAGCACGCCGGGGCGATAGTTCTCGACCACCACGTCGGCATCCAGCGCCAGCTTGCGAGCGATCTCGCGCGCCTCGGGGTGCTTCAGGTTGAGCGCAATGGACTGCTTGTTGCGGGCCTGCACCGTCCACCACAGCGAATTGCCTTCGTGCAGGTGGCGCCAGCTGCGGATGGGGTCGCCCCCGCCCGTGCCGTCGGGGCCATGCGGCGTTTCCACCTTGATGACGTCGGCGCCGAATTCGCCGAAGATGCGCGCGGCGAACGGGCCGGCGATGAGCGTGCCGAGTTCCAGGACCTTCAGGCCGGTCAGGGCTGACATGTGGCTTGTCTTCCTCGTGGATGCCCGCGCCGTACGTGCGCCGCGGGTCGATTTTGCGAGCGATACAGAATACCCTTTCCGGTCCGGCGCGCCCAAGGCCGATGCTCGCCCCATGGACGACGGAAAAACCGCGCGGCCGGCGCCGAACGGGAAGTCAGGTGGTCTTGCGTTCCATCAGCGCCCAGGCGATGGTGCCGGCGTCGACGTATTCGAGCTCGCTGCCCGCGGGCACGCCGCGCGCCAGGCGCGTGACCCGCAAGCCGCGCTCGCCCAGGGCTTCACCCAGGAAATGCGCGGTGGTCTCGCCTTCGGCGGTGAAGTTGGTGGCCAGGATGACCTCTTGCACCACCCCGTCGGTCGCGCGGCGGATGACGCGGTCGAAATCCAGTTCGCGCGGCCCGATGCCCTCCAGCGGCGCCACCCGCCCCATCAGCACGTAGTACAGGCCACGGTAGCCGTGGCTGGACTCGATCATGTTCTGGTCGGCTGGCGTCTCGACGATGCACAGCAGGGAAGGATCGCGCTTGGGGTTGGCGCAGGTGGCGCACACATCGTCTTCGGCGAAGCCGTTGCAACGCGAGCAGTGGCGCAGGTCGCGCACCGCGCCCGCCAGCGCCCGCCCCAGCATGTCGGCCCCCTGGAGGTCGTGCTGCAGCAGGTGATAGGCCATGCGCCGGGCGGAGCGCACGCCCACGCCGGGCAGGCGCCGCAGGGCCTCGATCAACGAGACGAGCGGTTCGGGTTCGGGCAGTAGTGGATCCATGGCGCGGTGCAATCTTGCGGGCGGCAATAACCGCGCCGCAAAACGCGGCGGCGGCCGGAGCGTTCGATCAGAACGGCAGCTTCATGCCCGGGGGCAGCGGCATGCCGGCGGTGACCGACGCCATCTTTTCCTGGGAGGTGGTTTCGGCCTTGCGCAGCGCGTCGTTGAACGCGGCGGCAACCAGGTCTTCGAGCATGTCCTTATCGTCGGCCAGCAGCGAGGGATCGATTTCCACGCGCTTGACGTCATGGCGGCAGGACATGGTGACCTTGACCAGGCCGCCGCCAGCGGCGCCTTCGACCTGGATTTCAGCCAGCGCGTCTTGCGCCTTCTTCATGTTTTCCTGCATCTGCTGCGCCTGGCGCATCAGGCCGGCCAGTTGTCCTTTCATCATGATCGAGCTTCCTTGAACGAGGGGAATAAGGGGATTTGCCGGCGCCTCAGGCGGCGGCGGAAGGCGGATCGACGTGGCGGATCGAGCCGGCCACGACATAACCGCCGAAATCGGACAGCAGCGCCTGCACGAACGGGTCGACGGCGACCGCGTCTTCGGCGGCCTGCTGGCGCGCCGCGCGCTCGGCCTGGGCCACAGCGTGGGCCGTGGCTTCGCCAACGGCGCCCACGTCCACGTCCAGGCGGATGCCCTGGCCGAAATGTTCGCACAGCACGGTCTGCAGGCGCACGCGGCTTTCGCTTTCAGCCAGCGTCCTGACCGCCACGCGCAGGATGACGGCATCGCCCTGCACGCCGGCCCATTCGCTTTGGCGGGCCAGTTCGGCGGCCAGGCCGGTCACCGGCAGACGCGCGGCCAGCTCGGGCCACGCGGCGGAGGTCATGTCGCCGATACGGGCGCGCGACTGGCGCTTGCGGGCCGGCGCGGCGCCTTCGCGGCGGGCTGGCGCGGGCGCCGGCACGGGAGCGGCCGACGGCGCGCTGGCCAGCGTTTCGAAGTCGTCGTCGGGATCCGACGTGAAGCCGCCATCGGGTGCGAAACCGCCTTCGGCTTCAAAGGGAATTTCTTCGTCGACCCAGGACGGCGGGCCGTCGCCGTCGTCCGCGGCCGGCGCCACGGCAGCCGCCGCGGGCGTCACGGCGAGCGGCGCGGATTTGGCGGGGGCGGGAGCGGCGGCAGGCGATCCTGCGGCGGGCGATCCCGCGGCAGGCGATCCTGCGGCAGGCGATCCCGCGGCGGGCGATCCCGCGGCAGGCGATCCCGCGGCGGGCGATCCCGCGGCGGGCGCCCCCGCAGCGGCCGACCCCGCGGTGATCGCTGCCGCGGGAGTGGCCGAGGCAAGCATCGCGCCTGATGATTGTTCAACGGACGCGGGTTCCGCGGCGGATCCCGCTGCGTCGCCTGCGGGCAGTTCTTCCCAAGGCGGCACGCCCGCGGAAGCCGTCTGCGCGGCAGCGGTTTGCGGCGCGGCCGGTGCCGTCACGACGACCGGAGCAGGCGGCACGGAAGGTGCTACGGCAGCCGTTGCCGCAGGAGCGGCGGTGTTGGCTGCCGGGGCGGCGTTGGCGACAGACGCCGTGGCAGCCTGGGCCGGTGCCGGCGCGGCGACAGGCGCTTGGGCGACTGCGGCTTGCGCAACAGCAGCTTGAGGCGCGGGAGCGGAAGCCACCGGGGTTGGAGCAACTGGAGCTTGCGCCACGGGCGCCGCAGCGGCAGGCGCCAGGGGTGCGGACACCGCCGGGGTAGCGGCGGCCGGCGCTGGCGCTTGCGACGGCTGCGCGGCGGCAGCGGCGGTTTCGGCCGTCTGGCGGGCGGGCGCGGCGGGCGCCTCGAGCGCCGTTTGCGGACCGGCGTCGCCGTTGAGCGCCAGCATGCGCAGGCAAGCCATGATGAAGCCGGCATATTCGTCCGGCGCCAGCGTCAATTCACCGCGGCTATGCACCGCCACGGAATAGAACAGCTGCACGGCGTCGGGGTGCAAGGTTTGCGCCAGGCGGGCGATGTCGGCCGCCAGGGGGTCTTCGGCGGGCATCACGCCGGACACACGCTGCTCGATGGCCACGCGCGACAGCAGCACGGCCAGGTCGGCCAGCGCGCCGGCGTAGGACAGGCCGCGAATGGCCAGTTCATCGGCCACGGCCAGCACGCTCTTGGCATCGCCGGCGGCCAGCGCGTCCAGGAGGCGCACCAGATGGCGTTGGTCGATCGTGCCGAGCATGCCGCGCACGGCGTCCTCGGTCAGGTTGCCGGCGCTGTAGGCGATGGCCTGGTCGGTGAGGGACAGCGCATCGCGCATGGAACCCGAGGCGGCCTGGCCGATCAGGCGCAAGGCGGGCACTTCAAAACCGACCTGTTCTTCGCCCAGCACCGCCTGCAGGTGGCCCACGATGGAGTCGGCCGGCATCTGCTTCAGGTTGAATTGCAGGCAGCGCGACAGCACCGTGACCGGGATCTTCTGCGGATCGGTGGTGGCAAGAATGAATTTGACGTGCGGCGGCGGCTCTTCCAGCGTCTTGAGCATCGCGTTGAACGCGTGCCCGGTCAGCATGTGCACTTCGTCGATCATGTAGACCTTGAAGCGGCCCGCGCCCGGCGCGTAGACGGCCTGCTCCAGCAGCTGGGTCATTTCCTCGACGCCGCGGTTGGAGGCCGCGTCAAGCTCGAGGTAGTCGACGAAACGCCCGGCATCGATCTCGGTACAAGCGCGGCAGACGCCGCAAGGCTTGGAGGTGATGCCGGTTTCGCAGTTGAGGGATTTGGCCAGGATGCGCGACAGCGTGGTCTTGCCCACGCCGCGGGTGCCCGTGAACAGCCAGGCATGGTGCAGGCGCTGGGTATCGAGCGCGTGCGTCAGCGCGCGCACCACGTGATCCTGTCCCACGAGGGTATCGAACGATCGCGGCCGCCACTTGCGGGCCAGTACCAGATAAGTCATGGCGGGATTGTAGAGCCTTTGCAAGAGCCTAAGCGATGGCCGGCGTGAAATGCAAAGGGGACGGAATCATCTTCCGGGGAATCCCCCTTGGAAAACAACCCCGTCCCCTTTGAGAAACCGGTTGGCGAGCCTTACTCCGGCACTGACCCTAAACGACTATGGCTGCTTCGTTCCCGACCTGACCAGGTTCACCGTCGAACCATGCGAAGGGGCCCGCCAATCAAGATTCTAGCAGAGCTTCGCGTTGCTCGCTCGCTGGAATCTTGATTGGCGGGCCCCCTTGGGGCTGTAGGGGGGCCCCCTCCCCGGCCCTCCCCCCTAGGGGGAGGGAGAGAGGACGTCGCTTTGCTTGTCCTTTTGGCTCGCTTCGCTTTGCCTTGATTCTCTTTGCGGCTTGCTTCTCTTTGCGGCTTGCTTCTCTTTGCGGCTTGCTTCTCTTTGCGGCTTGCTTCTCTTTGCGGCTTGCTGCGCTTTGTCTTCCTTTCGTTATGGAGGGGGGAGGTCTATCCAGGCTTTGGCGCGGGGGAAGTAGAG
>NZ_LZZT01000050.1 GCF_014170305.1 Achromobacter sp. UMC71
CTCCTAAAATTGGCGCCAATTTATGCAAACAAACACCTACCGCCAGCACCCCTAGGGACCTCAGCCTCCCAGGATTCAAGGAACCGCAATGCCCACCGCAGCACCCGCCCTCACCCCCGAAGCCGCCCGCGCCCGCGCCATCTACGACCTCGGCCACAGCACCGTCTTCTCCGCCCGCGTCGACCCGCGCTTCTCGTACTGCATGTACGTGCCCCCGCACATCGACCAGGCCAGGCACCCGATGCAACTGGTGGTGATCATGCACGGCACCGGCCGCGCCTTCGTCGAATACCGCGACGCCTTCGCCGAATTCGCCCGCTGGAACGACTGCATCGTGCTGTGCCCGCTGTTCCCCGTGAGCCCCTTGGGCGACGGCAACCGCGACGGCTTCAAGCAACTGCGCGAAGGCGACATCCGCTACGACCACATCCTGCAGGACATGGTCGCCGAAGTCGGCGAGAAATTCGGCTGCGACTTCTCGCGCTTCGCCTTGTTCGGCTACTCCGGCGGCGGCCAGTTCGTGAACCGTTACGCCCTGCTGCACCCCGAAACCCTGTGGGCCGTGTCCATCGGTGCGCCCGGCTCGGTCACGCTGCTGGACCCGAGCCAGGACTGGTGGGTCGGCGTGCGCGATGCCGAAGCCCGCTTCGGCAAGGCCGTGGACGTGGACGCCCTGCGCCAGGTCGCCGTGCACATGATCGTCGGCAAGGCCGACCTGGAAACCTGGGAAATCACCCACCGCGAAGGCGGCAAGTTCTTCATGCCCGGGGCCAACTCGGCTGGTTCCACCCGCCCCGAGCGCCTGGAATCGCTGCGCCGTTCGTTCGAGGCCGCCGGCGTCAAGGCCGTGCTGGACGTGGTCGACAACGTGCCGCACGACGGCCTGAAATGCGTCGGCCAAGTGCAGGACTTCCTGGCCGCCGAACTGCGCAAGCTGCGAAATGAATAACACCGGATACAAGATGGGCGGCGGGCGCGCAAGCGCCTGCCAGCCGCACTAGGAGAGGGCCATGCTGCGTTTCGCGCTATCCCGTATCGTCATGGCCATCCCCACGCTGCTGATCGTGGCGGTGGCGGTATTCGTCATGATCCGTCTCATCCCGGGCGACCCGGCGCAATTGCTGCTGGGCGACCTGGCCACGCCGGCCGCGCTGGCCGACCTGCGCGCCCGCCTGGGCCTGGACCAGAGCTGGTCCACCCAGTTCGGTATCTGGTTCGGCAACATGCTGCACGGCGACCTGGGTTCGTCCATCAACACCGGCCAGCCCGTGCTGCCGCTGGTGTGGGACCGCTTCCTGATCAGCGGCCGCGTGGTGCTGGTGGCCGTGCTGTTCGCGGCCATGGTGGCCGTGCCCGCGGGCATGATCGCCGCCTGGAAGCAGAACAAGGCGCCCGACCTGATCCTGGTCGGCACCGCCACCTTGCTGGTGTCCATTCCCACCTTCTGGCTTGGCCTGCTGCTGCTGATCTTCTTCGGCTTGAAGCTGCAATGGCTGCCCGTGGTGGGCTATGTGTCCATTGGCGAAGACTGGAAGGCCGGTCTGCTGTACCTGGCCATGCCGATCCTGACGCTGTTCCTGCACGAGATCGGCGTGCTGATGCGCATGGCGCGCGCCAGCACCCTGGAAGTGCTGCGGCTGGACTACATCACCCACGCGCGCGCCAAGGGCCTGTCCGAATCGGCGGTGCTGATGCGCCATGCTTTCCGCAACGCCTTCGGCCCGACCTGGACGCTGATCGGCCTGGTGCTGGGCAACCTGCTGGGCGGCATCGCCGTGGTCGAAACCGTATTCACCATTCCCGGCCTGGGCCGGCTGCTGGTGGATTCGATCTTCGCCCGCGACTACCCCGTCATCCAGGGCTGCCTGCTGTTCGTCGGCGTGGTCTACGTGATCGTGAACCTGCTGATCGACCTTTGCTATCCCATCTTCGACCCAAGAGTGACCGCCGAATGAAAAAGCGAATTGCAGCTAACGCGCTGATAGGCGGCGTGATCGTGGCGGCGATGATCGTCGCGGCGATCATGGGCGCCGTCTGGACGCCCCACGATCCGCTGAAGATCAACTTCGTGGCCCGGCTCAAGCCGCCGGGCGGCGACTTCCTGCTGGGCACCGACGAATTCGGCCGCGACGAGCTGTCGCGCCTGTTGGCCGGCGCATCCAGCAGCGTCTGGATCAGCTTCCTGACCGTCAGCTTCGCCATCGTGGCGGGTACGGCCATTGGCACCCTGACCGGTTTCGTGCGCGGCTGGACCGACCGCGTCATCATGGCCTTCAACAACGCTTTGCTGGCCTTTCCGGGCCTGCTGCTGGCGCTGGGCCTTCTGGCCGTGGTGGGCGCCAACAAGTACGGCATCATCCTGGCGCTGGGTTTGGCCTACACGCCGTCGGTGACTCGCATTGTGCGCGGCACGGTGCTGTCGCTGCGGGAAAAAGAGTTCATCGAATCGTCCCGCGTGCTGGGCAATTCCGAGCTCTACACCATGTTCCGCCACGTGCTGCCCAACTGCGTGGCGCCGCTGACCGTGTTGGCCACGTCGATGTTCGGCTGGGTCATCCTGGCCGAAAGCGCGCTGTCGTTCCTGGGCCTGGGCGTGCCGCCGCCCGCCCCGACCTGGGGCAACATGCTGGCCGCCGCCCGGCCGTTCATGGCGCAGGCTTCCTATCTTTCCATTCTTCCCGGCTTGGCCATCGCGCTCGCGCTGCTGGGGATCAACCTGCTGGGCGACGCGGTGCGAGACCGCTTCGATCCCCGCATGAGGGGCGTGCAATGAGCGCACTGGTAACCGTATCGAATCTGTCGCTGACCGTCGGCCGCGGCGGCCGCGAGATCGTCGGCGGCGTGTCCTTCGAGGTGGCGCCGGGCGAAATGGTCGGCATCGTCGGCGAGTCCGGCAGCGGCAAGACCCAGGCGGCGCGCGCCATCATGGGCCTGACGCCGCCGCCGCTGGTGGTGGCGGGCGGCTCCATCCGTTTCGAGGGCGTGGAAGTCACGCAGGCCAGCGCGCCCGAACTGCGCAAGCTGCGCGGCGCGCGCATCGGCATGGTGTTCCAGGAACCCATGACCTCGCTCAACCCGTCCATGCCCATCGGGCGCCAGCTGGACGAAGGCCTGAAGCTGCACCGCCGCGACCTGTCGACCGCGCAGCGCCGCGAGCGCATTCTGGAAATGCTGCGCCGCGTGGGCATCCGCGATCCGAAGGCCGCGATGGAGGCCTGGCCGCACGAGTTTTCGGGCGGCATGCGCCAGCGCATGATGCTGGCCTCGGTCATGTTGCTGGAGCCGGCGCTGCTGATCGCCGACGAACCCACCACCGCGCTGGACGCGGTGGTGCAGCGCGACGTGCTGGAACTGATGGTGGACTTGACGCGCGAGCACAACACGGCCGTGCTGATGATCAGCCACGACCTGCCGATGGTGGCGCGCTACACCGAGCGTATGGTGGTGATGCAGCACGGCAAGGTCCTGGAAACCGGCACCACCGCCGGCATCCTCGAACGCCCGCAGCATCCCTACACCCGCAAGCTGCTGGACGCGATGCCGCGCCGCCTGCCGGCCCGGCCCGTGACGCAGGAGGCGCCCATCGTCGAGGTCAAGAACCTGGTGGTGGACTACGCCGGCCACCAGCGCCTGTTCTCGCGCACCGGCGCCAAGCGCGCGCTCGGCGGCATCGACCTGCACGTCAAGCCGCGCGAAGTGGTGGCGGTGGTGGGCGGCTCGGGCTCGGGCAAGACCACGCTTGGCCGCGCCATCGCGGGCCTGTTGGCGCCCACGTCCGGCCAGATCCTGTTCCGCAATCAGCCGGTCAGCCGCCGTTCTGCCGCCTGGCGCGACTACCGCCTGAACTGCCAGATGGTGTTCCAGGATCCGTATTCGTCGCTGGACCCGCGCATGACCATCGGCGAGCTGGTGGGCGAGGGCCTGCGCATGCTGACCGACATGCCGTCGGCCGACAAGCGCCGCCGCGTCGACGAGGTGCTGGCCGAAGTGGGCCTGGGCTCGGAATACGCCAAGCGCTTTCCGCATGAATTGTCCGGCGGCCAGCGCCAGCGCGTGGCCATCGCCCGGGCGGTGGTGCGGCGGCCGGCGTTCGTCATCGCCGACGAACCGGTGTCCGCGCTGGATGTCACGGTGCGGGCGCAGGTGCTGGACCTGTTCGCCGACCTGCAGGAGCGCCACGGCTTTTCCTGCCTGTTCATCAGCCACGACCTGGGCGTGGTCGAGCAGGTGGCCGACCGGGTGGTGGTCATGCGGGACGGCGGCATCGTCGAGCAGGGCACCCGCGACGAGGTATTCGACCATCCGCGCGAGGAATACACCCGCAGCCTGCTGTCGGCGATTCCCGCGCTGGAGTCCACCGATACCGGCGGCGTGCGCCTGCGCTGGCGCCTGGATCAGCAGGAACCGTCCCGGGCCACGGCTTGAAGGGACGGATCCGCGCCGGGGCGGGGGTTCCGGCCTGGCGCGGACTTATGCATAAAATACGCGGTTTGCATTTGATTCACGGGAGTGGCCCATGCCGAAAGCGGCGGCGACACAGCCGGGCCTGGTTGACCGTATTGCCCATGATATTCAGTCGGGTGTGTACGGTCCCGGCGCGTGGCTGAAACAGATCGACCTGCAGGAGCGTTACGACGCCAAGCGTCTGGACGTCCGGCGGGCGCTTGACCAATTGGCCGCCAAGCGGCTGATTTCGCACATCCCCAACCGGGGCTACCACGTCTACACCATGGATCCGGACCAGCATTTGCAGATCCGCGACATCCGCGTGCTGCTGGAAACCGGTGCTGCCGCCGACTTGATGCCCAACGTCACCGCGGCCAAGGTGCGCGCTTTGCGCACGCTGGCCGAACGGTTCGCCAAGCTCTTGCAGGACGGCACGCTGCTGGAGCAGTACGAGGTCAACCTGGCGTTCCACGCCGGGATGTACGACATGTGCTCCAACCGCGAACTGGCGGCCCTGATCCTGGAAACCCGGGCGCGGGGCCCGGCGGCGCCGGCCAAGGAATGGGTGACGCGTTCGCGCATCGAGATCTCGGCCCGCGAGCACTTCGACATGGTCGAGGCCCTGGAGGCGCGCGACGTCAAGCGGCTACAGAAAATCATCGCCCAGCACGTCGGCCAGGACATTTCCTGAGCGATTCCGGGCGCCTTGCCCGGCTTTTGCGGCGGCCATCCTGACGAGGGGCCGCCGCAAGTCATTTCTGTGTGTCCGATCTATGCGATTTGCAGGGATACCCCTGATGCCGGATGGAGGTTGAACCTTCATAATGAGCAGCTATTTTTGGCGCCAATATAGTCATGAATCAGGCGCCGTATGCCCCGGGGGAGTTTCCGCAATGCACCACCAATCTGTTTCCCGAGCGCTTGCGCTCAGCGTGGCCCTGGCCGCCGCAGGCACGGCCCACGCCGCCACCCTGACGATCGCGCAGCCGGCCGACATCCGTTCGACCAATCCGGGCGTCAATCGGGACAACACCACCGACGGCGTGGTGTTGAACATCGTCGAAGGGCTGGTCGGCTACCGGGAGAACGGCACGGTGGCGCCGCTGCTGGCCAAATCTGTCGATCTGTCCGAAGACGGCCTGACCTACACCTTCAAGCTGCGCGAGGGCGTCAAGTTCCACAACGGCGCCCCGCTGACATCGGCCGACGTCATCTGGAGCTGGGAACGCTACATGGACGCCAAGACCGATTGGCGCTGCCGCAGCGACTTCGACGGCCGCAACGGCCTGAAAGTGACCGAAGTGTCGGCGCCCGACGCGCAGACGGTGATCATCAAGATCGACCGCAAGTCGGCGGTGTTCCTGGATTCGCTGGCGCGCACCGATTGCGGCATGACGGCCATCCTGAGCAAGGACTCGGTCAATGCCGACGGGTCGTGGAACAAGCCGGTGGGCACGGGCCCGTACCAGTTCAAGGAATGGAAGCGCGGCGAATACGTGATGCTGTCGGCCTTCAAGGACTATGTGTCGCCCTCGGCCGGCGACAAGCCGGACGGCTATGTGGGCGCCAAGCGTCCGCTGGCCGACGAGGTCAAGTTCCTGGTGGTGCCGGACCCCTCGACCGCCAAGGCCGGCCTGGTGTCGGGCGCGATCGACGCGAGCCAGATCACGATCACGGACGTGGCTGAACTGAAGAAGAGCCCGACGGTGTCGGTGATGAGCCCGCACGACGCGACCAAGCACACGCTGCTGTTCCAGACGCAGGATCCGGTGCTCAAGAACGTGAAGCTGCGCCAGGCGATCGCGGCGGCGCTGGATATTCCGCAGGTGGTGGCGGCGGCGTCCGAGGGGTTGGGGCAACTGAACAATTCGGCGGTGTATGCCGGTTCGGCCTATTACCAGGAAACCGAGAAGCGCACCTACAAGTACGATCCGGCGCGCGCGCAGCAGCTGCTGAAGGAAGCGGGCTACAAGGGCGAGCCGATCGTCATCTACGCGAACAAGCGGGCGCACGTGCCGAGCTACCAGGTGGCGGTGATCGCGCAGGCGATGATGCAGTCGGTGGGGATCAATGCGCAGATCGAGGTGCTGGAGTGGGCGACGCAGCTGGATCGCTACAACACGGGCAAATACCAGATCAGTTCGTTCACGTTCTCGTCGCGGATCGATCCTTCGTTGAGCTTTGAGCAGTTCGCGGGGGACAAGTCGAAGCAGCCGCGCAAGGTTTGGGATGATCCTCAGGCGCAGAAGCTGATTGACGAGAGTTTTCTGGAGTCGGATCCGGCCAAGCGGCAGAAGCTGTTTGACCAGCTGCATACGTTGATGCTTGAGCAGACGCCGCTCTTGGTGCTTTATAACGGGGCGGATGCTTGGGCGACTAATAAGCGGGTCGAGGGGTTTTCAGTATGGGAAGGGAAGCCTCGGGCTTGGGAGACCAAGATCGTGGGTAAGTAGGTGGGGGTTTTTTTGTAGGTGGTTTTTGCGGCGGTTGCTGGCGGCGCGGGTGCTGCTGGGGCCGCCTGACGCGTCGGTGGCCTGCGGTGTGCGGGGCTACGATTGCGGTCCGGAGCCTTCGCTCCGGACGTTCCCTTCGTCATCTTCGTCACCGCCTTCGGCGGTTCCTTCAGATTCCCTCGGGCGCATCTACACGCCCCGCCCTCACCGCAGGCCACCGACGCGTCAGGCTCCACTGTCCGTATCTTGACGGGCTTTGGGGCGAGTTGTTTGCTTGGCGTTTTGCTCCGCGTCCGAGTGGGGGGGGGCGGGTCTTGCGGGGCCCGCTCGATGCCGGCCGCGCGGGCGGCCTTGTCGAGCTTACGCGGTGTCTTGCGGCGGGGCGGTGGCGCTTCGCGCTGTTGGAGATTCTTGTCCTGCAATGCAACGAGGCCGCTTTCGCGGCCTCTTTGCATTGAGTTACTTCGCTACGCGTTCTACTTCCCAGGCGCGCGGTTTTTTCACGGCCCAGGGGGTGTAGCCCTTGACGTCGGCGCGGTAGGCGCCGATGTCCAGGCCGTTGTAGAGGGGGATGCTGGGGACGTCGGCCAGGAACAGTTTGTGCAGCTGGTCGAAGGATGTCTGGCGCTTGGCGTGGTCGGTGTCTACCGAGGCGGCGTCCAGGAGTTTCTGGGCCTCGGGGTTGTCCCAGACCTTGCGGGGTTGCTTGGTTTTTTCGCCGGTGACCATTTCGTAGTTCAGGGCGGCGTCCAGGCGGGCCGAGTAGGGGAAGGTCATCATCTGGTAGGTGCCGGCGTTGTAGCGGTCGAGCTGGGTGGCCCATTCGGCGACGGACAGCTTGGCGTTGATGCCGGCGGCTTGCAGCATGGCCTGGATGATGACGGCGGAGTTGTAGGACTGGGGGTAGCGCTTGGTGGTCATCAGCTCCAGTTCCTGGCCCTTGTAGCCGGCTTCCTTCAGCAGCTTCTGGGACAGGGCGACGTCGTATTTCCAGCCTTCTTTCTGGGCGGCGTCGTGGTAGGGCGAGACCAGGGGGACGATGGAGTTGTTGGGCTTGGCCAGGCCTTCGGTGACGGCGGCGGCCAGTTGTTCGTAGTCGATGGCGTGGGCCAGGGCCTGGCGCATCTTGGGGTTGGACAGGAGCGGGTCTTTGGTTTGCAGCAGCAGGGCGGTCATGCTCATGACGGGCGCATAGGCGACCTTGACGTTGGGCGTGGCCTGCAGGACCGGGACGTCGTTGTTGGAGACGTCTTCGATGATGTCGATGTTGCCGCGTTGGAGGGCGGCCTTGGCGGTGGAGTCGTCGGGCACGATCATGAAGCGCACTTCGTCGACCAGGGGGCGCTTGGAACCGGTGTAGCCGTCGAGCTTGCCGCCGCGGTTGGCGTAGTCGGCAAATTTGGTCAGGCGGATGTATTCGCCGCGTTTCCATTCGGCCAATTCAAATGGGCCGGTGCCGATGGGCTTGTCCCAGGTGCCGTCGGGCTTGACCGAGGCCTTTTGCAGGATGCCGGTGCCGCCGCAGTCGGCGCGCGCCAGCGAGGCCAGGAACAGGCTGCTGGGTTTTTCCAGGTGATAGACGACGGTCTGGGCGTCGGAGGCTTCGACGCCGGTGACCTTGACGGTGCCGCGGCCGTCGAATTCGCTGGAACAGCGCCAGCCCGAGTTGGCGGCGGTGTAGTGCTGCCAGGTCCAGAGCACGTCGGCGGAGGTGAGCGGGGCGCCGTTGTGGAACTTGACGCCCTGGCGCAGCTTGAAGGTGTAGGTCTTGCCGTCCGGGCTGATGTCGATGGATTCGGCCAGCAGCGGGCGCACTTCGGCGTCTTCGCCATAGGCCACCAGACCTTCGACGATGTGCAGCACGACTGCGTCGCTATTGCTGTCGCGGTTCACGCCGGGCTCGGTCGAGCGGATGTCGGCGGTGAACGATATGCGCAGCGGCGGTTGGGCCTGGGCCCAGGCCGATCCGGCCAGCGCGCCCAGCGCCAGCGCAACCGCGGTGTTCAGGAGTTTTGTTTTCATTGATGTTGTTCCAGGGGTTGCACGGGCGGCCGGGGGATCAGGCGGCGGTCAGCAGTTCGGGTTCGGCCGTCAGGCTGTAGCGGGTGAACGTGCGGTTCAGCGCGGGCAGCGGGGCCACTTCCATCAGACCGGCGGCCGGTTCCATGATGACCATGGACACGGTGGCCGACAGGTTGTCGTGGCTGCCGGGGCGCGGCGGGCGGCAGACCGAGTATGGGGCGCCGAAGTCGTCGAACAGCGCGCGCTTGAGGTCTTCGCGGGTCAGCCTGTCCTTTTCGTTCAGCAGGCGGCGCACGCGCCAGTCGCGGTAGGCGCTTTCCGGGGTGCTGGCGCGGCCGGTGTCGCGCAGCTTGCCCAGGGCGACTTCGCTGACCCAGTGGTTGGCGTGCACGATCAGGTCGTCGCTGCCCGGGTAGATCGGGAAGGCCTCATCGGTGGTGCATTCGTAATCGACGCCGAAGCCGGCGGCCATGCCGATCATGATGTTGTTCGAGCAGGACTTGGGCGTGGTGCTGACCGCCTTGATCGCCAGGGCGAAGTGTTCCTGTTCCAGCACCTTGCGGCGGATCAGCGACAGCGGCACGCCGAGCTGGCGGAAGTCGCGGTCGGATTCCAGATAGTTGGCGGTGATGGACACGCCGGCGCTGTTCAGGCCGCTGCGGGCCAGGCCGCCGGCTTCGACGAAGGTCAGGATGTCGGGGCCGTTATCGTTGCGCACGCGCAGCACGATGGCGGTGTCGACGCATTCGGCGCGCCAGTCCCAGTTCTGGCCGTGGATCAGGCGGCCGTTGGCCGAGCGGGTGGGCAGGATCAGGGCGCCGGTGCAGCCGTCGCCGGGTTCGAGTTCGGCGGCCTTTTTCTTTTCGGCGCGGGCTTTGGCGATGACTTCGGTGCGGGCGTTGACCATCACGATGTCTTCGAACGGCACGTTGGCGCCCGCGGCGATGCCGCGCATTTCTTCCAGGTAGTGCGGCGCGAAGTTCTCGATTTCGCGCGCGAAGCTCTCGATGAGCTGGGTGCGCGCCATGGCGTCGTAGCCCAGGTCGACCAGGGTCTGGCCGTACATCGCGGCGCTTTTGCGCACGCGGTCGGCGGCCTGTTGGCCATAGGCGCGGCCACGTGCCTCGGGGGTACCGGAAACCGATACGAAGGGGAATTGGGTGATCTGGGTCATGGACGGATAGCGGCGCGGGAACGCCGTGGGGTCGGGAGTGATAAGACGGGATGTTGCAAAAATATTATCTTATTTTGGCGCCAAAAATACCGAGGGTTTGCCCGGGGGGGCGCCTAGCTGGGGGCGCCGAGCCGAGGGCGCCTAGTCCGATCGCATCGCATACCGCCGCGCCACGTCGCCACACACCGCATACCGGGCGCCGTCGGCGCGCAACCGGTCGAGCAGCTTTTCAATCATCAACAGCCGCGCCGCGCGGCCCACGCCATGGTCGGCGCGCGGGTGCAGGGTCAGGCAGGCATAGCCGTCGGCGGCCAGCAGGGCGTCGCCCTGCTCGGCCAGGTGGGCGTAGGCCCGGTCCTGGGTGACGCGGCGGCTGAAGTGGGTGGCGTCGCACAGGCCTTCGCTCCAGGGCAGCTCGACCATGCCGGGCGCGCCGTCGGCGTCCAGCGCATAGGGCGCGTCGTCGTCCAGGGCGCTGCTGTCGTAGCGGTAGCCCAGCTCGCGCAGCAGCGGCAGGGTGCGGGCGCTGAAGCCGCCGCCGGTCCAGCGAAACCCTTCCGGCGCCTGGCCGGTGAACGTGGCCAGGCGGTCGCGGCCGCGTTGCAGCACCTCGGCTTCGCGTTCGCCCAGCGCGGCCAGGTCTTCGAAGGCGTTGCCTTGCGAGGCGGCCTCGTGGCCGTCGCGCAGGCTTTGTTCCAGCAGGCCGCGGCAGCGTTCCGCCTCGAACGCAGGCCAGAAGAGGGTGGCGCGGATGTCCTGGCGGCGCAGCATGTCCAGCAGGCGCGCCAGGCCGCCGCCATAGGCATAGCGGCCGTGGCCGTCGCGGCCGTGTAGTTCGTGCTCGGGGCGAGTGGCGGCCTCGGGGCCGATGCCTTGCACGTTGATGGTGACCAGCACCGTTTTGGTAGCGGACTTGGCGGCGGCGGTGGCGGCCATCCGGGTGGTCGCGCCAGGGATTGCGTCGATGGCGGTGGGGGCGGCGCTCATTCGGTTCTCCAGGCGTCGGGGTGGGCCAGGCAATGGCGGGCCAGGGCTGCGAGCGTCATGCAGTGCACGTCGGGCTGGGCGGCCACGTGGGCCAGGAAGCGGTCCATGGCGGCGGCGCGGGCCGGCGTGCCGGATCCGCCCGCGGCCTTGGGATGCACAGTCAGGTGGATGTAGCCCTCGGCCTGGCGCAGGGCCTCGAATTCCTCGATCCAGTTGTCGCAGGCTTCCGCTGCCAGGCTGTGGCCGGTGAAGTAGAACGGGTAGTCGTCCAGCGACACGGTGTTGTTGGGCAGCATGACGAAATCGTCGGCGGCCGAGTCCGCCGGCAGGTAGGGGCGGTCGCGGTCTTTTTCGCTGGCGTCGTAGCAATAGCCCAGCCGGCGCAGCACGGGCAGGGTGCGGTGGCTTTTGCGACCCGAAGGCGAACACCAGCCTACCGGCGTCACGCCCAACTGCTGCTGGATCAAGGCGTGGGTCTTCTCGAGCAGCGCGGGCTCGTCCTCGCCCAGGTCCCAGGCTTCGTGCAGATAGCCGTGCGCGGCGATCTCGTGGCCGGCCGCCAGGATGGCGCGGAAGGTCTCGGGGTAGTGCTCCACGTCGTAGCCGCAGGCAAAGAAGGTGGCGGGCATGGCGTGGCGCGCCAGGATATCCAGGTGCCGCGGCACGCCGCGGCGGATGGCGTAGCGGCCAGCGGTGTACAGCCCGGCGGGAAACTGCTTGCGGCCCACTTCGACGGCGGGTCCGTCCACGTGCACGGTCACGCAGACGACGGCGCGCACCGGCGGCGCCGAATCTGCGCGCAGGCCCTGGGCGCGCAGCTCGCGATCCAGCGTCAGCCAGGGGTTGGCGACGGCGTCCAGCGGGACGCCATAGGGAATGGCTTGCATCAGGTGGCCTTGATGTTGGCGTTCTTGATCAGGGTGCGCCACTTCTCGCTTTCGGTGGCGACGAAGCGGCGCAGTGCTTCAGGGGTGCCGCCGTGCAGTTCCAGCCCGTTCTGGGTCAGTTGCGCCAGGGCGGGCTGCTTGAGCGCGCTTTGCACGGCGGCATTGAGCGTCTGGATGATGGCGGGCGGGGTGCCGGCCGGCACGAACACGCCGTTCCAGCCGATCGCCTGGTAGCCGGGAAAGCCGGACTCGGCCACGGTAGGCACGTCCGGCAGGGCCGGCGCCCGCGCCGTCGACGTGACGGCCAGCGGGCGGGACTTGCCGCCCTGGATGAATTGCTGCTGGTTGATCACCACGTCCATCAGCACCGGGAACTGGCCGCCCAGGAAATCGTTGACTGCGGCGGCGGCGCCCTTGTACGGCACGCCGGGCAGGTCCAGGCCCGCGGTGGCCTTGAGCAATTCCATGGCCAGGTGGGCGGAACTGCCGTTCTGCGTGATGCCATAGAAGTACTTGCCAGGGTTGGCCTTGATCAGGGCCACGAATTCCTGCAGGGTCTTGGCCGGAAACGACGGATGCACCACCAGCACGTTGTTGTAGTAGCAGACCATCGATACCGGGTCGAAGTCCTTGATCGGGTCGTACGCGATGTTCTCGTACAGGCTCTGGTTCACCGTGTGGGTGCCGGTGGAGCCGAGCGCGACCGTGTAGCCGTCGGGCGTCGAGCGCGCCGCCTGCTGCGTGCCGATGATGCCGGCCGCGCCGCCCTTGTTGATGACCACCACGCTTTGCTTGAGCGCTTCGCCGATGCCCTGGGCCAGCGGGCGCGCCACCAGGTCCGTGCCGCCGCCCGCGGGGAACGGCACGATGAACTGGATCGGATGTTCGGCCGGATAGCCGGCCGCGCGGGCCCGGCCGGGGCGGGCCAGTGCGGCGCCCGCCAGTGACGCGGCCGACGCCGCCATGAATTGCCGGCGGCTGATGCCGCCCCTTTCGTTCTCGGACTGCTTCATGCGATTTCCCCTTGGATGTGCATGCCTGACCGTGCTGGCCGCAAGCTTGTGGGTGCTTGCTGGCCCAGTACTTAAGTATCATTATTCGATAAAAAACAATCCTAACCAATTAGTTTTTATCTATAAATGATAAAAAATGGGGAGTTGATAGTCGAAAATAAGGGGCGCTGCCGGCAGCGATAGCGTCGCTTTATGGGCTGGCGGCGCGGCGATCGCCCTGTGATACGCTGCGCCGGTTCCGCGTCGCCTTGTCCTAGCCCCTCATGTCCACCCTGAAGCGAGCCCTAGCGATTCTTGACCTCTTCAGCCTGGCCACGCCGGTGCTGACGGCCGAAGAAATCATCTCGAAGCTGTCCTATTCGGCGCCCACGGGGTATCGCTACATCCGCGATCTGTCGGACCTGGGGTATCTGCTGCGCATGACGGGCGGCGGCTACAAGCTGGGGCCGCGCATCATCGAGCTGGACCATCTCATCATCGACGGCGATCCCGTGCTGGGCGCGGCGCGGCCGATCATGCGAGAGGTGGTGGACCAGGTGGGCGGCGATGTGCTGCTCAGCGTGATCCACGGCTTGCGGATCCTGAACATCCATCACGAGCGCGGCCCGGAAGACCTGGGCATCGCGCACGGCCGCGGCCGCGCCCATCCGCTGTTTCGCGGCGCCACGGCCAAGACCATCATTGCGTTCCTGCCGCGCAAGGACCAGCGCAAGCTATACGAGGCCCATCCCGCCGACGTCGAGGCCGCGGGCCTGGGCCCGACGCAGGCGGAATTCATCCGCCGCCTGGACGAGATCCGGGTGCGGGGTTTCTACCTGGGCGTGGGCGAAATGTCGCCCGAGCGCGCGGGCATCGCGGTGCCGGTGTTCCAGGAAGACCGCCGCGTCTTCGGCGCGCTGACCGTCACGTTCCTGGCGACGCGGCTCAATACCATCGCGCAGGACAAGACCACCGCGCTGCTGCAGGCGACGGCGCGGCGGATCGAATCGCTGGCGCTAGCCTCGCGCATCAAGGAGCAGGCGCCGGCGCCTTGACCGGCGAGCCCATCGCCTGGAACAGCGCCGCCGTTTCCGTCAGCCGGGCGCTGGCATATTCCACTTCGCGCACCCGCGCGGCAACGTAATGCTGCTCGCTGGCGTAAGCCGTGTACGGCGCTAGCGCGCCCAGGCGCACCTGGTTGGCGGTGTTGCGGTGTGCCTGTTCGGCGGACCGGCGCGAGGCTTCGGCCGAGGCCAGCGCCTGGCCGTCCGCTTCCAGCTGCGCCAGCGTATCGGCCACGTCGCGGAACGCCGTCAGGACGGTCTGCTTGTATTGCAGCACCGCGGCGTCAAAGCGCTCCTTGGCGGCGCTGCGTTCGGCCAGCAGGGCGCCGCCATGGAAGATGGGTTGCGTCAGCGACGCGCCCACCGCCCAGATCGAGCCCGCGCCGGACAGCGCGGCGGGCCAGCTGAAGCCGCCCTTGCCCATCGAGGCCGACAAGGACAGGCTGGGGAACAGCTGCGCCGTGGCCACGCCGACGTCGGCGGCCGCCGCCTGCAGCACGGCTTCGGCGATGTGGATGTCGGGCCGCGCGGCCAGCAGGTCCGACGGCACCAGCACCGGCACTTCCCCGGGCACGGTCAGCATGCCGAAGGCCAGATCGGGCGGCGCCTGATCGGGGCTGCGGCCCATCAGCACGGCCAGTGCATGGCGCGTGGTCTGCCATTGCGCCCGCAAACCGGGCAAAGAGGCTTCCAGCGTGGCTGCGTCCTGATCGGCCTGCAAGGCGTCGTTCTGCGAGGCCGATCCCAGTTCGTAGCGCCGCTGCGTGTCGTGCGCGACCTGGCGCGACAGCACCACCTGCTTTTCGGTCAGCGCCACGCGTTCGGCCAGCGAGGCAGACGTGATGGCGCCCGTGACGATATTGCCCGCCAGCGAGCGGCGGGCCGATTCCAGCTGGAAGGCCTGTTGCTCGACCTTGGCCGCGCGAGACGCGTTTTCGAAGCGCGCCGCGCCGAACAGGTCCAGGTCGTACTTGGCCTGGATCTGCCCGGTGAAGACGTTGTAGAGCGCCGTGGGCTCGGGCAGGTTGGGCATGGTCAGCGCGCGTTTGCGCGTGACGTCGCCGCCCGCGTCCACCGACGGCAGCAGCGACGAATTGACCTGCCCGCGCAATTGCTCGCGGGCGCTGGCCAGGTTGCGTTCGGCCGCGGCCAGATCGGGACTGTTGGCCAGGCCTTCTTCCACCATGGCGTTCAGCGCGTCCGAGCCGTAGCGCTTCCACCATTCGGGCACCGGGCGGGCGCCCTGGGCATAGCGCTGCGCCACGCCTTGGGCGGGGGCGCCGGCGGCGGGCAGCGGTTCCACGCCGTATTGCGCGGGCTGGGCCAGCGCCGGCGGTTTGCTGTCCGGCGCGAAGGCGCAAGCGCCCAGCGCCAGCAGCAGCGGCAGCGCGGCCAGGCGCCAGGTCGGGGTGGGGTGACGGTGTTGCATCGTCAGGCTCCTCGTGTGGCCGTATCGCCGGCATTGGCGCCGGGCGGCACGCCTTCGGGTTCGTCGCGCTCGTCGTGGCGCACGCGGAACCAGGCCGCGTACAGGGCGGGCAGGAAGAACAGCGTCAGCACGGTGGCGCTGGTGATGCCGCCCATCAGGGCGGTGGCCATGGGGCCGAAGAAGTTGCTGCGCAACAGCGGGATCAGCGCCAGCACGGCGGCCGCGGCCGTCAGCGTGATGGGGCGGAAGCGCCGCACGGTCGCCCCGACAATGGCATCCACCCGCTTGTGGCCGGCGCCGATGTCCTGTTCGATCTGGTCGACCAGGATGACCGAGTTGCGCATGATGATGCCGAACATCGCGATCACCCCCAGCATGGCGACGAAACCGAACGGCTTGCCGAACAGCAGCAGCGCGGCAACCACGCCGATCAAGCCCAGCGGCGCGGTCAGCACCACCATCAGCACACGGGCAAAGCTTTGCAGCTGCACCATCAGCAGCGTCAGCACCGCCACGACCATGATCGGCATCTGCGCATTGATCGACGACTGGCCCTTGCCGCTTTCCTCGACCGGGCCGCCGACCTCGATGCGGTAGCCGACGGGCAGCTCGGCCCGCAGCGCATTGAGCTTCTTGTCGATGGCGTGGGTGACGTCGATGCCCTGGGCGCCGCTCTTGACGTCGGCTTGCACCGTGATGGTGGGCTGGCGGTCGCGCTCCCAGATCACGCCGTATTCCAGGCCGTAGCGCACGTGGCCCAGGCTGCCCAGCGGCACGGGACCGTTGGGCGTGGGCATGGCCAGCGTGGCCAGGCGGGCCGGGTCGATGCGCTCATCGTTGGGTGCGCGCAGACTGACGTTGATCAGCTTGTCGCGTTCACGGTATTGCGTCACCGTGTAGCCCGACAGCGTCATCGCCAGGAAGCTGGAAATGTCATTGGAACTGACGCCGACCTCGCGAGCCTTCTGCTGGTCGATGTCGAACCGCACCGAACGCTCGGACGGTTCGTCCCAGTCGAACTGCACATTGGTCGAGCGGCTGTCGGCGCGGACCTCGGCGGCGACTTTTTCGGCCACCTGGCGCACGTCGGGGATTTTGTCGCCGCTGACGCGGAACTGCACCTGGAAGCCCACGGGCGGCCCGTTCTCCAGCCGCGACAGGCGGCTGCGGATCGCCGGGAATTGCTCATGCAGCATGGGTTCCAGCCAGCGCGCCAGCTTTTCGCGGTCTTGCACCGAGTTGGCGGTGATGACGATCTGGGCGAAATTGGGCGTGGCCAGTTGCTGGTCCAGCGGCAGATAGAAGCGCGGCGCGCCGGTGCCGACGAAGCTCACCGAATGGTCGATCTCGGGGCGGCCGTCCAGCGCCTTTTCCAGCCGCTCCACTTGCCGCAGCGTGGCCGCGAACGAGGCGCCTTCCTGCAGCCGCACGTCCACCAGTAATTCGGTGCGGTCCGAACTGGGGAAGAACTGCTGCGGCACCAGGCTGAAGCCGGCCATCGACACGACGAAGATCACGATGGTGGCCAGCAGCACGCGCCAGCGGCGGTCCACGCACCACGCCACCCAGCCGCGCAGGCGCTGGTAGAACCGGGTGTTGTAGATGTCGTGTTCGTGATCGTTGGGCAGATGCGCCTCGCGCTTGCGCTCGGGCAGCATGCGATAACCCAGCAGCGGAATCAGCACCACCGCCGCGAACCAGGACGTGATCAGCGCGATCGCCGACACCTGGAAGATGGAACGGGTGTATTCGCCGGTGCTGGATTTGGCCAGCGCGATCGGCAGAAAGCCCGCTACCGTCACCAGCGTGCCGGTCAGCATCGGGAAGGCGGTGCTGGTGTAGGCATAGGCGGCGGCGCGCGCGCGGCTCCAGCCCTGTTCCAGCTTCACCGCCATCATCTCGACCGCGATGATGGCATCGTCCACCAGCAGGCCCAGCGCCAGCACCAGCGTGCCCAGCGACACTTTGTGCAGGCCGATGCCGAACATATCCATGAACAGCGCCGTGACGGCCAGCACCACGGGGATGGATATCACCACCACCATGCCGGTGCGCAGGCCCAGCGACACCAGACTCACGATCAGCACGATGGCCACGGCCTCGGCCACCGACCGCAGGAATTCGTCCACCGAGAACGACACCGCCTTGGGCATGCTCGACACTTCAGACAGCGTCAGGCCGGCGGGCAGGCGCGCCTTGAGTTCGCCGAACTTGGCGTCCAGCGCGCGGCCCAGGTGCACCACGTCCTGGCCCGGCTGCATCGTGATGCCGATGCCCAGCACCGGCTGGCCTTTGGTCCGCATCTGCTCGGCCGGCGGGTCGTCGTAGCCGCGGTGGATGGTGGCGATGTCGCCCAGCCGGATCGACTTGCCGTTCACGCGGATCAGCGTCTCGGCCAGGGCGCGGGTGTCGCTGAACTGGCCGCTGGGCCGCACGAAGATGCGGTCGTCGGCGGTCGTGAGCGTGCCGGCGCTGGCCACCGCGTTCTGGTTGTTGATGGCCTCGGCGATCTGCTGCGGCGACACGCCCAGGCGCGTCAGCTGCGTGTTGCTGATCTCGATGTAGACGTGCTCGGGCTGGTCGCCGAAGTAGTCCACCTTGGCCACGCCCGGCACCCGCAGCAGCACGGTGCGCAGGTTGTCGGCGTAGTCGCGCAGCTGGGCCGGCGAAAAGCCGTCGCCCGCCAGGGTGTAGATGTTGGTGTAGACGTCGCCGAATTCATCGTTGAAGAACGGCCCCTGCACGCCCTGCGGCAGGGTCGCGCCGATGTCGCCGACCTTCTTGCGCACCTGGTACCACTCGTTGGCCACCTCGCTGGCCGGCGCCGAGTCTTTCATGGTGAAGAAGATCAGCGATTCGCCGGGGCGCGAGTAGCTGCGCATGAAGTCGGTGGAGGGTGTTTCCTGCAGCTTCTTGGCGATGCGGTCGGTGACCTGTTCCTGCACCTGGTGCGCGGTGGCGCCGGGCCACAGGGTCTTGATGACCATCACGCGGAACGTGAAGGGCGGGTCTTCCGACTGCGCCAGCCGCGAATACGACAGCACGCCGAACAGCGTGACCAGCGTGATGATGAAGATCACCAGCGGCTGGTGCCGCAGGGCCCAGGCGGACAGGTTGAACTTGCCTTCTTCGTGGCGGTGCGAGGCTTCCTGGCTATCGGGAACCGGGGCGCTCATGATGCGAAGTCCTCGGGATGCAGCGGCGGCACCGCGCGGACCTTCTGGCCCGCCGACACGGCATGCACGCCTTGCCAGACCACGCGTTCGCCCGCCTGCACGCCCTGCGACAGCGTGACGGTGCGCGCGTCATAGCGCAGCACCTGCACCCGGCGCAGTTCCAGCGTGTCTTGCTGCGGCTCGACCACCCACACGGCGGGTTCGGTGCCGTCGTGGAACAGCGCGGTGGCCGGCACGGTGTAGGTGACGGCGCCGTTGGCCTGGCGATTGTCGAAGCTGATGTTGGCCGTCATGCCCAGCCGCACCTCGGGCGGGGGCGACTCCAGGGTCAGCTTGGCGCGATAGGTGCGGCTTTGCGGGTCGGCCGCCGGCGCGATTTCGCGCAGCACGGCGGTGAAGGTCTGGCCGGGCAGCGGCGCCAGCGTGACGATGGCGCGCTGGCCGATGGTCAACCCGGCCAACACGCTTTCGGGCACGTCGCACAGCGCATCGACGTCGCCGGACCAGGCCAGGTTATAGACCGCCTGGCCAGCCGTCACGTTCTGGCCGGTATCGGCCTGTTCGGCCGTGATCACGCCGGCGTGGTCGGCGGCCAGCGTGGTGTATTTGAGCTGATCGGCCGACAGCGCGGCCTGCTGCGCGGCTTGGTCGCGCTGGGCCAGGGCCGACGCGTAGGCGTTGCGGGTCTGTTCCAGCTGGTTGGCGGCGATCAGGTTTTCCTTGGCCTGGGCGCGGTCGCGGTCCAGTTGCTGCTTGGCGTAGTCCAGCTGATGCTGGGCCGCCGACAGCTGGGCGCGGGCGCTGGCCGCGTTCTTGGTGGCGTCGGCCGGATCCAGCTTGGCGACGACCTGGCCGGGCTTGACCGTGTCGCCCAGGCGGACCAGGCGTTCGACGATCTTGCCGCCCACGCGGAACGACAGCGGCGTGCTGTAGCGCGCCTGCACTTCACCGGGCAGGGTCCAGGCCGGCAGGCTGGCGTCGGCCTTGGCGGGCATTGCCACCACCGGGCGCGGGGCGGGCGCCTCGGGCTCTTTGCTGCCGCAGCCCGCCAGGGTCAACGCCAAAGTCAGCGCGGCAATCGCGCCAGGAACAGGAAAATTCACGAAACACCTCGCGACGCGGGCAGGAGAGAGATGAGTGCGAGGCCGTGCTGGCGGGCCGTTTCCGGCCGGCGCCGCGTCCTGGCAATCCGATACGGCATGGATTCTAATCCAGTAGTGTATTCAGATACAAGGGTGGATCTGAAATCAGTGGCGATGCTAGAATCGCCCCATGTCAAAAGTCCGCCTTACCCGAGAGCAAAGCCGCGACCAGACGCGCCAGCGCCTGTTCGATGCCGCGCAATCGATCTTCCTGACCAAGGGGTTCGTCGCCGCCAGCGTCGAAGACATCGCCGAGCTCGCCGGCTATACCCGCGGCGCGTTCTATTCCAATTTCGCCAGCAAATCCGAACTGTTCCTGCAGTTGCTCAAGCGCGACCATGAAAACGTCATGGCCGACATGCGCGCCATCTTCGACGCCGGCGAAACCCGCCAGCAGATGGAAGCCAGTGTGCTGCACTACTACAGCACGCATTTCCGCGACAACGAATGCTTCCTGCTCTGGATGGAAGGTAAGCTGCAGGCCGCCCGCGACCCGGAATTCCGGGTCGGCTTCACGGCCTGTCTGCGCGAGTTGCGCGAAGCCACCACTGAATACGTCAGCCAGTTTTCCGAGCGTGTCGGCACGCCGTTGCCGATGCCCGCGCGGGAACTGGCCATCGGCCTGCTGGCGCTGTCCGACGGCATGCACTTCAGTTTCGCCTTCGACCCGCAGGGCGTCACGGCCGAGACCACCGAATCGGTGCTGGCCGGGTTTTTCCGCCGCGTCGTGTTCGGCGAACCCGAAAAAGGCTAGGGCCGAACAGCCCGTCCGCCGGTTTGTCAGGCGGGCCGGCTGCGTGATAGTAATAACGGCGGCGCGCCGGCTGGACTGAGGGGGCCAGCGCCGCAGCCCCGCATCCCTCGGGCGAAAGGAGCGGCAGCATGTCTTCAGAAACCCGACCATCCACGATCAACCGCCCGGTGTTTTTCTCGGCGGCGTTGTTCACCCTGCTCTTGGTGGGCTTTGCCATCACGGCGCCCAAGACCGCGCAGAACCTGTTCGAATCGATCCAGCGCTGGATCCTGGGCAACGCCAGCTGGTTCTACATCCTGGTGGTCGCCATTATCCTGTTGTCGGTGGCCTTCCTGGCCATCAGCCGCTATGGCGACATCAAGCTGGGGCCCGACCACAGCGAGCCCGACTACCGCAATTTCACCTGGTTCGCCATGCTGTTCTCTGCCGGCATGGGCATCGGGCTGATGTTCTTCGGCGTGGCAGAGCCGGTCATGCACTTCATGTCGCCGCCGGTGGGCGAGGGCGCCACCGCTGCCGCGGCGCGCGAAGCCATGAAGATCACGTTTTTCCACTGGGGCTTGCATGCCTGGGCCATCTACGCGGTGGTGGCGCTGACCCTGGCGTTTTTCAGCTTTCGCCACGGCCTGCCGCTGACGCTGCGGTCGGCGCTGTATCCGCTGATCGGCAACCGCATCCACGGCCCGATCGGGCACGCGGTCGACGTCTTCGCCATCATCGGCACTGTGCTGGGCGTGGCCACCTCGCTGGGGCTGGGGGTGGCGCAGATGAACAGCGGCCTGAACCACCTGTTCGGCATCCCGGTGGGTGTGATCCCGCAGATCATCCTGATCGTCATCACCTGCGGCCTGGCCACGCTGTCGGTCGCCAGCGGCCTGGACAAGGGCATCCGCATCCTGTCCGAAGCCAATATGGTGCTGGCGGTGATCCTGCTGCTGTTCGTGCTGGTGGCTGGCCCCACCGTGTTCCTGCTGCAGACCTTCGTACAGAACACCGGCGCCTACCTGTCCGACATCGTCAACAAGACCTTCAACCTGTACGCCTACGAGCCGTCCGACTGGATCGGCGGCTGGACGCTGTTCTATTGGGGCTGGTGGATCGCGTGGTCGCCGTTCGTGGGCCTGTTCATCGCCCGCATCTCGCGTGGCCGCACCATCCGTGAATTCGTCAGCGGCGTGCTGCTGGTGCCCGCCGGCTTCACGCTGTTCTGGATGACGGTATTCGGCGACACGGCCATCCACTTCATCCTGGTCGACGGGGTCAAGGGCTTCGCCGAAACGGTCAAGAACGACAACGCGCTGGCGCTGTTCGCGTTTTTTGAACTGCTGCCCTGGAGCAGCGTGATGTCGATCTTCGCGATCGCGATGGTGGCAGTGTTCTTCGTCACCTCGGCCGACTCTGGCGCGCTGGTAGTGGACCTGCTGGCCTCGGGCGGCGCGGACCGCACGCCGGTCTGGCAACGCATCTTCTGGTCGCTGTCGATGGGGGCGGTGGCCATTGCCTTGCTGCTGGCCGACGGCCTGACTGCACTGCAGACAGCCACCATCGCCAGTGCCTTGCCGTTCTCGATCATTCTGCTGCTGTCGCTGTGGGGCTTGTTCAAGGCGCTGAAGCTGGATGCCACCAAACGCGGCATCCGCTACCAGTCGCTGACCCTGTCGCGACCCGCGCGGGGCGGCCAGTCCTGGGAACGCCGGCTGCGCAACATGGTCATGATGCCGCGGCGTGCGCACGTCGTGCGCTTCATCGCGGACGTGGTCACGCCGGCCCTGGAAGACGTGGCCGACGAATTGCGCAAGCAGGGCTACGACGTCAAGGTCAAGGAAGACGCCGACCTGGGCAGTGCCGTGCTCGAAGTGAACCACGGCGAGCACCTGGATTTCTTCTATTCCGTGCAGCCGCTGGCCTTCGTGCGGCCCAGCCTCACGCCCGAAGAGGCGGCCGACGAAGAAGAACGCAAGTATTTCCGCGCCGAGGTCCACCTGCGCGAAGGCGGGCAGGACTACGACATCATGGGCTGGAGCCGCGACGCGGTGATCGGCGACATCCTGGACCAGTACGAACGCCATCGGCACTACCTGCACATGGTGCGTACCTAGGCGCCAGCCGCCGTCCAACCCCTTCTGGCATCCCCGCCGCCGGCTTTTGCCGGCGGCTTTATTTCGTCAATAGGATTTATCAATCCTCAACATTACTTTAGGTATTTTGACTTCCCGATCGTTTTCGCGGATTATCCAAGCAATTCCTTTGATAAATAGTGAGCGAATCATGAAGGCAAGATCTGGCGCGTGGGCAGCAGGAGTGCTGGCCCTGGCGGTGGTTGCGGGCGGGGGCCTGTACTGGAAATTCGGCGGCGCATCGCACAAGGGCGGGTGGGCGATGGCACCGGCCAAGGTGGCCGTGGCGTCAGCGGTCGAGGCGGATTTCCCCGTGGCGCTGTCAGGCATCGCCTCGCTGGAGGCGACCCGCCAGGTGCTGGTGCCGGCCGAAGTGGACGGCCGGGTGGCGCAGATTCTGTTCACCGCCGGGGAACGGGTCCGCGCCGGCCAGTTGCTGGTGCAGTTGAATGACGCGCCCGAACAGGGCGAGCTGGCCCGCTTGCAGGCCCAGGCCAAGAATGCGCGGGCGCTGCTGGAACGCACCCGCCGCCTGGTGCCGTTGCAAGCAGCCACCCGCGAACAGCTGGACCAGGCCCAGGCCGACTATGACCAGGCCGCGGGCGAGATCAAGCGCATCCAGGCGCTGATCGAACAAAAGCGCATCAAGGCGCCGTTCGATGGCGTGCTGGGCGTGCGCCGCGTGAACCTGGGGCAGTTTGCCCGCGCCGGCGATCCGCTGGTGTCGCTGACCGACGCGGCCAGCGTTTACGCCAACATCATCTTGCCGGAGCAGGCGCTGGGTGCGCTGCGCGCCGGCCAGCCGGTGGCGGTGACGGTCGATGCCCATGCGGGGCGGGTATTCGAAGGCACCGTCACCACCATCGAGCCGCAGGTCGATCCGGGCTCGCGCACGGTCCGGGTGCAGGCCACGCTGGCCAACGCCGACGGCGCGCTGGCCGCCGGCATGTTCGCTCATGGGCAGGTGGTGCTGCCGCCGCGCCAGGGCGTGATCACGGTACCCGAAACCGCCGTCAGCTACAGCGCATACGGCGATTCGGTCTATGTGGTGATGCCGCCCAAGGCTGGCGACGCCTCGGCTCCGCCGACCGTGACCCAGGCCTATGTGCAGACCGCGGAACGCACCCGCGGTCGGGTCGTGGTGACCAAGGGCCTGAAGCCGGGCGACCGGGTCGTGACCTCGGGCCAGCTGCGCCTGCACAACGGCGCGGCCGTCGAGATCAGCGCCCAGGACACCGTGGCGCTGGATGCCGGCGCCGCGGCCCGGTCCGTGGCGCAAGCCGAGTGAGCGCACGGAGCCTGACATGACATTCACCGATCTGTTCGTGCGCCGGCCCGTGCTGGCGCTGGTGGTCAGCACCCTGTTGCTGCTGATGGGGCTGCGCGCCCTGAGCGGCCTGCCGATACGCCAGTACCCGTTGACCGAAAGCACCACCATCACCATTACGACCCAATATCCGGGCGCGTCGCCCGATCTGATGCAGGGCTTTGTCACACAGCCCATCGCGCAGTCCGTCGCGACCGTGGAAGGCATCGACTACCTGTCGTCGTCTTCGACTCAGGGGCGCAGCGTGATCACAGTGCGCATGAAGCTCAACGCCGATTCCAACAAGGCCATGACCGAGGTCATGGCCAAGGTCAACGAAGTCAAATACCGTTTGCCGCAAGATGCCTACGACCCCGTGCTGGTGAAGTCGGCTGGCGAGGCGACGGCGGTGGCCTATGTCGGTTTTTCCAGCACCACCATGGCGCTGCCGGCCCTGACCGACTATCTGTCGCGCGTGGTGCAGCCGCAGCTCTCGTCCATCGAGGGAGTGGCCAGCGTGGAACTCTACGGCGGCCAGAAACTGGCGATGCGGCTCTGGCTGGACCCCAGCCGCATGGCGGCGCGCGGCATCTCGGCCAGCGACCTGGACGACGCCCTGCGCCAGAACAACGTGCAGGCCGCGCCCGGCCAGGTCAAGGGCCTGTATGTGGCGTCCAACATCAAGGTCAACACCGATCTGGTCAACGTGGCGGAATTCCGCGACATGGTCATCAAGCGCGACGGCGATGCGATCGTGCGGCTGGGCGACGTGGCGACTGTGGAACTGGGCGCGGCTTCGACCGACTCCAGCGGCCTGATGGACGGTGAACCCGCGGTGTACTTCGGTCTGAACGCCACGCCGGTGGGCAACCCGCTGGTGATCGTCAAGCGGCTCAATGCGTTGCTGCCCAACATCAAGCAGAACTTGCCGCCAGGCACCAGCGTGCAGGTGCCGTTCGAGCTGGCGCGCTTCATCAGCGCCTCCATCGACGGCGTGGTGCACACGCTGATGGAAGCCATCATCATCGTCGTGGCGGTGATCTTCCTGTGCCTGGGGTCGTTGCGCGCCGTGTTGATCCCGGTGGTGACGATTCCGCTGTCGATGCTGGGCGGCGCTGCCATCATGGCGCTGTTCGGCTTCAGCGTGAACCTGTTGACCCTGCTGGCCATGGTGCTGGCCATCGGCCTGGTGGTAGACGACGCCATCGTGGTGGTCGAGAACGTGCACCGCCATATCGAAGAAGGCAAGTCGCCGGTGCGCGCCGCCCTGATCGGGGCGCGCGAAGTGGCCGGGCCGGTCATCGCCATGACCATCACGCTGGCGGCGGTGTACGCGCCGATCGGCCTGATGGGCGGACTGACGGGGTCGCTGTTCAAAGAATTCGCCTTTACCTTGGCGGGGGCGGTGGTGGTGTCAGGCGTCATTGCGTTGACGTTGTCGCCCGTGATGAGTTCGTTCATGCTCAACAGCCACGTTTCCGAAGGCTGGATGGCGCGCCGCGCCGAGCACTTCTTCAACCGGCTGGGCGACGCCTATGGCCGCCTGCTGGATGTGTCGCTGCACCATCGCTGGGCCACCGGCCTGGTGGCGGCGGTGGTGCTGGCCAGCCTGCCGTTCCTGTACAACGCCGCGCAGCGCGAACTGGCGCCGGTCGAAGACCAGTCCACCGTGCTCACGGCCATCAAGTCGCCGCAGCAGGCCAACATCGACTACGTCGAGAAGTTCGGCAAGAAGTGGGACGACGTCATGGCAACGCTGCCCGAGCAGAAGGGCCGCTGGCTGATCAACGGCTCGGACGGCGTGTCCAACAGCATCGGCGGCGTCGACTTTGTGGATTGGCAGGACCGCAAGCGCTCGGCCGACCAGATCCAGGCCGACATGCAGTCGATGGTGAACCAGATCGAAGGCAGCAACATCTTCGCCTTCCAGCTGCCGCCGCTGCCGGGGTCTACCGGCGGCCTGCCGGTGCAAATGGTCATCATGAGCGCGGCCGACTATCCCGTCGTGTATGAAGCCATGGAAACCCTGAAGCAGGCGGCGCGCGAAAGCGGCCTGTTCATGGTGGTCGACAGCGACCTGGACTACAACAACCCGGTGGTGCAGCTGAAGGTGGACCGCGCCAAGGCCAACAGCCTGGGCGTCACCATGAAGGCCGTGGGCGACACGCTGGCCGTGCTGGTGGGCGAAAACTACGTCAACCGCTTCGGCATGGACGGCCGCTCGTACGACGTGATTCCGCAGAGCCTGCGGCAGCAGCGCATTTCGCCTGAATCGCTGGCGCAGTACTACGTCAAGAGCGCCAGCGGCGTGCAGGTGCCGTTGTCCAACATCGTGTCGGTGTCGATGGGCGTCGAACCCAACAAGTTGACCCAGTTCAACCAGCTCAACGCCGCCACCTTCCAGGCCATCCCGATGCCTGGCGTGACCATGGGCGACGCGGTGCAGTTCCTGACGCGCCAGGCCCAGGCGCTGCCGGCCGGCTTCAGCTACGACTGGCAGTCCGATGCGCGCCAGTTCAGCCAGGAAGGTTCGGCGCTGATGATCACCTTCATCTTCGCCATCATCGTCATCTACCTGGTGCTGGCGGCGCAGTACGAAAGCCTGCGCGACCCGTTCATCATCCTGGTGAGCGTGCCGCTGTCGATCTGCGGGGCGCTGATACCGTTGGCGCTGGGCATGGCGACCATCAATATCTATACCCAGATCGGGCTGGTGACGCTGATCGGGCTGATCAGCAAGCACGGCATCCTGATGGTGGAGTTCGCCAACGAGATGCAGGTCAGTCACGGGCTGGACCGCCGCAGCGCCATGGAGCAGGCCGCGCGCATCCGCCTGCGCCCCATCCTGATGACCACCGCCGCAATGGTAGTGGGCCTGATTCCGCTGCTGTTCGCCAGCGGGGCGGGGGCGCACAGCCGTTACAGCCTGGGCCTGGTGATCGTGGTGGGCATGCTGGTGGGCACGCTGTTCACCCTGTTCATCCTGCCCACCGTCTACACCGTGCTGGCGCGCGACCACCGCGCCGCCAACGATACGCCGCGTGCTCGCGAGCTGGCGCAGGCGCAGGCCGAAGACGCGCCGTTGCCGCGTCCGGCCGAGTCGATTTGAGGAACCGATGATGAAACATCCTTACCTGTTCATGCGCCTGCGCCGCGGCGCGGTGATCTTGCTGGCCGCGTTGGCCGCCGTTGGCTGCGCGGTGGGCCCGGACTACCGTAAGCCGCAAGAGGCGCCGGTGACGCTGGCCAGTCCCGAGCAAGCGCTGTTCTCCACTGACCGGGTGCAAGCCGATTGGTGGAAGCAACTGCAGGATCCGCAGCTGGACCGTCTGATCGCCCTGGCGCTGCAGCGCAACCACGACATCCGCATTGCCCAGGCCCGGCTGGCCGAGTCGCGCGCGGTGCTGGACGAAAAAGAGCTCGACCAGCTGCCCACGGTGACGCTGGGCGGGCGTTTCGAACGCAGCCTGTCGCAAGTCAACTCGGGCGTGCCGGGCCAGCGCGCCCTGGCCGAGAGCTACCGCGCGGGCTTCGATGCCACCTGGGAAATCGATCTGTTCGGCCGTCTGCGGCGCGCGGCCGAAGGCGCCGCGGCGCGCAGCGAGGCCCAAGAGGCGGATCTGGCCCAGGCGCGCATCGTGGTGGCGGCCGAGGTGGCGCGCAATTATTTCGAGCTGCGCGGCGCCGAGCAGCGCCTGGCGGTGGCGCGCGCCAACCTGGACAGCCAGCGCGACAGCCTGCGGGTGATCCAGGCGATGGTGTCGGCCGGCCGCGGTGACGAAGGCGACCTGGCCAGCGCCCGTGCCGAACTGGACACGGTCCAGGCCAGCGTGCCCTTGCAGGAAACCGCAAGGCGCCTGGCGCGCTATCGCTTGGCCGTGCTGGCGGGCCTGCGGCCGGTGGAATTGGGCGAGCTGGATGCGGCCGCGCCGCAAGCGCCGCTGGCGGCGCGTCTGCCCATTGGCGACGTGGCAGCCCTGCTGTCGCGTCGGCCGGACGTCCTGGCGGCCGAGCGCAACCGCGCCGCGGCCAACGCCGACGTGGGCGTGGCTACCGCCGAGCTGTATCCGCGCATCGACCTGGGCGGCTTCCTGGGCTTCGTGGCCTTGCGCGGCGGGGATTTCGGGTCGGCGGCCAGCCGCGCGTTCAGCGTGACGCCGGGGGTGAACTGGCCCGCCTTCAACCTGCCCACCGCGCTGGCCCGCAAGCGGGCGGCGCAAGCCCGCTCGCAGGGCGAGGCGGCGCGCTACGAGCAGACCGTGCTGCAGGCCGTCGAGGAGCTGGAGGGGGCGCTGACGCAATACGGCCAGACCCAGCAGCGCCTGGGCAACCTGGCGCAGGCCGCCGGGCATAGCCGTCGCGCGGCCGACCTGGCGCAATTGCGGTATCGCGAGGGCAGTACCCCCTACCTGACCGTGCTGGACGCGCAGCGCACCTTGCTGCGGGCCCAGGATGCCGTGGCCGTGGCCGAAACCGAGTCCTATACCAGCCTGATCGCGCTGTACAAGGCGCTGGGCGGGGGCTGGGAAGCGCCCGCAGCCGATGCCGCGACGCCACGGGGCGGGGCCGGCGCCGCGCCCGCGGGCTGACCCGGCGACGCGGTTCGTGGCACCATAGGGGCTTATCGCCAATCCTGCATTCCATGTCCGACAGCCTGTCCAAACCCGTCACCTGGCAACCGCACCAGCCCGCGGACCGCGTACTCATGACCCTGAAGATGCGCGGCCCGCAGTCCGTCGCGGCCATCGCCAGCCTGATGGACGTCACGGCGGAAGCCGTGCGTCAGCAGATGACGCGCCTGCACGCCGACGGTCTGGTGGATTCCGAAAGCCGCGGCGCCGGCCGGGGCCGGCCGACCCAGATCTGGTTCTTGACCGACGCCGGCCATCGCCGTTTTCCCGACACCCACGCCGACATGACGGTGCAGATGATCAACGCCGTGCGCCAGGTGTTTGGCGAAGACGGGGTCGACAAGCTGATTTCGGTGCGCGAAGCCGCCATGCTGGGCAGCTACCGCCAGGCGCTGGCCGGAGCCGCCACGCTCGAAGAACAGTTGCAGCGATTGGTGCAGCAGCGTTCTGCCGAAGGCTACATGGCCGAAATGCAACGAGACGGCGCTGATTTTCTGTTCATCGAAAACCACTGCCCCATCTGTGCGGCGGCCCAGGCCTGTATGGGCTTTTGCCGCAGCGAACTAGAGTTGTTCCGCCAGGCGCTGGGCGAGGGCGTGCGCATCGAGCGTGAAGAACACATACTGCTCGGGGCACGCCGCTGCGCCTATCGGGTCAGCGCACGCTCCTGATGGGGGGCGCTAGGGCCTGTTCCCACTGGAAGGCGCCTTCCAGTGGGAACAGGCCCTAGGACGCCGGATCGCGGCCGTCGTCCCAGCCGCCCAGCGCCTTGTACAGATCCACCGCATTGACCAGCCGGCGCTGCTGCAGCCGGATATATTCCTGTTCGGACTCGAACAGGCTGCGCTGGGCCTCCAGCATTTCCAGATAGTCCGTCACGCCGCGCGCATAGCGTCTCTCGGCCAGCCGCTGGCGCTCGCGGTCGGCGTCGCGCACCTTGCGCTGGGCCTCGATCTGGTCGCGCAGCGCGTCGCGTGCCGCCAGCGCATCGGCGACGTCGCGAAACGCGGCCTGGATGCTGCCCTCGTACTGCGCCACCGCGATGTGCTTGCGGGTCTCGGCCAGCGACAGGTTGGCGCGGTTGCGGCCGGCGTTGAAGATCGGCAGCGTCAGCCGCGGCGCGAAGGTCCAGTTGCCCGTGCCCGCGCTGAACAGGTCCGAAAAGCTGCCCGCGGTCGTGCCAATGTCGGTGGTCAGCTGCACCGACGGGAAAAAGGCCGCGCGCGCCGCGCCGATGTCGGCGTTGGCGGCCCGGAGCGCGTTCTCGGCCTGGCGCAGGTCGGGGCGGCGTGCCAGCAGGTCGGACGGCAGGCCTGCCGCCAGGGGCGTCAGGGTCTGGCTTTCCAGCGGAGCGGGGTCGATGCCGGCCGCCATCGAGAAATCCCCCGCCAGCAAACCCAGCGCATGCCGCGCCAGGCTGGCCTCGCGGGTCAGTTCGGCGCGCGTGGCCCTTGAGGTTTCCACCAGCATCTGCGCGGTGCGCAGGCCGATGGCGGTTTCCAGTCCGGCGTCAAAGCGGCGCTGGGTCAGCTTCAGGGTCGTCTCGCGCAGCGCCAGCGTGCTGTCGGTCAGGCGCAGCTGGTCGGCCAGCGAGCGCTGATTGAAGTAGGCCGTGGCGGTCTCGGCCACCAGCGCCAGCGTCGCGGCGCGATGCGCCTCTGCGCTGGCCAGGTAGCGCGACAGCGCCGCGTCGGACAGGCTTTTCACGCGGCCGAAGAAATCCAACTCGAACGCGGTGATGCCCACCGCCGCGCGGTAGCGGTTGGCCACCGGCATGCGCGGCTGGCCGGGTTCGACGGCGCGGCCGCGGCTGAACTCGCCGCTGGCGTCAATGGAAGGCAGGCGTTCCGACTGCTGCACGCCGTACAGCGCGCGGGCTTCCTCGATGCGCAGCGCTGCCACGCGCAGGTCGCGGTTGTTGGCCAGGGCGGCCTCGATCCAGGCTTGCAGCGCCGGGTCGTTGAAATAGGCACGCCAATCCTGCGGCGCGGCCTGGCCGGCCTGTGCCGGCGTGTCGTACTGAGCCGGCACGGGCGCCGCAGGGCGCTCGTAGGTCGGTGCCAGCGAGCAGCCGGACAAGGCCAGCGTCAGCAGGGTCATTGCCATCGGCTTCATGGCGTCGTCTCCAGCGATTCACGGCCCTCGGGGCGCGCGGGGCGGGCGCGCATGCCAACCATGCGCCCCACGATAAGGAAGAACAGCGGCACCAGGAATACGGCCAGCACTGTCGCGGTGATGATGCCGCCCAGCACGCCGGTGCCGATGGCGGCCTGCGCGCCGGACGCGGCGCCGGTGGCCAGCGCCAGCGGCAGCACGCCCACGCCGAACGCCAGCGAGGTCATCACGATCGGGCGCAACCGCAAGCGGGCCGCTTCCAGCGTTGCCGACAGGACGCCCTGGCCGTCGCGCACCAGGTCCTTGGCGACTTCCACGATCAGGATCGCGTTCTTGGCCGACAGGCCGATGGTGGCGATCAGGCCGACCTTGAAGTAGATGTCGTTGGGCATGCCGCGCAGCGTCACGCCCAGCAACGCGCCGATCACGCCCAACGGCACCACCAGGATCACCGCCAGCGGAATGGACCAGCTCTCGTAGAGCGCCGCGAGCGCCAGGAACACGATCAGCACCGATAGCGCGAACAGCACCGGCGCCTGGTTGCCGGACAGGCGCTCTTCGTACGACTGCCCCGACCAGTCAAAGCCGATGCCGCGCGGCAGTTCGCCCGCCAGCGATTCCATGGCGCGCATGGCCTCGCCGCTGCTGTGGCCCGGCGCGGCCGAGCCGTTGATCGTGAACGACGGAAAGCCGTTGTAGCGGTTCAGCTGCGGCGGCCCCATGGCCCACTTCAGCGTGGCGAACGCCGACAGCGGCACCATCTGGCCCTGCAGGTTGCGCACGTGCAGCCGTGAAATGTCATCCACGTCCACGCGGCGCTTGCCGTCGGCCTGCACCATCACGCGCCGCACCTGGCCATTGAGCATGAAGTCGCCGATGTAGTCCGAGCCGTACATCACCGCCAGGGCGGTGTTGATCTCGTCCAGCGGCACCCCCATCGCCTGCGCCTTGTCGCGGTCCACGCGCAGTTGCAGCTGCGGCGCCTCTTCCTGGCCGGCGAACACCACGTCCGCCAGCGCCGGATGCTTGGCCGCCGCGGCCAGCAGCTTCTGGCGCGCCTCGGTCAGGGCCTGGTAGCCCAGGCCGCCGCGGTCCTGCAGCCGGAAGTCAAAGCCCGAGGTCGAGCCCAGGTCCGGCAGCGGCGGCGAGTTCAGCGCGAACACCATCAGGTTCTTGCGGTCGCCAAAGGCCTCGTTGATGCGCTTGACCACCGCGTCCACGTGCTGGGACGCGTCGCGGCGCAGCTTCCAGTCTTTCAGCGTCACGAAGAACATGGCCGAATTCGGGCCGCTGCCGTACTGGCTGAAGCCGTTGACCGAATACACGTACTGCACCGGCTCGTGCTCCATCATGTAGCGTTCCACGTCCTTGACCACCGCCATCGTCTCGGCCTGGGGCGCGCCCTGCGGCAGGATGACCATGGCCATGAAGCTGCCCTGGTCCTCGTCCGGCAGAAACGACGACGGCAGGCGCGCGAACAGCAGCGCCGCCACGCCGATCACGGCGAGGTAGGCCAGGCCGAAGCGCACCGGCCGGGCCAGCACGCCCGCCACGCGCGTCGTGTAGCGCACCGTCAGGCGCGAGAAGGCGCGGTTGAACCAGCCGAAGAAGCCGCGCTTCTCGTGGTGGCCGGCCGGAATCGGCTTGAGCAGGCTGGCGCACAGCGCCGGCGTCAGCGACAGCGCCAGGAACGCCGAAAAGGCGATCGACACGGCCAGCGTCACGGCGAACTGGCGGTAGATGTTGCCCACTGCGCCGTCAAAGAACGCCATCGGCACGAACACCGACACCAGCACCACGGTGATGCCGACGATGGCGCCGCTGATCTGGCCCATGGCCTTGACGGTGGCGTCGTGCGGCGACAGGCCTTCCTCGGCCATGATGCGCTCGACGTTCTCGACCACCACAATGGCGTCGTCCACCAGGATGCCGATGGCCAGCACCATGCCGAACATCGTCAGCACGTTGATGGAATAGCCCAGCGCCAGCATCACCCCCAGCGTGCCCAGCAGCGCCACCGGCACCACCAGTGTCGGGATCAGCGTGGCGCGCAGGTTCTGCATGAACAGGTACATCACGCAGAACACCAGGGCCACGGCCTCCAGCAGCGTCATCAGCACTTTCTGGATCGAAATTTCGACGAAGGTCGAAGTCTCGTAGGGGATGTCCCAGGTGACGCCCGGCGGGAAATACTGTGCCAGCGCGCGCATCGTGTCGCGGATACGGCGGGTGGTTTCGACCGCGTTCGAGCCCGGCGCCAGCTTGATGCCCAGGCCGGTGCCGGTCAGGCCGTTCACGCGCGACAGGTACATATAGTCGGTGCCGCCCAGCTCGACCCGCGCCACGTCCTTCAGGCGCAGCGTGGCGCCGCCCGGCTGCGCCCGCAGCGGGATGTTGCCGAACTGCTCGGGCGTCTGCAGCGATTCGCCTGCCACGATGCTGGCGTTCAGCGGCGCGTCCTTGGGCACGGCCTGGTTGCCCAGCTCGCCGATGGTGACGCGCGCGTTGTGGCTGCGCAGGGCGGTCACGATGTCGCCCGGCGTCAATGCCAAGGCGGTCAGCTTGGCCGGATCGGGCCAGATGCGCATCGCGGCTTCCGCGCCGAACGACTGCACCTTGCCCACGCCTTCCACGCGCCGCAGCGCCTGCAGCACGTTGGATGCGGCCAGTTCGCCCAACTGCATGTCGTCCAGGCTGCCGTCGGATTTCAGCGATACCACCAGCTGGATGTTGTCAGCGGCCTTTTCCACCCGCACGCCGTCGCGGCGCACCGATTCTGGCAGGCGCGGCTCCACCGCCTTGAGTCGGTTCTGCACTTCCACCGCCGCGATGTCGGGATCGGTGCCTTGCTTGAAGGTCAGGTTGATACTGGCCCAGCCGGTCGAGTCGCTGCTGGACGAGGTGTACATCAGGCCCGGGGCGCCGTTCATCTCGCGTTCGATGATGGCGGTGACGGCCTCTTCGACCACCTTGGCCGAGGCGCCGGCGTAGCTGGCGCCGATGTTCACGACGGGCGGCGCGATGTCCGGGTACTGCGCCACCGGCAACGCGCGGATCGACAACAAGCCGACCAGCGCGATCAGCAGCGAGATCACCCAAGCGAAGACGGGGCGATCGATAAAGAAACGCGCCATGGCGGTTTACCCTTTTTTCTGGTTTCCTGCGGCCGGGGCAGGCGCTTGGGGCGCCGCCCGCTCGACCGGCTTGATCTTCTGGCCCGGCGCGAGCTGCGTGACGTTTTCCACGACCACGCGCTCGCCGCCCGACAACCCTTCGGTGATGACCCAGTTCGGGCCCAGCAGGCGGTGCGTGCTCACCGGGATGCGGCGCAATGCGCCGTCGTCGCCGGCGACCAGCAGGTGCGCGCCATCGGCGCCGCGCAGCAGGGCGTCGCGCGGCACCAGGTAGGTGTCGCGGTTGACGGCCTGCTCCAGCCGCACCCGCACGTACATGCCCGGCAGCAGCTCGCGGCCCGGGTTGTCGAACAGGGCGCGCATGGTCACGTTGTCCGTGCCAGGGTCCACTGCCAGGTCCGAGAACGACAGCGTGCCGCCGCGCCCGTATTCCGAGCCGTCCGGCAGCAACAGGCGCACGCGCACCTGGTCGGGCGCGACGCTTTGCACGCTGCCGGCGCGGATCTGCTTCTGCAGTTGCATGACCTCGGCGGCGGGCTGCGCGAAGTTGACGTAGATCGGGTCCAGCTGCTGCACCACCGTCAGGGGCGTGGCCTGGCCTTCGCCCACCAGCGCGCCTTCGGTCACCAGCGCCCGCCGCGCCCGGCCGTCGATCGGCGAGGTGACGCGGGCGTAGTCCAGGCGCAGCTTGGCGCTTTGCAGGTTGGCGCGGGCCAGCGCCACTTCGGCGCGGGCCAGGCGTTCCTGGGCCACGCTTTCGGCGTGGTCGCGTTCGCTGATGGCGCGGTCGGACACCAGGTCGGCGTAGCGGCGCAGCTTGTCGGCGGCGGCCGACAGGTTGGCCTGGGCGCGCGCCAGCGAGGCGGCCTCGGAATCGTAGGCGGCCTGCAGCGGCGCCGGGTCGATCTGGAACAGCGGCGCGCCGCGTGTGACTTCCTGGCCTTCTTCATACAGGCGGCGGACCACGATGCCGGCCACGCGGGCGCGGACCTCGGCCTCGCGGTAGGGCTCCAGCCGGCCGGGCAGTTCGCTGGCGACGGCGGTGGGCGTGGGCTTGGCCACGATGACGCCGACTTCGGCGGGCGCCTTGGCGGCTGCGGGCGTTTCCTTTTGGGAGCAGGCGGAAACAAGAACCAATACGGAAGCAAGGGCGAGCGTTCTCAGGGGGACTCGGTGCATCATTTTAAAAATTATTGTGGTGCGCCCGGAGCGGGCGAGAGAGGGAAAGTGCGCGAGTTTTCCCTGTGGGGCTCGCAGTCTATCATTTAATCCGTCATGCTTGATTAATTGTTTTGTTCAAAAGTATGCTGGCATCTGCATACATATTTACAGTGTGCAAACGGCGGCCCGAGGCCGCCGTTTGCTTGTTGTCCCGCAGTCTTTCCCTCAACCTTTTTCAAGGAGATCTTTGTATGGCCCGCAAGACGAAAGAAGAATCCCAACGCACCCGCGACCGCATCCTGGACGCCGCCGAGCATGTGTTCCTGTCCAAGGGGGTGGCCAGCACCACCATGAGCGATATCGCTGACTTCGCGGGCGTGTCCCGGGGCGCCGTCTACGGCCATTACAAGAACAAGATCGATGTCTGTATCGCCATGTGCGACCGGGCGCTGGGCGAAGCGGCATCGCTGACCCGCGTCTGTACCGAGGGCGAGGCGCTGGAATCGCTGTACGCGTCGATGCGCCAGTACGTGCAGATCTACGCCGAAGAAGGCTCGGTGCAACGCGTGCTGGAAATCCTGTATCTCAAATGCGAGCGCAGCGACGAGAACGCGCCGCTCCTGCGCCGCCGCGACCTCTGGGAGCGCCACGCCCTGCGCACCTCCGAAAAGCTCCTGCGCGTGGCCGTCAGCCGCGACGACCTGCCGCGCGCCCTGGATGTGCGCCTGTCCAATGTCTATCTGCACTCCCTGATCGAGGGGGTGTTCGGCACGATCTGTTGGTCTGATCGCCTGAAAGGCGACATCTGGCCGCGCGTCGAGCGCATGCTCCGCGCCGCCATCGATACGCTGCGCCTGTCGCCGCAGCTGCAACTGCCCCAGGCCGCCTAGCCGCCGGGGCTGCCCGCTCTCGGCCGGCCCCTGGCTCGCCCCGGGGCCGCGCCCCTACAATCCGGGCATGACCCTCAAGCAACTCGAAGCCTTCTACTGGGCCGCCACCTGCGCCAGTTTCGCCGTGGCGGCCGAGCGCCTGCACCTGTCGCTCTCGTCGCTGTCCAAGCGCATCACCGAGCTCGAGGAAACGCTGGGCCAAGCCCTGTTCGACCGCAGCGGCCACAAGGCCGTGCTCACCGACGCGGGCCAGCGGCTGGTGCCGCAGGCGCGCGACCTGCTGGCCGCGGCCGACCAGATCCGCGCGTCCCTGGCCGAAACGTCGGGCCTGCGCGGCCGTTGCCGCTTCGGCGTCGGCGAGCTGACCGCCTTGACCTGGCTGCCGCGCCTGATCGGCGTGGTGCGCGCCGCCTATCCCGGCCTGGTGCTGGAACCCTATGTCGACATCGGCCAGGTGCTGGAGCGGCGCGTCGCCGATGGCGAGCTGGATTTCGCCGTCATCGCCGGACGCTCCTCGCGCCCGAACATCGCGTCTTCGCCGATCGGCGAGGCCGCATTCTCGTGGGCCGCTGCGCCGGCCGTGCTGGACGGGGAAACCCGCATGTCGCCCGAACTGCTGGCGCGCTTGCCGCTGGTAACGCTGCCCGAAGGTGCCGGCACCACGCGCATCATCGACGACTGGCTGGCCGGGCGCGATATCGGCGGCCAGCGGCTGTGCTGCAACAACTGGGGCGCCATCGCCGGCCTGCTGATCGAAGGCACCGGGGTCGGGCTGCTGCCCAGCCATTGGGCCCACGCGCTGCAGGCCGAAGGCAGCCTGCGGGTGTTGCGCGGCGAGCCGGAGCCGGCCGCGCTGCCGTATTCCTTCCAGCACCGGCGCGACGATACCCGGCCGTTGGTGACCCGGCTGCGCGAATCGGTGCGGACAGCCGTGGATTTTTCGGCGCCTTGCCGCTTGCCGTGATGGGGTTAGCCCGCGCTTGTCCGCAAGGCGGCCACCGGGCGCCGATTTGGGCTATCGACAGCCGCCGCTCTATACAATCGCCGCGCGCCTGGCGCAGAATCCAACAAGAACGTGCGCAACGGGGGGATGGGCCCGGCGATGCAGCACGGCTCGGGGTCTGTTCCCACATTGCCGGGCGGCGCGCCGCCGGCACGCTGGGAAGCCGACCACCTGAATCGACGGAGATCATTCATGCGTAAACTTTGCCTCGCCATGGCCATGGCGGGAATGCTGGCCAGCGGGCTGGCGCAAGCCCAGTCCACCCTGCGTATCGGTCTGCAGGACGACCCGGACGTGCTCGATCCCGCGCGCGCCCGCACTTTCGTCGGCCGCATCGTGTTTGCCTCGCTGTGCGACAAGCTGGTCGACATCACCCCCGACCTGAAGTTCGTGCCGCAGTTGGCCCAGTCCTGGTCCACCAGCCCGGACAACAAGACGCTGACCTTCAAGTTGCGCACCGATGCGGTGTTCCATGACGGCACGCCGGTCAACGCCGCCGCGGTCAAGGCCAACCTGGATCGCGCCCGCACGCTGCCCGACAGTAACCGCAAGAGCGAGCTGGCCACCGTCGCCAGCATCGACGCGCCGGATGCCGAGACCGTGGTGGTGCACTTGGCCGAACCCGACGCCTCGCTGCTGTCGCAGCTGTCCGACCGCGCCGGCATGATGATTTCGCCCGCCTCGTTCGACAAGGACCCGGGCGGCAAGCCGGTGTGCTCGGGCCCGTACCAATTCAAGGAACGCGTCCAGAACGACCGCATCGTGCTCGAGAAGTTTCCCAAGTACTGGGATGCCGGCAATTACCACTTCGACCGCGTCGTCTTCACGCCGATCCCCGACAACACCGTGCGGCTGAACAACCTGCGTGCCGGCGACCTGGACATCATCGAACGCGTGGCGCCCAGCGACGCCAAGGCGGTCAAGGATGATCCCAACCTGCGCCTGGCGCCGGTCACCGGCCTGGGTTTCCAGTCGATCTCCGTGAACCTGGGCAACGGCGCGCGCGCCAATAACCCGCTGGCCAAGGACAAGCGCGTACGCCAGGCGCTGGACCTCGCCATCGACCGCGACGTGCTCAACCAGGTCATCGGCGAAGGCCAGTACCAGCCGGCCTACCAGCCGTTCCCGCCGGCCAGCTTTGCCTACAACAAGTCGTTCGAGCACAGCGGCCGCGATCCCAAAAAGGCCCAGGCGCTCTTGAAGGAAGCCGGCTTTGACCGCGTCAAGTTCGAGATCACCTTCGGCAACAACACCACCATGCAGCAGGTGTTCGAGCTGGTGCAGGCCATGGGCGCCGAAGCCGGTTTCGACATCACCTTGCGTCCGGTCGAATTCGCTTCGCTGCAATCGTCGCTGGCCCGCGGCGACTTCGAAGTCGGTCAAAGCGGCTGGTCCGGCCGGGTCGATCCCAGCGGCAACATCCATCAGTACCTGAGCTGCAAGGGCAACCTGAACGACGGCAAGTTCTGCGACGCGGAAACCGACAAGCTGCTCAATGATGCCCGCGCTGAACCGGACACGGCCAAGCGCCGCGCCATGTATGACAAGGTGCTGTCCGTCATGCAGGACCAGCGTCCCATCGTCTACCTGTTCTACCTGCCCTGGACCTTCGGCGCACAGAAGAAGCTGGACGGCTTCGTGCCGTACCCCGACGGCCTGATTCGCCTGAAGGGCGTCAGCCTCGCCAAGAAATAAGCCCTGATCGCGGGACCCGGTGTACGGGTCCCGTTTTACTTATTGCTGCGGTCACCGGCTTCCCGCCGTCCGCAACAGGATCGCACCATGTTTACGACTCGTCCGGAAATCCTCGGCACCTTCGGTGTCGTGACCTCCACCCACTGGCTGGCCAGCTCGGCCGGCATGTCGCTGCTGGAACGCGGCGGCAACGCCTTCGACGCCTGTGTCGCGTCCGCCTTCGTGCTGCAGGTGGTCGAACCCCACCTGGTCGGCCCGGCCGGCGAAGTGCCCGCGGTGTTCTATTCCGCCCGCACCAAGCGCCTGGAGGTGCTGTGCGGCCAGGGCACCACCCCGGCCGGCGCCACGCTCGAGCGCTATCGCGCCGAAGGCCTGAAGCTCATTCCCGGCAACGGCCTGCTGGCCACCGTCATTCCCGGCGCCTTCGACGCCTGGATGCAGCTCTTGCGCGACCACGGCACGATGCGCGTGCGCGACGTGCTGGAGCCGGCCATCTATTACGCCGAGCACGGCCATGCGCTGATGCCGCGCATCTCCAACACCATTGCTGGCCTGAAAGACTTCTTCCAGACCCACTGGCCCACCACCGCCGAAATCTACCTGCCCGGCGGCAATGTGCCCGAAGCCCGCAAACTGTTCCGCAACCCCGCGCTGGCCCGCACCTGGACGCGTGTGCTGCAGGCTGCCGAACAGGCCGGCGGCGACCGCGACCGCCAGATCGAAGCGGCGCGCGATGCCTTCTACCGCGGCTTCGTGGCCGAAGCCATCGACCAGTTCGCCCGCGGCAACGAAGTCATGGACGAAAGCGGCGAGCGCCATCGCGGCGTCATCACCGCCGACGACCTGGCGGGCTGGTCGGCCAGCTACGACAAGCCGGCCACCTACGACTACCACGGCTATACCGTGGCCAAGGCGGGCGCGTGGAGCCAGGGCCCCGTGTTCCTGCAGACGCTCGCGCTGCTCAAGGACATGGACCTGGCCGGTGTCGGCCCGACCAGCGCCGAATTCGTGCACCGGGTCACCGAAGCCATGAAACTGGCCTTCGCCGATCGCGAGGCCTACTACGGCGACCCCGCCTTTGTCGACGTGCCGCTGGACCGGCTGCTTTCCGACGGCTACAACGCCGCGCGCCGCGCCCTGATCGGCGAGCAGGCCTCGCAGGACCTGCAGCCCGGCAGCATTCCGGGCTTCGAGGCCCAGGTGGCCCGCGTCATGGACACGCTGCAGCGCCTGTCCAAGGTCTCGGCGCCGGGCAGCGTCACCAACGAGCCCACGCTGGCCGACATGCGCGCCTCGGTCAAGCGCGGCGACACCACCCACGTGGACGTCATCGACCGCTGGGGCAACATGATCTCGGCCACGCCCTCGGGCGGCTGGTTCCAGTCCTCGCCCGTCATTCCGGAACTCGGCTTTGGGCTCAATACCCGCGCCCAGATGTTCTGGCTGGAAGAGGGCCTGCCTGGCACGCTGGCGCCCGGCAAGCGCCCGCGCACCACGCTGACCCCGTCGCTGGCGCTGCGCGACGGCCGGCCCTACCTGGCGTTCGGCACGCCGGGCGGCGATCAGCAAGAGCAGTGGCAGTTGCTGTTCTTCCTGCGCCACGTGCATCACGGCCTGAACCTGCAGGAAGCCATCGACCTGCCCATGTCGCACACCATGCACTTTCCGTCCTCGTTTTATCCGCGCGACCGCAAACCGGGCCACCTGGCCGTTGAAAGCGGCTTCGGTGCCGAGACGATCGACAACCTGCGCGCGCGCGGGCACCAGATCGAGGAAGTGCCGCAGTGGTCGGTCGGCCGCCTGACTGCCGCCTCGCGCGACGCCGACGGCCTGTTGCATGCCGCGGCCACGCCGCGCCTCATGCAGGCCTACGCCGTCGGCCGCTGAACCGGGTGCCGCCGCGCGTCATCGCCACGCGGCGGCACGGTTGCGGCGATTTGCCGCCATGGGCTATCTTTTGTCCATGACGCCTATCCAGCAGAGCCCGGCAACAGGGGCTCGTCCCCTGACGGGACAAGAACCTCTCTTCATCGTCCTGAACACCGGCTCCGGGCGCGGCGACGCGCAAGCGCTGCAGGACACCATCCGCCGCGTCCTCGACGAAGCTGGCCGGCGCTACCAGCTGATGCCGGTCGACGACCCCTCGCAACTCACCGAGACCGCGCGCGCCGCAGTGGCCCAGGCGCAGCAGGCGCAGGGCATCGTGGTGGCCGCCGGCGGCGACGGCACGCTCAATGCGGTTGCCAGCCAGGTGCTGGGGCAGGGCGTGCCCTTCGGCATCCTGCCGCAAGGCACCTTCAATTACTTCGGCCGCCGTTACGGCATTTCCCAGGACACCGAGCCCGCGCTGCGCAGCCTCCTGGGCGGCGAACTGCGGCCGGTGCAGGTGGGGCTGCTCAATGGCCGCCTGTTCCTGGTCAACGCCAGCCTGGGCCTGTATCCGCAACTGCTCGAAGACCGCGAAGCCTATAAGCAACGCTTTGGCCGCAGCCGCCTGGTGGCGCTGTGGTCCGGACTGGTCACGCTGCTGCGCGCGCCGCGCCAGCTCAGCCTGCGGCTCGAGTACGAGGGTCGCGCGCGCGACCTGCGGTCGCCGACGCTGGTGGTGGGCAACAACCGCCTGCAACTGGAACACATCGGCATCGACGCTACCGAACTGGACCGCCACCGTCTGGTGGCGATGGCGTCCAGGCCCGTCGGCACGCTGGCGCTGTACGGCTTGCTGCTGCGCGGCCTGTTCAGTCGCCTGGGCGACGCCGAGCACGTCATCAGCTTCGCGTTCGACCGCCTGACGGTCGCCATTCGGGGGCGCCATCGGATCAAGGTCGCGATGGACGGCGAAATATCCTGGATGGATAACCCGCTGGAATTCAAGGTGTCCGATACGCCGCTGCCGCTGGTGGTGCCCGCGGACGCGACGGCCCAGGAGCGCCCATGACGCGCATCCTGCAGTTCTCCGACACCCACTTCGGCACCGAGCGCAAGCCTGTGGTCGAGGCCGCGCTGGACCTGGCCCGCTCGCTGGTCCCGGAATTGGTCGTCATCAGCGGCGACATCACCCAGCGCGCGCGCCGCGGCCAATTTGCCGCCGCGCGCAAATTCATCGAACGCCTGTCGCTGCCGGTGCTGGCCGTGCCGGGCAACCACGACATTCCGCTGTTCAACGTCTTCGCGCGGGCGCTCACTCCCTACGGCAACTACAAGCGCGCGCTGGGTGCGGTGCTCGAACCGGTCTATGAATCGGCGGGCCTGCTGGCCATCGGCGTCAACACCACGAGGCCCCGGCGGCGCAAGGATGGCGAGATCTCCGACGCGCAGATCGCGCGGGTGGCCCAGCGCCTGCGCCAGGCCAAGCCCGGCCAATTGCGGGTCGTGGTCGCGCACCATCCGGTGCGCGCCAAGGTCGAGTCCGACCGCCATAATCTGCTGTTCGGCCGCGAACGCGCGCTGGCCGCCTGGGCACAGGCCGGCATCGACCTGATCCTGGGCGGTCACATTCATTTGCCCTACGTGCTGCCCGCCAGCGCCAATCCGGCGGTCGCCGCGGGCTGGGTGGTGCAGGCGGGCACCACCTGCTCGCGCCGCGTGCGGGGCAATATCCCCAATTCGGTCAACCTCATCACGCGCGAAACCGCTGGCGACGGTCTGGTCTGCCACGTCGAGCGCTGGGACTACGCGGCCGCCACTCATGCCTTCGCCCCGGTCGACAAGACGCTGGTGGCGGGTCCGCTATGAGGCGCTTGCCCCGGCCGGCCAAGCGCCCGACGCTGGAAGCGCGGCCGCCGCGCCCCACCGGTTTACCCGGGAGGCCGGAATGACCGGCGACTACGCCGCCTGGGTCGCAGCCCACGCGCTGCTGCTGTTTCTCGTGTTGCCCCTCGCCGCGGCCGCCCTGGCGGTGGCGCTGGCGCGCGCCTATGTCCAGGCGAGCCCGTCGGCCCGGCTGGCGGGCTTTATCGGCGCGGTGGGCCTGGCCTGCGCGGCGTTCCTGTCCCTGGCCGCCGCCATCACGCGGCCTGGCGGCGTGGTGGAGTTCGACAGCGCCTTGGCTGGCGCGCTCAGCCTGTCGATGTCCGACTCGTTGCTGTGGCTGCTGTCCTGGTTCACGACGCTGGGCGACCGCGATTTCCTGACCCTGCTCGCGGTGCTGGTCACCCTGGCGCTGTTGCTGCGCAAGCAACTGCGGCTGGCGCTGTTCTATGCGGCCGCCACCGGGGGCGGCGGGGCGCTGAACTGGCTGCTCAAGCACGGCTTCGAGCGCGTCCGCCCCGAACACGACCACGGCTTTGCCTTGGCTGTCGGCTGGAGCTTTCCCAGCGGCCACGCATCGGCCGCCATGGCCGTGTACGGCGCCGCCTGCTACCTGGCGTGGCGCCTGGCGCCCGCGTCGTGGCGTCTGCCCGGCGTGGCCCTGGCCGCGGGGCTGGTGATGGCGATCGGCCTGAGCCGCATCCTGTTGCAGGTGCACTTCGCCAGCGACGTGGCCGCGGGGTTTGCCATCAGCTTCGCCTGGCTGGCCGTCTGCGCCGCCGTGGCCGAGCGCCTGGGCCGTTCAGCGCGGCAGGATCAGGGCATTCAGTAGCCGCGCCTGCGGCTCGCTGGCGCCCGCCGGCCGCAGCGGCGCGCAGGCGTAGCGCCCGCCCGCCGTCGTGATCGCCAGGTCCAGCCGGCGCGCGCGTTCGGGCGGGGGCGGTTCCAGATCCACGATCAGCTTGCCCGCCACCTGCGCCGTCACCTCGCCGTCGCTGAAGCGCTCCAGCGTGCGGTCGATCTCGCGTTCGCGTGGCAGCGCCAGCACGATGGTGTCGGACTCGGCCAGCGCCTCGCGGGCCGAGGTCGCCAGCGTCGCGCTGCCGCGAAAGTCCTCGCAGCGGTCCGGGTCGATGTCATAGATCGTCAGGGCGATGTCGGGCTCGGCCGCCAGCAGCCGCCGCGCCGCCAGCGTGCCGGTGCGCCCCATGCCGACAATGCTGATGCGCGGGCTCATGGCTTGGGTACCGACCAGGTGCTGACGATGTGCGCCAGCGGTTCGTCCGACCCGGCGGCGGTCAGGATGACCTCGCCGGCCGACAGCCGGCCCACCTTCAGCAGCCGCGCGGCGGCATGGACCGCGCCGGCCGGGCTCTTGCGCAGGAAATTGATGGTCAGGCTGGCTGTCACGGCATGGGCCTGCCCCGTGGCGCCGACCACCGCGGCGTACATGGCCAGGTCCGCCAGTCCCATCAGCATCGGGCCGGCGACGATGCCGCCCAGCCGCTGGTGCGTGTCGCGCGCGGGCAGGGCGGCCAGCGCGGTGCCGCGGCCGATCTGCAGCACCTCGGTGCCCAGCAGCAGCGAAAAGGGATGTTGTTCGGCCAGCAGCAGGCGAAAGTCGGCCAGGCTGATCAGCGGCGCCTCGGAATCGGCGCAGGGCAGGGTAGTGGCGGTCATCGTTGTTCCAGCGCGTTGCAGTAGTGATCCAGCAGGACATCGGCCCGCTGGCCCAGGGATTTCAGGCGATGGGTATGCAGCAGCAGCAGCAGGCCGATCAGATAGGTAAAGACATTCATCTGCTCGGTTTGCACCGTTTCCTGGCTCCAGGCCTTGGTGCGTGCCAGCGCGTGGCCCAGCAGGTCGACGCATTGCCGCAGTCTCAGGTTCAACTGCTCGTCCATTTCCCGGCCCAGGCCGCGCGGCCCCAGGCCCTGGAAGAGGTACAGGCCGAGCGAAAAGTCGGTGCGGCGTTCGGCGTAGTAGCCGAAGAAGGCCTGGATCGCCCGGCGGGCGGCCGCGGCCGCCTCGCCGCCGGTGGTGGCCGCCACCAGATGCGCATGCAGGCGCTGCAGCGATTCGTCGAGCAGGGCGCCATACAGGATCTCCTTGCCCGCGAACCAGGGATAGATCGCGCCCGTGGTGCAGCCGGCTTCCTTGGCGATGGCGCGCAGCGTGGTCTTTTCCAGGCCGTCACGCTCGAACACGCGCTGCGCGGCGTCCAGGATCATCTGGCGGCGCAGGGCGCTCAGGCGTTCATTGCGGTCGGCGCGCGGGGTGGGGATGGGCATGTCGTTCTGGGCGGCGGGGCAACGCCGGATATCTCATCGTTCGGAAATAATATCGATGATTTATTTATATAACAACGTTATTAAACCTGACGCGAGGGATGGGACGTGCCGTCACCGGAGCCTCGCCCGGGAATGCGTGAAACGACCCATCCGGGCATGGAAAGGCGGCTGAAAGAAACCACCGGGGGGAGTCCAAATTATTGGGGCCAGGGCTGAAAGTCGCATGGATACGGGGTCGTTTGAAAATTGCCGGGTTAGCCCTAACGCCATAGAGGCGATGTTGCAATATCCCAACAGGGCTGTCGCAAACCTGCACTTTTCTGACGCCGACCATAGCCAGCCCCCCTGATTTTTGATGCAATAGCGTCAACTTCCCTTCGCGGAGTTAGGGGGGCGGCAGGCTGGTTTGCTGGATTGCTGCTCTTGTCACTCAAATCAACGGAGATTTCTTAAATGAAAAAGACTCTGCTCGCTGCCGCCCTGCTCGCCGGTTTCGCCGGTGTCGCCCAGGCAGAAACGTCTGTCACCCTGTACGGCATCATCGACACGGGCCTCGGCTACAACAAGATCAGCGGTGGTACCGACGCTCAGAACGGTAGCAAGTTCGGCATGATCAACGGCGTCCAGAACGGTTCGCGCTGGGGTCTGCGTGGTTCGGAAGATCTGGGTGACGGCCTGCGCGCTGTCTTCCAACTGGAATCGGGCTTTGATTCGGGTAACGGCACGTCGGCCCAAGGTGGCCGTCTGTTCGGTCGTCAAGCCACCGTCGGTCTGGCCAGCGACAGCTGGGGTCAACTGGACTTCGGTCGCCAAACCAACATCGCGTCGAAGTACTTCGGCTCGATCGACCCGTTCGGCGCTGGTTTCGGCCAAGCTAACATCGGTATGGGCCTGAGCGCCACGAACACCGTTCGCTACGACAACATGGTCATGTACCAGACCCCGTCGTTCAGCGGCTTCCAGTTCGGCGTCGGCTACTCGTTCAACGCCAACGACGTCAACGCTGCTCAAACCGGCTTCAAGACCGCCGACAACACCCGCGCCATCACGACCGGCCTGCGTTACGTCAACGGCCCCCTGAACGTCGCCCTGACGTTCGACCAACTGAACGCTTCGAACAAGCTGACCCAAGGTCAAGTTGACGCCACCCCGCGTCAATACACCGTCGGCGGTTCGTACGACTTCGAAGTTGTGAAGCTGGCTCTGGCCTACGCTCGCACGACCGACGGCTGGTTCGGTAGCCAAGACGTCAAGACCTCGGCCGGCACCGTCGGCTTCGGCTCGAACGCCTTCGCTGATGGCTTCAAGTCGAACTCGTACCTGGTTGGTCTGTCGGCCCCGATCGGCGGCGCTTCGAGCCTGTTCGGTTCGTGGCAGCGCGTTTCGGCCAGCAACGACAAGCTGACCGGCGACGACGCTACGATGAACGTGTTCAACCTGGGCTACACCTACGACCTGTCCAAGCGTACCAACCTGTACGCCTACGGTTCGTACGCCAAGAACTACGCCTTCATCGACGGTCTGAAGTCGACCGCCGTCGGCGTGGGCCTGCGTCACCGCTTCTAATCGAAAGCAGGGCGCAAGTCCTGCCTAGATTTACAGCACATGAGCGGGCTTCGGCCCGCTCATATAAAGCCACCCTGCGGGGTGGCTTTTTTTTGTTTGTCATGAGTATTTGGCGACCACTGTGCGGGCGTTTTTCCGCCGGTCGGCGATATGTGCGCAATGCATGCGTTAAGCTTGTTTTCTTCCGCCGAAAACTGCCATTGTTCCATCAGAGGAATGCAGTCTTTCACCCGCTGTTCACGCTACAGAGTTCAGCCAGAAGTAACCGCGCGAATGCTACAATCCTAAGGTTTGCGCATTTGACGGACGCCTGAATGAACCTGCAACAGTATTTTCCCGTCCTGCTGTTTATCGTAGTGGCCACCCTTATCGGGTTCGCGCTTCTGACGGCCGGCTCCCTCCTTGGCCCGCGGCGTCCTTACGCCGAGAAGCTATCCCCCTATGAGTGCGGCTTCGAAGCCTTCGAAGACGCTCGCATGAAGTTTGACGTGCGCTACTACCTGGTGGCGATCCTGTTCATTCTTTTCGACCTGGAAATCGCGTTCCTGTTCCCCTGGGCCATTGCCCAAGGCACGGTCGGGCTCGTCGGCTTCTGGACGGTCATGGTTTTCCTCGCCGTGTTGACCGTCGGCTTCATCTACGAATGGAAAAAGGGCGCGCTGGACTGGGAATAACCCGCCGACGGGTTGTTCACTGCACTTCACTGCACGCTATCAGAGACGAATATGGCTATAGACGGCATTCTCAAGCAAGGGTTCATCACTACCAGCGCCGACAAGTTCCTTAACTGGGCGAAGACCGGCTCCATGTGGCCCATGACCTTCGGCCTGGCCTGTTGCGCGGTCGAGATGATGCACGCGGGCGCGGCCCGCTACGACCTGGACCAGTTCGGCATCATCTTCCGCCCCAGCCCGCGCCAGTCCGATCTGATGATCGTCGCTGGCACGCTGTGCAACAAGATGGCGCCGGCGCTGCGCAAGGTCTACGACCAGATGCCCGAGCCGCGTTGGGTGGTGTCCATGGGCTCCTGTGCCAATGGCGGTGGTTACTACCACTACTCGTATTCCGTGGTGCGCGGCTGCGATCGCATCGTACCGGTAGACGTCTACGTGCCGGGCTGCCCGCCCACGGCCGAGGCGCTGGTCTACGGCTTGCTGCAGATGCAGAACAAGATCCGCCTGACCAACACGATTGCGCGCTGATTCGTCATGCCGCCGCGGTCGCTGCAAAGCTTCCGCAGGCCCTTCCGAAACAGCGTATCGGTTCACCTAAGCGTACAAGATGATGACCAGGCTCGAAACCCTGAAAAACAATTTGCAGACCACCCTCGGCGCGGATATCGCGCTGACCGAGGCGTTGGGCGAGCTGACGCTCGAAGTGCCCGCGGAGCAGTGGTTCTCCGTCTGCAACAAGCTGCGCACCGAAGCCGGTCTGCGCTTTGAAACCTGTATCGACCTCTGTGGCGTCGACTACCTGACCTGGGGCAACGGCACGCGCGAGCTGCCCGAGGAAGCCAACGCCAAGATTCACCGCGCCCGCTTCGCGGTCGTCGTGCACCTCTTGTCCATCGAGAACAACTGGCGCCTGCGCGTGCGCACCTGGGCCGCCGACGATGAATTCCCCATCGTCGCGTCGCTGATGGAATGCTGGCCCGCGGTCGGTTGGTTCGAACGCGAAGCGTTCGACCTGTACGGCATCGTATTCGAAGGCCATCCCGACCTGCGCCGCATCCTGACCGACTACGGCTTCATCGGCCACCCGTTCCGCAAGGACTTCCCGCTTTCCGGCACCGTCGAAATGCGTTACGACCCGGAACAGCGGCGCGTCATTTACCAGCCCGTCACGATCGATCCGCGCGAGATCACGCCGCGCGTGGTCCGCGAAGACACCTACGGCTTGGGGCGTTAAATCATGGCAGAAATCAAGAACTACACGCTTAACTTCGGCCCGCAGCACCCGGCTGCGCACGGTGTGCTGCGCCTGGTGCTCGAGCTCGATGGCGAAGTCATCCAGCGCGCCGACCCGCACATCGGCCTGTTGCACCGCGCCACCGAAAAGCTGGCCGAGCACAAGACCTACATCCAGGCGCTGCCCTACATGGACCGCCTGGACTACGTGTCCATGATGTGCAACGAGCACGCCTATGTCATGGCCATCGAAAAGCTGCTGGGTGTCGAAGCCCCGCTGCGCGCGCAGTACATCCGCGTGATGTTCGACGAGATCACCCGTCTCCTGAACCACCTGATGTCGCTGGGCTCGCACGCGCTGGACGTGGGTGCCATGGCGGTGTTCCTGTATGCCTTCCGCGAGCGCGAAGACCTGATGGACTGCTACGAAGCGGTCTCGGGCGCGCGCATGCACGCGGCCTACTACCGTCCGGGCGGCGTTTACCGCGACCTGCCCGACACGATGCCGCAATACGGCGATACCAGCAAATACCGCGGCGAAAAGGAAATGCGCGTCATGAACGACGCGCGTTCGGGTTCGCTGCTGGACTTCATCGAAGACTTCACCAACCGCTTCCCGGCTTGCGTCGACGAGTACGAAACCCTGCTCACCGACAATCGTATCTGGAAGCAGCGTCTGGTGGGCATCGGCGTGGTCGACCCCGAACGCGCCAAGGCGCTGGGCTTCACCGGCCCGATGCTGCGTGGTTCGGGCGTGGCCTGGGACCTGCGCAAGATGCAGCCCTACGAAGTCTACGACCTGCTCGATTTCGACATCCCCGTGGGTGTCAACGGCGACTGCTACGACCGCTACCTGGTCCGTATCGCCGAAATGCGTGAAAGCAACCGCATCATCCGCCAGTGCGTGGAATGGCTGCGCAACAACCCGGGTCCGGTCATGATCGAGAATCACAAGATCGCCCCGCCCAAGCGCACCGCCATGAAGACCAACATGGAAGAGCTGATTCACCACTTCAAGCTCTTCACCGAAGGTTTCCACGTTCCTCCCGGTGAAGCGTTCGCTTCGGTGGAACACCCGAAGGGCGAGTTCGGCATCTATCTGGTGTCGGACGGCGCCAACAAGCCTTACCGCCTGAAGATTCGGGCCCCCGGCTTTGTCCACCTGCAGTCGCTGGATGAAATGTCGCGCGGTCACATGATCGCCGACGCCGTCACCATCATTGGTACGCAGGACATCGTTTTCGGCGAGATCGATCGCTGATCCGCCAGACAGTCACGAGCACGCCCGCATAACCCGGATTCAAACTATGCTGCTTTCCGAACAGGCCTACCAGAAAATCGACCGAGAACTTGCGAAGTTCCCGGGCGACCAGCGGCAGTCCGCCATCATGGCCTCTCTTGCGATCGCGCAAGAAGAGAAGGGCTGGTTGGCTACCGACATTATTGAAGATGTGGCCAACTACATCGGCGTCCCGCCCATCGCGGTCCAGGAAGTCGCCACCTTCTACAACATGTTCGACGTCAAGCCCGTCGGCAAGAACAAGATCGCCGTCTGCACGAACTTGCCCTGTGCCTTGCGCGACGGCGAGCGCGCTGGCGACTACCTCAAGCGCAAGCTGGGCGTGGACTATCGCGAAACCACCGCTGACGGCCAGTTCACCCTGGTCGAAGGCGAATGCATGGGCGCTTGCGGCGATTCCCCCGTGCTGATCGTGAACAACAAGCATATGTGCGTGCGCATGACCGAAGAGAAGCTGGACGCGCTGGTCGCGACCCTCAAGGCGCAAGGAGAGTCGGCATGAACGCGCCCGACATCTACAAGCAGTTCGCGCAAGGGCTGGAGCCCAACCCGCTGAACGACCTGGCCAATTCGATGTGCCTGCACGGCCGGCATATCAAGCCCCAGATCATGGCCGACGTCGACGGCGCCAACTGGCGCCTGGCCGACTACGTCAAGCGTGGCGGCTACGAAGCCCTGAAAAAGATCCTCACCACTGGCATGAAGCCGGAAGACGTGATCGCCGAAGTCAAGGCCTCGGGTCTGCGCGGCCGTGGCGGCGCGGGCTTCCCGACCGGCCTGAAGTGGAGCTTCATGCCGCGCGCCTTCCCGGGCCAGAAATACCTCGTCTGCAACTCCGACGAAGGTGAACCGGGCACGTTCAAGGATCGCGACATCCTGCGCTTTAACCCGCACATCGTGATCGAAGGCATGGCCATTGCCGCCTACGCCATGGGCATCAGCGTCGGCTACAACTACATCCACGGTGAAATCTTCGAAGTCTACGAGCGCTTCGAAGAAGCCCTCGAAGAGGCGCGCGCCGCCGGCTTCCTGGGCGACAAGATCCTGGGTTCGGAATACAGCTTCCAGCTGCACGCCTTCCACGGCTACGGCGCCTACATCTGTGGCGAAGAAACCGCGCTGCTCGAATCGCTGGAAGGCAAGAAGGGTCAACCGCGCTTCAAGCCGCCGTTCCCCGCCAGCTTCGGCCTGTACGGCAAGCCCACCACCATCAACAACACCGAAACCTTCGCGGCGGTGCCCTGGATCATCCGCAACAGCGGCCAGGCCTACCTCGAAGTCGGCAAGCCGAACAACGGCGGCACCAAGCTGTTCTCGATCACCGGCGACGTCGAACGTCCCGGCAACTACGAGATCCCGCTGGGCACCCCGTTCTCGACGCTGCTGGAATTGGCGGGCGGCATGCGCGGCGGCAAGAAGCTCAAGGCCGTGATCCCCGGCGGTTCCAGCGCCCCGGTGCTGCCGGCCGACATCATGATGGAAACCACGATGGACTACGACGCCATCGCCAAGGCGGGTTCCATGCTGGGTTCGGGCGCCGTGATCGTCATGGACGAAACGCGCTGCATGGTGAAGTCGCTGCTGCGTCTGTCGTACTTCTATTTCGAGGAAAGCTGCGGCCAGTGCACGCCGTGCCGTGAAGGCACCGGCTGGCTCTACCGCATGGTGCACCGCATCGAAAACGGTCACGGCCGTCCGGAAGATCTGGACATGCTGGACAACGTGGCAGGCAACATCATGGGTCGCACCATCTGCGCCCTGGGTGACGCCGCCGCGATGCCCGTCCGTGGCTTCCTCAAGCATTTTCGCGACGAATTCGCGCACCACATCGAGCATAAGTCTTGTGTGGTTCCGCAATATCTGTAGGTCTCAGGAACAGCAATGGTTGAACTAACCGTCGACGGCAATACGGTAGAAGTGCCCGAGGGCAGCATGGTGATGCATGCGGCCCAGAAAGTCGGGCTTTACGTGCCGCATTTCTGCTACCACAAGAAACTCTCCATCGCGGCCAACTGCCGCATGTGCCTGGTCGAAGTGGAAAAAGCGCCCAAGGCGCTGCCCGCCTGCGCCACCCCCGTGACGAACGGCATGGTCGTGCACACCTGCTCCGAGAAGGCGCGCGCCGCTCAGAAGTCGGTGATGGAATTCTTGCTCATCAATCACCCGCTCGACTGCCCGATCTGCGATCAGGGCGGCGAATGCCAGCTGCAAGACCTGGCCGTGGGTTATGGCGGCTCCGCCTCGCGCTATCAGGAAGAAAAGCGCGTGGTGTTCCACAAGGACCTCGGTCCGCTGGTTTCCGCCGAGGAAATGAGCCGTTGCATCCACTGCACCCGCTGCGTGCGTTTCGGCCAGGAAATCGCCGGCGTCATGGAACTGGGCATGCTGGGCCGTGGCGAGCATTCCGAAATCACGTCGTTCGTGGGCCGCTCGATCGAATCCGAGCTCTCGGGCAACATGATCGACATCTGTCCGGTGGGCGCGCTGACCTCCAAGCCCTTCCGCTACAGCGCCCGCACCTGGGAACTGGCTCGCCGCCGTTCGGTCAGCCCGCACGACAGCCTGGGCGCCAACCTGGTGGTCCAGGTCAAGGGCGACCGCGTGATGCGCGTGGTTCCGTTCGAAGACGACGCCGTCAACGAATGCTGGATCAGCGACCGCGACCGCTTCTCGTACGAAGGCCTGAACAGCGAAGACCGCCTGTCCGCCCCGATGATCAAGGGCGCCGACGGCAAGTGGCAGGAAGCCTCCTGGGCCGACGCGCTGGCCGCCGTGGCACAAGGCCTGTCGCGCGTGCGTGACAGCTTCGGCGCCGGCCAGATCGGTGCGCTGGCGTCCGAATACGCCACCACTGAAGAATATGCGCTGCTGGGCCGCCTGGTGCGCGCGCTGGGGTCGGAAAACATCGACTTCCGCCTGCGCCAGACCGATGCCGCCTTCGACACCGCCCTGACCGGCGCGCCGTGGCTGGGCATGCCCATCGCCGAACTCGACAACCTGGACCGCGTCTTGGTCGTAGGCTCGTTCCTGCGCAAGGATCACCCGCTGATGGCCCAGCGCCTGCGTCAGGCCGCCAAGCGTGGCACGCAGATCCTGATGGTCGACAGCGCCGCCGACGATCCCCTGATGCCCGTCACCGGCCGCCTCACCGTGGCGCCGTCCGAACTGCCGCGCGCGCTGGCCGAAGTCGCCGTGGCCCTGGCGCAAGCCAAGGAAGCGGCCGTGCCGGCCGAATTCGCCTCGGTCACCCCGGGCGAAAACGCCAAGATCATCGCCGCCAGCCTGGCTTCCGGCGCCAATACCGCCGTGCTGATGGGCAACCTGGCCGTGGCCAGCGCCCAGGCCTCGACCCTGGCCGCCAACGGCCGCGCCGTGGCTGACCTGGCCGGTGGCAAGTTCGGCTTCCTGACCTCCGGCGGCAACACCGTCGGCGGTTACCTGGCTGGTGCCGTGCCCGGCAAGGGCGGCAAGAACGCCGCCGCCATGCTGGCCGAGCCCCTCAAGGCCTACATCGTGCTGCACGCCGAGCCGCTGCTGGATGCCGACAACGGCCAGCAAGCGATCGCCGCGCTGCGTGGCGCGCAGTTCGCCGTGGCCCTGACGCCTTACCGTTCGGCTGCCGCCGAGTGGGCCGACGTCATGCTGCCGGTGGCGCCGTTCACCGAAACCTCGGGCACGTTCGTCAACGCCCAGGGCCTGGCCCAGAGCTTCAAGGGCACGGTCGCGCCGTTCGGCCAGACCCGTCCGGCCTGGAAGGTCCTGCGCGTGCTGGGCAACGTCCTGCACCTGGCTGGTTTCGACGACGAAACCTCCGAATCCGTGCGCGATGCCGCGCTGGCCGGCGGCATCGAAGGCCGCCTGTCCAACGACGTCAAGGCGCCGTTGGGTCTGGGCCAGGCCGTGGCCGGTCTGGAACGCGTCGCCGACGTGCCGATCTATCGCAGCGATGCGATGGTGCGCCGTTCGGAACCGCTGCAGGCCGCGCCGGCTTCCAAGAAGCCCGCCGCGCGCATGAACGGCCGCACGCTCACCAGCCTCGGCCTGACCGCCGGCGTCAAGGTGCGCGTGACGGGCGGGCAGGGCGCCATCGAACTCGAAACCGTGCAGGACGATGCCGTGGCCGATCGCGCCGTGCGCATTTCCGCAGCGTTTGAAAATACCGCAGCCCTGGGTGGCGCATTTGGTCAACTCAGCGTGGAGCGTGCCTGATGGAATGGCTCAATGTTCTTGAAAGCCAGGGTACGGCATTGCTGGGCCCGACGGTCTGGATGGTGCTCTGGACCCTCATCAAGATTGTGATCATCGCCGTGCCGATCATCCTGTGCGTCGCCTACCTGACGTACTGGGAACGCAAGATGATCGGCGCCATGCACGTGCGCATGGGCCCGAACCGCGTCGGTTTCAAGGGGCTGCTGCAGCCTTTCGCCGACGTGTTCAAGCTGCTGACCAAGGAAGTCGTGGTCCCCAGCCAGGCCAATAAGGTGCTGTTCATCGTGGCCCCTGTGGTCACGCTGATGCCGGCGCTGGCCGCCTGGGCCGTGGTGCCCTTCGGTCCCGACGTCGTGCTGGCCAACGTCAATGCCGGCCTGTTGTACATCATGGCCATCACGTCCATCGGCGTGTACGGTGTGATCGTCGCCGGCTGGGCTTCGAACTCCAAGTACGCGTTCCTGGGCGCCCTGCGCGCTTCGGCGCAGATGCTGTCGTATGAACTGGCCATCGGCTTCGTGCTGGTGACGGTGCTGCTGGTGTCCGGCAGCCTGAACATGTCCGAAATCGTGCATGTGCAGAACCGCGGCTGGTTCGCCGACAAGGGCCTGACGTTCCTGTCCTGGAACTGGCTGCCGCTGTTGCCGCTGTTCGTGATCTACGTGATTTCGGCCGTGGCCGAAACCAACCGCCACCCGTTCGACGTGGTGGAAGGCGAATCCGAAATCGTGGCCGGCCACATGGTCGAATACTCGGGTATGGCCTTCGCCCTGTTCTTCCTGGGTGAATACGCCAACATGATCCTGCTGTCCTGCATGGCATCGATCATGTTCCTGGGCGGCTGGGCTTCGCCGATCGATATCGCGCCGCTGACCTGGATTCCGGGTTGGATCTGGCTGGGTCTCAAGACGTTCTTCGTGGTCTCGTTGTTCGTGTGGTTCCGGGCGTCGTTCCCGCGCTACCGCTACGACCAGATCATGCGTTTGGGTTGGAAAATCTTCATCCCGCTGACCGGCGTTTGGCTGGTCGTGGTGGCGATCTGGATGCAGACGCCCTGGAACATTTGGCGCTAAGCCGCCAGGCAGAGGCAGGATATGGAAGCGATCAAAGATTTCTTCGGCAGCTTGATGCTGGCCGAACTGCTCAAGGGCATGCGCCTGACGGGCAAGTACTTCTTCAAGCGCAAGGTCACCTTGCGCTACCCGCAGGAAAAAACGCCGACGTCGGCGCGTTTCCGCGGCCTGCACGCGCTGCGTCGCTACCCCAACGGGGAAGAGCGCTGCATCGCGTGCAAACTGTGTGAAGCCGTGTGCCCCGCGCTGGCCATCACCATCGAGTCGGACCAGCGCGATGACGGCACCCGCCGCACCACGCGTTACGACATCGACCTGACCAAGTGCATTTTCTGCGGCTTCTGTGAGGAAAGCTGCCCCGTGGACTCGATCGTGGAAACCCATATCCACGAATACCACGGTGAAAAGCGCGGCGACCTGTATTTCACCAAAGACATGCTGCTCGCCGTGGGCGACCGCTACGAAGCCGACATCGCCCGCCGCCGGGCCGAAGACGCTCCCTACCGTTGAGCCCAGGGTCCTGATCCATGACTTTTACCACTGTCCTGTTTTACATACTGGCCGCCGTGCTGGTGATCGCGGCGTTCCGCGTGATCACCGCGCGCAGCCCGGTCACCGCGGTCCTGCACCTGATCCTGGCGTTCAGCAACGCGGCCATGCTGTGGATGCTGCTGGGCGCCGAGTTCCTTGCGCTGCTGCTGGTGCTGGTATACGTGGGCGCCGTGATGGTGCTCTTCCTGTTCGTCGTCATGATGCTGGACATCCGCATGGATGCCCTGCGCCAAGGCATGAAGACCTACCTGCCGCTGGGCCTGATCATCGGCCTGGTCATGGTGCTGGAAATGGCTTTCGTGCTGGGTTCGACCTGGTACGGCTCGGGCCCGCAGGCCCCGGTTGCCGGCGACTACAACAACGCCCGCGCGCTCGGTGAAGCGATGTACACGCAGTACATCTACGCCATCGAAGTCGGCGCCGCGCTGCTGCTGGTCGGCATGGTCGCCGCCATCGCGCTGACTCTGCGCCGCCGCCGCGACGTCAAGTACAACGACCCGGTTGCCGCCGTCCGCGTGCGCTCGAAGGATCGCTTCCGCATGGTGAGCATGCCCGCCCAGAGCGAGCGCGCCCAGGCCAAGAACGGCGCCGCTGCCGCGCCCGCCGCCTCCGCGCCCCAAGGAGAAAAACAATGACGCTGACGCTGGCCCACTATCTGATCCTCGGGGCGATCCTGTTCGCCATCGGGATCTTCGGCATCTTCCTGAACCGCCGCAACCTGATCATTCTCCTGATGTCCATCGAGCTGGTGCTCCTGGCCGTCAATATGAACTTCGTGGCGTTCTCCAGCTGGTTCGGCGACACCGCCGGCCAGGTGTTCGTGTTCTTCATCCTGACCGTGGCCGCCGCCGAAGCGGCGATCGGCCTGGCCATCCTGGTGCTGCTATTCCGCAACCTGAACACGATCAACGTTGACGATCTCGATCGCCTGAAGGGCTGACGGGGTATTGGAAGAAAATGTCTAGCTCACCCAATCTCTACCTGCTCATCGCGCTGGCGCCGCTGGCCGGAGCAATCCTCGCGGGCCTTTTCGGCACCGGCTTCCTGGGCCGTCCCATCGGCCGCCGCGCCTCGCACGTCATCACCATCCTGGGCGTGCTCATCTCCGCCATCGGTTCGGTGGTGGTGCTGGGCGACGTGCTCAACGGACTGCGCTTCGACGGCGCGGTCTACACCTGGAGCCTGATCGGCCAGACCAAGCTGGAAATCGGCTTCCTGATCGATCCGCTGTCGGCCATGATGATGGTCGTGGTGACCTCCGTGTCGCTGATGGTGCACATCTACACCATCGGCTACATGGCGGATGATCCTGGCTACCAGCGCTTCTTCTCGTACATCTCGCTGTTCACGTTCTCCATGCTGATGCTGGTGATGTCGAACAACATGGTGCAGCTGTTCTTCGGCTGGGAAGCGGTGGGCCTGGTGTCGTACTTGCTGATCGGCTTCTGGTACACCCGCCCGACGGCGATCTTCGCCAACATGAAGGCGTTCCTGATCAACCGTGTCGGCGACTTCGGCTTCGTGCTGGGCATCGGCCTGCTGTTCGCGTATGCCGGCACCATGCACTACGGCGAAGTCTTCGCCCAGGCCGACAAGCTGGCCACGCTGACGCTGCCCGGCTCGGACTGGATGCTGCTGACCGTGGCCTGCATCTGCCTGTTCATCGGTGCCATGGGCAAGTCGGCGCAGGTTCCCCTGCACGCCTGGCTGCCTGACTCGATGGAAGGCCCGACCCCGATCTCCGCGCTGATCCACGCCGCCACCATGGTGACGGCCGGCATCTTCATGGTCGCCCGTTTCTCGCCGCTGTTTGAACTGTCGGACGTGGCGCTGTCCTTCATCATCGTGATCGGCGCCATCGGCGCGCTGTTCCTGGGCATCCTAGGCATCATCCAGACCGACATCAAGCGCGTGGTCGCGTATTCCACGCTCTCGCAACTGGGCTACATGACTGTCGCCCTGGGCGCGTCGGCCTACTCGGTGGCGATCTTCCACCTGATGACCCATGCGTTCTTCAAGGCGCTGCTGTTCCTGGGCGCCGGGTCGGTCATCATCGGCATGCACCACGACCAGGACATCCGCAACATGGGCGGCCTGCGCAAGTACATGCCCATCACCTGGATCACCTTCCTGCTGGGTACGCTGGCCCTGGTCGGTACGCCGTTCTTCTCGGGTTTTTACTCGAAGGAACACATCATCGAGGCCGCCGGCGCCGCCCACGTCTGGGGCGCAAGCTTCGCTTACTACGCCACGCTGATCGGCGTGTTCGTGACCTCGCTGTACTCGTTCCGCGTCTACTTCCTGGTCTTCCACGGCAAGGAACGCTTCGACACCAGCGACCACGGCCATGGCCACGGCCACGACGACCACGGTCATGACGACCACGGCCATCACGGCGGTAAGCCGCATGAGTCGCCCTGGGTCGTGACCCTGCCGCTCATCCTGCTCGCGATCCCGTCGGTGCTGGTGGGCGCCTGGGCTGTCGATCCCATGCTGTTCGGCAAGTTCTTCAACGGCGTGATCACGGTGCTGCCGCAGCATCCCGCCATGCACGAGCTGCATGAAGAATGGCACGGCTGGGTGGCCTTCGGCCTGCACGCCTTCCAGACCCTGCCGTTCTGGCTGGTTGTCGCCGGCGCGGTTATCGCCTGGTACTGCTACCTGATCAATCCGAAGGTGCCGGCCGCGATCAAGTCGAGCCTGTCGGGCGTGAACAAGGTGCTTGAAAACAAGTACTACGTCGACTGGGTCAACGAGCAGATCATCGCGCGCGGCCTGCGCTGCCTGGGCCGTGGCCTGTGGCAGACCGGCGACCGCGGCATCATCGATGGCTTCCTGATCAACGGTAGCGCCCGCGTGGTGGGCTGGGTGGCTGCGATCAGCCGTCACCTGCAGTCCGGCTTCATCTATCACTACGCGTTCGCGATGATCATCGGCATCATGGCGCTGGTGACTTTCTTTGTGCTGATTCCCCAATGATGGCAAGCGAGATGGCATCCAACACTTTCCCCTGGCTCACGCTTGCGATCTTTGTCCCGATCGTATTCGGCCTGCTGGTGCTGGCGGTGGGCCGTGACGACCGTCCCGGTCTGACGCGCGGCCTGTCGCTGATCGGCTCGATCGCCGGCTTCCTCGTCACGATCCCGCTGTACACCGGATTCGACTCCAAGACGGCTGCCATGCAGTTCGTCGAGAAGACCTCCTGGATCGAAGCCTTCAACGTCAATTACCACCTGGGCATTGACGGCATTTCGCTATGGTTCGTGCTCCTGACAGCGTTCATCACCATCATCGTGGTGCTGGCCGGCTGGGAAGTCATCACCAGCCGCGTGGCGCAGTACATGGCCGCCTTCCTGATCCTGTCGGGTCTGATGGTGGGCGTGTTCGCCGCGCTGGACGGCATGCTGTTCTATGTGTTCTTCGAAGCCACGCTGATCCCGATGTACATCATCATCGGCGTCTGGGGCGGACCGAACCGCGTCTATGCGGCGTTCAAGTTCTTCCTGTACACGCTGATGGGCTCGCTGCTGACCCTGGTCGCGTTCATCTACCTGTGGCACGCCTCGGGTGGTTCGTTCGACATCCTGACCTGGCAGCAGACCAAGCTGGGCTACACCCCGCAGATCCTGATCTTCGTGGCGTTGCTGGCGGCGTTCGCGGTCAAGGTGCCGATGTGGCCGGTGCACACCTGGTTGCCCGACGCCCACGTCGAGGCGCCCACGGGCGGCTCCATCGTGCTGGCCGCGATCATGCTGAAGCTGGGCGCCTACGGTTTCCTGCGTTTCTCGCTGCCGATCGCGCCCGACGCCTCGCACAGCCTGGCCGGCATGATGATCACGCTGTCGTTGATCGCGGTGATCTACATCGGCCTGGTCGCGATCGTCCAGGACGACATGAAAAAGCTGGTGGCTTATTCGTCGGTCGCCCACATGGGCTTCGTGACCCTGGGCTTCTTCATCTTCAATACGGCCGGCGTCGAAGGCGCCATCGTGCAGATGATCTCGCACGGTTTCGTGTCGGGCGCCATGTTCATGTGTATCGGGGTGCTCTACGACCGCATGCACTCGCGCCGCATCGCCGACTACGGCGGCGTGGTCAACGTCATGCCGCGTTTCGCCACGTTCTTCATCCTGTTCTCCATGGCCAATAGCGGCCTGCCGGCCACCAGCGGTTTCGTCGGCGAGTTCATGGTGATCATGGGCGCGGTCGAGCACAACTTCTGGATCGGCCTGCTTGCCGCAACCGCCCTGATCCTGGGTGCGTCGTATTCGCTGTGGATGGTCAAGCGGGTTGTCCTGGGCGACATCGCCAACGACCACGTCCGCGAACTGACCGATATCAACCGCCGCGAATTCGTGATTCTTGGCGTGATGGCGATCGCCGTGTTGTACATGGGGATCTATCCCAAGCCCTTCACCGACGTGATGCACGTGTCGGTCGAGGCCCTGCTGCAACACGTTGCCGTCTCGAAACTGTAAGACAAGACAATGATGCAATCCCAAATCGATTTCGCCCTGGCGACGCCGGAAATCCTTCTGCTGATTTTCGGCCTGGCTATCCTGCTCGTCGACGCGGTCAGCAATCACCCCGAGCGCAAGCCGACGTTCCTGCTGACCCTGCTCGCCTTGGGCGTGCTGACCGTCGTGTCGGTCGTCCAATGGAAGAACGGCGTTGCCGGTTCGACCTTCAACGGCCTGTACGTCACCGACGAACTGTCGCATCTGCTGAAGATCGCCTCGTACATCGCCGTGGCCGTCACGCTGGTCTACGGCCGGGTCTACGCCCAGTTGCGCGACATGCTCAAGGGCGGTGAACTCTACGTCCTGACGCTGTTTGCCCTGTTGGGCCAGATGGTCATGATCTCCTCCGGGAACCTGATCTCGATCTACCTGGGCCTGGAACTGATGTCCCTGGCGCTGTACGCGCTGATCGCCCTGCGCCGCGACAACGTCGTGGCCACCGAAGCCGCCATGAAGTACTTCGTGCTGGGCGCGCTGGCCTCCGGTTTCCTGCTGTACGGTATGTCGATGGTCTACGGCGCCACGGGCCATCTGGACCTGGCTGAAGTCTCCAAGGTCATCGCCGCCGGCAAGGCCGAGAAGCTGGCCCTGGTGTTCGGCATCGTGTTCCTGGTGTCGGGTCTGGCATTCAAGCTGGGCGCCGTGCCGTTCCACATGTGGGTGCCGGACGTCTACCAGGGTTCGCCCACGGCGGTGACGCTGATCCTGGGCGGCGCGCCCAAGCTGGCGGCCTTTGCCATCACGCTGCGCCTCTTGGTCGACGGCCTGCACGGCCTGGCCGCCGACTGGCAGCCGATGCTGATGATCCTGGCGGTGTTGTCGCTGGCCATCGGTAACCTGACCGCCATCGCGCAGACCAACTTCAAGCGCATGCTGGCTTATTCGACCATCTCGCACATGGGCTTCGTGCTGCTGGGCCTGATGTCGGGTTCGGTCGCGGGCAAGCCGGAACTGGCCTCGTCCGCCTACGGCGCGTCGCTGTTCTACATGCTGACCTATGTGCTGACCACGCTGGCCAGCTTCGGCATCGTGTTGCTGCTGTCGCGCCAGGGTTTCGAGTGCGAGCACATCGACGACCTGAAGGGCCTGAACCGCCGCAGCCCGTGGCATGCCGCCATCGTGCTGCTGCTGATGTTCTCGCTGGCCGGCATTCCGCCGCTGGTGGGCTTCTATGCCAAGCTGGCCGTGCTGCAGGCCCTGATCAGCGCCGGTCACGTCACGCTGGCCGTGGTCGCGGTGATGTTCTCGCTGATCGGCGCGTTCTACTACCTGCGCGTGGTCAAGGTCGTGTACTTCGACGAACCCGCGGCCGATGCGGCCCCGATGGCGGCTACCTGCGGCCAGCGCGGCGTGCTGTCGGTCAACGGCCTGTTGATCCTGGTACTGGGCCTGCTGCCGGGCGGCCTGATGGCCCTGTGCGTGCAGGCCATCCGCAGCTCGCTCAGCCTGTAAGCGAACCGGGCCATGAACCAGACCTTGGCGGTATGGCTCCTGATCGCGCTGGCGCTTGTCAGCGCGAACCTGCCTTTCCTGACGGAGCGCGTATTCGCCGTGCTGCCCTGGAAGCAGGGCGACGGAGCCGCCGTCAAACCGTTCTGGATGCGCCTGATCGAAGTGCTGGTGTTCTACCTGATCGTGGGCGCCCTGGGTTTCACGTTCGAGTCCACGCTGGGCAACCGCTTCGCGCAGACCTGGGAGTTCTACGCCATCACCCTGAGCCTGTACCTGGTGCTGGCTTATCCGGGGTTCGTGTACCGGTATCTGTTTAAGCGCCATCCGCGCCTGCGGGCCTGAGTGCGTCACCGGCACACGCGCAGAACACACCAGACGCCCCGCCAGGGGCGTTTTTCATGGCCCTACGCGTGGCTCCGAGTCGAAGATTTCGGCATAATCTTGTCACCGTGAGGCGTCATTGGCACCCGCCTCGGGGGCCACATTCTTATCGGGTTGAATCGGCTGGAGGTAGACATGGACGTCCTTGACCGTCGTCGCTTTCTCCAATGCATGGGCTGGGCCGCCGGTTTGGCGATGGGCGGGGGCACTTGCGCAGCGACTGCCGCGGGCAGTTTTCCCGCGCATCCCCTGTCGCTGCTCGTGCCGTATCCCGCCGGCGGTTCGAGCGACGCCGCAGCGCGCATTATTGCCGATTCGCTGGAGGGCCGGCTCGGCCAGACAGTCGCGGTGGAAAATGTCGGTGGCGCCACTGGTTTGATTGGTTCGCAGAAGTTCCTGGACTCGCCCGCTGATGGCTATACCTTCTTGCAAGGGACGATCAACGAGGTGTTCCTGGTGCCGGCGCTCAATGAGGCCGCCCGCTACAAGCCCAATGACTTCAGCTTGGCCGCCCCCCTTGCGGACATCAACCTGGTGCTCCTGGTCAGAAAGGATATTCCGGTTGATACGCTGGACGAGTTCCTCGATTATGCCGGCCGCCTTGATAGGGATGTCGGACTCACCTATGCCACGTCGGGCGTGGACTCCCTCTTTCATCTGATGGGGGAGGCGCTGGCGGCTCGCTTGAATCTGCCGTTCCTGCACGTGCCTTACAAAGGGGTATCGGCGGCGTTGCAGGATCTGGCTGGGGGGCAGATCGATTTTTCCCTGCAGGCATATCAGTCCCGTTTCGAGGGTATGCGCGAGCAGGGGCGAATCAAGATCCTGAGTAGTTTCTCTACAGTATTGCCGCCGCCGATGCAGCATATTCCCCTGATCTCCCAGAGCCGGCTTGTCCCAGACTTCGAGTACACGATCGGTGAAGGTTACTACTTCAGGCCGCAGGTGCCGCAGGATCGAGTGGCAGTGCTTCGCAAAGCGATTGGCGAAGTCTTGAATGTTCCCGGCATCCGGACGCGGCTGGAATCCGAAGGGCGCATCGTCGCGCGGTCGATCGACAGCCAGGACGCGGCGGACCAGATATTCGCGCGACAACGGCGGATGGTCGCCGAGCTGTTCAAGCGCATGGCTCGCAAGCCTATTGATGGTTGAGGAGCATCAAAAAAAGAGACCGGAACACTCCGGTCTCTTTTCATTTCGTGATTGGCCAAGGTTTCTTCATTTCCGCCATGTACGCGCGGAGCTCGGCTTCCACTGGGGATGGCGTCCGCATGACGTGTGGCTGAGCGGCGCGCGGCGCTTCGATTTCCCAAGGGTCTTTGATTTCCCAGTGCAGGCCCGAGGTTTTCAGCAGCTTGCTGGCCGCGAGACGCGTGCGTAGCGCTCGCCGTTCTGCTTCGGTGAGGGGGGCGTCATTCTCAGAAGAAGAATTGATCATTGATGGGTTCCAAGCAAGGTTTCATGAGTGCCGTTCGAGCAACGACGAGCGAGAAGTTTATGGCTCGATATGGCAGTGCAAAAGTAAACATATGCAAAGAACGCCTGACGGCGCGAGCTGCCATCCGCCACGCTGACAAGGGCAGTGGACCTGCGTGCTGAAGACCGCAAAAAAACAACATGGCTGCGGTGTCCAATGGTGAACGGCCAAGAGGAATCACGCGTGGGTTCCCCGGGGCAGGGAACTGCGCCGGAACTTGAAGATTGAACAATCGTAAAGGTTCAATTTGTGACCGCGTTCTCGTCCCTACACTCCGTTTCGATGTCGGGAAAGTCCTAGGATTTCCGGCTAAGACGGAGGCTTGAATGCTGTCGTGCGTGCACGCGTTTTCGGCCGGTTCAGATACGCGCACGGCGCTCGTTCTTTTCCAAGATGCTCAAATCATGAATCACCTCAATTTCCGAGTTCTGGTCGCGGACGACCACCCCGCTATATGCCTGGGCGTGCGGCATGCCCTGTCCCAAGGCACCGCGATCGACGTGACATGCGCTTCGCGCGGCGCGGGTGGCATGCAGCAGGCACTGGATGCACGGGCCTATGATGTGCTGGTCTGTGAGTACGCCATGCTCGACGGATTGCTCGATGATGTCGTTCTCAGCCAGGAAACAATCCGGCGGCGCTATCCGGGGCTGCGCATCGTCATTCTCACCTGTCTCGAGAATGCCGGCGTGGTGCACGCGCTGCTTGCGCGCGGCGTGCAGTGCATTGTCAGCAAGCTCGACGAACTCAGCCATCTGATGCCGGCCATTCTGCGCGCGCGCTCCGACAGCCGCTATCTTTCACCACGTATCGAAGCGGTGGCGCAGTCGATCCCACGATGCAGGAAAGGTCCTGCGGCGCTGACGGGGCGCGAATTGGAGGTCGTGCGGCTGTTCCTGTCCGGCATGACCGTCAACGAAATTGCGTCCCGCTTGGACCGTAGCAAGAAGACGATCAGCACGCAGAAGTCCACCGCCATGCTCAAGCTTGGCTTGCAGCGCGATATTGAACTATTGCGCTATGGCATCGAAACGGGATTGGTGGGCGCGTAGCGTCCATAGCGCCCAAGGTCCAACGGCATGTTCCTATTTATAGGTCAGGGTCACGGTCGCTCTGCCATCGGCCTTGCCGCCGGTAACCGTGTTGGCGACCTGGTAATAGCGTGCCTTGAAGGGCACCAGGTAGTCGCCGTCCTTCGACTGGCCCAGCTGCCTTGGCTGGCCGAATGTCACGGGCTGGCCATCATTATCGAGCACCTGAATGCCGACACCCGTTGCCGTCCCTGTACCGGAGTCGATGCCCAGAACACCAGGTGCATTTGAGGTATCCGACGTCGCATCCATGGTCAGCGAAACGGTGTTCTCGATACCGTTCGGTGAGGCCTGGCAATTGACGATCACCTGGAAATCCTTGCTGGCTGTGGTACTGCCGACGCCACGGAATCGATTGCGGAATTCCTGCCCGAGATTCACGGTCTGGTTGCGTGAGCCAATGGCCACCTGACACGACGGAGCGAGAATGCGAATGTCGCCAATCTGCAGGACCAGATAGGGTTCGGAGGGACCTGCACCAGATTGAGCGCGCGCGAATGTCAAGCGATCCAGAGGGCCGTTGCCGACTCGCGATGCCGTCTTCACAAGTTCAAACTGAACTGTCCAGCGAGTCGCTGCCCCCCACGACTCGAGACCCGAGACGGAGAAGTTTTTTGTATATGTCCCAGGGAAATACTTATTGATGACCCCAGGCACGATAACCCTATAGCCGATTCCTGGAATATTCGTGGAGTAGACCCTATTGATTCCATTGACTTCCTCCCCCCAGAGTATCTGATTCTGGTACGTCATGGTGCCTCCTGGGGGCGTGCAGTGTGCAGTCTCGGGCCAACCGGCGATGAATGAACTGCGGTGAATGACGTCACCCACCGCAGCATTCTGGCTGACGATGACCGTGCCGAGGTTGATGGCTTTCGTCCCTATATTGGCTTGAGGGCGGTAGAAGCACTCCGCCAATGCCATACGAGGGACTACCGAGCCGAATGCCAGCAGTGAAGCGGCAACAATGCAAAGGGGGTTAGTTTTCATATACGGGATCCGTGAAGCTATTGGCAAAGGCCGCGTCATATGCAGTGATCGCCCCCCTTCCAAGGAAGCATGATCCTGCTGCGGGCAGAGATTGAGGTAGGCCCGCCACTTCATGGGCAGATACCCTCGTAATGACGGATCGGCGACGGATGCTCTTCTTGCGGCAACGTATACTTCAGCGTGCACTGCGTGGATTCGCTTCTGCCCCAGATCACCTTCAGCGTGCCGGCCTCCGGTGCGCCGGTCACATAGGCTTGGCCCTCCGGTCCGACAACACCGACTTCCTGACCGGCTTCATTCTCGATGCGCGATCCGAAGGGCAGCGGCCGACCATCGGCGTCCTTGAGCACCAGCATCAGGCGATAGCCCACCGATGTCTCGAACGACGCCAGGACCACGGCGCCACGCGTGGGCACCACGTCAAGCGCCGCATGCTTGACTTCCACCTTGTCACCCAGATCCTGCGTCAGCAGCGCGATCCGGTTGCTGCGATAGGGCGTGATGCTGGGTACCACGGCGCTGCCGTTCCAGTCGGTGCGCACGCCAGATTGCGATTCCACCCCCACGCCGGCAGCTTGCGGCGCGCGCACCAGCGCGATGGTCTCGCCCAGGGGCTGGGACAGCGTGACGCCATCGGCGTGCACGAGGATGCCGCCAGCCACGCCCAGGTTGGTCTGGCCGTAGCCTCGGCCCTGGCTGCGGCCCAGGTCGAGGCGGCCGTATTGGCCCTTGTAGCTGAGATTGCCGCTGCCACTGGTGCCGTTCTGATTGGCGTGGTCCACCGTCACGCCGTAGGTCATGCGATGGTCTTCGAAAGCGCTGCCGAACACGCTGGCCTGTTGGGCCACGCGGCCGTCGCTGTCGCGCGAGACCGAATACATGGCCGAGGCGTTGCTGCGGCCCAGCGGCATCGACAAGGTCAGCATGACTTGCCGGTTTGTGGGGCCGTACAGATTCGAGTACTGGTTGTAGTAGAGGTTGTAGGTAAGCCGCTGGTAGCTGCCCGAATAGCCGACCTGGATCAGCCGGTCCTTGCGGTCGCTGTGCCAATAACTCTGTTGCCGAGCGGAGCCGTAGAGCGTGCCCCAGCGTCCCAGTGATTGGGACACTTCCAGCCGCAGTTCGTTGCGCCTGTTGGTGAACGGAAACCCGTTCTCCTGCGCATAGCGCATGCCCACGGATTCGGGAAATGTGCGGTAGTCGCTGGTGGAGTAGCGATAGCCGGCCATGCGGAACGTGGTGTCGGTTTGCTCCAGCGACTTCGCATACAGGAAGCGTAGCGACTGGCCGTTGAGGGTTTCGCCTGTATCGCCCTTGGTCCGTGCATGGGTGAGATCCACCGAAACGGCACCCAGGCTTTGCATGTTCTTGCCGATACCGATCATGGCGGCCTGGTATTTCTGCGACAGCGTGGTGCCGCCATACAGCGAAAATTCCTTAGGCAACCCGCGGGCCAGCGTGCCCTGAAAGAAGTACGGCCGCGGCCTGTCGCTTTCATAGCGGCCGTAGCCCTCACGGTACTGGCCGCCGGTTGCGCTGTAGCGCCAAGTGCCCTCGCGCAACAGCGTGGGCACGGCGGAGTAGGCCTGGACGTACCGCGTCTCGCGGCCGTCCGCCTCGGTGATGGTGACTTCCAGGTCGCCGCCGGCGGACGTGGGGTAGAGATCGTCCAGCACAAAGGGGCCGGGCGCCACGTAGGTGTTGTAGATGATGTAGCCGTTCTGGCGCACCGTGACGCGCGCGTTGGTCTGCGCGATACCGCGGATGGTGGGAGCATAGCCGCGCAGACTGTCCGGCAGCATGGACTCGTCGGAAGAAATCTGCACGCCACGGAACTGGAAACCGTCGAACAGATCGCCGGAGGTATAGCCATCGCCCAGCAGCAGCTGGCCGTTGATCGATTTCAAGTCGCGCTGGGCATAAGTCTGGACGGCTTCCCAGCGGCTTTCCCCCGTCAGGTCACGGCTATAGGTCGAGTAGTTGCGGAAGCGCCAGTCGCCAAGGTTGAAGCCGCCGCGCACGCTGCCGAATACCGAGTCGCGCCGCGGCTTCTTGTCTTCGTACGGCGCGCCGAAAGCGCCAGCCATATAAGTGTTGCGGTTGGCCTCGTTATAGTTGGTGCCGTCATAGCGCGTTACGTTCAGTTGATAGTCCAGCATCGCCGCGGTGATGCCGCGGTCCCACTTGGCAGGATCGACGGCGCCACGGGCCGATCTCGCCAGAGCCGCCTGCGGAATGCTCAGCGTAAGCTGTTGACGTCCGCCGTCATAGTGCGAACTCGCTTCCGGTATCGTGGCGGCGAGGTCGACGCATGCCTCTTCCGGCTGCGACGACAGACCAGGAAACGCGGCCACGTTCACGCCCCAGGACGACAGCATGCTGGCCGTCAGGCACGGCACCGCATCGCGCTTTTCCGGGGCGGGGACAAAGCGCAATCGCGACTGGCCAAGCCGCAAGTCGTTCCGCACCACGTCTACCAGGTACTCGCCCGGCAGGACCTGGTTGCCAAAAGAGAACAGCGACAGGTCCGCGCCTTGCTGGTCGCCGCCGATTTCAAGAAAACCCTCGTTGAAAGTGCTGGCCTGCGGCTGCTGGGCGCTGCCGCTCTGTGCATAAAGCGCGAGGGCCAGAACGGACAGCGCATGGCCGCCAGCGCGCAAGGGGGATGGAACACGACTCACAAGCTCACCTATCCAGGTATCAGGGCTTCTTGACTTCAGGCACGGGGCGCGGCACGACGGTCACCGGCTCGTTGGTCACGGGAACGTCGACGATTTCCTCGGCCGTTTCTCCGCCGTAGTCGTTGATCGTGGTGAAGCGCAGCGACATGGCTTGCGGCGTCTTGACGGACGGCAGCGGGATGACGAGTTCCCCCAGCGGCGGAACCATGTCCGGATTGATTGGTTGCGAGCCGTTGTTGGTTTGGAGGAAAGTGAAGGTGATGTGGAACGGCGTGGGATTGACAATTTTCAGCACGGCGCCCTTGCCGCTGGCTTCCGCGGCCACGGCCCACTTCAGTTGGTTTCGAGCGGCAAGGGCCTCGTCGGCATTCAACGTCGAGGGGCGATAGAACAGCTTGATGCGGCTGCGCACGGCGACCTGCAACACGTTCTCTTCCTGAGTCCGTTCCGGAATCTCTTTGACGTTGAGCCAGAATACGGATTCACGGTCGCGTGGCAGGTCGCTGGATGTCCGCAGCACGCGCAATATGTTCTCCACGCCCGGATCCAGTCGCGATAGCGGCGGCGTTACCAGGAATGGGGTCTTGGTCTTCCCTTCCCCCGCGTCGATCCATGCCTGCACCACGAACGGCGCCTTGGCTTCGTTCTTCATCGAGATCGAGGCCTCTCGATCCCGTTCGTTGATGATGACGCGGGTGCCGCCCAGCATGATGGCCGCGCCAGCGGGAGCGGTGCCTGCGGACAGGAGGCTGACCGCCACGAGCGGCGTGGCAAGAAAGGAAGTGGCACGCTTGAACAGCATGAATATCTCCGGTGCATGGGCGTCCTGCACATGCACAAAACTTGACCTGCGGCGCTGCGTTCCCGCCGCACGGCATGGCGTTTGATTCGGGGGGAGGCGAGCGCGTGCCACCGGGAAGCCCCGGGGCACGCATTCTCTTTGCAGCGCAGTCGGCATCCGGCCTGGGCCGGACGCCCTGAGGTGTGATTACTTGTAGGCGACGGTGAATTGCGCCATGGCGTTGGCTTGACCCACCTTCACGGCGGCGCCGGTCGACATGTAGTTGGCCTGGAATTGCAGAGCGTTGTCACCCTGGCCCAGCGTGTAGTTGCCCGACGCCGTGCCGACGGGGATCTGCTTGCCGCTGGAATCGGCGATCTGAATGCCCACGCCAGTGGCGAAGCTGCCGTCGACCTCGCCAATGCCAACGCGCAGCAGGTTCTTGTTGACGGCGTCGGCGGGCGCCGCGAAGGTCACCGTGGCGCCCTTGGCGGTGGCGCCGCAATCCATCAGATTGATGGTGAACTTGGCGGCCGGGGACACCTTGCCGGCGGCGCCGTCCAGCGTGGCGCGGGAGATCTTGCCCAGAGGAACGGTCAGGTTCTGGTTTTGGGGGGCGATCGAGCACGGCGCGTCGACGATTTCGCCGATGAAGTTGATCGTGCCATCGGCGGCGAGCGCGCCTTGGGCAGCGGCGGACAGCGCGGCAATGGTGGCGATCTTGGCGATGGTGAGGTGTTTCATTGCGTTCCTTGAATGGATGGTTGCGATGGGTTTGCCAAATGGCGAACGCAGTCTATGTCAGTGAACGCGGTCAAAAATTGACTTTAACTATTGTTGTATTTGCCAATTCGCTGGCGGTATTCCGATCTGGGAAATTGAGAGATATTCGGGAATAAATGCGCGGCCACATTGCTCATTGATGCAATCGCGTTTATTTTCAACTCGTCCAGTGTCGTGTTTACGCCGCATTTTTTTTGCGTGAGGCCAGGCCGTATCAACGCCGCCTGAGGTGATTGTCCTACGGGGCGTGGGATGCAAAATGCGAGTGATGTATCGGAAACGGGCAGGCGCTTCACTCGCTGATCAGTGACGAGCCCAGCAATAGCGCAATGCCAGTGGCCAGCCCGGGCGGTCGGGGCGCGGAGGCCCGCCCTGCGGTGGCATAGCCCTCGAAGGCGTCGGCTGTCATTGCCTTGCCGTGCAAATAGCCCTGGGTAACCTGCCCACCCATGCTCTTCACGAGTTTCAGGTCCTCTTCCAACTCGACGCCCTCGACCACGACAAGCGTGCCGAGCGCGCGCGCCATGTTGATGGTGCTCCACAAGATGCGGCGCGCATGCGGGTGATGCCGTGCATGGCTGATGAGGTGGCGGTCGATCTTGAGCTCATTGAAGGGTACCCACAGCAGGCGGTCCAAAGAGGATCCGCCCGTGCCGAAATCGTCGATGGCGCAATTGAAGCCGCGCAGGCGCAATTGCGTGACCGCGCCCGTCAGGGTGGGGATGGCTGACGCGTCGCCGTCTTCGATGATTTCGATGACCATGCGCGCCGGATCGGCGCCGGCCCGCCTGGCGCATTCGGCCATGTGCTGGGCCCAGTCTACGGAGCAGGCGATGCCGGTCGGGATGTTGATGCTGATCGTGAGGTTGCGAATGCCGGAGAAACGGACCTGCGCCGAGAACGCCAGCCGCAGCATGTGATCAGTCAGCGCTTGCATCAGACCTTCCTCTTCGAAGGCAGGCAGGAAGGCAGATGGCTCGAGCAGGGAGCCATCGTCGCAACGCCATCGGGCCAGCATCTCGGCACCGCGCAGCGCGCCATTGTCGGCGTAGTGCTGGGGTTGCAGGAACCCTTCTATGCGGTGCGTCTCCAGCGCTTCAAGCAGGTCCGCGCGGGTAGGTTGTGGCAATGAGGATTCGCGCAATGCGCCGGCTACGGTGGTCTGCCGATGTGCCCGCAGGTTCCGCGCCAGCGATGCTGCCACATCGCGCATGCGGCTGATCTTCAGCGGTTTCTCCAGCGTGGCAAAGGTCGGCAGGCCGCAAGATTGAGCATAGGCCGCTGCGGCCTGCACGACGCGGGCCTGGTGCCGGCTGGTGATGACAATGCCGCCGGCGCCACCTTGCCGGGTGAGTGCGTCGATCAGCTGCAAGCCAGTCATGTCGGGCATATCCAGGTCGAGCACCACCACGTCCCAGTGTCGTCCGCGCATTTGTGCCAACGCCTCCTGGCCGTTGCGCGCCGCGCCGATATGCGCGCCGGTGGCCTTGCGCAGCACAGTGGAGAGGCTCACGCGATGGGTGTCGTATTCATCGACGACAAGAATGGTATTGATCATGGTGGCCCGCGAATGGCGTCTGGTTCTGGGTCGCGCCGCGCGATAACGCGTGCGAAAGAGGGCAGAGCCTGTGTGGCTGCCTGCCGCAAGAGATGGCCGTGATTCTTTCACTGGGCGGCGGCGGCTTGAATCAGCCCTGTCCTAGGTATTCGAGCGGGCAGGCCGGGCGCGGCAGGGTTGCGCTATGGCGAGGGCCATCTGCCCGGTGCCGGGCTTTGACTATTGTTCGAAATTCAACCCATTTGGGTGAGTAGTATTTCCAACTTCACCACACGAAATATGCCGCGAGCAAGGGCTTGGAGAACGAGAGGTATGTCCTGGTCTGCGCCCCGAAGGCGCGTCAGTCGCCGGTGCGGACGAAACGCTGTGCGCATGAGGCGGCCTCATGTGTTTTTCAGGGAGTTCGCGTCACTCGTACGCGTAATTTTCTCCCCGACCCGCGGGGTCACGAGATGCCCGTCACGGGCGTAAGAAATGCTTAGTGGATACCTAATCGCAGGGAAATAAAGGTATTGGAATTGCCATGTTGTTCAAGAATTTCCAGATGCACGCTGACGTGATGCCTGCCGATTCACTCGGCACCCAGGCGAATCCGGATCAAGGAGAAGATACTGATGGTGCCGGTGCCAGAACCGGCAAGCCCGTCACCGCGACGCGGCATGTCGCGTTGGTCGGCCATGGCTTTGCGCAGGCGGACTTGCTGACGCAGTTGCTGGCGGCTCAGGGGTATCAGGCCTGCGTCATGGACACTTGGCCGGAACGCGTCGATGGCACGCCGGGCATGGAGCGTGTTGACTTGGTCGTCCTGGACCTGCCCCGAGCGAGGGATGACGCGGGCGTTGCCTTGATTTCGCGCATCAGGGCGCACGTCACGACGATTCCGCCCATCCTGGTACTGGCGGACGAACTGGCTGAAGGTGAGCTGGCCAGCCTCTACGACGCGGGAGCGGACGATGTCATGTTCAAGCCATTGCGCGTCGCGGTGTTTTCCGCGCGTCTGCAGGCGTTGGCGCGCCGGGTCTACTCGGATGCCGAACCCTTCTCGGGCATGTTGGAGGTGGGCGCCTACGTCATCGATCTGGCCGCGCGACAGTTGCGGCTCGACGGGCAGCTCATCAAACTTTCGAGCCGGGAATATGAATTGGCACTGTACCTGTTCAACAATGTCGGCCGGCTGGTCAGCCGGGCGACGCTGGAGAAGGCGATCTGGGGGAGAGAACTGGGCATCGATTCCAAGACCCTGGACACGCACGTCTATCGTTTGCGGGTCAAGCTCCGGTTGCAGCCCGAAAATGGCCTGCAGCTCGCGAGCGTGTACGCGCAAGGGTTCCGCTTGATCCAGGTCCTGTCACAAGCATGAGCGGGGCATTCCTGCAGCGGCAAGCGTAGGGGGCCACCCGGCCAGTTGGGGAGCGGTCGACATTCAATAGGAGGCGATAGTAACGATCATGACGACCGAAAATGGAACATTTGTCTTATTCGAAGCGCCGGAAAGCAGGCGTCGCTACGCTTCGTTGCTGGGCTGCCTGGGGTTTACGTTTCTGGAGCGGGACGTCGGTCCGGAACCGTTGCATCGAGAGTTTCGCGCCAGGGGGGGCGGAGCGATTTACCTTGTCCTCTCCGTCGGTTTGAATTTCCTTGTCACAGTAAGCCAGATCCGCACCAGCTTTCCGGATGCGGCGGTGGTGGCCGTGGGGGAGTTTTTCGACATGGAGCGCCGCATCCATGCCTATCTGGCTGGCTCGGACAATTGCCTGTCGGCCCAGTCAGGTCCGGAAGAGCTTGCCTCCATCCTGCTGGCCATTCGCCGCAAAGGCGCACAACGGATCGCCGGCGCGGCCGACGCCGAAGCAGATCGTGCAGGCGCGCTCGAACAGACTGGCTCCTGGGTCTTGACCGAGGATGGTTGGACGTTGGCGTCGACGGACGGCCCGCAGTTGTCGCTGAGAAAGTCCGAACGCCTCCTGTTGCTGGCGTTCGCGCGCAACCATGGCATGGCGGTCTACCGCGGGGAACCGCTAGAGGGCTCCAGGGGAGAACGCCTGACAGGGCGCACCATCGATGTGGTGGTGAACCGGCTGAGACGCAGGGCCGAAATGCAGGGGGTCGTGTTGCCGATCAGGAGCGTACGGGGACGTGGGTATGCTTTCGTGGGGGCATTGCAGATCGCGGACGAGCGATTCGACACAGCAAAGATGGCGGACGGCCCGGGTGCACGCAGGGCAGCGCCGGTTCCTGCAAGTCTCTTAGGTTCCCTTGAGATCCTTGCGGGCCCGCCGCAGCAGCCAACGTGAGAATTTCTCCAGCACGGGATCGTCTGCGCGAGCCTTCGGCGTGCAGATGAAGTAGCCGCCATCCGTCGATACCGGGCGCGGAAAGGGCAGTGCGACGCGGCGCGCGCGCAGATCCACTTCCAGCAGACAGCGCGGCACGATCCCCACGCCGAACCCTTCCGCGACCGCATCGATGATGTCGGCCACGGTGCTGAATCCGGAGTCGAGCGAGAAGGGCTGCGCGCAGCCTTGCGCGTGTATCCATTCCTTCCAGTTGCCAGGCTGTTCCAGGTGGTGCAGCAGCGGGTGTTCAAGCAGGTCCTCGGGCGTTCGCAGCCTCGCGGTGAGCTTAGGATGGCAGATCGGGACGATATGTTTGCCGGCCAGATACTCGGACAGGATGTGGGGCGGCCAGGCCCCGCCATTGGCTGGTGGCGGTACGATCCAGCAATCGGTCTGCGGATCCAGGAAATCACTGGCGGGCATGTAAGGCTGCAATACCACGCGAACGTTCGGCACCAGCGCATTGAATTCCGGCAGCTTCGGGATCAGCCAACGCGTGGCCAGCGTCGATGCCGCGTTGATGATCAGTCGGCTGCGGGTCGATGCGTCCGAGCCGATGTGCACCATCGCCTCATGTAGCCGGTGCAGCGCAGGATCGATCCGATCGAACAGGCGGCGCCCGGCATCCGTCAGCGTGACGCCATAGCCGCGCCGCACGAACAGCATCACTCCCAGGCGCGATTCCAGCCGCCGGATACAGCGGCTGACGCCGCCTTGGGTCATGCCCAGGCTCTGCGCCGATGTACTGATGCTTCCCGCTCGGGCGACGGCGACGAAGGCGTGCAGTTCGGGCATGGAGGGGAGCAGCAGGCGCATGGCGGGTGTCGGCGAGCCTGGGTGTGGCGGAGTCCGCCCGGAAACAGAGCGGAAAAGAGGAATGTTCCAGCCCGCCGGGGTCGCTGGCGGCTGGTCAGGACCAGTGTAGACGCGCAAGACGCGTTGAAATTAAAACTCCTCGCTGTGCCTGGCCGTTGCGGGTGTACGCGGCGTGGCGGCCGCGCAGCGTGCGCCTACGGAGTAGAGGCTGCGATTCAGTCCGTTTCGAAGTCGCTTTCGGCGCATTCCAGCAGCCAGTCCCGAAAGGCCTCGATGACCGGGTCGCCGTCACGCGTCTTGGGCGTGCACAGGTAGTAGCCGCGGCGGCTGGAATACGCCATGTTTGGCGGTACGGCAATGCGGCCCGCGCGCAAATCCATCTGCAGCAGGCAGGCCGGCGAGAGCGTGACGCCGAAGTTGTCTGCGACCGCATCGATGGCGCCGGCCATGATGTTGAATTCGGAGTCCAGCGTCTGGGGGGGAGGCAGGCCGTAGGCCTCGCACCATTGCGACCAGAACTCGGGCACTTCGGCGTGATACAGCAGCGGATAGCGCAGCAGGTCCGCGGGCGTCTTGATGCACGGCAGCACCGAAGGATGACAGACCGGCACGGTCTCGCGGCCAATGATGTAGGTGGCACGTAGATGGCGGGGCCACTGGCCGGTGGCCGACTTGCGCCAATAGAGCCAGCAGTCTACGTCGGTCTCCAGAAAATCATCATCCAGCAAGTTGGGCTGGATGGTCACGCGTACGCCGGGCATGCGCTCATGAAACAGTGGCAGGCGTGGCACCAGCCAGCGCATGGATAGCGTGGACACAGTGCGCAGGCGCAGTACGCCGCCTGGGGCGCTGTCCGTTTGCACGCCCGCGATCGCGTCCGACAGCGTCTGCATGGCGGGCTCGACCTGATCGTAGAGCCGTTGCCCGGCCGGCGTCAGTGACACGCCGCGGCTGTTGCGCACAAACAGCGGTGTGCCCAGTCGGCTTTCCAGGCGTTGGACGCAACGGCTGACGCCGCCCTGGGTGACGAAGAGCGTGTGCGCCGCGGCGGAAAAGCTGCCCGATCGCGCCACGGCGATGAAGGCATGGAGCTCGGGCATGGAAGGGAGCTGCAGTCTCATGGGGAGGCCCGGGTGATATTCCGCGGCGTCATAGGTTGGGGCCGCATTGTCGATTGTTTCCGGCGCGATCTCTGCTTAGATTAGTGGCTGCCGAGCAACGATGTGCTGTGAATATGCGGGCATCTACCTTGAATGGCGCGCATTTTTGCATTATTTCGCTTTGTTGCGCAGGAGCTCATTGGGCGGGGGCATACGGTTTGTCCCGTGGTGAATCGTGATGACGGAGCGTAACGCCTTGGCGTGAGCAGGATGCTATTCCGTCATTCTTTCAATTTATATCAGTTCATTTTTTTTATACAGCAGCGGGTCATCCCGAGTTGTGTTTTGCGCACCATGCGGCTGCTCAGTCGCGGGGTGCCTTGAGGTGATTTATGAAGATCGCAGTATTGAGTGGCAAGCGTGAGCAGGCGGAGGTGATGACCTTCTTGCTGAATGCAATGGGGCATGAGGTTTCGATCTACGAGCAGTGCAACTTGTTCCTGGAATCGGGCCGCGCGGTGGAGTATGACCTGTTCATCCTGGATCTGGGCACAACTGTGGACAGCATGGTCGCGCCAATCATCGAGCGCGTCAGGAGTGCCGGCAAACGGGCTCAACCCGTGATCTTGCTGGTTGGCTGTGCGAACGATGACGGCGATGTCACCGCGGGGCTTGCGGCGGGTGCCGACGATTGCATGAGCAAGCCGGTGCGCCTCGGAGAGATGGCCGCGCGGGTCAACGCGTTGTTGCGCCGTGCTTACCCTCATTCGGTGCTGCCCGCCGATTCGATCCAGGTCGGGGACTATCACCTGGATTCCGTAGGCCGGATCGTCACGCTGCGAGGGCAGGCCATGAAGCTGTCGCGCCGGGAATTCGACCTTGGCCTGTACCTGTTCCGCAACCTCGGCCGCCTGGTGCCGCGCATCGCGCTCGAAAAGGCGATATGGGGCCGCCTGCTGGAATTCGATTCCAAGACGCTGGATACGCACGTATACCGCCTGCGCACGAAGCTGCAGTTGCAGCCCGAAAACGGACTGCAACTGAACAGCGTCTACGCGCGGGGGTTCCGCTTGACGCAGGTCATGGCGACCGCGGCCGACCAACGCGTCTACGCTTAACCGGCGCGCATTTGCGTTTCCGCTGCGACCTGCGGGAGTCGGCACCCGCTCACGTCAATTCCCGCCCCTTGGTCTCGGGCAGCAGCAGCGCGGTGACGATCACCACCACGTAGGCTCCCGTGGCGAACGCGCCAATGGCCCAGGCCAATCCATGCGTCTGGCTCAGAAAGCCTACCAGGCTGGGGAACAGCGCGCCGATGCCACGGCCGAAATTGTAGGCAAAGCCCTGGCCGGTGGCTCGCACCGAGGACGGAAACAGCTCGGTCAGGTATGCGCCGATGCCGCTGAAGATGCCCGAGGCGGCAAAACCGAGCGGGAAGCCCAGCACCAGCATTTGTTCGTTCGACAGCGGCACCTGCGTATACAGATAGACGCTGGCCGCCGACAACACCGAGAAGATGAGCAGGTTCGCGCGCCGGCCCAGGCGATCGGCCAGGTAGGCCCCGGCGATATAGCCGCAAAACGAACCAATGATGATGACGAGGAGGTAGCCGCCGGTGTTAAGCACGGACAACTGCCGCTCGGTCTTGAGGAAGGTAGGCAGCCAAGTCGTGATCGCATAATAGCCGCCTTGCACACCGGTGCACAGCAGCGACGTCACCACCGTGGTCTTGAGCAGCGCCGGTGAAAAGATGGTCCAGAAAGACGGCCGCTGTTCCCCATTGGCCCGCTGCGCGAGCGTGCGTTGGAATACTTCGGGCTCAGGCACGTGTTTGCGGATGTACAACACCAGGAAGGCTGGCAGCACGCCGATCCAGAAGAGGCTGCGCCAGGCCCATTCGGGCGGCAGGAGCGAAAACGCCAGGGTATAGAGGATCGCCGCTGCGCCCCAGCCCACCGCCCAGCCGCTCTGGACCGTACCCACGGCCTTGCCGCGGTGCTCGGCGCGCACGATTTCGCCCATCAGCACCGAGCCGACTGCCCACTCGCCGCCGAAGCCCAGCCCTTGCAGCGCGCGCAGCACGAACAACTGTTCGAAATTCTGCGCGAAGCCGATGGCCACGGTGCAGGCGGAAAACCACAGGATGGTGTATTGCAGGACGCGCACGCGGCCATAGCGATCGGCCAGGATGCCCGCTAGCCAGCCGCCTATCGCCGAAAACAGCAGCGTCACCGTACCCAGCATGCCCGCCTGGCCCTTGTCGATTCCCCAGAGGGTGATCAACGTGGAAATCACGAAAGTAAAGACCATGAAGTCGAGCGCATCGATGGCCCAGCCACCGAACGCGCCGATGAAAGTCCGGCGCTCGGTGGCGCTAAGTTCTCTGTACCATTGCATGGATTAGTCTCTTGAATTATCAGTATCTGCGCGCGCCTGGGGCGCTGCTCCGCGGGAAGGGCTCGGCGCGCGCGAGGCGGCCCGGCGGAAGATCAAACGGGTCGAAAGTCGTATAGGCGCTGCGGGTTGTCCACGAGGATGCGGCGGCGGACTTCGGGGGCCGGCGCCCAGTCCGTCAACTGATTGCGCAGCTTGCCGGTGTCTACCATGCGTGGCAGGTGCACATGGGGCCAGTCGCTACCCCAGACCAGTTGGTCGGGCGCGGCGTCGATCAGCGCGCGCGCCCAGGCCGTGACGTCACCGTAGTCGTCGTGGCGTTCGCTGATGCGGTAGGCGCCGGACAGCTTGGCCCACCAGCCGTGGTCCTGCAGCAGGCTGCGCATGGCCTGGAATCCCGCGCTGTCGATGCCTTCGGACACGGGCATGTGGCCCATGTGGTCAATCACGCCGGGCACTGGCAGCTTGCGCATGCGCGGCATGAGCGCGGGCAGTTGCCGCGCGTCCATCAGGAATTGCATATGCCAGCCCAGGCCCGCGATGCGGTGTGCCAGGGTTTCCATCGCATCGAAGCCGATGCCACCGCCGAACAGGACATTGATGCGCAGCCCGCGCACGCCCGCGGCATGCATGGCCTCCAGTTCGGCGTCCGTTACCGAGGGGGCTACCACGCCAATGCCTCGCAGGCGGTCCGGGTGGCGGCGCAGTACCTGCAGCATGTAGCGGTTGTCGGTCCCGTACACGCTGATCTGCACCAGCACTCCGCGAGCCATGCCTTGCGCGTCGAGCATGGACAGGTAGGCCTGCTCCGTGGCGGGGTGCGGTGTGTAGGTTCGCTCGGTCACCATGGGGTAGGCATCGCGGTCCGCAGCGACCACGTGCGCATGCGTGTCAACGGCACCGGGCGGAACCGCGAAGGACGAGGGGGCCATGCGTTCCAGGGGCGGCAGGCAGAAGGGGACGTCCTCGCGAGGACGCGTGGAATCGAGGGTCATGTTTTCTCCGGGGTAAGGCCGTCAGCGGGTGTTCAAGAGGGGCGGCGCAGGTCCAGGCGCGCCATCGCCCGCAGCAGGTGCGACGTGGCGGCCGCGCGGGCAAGTACGGGATCTCCTGCCTTGATTGCGTCATACAGCATCACGTGCTCCTGGTGCACCTGCTCCGGCAGGCCCGCTTGGCGCATCGTGTTCTGGCGCGCCACGCGGACGGTCTCATGCAGTTGCGTGTTCAGGTATTGCAGTAGTTGCTGGTGGTACTTGTTGCGGGTGGCGGCGGCGATGCGCAAATGAAATTGCGCATCGGCTTCGGTGCTGCGTGGATCGTGCAAGCTTCGCTCCAGGCGCAGCAGGATGGCGCCCAGTTCAGCGACGTCGCGGGCGTCGCGGCGCAGGGCAGCCAGCTCGGCGACGGCGCTTTCCAGATCCAGGCGCAATTCATATACCTCTGCCAGCTCGGTCGCATCCAGCGTCTGGCGTGGCGGCAACTGGAAGCCAGCCTGTGACGTGCGGGCCCGGACCGTGCAGCCCACGCCCTGGCGGCTCTCGATATAGCCCTGGGTGCGCAAGTGCTCGGTCACTTCGCGTATGACCATGGCGCTGACCCCGTACTCGGCCGCCAGTTGTTTGCCGGTCGGCAGCCGGTCGCCCAGCGCATACACGCTACGTTCGATCTTGGAACGCAGATCCTGGATGACCCGTTCGGTCAGTGTGAGGGGGCGGGAGGCCAGATGCATGTGGCAATCTTATATTCTCTGAAAACCATATAACTCAGTGCAAACCCCTATGAAAAGTGAACACAGGGCCCGAGCGGATGCCGTCGTTATGTACTGCACTACATCGGGAAAACTTCTTTAACTCGTGTTGTTTTTTCGCCTTTTGGTCTTATTTCAAGCTCCTTTCAGGAGTCTTTCAGCTTCAGCGTCCAGAATCGCAACCTGTCAAAAAACAAGAATCGTTGTTATTCATATTCTGGAGAAGCCATTGAAATCCGAAGACTCCTTCGCCGTCACCTCGCTCAGCGGATCGCTGGCTGCGGTGCTGGCTACGCCGGCGCTGTTCCTGGCCCCGACCGCGCATGCGCAGTCGGGCGGCCAGGGTGTGACGCAGTTGGCGCCCGTGCAAGTGCAGGGCGACTCGTACACGCCGTATGACGTCAAGGATTCCGCCTCCAAGAAGTTCACCGCGCCGCTGCTGGACACGCCCAAGTCGGTCCAGGTGATTCCCCAGGAAGTGATCCAGAACCAGGCGGCGTCCACACTGACGGAAGCGCTGCGCAACTCGCCCGGCATCACGTTCGGCGCCGGCGAAGGCGGCAACCCGCTGGGTGACCGTCCCATCATCCGCGGCTATGACGCCCAGGCCAGCACCTACGTGGATGGCATGCGCGACATCGGCGCGACCTCGCGCGAAGTCTTCAACCTGGAGCAGATCGAGGTCATCAAGGGCTCGGACGGCGCCTATGGCGGCCGTGGTGGCGCCGGCGGCAGCATCAACCTGATCAGCAAGACGGCAAAGGCCGAGAATTTCACGGCCGCCAGCCTGGGCATCGGCACCGACAACTATTACCGCGGCACCATCGACAGCAACTGGCTGCTGGGCGAAAAGACGGCGTTCCGCCTGAATGCCATGTATCACGACGCCGATGTCGCCGGCCGGGACATGGTCAACAACAGCCGCTGGGGCGTGGCGCCCACGATCACCTTCGGCGTCAATTCGCCGACCCGCGTGACGCTGAGCTACTACCACATGCAGTCGGACGACTTGCCCGATAGCGGCATCCCGTATGCGTATCCGAGCACCAAGGTGCAGCGCAACGGCAGCTACATGGGCATCAAGGAAACGGGCCCCGCCAGCGTCAACCGCAACAATTTCTACGGCCTGGCCAGCGACTATCGCAAGACCACGTCCGATATGGGCACGATCGGCATCGAGCATGACTTCTCGGATCGCCTGACGCTGCGCAACATGACCCGTTACACCTATTCCACCCAGGATTACGTGTGGACCCAACCCGACGATAGCCAGGGCAACGTGCTCAACGGCCGCGTCTGGCGCCGTGCCAATACCCGCAGCAGCAGTGTCGACAGCCTGGCCAACCAGACCGAGCTGGTGGGCAAGTTCGACACCGGTTCGTTCAAGCACAGTTTCAACGTAGGCATTGAACTGTCCAAGGAAGAGGGCAAGAAGGATTCCCTGGCGGTCAATCGCGGCTCGGGCACGCCGGGCAAGAACAACGCCTGCAATTTCCTGGGCGCGGCCTCGGGCTACAACTGCACCAGCCTGTACGATCCGAATCCGCACGATCCCTGGGTCAACACCCTGGACGGCGATCGCGTCGGCCAACCCACCAAGTCGCGCACGATCACCAAGTCGATCTACGCGTTCGACACCGTAGAACTCACGCCCCAATGGCTGATCAACGGCGGCCTGCGCCTGGATCGCTACGAGACCAAGTTCACCAATACGCCTGCCAACAACTTCCAGGTCATCAAGCGTGACGACACGCTGGTGAACTACCAACTGGGCCTGGTGTTCAAGCCGACGGATAACGGCAGCATCTACGTGTCCTACGCCACCTCGTCCACGCCGTCCAATGCAACGCTGGGTGAGGGCAGCGAAAGCCTCGCGCTGACGCCGGGACGCGGCAACGTGGGCCTGAACGCCGCCGACCTGGCGCCGGAAAAGAACAAGACCTATGAAGTCGGCACCAAGTGGGACGTGCTGGATCGCCGCATGACCCTGACGGCCGCCTTGTTCCGCACCGAGACGACCAACGCGCGGGTCACGCTGCCTACCGGCGACTACGCCATGGCCGGCAAGAAGGAAGTCAACGGCCTGGAGCTGGGCTTTTCGGGCGCCATCACGCCCGCCTGGCAAGTGTTCGGCGGCTACACCTACATGAAGAGCAAGCTGAAGGACGGCGCGGGCACGGATGAAGGCAACAACTTCCCCAATACGCCGGAAAACAGCTTCAGCCTCTGGTCCACCTATGCGGTGACGCAGGACCTGATGCTGGGCGGCGGCGCCTATTACGTCGGCAAGCAGTTCGGCAACACCGCCAACACCACGTACATTCCGTCGTACTGGCGTTTCGATGCCATGGCCGGCTACCGCTTCAACAAGAACTGGAACGTGCAGCTGAACGTGTTCAACCTGTTCGACAAAACCTACTACGACAAGGCGTATCCGGCCCACTACGCCAACATCGCGCCAGGACGCTCGGCGATCCTGAGCGTGAACATGCGCTATTGAACGATCGCGGGTCCCGTGCCGCATCTGCGCGGCCCGGGGCGATACCGCCGCCTCACGGGGCGGCAGGGCAAGAAAAAGCCACCTTGGAAAAGGTGGCTTTTTTTTACGTCTTGCGGCAGGCGGGTATCAGCTTTCGAACCAGTTCAGCACGCCGTCCAGGCCCGACACGTTCAGGGCGTAGCGCGTCTGCTGCCGCACCAGGGGCTTGGCGTGGTAGGCCACGGGGATGCCCGCGGCGCCGAGCATCTTCAGGTCGTTGGCGCCGTCGCCCATCGCGATGATCTGCTCTTTGGTGGCACCGTGCGTGCGCGCGAATTCACGCAGGTAGACGGCCTTGGCGTCCGCATCCAGGATGTCGCCCAGCACGCGGCCGGTCAGCACGCCGTTGTCGATTTCCAGCGTGTTGGCGTGCGCGCTGTCCAGCTTCAGGCGTTCGCGCAGGCGATCGGTGAAGAAGGTGAAGCCGCCCGACACCAGCAGCACCTTGATGCCCGCCGCCTGGGCGGTGGTGATCAGGCGTTCGGCGCCAGGATTGAGGCGCAGCTTCTCGGTGTAGACCTGTTCCAGCGCGTCGGCAGGCACGTCCTTGAGCAGGGCGACCCGGCGCCGCAGGCTTTCGGAGAAGTCCTTGATCTCGCCGCGCATCGCCGCCTCGGTGATCTCGGAGACCTTGTCCTTGACGCCGGCCACACCCGCGATCTCGTCGATGCATTCGATGTTGATCAGCGTGGAATCCATGTCCATGGCCAGCACTTTGCAGTGTGCCAGCTTCAGGCCCGCGGGCAGGAAGGCGATGTCGATGCCGTGGCGTTCGGCCCAGGCGGTCACTTCGGCGCGGGTGGCGCTGTCGTGCTGCACGTCGAGCAGGCGGGCGGCCGTGGCGCTGATACGGGCCACGCCCTGGGCTTGGGCCAAGGCGGCGATCTGCTCCGCGTGTTCGACGGTCAGGCCGGGAGATTGAACGACAAGGTGGTGGATAGTCATAAAGATGCGAAGGTCGGGGCGGGTTACTTCAAGGCGCGCAGCACGGCGCGCACGGCATCGGCACGGGCCGGGATCTGCGCGGCCTTGATCTCAACCCGCAATTTATCCTGTCCAGCGAGTTTGATGTGGCGTTGCCGTTGCACCAGCTCGATGATCTTGGCGGGATCGACGCTGGTCTTGGCGCCGAATTGCAGCAGCGCCTGGGTTTCGCTGGCGTCGATCTTGATGATGCCCAGCGGTTGCGCGGCCAGGCGCAGGCGATGCGTGGTCAGCAAGGTCTGCGCGGCGTCGGGCAGCTTGCCGAAGCGGTCGATCAGCTCTTCCTGGATGTGGATCAGGTCGTCTTCGTCGGCGGCATGGGCCAGGCGCTTGTACACGCCCAGGCGCGCGTGCACGTCCGCGCAGTAGTCGGAGGGCAGCAGCGCGGGCGCATGCAGGTTGACTTCGCAGGCCAGGTTGAACGGTGCGTCCAGGTCGGGCTCTTCGCCGGCGCGCAGGGCGCGCACGGCCTCGTTGAGCATCTCGTTGTACATCGAGAAGCCGATTTCCTGGATGTTGCCGGACTGCGAATCGCCCAGCACTTCGCCGGTGCCGCGGATCTCCAGGTCATGCATGGCCAGGTAAAAGCCCGAGCCCAGTTCTTCCATGGCCTGGATGGCCTCGAGCCGCTTCTTGGCGTTGCTGGTGATGGCGTCCTCGCCGGGCGTCAGCAGGTAGGCATAGGCCTGGTGGTGCGAGCGGCCGACCCTGCCTCGCAACTGGTGTAGTTGCGCCAGGCCGAAGCGGTCGGCGCGGTGGATCACGATGGTGTTGGCGCTGGGAACGTCGATGCCGGTTTCGATGATGGTGGTGCATAGCAGCACGTTGTAGCGCTGCTGGTAGAAGCCCTTCATCACCTGTTCGAGCTCGCGCTCGGGCATCTGGCCGTGGGCCACCGCGATGCGGGCCTCGGGCACCAGTTCTTCCAGGCGGGCACGGCGGTTGTGGATGGTTTCGACCTCGTTGTGCAGGAAGTAGCACTGGCCGCCGCGCTTGAGTTCGCGCAGCAGCGCCTCGCGCAGCGTGCTGCCGTCTTCGCGCCGTACGAAGGTCTTGATGGCCAGGCGCTTTTGCGGCGCGGTGGCGATGACCGAGAAATCGCGGATGCCTTCCAGCGACATGCCCAGCGTGCGCGGGATCGGCGTGGCGGTCAGGGTCAGCACATCGACCTCGGCGCGCAGCGCCTTCAGCGCCTCTTTCTGGCGCACGCCGAAGCGGTGTTCTTCGTCGATGATGACCAGCCCCAGGCGCTTGAACTTGACGTCCTTGGACAGGATCTTGTGGGTGCCGATGACGATGTCGACCCGGCCGTCGTTGATGCCTTCGATGGCGGCCGCCACTTCCTTGGGCGAACGGAAGCGCGACAGCTCCACGACCCGCACGGGCCAATCGGCGAAGCGGTCGGAGAAGGTCTGGGCATGCTGTTCGGCCAGCAGCGTGGTGGGGCAGAGCAGGGCGACCTGCTTGCCGTTGGCCACGGCCAGGAAGGCCGCGCGCAGGGCGACTTCGGTCTTGCCGAAACCGACGTCGCCACAGACCAGGCGGTCCATCGGCCGGCCCGAGGTCATGTCGGCCAGCACGGCCTCGATGGCGGCGGCCTGGTCGGCGGTTTCCTCGAAGCCGAAGCCTTCGGCGAAGGCCTGGTAGTCGTTGAGCGGCAGGTTGAACGCGAAGCCTTCGCGCGCGGCGCGCTGGGCGTACAGCGCCAGCAGTTCGGCGGCGGTATCGCGCACCTGCTTGGCCGCCTTGCGGCGCGCCTTGTCCCATTGGCCCGAGCCCAGCTGGTGCAGCGGCGCGGCTTCCGGATCGGCGCCGCTGTAGCGCGCGATCACGTGCAGTTGCGACACCGGCACATAGAGCGTGCTGCCGTTGGCGTATTCGAGATGCAGGAACTCCATCTCGCCTTCGCCCATGTCCATGTTGACCAGGCCGTGGTAGCGCCCGATGCCGTGCTGCGCATGGACCACGGGGTCGCCGGCGCGCAGCTCGGACAGGTCGCGCACCATCGCTTCGACGTTGCTGGCGCGTTCCTGGTCGCGCTTGCCGCGCCGGCCGGTGTTGGCCAGGCCCGGATACAGGTCGTTTTCGGTCAGGAAGGCCAGGTTGGCCTGGGGCAGCTCGAAGCCGGTGCCCAGGGGCGCCGCGACGATGCCGAAATGCGCGTCCGAAGCCAGGAAGGCTTCCACCGTGTCCGGCTGGGCGTCCGGGGTGACGCCGAACTCGTTCAGCATCTGCACCAGCGTCTCGCGGCGGCCGGCGGAGTCCGCGCACAGCAGCACGCGGCCTTGATGCTTGCCCACCAGCGTGCGCAGCTTGGCGATTGGGTCTTCTGACCGGCGTGCCACGCTGACATCGGGCGCGGCGCGGAAATCGGGGTGAGGCTGGCCGGCGGCCAGCGACAGGCGCCGGAAGCCCTTCAGGTGGCCGTACAGGGCCTGTTCGTCCAGGAACAGGGCGGATGGCGGCAGCACCGGGCGTTCGCGGTCGCTCTTGAGGAAGGTGTAGCGGCTGCCCGTGTCCTGGCTGAAGCGCAGCATCGCATCGTCGATGTCGCCGACGGTGACGGTGATGGTGCCCTCGGTCAGGTAGTCGAACAGCGTGGCGGTTTCTTCAAAGAACAGCGGCAGGTAGTACTCGACCCCGGCGAACGGGATGCCGTTGCCGATGTCCTTGTAGGGCAGGGCGCGCGAGGGGTCGCCTTCGAAGACTTCGCGAAAGCGCGCGCGAAACCGGTTGCGCGATTCCTCGTCCATGGGGAACTCGCGGCCGGGCAGCAGTTGGACCTCGCGCACCGGATACAGGCTGCGCTGGGTGTCCACGTCGAAGCTGCGGATGGTTTCGATCTCGTCGTCGAACAGGTCCAGCCGGTAGGGCAGCGCCGAGCCCATCGGGAACAGGTCGATCAGCCCCCCGCGCAGGCAGAATTCGCCGGGGGCGGTGACCTGGGTGACGTGGTTGTAGTTGGCCAGCGTCAGTTGCGCGCGCAGCGCCGATTCGTTGAGCTTGTCCTTCTGCTTGAAGGAAAACGTGTAGGCCGCCAGGAACGAGGGCGGCGCCAGCCGGTACAGCGCCGTGGTCACCGGCACCGTCAGCACGTCCACCGACTTCGTCATCAGCGAATGCAGGGTGTGCAGGCGCTCGGAGATCAGGTCCTGGTGGGGCGAAAAGGCGTCATAGGGCAGCGTTTCCCAGTCGGGCAGCTGGCGCACCCGCAGTCCGGGGGCGAACAGCGCAATCTCTTCGGCCAGGCGCTGCGCCTCGAGCGGCTCGGCGGTCAGCACCACCAGGGGCGCGGCCGCCTGCCGGGCCAGGTCGGCCAGCAACCAGGCGTCGCCAGAGCCCGGCGGGCGGGGCTGGGCGTAGCGCGTGCCGGCTTTCAGCGCGGCAAGAGTGGGGGCGGTCGCGGGGACGGGCGGCGCTGCCGTGGCGGAGGGAGTGGGGGTGGGCATCAGGCTGGGAGCAGGCATCAAGCGGAAGATTATAAAATCACCGAACCATGTCTGACTCAATCATTGCGATCGTTCCCGCCGCCGGCGTCGGCGCCCGCGCCAGCCGGCCCGGGGCCGAGACCGTGCCCAAACAGTATCGTCCGCTAGCCGGACAGCCCATGCTGCGCCACGCCGTCTGCGCCTTGCTGGCCGACGAACGCGTGTCCCAAGTCCGCGTGGCGGTGACGCCCGGCGACGGCTGGGTGGACGCGGCCCTGGCGGGCCTGCCGCGCACCGTCTGGCGCGCCTGCGGCGGCGCCACCCGGGCCGACACCGTGGCCGGGGCCCTGGCCGATAGCGGCGTGGCCGACGATACCTGGGTGCTGGTGCACGACGCGGCCCGTCCCGGGCTGCCGGCCGCCGCCCTGGGGCGTCTGATCGACGCGTGCCTGCGCGACCCTGTGGGCGGCCTGCTGGCGTTGCCTGTCGCCGATACCGTCAAAGGCGGTCACGACCGGGTCGAGCGCACGCTGGACCGCAATGGCCTGTGGCTGGCGCAGACGCCGCAGATGTTCCGGGCGGGCGCGCTGCGTGATGCCCTGACGGCTGCCGCCATGAACGATGTGACGGTGACCGACGAGGCCTCGGCCATCGAGGCGGCGGGCTACGCGCCGCTGCTGGTGCCGGGCGCCATGCGCAATTTCAAAGTGACCTGGCCGGACGATTTCGAACTGATGGAAAAATGGCTATGAGTATTCCCTTCCGCGTCGGACAAGGTTTTGACGTACACGCGCTGGTCGAGGGCCGGCCGCTGATCATCGGCGGCGTGACCATCCCCCACACGCACGGCCTGTTGGGCCATTCCGATGCGGATGTGCTGCTGCACGCCATTACCGACGCGCTGCTGGGCGCGGCGGGCCTGGGCGACATCGGCCGGCATTTCCCGGACACGGATCCTGCCTTCAAGGGCGCGGACAGCCGGGCGCTGCTGCGCGAGGCCATGGCCCGCGTGCGCGCCGCCGGCTGGGTGCCGGTCAACATCGACGCCACCGTGCATGCGCAGGCGCCTAAGATCGGCCCGCATGCGCCGGCCATGGTGCGCAACATCGCGGCCGATACGGGCCTTGCCGAGACCGAGGTCAACATCAAGGCCAAGACCAACGAGGGCTTGGGCTACCTGGGCCGCAAGGAAGGCATCTCGGCCACCGTCGTGGCCCTGCTGGCGCGCGCATGACCGTTGTTTTTTATATGCGCTGATACATGTCTATAACTAATTAACAATCGGCAAAACAGGGCGCAAGTGGCGTCCTTATTGCGGCTTGGCGCAGATGCCGCGCGCTTTGGGCGAAACGGCCGAAAACACGGCTTGTTTTCGTCTTGCGAGGCGGTTTGAACTGGAATATTCTCCCGCTATTCTCGCGTGAATATTAGGGACACTAGGATGCATGTACGTGGCGTTGCCCTGTTTTTGGCCCTCGTCGCATTTGGTTCGCCAGCACATGCTGAATACGAGCAGCAACTCGGCCCGCTGGCGGGCTCGGTAAGGCAGCAAATGCTGCAAGGCTGGACCGCAGGGGTCCAGGATGGCTGGTTCACCTTGCGCAACAAAGAGGCCAGCGGCAGCGAACAGACGCTGTACCTGAATCTCGGTCCGGCGCCGGAAACGGGCCGCATCATCGACGTCAACGTCGTCCTGAATTCGCAGAAACCCAAGGCTTCCATTGGCGTCGCGCTGACCAACCGCGCGCGCAAGGGCCTGTGCCTGATCGAAATCACCGCCGACAAGAACACGCAGCTGTTCTGCCTGGATGGGCAGAACCGCCGCGACATCGCGTCCGTGCCCAACCTGGCCAAGCTGGATGGCTCCGACCGCATCAAGGTGGTCGAGGTGCCAGGCGCCGCGCGCTTCATCGTGAACGGCCAGAAGATCGGCGACGTCGAGGATGCTCCCGCACTGGGCTCCGAAGTCGGCATCATGGCCTACGACGTGGGCACGTTCGGCATCGCCGATTTCAGCGTCAATTCCAACCTGGCGCCGGCCCAATCCGGTGGCGGCAACAGCCAATCGGGCGGGCTGCCGGCGCGTAGCGGCGGTGGTGGTGGCGGTTCGGGCGGCCAGCAGACGGCGCCGGCCCGCGCGCCCGCGTCCAGCGACAACAGCGGCTTGCCGGGCACCGGCCCCTATCCGCGTTTTGGCGGCGACTCCACCCGCATCGTGGCGGTCTATGTCGGGATCATGCGCAGTATCTTCCTGCACGAGTTCGGCCACGCCCTGATCGGCGAACTGGAGCTGCCGTCGACGGGCGCCGAAGAGGACGCGGTCGATATCTATTCGGCGCTGCATGTGGTCGAGCCGACTATGTACCCGTCCGACGACAAGGACACCAACGCCATGGTCCAGGGCGCCGCCAAGTACGCGGCCCTGCAGTGGTACTACAACGGCAAGCTGGCCGAAGCCAAGGGCGCAGGCAATTCGCCCTGGCAGGACGAGCACACGGGCGATCTCAAGCGTTTCCGCAACATGCTTTGCATCATGTACGGCGGCAACCCGGCCGTGTTCGAATCGCTGGTCCAGGAGGTCGGCTTCGAAGACCGCACCAAGGCGCGTTGCGGCGACGAGTTCACCAAGCAGAACCGCGCCTGGCGCCGGATCCTGGCTCCCTACACCCGCGTCGGCGCCTGGACGCCCGATGGCCAGCAGCCGGCGAATGCGCCCGGCGCGCCGGTCAACGTGACCTTCGAGCCGTCGTCGCGCCGCATCGGCAACCTGTTCGCCAACAACCTGTCGCAAGCCATCGGCGACAACATCAAGCTGCTGGGCAAGACCTACGTCCTGCCACGGCCGGTGAACGTGACCTTCAAGGACTGCGGCAAGCTGAACGCCTGGTACAGCCCGCGCGAAGGCACCATCACGATGTGCTACGAGCTGATCGAGAACATCGCAGTGATGATTTCCGATATCGAAATGGGCACCGTCGGCGGCGAGGTCAAGCAGGGCGGCGCAGCGCCCCAGCAGCAGCCCCAGCAGCAACCTCGCCAGCAACCGTCTGGTGGCCAGCCGCAACGCGCGCCGGCCGGCGGCTTCGACGAGCTGCAGGACAGCGGCGTGCCGCCGACGAGCCTGCTGTTCTCGGCGCCGTACAAGGGTCCGACGCCCACCAGCCATCCCCGCGCCAAGGTGATCACCACCAAGGATCTGGTCTATCTGCTCAAGAACGAGAAGAACCTCTTGATGATCGACACCAGCGGGCTGCGCGAAACGGTGCCCGACGCCTATCCGCTGAGCGACGCGGGGCAGGACGGCAGTGTCGCCGACCAGATGCAGAACGCGTTCGATGGCTGGCTGCACAAGAAGACCGGCACCGAGAAAGAGCACAACGTGCCGCTGGTGTTCATCGGCGGCGGCATGAACGACCGCACGTCCTACAACGCGGCGCTGCGCGCCGGCACGCTGGGCTGGCCGGCCTACTGGTACCGCGGTGGTATCGAGGCCTGGGTTGCCAATGGTTTGCCGACCGTCCCGGTCAAGGCGGCCTCCGGCAACTGATCGACGCCGGTGCGCCTGGGCGCATGCCTGGCCGGATCGCCGCAAGGCGTCACCCAGCAAAAAGCCCGCCTGTGTCGCACAGGCGGGCTTTTTTATTGCCGTCAGGCGGATTTACTTGCCTTGTGCGGTCAGCGCCAGTGCGGCTGCGTTCACCACCGAGGCGATGCGGCCGGCGTCACGCAGCTGTTCCGTCGACAGGCCGTCCTTCTTCAGGTTTTCGTAGTGCGAGGCCACGCAGAAGTGGCACTTGCCGATGATGGAGGCCACCAGCGCGAACAGTTCGAAGCGCTTCTTGTCGACACCGCCGTGAGTGGCGTAGGCGTTCATGCGCAGCTGGGCCGGCAGGCTCTTGAGCTGGGCGTCGCCGGTCATTTCTACGTAGGGGTACCAGGTGTTGTTCATGCCCATCAGCGCCGAGGCGGTCAGCGCGGCATTGGCGTCGGTTTCAGACAGGCCGCTCTTGAAGGCCTCGACCAGCACCGGGCTGCGCGCGGCATAGGCGGCCGACAAGGCGGCGCCGACGGCGTCTTCCGGGGCGAGCGTCGAGCGGGCAATCACGGCGTCCAGATTCAGGCGGATGTCCTTGGCCCAATCCGGCAGCTGTTCCTTAATGGTCGTAAGAAATTCCATAGTTTTTACCTATAATCTAGAGCAGTTAAAGCCCAGCGTAGGACCTGCGGGCAGGTCCTCGGCCGGGCTGGAAATTACAGCGTGGCGCCGCCAACCGTACGGTTGCACGGGCACAGCTCGTCGGTTTGCAGACCGTCGAGCAGACGCAGAACTTCTTCCGGGTTACGGCCGACGTTCAGGTTGTTCACCGAAACGTGCTGGATCGTGTTGTCCGGGTCAACGATGAAGGTGGCGCGCAGCGCAACGCCAGCACCCTTTTCACGGACGCCCAGTTGGTCGATCAGGGCACCGGTGGTGTCGCCGAATTGGTAGTGACCCAGCTTGTTCAGGTCCGGGTGCTCACGGCGCCAGGCCAGCTTGACGAACTCGTTGTCGCTCGAACCGCCCAGCAGGACGGCATCACGGTCTTCGAAATCCTTGGCCAGCTTGTTGAAGCCGACGATTTCGGTCGGGCACACAAACGTGAAGTCTTTCGGGTAGAAGTAGATCACCTTCCACTTGCCGGGGAACGAGCTTTCGGTGATGTCTTCGAATGCGGACACGCCGTTTTCTTCGTGCTGGTTGAAGCCGGGCTTGACGCCGGTAACCTTGAAGGGCTCGAGTTTGTCGCCAACAGTTTTCATGTTTACTCCCAGTAGTTGTTGGTGGAATTTAAGGCTGTGCCTCAAACCATAAATTCTACGCTATGGATTATCGTTGTCTAATTGATAATTCCTAAATTTCGCTTTGGGCAACTCTATGCGGGCGGTCAAACCACCTCCCTCGCGGGGGAGCATTCGCAGGGCGCCGCCCACGTGCTTGAGCAGGCGCTCGACGATGGCCAGGCCCAGGCCCGCGCCGCTGACGCCGGTGCGGGCAGCCTCGCCGCGCGAGAACGGCCGCAGCAGGCGGTCGACGTCCTCGGGGGCGATACCGGGGCCGCGGTCCGACACTTCGATGACGATCATGCCGCCCTCAGCTTGCAGTGTCATGACCAAATGGGCCATGCCGTCATTGGACCGGCCATAGCGGCGCGCGTTTTCGATCAGGTTGCTGACGATGCGCTTGAGGTCCAGCGCCGTGATGCGGGCGCGCAGGCCGGGTTCGAGCAAGGCTTCGAGTTCGCCGCCCAGCGACGAGGTATGGCTGCGTTCGCGCTCGTAGAGTTCGGCCAGCACCGCTGAAATATCGGTCGCCAGCTGGGGCAGGGTGCCTGCCGGCCGGGCGTATTCCATCAGTTGGCCAATGCTGTGGTCGATCTGGCCGAGGTCTTCGTCGATGGCCTGGCGGGCGTCTTCGGAGACGCCGCTCAGCTCGATTTCCAGGCGCATGCGCGCCAGCGGCGTTCGCAGGTCGTGCGAAATGCCGGCCAGCATCAGTTCCCGGTCGGCCTCGGCCTGCCGCAAGTCTTTCGCCATGCGGTTGAACGAGGCGTTGAGGTCGCGGATTTCCAGCGGCCCCTGCTCGGGCAGGGGAGCAGGCGTTTCACCGCGCGACAGCACCTGGGCCGCCCGCGCCAGGCGCGACAACGGCCGGTTGACGAAGCCCACGCTCACCGCCGCCCCGACAAGGGACAGCAGCAGCGCCGTGGCGCCCCAGCCCAGCCATTCGATACCGCCGGTCAGGCCGATCTGCTCGCGCTCGAACACCAGCCAGTACAGGTCTTTTTCTATCTGGAAACTGACCCAGAAGCCGGGTACCTGGTTCACCCCCCATGCGATCTGCGTTTCGGGACCGAAGCGCGTGCGGATGTGCTGGGCGACGCGTTGCCAGTAATCGTCGTCGGGAAGGGCTTCGGCGAAGTCGGTGACTTCGCGCGGATAGACCTGGATGCCTTCGTTGGTGGCCAGGTCCAGAAGGAGCTTGCTGCGTTCGCCGTTATGGGAGTAGATCAGGGCCGTGCGGGTGATATTGACGGCCGTGATCACCCGCTGCGCCATTTGATTGGCGCGCGGGCCCAGCTCCATGCTGAAGAAGACTTGTAGCCACGCCCCTAAGCTGACCAGCATCAGCGCGGCCAGCAACAGGAACGTGCGGCCGAACAAGCCGAGCCGCAAACGTGAAGTCAGGTTCCTGAAGGTTCTGCGCAAGCGGGGCACGAGGCTGCGCTCCTGCCCGGGGCGGGCGAGTCGATCAACTACCACCGTCCGGCACAAACACGTATCCGAGACCCCAGACGGTCTGGATGAATACGGGCTTGGACGGATTCGGTTCGATCAGCTTGCGCAGGCGCGAGATCTGCACGTCGAGGCTGCGGTCGAAGGCTTCGTATTCGCGGCCGCGCGCCAGTTCCATGAGCTTGTCGCGCGAGAGCGGAATCTTCGGGTGACGGGCAAAGACCTTGAGCACCGAGAATTCGCCCGTGGTGATCGGCACCTGCTCGCCGTTGCGCGTGAGCGTACGGGTCGACAGGTTGAGCACGTAGGGGCCGAAGGCGATGGATTCGTTTTCCTGGCTGGGAGCGCCGGGATGTTCCTCGGTGCCGCGGCGGCGCAGGATCGCGTTGATCCGAGCCAGCAGTTCCCGGGGGTTGAACGGTTTGGACAGGTAGTCGTCCGCGCCCATCTCCAGGCCGACGATGCGGTCGATTTCTTCCGCCTTGGCCGTCAGCATGATGATGGGGGTATTGTCGTGGCCACCGCGCAGCCGGCGGCAAATGGACAGGCCATCTTCGCCGGGCAGCATCAGATCCAGCACGAGCAGGTCGAAGTGCTCGCGTTGCCAGAGTTTGCCCATCTCTTTGGCGTCTTCGGCAACGAAAACGTTGAATCCCTGTTCGGACAAGTACCGACGCAGTAAATCGCGCAAGCGCGGATCATCGTCAACGACGAGGATTTTTCGGGTGGGGGTGGTGTTTTGCGTATTCATGGCCGGAAATGTAACAGTGACAAGAACCAGCGGCTAGTAGGCGTTCACAAGATATTACACATTGCGAACCATGGTTGAAATCCCCCTTACATACGGGGGAACGCCACGGTATTTCGTACAATCTGCTCCTATGGAACTAAACCTGCTGGCTCTGGAAACCTCTTCGTCGCGCTGCGGCGTGGCCCTTTTGCGCGCGTCGGATGGGCGGCTGGAGGTCAGCCTGCGGGAGCACGAGGGGTCCCAGGAGCACGCGGAACGGCTGTTGCCCATGGCAAACGAGCTGCTCGCCCAGGCTGGATTGCCGCCGGGCGCCCTGCACGCAGTGGCATTCGGCCAGGGGCCGGGCGGCTTCACGGGCCTGCGGGTGGCCTGCGGCGTGGCCCAGGGCATGGGCATGGGGCTGGGCATTCCTGTCCTGCCTATCGTGTCCCACCAGGCCGTCGCCGCCCAGGCGGGCGGCGGGCCGGACGAGGCCATCGTGGTGGCGCTGGACGCCCGCATGAACGAGGTCTATCTGGCGGTGTACCGCCAGGCTGGCGCGGCGGGCGACGATGCCGCCTGGGAGACGCTACAGGCGCCCCTGTTGATCGCCGCCGCCGAAGTTGTGCCGTGGACGGCGCATCACCTGTCCGAGTGGTCCCGCCGTGCCGGGCGGCCGCTGGCCGTGGTGCTGGCCGGTGACGCCTGGGATGCCTACGCCGCCGACATGGCCGCGCCCGCCTCCTGGCGCCGCGCCACCGACGCCTTGCGGCCCGAGGCGGCCAGCGTGGCGCGCCTGGCGCGCCAGGGCTGGCTGCGGGGCGAGGCCGTGCCGCCGGAACAGGCCGCGCCGCTGTACGTGCGCGACAAGGTGGCCTTCACCACCGCCGAACGCCAGCGCGGCGAGGGCGGCAACCCCAAGGCGCCGTCCACCCTGGCCCCGGTCTGCCCCCAGCCCCTGACCGACGCTGACCTCGACGAGGTCGTGTCGCTGGAAGCGAATGTGCAGGCCTTTCCCTGGACCCGCGGCAATTTCGCCGACGCGCTGGCGGCCGGCTACGGCGCCTGGACCCTGCGGCGCGATGGCCGGGTGGCGGGGTTCTGTATTCTGATGTTCGCGCCCGATGTGGCCCATCTGCTGGTGATCGCCGTGGCCCGCAGCCTGCACCGCCAGGGGCTGGGCAGCGTCTTGCTCGACTGGTGCGAGCAGCAGGCGCGCGAGCGCGGCCTGGAAGGCGTGCTGCTCGAGGTGCGCCCGTCCAATGTGTCCGCGGTCGAGTTCTACAAGGCCCGCGGCTATCTGCAGATCGGCCTGAGGCGGGGCTACTACCCGGCCGAGAAGGGCGGGCGCGAGGATGCGCTGGTCATGCAGAAGCGCTTTGACGCGGCTGGCGCGTCCCAGGGAGCCGCGGCATGACGGCCCCGAACGCCGTGCCGGCATCGATCACGCCCCGCGTCAATCCGTTGCAGCGCCTGTGGCTGCGCGAGATCGGCATGGAACGCCTGTGGCTGCGGCCCGCCGCTGCGCCGGCGGTGGTCGCGCCTGCACCGCAAGTCCTTGTTTCCAAACCTGATTCTGCCGTGGTTGCGCAAGCGCCCGACGCCGCGCCGGCGCGCGCCATGGCACCTGTCGCGCCCGCGGCCGCGACTTCCGCCGCGCCCGCCGCAGTGGCCCGCGCCGGCAACCCCGTTCCCGCCGTGCGCAGCGGTCCGCCGCCGCGTCCCGCGGCGAAGGCCGATCCCGCGCCCGACACCGCGCCCGTGCGGGTGCCGGTGGCAGAATCGGTCAAGCACGCCACGCTGGACGAACTGCGCGAGCAGGTGGTGGCCTGCACCGCCTGCGGCTTGTGCGAAGGCCGCCGCCATGCCGTGTTCGGCCACGGCGGCCAGCCCACCCGCTGGCTGGTGGTGGGCGAGGCGCCGGGCGAACAGGAAGACCGCCAGGGGCAACCCTTCGTGGGCCGTTCCGGACAATTGCTGGACGCGATGCTGTCGGCGGTGGGCATGAGCCGCGAGCGCGACGTGTTCATCGCCAATGTCATCAAGTGCCGGCCACCGGGCAACCGCAATCCCAAGCCCGAGGAAATCGCCGCCTGCAGTCCGTACCTGATGCGCCAGATCGCGCTGCTCAAGCCCGAACGCATCCTGGTGCTGGGCCGGTTCGCGGCCCAGGCGCTGCTGGGCACGGATGCCACCATCGGCAGCCTGCGCGGCCGCGTGCACCAGATGAAGACGGACGAGGGCCGCGAGATTCCCGTGATCGTGAGTTACCACCCGGCCTATCTGCTGCGCAGCCCGGTCGAGAAGGCGCGCGCCTGGCAGGATCTGAAACTGGCCGCGCGCATGTAGGCGGACAGCCCGGCCCGGGATCCGGGTCAGGCTGCCCGGCGCGTGCCAGGAGCGAAAAGGGCGGGTAGCGGGGCGCCGCCAGCCAGGCGGACCGCGCCAGGACGATCAGTGGTTCTTGGCCGAGTCCAGCGCGTGGCCGTGGCCTTCCTGGCCGATCTGGTCGTGCAGCTCGGGATTGGCCGCCAGATTGCGCTTGCTCCAGCGCATGAACACCACCATCAGCACGGCCACCACGGTGCCGAAGATCACGATGATGACGTTGATGGGCAGTTGCAGCCACAGCAGCAGCGTGTACATGGCCACCATCAGCAGGATGTTGAGCTGCTCGTTGAAGTTCTGCACGGCGATCGAGTGGCCGGCCGACAGCAGCACGTGGCCGCGGTGCTGCAGCAGGGCGTTCATGGGGACCACGAAAAAGCCCGCCAGGCCGCCGGTAAGCAGCAACAGCAGGTAGACGCTCCAGGGCGAATAGACCAGTGGCATCAGCAGCACGACCAGGCCCATCGCGGCGCCGACCGGCAGCACGGCCAGGGCGCGGCGCAGCGGAATGCGGCCGGCCAGTATCGAGCCCACCACCGTGCCCAGGGCGGCCACGCCCATCAGCATCGAGGCCTTGTCCAGCTGATAACCCAGGTGGCTGCGGCCCCATTCGATGACAATAAGTTGCAAAGTAGCGCCCGCGCCCCAGAACAGCGTGGTGACCGCCAGGGAGATCTGGCCCAGCTTGTCGCGCCAGAGCACGCACACGTAACCCCAGAACGTGCGGATGAGGCGGACCGGGTTCTTCTGCTGGGGCGGATAGCGCACGTGAGTACGCGGGATCAGCAGGTTGCACAGGGCCGCCAGCAGGTAGACGAAGGCGATGACCAGGATGGCGGCCTCGGCCGGGGTGTGCACCAGCTTGCCGATGAACGAGTGGTTCAGCAGCGCGGTGGAGACCGTGGTGGAAATCAGCAGGCCGCCCAGCACCGTGCCCAGAATGATGGAGAAGACAGTCAGGCCTTCGATCCAGCTGTTGCCCTTGACCAGCATGGACGGGGGCAGCATTTCGGTGACGATGCCGTACTTGGCCGGGGAATAGGCCGCGGCGCCGATGCCCACGACCGCGTAGGCGGCGCAGACGAGATAGGTTTGATATTGGGGGGCGACGCCGATGCTGGCGTAGGAGAACATCAGCAGACAGCCGGCGACCTTCAGGGCGTTGGTCGAGAACATCACGCGGCCCTTGGGGAAGGAGTCGGCCAGGGCGCCGACGAAGGCCGCCAGCACCACGTAGGCCAGCGCGAAGGACCATTTCATCAAGGGCGCTAACCAGTCGGGGCCATGCAGCTCCTGTATCAAGGCGATCGCTGCGATGAACAGCGCGTTGTCCGCCAATGACGAGAAGGCCTGCGCGGCCATGACCAGATAGAAACCTCGTTTCAAGAATGTCCCCGTTCTTTGACCTGAGCCCGGTCAGTCTGCGTGAAAATTATGTGTCTTGCTAAAAAGTGTCAGCGAGTATAGCCCGTGGCGAGGGTAGGGCTATTCAGCGTTTGCCCGCGGGTTGCGGCAGGTCAGCCACGGGGCAGGTGGGCGCGGGTCCGGATGCGGGCAGCCCCGGCTTGACCGTTGTTCACGTTTGGGGACAGACTGCCTGCGGTATCATACGACCCATCCGTAAGCCGGCCCTCCCAGGGCCGGTTTGCAATGTGTGCGGCAGGTCCGTTAACGCCTTTCGTTCAACCCACCCCGTCGTCATCGTACTGTGCGTCTTACTCAGCTAAAACTCGCCGGCTTCAAGTCTTTCGTCGATCCCACCGTGATTCCCGTGCCCAGCCAACTGGTGGGCGTGGTGGGTCCCAATGGCTGCGGCAAATCGAACATCATCGACGCGGTGCGCTGGGTGCTCGGCGAGGCCAAGGCCTCGGAGCTGCGCGGCGAGTCCATGCAGGACGTCATCTTCAATGGCTCGGGCAACCGCAAGCCGGCGGCCCGGGCGTCGGTCGAAATGGTGTTCGACAACAGCGAAGGCCGCGCCGCCGGGCAATGGAGCACCTACGCCGAAATCGCGGTGCGCCGCGTGCTGACGCGCGACGGCACCAGCAGCTATTTCGTCAATAACCAGCAGGTCCGCCGCCGCGACATCCACGACATCTTCCTGGGCACCGGCCTGGGCGCGCGCGGCTACGCCATCATCGGCCAGGGCATGATCAACCGCCTGATCGAGGCGCGCCCCGAGGAATTGCGGGTGTTCCTGGAAGAGGCCGCGGGCGTGTCGCGCTACAAAGAGCGCCGCCGCGAAACCGAAAACCGCCTGTCCGACACGCGCGAGAACCTGACCCGCGTCGAAGACATCCTGCGCGAACTGAACAGCCAGCTCGAAAAGCTGGAAGCCCAGGCCGAGGTCGCCACACGCTACCGCGAGCTGCAGGCCGACGGCGAGAAAAAGCAGCATGCGCTGTGGTTCCTGAAGGAAACCGGCGCCCGCGAAGAGCGCGCCAAGAAAACCCAGGAAATGGCGCAGGCCCAGAACGAACTGGAAGCCGCCATCGCCGGTCTGCGGGCCGGCGAAGCGGCGCTCGAGTCCCGGCGCCAGGCCCACTATGCCGCCAGCGACGCGGTGCACGCGGCCCAGGGCTCCCTCTACGAGGCCAATGCCCAGGTCAGCCGCCTCGAGGCCGAGATCCGCCACGTCGTGGATTCCCGCAACCGCCTGCAGGCGCGCCGCGACCAGCTGCAGCAGCAGATCGCCGAATGGACCACCCAGCGCGAGCACTGCACCGAGCAGATCGCGCAGGCCGAAGACGACCTGGCTACTGGCGCGGCCCGCACCGAAGAGGCCCGCGCCACGGCTGAAGATGCCCAGGCCGCCTTGCCGGCGGTCGAGCAACGGGTCCGCGAAGCCGCCTCCGGCCGCGACGAAATGCGCGCCGCCCTGGCCCGGGTGGAACAGAATCTGGCCCTGGTGGCGCAGACCCAGCGCGACGCCGACCGCCAGATGCAGACCCTGGAGCAGCGCCGCGAGCGCCTGCAACAGGAACTGCGCGAATTGCATAGCCCCGACCCGGTGCGCCTGGAACAACTGGCCGGCGACCGCGTGGCGGGCGAAGACCAGCTGGAAGAAGCCCAGGAAGAGCTGGCCACCCTGGAAGGCCGGGTGCCCGAAGCCGACGCCGAGCGCAGCCGCGCCCAGGCGGCCGCCCAGACCGACGCGCAGAACCTGGCGCGCCTGGAAGCCCGCCTGTCCGCGCTGGTGAAGCTGCAGGAAGACGTGCAGAAGCAGGGCGCCCTGGAACCCTGGCTGGCCAAGCACGAGCTGGCCGGCCTGGCGCGCCTGTGGCAGAAGCTGCATGTGGAACCGGGTTGGGAAACCGCCCTGGAAGCCGCCCTGCGCGAACGCATGGCCTCGCTGGAAGTGCGCAACCTGGATTGGGCGCGCGCTTTCTCCGAGGACGCGCCGCCCGCCCGCCTGGCCTTCTACCAATTGCCGCCGGCGGCGCCTGCCCCGGCCGCGCCTGCGGGCATGACGTCGCTGGCCAGCCTGCTGCGCATCACCGATCCCGACCTGCGCACGCTGCTTAACGAATGGCTGGGCGGCATCTACACCGCCACCGACCTGACCCAGGCGCTGTCCCTGCGCGCCACCTTGCCGGCCGGTTCGGCCTGCGTGGTCAAGGCCGGCCACCTGGTCGACGCGCACAGCGTGCGCTTCTACGCCCCGGATTCCGAACAGGCCGGCCTGTTGGCGCGCCAGCAGGAAATCGAAAACCTGCAGCGCGAGATCAAGGCACAGCAGCTGATCACCGACCAGGCCCGCGCCGCGGTCGCCCGCGCCGAGGCGGCCTGGCAGCAGGTCAGCCAGGCCATCGCGCCGGCACGCCAGCGCGTGGCCGAAGTGACCCGCCGGGTGCACGATATCCAGCTCGAGCATTCCCGCCTGCAACAGCAGGCCGAGCAGTCCGGCGAACGCGCCTCGCGCCTGCGCCAGGACCTGGAAGAAATCTCGGTCCACGAAGAAGACCTGCGCGCCACCCGCGAAGAAGCCGAGGCGCGCTTCGAAACCCTGGACGAAGAGCTGGCCGAACACCAGTCCAGGTTCGCCGATGCCGAAATGGACGGCGAAACCCTGGCCGCCCAGGCCGAGGCCGCTCGGACCCGCCTGCGCGAGCTCGAACGCGCCGCCCAGGAAGCCGAATTTGCCGAGCGCGGCATCCAGGTTCGCATCACCGACCTGCAGCGCAACCAGCAACTGGCGGCCGACCAGAGCCAACGCGCCGGCGTCGAACTCGAACAATTGATGGCCGACCTGGTCGACCTGGACGCCTCGGCGTCCCAGGCCGGCCTGCAGGACGCCCTGGAATTGCGCGCCGAGCGCGAAGACGCGCTGTCGCGCGCCCGTCAGGAAATGGAAAACCTGTCGGCGCTGCTGCGTGGCGCCGACGAAGACCGCATGCAGCAAGAGCGCACGCTCGAGCCGCGCCGCGCCCGCATCACCGAATTGCAGCTGCAGGAACAGGCCGCGCGCCTGGCCGAAGAACAATTCACCGAACAGCTCAACGCCCGCGAAGTCGACCGCGAGGCCCTGGCCCAGGACCTGGCCAACCAGCCCGACGAATGGCGCCGCGCGAGCTGGCTGCAATCGGAAGTCACGCGGATTTCGCGCCAGATCGAATCCCTGGGCTCGGTCAACCTGGCCGCGCTGGACGAACTGAACACTTCGCGCGAGCGCAAGGGTTTCCTGGATGCCCAGCACCAGGACCTGATGACCGCCATCGAGACCCTCGAAGACGCGATCCGCAAGATCGACCGCGAAACCCGCGAACTGCTGCAAGAGACCTTCAACGTCGTCAACGGCCACTTCGGCGAACTCTTCCCCAAGCTGTTCGGCGGGGGCGAGGCCAAGCTGACCATGACTGGCGAGGAAATCCTGGACGCAGGCGTGCAGGTGATGGCGCAGCCCCCGGGCAAGCGCAACAGCACCATCCACCTGCTGTCGGGCGGCGAAAAGGCGCTGACCGCGACCGCGCTGGTGTTCGCGTTGTTCAAGCTGAACCCCGCGCCGTTCTGCCTGCTGGACGAAGTGGACGCGCCGCTGGACGACGCCAACACCGAGCGCTACGCCAACCTGGTCGCCAACATGAGCGAGCAGACCCAGTTCCTGTTCATCTCGCACAACAAGATCGCGATGCAGATGGCCAAGCAACTGATCGGCGTGACCATGCAAGAGCAGGGGGTTTCGCGTATCGTTGCGGTAGACATAGATTCGGCCGTCCAGATGATGGCCTCCGAAGCGGCATAAACCCAATATTCAGAATGGCGCCGGCTTCATGGCGCGGGATTTACACATGAGTGATTTGCAGATCGGGCTGATTGCCCTGGGCGTCTTGCTGATACTGCTGGTGCTGGGCTTCAATTGGTGGCAAGACCGCCGCGTCCGCCGCAAGATGCAAAGCCATTTCCCCACCTCCGAGCAGGATCCCCTGCTGGGCGCGGGAGCCGCTGCGGCCACAGGCGCCGCCGCGGGCGGCGCGGCCGTGCGCCGAGAGCCGGGCATGGGCGATGCGCCCAAGGCGCATCCCGAGCAACCCAAGCCGGTCGATCCGGGCAGCGATGCCGACGACGCCGAAGAGCCCGATCCGGCCTGCGAGGTGGTCATCGAAATCAACTTTGCCGAACCGGTGCGCGGCGCCGACCTGCTGCCCTACATGCAGAGCCTGCGCCACGTGGGCCGCAAGCCCATGCGTGTGTTCGCCGAAACCGACCAGCGCCGCCACCGTGCGCGCGTGCATGCGGGCGAGTCCTACGCCTCGATGCAGCTGGCCGTGCTGCTGGCCAACCGCAGCGGTCCGCTGACCGCCATCGAATGGTCGCAAGCCTGGGCCCGCGCCCAGGACATGGCCGAACGCTTTGACGCCCTGATCGAAGGCCCCGATCAGCAGGCCGTGCTGGAACAGGCCGCCCGTCTGGACGATACCTGCGCCGCCCTGGACACCCAGGTCGGCCTGACCTTGCTGCTGGGCGCCGCCCAGCCGGCCGCCGAAGTCCTGAACGTCGCCCGCGACGCCGGCTTCGTGGCCGACGGCAACCGCCTGGCCTGGCCGGCCGAGAACGGCGTGGCCCGCTTCACGCTGGCGCGCGCCGACGGCGCCGCCTTCGATGCCGGCATGGGCGGCATCGAACGCCTGTACCTGCTGCTGGACGTGCCATGCAGCCCTGCCGACAGCCGGGCCTTCGGCCGCATGGTGGATGTAGGCCGCGAACTGGCCGCCCGCCTGCGCGCGGATCTGGTCGACGACCAGGGCAAGCCCCTGGCTGATGGTTCTGAAAGCGTCATCGACGAACGGCTGCAAGTGCTGTTCGGCCAGCTCGAACAAGCCGGCTTGCCGGCCGGCAGCGAGCGCGCTCAACGGGTGTTTGCGTAATGAGCCAGGCCGGAGGGACCCCTGCGGCGGAAACCGCGGCGCGCCTGCGCGCGGAAATCGAGCAGCACAACGTCCGCTACTACGTCTACGACGACCCGTCGATCTCGGATGCCGACTACGACCGCCTGATGCGCGAGCTGCAGGACCTGGAAGCCGCGCACCCCGAACTGGTCACGCCCGAATCGCCGACGCAGCGCGTGGGCGCGGCGCCGGTATCGGCGTTTGGCAGCGTGCGCCATGCGGTGCCCATGCTCTCGCTGGGCAACGCCTTCGACGAAGAAGACGTGACGGCGTTCGACCGCCGCGTCACCGACACGCTGCGCGGCGCGGGCCTGCTGGGCCCAGCGCAGCAAACCGAATATTTCTGTGAACTGAAGCTCGACGGCCTGGCGATCAGCCTGCGCTACGAGGACGGTCGCCTGGTGCAGGCGGCCACCCGCGGCGATGGCCAGACGGGCGAAGATGTCACGTCCAATATCCGCACCATCAAGGCGATCCCGCTGCAGCTGACGGGGCCGGCGCCCAAGGTGCTGGAAGTGCGCGGCGAAGTCCTGATGAACCGCGCCGATTTTGAAAAACTGAACGCGGCCCAGGCCAAGCGCGACGAGAAAGTGTTCGTCAATCCGCGCAACGCGGCCGCCGGCAGCCTGCGGCAGCTGGATCCGCGCATCACCGCCAAGCGGCCGCTGCGCTTTTTTGCCTACGGCTGGGGCGAGGTCCAGGGCCTGCCCGGCGGGCAGAACGGCCTGTTCGACGAGGCGCCCGCCGGCGCCGCCGAAGCCTCGCCCCTGCCCGAGAAATTCCATGGCGCCATGCTGGACTGGCTAGCGTCGCTGGGCCTGCCCGTCAACGTCAAGCACAACCTGCGCGCCACCGGCGCCGAGGGCCTGATGGCCTTCTATGCCAAGGTCGGCGCGTTGCGCGCGTCCTTGCCCTACGACATCGACGGCGTGGTCTACAAGGTCGACTCGCTGCCGGCCCAGAAACTGCTGGGTTTCGTGGCGCGCGCGCCCCGCTTCGCGCTGGCGCACAAGTTCCCTGCCGAAGAGGCCACCACGACACTGCTGGACATCGAAGTGCAGGTCGGCCGTACGGGCGCCATCACCCCGGTGGCCCGGCTCAAGCCGGTGTTCGTGGGAGGCGTTACCGTCACCAACGCCACGCTGCACAACGAAGACGAGATCCGCCGCAAGGATGTACGCATCGGCGACACGGTCATCGTGCGGCGTGCTGGCGACGTGATTCCCGAAGTCGTCAGCGCCGTGCTCGACAAGCGGCCCGCCGATGCGCGCGAATTCGTCATGCCCAAGGAATGCCCGGTCTGCGGATCGGCGATCGAACGCCTGGAAGACGAAACCATTGCCCGCTGCACCGGCGGCCTGTTCTGCGCGGCCCAGCGCAAGCAGACCCTGTGGCACGCCGCCAGCCGCAAGGCGTTGGATATCGAAGGCCTGGGCGAAAAGCTGGTCGAGCAACTGGTGGACAGCGGCCGGGTCAAGTCGCTGGCCGACCTGTTCAGCCTGCGCCCGCTGGAATTGGTGGGGTTGGACCGCATGGGCCAGAAGTCGGCAGACAACCTCGTCGAAGCCATCGACAAGGCCCGCGCCCCGGCGTTGGGGCGGCTGCTGTTCGCCCTGGGCATACGCCATGTGGGCGAAACCACCGCGCGCGACGTAGCCCGGCATTTCGGCAGCATCGAGGCCATCATGGACGCCGACGAAGACGCCCTGTCTTCCGTGCCCGATGTCGGCCCGGTCGTGGCCGGCTCGATTCGCCGTTTCTTTGCCGAGCAACACAACCGCGACGTGATCGACCAGCTCAAGGCCCAGGGCGTGCAGCCCGTGGCCGAAGCCGTGCCGCAAGACACCACGCTGGCGGGCAAGACCTTCGTCCTGACCGGCACGCTGCCCAACTGGACGCGCGAAGAGGCCTCGATGCGCATCCAGGCGGCCGGTGGCAAGGTCAGCGGCTCGGTGTCCAAGAAAACCGCCTATCTGGTGGCCGGCGAAGACGCCGGCAGCAAGCTCACCAAGGCCCAGGAGCTGGGCGTGACGGTGCTGGACGAAGACGCGCTCAAGGCGTTGCTGGGCGAGTCCTAGGGCGCCCCTGGCACGGCTGGCGGGACTACCCCCGGCCCGGGCCGCCGCAGTGAGTCTGACGGGCTGCCTCCTCATCGGAGCGCAGCCCGTTTTCATGGATGCGACGGGCAGCAGGGCTGGTGCGCGCCAGGGCACAGGCGATCTGCCAACGTGATCCAGGCGGGTCACGCGGCTGGCCCCCGGAAAAAGCCCCATCCTGGATGACGCCTGGGCAGGTATTGCCGCGCAAAAAAAACTGCCCGCAAATTTGCGGGCAGTTTTTCGGGGAGGCGGCGGGCTTATTGAATCTTGGCCTTTTCGCGCAGTTCCTTCTGGTAGTCGGCCAGGGTTTGCTGGCGCAGCATTTCTTCCAGTTGCGGACGCACTTGGTCCAGCGGCGGGAATTCCACCGGGCGGGTGTCGTCAACCATGATGATGTGCCAGCCGAACTGGGTCTGGACCGGCTTGTCGACCAGTTGGCCCTTCTTCAGCTGGGTCACGGCTTGCGCGAACGGCTGGACGTAGTTGGTCGGGGGAGCCCAACCCAGGTCGCCACCCTTTTCGGCGCTGCCGGGGTCCTTCGAGTTCTTCTTGGCCAGGTCGTCGAACTTGCCCTTGTTGCTCTTGAGCTGGGCCAGCAGGTCGTTGGCGGTCTTTTCGTCTTCGACCAGGATGTGACGGACCTTGTACTCCATCTTGCCGGCCTGTTCTTTCTTGATCTTGTCGTATTCGGCCGTGACCTTGGCATCCGACACCGGGTGCTTGGCCAGGTAGTCGGCCATCAGGGCGCGCACCAGGATGCCTTGGCGGGCCAGTTCGATTTCGGTCTGAACGTCGGCTTGCTTGGCGATGCCGTTGGTTTCGGCGGCTTGCACGAAGACCTGACGGTTGATCATTTCTTGCTTGACTTGTTCACGCAGCTGGGGCGAATCGGTAGCGCCTTGGCTGACCAGCAGCTTGACGAATTGATCCAGGTTCTTTTGCGGAATGGCCTTGCCATTCACGGTAGCCACGTTCTGAGCAAAAGCAGGCACAGCGATGACGCAGGCGGCGGCCAGCATGACGATGCGTTTCATGAATATCCTTTTACTAACTATTTGGGAGCCTGGGCGTCTAGCGCAAGCGCATGAATCGGATAGGGGATCAAATCTTGCAAATGATGATACACCAGCCGATGCCGCGCCACGGCGGAGAGCCCCGCAAAGCAAGACGCTACGATGTGCACACGGTAATGGCCGGCGCCGTTTTTACTGCCTTCGTGGCCGGCATGCAAATGGGATTCGTCCTGGATATCCAGGGAAACCGGTTCCAGGGCAGCCAGGCGCTCCCGGATCAGGGTGATGCGGTCGGTATTTTCTGACATGTCGGCGGGTCTCAGGGCTTGGGCGGGGCCGAGCCCGATGCGGCGTTGTCTTCGGTCTGGATGTGCTTGCCCAGCCAGATCGACTGGCCGATGACGAACACGACCATCAGGCCCATCAGGCCGAAGGCCTTGAAGCTGACCCACTGGGATTCGGTGAAATGACCCGAAAACGCCACGTACAGGTTGATGGCGCCCGCCACCAGGAAGAACGCGGCCCACACCAGATTGAGCTTTTCCCAGGCGGCGTCCGGCAACTGGATCTGCTTTTCCATCAGGCGGCGGATCAGGTTGCGGCCGAACAGCAGGCGGGCAAACACCAGCGCGCCGCCGAACAGCCAGTACAGCACCGTGGGCTTCCATTTGATGAAGACATCGCTGTGCAGCCAGATGGTGGCGCCGCCAAACACCAGGATCACCGTCAGGTTGATCCAGTGCATGGCTTCGGTGGCGCGGCCAGTGGCCTTGAGCCAGACGATCTGCAGGACCGCCGCCGCCATGGCCACGCCGGTCGCGATGAAGATGTCCGTGAACCGGTAGGCCAGGAAGAACAGGAACAGCGGAAAGAGGTCGAACAGGAACTTCTTCATTCTTCTATGGGTTCGAACGTCATCGACAGGGAATTGATGCAGTAGCGCAGGCCGGTGGGCTCGGGGCCGTCGGGGAAGACGTGGCCCAGGTGCGAGTCGCAGACATTGCACAGCACTTCGGTGCGCACCATGCCATGGGTGGTATCGCGCTCTTCGCGCACCAGTTCCGGGTCCAGCGCCTGGAAGTAGCTGGGCCAGCCGCAGCCCGCGTCGAATTTGGTGTCGGATGCGAACAGCGCGGTGCCACAGCCCACGCAGCGGTAGATGCCCGGGGTAAAGGTATTCCAGTAGCGCCCGGTGAATGCGCGTTCAGTACCCTTTTCTCGGGTGACGACGTATTCTTCCGGGGACAGCTGGGCCCGCCATTCGGCGTCGGTTTTGCGTACTTTGTCCATATCAGCTCTTGGAGTCCCGATGCCCGAAATGGTTCGGGCATAATCCCGCCCCATGTTAATCGAGTTTGACCAGGCGATTGTATCGACGCCCCAGGCGGAAGTGTTGCGCGGGGTGAGCCTTCAGCTTGCCGGCCGCCGGGTCGGCATCGTCGGTCCGAACGGGGCCGGCAAGAGCACGCTGGCGCGGCTGGTCAACGGTCTGGTGCTGCCCACCTCGGGCAGCGTGCGGGTCGATGGCCTGGATACCCGGCAGGATCTGAAAGCCGTGCGGCGCCAGGTCGGATTCGTGTTTCAGAACCCCGAAAACCAGATTGTCTTTCCCATCGTGCGCGAAGACCTGGCGTTCGGCCTGAAGCATCTGGAGCCCGACCGCGGCCAGCGCGAAGCCCGCATAGATACCCAATTGGCCGCCCTGGGCGTGGCGCACCTGGCGGACCGCACTAGCCACACCCTGTCCGGCGGCGAGCGCCAACTGGTGGCCCTGGCCGCGGTGCTGGTCATGCGGCCGGCGCTGGTGGTGTTCGACGAACCCACCACCCAGCTGGACCTGCGCAATCGCAACCGGGTGCGCGACGCCATCGCCGCGCTGCCGCAGGATGCCATCGTGGTCAGCCACGACCTGGACCTGCTGGAAGACTTCGAGCGCGTGGTGGTGGTGCGGGACGGCGCCATCGCCGCCGACGACCAGCCCGCGGCCGCGCTGCGCTGGTACCGGAATCACTGCGCGTGATCGAGCCCCTTTATATTCCCGGCGATTCGCCGCTGCACCGTCTGCCCGCCTGGTTCAAGCTGCTGGCGCTGACCGCGGCTGGCGCCGGCCTGTTCCTGCTGCACGATCCGCGTTGGCTGGCGCTGGTCTGCCTGGCGACGGTGCTGCTGTTGCGCGTCGCGGGCGCGTCGCCCGCCGGCGTCTGGCGCCAGGTGCGCGGCCTGGTCTGGGTGCTGCTGGCCGTGGGGCTGTTCACAGGAGTCTTCCAGGGCTGGCTGGCGGCGCTGACGGTGCTGTTGCGGATCGCCGCCATGGTGGGCCTGGCGCTGGCGGTGACGCTATCGACCCGCACGTCCGACCTGATCTCCGTGTGCGAACGCGCGCTGATGCCGCTGCAGCGCATCGGGTTGGTCGACGCGGGCAAGGTCGCCCTGGCCCTGGCGCTGGCCTTGCGCTTCGTGCCCGAGATATGGCGAAATTTCCAGGAGATCCGCGAGGCGCAGGCCGCGCGCGGCCTGGGCGCCAATCCCATCGCGCTGATCGTGCCCCTGGTGGTGCTGACCCTGAAGCGGGCCCAGGAAGTGGCCGAGGCCATCGACGCCCGCAGTCCCTGATCTTCCGCTCTCGATATCGAAAAGGCCTTGCCATGAAATCCAACAATACCGTGCTGGTGGCGCTGTTCGCCGCGTTGATCGTCGTGCTGAGCCTGATTCCGCCGATCCCGCTGCCGGGCATTCCGGTGCCGATCACGCTGCAGACGCTGGGCGCCATGCTGGCCGGCGCCATGCTGGGCCCAAGCCGCGGCGCTCTGGCCTGCCTGCTGTATCTGGTGCTGGCGGCCATCGGCCTGCCGGTGCTGCCCGGCGGCCGGGGCGGCCTGGGCGCGTTTTTCGGCCCGACGGGCGGCTTCCTGGTGGGGCTGGTCGCGGGGGCCTGGGTGACCGGTATGCTGGCGCGGCGCCTGGCTGGCCGCGCCACGAGCTTCTGGGCGGCCTTGGCGGGCTACGTGACCGCCTGCGTCATCGGCGGCATCGTGGTGGTCTACGCGTTCGGTGTGCCGTGGCTGGCGACCGTCACCAAGATGGGCCTGGCCAAGGCGGCGGTTGCCGTGGCGGTGTTCGTGCCGGGCGATCTGCTCAAGGCGGTGCTGGCCGCGTGGGTGGCGGCGCGGGTCGAGCGGGTCTGGCCGATGCTGGGCCGTTAGGCGCTTGCGGCTCCGCACAAGGGAATCCCCCAACTGACGCCCGTTGGCCTTTCAAGTACAAGTTCGCCATTAACAAATGCATTTGCTAAACCACGGTTGCCGTAGCACGTCAGGGATTTACCGTACTTGAGCGAAGTCATTTGATACGGTTTTAATCCTATAATAATTTTTTCTGTATAACTTTAACTAGGCTCGCTTCGCCTCGACCGAGGCACATAAGAGCCACCACAGGAGACAAAATATGCGCAAGCACTTCGGCTTGACCGCGGCCGCCGCCGCTGTTGCCCTGACCCTGCCGCTGCTCGCCAGCGCCCAGGTCAAGGTGGGCGTCACGGTATCCAGCACCGGCCCCGCCGCTTCGCTGGGTATCCCCGAGCGCAACACCGTCGCGCTGCTGCCCAAGGAAGTGGCCGGTCAGAAGATCGAATGGATCGTCCTGGACGACGCCACCGACACGACGCAAGCCGTCAAAAACTCGCGCAAACTTGCCTCCGACGACAAGGTCGACGTGCTGATCGGCACCTCGGTCACACCGGGCTCGCTGGCCATGGTGGACGTGGCCGCCGAAGCCAAGGTGCCGATGATCAGCGTGGCCGCCAGCGCCAAGATCGTCGAACCCGTGGACGACAAGCGCCGCTGGGTCTTCAAGACCCCGCAGAACGACGCCCTGATGGCCGGCGCGCTGGCTGACGCCATGGCCAAGTCCAAGGTCAAGACACTGGGCTTCATCGGCTTTGCCGACGCCTACGGCGACGGCTGGCTGGACGTGATGCAAAAGGCCGCCAAGGCCAAGGGCATCGAGATCGTCGCCATCGAAAAATACAGCCGTACCGACACCAGCGTGACGGGCCAGGTGCTCAAGCTGGTCGGCGCCAAGCCGGACGCCATCCTGATCGCCGGCGCTGGCACCCCGTCGGCGCTGCCGCAAAAGGAACTGAAGGCCCGCAACTACGGCGGCACCATCTACCAGACCCACGGCGCCGCCAACAACGACGTGCTGCGCGTCTGCGGCAAGGACTGCGACGGCATGTACCTGCCGGCCGGCCCGCTGCTGGTCGCGGCCCAACTGCCCGACAGCAACCCGGTCAAGAAGTCGGCCCTGGCCTACGTGGAAACCTACGAGAAGGCCAACGGCGCCGGTTCGACCAACACCTTCGGCGGCCACATGTGGGATGCCGGCCAACTGGTCGTGGCGGCTTTGCCGGTGGCCCTGAAATCCGGCGCCAAGCCGGGCACGCCGGAATTCCGCGCAGCCATGCGCGACGCCCTGGAAAACGTCAAGGACCTGGCGGCTTCGCAAGGCGTGTTCAACATGTCGCCCACGGACCACGCCGGCTTTGACGAGCGTTCGCGCGTCATCGTCAAGGTGGAAGGCGGCAAGTGGGTCTACCAGCCCGGCCTGTAATCCCTCCGGATTGCCCGATCCACGGGCGCCCGCCTGGGCGCCCGAGCAATGCTTCGCACCGGCCTTTCCGGCCGGTGCGTCGTATCAAGTGTCCCGGGCGCGGCCGGCGCACCAAGAACTAAATAGGTTGTTAGATGGATTCCTCAATTGCGCTGATCCTGCTGCAAGACGGTGTCGTCAACGGCGCTATCTATGCCCTGTTGGGCATGGCTCTGGTGCTGGTATTCGCCGTTACGCGCGTCATTTTCATTCCCCAGGGCGAGTTCGTGGCGTTCGGCGCCCTGACGCTGGCGATGCTGGTCGATGGCAAGGTGCCCGGCACCGCCTACCTGCTGCCGCTGCTGGGTGTCGTTTGCCTGGTCCTGGAACTGCTGCGCGCGCTGCGCACCCGCAACGCGGCAGGCTTGCTGCGCGCTGTCGTGACCTGTGTCGTCCTGCCGCTCGCGCTGCTGTGGCTGACCGTCACCTATACCGCCGCCGGCAATTCGCTGTGGCTGAATATGCTGCTGACGCTGCTGTTGGTGATCCCGATGGGGCCGATGGTCTATCGCATCGTCTACCAGCCGCTGGCTGAAGCCACCGTGCTGGTGCTGCTGATCGTGTCGGTGGCCGTGCACTTCGCGCTGACTGGCCTGGCCCTGGTGTTCTTCGGCGCCGAAGGCTGGCGCACGCCGGCGTTCGTGAGCGGCCAGGTCGACCTGGGCTTCATGACGTGGTCGGCGCAGAGCCTGTTCGTGGTCGCGACCTGCGCGCTCTTGATCATTGCGCTGTGGCTGTTCTTCGGCAAGACGCTGTATGGCCGCGCCTTGCGCGCCACGGCGGTCAATCGCCGCGGCGCCCGCCTGGTGGGCATCAGCACCAGCATGTCCGGCAGCCTGACGTTCACGCTGGCGGTGGCCATCGGCGCCATGTCCGGCATGCTGATCGCGCCCATCACCACGGTTTACTACGACACGGGCTTCCTGATCGGCCTGAAGGGCTTCGTCGGCGCCATCATCGGCGGCCTGGCCAGCTACCCCGTGGCGGCCGCCGGCTCGCTGCTGGTGGGCGTGCTGGAATCGTTCTCGTCCTTCTGGGCCAGCGCCTACAAGGAAGTGATCGTCTTCACCTTGATTATCCCGGTTCTGGTCTGGCGTTCGTTCAGCACCCATCACGTGGACGAAGAGGAATAAACGTCATGAACCGCATTTTGCTTGCCGTTTTCATCGTGGTCCTGGCCGGCTTGCCGCTGCTGCCGGTCACGCCCGAGTTCTGGGTGACGCAGCTGAATTACATCGGCCTGGCCAGCCTGGTCGTGCTGGGCCTGGTGCTGCTGACCGGCGTGGGCGGGTTGACGTCCTTCGGCCAGGCCGCGTTCGTCGGCCTGGGCGCCTACACCACCGCCTACCTGACCACGCAATACGACGTGTCGCCCTGGCTGGCGCTGCCTGCCGGCCTGATCCTGACGGCGGTGGTGGCCTACCTGCTGGGCGCGATCACGCTGCGCCTGTCCGGCCACTACCTGCCGCTGGGCACGATCGCCTGGGGCCTGTCCCTGTTCTTCCTGTTTGGCAACCTGGACGCGCTGGGCAAGCATGACGGCATCGCCGGCATCGAGCCCATCAGCCTGTTCGCCATGTCGCTGGCCAGCGGCCGCCACATCTATTACCTGATCTGGGTGTTCGTGCTGCTGGCGCTGTGGGCGACCCGCAACCTGTTGAATTCGCGTCCGGGCCGCGCCATCCGCGCGCTCAAGAGCGGCGCGGGCATGGCCGAGTCGATGGGCGTGAACACGGCCGCGTACAAGGTCGTGATCTTCGTCTGGGCCGCCTTGCTGGCATGCGTGTCGGGCTGGCTCTACGCGCACATGCAGCGCGCGGTCAGCCCCAGCCCGTTCGGCATCAACTACGGCATCGAATACCTGTTCATGGCGGTGGTGGGCGGCGCGGGCTACGTCTGGGGCGCCTTGCTCGGCTCCAGCGTCATTCTGGTGCTGAAAGACCAGTTGCAGAACCTGTTGCCCAAGCTGCTGGACACCAACGCCAACTTCGAGATGATCGTCTTCGGCGTGCTGCTGATCCTGATGCTGCAATACGCCCGCAATGGCCTGTGGCCCATTCTGGCCGGCTGGTGGGGCAGCCTTACGCGCACCGATGGTTCGCGCCGCAACCTGGCGCCGCCCGCGCCGGCGCCGGCCTTGCCGCTGCGCCCGCGGCCCCAGGCGGGGCAGGTGGTGCTGGAAGTGGACGCCATCCGCAAGGAATTCGGCGGCCTGGTTGCCGTCAATGACATCACCTTCAAGGTGCGCTCGGGCGAAATCATGGGCCTGATCGGCCCCAACGGCGCCGGCAAGAGCACGACCTTCAACCTGATCAGCGGCGTGCTACCGGTGACGCGCGGCAAGGTCACGTTCATGGGCGAGCGCATCGACAACCGCTCGGCGCGCGAGATCGCCAAGCTGGGCGTCGGCCGTACCTTCCAGCACGTGCAGCTGCTGCCGGGCATGACGGTGCTGGAAAACGTGGCGCTGGGCGCGCACCTGCGCTCGGACGTCGGCGTCTGGGCGGGCGCCCTGCATGCGGACCGTTCGCGCGAGGCGCAGCTGCTGCACGAAGCGGCCGAGCAGATCAAGCGCGTTGGCCTGGGCGAATACCTGTACGAGCAGGCGGGCAACCTGGCCCTGGGCCAGCAGCGCATCCTGGAAATCGCGCGGGCCCTGGCCAGCGATCCGGTGCTGCTGTTGCTGGACGAACCCGCGGCCGGCCTGCGCTACAAGGAAAAGCAGGACCTGGCCCGCGTGCTGGAACAGCTGCGCGCCGAGGGCATGAGCATTTTGCTGGTGGAACACGACATGGATTTTGTGATGCGTCTGACCAACCACCTGGTGGTGATGGATTTCGGCACCAAGCTGGCCGAAGGCGTGCCGGCCGAGGTGCAGCAGAACCCCGCAGTGCTGGAAGCCTACCTGGGCGGCATCGACGACGACCTGCCCGAAGCCGACCAGGCCAAGCCCGTGACCGCGGGAGGTGTGCAATGAGCGCGTCCAAACCTGTTCTTGAAGTCAGCAACCTGTCGGCCCGCTATGGCAAGGTCGGCGCGCTGGCCGGCGCTACCCTGACCGTGCCGGCCGGCAGTATCGTCACCGTCATCGGCGCCAATGGCGCCGGCAAGTCCACCATGCTGAACGCCGTGATGGGCTCCTTGCCCCAGACCGGCCATGCGGCGGGTACCGTGCAGTACGCGGGCACCGACGTGTCCGGCTGGCAGGTCGAACGCCGCGTCGCCGCGGGCATGTCGCTGGTGCCTGAACGGCGCGAGCTGTTCGGCACGATGTCGGTCGAAGACAATCTGCTGCTGGGGGGCTTTCGCCGCTACCGCGCCCGCGAAAGCGGCTGGCGCGATACGCTGAACGAGGTCTTCGATCTGTTTCCGCGGTTGCGCGAGCGCCGTGCCCAGCAGGCCGGCACGCTGTCGGGCGGCGAACGCCAGATGCTGGCGGTCGGGCGCGCGCTGATGGCCAAGCCTACCTTGCTGATGCTGGACGAGCCCAGCCTGGGGCTGGCGCCGCGCATCGTGCGCGAGATCTTCCACATCATCGCGCGGCTGCGCGAGACCGGCGTGGCAATCCTGCTGGTCGAGCAGAACGCCCGCGCGGCGCTGCAGGTGGCGGACTACGGCTACGTGCTGGAAACCGGCGAGGTCATTCTGCACGGCCCGGCGCGTGAATTGGCCGGCGACCCCAAGGTGATCGAAAGCTATCTGGGCCTGGGCAAGGCCGCGGCCGAAGAAGCCGCCTGACGGCGCCCCGGCCACCTGGCGGGACGGGCGTTCAGTCCGTCCCGCGCTCGAACACCTCAACCACGCGGAAGCGTTCGCACACCAGCATCATGTCGGGCGCATAGCCGCCGTTGCGGTCGAAATACGCAATGTGTTCCGACCGCCATACCTCGTACGGACCTTCGCCCTCGGCCACTGCAAAGGCGTCGTCAACCTGGTCGAAGCGCTGGATCATCACGCTGAGCGTCTCGATGACGCAGGCCGGGCGGCCGCGGCCATCGAGCACCACGTCGCGCCGGCCGGCTTCGGGTACCGGTTCCTGCTCGGTGAAATCACGCAGCGCCCCGCAGGTTGCCGTCTTGGCGCCTGACAGCACCAACGCCAGCAGTTTGTCCGCCAGTTCAGGCGAATCGCCGAACTGAAAGGTTACGGCTTCTTCATAGGGAGGGGGCGGTTTCATGCGGTCGGTGCCCATTGCACAACGAGTGCCTGCCCCATCGCGGGGTCCGAGGTGGAGGGCGCGCCGGTTTCGATGCGGCCGGCCATCCGGCGCACGAAGCCGGGTTCGTCGCTGGCGTGCAGGCTGAAATCGTACCAGCCTCCGGTGGGCGCCAAGTCCCAGGTGAAGACGGCTTCGGCACCGGCAGGCAGGGCAGCGTCGGGCTGGCCCGGATAATCATAGGCGTTGGCGTCGATCCGGAACACGCGGGCCTGGGGGCCGGGGTTGCGCACGGTGACGCGCAGCCGCGGGCCGATCGACTCGCTAGCGGCTTCGGCCTCCAGGCCGGTACCCGTGCCCTGGCGGCCCGCCACGTGGCGGTGAAAACCGTTGGGGCCCAGCACCCAGAGGTCGTATCGCCCCTCGTCGCGTGTGGTGGTCCATACGTCTTCGAGTTGCTTGCCGGTCTCCACGGTGTAGCGGCGTGGTCCGTCTTCCAGGTGCAGGCGGTCGTAGACGTGCAGCACCGCGCCGGCGGTGCCGGTGTTGTCGAAGCGCAGCAGGATGCCGTCACGGTTGGCGCGCGACCGCAGCGATAGCGCGTAGGGCAGGGCGCGCGATGGCCGCGTGCCGGGTTGCTGGCGCGCCAGCGCGGGCCTGTCGGGCGCGGGCGGCGTCACGGTGCCGGGCAGCGCGGCGGCCTGGGCCGCGCGCTCGGCCGTGGCCGGCAGGCCGCGCAACAGATCGGCGTGGTTGGGCGTGGCGAAATCGAAAATCGACGTCAGGTCGCCGCAGACCGCCCGACGCCAGGGCGAGATATTGCTCTCCGCCACGCCGAAGCGCCGCTCGACGAAGCGCAGCACCGAGGTGTGGTCGAACACTTCGGAATTGACCCAGCCGCCACGGGTCCATGGCGACAGCACGTACATCGGGACCCGCGGCCCCAGCCCATAGACGCCATGCAAGTGTGCCGGCGTGTCGTCCTTCTCGACCCCCGTCATGATCTCGTGGTATTCGCCCGCGGTGTCCACGGTGGACGCGCCTGCCAGCGTGCCATCGGGCCGGCGCGATGGCGGCGCGGGCGGCGGCATGTGATCGAAGAAGCCGTCATTCTCGTCGAACATCAGCAAGAGGACGGTCTTGCTCCAGACCTCGGGGTTGGCGGTCAGCGCGTCCAGCACGTGGGCGGTGTAGTCCGCCCCTTGCGCCGGGCTGGAGGGACTGGGGTGCTCGGAGCCCGCCTTGGTGGCGCAGATCCACGACACCTGCGGCAGCTTGCCGTCCAGCACGTCCTGGCGCAGCAGGTCCAGGTCGCGGGTGGTCAGGGCCTTGTCCTTCAACGCGGCCAGCGAGCCTGGCAGGCCCTGATGCGCATCGCGGTAGGCCTTGAAGCCGGCAGTGGGGTTGAGTGAATAGTTGTCCGCCATGTTCTGGTAAATGCGCCAGCTGATGCCGGCGCGTTCCAGGCGTTCGGGATAGGTGGTCCAGGTGTAGGCGCCGGCCGGGTCGCCGCTGCCCAGTTTGTTGTAGATATTGCCCAGCGCCGGGCCGTTGCCGCGGCCCAGACCATCGTTGGTGCCGCTCCAGACGAACAGCCGGTTGGTGTTGGTGCCGCCGGTGAACGAGCAGTGGTAGGCGTCGCAGACCGTGAATGCGCGGGCCATGGCGTACTGAAAGGGCATGTCGCCTTCCGTGAAATACGCCATCGAATGGTTCTTCTTGGCGGCCGGCCACTGGCCCATGCGGCCACCGTCCCAGGCGTCCTGGGCGTTGGACCAGGTGTGCGGCGTGCTGGCCACCCGCATGGTCTCGTAGGCTTCGCGGGTGTCCAGGTGAAACGGCAGCACGCTGCGCGGCAAACCCTCGTCGGGCCGGCTGTTGTATTGGGCCCAGACGGTGCGGCGCTTGAGGTCGGGGCTGTCGGGCACCGGAATGGGGAAGCGGTCGCCGAAACCGCGCACGCCCGCCAGTCCGCCGAAGTAATGGTCGAACGAGCGGTTTTCCTGCATGAAGATGACGATGTGCTCGACGTCTTCGATCGTGCCCTTGCGCTGGTTGGCGGGAATGGCCAGCGCCCGGCGGATCGAGGCCGGCAACAGCGCCAGGGCGCTGCCGGCGCCGGCGGCCGCGGCGCTGCCGCGCAGGAAGGCTCTTCGGGTGTGCATGACAGGTTTCCTTTTCACGGTACCGCGGTAGGCGGCGCGATGCCGGCTCTGGTCTTGCGGCTGGCGTCACACGGCTTGCGGCGGATACGGCGCTGCCCGCGCGAGGCGGGCAGCAGGGCAGGAATGGGCGGGGCGGCGCGGACCTACTTGCCGCGGGTGCCTTCCGCGTAGTCCATGTACAGCTTGTGCGCGCGGCGGGCCAGCGGGCCATATTCCAGCTTGCGGTCTTCGACGCGGTTCACGTGGACCACCTTGCCGTAATTGCCGGACGAGAAAACCTCGTCGGCAGCCTCGATGTCGGCGCGCGTCAGGCTGCGCTCTTGCACCTGCACGCCGTCTGCCTGCAGCAGGGCCAGCACGCGGCGGCGGGTGATGCCGTTCAGGAAGGTGCCGTTGTCCACCGGCGTGGAGACCACGCCGTCCTTGGCGATCCACAGGTTGCTGGACGCGAACTCGGCCACGTTGCCATTGCCGTCCAGCATGATGGCGTTGTCAAAGCCCTTGTCCATCGCTTCGCGGATGGCGCGCTGGCCGTTGGGGTACAGGCACGAGGCCTTGGCGTCGGTGGGCGCCATGTTGGGCCAGGACCGCGCGAAACTGGAGAAGCAGGCGGCAAAGCCCTGTTCGCCCGGCATCGGCACCTTGAAGACGTGCAGCACGAATTGGGTCTTGTCGGCGTCGGGCAGCAGGAAGCCGTCGGCGCAGAAGAACATGGGCTTGATATAGAGCTCGGTGCCTTCGGGGAACTTGGCGACAGCTTGCAGGCACAGCGCCTGGATCTCTTGCCAGCCCAGCTGCGGCTTCATCAGCATCTTTTCCGCCGAGCGGATCACGCGCTGGCAGTGCAGGTCCAGGTCGGGCGTCAGGCCGCGAAAGGCGCGCGCGCCGTCAAAGACCATGCTGGCCATCCAGAAGGCATGGTCGGCGGGGCCGAGCAGTTTGGGGTTTTCGGTGGTCCAGTGACCGTTGTGCCAGAACAGGGCGTCCATGGTGTGCTTCCTTAGCTTGTCTCGTCGTGTCTTGTCATGGCGCCGCGAGGCGCCGAAACGTCAGGATACATGAGCGCGCTGACTCATTCCTTGTCGAGGGCCGCCTGTACCCGTTGGGCGGCATCCGCCGGCATCCATTGGCGCCAGACCGGGCCGTATTGCTTGAGGAAATAGCGCGCGGCGTCCTCGGGTTCCTTGCCTTCGGTTTCCAGCCAGCCCAGGGTGGCATCGATGGCGTCGCTGGGGATGGTCAGCTTGGCCAGGAATCCGGCCAATTGCGGCGCCTCCTTGGCGAAGGCCGCGTTGACCCCCGTCACCACGGGATTGGGCTTGAATTCGGTGGCGACGGGTTTGGCGCACTTGGGGTCCGTCAGGCAGGTGTAGGCCGCCTGGTCAAAGGCCGGCAGCTCCAGTTTGACCAGGTCCAGCGCACCGACCAGGGCGGTGGGCGTCCAGTAGTAGAAGACGATGTCGCGCTTGCGCTTGTAAGCGGACATGATGGCGGCCTTCTGCGCGGCGCCCGAGCCGGGCGCGAACAGCGTGTAGTCGCGGTCCAGCCCCAGGGCGCGCAGCAGGTTGTCGTTGAGCGTGCCGCAGGCCCAGCCTGCCGGGCAGCCGTAGATGCGGCCGCGGCCCGGGTCTTCGGGGTCGGCGAAGACTTCTTTGAAGCGCGCCAGGTCGGCGGCAGTTTTCAGTTCGGGATGGCGCTGCACGGTGTAGCGCGGCACGTACCAGCCTTCGCCCGCGTCGTAGACGTGGCCCACGCCCAGCACGCGGCCGCTGGCCAGCGCCTTTTTCCAGGCGCCCTCGATCTGGCCGGGCCAGACCTCGGGCGTGACGTCCACGTCGCCGCGTTGCAGCGCTGCCAGCATCGGCAGTGTCTCGCCGATCTCGACTGACGTCTTGCAGCCGTAGCCGTGCTCCATCACGTAGCGTTCGATGCCGGCCAGCACCAGGTTGGATTCCCAGTTCAGGCCGCTGAATCGCACCGGGCGGTTGACCTCGCAGGCGGGGCCGGCGGCGTGGGCGGAGGGCGGCAGCAGCAGGGCGGCGGTCAGCGCCAGGGCGCCTTGGACGGCGGCGAGCAAAGGCTTCGTGCGCATGGGGGAGCCCCTTTCGGATTGCGTGCCGGCCATTGTAAAGGCCGAATGCGGGCCGAGCCGGGGGCGCCCCATGTGATCGGGGCCGCAATCAGCGGCCCCGAGGGGTCTGGCGAGGGTGCGGCGCACGGCCGCCAGGCTCAGGCGCGCGCGGCGCGCCGCTTTTCGATGAAGGCGCTGATTTCGCCGACGATGCCTCGGCGGAACGCCAGCACGCAGATGACGAAGATCAGGCCGATCACGATGGTGACGGATTCACCCAGGCGCAGGAACCAGTCCACGCCCGTCAGGTTGGCCATGAACTGGCCGAAGTCGCCCACCTTGTTTTCCAGCAGCACCACGATGAAGGCGCCCAGGATGGGCCCGGTCAAGGTGCCCAGGCCGCCGATCAGCGTCATCAGGATGACCAGGCCGGACATCTGCCAGGTCGCGTCGGACAGGGTGGCCGACACGAACACCAGCGTCTTGGTGGCGCCGGCCAGGCCGGCGATGGCGGCCGACAGCACAAAGGCCAGCAGCTTGAAGCGGTCCACGTCGTAGCCCAGCGAGACGGCGCGCGGTTCGTTCTCGCGCAGCGCCTGCAGCACCTGGCCGAACGGCGAATGCACCGTGCGCCAGATGATGAAGTAGCCGATGATGAACACGCCCATCACCAGGTAGTACAGGTTCAAGTCCTTGGACAGGTCGATGATCCCCAGCAGGGTGCCGCGCGGCACGCTCTGCAGGCCGTCTTCGCCGCCGGTGAACTTGGCCTGCAGGAAGAAGAAGAACACCATTTGCGCCAGGGCCAGCGTAATCATCGCGAAATAGATGCCGCTGCGGCGGATGGCTAGCGCACCCATCGCCAGGCCCAGCAGCGCGGCCACGGCCACGCCGAACAGCAGGCCGATCTCCGTGGGCACGCCCCAGACCTTCAGCGCGTGGCCGGTGGCGTAGGCCGCGCTGCCCAGGAAGGCCGCGTGCCCGAACGACAAGAGGCCCGTGAAGCCCAGCAGCAGGTTGAAGGCGCAGGCGAACAGGGCATAGCACATGATCTTCATGGCGAAGATCGGATACACCCCGACGAAAGGAAGAATGGCCACCACGACGGCCAGGACTGCATAGCCCAGGAGTTGACGATTCATTTCTCTTTTCCGAACAGCCCGGCCGGGCGGATCAACAGAACAATGGCCATGATGATGAACACGACCGTGCTGGAGGCTTCAGGCCAGAACACTTTGGTCAGGCCTTCGATCACACCCAGGCCCAGCCCGGTGACGATGGCGCCCATGATGGACCCCATGCCGCCGATCACGACCACTGCGAATACGACAATGATGAGGTTCGATCCCATCAGCGGGGAAATCTGCAGCACCGGCGCCGCCAGCACCCCGGCAAAGCCGGCCAGTGCCACGCCGAAGCCGTAGGTCAGCGTGATCATGCGCGGCACGTTCACGCCGAAGGCCTCGACCAGCCGCGGGTTCTCGGTGCCGGCGCGCAGCAGGGCGCCCAGGCGGGTGCGTTCGATCACGAACCAGGTCGCCAGGCAGACCACCACCGACGCCACCACGACCCAGCCGCGGTAGTTGGGCAGCACCATGAAGCCCAGGTTGGTGGCGCCGCGCAATGCATCGGGCGTGGGGTAGGGCTGGCCCGACACGCCATAGAAGCTGCGGAACAGCCCCTCGATCAGCAGTGTCAGTCCGAATGTCAGGAGCAGGCCGTACAGGTGGTCCAGCTTGTACAGGTGCTTGAGCAGCAGCTTTTCGATCACGATGCCGAACAGCCCGACGACCAACGGCGCGAGGATCAGCATGACCCAGTAATTCAACCCCAGGTACGACAGCCCCATCCAGGCGAGGAAGGCGCCCAGCATGTAGAGCGCACCGTGCGCGAAGTTGATGACGTTCAGCAGTCCGAAGATAACGGCCAGGCCGAGCGACAGCATGGCATAGAACGAACCATTGACCAGGCCCAGCAACAGCTGGCCGAACAAGGCCTGTATGGGGATGCCGAAAATATCAGTCATCTTGTGAAAATCCTGCGCGTACGAGGGGAAGCGGGCAAATTCAAGAGGCGACCCGGCCGGAAGGGCCGGATCGCATCGAGAAGGTCACATGGGGATTACTTCTTGACCAGCTTGCAGGTCGACTCGGACAGCTTGGTGTAGACCTCGTCGCCCGGCAGCGTGGCGACAACCTTGTAGTAGTCCCACGGGCCCTTTGATTCGGCGGGCGTCTTGACCTGCATCAGGTACATGTCGTGGATCATGCGGCCGTCTTCGCGCACGTAGCCGCCCTGCGTGAAGAAGTCGTTGATCTTATTGGACTTCATCCACTTCATCAGAGTGTCGGCGTCGTCGGTGCCGGTGGCCTTCACGCCGTTCAGGTAGAACGTGACCGACGAGTAGTCGCCCGCCTGCAGCATGGAAGGCTTGCGGCCGACCTTGGCTTCGAACTTCTTGGACCAGGCGCGCGAGGCGTCGGATTGGTCCCAGTACCAGCCGTCGGTCAGGTACATGCCCTTGGTGGCTTCCAGGCCCAGCGAGTGCACGTCGTTGATGAACACCAGCAGGCCGGCCATCTTCATCGTCTTGGTGACGCCGAACTCATTGGCGGCCTTGATGGTGTTGATGGTGTCGCCGCCCGCGTTGGCCATGCCCAGGATCTGTGCCTTGGACGCCTGTGCCTGCAGCAGGAAGGACGAGAAGTCGGAGGCGCCCAGCGGTGCGCGCACCTGGCCCTTGATCTCGCCGCCGGCGGCCTTCACCACGGCCATCGTATCGCGTTCCAGCGCATGGCCGAAGGCGTAGTCAGCGGTCAGGAAGAACCAGCTCTTGCCGCCGTCCTTCACCACCGCCGAGCCGGTGCCGCGCGCCAGCGCCACGGTGTCGTAGGCATAGTGCACGGTGTAGGGCGAACATTGCGCGTTGGTCAGGTCGGACGCGCCCGCGCCGATGGCGATGAAGGGCTTTTTCTTCTCGGCCGCCACGGCGGCCATCGCCAGGCTGGTCGCGGAATTCGTGCCAGCGATGATCACGTCGACCTTCTGCTGGTCGAACCACTCACGGGCACGGGCCGAGGCCACGTCCGCCTTGTTCTGGTGGTCCGCCGACAGCACTTCGATCTTCTTGCCGTTGACCGAGCCGCCGAAATCCTCGATGGCCATGCGGATCGCATCCAGGCCGGCCTTGCCGTCGATGTCGGAATACACGCCCGACATGTCGGTGATGAAGCCGATGCGGATGACATCGTCGGAGATGCCTTGCGCCTGAGCGGGTGCCCCGGCAAATCCCAGGCCCGCCATGGCCAGTGCAGCAGTGATGGTGTGCAGCTTCATGGGATGACTCCTCTTCCCTTCGGTGTATGGTGCCGGGATGTCCGGCGGGTGACACAGGTTATGTCGGGCGATAGCCCTTTAGACGCCCAGCAGTTCGTTGAGCGTGTCCTGTTTTTCTGAAAGTTCCGACGCCTCGAAATGCTCGACGATCTGGCCGTGCTCCATGACGTAGAAGCGGTCGGCCAGCGGCGCCGCGAAGCGGAAATTCTGCTCCACCATGACGATGGTGTAGCCGCGCTGCTTGAGCGTGGTGATCATGCGGGCCAGCGCCTGGACGATGACCGGGGCCAGGCCTTCAGAGATTTCGTCCAGCAGCAGCAGGTTCGCGCCGGTGCGCAGGATGCGCGCCACGGCCAGCATCTGCTGTTCGCCACCCGACAGGCGGGTGCCGGGCGAATGCCGGCGTTCCTGCAGGTTGGGGAACATGTCGTAGATTTCGGCCAGCGACATGCCGCCGCCCAGCGAACCCACGACGGGCGGCAGCAGCAGGTTTTCCTCGCACGACAGGCTGGCGAAAATACCGCGCTCTTCGGGACAGTAGCCCACGCCCAGATGCGCGATCTTGTAGGTGGGCAGGTCGATGGCTTCGGTGCCATGGATGCGCACCGAGCCCTTGCGGGACCCGGTCAGGCCCAGGATGGCGCGTAGCGTGGTGGTGCGGCCGGCGCCATTGCGGCCCAGCAGCGTCACGACTTCGCCTTGCGCGACCCGCATATCCACGCCGTGCAGGATATGCGATTCCCCGTACCAGGCCTGCAGGCCCGAGATTTCCAGTGCCGGGGTACTCATGCATGCGCTCCTTGAAGTTCGCCGTCGGTGGTGCCCATGTAGGCTTGCATCACGGCCGGATGGCGGGAGACTTCGGCGTAGGATCCCTCGGCCAGCACCGCGCCGCGCGCCAGCACGGTAATGGTGTTGGCGATGGAGGACACGACGTTCATGTTGTGTTCCACCATCAGGATGGTGCGGCCGGCGCTGACGCGCTTGATCAACTGCGTCACGCGGTCGACGTCTTCGTGGCCCATGCCTTGCGTGGGCTCGTCCAGCAGCATCAGTTCGGGTTCCATCGCCAACGTGGTGGCGATTTCAAGCGCGCGCTTGCGGCCGTAAGGCAGGTTTACCGTGGTTTCGTTGGCGAACGCGCCCAGGTCCACCTGCTCGAGCAGGGCGCGCGCGGGTTCGTTCAGTTCGGCCAGGCGCTTGTCGCTGCGCCAGAAGTGAAACGACAGGCCCGTCTTGCGCTGCAAGCCGATGCGCACGTTCTCGAGCACGGTCAGGTGAGGGAACACCGCCGAGATCTGGAACGAGCGGATCACGCCGCGCCGCGCGATCTGCGCCGGGCGTTCGCCCGTGATGTCCAGACCGTTGAATTTGATGGTTCCCGACGTGGGGGAAAGGAATTTGGTCAGCAGGTTGAAGCATGTGGTCTTGCCCGCGCCGTTCGGCCCGATCAAGGCATGAATCTCGCCTCGCTTGATACGCAAATCGACCCCATTGACCGCGACAAAACCGCGGAATTCCTTGGTGAGGCCTTTTGTCTCCAGGATCGTGTCGTCCATGTCCGCTGCACCGGCGTTGTATTTATATGTGGACTCTGCCCAGCGTCATGCGCAGGGCCCCCGTGGGGTCTGAAAACTGCCCTATCCGCTCAGTTTTCTACAAGAGTTGCCGGCGAGTATGCGCACCTCCAGATCAAAATTCCATGAGGGTTTGTCATAGGTTTTGCAGTGCGGAAAGGTGAATTGTCGGGTGGCTGACAATTCGCATCCTCATTGGGTAAAAACCCGATATACGTATGCAATGCGTTGCAGCAAATCCGCATTGATCGTCATCAATCCGTCATCACGGCGGGCATGGGGAAAACCCGGCTGGCTGGCGCTGCGCGAGCCCGCGCAGCGCAGACGGAATTCAACGCGCGGTTATTTACGCCGGCGTTTTATCCTTGAATTCGCACAGGTCCGAAATACCGCATTGCGGGCATTTCGGTTTGCGCGCCACGCAGACGTAGCGGCCCTGCAGGATCAGCCAGTGATGTGCGTCCTGCATATATTCGCGCGGCACGAACTTTTCAAGTTTCAATTCAACTTCCAGCACGTTCTTGCCGGGGGCGATGCCCGTGCGGTTCGATACCCGGAAAATGTGCGTGTCCACGGCCATGGTGGGTTGGCCGAATGCAGTATTCAACACCACGTTGGCGGTTTTGCGGCCCACGCCCGGCAGCGCCTCCAGCGCTTCGCGGGTCTGCGGCACTTCGCCGCCGTGCTGTTCGATCAGGATGCGGCAGGTGGCGATCGTGTTCTTGGCCTTGGTGCGGTACAGGCCGATCGTCTTGATGTAGTCCGCCAGGCCTTCCTCGCCCAGCGCCAGCAGTGCTTGCGGCGTGCCGTAGCGCGGAAAGAACTTGCGGGTGGCGATGTTCACCGACTTGTCGGTGGCCTGCGCCGACAACAGCACCGCGATCAGCAGCTGGAACGGCGTGTCGTATTCGAGCTCGGTGGTCGGGTGCGGATTGGCCGCCTGCAGGCGGGCGAATATCTCTCGGCGTTTGGCGGCGTTCATGGGCGCGGGGCGTTGCGGCGGGCCCGGGCGCGGGCCAGGGCGGATTCAATGGCGGCGCGCTTGCGGTCGTCGTCCTGCGCATCGTCGGGGGCGGGGGCGGTGGGCGCGCCGGCGGGCTCGGGGGCCATCAGGCGCGTGTTGTCGGCGGCCAGGCGTTCGATGCGCGCCAGGTGGCGCCGATGGCGCTGGCGGCCAGCAAAGGCGTCCTCGGCGGTCCAGGCGCGGCCCGCGGGCACCATCTGGATGCAGTCGACCGGGCAGGGCGCCACGCACAGGTCGCAGCCGGTGCACCAGTCGGTCAGCACGGTATGCATGTGCTTGTTGGCGCCGACGATGGCGTCGACCGGACAGGCCTGGATGCACAGCGTACAGCCGATGCAATGCGCCTCGTCGATATGGGCGACCAGCAGCGGGCCGGGTTCGCCGCGGGACAGGTCCAGCGGTAACGGCGGCGTATCGAGCAGGCTGGCCAGCGCGGCGATGCCTTCGTCGCCGCCCGGCGGGCAGCGGTTGATGGGGGCCGCGCCCTCGGCGATGGCGTCGGCGTAGGGCCGGCAGCCGTCAAAACCGCACTTGGTGCATTGCGTCTGAGGCAGCAAGGCATCGATGCGGTCGGCTAATGTGCGACAGGACATGGCGGGCGATGAAAAGAAAAGGGGCCGCTCGGGCCCCGTGGAAGACGGTTCGGAGAACGGATCAGGCCGATTGCCGGATGAATTCCGCGATTTTAGGACAGATCATTTCGCGCCACCGGCGGCCCGAGAAAATCCCGTAGTGGCCGCAGTTGGGGGCGGTGTAATGCGTCTTGCGCTCGGCCGGGATGTTCTTGCACAGCTTGATGGCCGCGCGGGTCTGGCCCTGGCCCGAGATGTCGTCCAGTTCGCCTTCGATCGTGAACAGCGCGACCTTCTTGATGTCGGCCGGCCGCACCAGTTGGCCGTCGACCTCCCAGGTGCCATTGGGCAGCGCGAAGTCCTGGAACACCATGCGGATGGTGTCCAGGTAGAACTCGGCCGGCATGTCCAGCACGGCGTTGTATTCGTCGTAGAAGCGGCGATGCGCCTCGGCGTCGTTGTCGTCGCCGCGCAGCAGGTCCAGGTAGAACTCGTAGTGCGACTTCATGTGGCGGTCGGGGTTCATGGCCATGAACCCGGCGTGCTGCAGGAAGCCCGGGTAGACCTTGCGGCCCGACCCCGGGTAACGCGGCGGAACCGGGTGGATCACCTGGTTCTCGAACCACGAGTAGGGCTTGGTGGTGGCCAGGCGGTTCACTTGCGTGGGCGATTGGCGCGGATCGATGGGGCCGCCCATCATGACCATGCTGCGGGGCTGGCAGGGATCGTTGGCCGAGGCCATCAGCGACACGGCGGCCAGCACGGGCACGGTCGGCTGGCAGACCGAGATCACGTGGACATCGGGACCCAGGTGCCGGATGAAATCCTGCACGTAGCGGACGTAGTCGTTCAGGTGGAACGGCCCGGCCGACAGCGGCACCATGCGGGCGTCGATCCAGTCGGTCACGTAGATGTCGTGGTTCGGCAGCAGGGCGCGCACGGTGTCACGCAGCAGCGTGGCATGGTGGCCCGACATGGGCGCCACCAACAGCACCTTGGGGTCGTTTTTCGGGGTTTGGCGCACATCGCGGTGAAAGTGCACCAGCCGGCAGAAGGGCTTGTCCAGCACGACCGATTCGGTCACCCGGACGGACTTGCCGTCGATTTCGGTGGCGGGCAGGTTCCAGGCGGGTTTCTGGTATTCCTTGCCGATACGCGTCATCAACTCGTATCCCGCGGCCATCTGGCGCGAGATCGGGGTGTAGGCGAGGGGACTGTAGGGACTGGAGAACAGCTGGGAACCGGCATCCGTAAAAGCAGCGAACGGAGTCAGGAAGGCGCGCTGCATTTCGTGCAATTGGTACAGCATTGGGGAAAGTCCTTCTGGGTCGTGCGTGTGCCCCGATTATTGCGCCGGGGAGTAACGGTATTTCCAATTCATCTGACGAAAGCGTCCGAAAATCGGCTTTTGTGTTGCAAAAATGCGACCCGTCATCCCTTGTGCACCAGTTTAGGGCGGAATCAAGCGGGGGCAGCGGCCTAAAAAGGGGGATTTCCGGCCTAGGCCGGATGGGCCAGGAAAGCACCTGGCCCGGACTGGAATTCACCAGTAGTTTTCCACGGCCAGGTTGCCGGGAATGCCGCGGCGTCCCGGCTTGAAGCCGCGTTCGCCCAGCAACTTGCGGGCATCGGCCAGCATGTCCGGATTGCCGCAAAGCATGATCTTTGCTTGCTCCGGGTCCAGCGGCACGCCCGCCAGCCGTTCCAGCCCGCCATCGGCGATCAGCGTGGTCAGGCGCGCTTGCGGCATGCCGGGCAGGGTTTCGCGGGTGGCGATCGGCAGGTACACCAGCTTGTGCGGATCGGCCGCGAACAGCTCGGCCAGGGCCGGATCGCGGCGCCAGCCTTCGATTTCGTCGCGGTAGGCCAGCTCGGTCGCGGTGCGCACGCCGTGCACCAGGATGATGCGGCGATAGGCGCGCCAGACGGCCGGGTCGCGCAGGATCGACAGGTAGGCCGACAGTCCGGTGCCCGAGGCCAGCAGCCAGAGGTCGCCGCCGGGGGCGAAGCGCTCCAGCGTCAGGAAGCCGTAGGGCGCTTTTTCGACGTAGAGCGCGTCGCCAGGCTGCAGCCGCGCCATGCGCGGGCTGAACAGGCCTTCGGGAACCACGATGGAGTAGAACTCCAGCCACGGCTCCTGCGGGGCCGACACCATCGAGTAGGCGCGCCACAGCGTGGGCGGACCGTCGGGATCGTCGGCGCCCGGCAGGCCGACCCGGGCGAACTGGCCCGGCTGGAACGTATACGCGTCGTCGCGCGTGACCCGCAAGGAGAACAACTTGTCGGGCACCCAGGTGTGGACATGGGTGACGGTCTGGCGCGTGTATTTGGAATCGTCGGTCATCGGGGCATCGCGCGTCGCGGGCCGTGAACGGCCCCGCGTTCGCGGATTATTTTTCCAGGTATTGCAGCTTGTCCTGCTTGCCGTTCCACTCGTCGGCGTCGGGCAGCGGCTTCTTGGCGCGGCTGATGCTGGCGAACTCGGGCGAGAGCTCGGCATTCAGGGCGATGAAGTTCAATTGGTCTTGCGGCACGTCTTCTTCGGCGTAGATCGCGTTGGCCGGGCATTCCGGGATGCAGACGGCGCAATCGATGCATTCGTCGGGGTCGATCACCAGGAAGTTCGGACCCTCACGAAAACAGTCCACCGGGCACACATCTACGCAATCGGTGTACTTGCACTTGATACAGTTTTCGGTGACGACGTGGGTCATTCAGGGACTCCGGGCAGGCGGCATTTGTGTTTTGTTGGGCGGATTTTACCCAATGCAGCGCCAAACCGCCGTGAATACCCGTGTTGACATCGTGGCGCACTGGGGGGTGGGACGGCGCCTTCATGCTATGGTGTCGCGAAACGATACGCGCAATCATGATAATCACCTCGCTGCTCGACACCGATCTGTACAAATTCAGCATGATGCAGGTGGTGCTGCATCAATTCCCCGCTGCCCAGGTCGAGTACCGTTACAAATGCCGAACGGCGGGGGCCAATCTGCGCCCCTACCTGGACGAAATCCGCGAAGAAGTGCATCAGCTGTGCCAGCTGCGCTTCACTGCCGACGAGCTTAAATATCTGGGCGGCTTGCGCTTTATCAAAAGCGACTTCGTCGATTTCCTCGAACTGTTCCATCTGCCCGAGCGCTGCATCCACATCAGCGAAGGCGATGCGCCGGGCGAGATCAGCATCGAGGTCAAAGGCCCGTGGCTGCACACGATCCTGTTCGAGATCCCCGTGCTGGCCATCGTCAACGAGGTCTATTTCCGCAACACCCGCAAGCATCCCGACTGGGCCGAAGGCCGCAAGCGCCTGCAGTCCAAGATGCACCTGGTGCTGGACGATCCGGCGCTGGCCGACTTCCGCGTGGCTGAGTACGGTACCCGCCGCCGCTTCTCCAAGGTGTGGCATGAGGAAATCGTCTCGACCATGAAGGCGCAGATGGGGCCGCACTTCGCCGGCACCAGCAATGTGCTGCTGGCCAAGCAGCACGAGGTGCTGCCGCTGGGCACCATGGGCCACGAATACCTGCAGGCCTGCCAGGCGCTGGGCCCGCGGCTGCGTGATTCGCAGGTCTTCGCGCTGGAAGTGTGGGCCAAGGAGTACCGCGGCGACCTGGGCATCGCACTGTCCGACGTCTACGGCATGGACGCCTTCCTGCGCGATTTCGACATGTATTTCTGCAAGCTGTTCGACGGCGCCCGCCACGATTCCGGCGATCCCTTCGTCTGGGGCGAGCGCTTGCTCGAGCACTACCGCAAGAACCGGGTCGACCCGCGCGCCAAGACGCTGGTGTTCTCGGATTCGCTGACCTTCCCGCGCGCCATCGAGCTGGCGCGCCAGTTCGCCGGGCGCTGCAAGGTGTCGTTCGGCATCGGCACCAACCTGACCAACGACCTGGGCCACGAGCCTTTGCAGATCGTCATGAAGATGGTTCGCTGCAACGGCCAGCCCGTGGCCAAGGTCTCCGACGCGCCCGAAAAGACCATGTGCGACGATCCGGCCTACCTGGCCTATCTGCGCCAGGTCTTCCAGCTACCGCCCGCCTGAAGCCGCGGCAGGGTAAAGTTCGGCATTCTTCGCATTGTTCCAACCCGTCAACTCGTCACTAGGGGAATATTCATGAGCAGCATCAAGCGCTTCCACGTCGCCAAGCGCCTGTCGGACATGGCCGTGTACAACGGCGTCGCATACCTGGCAGGCCAGGTGCCGGACGATGCCAAGCTGGACATCACCGGCCAGACCGAGCAAGTGCTCGCGACCATCGATCGCCTGCTGGCCGAAGCCGGCACCGACAAGACCAAGATCCTGATGGCCCAGATCTACGTGGCCAACATGAAGGAATTCGACGGCATGAACAAGGCCTGGGACGCTTGGGTTGCCGACGGCAACTCGCCCCCGCGCGCCACCGTCGAGGCCCGCCTGGCCAATCCCGACTTCAAGGTCGAGATCGTCGTGACTGCTGCGGTCGCCTGATTGGCGCGTGCACGATGAAAAGCCCTCCGGCCTGCCGGAGGGCTTTTTTTTCGCGTCCCGCTGGCGCCTGCGGCGAGGGCGTAGTTGTTCCTTGTTTCCAAGGTGAAAACGAATCGGCCCTCGGCCCAGCCCGGGCGTCGACAGCCTGGCGAACCCTATTTATTTCTTTCTCTGTAGGGCACCAGGGTATTCAAATGGCCAGCCTTGCCGGCTTGCTCGCAGGTAATGTTCATGCTGAATGCCACCAACATGTCATCGCTCTTGCGAAAATGGACCCAGATTCGCGTTTCGGAGCCCTTGGGCGGTGTGTACAGATAGTCATTGCAGACGCCCTGGCCGTTCATCGTATCCAGGACGGCCACGGGCTTGCCCAGCATCGCGGTGACTTCCGGTTGCTTCACGCCCGGCTCGCTCAGCCTGGTGATATTGCGATCCTGCAGCAACGCCACCGTGCCGCATCCTGTCATGAAAAGCAGGGTTGCCACTACTGCGAATTTCTTGATCGTGTTTGATTTTGCCATGTGAGGTGTGGGTAAGGTCAAAAGGGGAGAGGGCGTGGGAAAGGCTGGGCTTTCCGCCACCGGTAAAAGAAATAGCATGGGAAATATCGCGGGATTTAAACGCTTTGATATTGTTGTGATTTAAAAATCCGCGCCTCTGGCAACGGCTTCGCCAGCCTTTTTCCAAATGGGAAAGCAAGCCGTCACGTCGCGTGGCTTGCGCCCCGGATGGGGGGCGCCGCTAGGCGGCCGTCACCAACAGGCCGGCCAGCAGGCCGCCGGCGTCCTCGCAGCGCGCCAGTTCGGCCGGCGCCACGGTCTTGGGGGCGGCGATCTGTTCGGGCGTCTGCGCGCCCAGATTGACGATCAGGGCGGGCGCGGCGGCGCGCAGGCGCCAGCCGGTGCAGATGCGCTCGACCTGGCGGGCGGCACCCGCGCCGTCGCTGCCGGCGCTGATCAGGCAGGCATAGGGCCGGCCGGCAATGCGGTCCAGCACGCCGTAGTAGCAACGGTCGAAGAATTCCTTCATCTCGCCGCTCAGGCTGGCCAGGTTTTCCGGCGCGCAGAACAGGAATCCGTCGCTGGCCAGGACATCGGCCTCGGTGGCGTCTTCCGCGCGGCGCAGGACCACCGCCAACGCGTCCGGCTGCTCCAGCAATGTGGCCGCGGCCAGGGCGCCTTGGGCGGCGGCCTGCGCCATCTGCCGGGCCGCGCCGGTGCGGGAATGCCAGACGATCAGCAGTTGCTTCACGGGTAGCGCCTCAGGGTGTCTTGCCGATAGTAGGCCTGCAGCAGGCCGAACCATTCGGGCAGGGCTTCGGCCATGGGGTGGGGGTCGACGAAGAAATGTTCGGAGCTGACGGCGAAGAACTCGGCCTCGTCCGTGGCGGCGTAGGGGTCCAGCGGCAGTTGCCCGTACCAGGCGTCGGCTTCCTCGCTTTCGGGGTCCACGTCGCGCGGAATGGCGGCCTCCACCGCATCCACCGCGGCGATGAAGCGGTCCAGGCTGTCGTCCAGGACACGTCGCCAGTCGCGCGGCTTCAGGTCGCCGTGCGCGGCCAGCGAGGGCATGCCGTCGGCAAAGCCCGATTGCAGGTCCAGCTTGTGCGCGAATTCGTGGATCACCACGTTGAAGCCGCCCTCGGACAGCAGCGCGTCTTCCCAGGACAGCACCAGCGGCCCGCCTTCCCAGGCTTCGCCGGCCGCGTCCTCGACGTATTCGTGCATGACGCCGTCTTCGTCCAGGCGCTTGCGCGGGATGCGGAATCCGGCGGGGTAGACGATGATCTCGTCCCAGCCTTCGTACAGCGTAGGCGTCAGGTTCAGGATCGGCAGGCTGGCCTGGGCCGCGATCGACAGCCGCATGAAGTCGGACACCTCCAGGCCCTGGGCGCCGTTGATGGTCTTGCTGGCCAGCAGCCACGCCGACCGCGCCAGCAACTGGGCGGTTTCATCGGCGTCCAGCGCCGCCAGGAACGGGTGGGTCTGCAACACCTGCCGCCAGAGATCGGGAGCGATCCGGGCCTGCATTTCCGCCACCTCCGACGGGCGTGCTCCCCGGCCCTTGAGCCAGCGCAACATAAGCTTGAGTTCCTTGTATATATGCCCGGGCATTGCCGGCGTTTCCGTACTTGTTTCCTAGTGTAGAGTGTCGGAATCTTCCATTCCCACCCCGCAATACGTCCGCGATGTCCGCCCCGCCTGTTCTCGATGCGCCTCCGCCTTTCGACGCTTCCTGGCGACAGGAGGCTGGCGCGGGTCTGGATGCCGACGGCCTTGGGTTTATCGACCGGGCCGTGGCCTGGTCGGTTCCCCGGTTCGAGGGCCAGCAGGCCCTGACGGGCGAGCCGCTGGCCTCCCACGGCGCCGGCGTCGTGCGTATCCTGGCGGGCCTGCACACCGATTCGGCCACCCGTGCGGCGGCGCTGCTGGCCGCGCTGCCTACCGACCTGACCGCGCCGGCGCCCGCCTTGCGCAATGATCCGGTCGCCGCCGCCTTTGGCGCCGAAGTTGCCCGGCTGGTCCAGGGCGCCCGGGCGCTGTTGCGGCTGGGCGTGGTGGCGCGCCAGGCCAGCGACGCCGAAGCCGAGACCGGCACGCAAAAGGAAATGCAGCGCAAGATGCTGCTGGCCATGGCGGCCGATCTGCGCATCGTGCTGATGCGCCTGGCGTCGCGCCTGCAGACCTTGCGCTGGCACGCCGAAAGCAAGACGCCGTGTTCGACCGATTTTGCCCGCGAGACTCTGGACCTGTACGCGCCGCTGGCCAACCGGCTGGGTATCTGGCAGATCAAGTGGGAAATGGAAGATCTGGCGTTCCGCTTCCTGGACCCGGACAAATACAAGCAGATCGCGCGCCTGCTCGAAGAAAAGCGGGTCGAGCGCGAGGCCTTCATCGCCGGCGCTATCGAGCGCCTGCAGGCGGCGCTGGCCAAGCATGGCATCGACGCCGAGGTCAGCGGCCGGCCCAAGCATATCTACAGCATCTGGAACAAGATGCGGGTCAAGCGGCTGGACTTCGCCCAGATGTACGACCTGCGCGCGCTGCGCATCATCGTGGACGACGTGCGCGCCTGCTACACGGCGCTGGGCATGGTGCACGAGATGTGGACGCCGCTGTCCAACGAGTTCGACGACTATATTTCGCGCCCCAAGCCCAACGGCTACCGGTCCTTGCACACGGTGGTGGCCGACGATGACGGCCGGCCGTTCGAGGTGCAGATCCGCACGCAAGAAATGCACCAGTTCGCCGAATACGGCATGGCCGCGCACTGGCGCTACAAAGAGGCCGGGGCCAAGGGCGGCCAGGTGGCCGCCTCCAGCGAATACGACCGGCAACTGGCCTGGATGCGCCAGCTGCTGGCCTGGAATACCGACGTCGAATCCGGCGAGGCGCCGGCCGCGGACGCTGGCAAACCCGATGGCGGCAAGCCCGCTTCCGGCAGGGCCGCCACCGGGCGCGGCCGCCACGCCGCCGCGCCCGAGCCCTCGGAAGACCGCATCTACGTGCTGACGCCGCAGGCGCGGGTGATCGAGCTGCCCGCGGGCGCCACGCCCGTCGATTTCGCGTACCACCTGCACACCGACCTGGGCCACCGTTGCCGGGGCGCCCGCGTCGACGGCCAGATGGTGCCGCTGCAGACGCGGCTGGCCACCGGCCAGACGGTCGAGATCATCTCGGCCAAGTCCGGCGGCCCGTCGCGCGACTGGCTCAATCCGCAGCTGGGGTTTCTGGCCAGCTCGCGCTCCCGGGCCAAGGTGCGCATGTGGTTCAACGCCATCGAACTGCAGCAGCGCATCACCCAGGGCCAGGCGCTGGTCGAAAAGGAATTGCAGCGGCTGGGCAAGACCGCCGTCAATCTGGAGCAGCTGGCGCAGAACCTGGGTTTTGCCCGCGCGGACGACCTGTACGTGGCCGCCGCCAAGGAAGAATTCAGCCTGCGGCAGATCGATACGCTGTTCCAGGCGCCGGGCCCCGCGGTCGAGCCGCAGCCGGCCGCCTTGCGCCACGCCAGCGCGGGCAGCGCCGAAAAGAGCGGCAAGAGCGGCGTGCTGGTGGTGGGCGTGGGCTCGCTTTTGACGCAGTTGGCGCGCTGCTGCCGTCCGGCGCCGCCCGACGCCATCGCCGGCTTCGTGACGCGCGGACGCGGCGTTTCGATTCACCGCAGCGATTGCCACAGCTACCTGGCGCTGGCCGAACGCGAACCCGAACGCGTGATCGAAGTGGCCTGGGGCGAAACCCCGGCCGACACCTTCTATCCGGTCGACATCAGCGTGCGCGCGCACGATCGTTCGGGCTTGTTGCGGGATCTGTCCGAAGTCTTCGCGCGGCTGCGCCTGAACGTGGTGGGCGTGAACACGCAAAGCCGGCAATCGCTGGCCCACATGGTGTTCACGGTGGAGGTGCGCGGGGGCGAATCGCTGGCCCGCGCGCTGGACGCCCTGGCCGAGGTGCAGGGCGTGTCGTCGGCGACGCGCCGCTAGGCCGCGCGCCTTGACTCGCGCGGGCGCCGGGCGCCCGCGCACGGATCAGTGATCCAGCCGCTCGTGCGCGCGTTCGCGCATGTAGAACGACGCCACCAGGCCCAGCGCCACGCCGAACATCACGTAGTACGCAGGGGCCATTGGCGAGCCGGTGGTCTTGATCAGCCAGGTCACGATGAACTGCGCGAAACCGCCGAAGATCATCACCGCCACGTTATAGGCCAGCGACAAGCCCACCGAGCGTACCCGGGCCGGGAACAGTTCGGCCATTACCGTGCTGAAGACGCCGAAGAAGGCCGACACGAAGAAGCACACCACAATCTGCACGGTCAGCAGGCGGCCGATCGACGGCGCATCCGACAGCCAGTAGTACAGCGGATACAGCACCAGCAGGTAGCCGATCAGCGAGCCGATCACGATGGGGCGGCGGCCGACGCGGTCGGACCAGGCGCCCATGAACGGCGTCAGCAGCACCATCAGCGCCGCGCCCGCCATCTGCACCAAAAAGGTCTGGTTCAGCGGCAGCTTCAGGATCTGGGTCGAATAGGTCACCAGGTACGTGAAGGTGATGTAGATCGATACCGTCGCCGTCACCACCAGTCCCACGCCGATCAGCGTTTCGCGGGTGTGCGTGCGCACCATCTCGACCAGGCTCAGGCGCTGCACTTCGCCGCGGGCGGCGGCCTGGCGTTCTTCTTCCTTCATCTGCTTGAAGGCGTCGGTTTCGTCGATGTTGCGGCGGATATAGATGGCGATCGGCACAATCACCAGGCCGAAGGCGAACGGCAGGCGCCAGGCCCACGCGGCGATCTGTTCCTGGGTGAAGAACTCGGTGATCAGCGTGCCGCAAGCCGCGCCGATCAGCAGCGCCAGCATCTGGCCGGCCATCTGCCAGGACCCGTAGAAGCCGCGCTTGCCGTTGGGCGCCATCTCGATCAGCAGGGCGGTCGAGGTGCCGAATTCGCCGCCGGCCGAAAAGCCCTGCAGCAGGCGCGCGATCAGGATGAAGATAGGGGCCAGGATGCCGGCGGCGTGGTAGGTGGGCGCCACGGTGATCAACGCGATCGACACCGCCATCAGCGAAGTCACCATCACCATGGCCGCCTTGCGGCCCTTCTTGTCGCCGTACATGCCCAGGATGATGCCGCCGACCGGACGCATGAAAAAGCCGACGCCGAAGATCGCCGTGGTCATCAGGATCGCGTTCAGTTCGCTGCCGGGGACGCTGGGGTCCGTCGGAAAGAACAGTTTCGAGATGATCGGCGTCATGAACGCGAACACCAGGAAGTCATACCATTCGAGGGCGTTGCCGATGACTGCCGCCACGATGTTGCGCGTGGGAACTGCTTTGTGCTGCACGGGTTCTCCTTGGGGGGCTTTTGCTTTGAAGGGCAACATTCTATGCCCAGGCACAGGTCTGGCTCCGCGACGCCAGCGCGTCCTGGCTTTACACTCCTCTTTTTCCCCAAGAGAGTTGCTACATGAACGCGCGCACCTGGCTGGAGACGCTGGTCGGCTTTGACACCACCAGCCGCAATTCCAATCTCGCCCTCATCGAAACCGTCCGTGATTGGCTCAAGGGCCAGGGCGTCGATGCGTGGCTGGCGCACAATCCCGAGCGCACCAAGGCCAACCTGTTCGCCACGCTGCCGGCGCAAGACGGCGGCCAGCAGGGCGGCATCGTCCTGTCGGGCCATACCGACGTGGTGCCGGTGGACGGCCAGGACTGGAGCACGGATCCGTTCAAGCTGGTCGAAAAAGACGGCCGGCTCTACGGCCGCGGCAGCTGCGACATGAAGGGCTTCATCGCCGGTTCGCTGGCGCTGGTGCCGGAATTCCTGGCCATGCCGCGCAAGAAACCGATCCACCTGGCGTTTTCCTACGACGAGGAAGTCGGCTGCGCCGGCGCGCCGTACATGCTGGCCGACCTGCACGAACGCGGCATCCGCCCCGAAGGCTGCGTGGTGGGCGAGCCCACCGGCATGCAGGTGGTGGTGGCCCACAAGGGCATCAACCTGTTCCGCTGCAAGGTCCACGGCAAGGCGGCGCATTCGTCGCTGACCCCGCGCGGCTGCAACGCCATCGAATACGCCGCCCGCCTGATCTGCCGCATCCGCGACCTGGCCGACAGCTTCAAGGCCAATGGCCCGTACGACCAGTTCTACGACGTGCCGTTCTCGACCATGACCACCAACCAGATCCGCGGCGGCATCGCGGTCAACACCATTCCCGAACTGTGCGAATTCACCTACGAATTCCGCAACCTGCCGGGCATGCAACCCGACGAGATCCAGGCCGAAGTCGAAAAATACGTGCGCGATGAGCTCCTGCCGCGCATGAAGGCCGAATTCGACGGCGCCAGCATCGAGATCGAGACGGGCGCCGCCGCCCCGGCCCTGGAAGCCTCCGAAGAAGCCGCCATCACCCAGTTGGTGCGGGCCCTGACCGAAGACCGCGCCACCCGCAAAGTGGCCTACGGCACCGAAGCCGGCCTGTTCCAGGGCATTGGCATCCCCACGGTGGTCTGCGGTCCGGGCCACATCGAGCAGGCCCACAAGCCCGACGAGTTCGTCGCGATCGACCAGCTGGCGTCCTGCGAAACCTTCCTGCGCCGTCTGGGGCAGTCGCTCTGACGCGCCTGGCGGCGGCGGGTGCTGCCCCGCCGCCGACGGCGTCAGGTAAAATGACGGGTTGCAAACCGGATTTGCGGCTGGCAGTGGTCTGCCGCGATGCCGGGGGAGATGCTTGGTGAAACCTTACGACTTTCCAGATGCCAAGGGCCATTTCGGCCCCTATGGCGGTGTTTTCGTGGCGGAAACGCTGATGCACGCGCTCGACGAGTTGCGTGCGGCTTATGACCATTACCGTGTCGATCCCGCCTTCCTGGAAGAGTTCAACTACGAACTCAAGCATTTCGTGGGCCGTCCCAGCCCCGTCTACCATGCTCGCCGCTGGTCGGACCTGGTCGGCGGCGCCCAGATCTGGTTCAAGCGCGAAGACTTGAACCACACCGGCGCGCACAAGGTCAACAACTGCATCGGCCAGGCACTCCTGGCCAAGCGCATGGGCAAGCCCCGCGTCATCGCCGAAACCGGCGCCGGCCAGCACGGCGTGGCCTCGGCCACCGTGGCCGCCCGCTACGGCATGGAATGCGTGGTCTACATGGGCAGCGAAGACATTCGCCGCCAGGCCTCCAACGTCTACCGCATGAAGTTGCTGGGCGCCAAGGTCGTGCCGGTCACCTCCGGCTCCCGCACCCTGAAGGACGCGCTCAACGAAGCGATGCGCGACTGGGTCACCAACATCGAAAACACCTTCTACATCATCGGCACCGTAGCGGGTCCCGACCCCTATCCCCGCATGGTGCGCGACTTCCAGACCGTCATCGGCAACGAATGCCTGACGCAGATGCCCGAAGCCATCGGCCGCCAGCCCGACTACGTCGTGGCGGCGGTGGGCGGCGGCTCCAACGCCATGGGCATTTTCCATCCCTACATCCCCTACGAAAACGTGCGCCTGATCGGCGTCGAGGCGGCGGGCGAGGGCATGGACAGCGGCAAGCATGCCGCCTCGCTGGCGGCTGGCCAGGTCGGCGTGCTGCATGGCAACCGTACTTACGTCATGCAGAACGCCGACGGCCAGGTCCAGGAAACGCATTCGGTCTCGGCCGGGCTGGATTACCCCGGTGTCGGCCCCGAGCACGCCTGGCTGAAGGATTCGGGTCGGGCCGAGTACGTCGGCATCACCGACGATGAAGCCCTGAAGGCGTTCCACGACTGCTGCCGCATCGAAGGCATCATGCCGGCGCTGGAATCCTCCCATGCCATTGCCCAAGCCGTGAAGATGGCCGCCACGCTGCCGCGCGACGCCGTCATCCTGGTCAATCTGTCGGGCCGTGGCGACAAAGACATGCATACCGTCGCCGAACGTGCCGGTATCGAGCTCTAACATGACGACATCCCGCACTGACCGCATCGCAGCCGCCTTTGCGCGCACCGCCGAATCCGGCCGCGCCGCGGCGCTGATCCCCTACATCGCGGCCGGCGATCCGTCGCCCGAAGCCACCGTGCCCCTGATGCACGCGCTGGTCCAGGCCGGCGCCGACGTGCTCGAACTGGGCGTGCCGTTCTCCGATCCCATGGCCGACGGCCCCGTGATCCAACGCGCCGCCGATCGCGCCATCGCCCACGGCGTGGGCCTGGGCCGCGTGCTGGACCTGGTGGCCGACTTCCGCCGCCAAGACTCGGCCACCCCGGTGGTGCTGATGGGCTACGCCAACCCCATCGAGCGCATGGGTCAAGCCGAATTCGCCCGCCGCGCCGAAGCCGCCGGCGTCGACGGCGTCCTGGTGGTCGACTATCCGCCCGAAGAAATCGTCGAGTTTGCCGGCACCCTCGGCCAGCATGGCATTGCCCCGATCTTCCTTCTGGCCCCCACGTCCACCGACGACCGCATCCAGGCCGTCGCCAAGGTCGCCCGCGGCTACGTCTACTACGTCTCGCTCAAGGGCGTGACGGGCGCCGGTTCCCTCAATACCGACGACGTGGCCGAGCGCGTGGCCGTCATCCGCCGCTACGTGCGCGATATTCCGGTCGGCGTGGGCTTCGGCATCCGCGACGCCGAAAGCGCGCAGCGCGTGGCTGGCGTGGCCGACGCGGTCGTCATCGGCAGCAAACTGATTGAAACCATGGAGCAGGCGGTGGCGAACGTCCCCGCGGCCCAACAAACCGACGCCGCAGTCTCCGCCGCAGGCGGCTGGCTGCGCACCATCCGGCAGGCGCTGGATCAAGTAAAACGACAAAACGCGTCCGCCTGAGCGGCTTGGCGCGACCTCCTAACGGGATGAAAAAACAATGAGCTGGATCGAAAAACTCCTGCCTCCTCGCATCAACAAGACCAGCGACAGCGGCGCCCGCCGCGTACCCGAGGGCCTGTGGGTGAAATGCCCGTCGTGCGAAACGGTGCTGTACAGCGAAGACTTGGCGGCCAACCTGCACGTCTGCCCCAAGTGCGACCACCATATGCGCATCGGGTCCCGCGCCCGCATCGATTCCCTGCTCGACCTCGAAGGCCGGGTTGAAATCGGCCAGACCACGCGTTCCGTGGACACGCTGAAGTTCAAGGACACCCGCAAGTACCCCGAGCGCCTGCAAGAGGCCGTCAAGCAGACGGGCGAAACGGACGCGCTGGTGGTCGTCAGCGGTTCCATCCGCGGCGTGCCGGCAACGCTGGCCTGCTTTGAATTCGAATTCATGGGCGGTTCCATGGGTTCGGTCGTGGGCGAGCGCTTTGCGCGCGGCGCCCAGGCCGCTCTGGACAACAAGACTCCCTTCATCTGCGTGGCTGCCTCGGGCGGCGCGCGCATGCAGGAAAGCCTGTTGTCGCTCATGCAGATGGCCAAGACCAATGCCATGCTGACGCGCCTGTCGGCCGCCGGCCTGCCGTTCATCAGCGTGCTGACCGACCCCACCATGGGCGGCGTGTCGGCCAGCTTCGCCTTCATGGGCGACGTGGTCATCGCCGAGCCCAAGGCGCTGATCGGCTTCGCCGGTCCGCGCGTGATCGAACAGACCGTGCGCGAAAAGCTGCCCGAAGGCTTCCAGCGCGCCGAATTCCTGCTGCAGAAGGGCGCCATCGACATGGTGGTCGACCGCCGCCAGCTGCGCGAGGAAATCGCCCGCCTGCTGGCGCTGTTGACCAACCAGCCGGCTGACGTCGTCACCGCCGCCTGATCGCGTCGCGACGTCCGTCCACGCGTTGCTGGCGTGGATGGCGTGACGATGGAACGCCGCCGCTACCTTCGTGTGCCGGCGGCGTTTTCATGGGCTTGTCAGGCCAATCGTGACAGCATGATTTTGTTGGCCGGCGGAACAGTGTTTTCCATCGGCTTTGTTGCCATATTGCGACACATTGCGAGCCTTCTGGCCCGGTTTTTGCTATGTTGTGCAGTACCGGAAAAAAGCTCGTGAATATTACCGAGACGCTTATTCCCAACAAAATACGGAGCAACACCCAATGCAGTCGACGAAGAATAAAATGCTGGCGCGCCTTGTCGGTTTGGCCCTGGCCGGTGTCGCTACTTTTGCTAGTGCGCAGTCGTCCGAGGGAACCCAGGGCGGGATAAGCGCCCACTATGGCATTGGCGATCACTACCAGCGTTTCACCCTGAGCTACGAAACCCCGTCGATCTGGACGTACCAGTTTGGTGGCAATTGGGGTCGGCTGGATCTCACGCCCGAACTCGGCGCCTCGTACTGGTGGGCCAACAGCGGCCGTTCGCCGGGCCACGTCTGGCAACTGAACGCCATCCCGATGTTCCGCTGGTGGACGGGCGAGCGCTTCTACCTCGAAGCCGGTATCGGGGCTACAGTGTTCTCCAGCACCCGCTTCGCCAACGAAAACATCAGCACGGCCTTCCAGTTCGGCGACCACGTGGGCATGGGTTTCCTCCTGACCCCGAACAACCGCATCGGCGTGCGTTACTCGCACTTCTCCAACGCCAGCATCAAGCGCCCGAACCCGGGCCTGGATACGGTTCAGCTGACCTACACGTACCAGTTCTGATCCTTCCCGCATCGGCATGAAGAAGACCCTCGGCAACGAGGGTTTTTTTTCGTCCAGAGGGAGGGCGTCCTTCGGCGTTCAGGCCGACTTGCGGCGGGACGCCGAGGTGCGCCTTCTGGATGGCGTGAGGGTGGGCGCTGGCAGCGAACCGCCGGCCCATAAAAAAGCCCCCATCGATTGATGGGGGCTTTTGCCTGCGTGGCGCGGCTTAGTGGCGGGTTTCGACCTGAACCAGGGGTTCGTTCGACACCGCGGCCACCGGCTTGCGCTCGCGGCCCAGGCGGACCGGCGTGTGCGCGGCGGCGATGCGCACCTGCGTCTGAGCGTGGCGCTCAGGGTCGGTTTCCACCCATTGCAGTCCGGCGGCGTTCACCACGTCGTGCAGGGCTTGCGCCTTGGCCGAGGGCGCCGTTGCCGGCACCACGATGGGCTGGGCGCTGGCCGGGGCTACCGGGGCGGCAACCACGGGCGCTGCGACCGGCGCGGGCGTTTCGGCGACCGGGGCCGGGGGGGCGGCCACGGGTTCGACCGGCGCTGTCAAGACGGGGGGCACGATCGGTTCGGCGGCAGCGGCCTCCACCGGGGCCACGACGGGCGCGGCCGGCTCGGAAACCTGGCTGGCAGGCTCGACGGCCAC
>NZ_LZZT01000051.1 GCF_014170305.1 Achromobacter sp. UMC71
AGCCTAGACTCCCATCAACCCCCAAGCCCGAGCCCTCCCGGAGACCGCCATGCCCGCCTACGGCCCGCCCTTGAATTTCCAGCGCTGGATCCAAGACCACGCCCACCTGCTCAAGCCCCCCGTCGGCAACCAGCAGATCTGGCAGGACGCCGACTTCATCGTCACCGTCGTGGGCGGTCCCAACCATCGCACCGACTATCACGACGATCCGCTGGAAGAGTTCTTCTACCAAGTCCGCGGCAACGCCTGGCTCTCGCTCTGGATCGACGGCAAGCCCGAACGCGTCGACCTCAAGGAAGGCGACATCTTCCTGTTGCCGCCCCACGTGCGCCATTCGCCGCAGCGTCCCGAAACCGACAGCGCCTGTCTGGTCATCGAGCGCCAGCGCCCGCTCGGCCTGCTCGACGGCTTCGAGTGGTACTGCCCCCACTGCGGCCACCTGGTGCACCGCGTCGAAGTCCAGCTCAAGAGCATCGTCACCGACCTGCCGCCCCTGTTCCAGGCCTTCTACGGCAGCGAACAGAAGCGCACCTGCCCCGGCTGCGGCGCCATTCACCCCGGCAAGGCGCAAGCGCCGGCCACGCAACCCGCGCCGGCCTGACGGATACGCTGCCCCCGCTCGATCCGCAACACGCCGCCTCCACCCACGCTTGCCGCACGCCTCACCCATGACCCAGAAAATCGACATGCACGCCCACTTCTTTCCGCCGATCACACGGCGGGAAGCGGCGGCGCTGGACCCCGTCAACGCTCCCTGGCTGCGGCGCGACGGCGACGGCTCGACCGGCCAGATCATGGCCGGCGACCGCCCGTTCCGCCCCGTCGACGCCACGCTGTGGGATCCGGCCCTGCGCGTCGCGCAAATGGACCGCCATGGCGTAGACGTGCAGATCCTGTGCGCCACGCCCGTGATGTTCGGCTACACCTATCCCGCCCAGGCCGCCGCCGATTGGGCTGCCCGCATGAACGACCTGGCGCTGGAACATTGCGCCCATGCCCCCGCCCGCCTGAAGGCCCTGGCCCAGGTGCCGCTGCAAGACCTGGACCTGGCCTGCCGCGAAGCCTCGCGCGCCCGCGCCGCCGGCCACCTGGGCGTGCAGATCGGCAACCACGTCGGCCCGCGCGACCTGGACGACGACACGCTGGTGCAATTCCTGGTGCATTGCGCCAACGACGACATCCCGGTGCTGGTGCACCCCTGGGACATGATGACCGACGGCCGCATGAAGAAATGGATGCTGCCCTGGCTGGTCGCCATGCCCGCCGAGACACAGCTCGGCATCCTGTCGCTGATTCTGTCCGGCGCCTTCGAACGCATTCCGCGCAGCCTGAAGCTGTGCTTCGCCCACGGCGGCGGCAGCTTCGCTTTCTTGCTGGGTCGCGTGGACAACGCCTGGCGCCATCGCGACATCATCCGCGAAGACTGTCCGCAACTGCCCTCGTCGTATACCGATCGCTTCTACGTCGACAGCGCCGTGTTCGATCCGCGCTCGCTACGCCTGTTGATCGACGTGATGGGCGAAGACCGCGTGCTGCTGGGCTCGGACTATCCGTACCCGCTGGGCGAACAGGAAGTCGGCAAATTGGTTTCGCATTCCGGCCTGCTGCCGGCCGTGCAGCAAAAAATTCTGTTCGGCAACACCGTGGCGTTCTTTGGCCTGGGCCACTGAACACCGCATCGCCACCACATGACCGTGAGACACGGCAACGCAAGGGGAATCACCATGAAACGCATCCATCTGCTGGCCGCCGTAGCGGCCCTGGGCCTGGCCCACGGCGCGCCCGCCTGGGCCGACGTCAAGATCGGCCTGCTCACCACGCTGACCGGCCCCGGCTCGGTGCTGGGGCAGGACCAGCTCGACGGCTTCATGCTGGCCGTGGAACAAGGCGGCGGCAAGCTGGGCGGCGTGCCCGTGCAGGTCATCAAGGAAGACGACCAGTTCAAGCCCGAAGTCGGCGTGCAGGCCGCGCGCAAGCTGGTGCAAAGCGACAAGGTGCCCATCATCACCGGCGTGGTCTATTCCAACGTGATGCTGGCGGTGGCCCGGCCCGTGACCAGCGCGGGCGTGTTCCTGATCGGCTCGAACGCCGGCCCCACCAACCTGGCCGGCAAGGACTGTTCGCCGTTCTTTTTCTCGACCTCGTGGAACAACACCCAGCGCCACGAAGGCAGCGGCGAGATGGCCAACCAGATGGGCTTCAAGAAGGTCTATCTGCTGGCGCCCAACTACCAGGCCGGCAAGGACGCCATGGCCGGTTTCAAGCGCTTCTACCAGGGTCAGGTGGTCAACGAGGTGTTCACCCAGGTGAACCAGCCCGACTACTCGGTGGAGCTGGCCGCGCTGGCCGACGCCAAGCCGGACGCCGCCTATGTGTTCTTTCCCGGCGGCATGGGCGTGAATTTCGTCAAGCAGTACCGCCAGGCGGGCCTGTTCGGCAAGATCCCGCTGCTGTCGGTGGACACCATCGACGGCGCCACCCTGCCCGCGCTGGGGCAGGACGCGTTGGGCGCCGTCACCAACGTGCCCTACTCGCCCGACCTGGACAACGCCGCCAACAAGGCCTTTGCCGCGGCCTTTCGCCAAAAGTACGGCCGCGAACCGTCCAGCTACGCCGCCCAGTCGTGGGACGCGGCGCAGCTGATCGGCTCGGCGCTCAAGCGCACCGGCGGCAAGGTCGACGACAAGGAAGCGTTGCGCAAGGCGCTGGAGGCCGCTGATTTTCAATCGGTGCGCGGTGAATTCCGCTATCAGCCCAATCACTTCCCGGTGGCCGGCTTCTTCCGCGCCGACGTGACGCAGGGCGCGGACGGCAAGGTGGGCTTCGTCAACAAGGGCCCCATCTTTCCCGACCTGTCCAAAGTATCGGATCAGTACGCCACGCAGTGCGTCATGAAATGAAGCCCTGGCGGCCCGCGCAACCGGGCCGCCGAGGCAGATGAGAGGTAAGGCTCCATGTCCGCGACGCTGCTGCTGGTGCAGGCCCTGAACGGCCTGCAACTGGGTATCCTGCTTTTCCTGCTGGCCGCCGGTTTGACGCTGGTGTTCGGCATCATGAACTTCATCAACCTGGCGCACGGTTCGCTGTACATGATGGGCGCCTTCATCGCGGCCACCGTGTTCCGCCACACCGGCTCGTTCCTGCTCGCGGCCGCCGCCGTGGTGGCCGGCATGGCGCTGCTGGGCCTGCTGCTGGACCGCATCGCGCTGGCGCGGCTGTATCCGCGCGAACACCTGGACCAGGTGCTGGCCACCTTCGGTTTCATCCTGTTCTTCAATGAGCTCACGCGCATCATCTGGGGCCCCGCGCCCATCAGCATGGGATTGCCGTCGTGGCTGTCCGGCACCATCGACCTGCTGGGCGTCACGTATCCGCTCTACCGCTTCCTGATCATCGTGGCCGGCCTGGCCGTGGCGGCGGGCTGCTATGTGCTGATCCACCGCACCCGGCTGGGCATGCTGATCCGCGCCGGCTCCACCGACCGCATGATGGTGGGCGCGCTGGGCGTGAATATCGCGCGGCTGAATACGCTGCTGTTCGTGCTGGGCGCGGTGCTGGCCGGGGTGGCCGGGCTGATGGCCGGCCCGATCCTGTCGGCCCAGACCGGGATGGGCGAGCCGATCCTGATCCTGACGCTGGTGGTCATCGTCATCGGCGGCATCGGCTCGGTGCGCGGCGCCTTCCTGGCCGCGCTGATGGTGGGCCTGATCGACACGCTGGGCCGCGCGCTGCTGCCGGCGCTGCTGCGCGCGCTGCTGTCACCCGCGGCCGCCAACGCGGCGGGGCCGGCGATCGCGTCGATGCTGATCTATATCGTCATGGCGCTGGTGCTGGCGCTGCGGCCGCAAGGCCTGTTTCCCGTGCGGCACGGATAAGGGGCGCGCAACATGCTTGAACTTTCTCCGCGCAAGCTCACCGCCGGCCTTCTGCTGCTGGCGCTGGCCCTGGTGCCGCTGTATGCGCAATGGCAAGGCGAACCTTTTTTGCTGGCCCTGTTCGGGCGCGTGCTGGTGTACGGCATTGCCGCGTTGGCGCTGAACCTGCTGCTGGGTTATGGCGGCATGGTCAGCTTCGGCCACGCGCTGTACCTGGGCCTGGGCGCCTACGCCGTCGGCGTGCTGAACCACTACGGCATCGACAACGGCTGGCTGCACCTGACCGCCGCCCTGGGCGCCTGCGCGGTGGTCGGCCTGGTCAGCGGCTATATCGCGATGCGCACGTCCGGCATCGCTTTCATCATGATCACCCTGGCATTCGCGCAGATGTTCTATTTCCTGGCGACGGGGCTGGACGGCTTCGGCGGCGACGACGGCATGTCGCTGTTTTCCGGCAGCGACTTCGGCCTGTTCCGGCTGGATACGCCGCTGGCGCTGTACTACGCGGCGTTCGGCGTGCTGCTGCTCACGCTGGCCGGGCTGCACCGCCTGGTGCATGCGCCTTTCGGCATGGCGCTGCGCGGCTGCCAGGCCAACGAGCGGCGCATGCGCGCGCTGGGTTTCGCCACGCTGCGCTACCGGTTGGCGGCCTACGTGATATCGGCCATGGTGTCCGGCGTGGCCGGCGTGCTGCTGGCCAACCTGACCCTGTACGTGTCACCGTCCTACCTGGCCTGGACCACCTCGGGCGAGCTGATCGTAATGGTGGCGCTGGGCGGCATCGGCACGCTGTTCGGCCCGGTCGCGGGCGCCCTGGCCTTCCTGCTACTGGAAGAAGGCCTGAAGCTGCTGACCGACCATTGGATGCTGGTCATGGGCCTGTTGATCGTCGGCGTGGTGCTGGCGTCCCGCCGCGGTCTGTATGGCGGACTGTCGGACACGCCCTGGCGCGTGGGCGGCCTGCGGGCCGCGCCGCGCCCCACCGGAGAACCGCGATGAGCGCCCTGCGCGTGGAAAGCCTGGTCAAGCGCTACGGCGGACTGACCGTCACCGACGGCCTGTCGCTGGACGTGCCCAGCGGCGAGCTGCACGCCGTGATCGGCCCCAACGGCGCGGGCAAGACCACGCTGATCGGCCAGCTCAGCGGCGAGCTGCGGCCCGACGGCGGCCGGGTGCTGCTGAACGGCCTGGACGTCACCCGCATGCCGGTCGAAAAGCGCGTGCGCCACGGACTGGCGCGGTCCTACCAGATCACCTCGGTCTTCAAGCCCTTCACCGCGCTGGAAAACGTTGCCATGGCCGTGCAGGCGCGGCGCGGCCACAGCTTCCGCTTCTGGCGGCCGGTGCTGTCCACGCCGGCCCTGCTGGACCCGGCCCGCGAGGCGCTGGAGCTGGCCGGGTTGAGCGGCCGCGCCCACACGCCGGCCGGCGAACTGGCGCACGGCGAATTGCGCCAGCTGGAGCTGGCCATGGTGCTGGCCTGCCGGCCCACGCTGCTGTTGCTGGACGAGCCCATGGCGGGCATGAGCCAGCATGAATCCGAGGCCATGACGCAGCTGCTGCAGCGGCTGCGCGGGCAATACACCATTGTGCTGGTGGAACACGATATGCAAGCCGTCTTCGCCCTGTCGGACCGCATCACGGTGCTGGTCTACGGCCGCGCCCTGGCCTGCGGCAGCGCCGACGACATCCGCCGCGACCCCCAGGTGCGGGAATGCTACCTGGGCAGTGAACGCGGCCACGCCGGCCGCCGCGCGCAAGCGGCTTTGGCGCGAGCGGCATCATGAGCGCCGGCATGCATCCCGATCCGCATTCCCGCGCATCCGCCGCGCCGCTGCTGTCCCTGCGCGGCGTCACCGCGCACTATGGCGCCAGCCAGGCGCTGTTCGGCATCGACCTGGACATCGGCCCCGGCGAATTCGTCACCTTGCTGGGCCGCAACGGCATGGGCAAGTCCACCACCGTGAAGGCCATCATGGGCCTGAACCGCGCGAGCCAAGGCGCGATCGCCTTCCGCGGCCGCGACATCACGCCCTTGCCGTCGTACAAGGTGGCGCAGTGCGGCATCGGCCTGGTGCCCGAAGGCCGCCACGTGTTCCCCAACCTGTCGGTGCGCGAGAACCTGATCGCCACCGCGCACAACCGCCAAGGCCTGGCGGCGCCCTGGACGCTGGACCGCGTCTACGCGCTGTTTCCGCGGCTGGGCGAGCGCGCGCGCCACCTGGGCAGCCACCTGTCGGGCGGCGAGCAGCAGATGCTGGCCATCGGCCGGGCGCTGCTCACCAACCCGCGCCTGTTAATCCTGGATGAAGCCACAGAAGGGCTGGCGCCCGTGGTGCGCGAAGAAATCTGGCAGGCGCTGGAAAGCCTGAAACGCACCGGCCTGGCAGTGCTGTGCATCGACAAGAACCTGGAGCCGCTGCTGGCCACCGCCGATCGCCACGCCATCGTGGAAAAAGGCCGCGTGGCGTGGACCGGCACGTCACAGGCCTTTATCGACGACGAACCGAGATTGCTGCAGTACCTGGGCGTGTAGGGCCGCGCCCGTATCGCAATATCGGGCCGTGCGCCCTGATGCGCCGGGCGGGCATCAGGGCCGCTTGACGCGAGCTTGCTATGCGCCCACGCTGACCGGTTCGCGCAGCGGCGCGACCGCCACGGCATCGACGGCATCCGGCGCCGGCATCGCGGGCGCCGGTTCACGCGCCACCGCCTCCAGTGCATGCAACACGCCATGCTCGCGCAGCGTTTCCAGCTGCGCGGCCAGTGCGGCAATGAAGACCGGCTTCTTGCCCAGGTCGCCAAACACCGGCCGGTAGCCCGCCAGCACCATGGCGCGGCGATGCGCGGCCTGATTGGGCGCGGCCGCGCGCGCCGCCACGTCGGCCCGCGCCAGCAGCTTGGTCACCGGTCCGGCCAGGGGGTCCTGGATCGGGTAGCGCCTCCCCGCTACGTCCTCGCCGCGCAGATAATGCAGCCACGCGGCCACCGCCAGCGCCAGCCGGCGGATGTCGTCGCCGCCGCGCAACCGCTCGCGGATGGTCGCCAGCAGACGCTGCGGCAACTTCTGCGAACCGTCCATGGCGATCTGCTGCGTCGGATGCGGCAACGCCGGATTGGCCACGCGCGCCAGAAAGCGGTGGCGGTAGCCTTCGAGCCCGACGTCTGGAATGCCCTTGAGCGTCGGCGCGATCTCGTGGCGCATCATGTCGTCCAGAAACGCGCGCAACGGCGGCAACGCGGCCGCCTCGTGGATCGTGCCGATGCCCAGCAGCGCCCCCAGATAGGCCAGCGCCGAATGCGGACCGTTCACCATGCGCAGCTTCAGCCGCTCGTAGGGCGCGGCGTTGGCCACGAAGGTTGCGCCCGCTGCTTCCCAGGCAGGGCGCCCGGCGGCGAACTTGTCTTCGATCACCCAGTTCAGGTAGGGCTCGGCCACCACCGGCCACGCGTCCTGCACGCCCAGCCGCTGCGCGATGCGTTCGCGGTCGTCGTCGCGGGTGGCCGGCACGATGCGGTCGACCATGGAATTCGGAAAGGTGCAGTGCTTGTCGATCCAGCTGGTCAGCGCCACATCGATCCGCAGCGCAAACGCCAGCACCAGACTGCGCAGGGTGTCGCCGTTGGCCTGCAGGTTGTCGCAGGACAGCAGCGTCAGCGGCGGCAAACCGCGCTCGCGGCGCAGCGCCAGGCCGTAAACCAGAAGGCCGATCGCGCTGCGCGGGCGGATCGGGTTGTCCAGATCGTGCAGGATGTCCGGATCGTCCCAGCGCAAATGGCCGGTGGCGGGCTCATGGCAATAGCCCTTCTCGGTGATGGTCAGGCTGACGATGCGCGTCTGCGGATAGGCGATGCGCTCGAGCACCGCATTGGGGTCTTCTTCGGCCACCATGACGCGCTGCACCGCGCCCACCACCCGGAGCTGTTCCCGGGGTTCACCGTCCGGGCCGCTGTCGCGCAGCGCCAGCGTGTACAGCCCGTCCTGCGGCGTCAAGGCATCGCGCGTGGCCGCGCTGCGCAGCGATACGCCCAGAATGCCCCAGGACAGGTCCTGGCTGGCGGCCATGGCCAGGTCCGTCGCCAGGGCCTGGTGCGCGCGATGAAATGCCCCCAAGCCCAGATGCACGATGCCCGGCGTCAGCCGGCCGCGGTCATAGGCGGGTTTTTCCACGTCTGCGGGCAGACGCGGCAACGACTCCGTGTTCAAGCGTTCCAGCATGGATTGCAGTGCCGTAGGGCGCCGTCATGCGTCTGCCATATGGCCTGCAGATAGGCGCGTTGGTGGGAATTCGCGCCAGGGTATCCCAAGGCCGCGGCGAAGGCAAAACGTAACTTAATATGACACCAAAACGCCGCCCGCGCCGGGACGCATCGCCCCAGGCTACAGCGGCAACCCATATCTGTTAAAAAGCCGCCACACCCGGTCTTATCACGCACCCCATGTCCACCCATCCGCACCACTCGCCCTACAAAAGCACCGGCGGCCTGCGCCGCATCCTGAATGCGCTGCGCTACTCGCTGCAGGGCCTGAAGGCCGCCATCAAGTACGAAGCGGCGTTCCGCCAGGAACTGGCCCTGGCCGTGCTGCTGATTCCAGCCGCCTTCTTTCTGGGCCGCACCACGGTCGAAGTCTTCTTCCTGATCGGCACCGTGATCCTGGTGCTGGCGGTGGAACTGCTGAATTCGGCGATCGAAGCCCTGGCCGACGCGCTGTCGGTCGACACCCACCCGCTGCTGGGCCGCGCCAAGGACCTGGGCAGCGCCGCCGTTATGCTATTGCTGTTGTTCACGGTGGCCGTCTGGGTCGGCGTGGCCGTCAGCCGGTTCGTGATGCACTGAATCCGGCCCCCGGCTTGCACGCCGCAGGGCCCCCGCCTCTATACTGGGAGCCATGATGCCTAACACCAAGCCAGCCTCCCCGGAACGCATTGTCATTGTCGGCGGGGGTGCCGGCGGCCTCGAACTGGCCGCCAAGCTGGGCCGCATCCACGGCCGTCAGCACGTCACCCTGGTCGACAGCCGCCCGTTCCACATCTGGAAGCCCTCGCTGCACGAAGCGGCGGCCGGCACGCTGGACATCCACCAGGAAGGCCTGTCCTACCTGATGCTGGCGCACATGAACGGCTTTTCGTTCGCGCAGGGTCCGCTGGTCGGGGTCGATCGCGAACGCCGGCTGGTCACGATCGACCCCGTTTCCGACTCGCAGGGCCAGGAAGTCCTGCCGCGCCGCGAGCTGGCCTACGACACGCTGGTGCTGGCCCTGGGCAGCACCTCGAACTTCTTCAACACCCCCGGCGCGGCCGACCACGCCGTGACGCTGGACACCACCGAAAACGCCGAACAGTTCCGCCTGACCATGCTCAAGGCGATGGCGCTGGTGGACCAGGCCAAGGTGCGCAACCCGTCTGCCCGGCTCGATCTGGTGATCGTCGGCGGCGGCGCCACCGGCGTCGAATTGGCCGTGGAACTCACCGAAGCCAGCCACGTCGTCAGCGCCTACGGCCTGCCGAACTTCCGCGCCGAACGCGACCTGGCGATCACGCTGGTCGAAGGCGCGCCGCGCATCCTGTCGGCGCTGCCCGAAAAAATCTCCACCGCGGCCACCGCCCGGCTGACCGAACTGGGTATCCGCGTCGAAACCGCGTGCCGCGTATCGGAAGTCACCGCCGATTCGGTCAAGACCGCCGATGGCCGCGAATTCCCCGCCCAGCTGTGCATGTGGGCCGCCGGCATCAAGGGCCCGGCCCTGCTGGCCGAGCTGGACCTGCCGCTGAACAAGCTGGGCCAGGTCGAGGTCAACGAACGCCTGGAAACCGCCGATCCGCACATCCTGGCGCTGGGCGACTGCTGCGCCGCGCCGTGGCGCGACGGCCGCACGGTACCAGCCCGCGCCCAGGCCGCCCACCAGCAGGCCGACTACCTGGCCAAGAAGCTCACCGCCCGCCTGCGCGGCGCGGCCGAGCCGACCACGCCCTACGTCTATGAAGACCACGGCTCGCTGGTGTCGCTGGGCCAGGACGCCGGCGTGGGCAGCCTGATGGGCAAACTGGCCGGACGAGGCCTGTTCGTAAGCGGTACACTGGCGCGCCTGATGTACATGAGCCTGCACCTGATGCACCACAAAGCGGTGCTGGGCATCTCGCGCACCGCCTCCCTGGCCCTGGCCCGCCTGCTCATGCGGCGCACGCGTCCCCGGGTCAAACTGCACTAGACTCCCCCATGAATTTCCTCCAAAGACTCGAACACGCCTGGACCTCCCGCAACTCGCTGCTGCAAGTCGGGCTGGATCCCGATCCGCAACGCTTTCCGCGCGAATTGCAGGACAAGCCCGATGCGATCTTCCAGTTCTGCCGCGACATCGTCGACGCCACCGCGCCCTACGCGTGCAGCTTCAAGCCCCAGATCGCCTACTTCGCCGCGCACCGCGCCGAAGACCAGCTCGAAGCCCTGTGCCAGCACATCCGCGACAAGCACCCCGACCTGCCCATCGTGCTGGACGCCAAGCGCGGCGACATCGGCTCGACCGCCGAGAACTACGCCCGCGAAGCCTACGAGCGCTACCAGGCGCACGCCCTGACCGTCAGCCCCTATATGGGCCTGGACTCGGTCGAGCCCTACCTGGCCTGGCGCGACCGCGGCGTGATCGTGCTGTGCCGCACGTCCAACCCGGGCGGCTCCGACCTGCAATTCCTGAAAATGGATAACGGCGAACCGCTGTACCTGCACGTGGCCGGGCTGGTGGCCGACAAATGGAACGCCAACGGCCAATGCGGCCTGGTGGTGGGCGCGACCTTCCCGAACGAACTGGCCGCCGTGCGTCAGCGCATCGGCGATGCGGTGCCCCTGCTGGTGCCCGGCATCGGCGCCCAGGGCGGCGACATCACCGCCACCGTCAATGCGGGCGCCAACGCGGCCCGCAGCGGCATGATGATCAACTCGTCGCGCGCCATCATCTACGCCAGCGGCGGCGACGACTGGCGCGAAGCCGCCGGCCAGGCCGCCCTCGGCCTGCGCGACGCGATCAACGCGGTGCGCTGATCCGTGCTTGCAGGGGCGCGCAGCCCCTGCTTGTCCGATCCGCGGCGTTGGCGCCGCGGTCCCGGACCCTTTCTTTCGGATGCGCGGCCGCCAGGCCCCGATCCGTTCAACGCCGGTTGACCGGCGCCCCCAGCAGTTCCAATACTCCCCGCAGCGCGTATTCCACCGCCGCCTGGCGCACTTGCGCCCGGTCGCCGGCAAACACGTGCGTCACTGCGCGGCTGCTGATGCCGTCGCCCACCCGCATGGCAAAGCCGAAGCACACCATACCCACGGGCTTGCCCGGCGTGGCGCCGCCGGGGCCGGCGATGCCGGTGGTGGACACCGCCACCTGCGCCCCTGGCGTCACCAGCAGCACGCCGTTGGCCATTTCCAGCGCCACGGGTTCGCTGACCGCGCCGAAGTGGTGCAAGGCGTCGGGCGAGACGTCCAGCTCGGCCACCTTGGCCTCGTTGCTGTAGGTGATGAAGCCGCGGTCGAACCATTCGCTGGACCCCGCCACGGCCGTCACGGCGCCGGCCAGCAGGCCGCCGGTGCAGGATTCGGCCGTGCCCAGGACCAGGCCTTGGCGCCGCAGCGTGTCGCCCACCCGCTCGGCCAGGCCCAGCGAGGTGGCGTGCGCCAGCTGCTCCGCCGACAGATTGGACCGGGTGCTTTCGTGTTGCTGGTTCATCCCAAGACTCCTGTGCGCACGACCAGCGCCATGATGAGCAAGGCGTATCCGGCCGCGACGATATCGTCCCACATTACCCCGAAGCCGCCCTTCAGGCGGGCGTCGAAGAACTTGATGGGCGGCGGCTTGACGATGTCGAACGTGCGAAACAGCACGAACGCCAGCGCCTGCGACAACAAGCCGGCCGGCGTCAGCCACAGCACCAGCCAGAACGCCACCATCTCGTCCCACACCATTCCGACATGATCGGGCTGCTGGAGTTCGCGGCCGACGCGGTCGCAGGCCCAGCAACCGTACAGGAAGGCCAGCGCCAGGAAGAGGCCGATGGCCAGGTCGGACGCGGCGGGCGCCGCGGCGACCCAGATGGCCCAGGCCAGGAGCGTGCCCCAGGTGCCCGACGCAGGCCGCACCAAGCCGCTGCCGAGCCCGAAGGCGATCAACCGCCCCGGATCACGGCAGACCCAGGCCAGGGACGGGTAAACGGCGCGCGAGCGTTCGCGCATGGAAAGAGAGCGAGGGGAAGAGGACGGCATGGGCAGTATGTGGCGGTGGCGGGAATCGGATGGCTGGATGGCGTTGCTGGGACGGGGCCTGGTTAACAGACGGTATTGGACGGCGGTATTGCGCCGGCAAGTCAGGCGGCGCAACCCCTCGTCATGCCCCTGGAAAGTGATCGAACCCTGCGGGTAACTGCGCTAGCGGCTGGCCCGTGGCATCCAGCACCACCAGGCGAGGCCGCGCCGCGCCCGGTATCGCGGACGAATCGCCGGCACGCGTGACGGAAGATGCCTGTATCGCCTCCTGGACCGGCTCGTGCGCCACGATGCCGCCCACCCGGGTCACGCGCGCCCCGGCCGTCCGTGCGGCGGCCAGCACGGCGTCGCGGCGGCCTGCCGGCGCGGTGAAGCAAAGCTGGTAGACGTCGCCGCCGCCCAGCACCGCGCGGCGCAGCGCATCCGCCGGCAGCCCGGCCAGCGCGGCGGCGGCCGGCATGCGGTCTTCGTGCAGCACCGCGTCCACCCGGCTGGCGGTCAGGATATGGCCCAGGTCCTGCAACAGGCCGTCGGAGATATCGATGGCGGCATGCGCGATGCCGCGCAGCGCCAGGCCCAGCGGCACCTGCGGTTCAGGCCACTCCAGCGCTCCACGGGTAGCGGCCAGCAGTTCGGAGTCGGCCGGGTATTGACCGTCCAGCAGGCGGTAGGCCACATCGGCCGCGCCCAACTCGCCGGATACCCAGATATCGTCACCCGCCCGGGCGCCGTCGCGGCGCAGCGCGGCGTTCGCGGGCACCGCGCCGAACACGGTCACGCTGATCGCCAGATCGTGCGCGCTGCGCGTGGTGTCGCCGCCGACCAGCGGGCAGCCGTGAACGGCGGCCAACGCATGAAAGCCTTCGGCGAAGGCGGCCAGCCACGGTTCATCGAGCCGAGGCAGCGCCAAGCCCAGCACGCAGCCGATCGGCCGCGCGCCCATGGCGGCCAGATCGGACAGATTCACGGCCAGGGCCTTGTGCCCCAGGGCTTTGGGATCCACGTCGGGAAAGAAATGCCGGCCTTCCAGCAGCAGATCGGTGCTGGTGGCCACCTGTTCGCCCGGCGGCACGGGAAACAACGCGCAGTCGTCGCCCACGCCCAGCAGGCCTGTCGGGGCGGTGCGCGTGAAATAGCGAGCGATCAGGTCGAATTCGGACGCCACGGCAACTCCGCAGTCCGGCGCAGCGGCCGGGATTGACTCCCAAACAGGAGGCACCTTCCAAAGGGAAGAGCGCTCCAGCAAGGGACGGGAAGCAAGCTCCAGGGATGCAGCCCCCTCAAAAAAAAGGGCCTCCCCGGACCGGGCCGCGCGGATCCGGGCTCCGCCGGTCCGCAGCGGCGCCCCCCTGAGGGAAGCGCGCGCAGCGCTTCGGGGGGGTTACCGCTTGGCCTGGACCTCGTGCGCGCGCACGTCGGCAGCCAGCTTGTCGAGCACGCCATTGACGAACTTGAAGCCATCGGTGCCGCCGAACGACTTGGCGAGCTCCACGGCTTCGTTGATGGCAACCTTGTACGGCACTTCGACGTGATGAATCAGTTCGAAGCTGCCGATCAGCAGGATGCCATGTTCGACGGGCGACAACTCGGCCAGCGGGCGGTCGACGTAAGGCGTGAACCGCTCGCGCAACGCGGGCGCTTCGCGCAGGACTCCGTGCAGCAAGGTCTTGAACCACTGCGCGTCGGCCTCGGAAAAATCCTCGGTGTCGCGCAGATGGGCGTCGATCTCGCCGGCGTCCTGCGTGCCCTGGCCGCCGCGCAGCAGCCACGCGTACACGCCCTGCAACGCGAATTCGCGTGCACGGCGGCGTGCGCTGCGCGCGTTGGCGCGGGCTTGCGCCGCGCTATCAGCGCTGGTCGTCGTCTTCTTCGTCGTCAAAATCTTCGTCCTCGTCTTCGTCGTCTTCGTCTTCTTCCTCGGGTTCCAGCGCCGCGACCAGGTTGGCCATTTCAACGGCCACCTGTGCGCAATCGCGGCCCTTGCCGGCGGCGCGGGCTTGCGCCTGCTCGTCGGTGTCCACGGTCAGCACGCCGTTTGCGACCGGGATGCCGGTTTCGAGGGAGATGCGGGTGATTGCCGTGGCCATTTCATTGCTGACCACTTCAAAGTGATAGGTTTCGCCGCGGATGACGGCGCCCAGCGCGATCAGGGCGTCGAATTCGAACGTTTCGGCCATGTGCGACAGGGCCACGCCCAGTTCCAGGGCGCCGGGCACGGTGGCGACCATCACGTCGCGCTCGTCCACGCCGAGTTCGGCCAGTTCTTTCAGGCACGCTTCGAGCTCGGCCTGGCCGATTTCTTCATTGAAGCGGGCGCGTACGATGCCGATGTGCAGCCCTTCGCCGTTCAGGTCGGGGGTAAGGATGTAAGGGTTCATGTGTCGGCCTTCAGTGTGTTGCGGGAGTATGCAGAGGGTCGCAATCGTAACCCGTAATGGTGAGCGAAAAGCCCGCCATGCTGGGCATCTTGCGCGGACGGGCCAGAAGCCTCATCTGGCCCACGTTCAGGTCACGCAGGATCTGGGCGCCGATGCCATAGGTGCGCAGGCCGTAGCGGTCGGCGTTGGCGGGGTTGGCATTGGCCTTGGGGTCGCTCCAGCCGGCGATCTGCGCGAACAGGTGTTCGGTGGACGACTGGCAATTCATCAAGACCAGCACGCCGGCGGGCGCCTGGGAAATGGTCTGCAGGGCCTGCGCCACGCCCCAGCTGTGCGGGCTGGCGCCGGTGTCCAGCACGTCCAGCACCGAGGCAGGTTCGTGCACGCGGACCAGCGTTTCGACGTCCGGCGTCACCGTGCCATGCACCAGCGCCAGGTGCGCCGAGCCGGTGGCCGCGTCTTCGTAGGCCACAGCCTCGAACACGCCCCAGGCAGTCTGCATGGGCCGCTTGCCCACGCGTTTGACGATGGATTCGTGCTCGCTGCGGTATTGGATCAGGTCGGCGATGGTGCCGATCTTCAGGTTGTGCTGGCGGGCGAATTCGACCAGGTCGGGCAGGCGTGCCATGGTGCCGTCGGGCTTGAGGATTTCGCAGATCACGGCCGCCGGGGTCAGGCCGGCCATGGCGGTCAGGTCGCAGCCAGCTTCGGTATGGCCGGCGCGCACCAGCACGCCGCCGGGCACGGCGCGCACCGGGAAGATGTGGCCGGGCTGGACCAGGTCGGACGGCTTGGCGTCGCGCGCCACCGCCACCTGGATGGTGCGGGCGCGATCGGCGGCCGAAATGCCGGTTTCGACGCCTTCGGCGGCTTCGATCGATTGCGTGAAATTGGTGCCGTATCGCGTGCCGTTGCGGGCGGCCATCAACGGCAGATCCAGCTGACGGCAGCGGTCTTCGGTCAGGGTCAGGCACACCAGGCCGCGGCCGTGGGTGACCATGAAGTTGATGGCCTCGGGCGTGACAAACTCGGCGGCCATGACCAGGTCGCCTTCATTTTCGCGGTCTTCTTCGTCGACCAGGATGACAATGCGGCCGGCGCGCAGCTCGGCGATGATCTCGGCGACCGAGGCGATATCGAAGGATTCCGGCTCGGAGCCGGGCAAAGAGGACAACTGGACGGACATGGCGGGCACGTAAACCAGGCAGGAAAGCCCGGATTTTACCGCCCCCGGCGCCAGAACCCCTACCGGGGCGCGACAGACCCGCCCAAACAGGGGCATCCGGTTAAACTTTCGGCCGGAGAACACCCTAGAAAACCAAGGAAAAACGCCATGCAAGCCCTTGCGGCCATGCCTTTGACCGTCGCGGCCGGGATTCGCGTCGTGCTGACCGATATCGACGACACGCTGACCACCGAGGGCCGCCTGCCGGCCGACGCCTACGCCGCGCTGGAACGCCTGGAACAAGCCAGCATCCAGGTGGTGCCGATCACTGGCCGCCCGGCCGGCTGGTGCGACCACATCGCCCGCATGTGGCCCGTGCGCGCCGTGGTCGGCGAAAACGGCGCCTTCTATTACGCCTACGACCGCCAGGCCCGCCGCATGACCACCCACTACTGGACCGACGCGGCCTCGCGCCAGGCCAGCCGCCAGAAGCTGGACGCGATCCGCGACCGGGTGCTGGCCGAGGTGCCCGGCGCCGCCGTGGCCAGCGACCAGGATTACCGCGTGGCCGATCTGGCCATCGACTTCTGCGAAGACGTGCCCGCCCTGCCCGAGGCCGACATCGGCCGCATCGTCCAGATCTTCCAGGACGCCGGCGCGCAAGCCAAGGTCAGCTCGATCCACGTCAACGGCTGGTTCGGCGACTACGACAAGCTGACCATGACTCGCACCCTGTTCCAGCGCGAATTCGGCCTGGACGTAGCGGGCGCGCTGGACAGCACCCTGTTCATCGGCGATTCGCCCAACGACGAACCGATGTTCGCGTATTTCCCGGTGTCGGTCGGCGTGGCCAACATCCAGTCGCAGTTGCATCGCCTGACGCACCGCCCCGCCTATGTGGCCGCGTTCCACGGCGGCGGCGGCTTCAAGGAAATGGCCGACCGCCTGCTGGCCGCCCGGGCGCCGCGCGCCCTGTCGGCATAAGGCGCGCGACGTGGCCACCGCCAAGACTCCCGCCCCGGCCGCCAACGACGGCCGCCGCAGCATCCAGTCCATCGAAGTGGGCGTGCCGCTGCTGGCCGCGCTGGTCGACGCGGCCAAGCCGCTGACCCTGCGCGATCTGGCCGCCGGCGCCGGCATGACGTCCGCCAAGGCCCACCCCTACCTGGTCAGCTTCATCCGTGTCGGCCTGGTGCAGCAGGACAGCATCACCGGCCAGTACGAACTGGGGCCCTTCGCCCTGCAGATGGGCCTGGTCAGCCTGCAGCGGCTGGACCCGGTGCGCATCGCCATGCCCGAGATCGCCAAGCTGCAATCCGAGATCGGCCACACGCTGGGCATCGCGGTGCTGGGCTCGCACGGCCCCACCATGATCCACATGACTGAAGCCAGCTACCCGGTGCACGTGAATATGCGCAAGGGCACGGTGATGTCCATGCTGCACACGGCCACCGGCCTGGTGTTCGCGGCCTGGCTGCCGCCCAAGGTCAGCGAGCACTACATCGCCCGCGAGGAAGGCGACACGGCGGTCATCGCCAGCGTACCGCCACCGCGCAAGGCCAGCCGCGCCAATATCGATGCGCAACTGGCCGACATCCGCGTGCACGGCATGGCGCGCGCCCTGGGCAATCCCCTGCCCGGCGTGGATGCCCTGTCCGTGCCCGTGTTCGACAACACCGGCAACATCGTGCTGGCACTGACCAGCCTGGGCCCCACCGGCCTGTTCGACGTGTCCTGGGACGGCGCCATCGCCCGCCCCTTGCTGGCCTGCGCCCACGAAATCTCGCGCAAGCTCGGCTACCGGGCCTGATCCGCCGCAGCGCAAGCAAAGCGGGCCCCTCCGGGGCCCGCTTTTTTTTCGCGCAAAAACGAACCAGAAGCGAACAAAACGAACAAAACCCGAAAAGAAAGGCAGGGACTTTCCCAAGTGTGCTCGGCGCACTCGTATGTTTGAATTCAGTTACTAGTCATATTCAACCCCATAAGAGGAGACATACGATGCGCGCTTTGCGTCTACTGCAAGCGGCCTCGCTGGCCGCGTTCGCTTTCGGGGCGTCCGCCGCCCAGGCCGCCGACACCTGCCCCAACCGGGGCGACCTCGACCAGATGTATTGCGACGCCGACAAGAACCTCGTGGCCGACACGCCCACCGACCCGGCCAAGCTGAAGACGCCGTCCACGCTCGTCTTCACCTACACCCCGGTCGAAGACCCGGCCGTGTACGAAGACATCTTCAAGCCGTTCACCAAGCACCTGTCCGAATGCACCGGCAAGCGCGTCGTGTTCTACCAGGTGCAGAGCAACGCCGCCGAAATCGAAGCCATGCGTTCGGGCCGCCTGCACGTGGGCGGCTTTTCCACCGGCCCCACCGCCTTCGCCGTGAACATCGCCGGCGCCGTGCCGTTCGCCGTCAAGGGCTACGCCGACGGCTTCCAGGGCTACAACCTGATCGTCATCGTCAAGAAAGACAGCCCCTACCAGAAGCTGACCGACCTGAAGGGCAAGAAACTGGCGCACACCGCGCCGTCGTCCAATTCGGGCCATATGGCGCCCGTAGCACTGTTCCCCAAGGAAGGCCTGACGCCCGACAAGGACTACAAGGTGGTCTTCTCCGGCAAGCATGACCAGTCCGTCATGGGCGTGAACTCGGGCGACTACGACGCCGCCGCCGTCGCCTCCGACGTGTTCAAGCGCATGATCGAGCGCGGCCAGGTCAAGGAAGCCGATTTCCGCGTCATCTACAAGAGCGAGAAATTCCCCACCTCGTCGTTCGCCTACGCGCATGACCTGGAGCCGAAGTTCCGCGACCAGATGCTCAAGTGCTTCTACGACTACCGCTTCCCGGCCGAGATGTCCAAGGCCTTCGACGGCGCCGACCGCTTCTACCCGGTGACCTACGAGAAGGACTGGGCCATCGTCCGCCAGGTCGCCGAATCCGGCGGCGAAAGTTTCAACCGCGCCGCCTACGACCGCGAATCCGCCAAGAGCAAGAAGTAATCAGCATGACGACGTCGCTACGCATTTCCGGCCTGGTCAAGGAATACCGGGCCGGCCGGCCGGTACTGAACGGCATCGACCTGCAGATCGCGGGCCAGGGCCTCACCGCCATCATCGGGCCGTCCGGCACCGGCAAGAGCACGCTGTTGCGCTGCATCAACCGGCTTATCGAGCCGACCCGCGGCGAAATCGTGCTGGAGTCGGGCGACGGCGCCGTCGATCTGGCCCGGGTGCGCGGCGCATCGCTGCGCCGCGCCCGCCGGCGCATCGGCATGGTGTTCCAGGAATACAACCTGGTCGAACGCCTGACCGTCATGGAAAACCTGCTGACTGGGCGACTGGGCTACACCAGCGCCTTCAAGGCCTGGACCCGCCGCTTCGAGGCCGAAGACATCGAACATGCCTATGCGCTGTTGGACACGGTAGGCCTGGCCGGCTTTGCAGACCAGCGCGCCGACGCCCTGTCGGGCGGCCAGCGCCAGCGCGTGGGCATCGCCCGCGCGCTGATGCAGCGCCCCCAGCTGCTGCTGGCCGACGAGCCCACCTCGTCGCTCGATCCCAAGACCTCGGTGGAAATCATGGAGCTGCTGTCGGCGCAGGGCAACGCCACCGGCATCCCCGTCATCGTCAACATCCACGACGTCGAGCTGGCGCGCCGCTACGCCAGCCGCATCGTCGGCATGTCTGGCGGCCACGTCGTCTACGACGGCGACGGCCAGGGCCTGGATGCCGCCATGCTCAAGACCATCTATGGAGGCGAGTCTTGGCTGGAATAACGCATCCCCGGGGCCCGCGCCCCTTCGCCCTGTCCGGCCGCGCCAAAGCCGGCCTGTTGTTGTTGCTGCTGTACACGGTGTACGCGGCCGCCCAACTGGACTTCAGCTGGAGCCGCTTCGAGTCCGGCATGGGCCACGCGTCCACCTTCCTGGCGCGCATGTTCCCGCCCAACTTCGAAAAGCCCGCCACGCTCTGGAAAGGCATCGCCGAAAGCCTGGAGATCGCCGTGCTGGCCTCGGTGCTGGGCATCTTCCTGGCCCTGCCTGTCGGCCTTTTGGGTGCGCGCAACATGATGCCCGCCTGGGTCTCGTGGCCCGCGCGCTCCATCGTCGCCCTGTGCCGCGCACTGCACCCCGTCATCGTCGCCATCCTGTTCGTCAAGGCCGTCGGCTTCGGCGCGCTGGCCGGCATCCTGGCGCTGACCGTCGCGTCCGTCGGCTTCATCGGCAAGCTCTTCACCGAAGCCATCGAGGAAATCTCGCTCAAGCAGGTCGAAGCCGTGCGCGCCACCGGCGCCTCGTTCGCCAACGTCATCGTCTTCGGCGTGCTGCCGCAGGTGTTCGCGCGCTTCATCGGCTTTGCCACCTATCAATTCGACTCCAACCTGCGCAACTCCACCATGGTCGGCATCGTCGGCGCCGGCGGCGTGGGCGGCACGCTGTTCTCGGCGTTCCAGCGCTTTGACTACGACTTCGTCAGCGCCATCCTGCTCACGCTCATCGCCATCATCATGCTGGGCGAAATCCTGGCCGGCTTCGTGCGCGCCGTGTTCCTGGACAACCTGGGCTTTGACCGCATCCTGCAAAGCCGCTTCGCCGGCGCGCGCGGCATCGGCTCCAGCCCGTCCAAGATCGCCAAGCCCGTCGTCAACAAGGCGGAGGCAGACCAATGAACGCCCACGCCCCCACCTTGCGCGACACCGGTACGCCCCGCGTCTGGCAACGCTACAGCCTGGGCCAGCGCCTGCTGCGCTTCGCCCTGTACCTGCTGGTCGTCGCCGCCATCGTCCAGGCCATCCGCGGCGTCGAAGTCATACCGGAATTCCTGTACGACGCCCCCGAACAGATGGCCGACCTGTTCCAGCGCATGTGGCCAGTGGACTGGGCCTACTATCCCAAAGGCGTACACGACGCCCTGATAGAGACCCTGCACATCGCCACGCTGGGCACCATCCTGTCCGTCATCATGGCCGTCCCCGTCGGCCTGCTCGCGGCCAACAACCTCACCCCCAGCAAGACCATCAACATGCTGGCCCGGCTGATTCTCGTTTCCAGCCGCTCGGTCAACTCGCTGGTCTGGGCCCTGCTCTTCATCGCCATCTTCGGCCCCGGCGCCCTGGCCGGCACGCTCGCCATCGCGTTCCGTTCCATCGGCTTCGTCGGCAAACTGGTCGGCGAAGCCATCGAAGAGGCCCAACGCGGCCCCATCGAAGCCGTCACCGCCACCGGCGCCAGCAAGGCCTCGGTCATCTGGTACGCCTACTGGCCCCAGATCCGCCCCGCCTTCTGGTCCATCGTGCTGCTGCGCTGGGACATCAACGTGCGCGAATCCGCCGTCCTGGGCCTGGTCGGCGCCGGCGGCATCGGCATGGCGCTGGACACGGCCCTGAACCTCTTCCAGTGGGACCGCGTCGCCCTGGTTCTGGCCGCCATCTTCGTGGTGGTGGTGCTGGCGGAAGTGATCATCACCCAAGCCCGCAAACGCATCCTCTGACCCAATACAGCGCCAATACAGCGCGCCGAACGTTCCTTTGCGCCGCCCGGAAACGGGCGGTTTTTTTTTGCACGCCAATCAATCCAAACGCAGTTCATCCACCCGCCCCGCGCAAGCGCGCAGCGTCATCGCATGACGCAAGACCCCGCGTAAGCCGAGCAAGGCCGCCCGCGCGGCCGGCACGAGGCGGGCCCCGCAAACTCCTCCATCCCCAAGATACGGTCAACAAAAACGCCAAGCACACCCCCCGCCCCAGCCCCCGCCAGTAAGGCACATCA
>NZ_LZZT01000052.1 GCF_014170305.1 Achromobacter sp. UMC71
TCTTTGCGGTTGCTGGGGCGGGTGGCGTGCTTGGCATTCTTGCCAAGGGTTGGGGGTGGGTGGAGGATTTTGCGGGGTCGCCAAAGCGACCGCGCGGGCGGTCTTCTTTGGCATTTGGGAGTCTTGCGGCGGGGCGCAGTTGCGTTAGCGGTGCGCTGTGGCCGCTGCTCGTGGCCTCGCCGGGGGGGCGCTTGGCCGTCGGGATGATGTCCTTGGGGACGGCAGCATGGTGATCTTCCCTGCCCCGGTTTTACTCCGCCGCTTGCGGCGCGGCGTCTTTCTCGGTGGCCGCCGTCTTTTTCTTTTTCTTTGGCAGGGCCAGCATGGTGCCGCGGCACGGCGGGGTGCCGCACAGGCAGCGGTAACCCTGCTTCAGGGCCTTGGTGATGCGGCCGTCCAGGACCAGGCCGTAGTCGTAGGACAGTTCGGTGCCGCGCGGGATGTCTTGCAGGGCGACGATGTAGACGCGTTTGCCGTGCTTGCCTTCCTGGGCTTCGCAGTTGGGCTCGCAGGAGTGGTTGATCCAGCGGGCGTCGTTGCCTTCGTCGCCGCCGTCGATGACGCGGCCGGAGCTCAGGGCGAAGAAGAAGGTGTGGAAGGGGTCGTCCGGGTTGGTGGGGTGGCGACGGTCGGCTTCCTTGGCGCTGATGCGGGCGCCGCCGTATTCGATGATGCGGGTGCCTGCGGGGATTTTGCGGGCGGCGAAGACGCCGTTGCCGTGCAGCTTGGAGCGGCGCACGACGTGCCAGGGCTTGATTGGGGTGTCTTCGGTGGTCATTGGCGGCGGGTGGGGCGGTGAGACGAAACAGAATTATATCGGCGCGCTCATGACACGATGACAGGCGTATAGTGAGCGCCGCCTTGTTCCTTACCGATACGCACCATGATCGTCCGTCCGCGTCCTTCCGCGCTGGCTCTGTTCTTTGTTTTGCGCGGCTCCATCATTCCCCGCATCTTCAGCCGGATCCTGGTCATCACGCTGCTGTCGTGCGTGGTGGTGTGGATGTATCACCGGCAGTGGTTTTCACCCACGCATCTGTCGGCGGTGCCGTTTTCGCTGTTCGGCCTGGCGCTGTCGGTGTTCATGGGGTTTCGCAACAACGTCTGCTATGACCGCTGGTGGGAAGCGCGCAAGCAGTGGGGCGACCTGATCGTGCAGGCCCGCAGCCTGGCGCGCGAAAGCGCGGTCCTGCTGGCAGCCAGCACGGCCAATCCGCTGCAGGAAAGGCTGGTGCGGCGCTGCATCGGGTTCGGCTATGCGCTGGCGGCGCGCTTGCGCGACCAGGACATGGTGGCGGCGGCGCAGCCCTGGGTGCAGCAGGACGAACTGGATACGCTGGCCGGCTGCCGCAATGTGCCGGACGCGCTGCTGATGGCGATCAACCGCGATCTGGCGGCGTGTTTGCGGCGCGGGGAACTGAGCGACATCCTGTACCAGGGGCTGACCCAGCGGGTGGCCCAGTGCGCGGCGATTCAGGCCGCCTGTGAACGGATCAAGTTCACGCCCTCGCCTTATGCCTATTCCCTGCTGCTGCACCGTACGGCCTGGCTGTTCTGCCTGCTGCTGCCGTTCGGGCTGGTGGGCACGCTGGAATACCTGATGCCGGTGGCGGTCACGATCATCGCCTATACGTTCTTCGGGCTGGATGCGCTGGGCGACGAGCTGGAAGATCCGTTCGGGCTCGAGGAAAACGACCTGCCGCTGTCGGCGCTGGCGCGGGTGATCGAGATCGACCTGCTGGAAGGCCTGGGTGTGCGGCCCCTGCCCGAGGCGGCCACGCCGGTCGATTTCGTACTGCGATAAGGGGCCGGCAGCCGCCCTCCCCGCTTGGGGCAACGCCAACGGCTGTCTGTCGTGCACGCCGCAACGGCGTGCCAGGGGCCATCGGCCTGATGGCGCCCGGTCAGGCAGCCGGGCCGGTCAACGGCAGCATGGTTTCCTTCAACCGGCGCAGCACGAAGCAGGATTTGCTGTGGCGGATGCCGGGGATGCGATAAAGCTGCTCACGCAGCAGCCGCTCGTAGTCGCGGGTGTCGCGCACGGCGATGCGGATGTAGTAGTCATAGTCGCCTGACACCAGGAAGGCTTCGAGCACCTCCGGGATCTGGGCCAGCGCCCGCCCGAATTCATAGAGCGTTTCTTCGCTGTGGCTTTCCAGGGTGACGTGGACGATGACGGTGTCCATGAAGCCCAGGCTGGCCGGGTCGATGTCGACCGTGTAGCCGCGGATGACGCCGGCGGCCTCCATTCTCTTGATCCGGTTCCAGCACGGCGTGGACGACAGGCCCACGGCGGCGCCGATGTCGTTCAGGCTGGCGCGGGCGTTCTCTTGCAGCACTCGCAAAATCGCCAAATCAAACTTGTCCAGGTTCATTTTCTTTGTTTCCTCCCATTCGCAGACAAATTTACTGCGTTTGACGGCAATTCGCGGAAAAGAAGATAAAAATTCTTCGGACTTCCCCCTAAGATGGATAGCATGAACGATCGCCTGCACCCCTCCGCCGTCACTGCGCTTGCCGCCCCTGCTACGCCCCCTGCGAATGGGGCCAAGATTCTGCTCGATACGCTGATTGCGCACGGCGTGGATACCGTGTTCGGCTATCCCGGCGGGGCCGTGCTGCCGCTCTACGACGCCCTGTATGCCGAGCCGCGGCTGCGCCACGTGCTGGTGCGTCACGAACAGGCGGCCGTGCACGCCGCCGAGGGCTACGCCCGCAGCACCGGCCGCACCGGCGTGGTCTTCGTGACGTCCGGCCCCGGCATGGCCAACACCACTTCCGGCCTGCTGGACGCCATGTGCGATTCGATCCCGGTGCTGTGTATCAGCGGCCAGGTCACCACGGCGGCCATCGGCACCGACGCCTTCCAGGAATGCGATGCCATCGGTATCTCGCGCTCGGTGACCAAGTGGAACACCCAGGTGCGCGCGGTGGACGACGTGGCGGCCGTGACCGCCCGAGCCTTCGAACTCACGCGCCAGGGCCGGCCCGGTCCTGTGCTGCTCGATTTTCCGAAAGACGTGCAATTGGCCGTGCCGCGCGATGCCGACGATGATTCATATGCGCCGTCGCAGCAGAAGCTGGCCGCGTTGCGCGCCCGGCGCCAGGCCGGCAAGCTTGCGGCCAAGCTGCCGCAGTCGGCCGTGCGCCGCGCCGCCGCGCTGATCGCCCAGGCCAAGCGGCCGATCTTTTACGGCGGCGGCGGGCTGGTGAACGCCGGCCCCGAGGCCTGCGCCGCCTTTACCGAGCTGGTGCGCGCCAGCGGCGCGCCCTGCACACTGACGCTGATGGGGCTGGGGGCGTTTCCGGCGTCCGATCCGCAGTTCGTCGGCATGCTGGGCATGCACGGCACGGTGGAAGCCAACCTGGCCATGCACAATGCCGATCTGGTGGTGTGCATCGGCGCGCGTTTCGACGACCGCATCACCGGCAAGCTGTCCGAATTCTGCCCGCACGCCCGCAAGATCCACATCGACATCGATCCGGCATCCATCAACAAGGTGGTGCGGGTGGACGTGGCGCTGGTGGGCGACTGCCTGCCGCTGGTGCGCGCGCTGCACGCCGAGCTGGGCGACGCGCCGCTGGACCCGGCCCGGCTGGCGCCCTGGTGGGCGCGGGTGCAGACGTGGCGCGCCCAGGACTGCCTGGGCTATACGCCCGCGGCTGACGCCATCCTGCCGCAGCACCTGATGTCGCGCCTGAACACCGCATTGGCGGACCGCGACGCGATCGTCTCCACCGATGTCGGCCAGCACCAGATGTGGGCGGCGCAGTACCTGCGTTTTGACCGGCCGAACCGCTGGCTCACGTCAGGCGGCGCCGGCACCATGGGCTACGGCGTGCCCGCCGCGATCGGCGCGCAGATCGCGCATCCCGACAAGACGGTGGTGTGCGTCAGCGGCGACGCGTCGGTGCTGATGAACATCCAGGAACTGTCCACGGCCATGCAGCACCAGGCGCCCGTTAAGGTCGTGCTGTGCAACAACGGCTACATGGGCATGGTGCGCCAGTGGCAGGAACTGATCCACGGCGGCCGCTACAGCCACAGCTACAACGCGTCGCTGCCCGATTTCGTGGCGCTGGCGCGCGCCTTCGGCTGGGGCGCGGCGCGGGTCGACGACCCGGCACAGCTGGACGCCGCGCTGGCCGAGTGCCTGGCGCATGATGGCCCGTACTTCCTGGATGTGGCGGTCGCCGCCCAGGAAAACTGCTTCCCGATGATGCCTGCCGGCCACGGCCACCAGAAAATGATGCTGGCCGAAGGCGTCTGGTACCAAGACGAGAGTTGACCCCCACGCCGAAGGTGCTAGCTCCCACGCCGCGCGCGGCTTCGCGCGCTTGCTGCCCCCCGAGGGGGCTGCCCGGCCTTCGGGCGGCCGGGCGGCTTTTCTGGCGAGCAGCTGAAAACCAATTGCTCGCGGCGTGCGGTCCTTCGGTTCGCCGTCTAATTCGGGTTGCCGTTTAGAACTGAATCGACAAGCCCCCGTCCACGACCAGCACGTGGCCGTTGACGTACGACGCGGCCTTTGAGGCCAGGAACACCGCGGCGCCCGCGATCTCTTCCGGTTCGCCCCAGCGGCCGATGGGATTGCGCGCCGCGATGCGCGGCCCGACGGCGGGGTCGGCCACCATGCCGGCATTGGTTTCGGTGGCGAAAGTGCCCGGCGCGATGGCGTTGCTGGTGATGCCGCGGCCGCCGAATTCCGCCGCCAGCGCCCGCACCAGGCCCGTCAGGCCCTGCTTGGCCGCCGGGTAGACGGCGTCGCCGGCGCGGGCCAGTTCCCCCACCACCGACGTAATGGCGATCAGGCGGCCACCGCCCTGGCGCACCATGCGTTCGGCGGCCAGCTTGGCCAGCAGGATGCCGGCCACCAGGTCGGTGTCGATCAATTCGCGGATCTCGGCCGCGCTGGTGTCGGCCAGCGTCTTGCGGTTGCGCGCGCCCACGTTATTCACCAGGATGTCCAGGCGGCCGTGTTCACGGTCGATGCGGTCGAACGCCTGCGCCATGGCCGCGTCGTCGCTCACGTCGAACGCCAGCGCATGGGCGTCCAGGCCGTCGGCGCGCAGCGCGGCCGCGGTGGTCTCGGCCGCTTGCGCGTTGCGGCCATTGATCAGCACGCGCGCGCCGCTGCCGGCCAAGGCGCGGGCGATGCACAAGCCCAGGCCGCGGGCCGAGCCGGTCACCAGCGCGACCTGGCCGCTCAGGTCGAAGTGCTGCAGATAAGGCAAAGACGTTGTCATGGTCGGGTTCCATTCATTCGCGGAACTCCGGCGCCCAATGCAGCAGCCGCCGTTCCAGCCAGGTGACGCAGTACACCAGCACGATGCCGACGATGGACAGCAGCGTGACGGCCGCGAACATGTCGGTGGCGTTCAAGGTGGCCAGCGCGGTGATCATCAAATAGCCCATGCCGGTGGTCGAGCCGACGAACTCGGCCAGCACCACGCCGATGAGCGCGAAGCTGATGGCGTTGGGCAGCGACGCAAAGGTCCAGGCCGCCGCGGTCGGAATGCGCACGCGCCACAGAATCTGGCGCGGCGAGCCGCCCAGCGTGCGGCAAAAGTCGACCAGCTCGCGCTCGACGCTGCGTCCGCCCTTGTAGGTGTTGAAGAACACCAGGAAGAACACCACGAACCACGACGTGACCACCTTGGACGCCAGGCCCAGGCCAAAGAACATGGTGATCAGCGGCACGAAGGCGATGCGCGGCATCGAGTTGAACGCCACGATGAAGGGGTTGAAGACGTCGGCCAGGAAGCGGCTGCGGCTGAGCGTCATGCCGACGATGAAGCCGCTGCCCACGCCCACTACCAGCCCCACCAGCGTGGCCTGCAGGGTCAGCCACAGGTGCGGCCAGACCGAACGCGGGCCGGGTTGCAGCCATTCCCACAACCGGACCGCCACGCGTGACGGCTGGCTGATGAAAAAGGGATCGAACAGCGTGTTCTGCGTGAACCACGGGATGCGCGTCAACGTCTCCCAAGAGCCCAGGATGAGGGCAAGGATCAGCACTTGCCACAGCGTGATGCGCAGGCGCCGCGCGGCGCTGGCGCGGCGGTCCAGCCGCAGCTGGTCCTGCAGGGTATCGGCGATAGGGGATGCGGTCATGGGAATCTACGCGGCGGCGCGGAACTGCTGGCCCAGCACGCTCCAGAGGCTTTGCACATGGGTGACGAATTGCGGCGTTTCGCGCACGGTGAAGACGTCGCGTGGATGCGGAATGCGAATGCGCTCGTCTAGCAGCACGCGGCTGGGCGGGCCGGACAGCACCACCACGCGGTCCGACAGCAGGATGGCTTCGTCCAGGTCGTGGGTGACCAGCACGACGGTCTGGCCCAGCTTGCGCCAGATCTCCATCAGCTCGCGGTGCAGGTGGGTCTTGGTGTGGGTGTCCAGGGCGCCGAAGGGTTCGTCCAGCAGCAGGATGCGCGGCTCCACCGCCAGGCTCATCAGCAGCGCCACGCGCCGCCGCATGCCGCCCGACAGCTGGTGCGGAAAGGCATCGGCGAAGTCGGTCAGGTGGCCCAGTTCAAGCAGCTCGGCGACGCGGCTGGCAATGCGGGCAGGCGGCACGCCCTGGAACTTCAGGCCCAGGGCCACGTTCTTTTTCACGCTGAACCACGGCAGCAGCGTGTCTTTCTGGAAGATGTAACCCAGCGCCGGCGGCACCTGGCCGTCGACCACCTGGCCATCGACCCGGATCTGACCGGTGGTGGGCGGCAGGAAGCCGGCAATCATGTTCAGCAGCGTGCTCTTGCCGCAGCCCGAGGGGCCGACGATGGATACGAACTCGCCCGCCGCGATCTCCAGGCTGACCTCGCCCACCGCGTGGGTCGTGCCCTGCCGGGTCTGGTAGGCCTTGCCGACGCTGTCCAGCGTGATCATCAGAGCCCCCGCGCGCGGCGCACAAAGCTCATGTCGACGCACCGGGCGTAGGGCACGGTCTTGATCTCGTCGTTCGAAAACTGGCGGCCATCGCCCATGATGGCCGTCATGCGGTCGTAGGCGTCCTGCGTGATCAGGTTGTCTTTCAGGAACACGGTTTCCTGGTACACGCCCAGCGTCTTTTCGATGGCCGCGCGCGGAAACGCGTTCAGGTAGTCGTCGTAGATGGCGTCGGCCACGACCGCGGCGCTGTGGCCCGAGATGAAATCCTGCGCCTTGACCAGCGCGGTGACGAAGGCCTGCACGGTTTCCGGGCGCTTCTGGATGGTGTCCTGCAGCGTCAACGCCGCAATACCGGGCACGTCGCCGCCCATGAACTCGTTCCACGAGCTCTCGGTGGTGGCGTCGAAGATCGGCACGCCCCAGCCTTCCTGGCGGGCCTGTTCCATCATCGACATGGTGGCCATGCTGGCCGACACCGAGCCGGTCTTGAGCGCGCCCAGCATGGTCGCCAGGTCACCCAGGGGGCGGATGTCGACCTTGTCGGCCACGCCGGCCTTCTGCATCAGGTACAGCGCCATCAGCCAGGTGCTGGACTGCGGCTGGGTGGCGCCCACGCGCTTGCCGGCCAGGTCCTTGAGCGACTTGATCTTGCCGCTGTCGAAGTCCTCGCGGCGCACGATGACATTGGCGTAGGTGAGCTTGCGGTCAAAGCCGAATACCAGCGTGGCGGGCTTGCCGGCCAGCGTCAACGCGGGGGCGGCCGTGGCGGCGGTGGCGCCGAACGCGATCTGGCCGGCCGCCAGCAGCTGGTTGGTGCGCGGGCCGCTTTGCGAATTCAGATATTCGACTTCCAGGCCGGCGTCGCCGAAGTAGCCTTTCTTGAGCGCAACGTAGCCCGCGGCAAAGAACGGGTCGATGCTGCCCTGGCCGTAGACGACGCGGCCCAGCTTGGGCTGGGCGAAGGCCACGCGGCCATCGAGCAGGCTGAAGCCGGCAAGCGCGCCGGCAGCGGCCAGCACACGGCGGCGGGTAGTGAATTGGGGGCGGGTGCTCATGTCATCCTCGGCGTTGATTGGGTTACCGCTGTTTGGCGACAACAATACCGCAGCGGTTCCGGTCCAACAATGGAAAACGCCCGGTCGCCCGGGCGTTTCCGTGGTGCCGCGCACGACAGGCGCGGCGTCCGTCGCGGCGTTAGGCCGCGGTCTTCTTGGGCGCGGCTTTCTTCACCGCTTTCTTGGCGGCCGTTTTGGTGGCCGTCTTGGTTGCGGTCTTTGTTGCGGTCTTCTTGACGGCCGCCTTCTTGGCCGGCGCCTTCTTGGCAGCGGTCTTGGTGGCCGTCTTGGTCGCCGTCTTCGTTGCCGTCTTGCTCGGGGCGCGGCCGGGTTTCTCCGGACGCGGCTCGAACTCGAAGCCGATCTTGCCGTCAGGCTGGCGCACCAGGAAAGCCTTGAACTTGCGGTTGGTGCGGCTGGAAACAAAGCCGTCCAGCAGGTCGGTGCGGCCGTTGGTCAGCAGCTTTTCCATCTGCTCGCGCGAGATTTCCTGCTGCAGGATGACCTTGCCCGAGCGGAAGTCGCAGGTCTTTTCCGGGCCGACCGACTTCTCGCAGACGTAGCTCATGCCGTGCTCGAACACCCGCGACTGGCACTTGGGGCAACTGCCCACCGGCGTGTGGCCGGAGAAGTCCACCGCTTCGTTGTCGTCCTCGTCGCTTTGGCCGAAGTCGAATTCCAGCTTGTACTCGTCGCTGATGCGCAGGATGGCGGCGAATGGCCGGCCCATCTTGCTGATGAAGCCTTGCAGCGGGCCGATTTCGCGCTTGGCCAGCAGTTCCTCGACTTCCGGAATTTCGAACGTGCGCCCGCCCGGGTGCTTGCCGATCGAGAAGTCGCAGTTCGTGCAGGCGTAGCGGCGGTAGTTTTCCTTGACCACGTTGCCGCACTTGGGGCACGGCGTCTGCAGCGTGGCGTAGTCGCCGGGCACCGTGTCGCGCTCGTATTCCTTGGCGCGCTTGACGATGACCTGGGTCATCTGGGCGATCTCGCGCATGAAGGCCTGGCGGTCCAGCGCGCCCTGCTCGATCTGCTTGAGCTTGTGTTCCCATTCGCCGGTCAGTTCGGGCGAGGTCAGTTCGGACACGTCCAGGCCGGACAGCAGCGTCATCAGCTGGCGCGCCTTGGCGGTGGGCACCAGGTCGCGGCCTTCGCGGCGCAGGTAGACCTCGTTGAGCAGGCCTTCGATGATGGCCGCGCGGGTGGCCGGCGTGCCCAGGCCGCGCTCGGACATGGCCTCGCGCAATTCTTCGTCGTCCACCAGCTTGCCGGCGCCTTCCATGGCCGACAGCAGCGTGCCTTCGTTAAAGCGCGCCGGCGGCTTGGTGGTCAGGCCCACGGCTTCGACGTCCTCGGTGCGGACGGTTTCTCCGTCGCCCACCGGCACCAGGTTGGCGTCTTCGCCCTGGGCTTCCTTGCCGTAGACGGCCAGCCAGCCCGGATTGACCAGTACCTTGCCGTCCGTGCGGAAGCGGTGGCCCTGCACTTCGGTCAGGCGGGTGGTGACGCGGTATTCGGCCGCCGGGAAGAACACCGCCAGGAAGCGCTTGAGCACCAGGTCGTACAGCTTGGCCTCGGCTTCGCTCAGGTCATGCGGGATCTGCAGCGTGGGGATGATGGCAAAGTGATCCGACACCTTCTTGTTGTCGAAGATGCGGCGGTTCGGCTTGACCCAGTGCTGGCTGACCACGGTTTCGGCGTGGCGCGACAGGCCGCCCACGGCGTTCGAGCCGCCCTTGGCCAGCGCCCGCATCGTTTCCTGCACCGTGGCGATGTAGTCCTCGGGCAGGTAGCGCGAATCGGTACGCGGGTAGGTCAGCGCCTTGTGGCGTTCGTACAGGGTCTGGGCCAGCGCCAGGGTGGTCTTGGCCGAAAAGCCGAAGCGGCCGTTGGCCTCGCGCTGCAGCGACGTCAGGTCGTACAGGGCCGGCGACATCTGGGTCGACGGCTTGGATTCCTCGGTGACATTGCCCGGCTGGTCGCGGCAGGCGGCCACCACGCTCTGGGCGGCGGCTTGCGACCACAGGCGCGATTCGCGTTTTTCGGGGTCGCGGTCGTCTTTCTTGAATTCCGGGTCGATCCAGCGGCCTTCGTACAGGCCGGCGGCCGCGACGAAGGTGGCGCGCACTTCCCAATAGTCGCGCGGCACGAAACGGCGGATGCGCTCTTCGCGCTCGGCCACGATCGCCAGCGTGGGGGTCTGCACCCGGCCCACGGGGGTCTTGAAGAAGCCGCCGTCCTTGCTGTTGAAGGCGGTCATGGCGCGCGTGCCGTTGATGCCCACCAGCCAGTCGGCCTCGGCGCGCGAGCGCGCGGCGGCCTCCAGCGGCTTGAGCTGGCTGTCGTCGCGCAGGTTGGCGAAGGCCTCGCGGATGGCGGCCTGCGTCATGGATTGCAGCCACAGGCGCTGGATGGGCTTGTTCACCCCCGCGTACTGAATGATGTAGCGGAAGATCAGTTCGCCCTCGCGCCCCGCGTCACAGGCGTTGATGATGGCATCGACGTCCTTGCGCTTGGCCAGGCGGACCAGCAGTTTCAGGCGTTCGGCCGACTTCTTGTCGGTCGGGCCCAGTTCGAATTCGGGCGGAATCACGGGCAGGTGCGTGAAGCTCCACTTTCCCTTGACCGGATCATTGGGCGCCACCAAGCTCAGCAGATGGCCTATGCTGGACGCGAGTACGTAACGTTCGCTTTCAAAATAGTCGCCCTCGCGCGCAAAGCCTCCCAAGGCGCGTGATATATCAAGGGCCACCGAGGGCTTCTCGGCAATAATCAGCGTTTTATTCATGTGTATCCAGTGGCGGTAGTCCCGCCTTAGTAGCGCGGATAATAAGATCGGAGATTCGCCAGATGCAAGTCGGCACTGAAAGACAAGCGGGATCCGAACTGCACGCTTGGCGTCAATTCCTGGCGCGAAGCACGCTGTGGCTAGGCGTTTTGCTGCTCGGCAGCGCCGCGGTTTGCTGGGTCGCGGCCAACTGGCAAGACATGACAAAAGTGCAGCGCTTTGCGGGCGTGCAGGGCCTTTTGGCTCTCAGCGCGCTGGCCGCGGCCTGGGCCGGACTGCGTCTGCGCGGTACCCCTGGCGTGCGCCGCAGCATTCCCGGCGCGCTGCTGGCCCTAGCCGGCATATTGCTGGGCGCCTTGCTCGCGTTATTAGGCCAAACTTACCAGACTGGCGCCGATACCTGGGAATTGTTCGCCTGGTGGGCGGTCCTGCTGCTGCCCTGGGCGCTGGCCGCCGCCAGTCAGGCCGTCTGGCTGCTGTGGGCGCTGGTGATGAACGTGGCGCTGGTCCTGTGGCTGGGCGAACGCGCCTTCACTTGGTGGTTGATCCTGGGCGGGCCGGGCCTGGCCAGCCTGTTCATCGCCGCCCTGAACCTGCTGATGTTGCTGGGCTGGGAAATCGCCGCCCGCCGCTGGCGCGCCAGCACGCTCATCGGTCCGCGCGTCCTGGCCGCGCTGACAATCAGCGTGCTGGTCATGTCGCTGATGTCCGACGCCTTCATCGGCCGCAGCGCAGGCGTCACCAGTGGCATCGCCTGGCTGGCCGTCACCCTGGGCCTGGGCTTTTACTACCAGCGGGGCCGGCGCGACCTGGTCATCCTGGCCATGCTGGCCGCTGGCGTCATCTGCGTGTCGCTGCGGGTAGTGGGCGAATGGCTGCTGCGTCTTGAACCCGGCGTCTGGGCGGCCCTGCCCCTGGCGGCGCTGCTGATGGCTGAAGCCGTCTGGGCCGCGCGCTGGCTGCGCGGACTGGCCCAGCCGCCGCAAGTGGCGGCCGCGCCCGCCGATTCCGAGCCGGCCGTCGCCTCGGCCGGCATTGCGGTCGACCCCGCCGAGGCGGGCGAGCCCGTCGCCCAAGTCGCGCCGCCCGCGGTGCCGCATACCGAACCGCCCTGGTACGTGCAGTGCCTGCTGGGCCTGAGCGCCTGGCTGGCGACGTTGTTGCTGCTGGTGTTCGTGGCGTTCTCCGGCGTGATCAATTCAGAGGAAGGCGCGCTGATCGCCGGGCTGGTGCTGTGCGCCGCCGGCGTGGCGGTGCTGCGCAGCGACGCCGGGCCGTTCTGGCGCCAGTGCGGCACGGCCATGGCCTTCGCCGGGCAGATCCTCATCATCTACGGCATGTCCAGCTCGACCTCGTTTGCCAATGCCTGCCTGTTCGTGATGTTGCTGGCCACGGCCGTCTACGTGCTGGGGCCGGACGTGATCCTGCGCTTTCTCAGCGGCCTGCTCATCGCCATGGCCGGCGCCGGCCTGATCTGGCGCACCCTGGCGCCGGACCTGATGCGCCGCGACATGCTGGACGCCCTGCTGGACTTCGACATGGCGCATGCCGCCTTCGTCTGGCTGCCCATCGCCGTCACTGGCGCCTGGGCCACCGCGGTGCTCCTGACGGTGGCCCATCGCCTGGGCGGCAAGCGCAGCCACACGCTGCAGCCGCTGGCCTGGGCGTTCCTGCTGTCGGTGCAGGGCATGGTCTGGCTGGCCAGCGGCCTGGCGATCCAGCAACTGCCGGTCATGTGGCAACTGAATCCGCAGACCGCGGTGCTGGTGTGCGCGGGGGCGCTGCTGCCCGCCGCGGCGGCCCTGGCGGTGCTGTGGCCCCGGCGCCATGTGCTCACGGCCGGCGTCACCTGGGGCGTGCCCATTGCCCTCTTGCTGCTGGCCCTGTTCTGGCTGCCCAGCCCGGGCGTGGCCTTCGCGTTGGCCTGGCTGCTGCTGGGCTTTGGCATGAACCAGCCGCGGGTGGCGTTGTTCGGCGTGCTCAGCCTGCTGGCGTACCTGGGTATCTATTATTACCAGCTGGATGTGCCGCTTCTGCAAAAAGCCCTGTGGCTGGGCGGCGCCGCCGTGCTGCTGTTCGTGCTGCGGGTGCTGGTGTGGCTGGTGCCGCGGCTGATGCGCACCCAGGCGCCGTCGCGGCGGGTGCCCTTGCCGCCCGTGTCCGGCGCCCTGCGCTGGCGCACCCTGGCCATCCTGGGCGGCCTGGCGCTGGTGCTGGTGGTGGCCAACGGCGGCATCTGGCAGCGCGAAAAGCTGCTGGCCACCGGCAAGGTGGTGATCCTGGAGCTGGCGCCGGTCGACCCCCGTTCTTTGATGCAGGGCGACTACATGGCGCTCAATTTCGCCGCCGGCCGTGAAGTCACCCGCCTGCGCCTGGGCGGCGATCGCAAGGACGACGACTCGGTGATGGGCTTCGAACCCGACGGCTACGTGATGCTGACGGTCGATGCGCGCGGCGTGGGGCAGCCGGTGCGGATCCAGCCCGACGCGAAGCCGCATTCCGAGGCCGAAGTGCCGCTGCGCTACCGCGTCCGTGACAACAGCGTGCGCATCGTCACCAACGCCTATTTCTTCCCGGAAGGCCAGGCCAAGCGCTACGAGGTCGCCAAGTTCGGCGAGCTGCGCGTGGCCGACAATGGCGAGGCGTTGCTGGTGCGCATGCTGGGCGAAGATCTGCAACCGCTATGACGAGCGGGCCGCGGCGACGCGGCCGCTTGGGCGCAAACCCAGCCGGGCGGCGGCGACCGCGCCTAGTCTGGCGACCGATTACTGGCCTGCGCGGGGCTCCTTTAGTGTTAACAGGCCTAGGGAAAGCGCGCCGCCCAGCGCGCCGTCGCCTCGCCCAGGAAGGCCTCGACGCCATCAGCCGCCAGGGGCGCAAAACCCAAGGCGTGCCAGGCGGCCTGTAACGACGCCAGGGGCGCGTGGGTATCGATGGCCGGGGCGCCATTCTGCTTGGATAGTTTCAGGCCGCTGGCGGGATCCAGGATCAGCGGCACATGCAGATAGCGCACCGGGGGCAGGTCCAGCAGCCGGCCCAGCACCCGCTGGCGCGCCGTCGAACTGAGCAGGTCGGCGCCGCGCACCACGTCGGTGACGCCCTGGAACCCGTCGTCCACCACCACGGCCAGCTGATAGGCCCACAGGCCGTCCGCGCGCTTCAAGGCGATATCGCCTACGGCCTGGGCCACGTCCTGCTCTTGCGGCCCCAGCCAGCGGTCTTCAAAGCGTTCCAGCCCATCGGGTATCACCAGGCGCCAGGCCCGGGCCTGGCGGCCGGGCGGCAAGCCATGGCGGCAGGTGCCGGGATAGGGGCGTTCACCATCCGCGCCGGGGGCGGCCTGGCCGCGTAACGCCGAATCGGCGATTTCGCGCCGGGTGCAGCCGCAGCCGTAGACCAGCCCGCGCGCCGCCAGCGCATCGAAGGCCGCTTGGTAGGCCTGGCCACGCTGCGATTGCCAGATGACCTCGCCGTCCCAATAAAGGCCCAGGGCCCGCAATTGCGCCATGATGATGTCGGCCGCGCCGGGCATCGTGCGTGGCGTGTCCACGTCTTCGATGCGCAGCAGCCAGCGGCCGCCGTGCGCGCGCGCATCCAGCCAGCTGGCCAGGGCGGCCACGAGCGACCCCGCGTGCAGCGGGCCGCTGGGGCTGGGGGCGAAGCGGCCGGTGTAGGTCACGGTGCGGCGGACGGGGTAACGGGGTTACGGCGGGGGCAAGGCATGACGGCGCCGCGCGCGGATGCACGCAACGCCGTCGGCGAGCAGGTCCTGGCGGGGAGCGGCGCCTTAGTGCAGCAGGCGCACGCCGTCTTCGTCGAGCAGCTCTTCCAGGACCAGATTGTCGATCTCGGCTTCCTGGCTCCAGAGAACCATGAGGGCGATGATCTTGATCTTGTCCAGCGGCACCGGGCTTTCCGGTGACGCCAGGCCCCGGTCGATAACGATTTCGCGCAGCGGCGCGGGCAGCACGCCAGCCGATTCCAGGAAGGCGATGAAGCCGATGGATTCGGTGCCGAGCTGCTGGTATTCGTTATCGGTGTAGATCCGGGTGCCGGTGGTAGGCGCCGTGGCGAGATCGACGCAACGTTCGGTGGTTTCGGCCAAGCCGTATAGCCACCCGAGCGCATCATCGATGTCTTCGTGCTCGAACCCGGCAGCGGCTAGCCGTTTGGCCAGCACGTCAGCGGCAGGACAGGCTTGCGGCGTGTAGTAATTCTCGAACAGATAAACCAGGATATCGAACATATGGCGCAGTTTTGTGCCTGTTTGCACAGTCGGCCCGCATATCGGCAGACCAGCAAACATGAATTTTACTTTACGCTGATTTATTTAGCCGGGCAACCGGCGAAAAGGCGGAATGACGCGGGCCGTCGCCGGCCCGCTACAGTCACACATTCTGCGCCCCGATGCTGACAAAATTAGCGATTCCCCTACGCCAGGGGCAGCCTTTAAGGGTCTGCCCCTTTTTAACGCCCCGCGCCCGTGTCGTGTCCCCCTTAAGGACCCACGCCTTCGGCTGTCTTGGGAACGGCCTGTAGCTTGAGCTGCGCGAATTGGCGCAGGAACACCGGGATGCAGATCGCCAGCCCCACCAGCCCGCTCGCCAGGCCCGGAATGATGGTCAGCAACGCGCCCACGGTGCACAGCCAGCGTTCCCAGCTTTTCATGCCCACCAGCATGTAGCGCGAGAATGCCGCCGACAGCAGCACCAGCCCGACCATGCAGCCGAACAGCGTCACGAAAAAGTCGTACCAGGTGAAGCCCTGCACGGAAATCAGCAGCGACGGCGAGAACACGAACACAAAGGGCACGATCAGCTTGGTGATGCCCAGCCTGAACGCCGTGTTGCCGGTCTTGAACGGATCGCTGCCCGCCATGCCCGCCGCCGCGTAGGCCGCCAGCGCCACCGGCGGTGTGATGTCGGCCAGGATGCCGAAATAGAACACGAAGAAGTGCGCCGCGATCGGCTGCACGCCCAACTGCACCAGCGTGGGCGCGGCCACCGCGACCATGATCAGGTAGTTGGCGGTGGTGGGCACGCCGCAGCCCATCAGGATGCAGACGATGCCCGTCATGATCAATGCGGCCATCAGCGTCAGCGACTGCAAGTCGGCCAGCGCGTCGGGAATGACCATCGCGGCGCCGCCGGCCAGCGCCTGCGAGGCGGCGATCACGATGTACGAGATCTTGAAGCCCACGCCGGTCAACGTCACCACGCCGATCACGATGCCCACCGTGCCTGCCGCCGCGCCGACGGCCAGGGCATACTTCGCGCCGGTCTCGAACGCTTCGTACAGGTCGCGCCAGCGCAGCCGCTGGAACGGATTGAGCAGCCCCACCACAATGCAGCCGGTAATGCCGGCAAACGCCGCCAGGTACGGCGTGCGGCCGCTGGCCAGCACCCCGATCAGCAGGAACAGCGGAATCAGCGTCGGCCAGCGCATCTTGAACGACTGCTTGAGCTTGGGCATTTCGGCTTCGGTCAGCCCACGCAGCCCTTCGCGCTTGGCCTCGAAGTGCACCTGCATGAACATGCCGAAGAAATACAGGAACGCCGGGAAGATGCCGGCGATGGCGATCTGCTGGTACGGAATGCCCAGGAATTCGATCATCAGGAATGCCGCCGCGCCCATGATGGGCGGCGTGATCTGCCCGCCCGTGCTGCTGGCCGCCTCGACGCCGGCGGCGAAATGCCGCGGATAGCCGACGCGGATCATCGCGGGAATGGTCAGCGACCCCACCGTGACCGCGTTGGCCACCGATGAGCCCGACAGCATGCCGAACATGGCCGAGCCGAACACCGACACCTTGGCCGGCCCGCCGGCATAGCGCCCCGCGATGGTGGACGCCACGTCCAGGAACAGCTGGCCCAGGCCGATGCGCGTGGCCAGCACGCCGAACAGCACGAAGTGAAAGACATACGTGGCCACCACGCCCACCGCCACGCCGTACACGCCCTGGCTGGTCAGGTACATGTGGTTGACGATCTGGGACCAGTTGTTGCCCGCATGCTTGAGCAGCCCGGGGAAATACGGCCCGAACATGGCGTAGGCCATGAACACGATGGCGATAATGGGCAGGGGCCAGCCCATGGCGCGGCGCGTGGCTTCGAGCAGGCCGATCAGCAGGATCGAACCCATGAAGACATCGAGGGGCATCGGGTTGCCCACCCGGAAGGCCAGGTCCTCGAAGATGTATGGGATATACAGCACCGACAACGCCAGCGCCACGGCAATGAGCCAGTCATACAGCGGAATGCCGCCCGGCGCATACCAGGTGGAACGGGGCTCGCGCTGGTAGTGCGACTTGGAAAACCCGAACACCAGGAAGATCAGGCTCAGTACGAACGCCAGATGCACCCCGCGGTGCGTGGCTTCGCGCAGCAGGCCGAAACCCGCCGTGTAGTAGTGGAACAGGGACAGCGTGACGAGCAGGCCGGACACGATCCACGTGGCGGTCTTGTCCAGCGGGCGAAAGCGGATTTCCGAGTCGTACTTCTCCGCCAATTGCTGGGTCTTCTGGTGGTCTATTTCCATAGCCGTGGTTCTCGGGAAATGCATCGCGGGCGGGGCCTTGCGGCCCCGCCCCTACGCCGCGCGGCGATACGCGCGGGTTGTGACGGACAGGCTTGGGGGCCAGGGCCTACTTCAGCAGGCCGACTTCCTTGTAGAACTTCTCGGCGCCGGGATGGAACGGAATGCCGGCGCCCTTGACCGCGTTGTCGCGCGTGATGAGCTTGCCCTTGGCATGGCCCGAGTCCAGCGTCTTGCGGGTGGCGTCGCTGTACAGCGCCTTGGTCACCTCGTACACGGTCTGCTCGGGGATCTTGGCCGATGTGACCATCTGCGCGTTGACCGAAATGGTCTTCACTTCGGGCACGTTCTGGTACGTGTTGGCGGCGATCACGTCGGGCGTGAAGAACTCCTGCTTGGCGCGCAGCGCGTCGATTTCCGGTCCCACCAGCGGCACCAGTTCGATGCCGCCCGTGGACGCCAGTTCGGCGATGGCGCCGGCGGGGGCCCCGCCCACGAAGAAGAACGCATCCAGCCCGCCGTCCTTGAGCTTGTCGCCCGCCTGGTTGGGCTTGAGGTATTCGGCCTTGATGTCCTTGTCGGTCAGGCCATAGGCGCCCAGGATCAGGCGCACGTCGACCAGGGTGCCAGAGCCGGGTTCGTCCATCGACACGCGCTTGCCCTTCAGGTCCGCCACGCCCTTGATGCCCGCGCCCTTGCGCGTCACCAGGTGGATGCTTTCCGGATACAGCGTGGCGATCAGGCGCAGGTCTTGGGCCTTGGGCTTGCCTTCGAAGGTGCCGGTGCCGCTGTAGGCCCAGAACGCCACGTCGGATTGGGTGAAGCCCGCCTCAAAGGACCCGCCGATGATGCCGTTGATGTTGGCGACCGAGCCGTTGGACGCCACCGCCGTGGCGATCAGCTTGCCAGGCTGCGATACCGCGTTGCCGATGATGCCGCCGATGGGATAGTAGGTGCCGGCGGTGCCGCCGGTGCCGATGCGGAAGAACTGCTGCGCCTGCGCCGCGCCGGCCGCGGCCGTCAGGGACAACGCCAAGGCCAGGGTGGTGATCCAGCTTTTTGATTTCATGCGAGCTTCTCCAGGGTTCGATAAGGGGCATGCTTTGCGCTGCGTTGCCGTTTCGGGGCCTGGCCCCCCTTATCGAGCAAAAGGCCCGCTTGTCGCGGGCCCGCCGTGGGGGGCTCTATTTGTGGTGAAATTCTGGCATGGCGGCACCCCCCAGCCAATGCTTGCAGGGCTATCGTTTACCTGGGGGTGGCGACTTCTTTCGTACAGCAGATAACGGAGTGTCCAGATGTCCCAGGAAGTCATACGCGGCATCGCGCTGCCCCCGCCCGCCCAGGTTGGCGACCCCTTGGCCAGCGTCGACACGCCCAGTCTGGTGCTGGACCTGGCCGCCTTCGAAGCCAACCTGCGCGCCATGCAGGCCTGGGCCGACCGCCACGAGGTCGCGCTGCGGCCGCACGCCAAGGCTCATAAATGCCCCGAGATCGCGCTGCGCCAGCTGGCGCTGGGCGCGCGCGGCATCTGTTGCCAGAAGGTCAGCGAGGCCCTGCCCTTCGTGGCCGCCGGCATCCGCGACATCCACATCAGCAACGAAGTGGTCGGCCCGGCCAAGCTCAAGCTGCTGGCCCAGCTGGCGCGCGCCGCCAAGATCAGTGTCTGTGTCGACAATGCCGCCAACCTGGCGCAGATCTCGCAGGCCATGGCCGCCGCGGGCGCCCAGGTCGACGTGCTGGTGGAAGTGGACGTCGGCCAGGGCCGCTGCGGCGTGTCCGACGACGCCACGGTGCTGGCGCTGGCGCAACAGGCGCGGGCGCTGCCGGGCGTGGAATTCGCCGGCCTGCAGGCCTATCACGGGTCGGTGCAGCATTTCCGTACCCGTCAGGAACGCGCCGAGGTCTGCCGCCAGGCCGCGCGCATCGCCGCCTCGTACCAGCTGCTGCTGCGGGAAAGCGGCATTGCCTGCGACACCATCACGGGCGGCGGCACCGGCAGCGCCGAATTCGACGCCGCCAGCGGCGTCTTCACCGAGCTGCAGGCCGGGTCGTATGCCTTCATGGACGGCGACTATGGCGCCAACGACTGGGACGGCCCGCTCACCTTCAAGAACAGCCTGTTCGTGCTGTCGACCGTGATGAGCACGCCCGCGCCCGGCCGCGTCATCCTGGACGCGGGCTTGAAGTCCACCACCGCCGAATGCGGCCCGCCCGCGATCCACGGCACGCCGGGCCTGAAGTACGCGGCCATCAACGACGAGCACGGCGTGGTGCGTGTCGCCGAAGGCACGCAGCCCCCCGCGCTGGGCGACACGCTGCTGCTGGTGCCGTCGCACGTGGACCCCACCTTCAACCTGCACGACGGCCTGGTGGTGGTTCGCGACGGCATCGTGCAGGACATCTGGGAAATCTCGGCGCGCGGCTTCTCGCGTTGATACCCGGTTGCCTGGGGCCGGCGCCGCGATGCGTCGGCGCCGGGCGCCTGGCTAGCGCGCCAGGTCCGTCATCCCCAGAAACTGCCGCAGCTCTGGCGTTGCCGGCGACGTGAACAATTCCTCGGGCGGACCGATCTCGTGCACCCTGCCCTGGTGCATGAACACCACGCGGTCGCAGACCTCGCGCGCAAAGCGCATTTCGTGCGTCACCATCAACAGCGTCATGCCGTCGGCGGCCAGCTCGCGCACCACCGCCAGCACCTCGTTGACCAGCTCCGGGTCCAGCGCCGACGTGATTTCATCGCACAGCAGCGCCAGCGGCTGCATCGCCAGCGCGCGGGCAATCGCCACGCGCTGCTGCTGTCCGCCCGACAATTCCTCGGGCCACGCATCGAACTTGTGACCCAAGCCCACGCGCGTCAGCATGGCGCGCGCCAGGTCGGCCGCCTGCGCTTCCGGCAGCCGCTTGGCCACCATCGGCGACAGCATCACGTTGCGTCCCACCGTCAGGTGCGGAAACAGGTTGAACTGCTGAAAGATCATGCCCACCTTCAGCCGCAAGGCTCGCAGCCGCAGCTCGTCGTCGCCCAACTGCGCATCAGCCACCATGATGGCGCCGCTGTCGATCTGTTCCAGCCCGTTCACGCAGCGCAACAGCGTGCTCTTGCCCGAGCCGCTCTTGCCGATGATGGCGATCACCTCGCCGGGCTCCACGCGCAACGTCACCCCTTTCAGGACTTCGTTGTCGCCGAACTTCTTGCGGACGTCTTCAAGGGCGATGAGGGGCATGCAACTTCCTTTCCAGCCTAAGGCTGAGGCGCGACAGGGGCCAGCACAGCGCAAAGTAGATGAGCGCGGCGCAGGCATAGACGGTGAAGGGGCTGAAGGTGGCGTTGGTGATCACCGTGCTGGCCTTGGACAGCTCGGTGAAACCGATGATCGAGGTCAGCGCCGTGCTCTTGACGATCTGCACCGCAAAGCCGACGGTAGGCGCGACACCGATGCGCAGCGCCTGCGGCAGCACCACGTAGCGCATCTGCTGCACGTAGCCCAGCGCCAGGCTGGCCGAGGCTTCCCACTGTCCTTTCGGAATCGCCTCGACGCAGCCGCGCCAGATCTCGGCCAGAAAGGCCCCCGACCACAGCGTCAGCGCCGCGCCCGCGGCCAGCCACGGCGGCACCTCGATGCCCGCCAGCGACAGCCCGAAGAACGCCAGGAACAGCTGCATCAACAGCGGCGTGCCCTGAAAAAGTTCGATGTAGGCCCAGCTGATGCGCCGCATCAGCGTCACGCGCGAAGTGCGCATCATCAGCGCCAGCGACCCCATCAACGCGCCGCCCACGAACGCCACCAGCGACAGCACGATGGTCCAGCGCGCGGCCAGCAGCAGGTTGCGGACAATGTCCCAGGTAGAGAATTCGATCATCGCACCGCCTTGCGAAACAGCCGCTTGCCCGTCATGCGCAGCAGTTGGCGTAGCAGCACCGACAGCGCCAGATAGATGCCGGTCGTCACGAAATACACTTCAAACGCCCGAAAATTGCGCGACTGAATAAAGTTGGCCGCAAACGTCAGGTCCTCGGCCGCGATCTGCGAACACACCGCCGAGCCCAGCATCACGATCACGATCTGCGACGACAGCGCCGGCCAGATGCGCGCCAGCGCGGGTTTCAGCACAATGTGCCGGAACACCTGCCCGCGCGTCATCGCCAGGCTCGCGCCGGCCTCGTACTGGCCCTTGGGCGTGGCATCGATGCCCGCGCGGATGATCTCGGCGCTGTAGGCGCCCAGGTTCAACGCCATCGCCAGACAGGCCGCCTGCATCTCGCCCAGCTGGATGCCCAGCGACGGCAGGCCAAAAAACACGAAGAACAGCTGGATCAGAAAAGGCGTGTTGCGCACCGCCTCCACATATGCGGCGACCGGCACGCGCAGCCAGCGCGGACCGTGCGTGCGCGCCCACGCGCAGCCGATGCCCAGCGCCACCCCGGCCACGGCGCCAAAGGCGATCAGCTCGACCGTCACGCCGATGCCCTTGATGAGCACCGGCGTGTAGTCCAGCATGGAAGCGAAGTCGAATTGATAAGCCATCAGGGCGCCCCGGCGCTCGCGCCTGCCTTACAGATCCTTGGGCAGGTCGGCGCCCAGCCACTTCTTCGAAATCGCCGCCAGCGACCCGTCGCGCTTGGCGCCCGCCAGAATCTCGTTGACCTTGGCGCGCAGCTTCGGCTCGTCCTTGTTCAGGCCGATGTAGCAGGGCGAATCCTTGATCAGGAACTTGGTCTCGGGCTTCTTGGGCGGGTTGCGCGCCAGAATCGCCGCGGCCACCACGTTGCCCGTCGCAATCAGCGGCACCTGCCCCGACAGAAAGGCCGTGATGGTGCCGTTGTTGTCTTCATAGCGCTTGAGCGTGGCCGTGGGCGGCGCAATCTTGGTCAGCTCGATGTCTTCCACCGCACCGCGCGTCACGCCGATAGTCTTGCCCGCCAGGTCCGCGGCCGACGCCACCTTCAGGTCCGCCGGGCCGAACACGCCATTGAAGAACGGCGCATACGCGTCCGAGAAGTCGATCGCCTTCTCGCGTTCCGGATTCTTGCCCAGGCTGGAAATCACCAGGTCCACCTTGCGCGTCTGCAAGTACGGCACCCGGTTGGCGCTGGTCACCGGCACCAGTTCCAGCTTCACGCCCAGCTGCTTGGCGATCAGCGCCGCGGTATCGATGTCGTAGCCCAGCGGCTTCATGTCCGCGCCCACCGACCCAAACGGCGGAAAGTCCTGCGGCACGGCGATCTTGATGGTGCCGCTCTTGACGATATCGTCCAGCGTGTCGGCATGCGTAAGCGGCGCGGCCAGCAGCGTGGCGGCGGTGCAAAGGGACAGCAACAGGGTTCTACGCTTCATGAGGAACTCTCCAGGGCGCGCCGTCCCAAGAGCGGGGTTCGGCGTTGCACACCAATTCGGTATACAAAACTGGAAAAGCAAGTTCCGTGCCATTTCGCCGCCGCCGGGAGCACGGCGTAGCGGGCCGCTGAATGTGCACCCGATTGGTGCGTGACGCGTCGTCCCGGCGCATGGCGCGCACCGGTTTGGAACCTGCGCCGCTATTTCCCCTGGGCGGCACATCCATTACGATGGCCCGGCGTTCACAACGCACGCATCGCAGTATTGGCCAATTCTTGAATCCATCCCCTGACCGGAGATTTCCATGAGTGGTTACTACGATTTGAAGCGCAGTGGCGACCAGTACCTGTTCAATCTGAAAGCCGCGAACCACGAAGTCATACTTACCAGCGAGCGCTACACCACCAAGGCCAGCGCACAGGAAGGCATCCGCTCGGTGCAGCAGAACTCGCCCATCGACGCGCGCTATCAGCGCAAGACCGCCTCCGACAACTCGCCCTACTTCACCTTGACCGCATCCAACGGCCAGACCCTTGGCCGCAGCGAAATGTATTCCAGCACCTCGGCCCGGGATAACGGCATTGCGTCCGTCAAGACCAACGGGCCGACCCCCACGGTGAAAGACAACACCTGACCCGGGGCAAGCCGGCGGCGTTGCGCTGCCGGCTGGGCGAACGGCAGCGGCCGCAGGACGTCACGCCATGCGGCCGCTGCTCGTCGCATTGATGGCTGGCCAGCCACGCATTGGCGGGCGGGCCGGTCGCAGCGCCCATGGGGCAAACGCCTGCGACCCGTCCTATTTCACTCGCCGTCAGTCCACCTGTGCGCCGGACTGCTTCACAGCCTTGCCCCACTTGTCCACCTCGCCCGCGATGAACGTGCCGGTGGCCTCGGGCGTCAGCGGCATCGGTTCCGCGCCACGATCCCGGAAGAACTTCTGCATTTCCGGCGTGCCCAGCACATGGCCGATCTGCTGGCTCAGGTACTTCGTAATCGCCGGCGGCGTATCACGCGGCGCCAGCACCGACGCCCAGCCGATCGCCTCAAAGCCCGGATAACCGCTTTCCGCCACCGTCGGCACGTCCGGCAACTGCGGCAGGCGCTTGGCCGTCGTCACCGCCAGCGCCACCGCCTTCTTGCTCTGCACGTGCGGCAGGCCCGCCGTCACCGAATCCACCATCAACGGCACCTGATGGCCCAGAAAATCCGCCTGCGCCGGGCCGCTGCCCTTGTACGGAATGTGGCGGATATCGATATTGGCCGCCGCCTTGAACATCTCGGCCGACAAATGCTGCGTGCCGCCGATCCCCGCGCTAGCGTAGGCCAGCTCGCCCGGATTGGCGCGCGCCTGCGTCACCAATTGCTTGAGCGACGTAATCCCCGACGCCGGCGTCGCCAGGAACATCAGCGGCACCGAAAACACCCCCGAGACCGGCGCAAAATCGTTCGTCAGGCTGTAATTGATGGTCTTGTACAGCGTCTGGTTCACCGCCGCGGCAGAGCCCGCGATCACCAGCGTGTAGCCGTCCGGCGTCGCGCGCGCGGCCTGCTCCATGCCGATATTGCTGCCCGCGCCCGCGCGGTTTTCCACCACGATGGGCTGTTTCAGCGCCGTGCCCAGCTTTTCGGCCAGGGCCCGGGCAAAAATGTCGGTGGCCTGCCCCGGCGGGAAAGGCACGATCAGGCGGATGGCGCGGTCGGGATATTCAGCGTGCGCCGCCGTGGCGGCAGCGGCCAGCACCAGGCCGGCGGCGAGACTGGAAAGAATTCTTGTCATGATCGGTCAGTAAAAAGCGACAGAAGGCGCCGCGCAGTGCCGCGCCTGTTGCATAAAATAGAGAGCCCCGCGCTGGCGGCCCTTTTGGGGCGGCCCGGGGGCGGATCGGCAGGGGGTGCGTCACGATAGCATTCCCGCGCCGGTGCTAAATTCACCTTTTAGCGTTTCCCACCCTTTTCAACCCCTGTCCTCCCATTTCAGCAGGAACCGCCATGGAATTCAGCCAGTTCAACGTCAACGCCCTCATGGAGATCACCTCCCGCCCGGACCTCGTGTTCGTGCGCGGCCAGGGATCCTGGCTGGAGGATCACGCGGGCAAGCGATACCTGGACTTCGTCCAGGGCTGGGCCGTCAACACCCTGGGCCACTGCGCCCCGGAAATGCAGAAAGCCCTGCTCGAGCAGTCCAAACTGCTGATGAACCCGTCTCCGGCGTTCTACAACCTCCCGTCCATCGAACTGGCCCAGCGCCTGACCGGCGCCTCGGTCTTCGACCGCGTCTTCTTCGCCAACAGCGGCGGCGAAGCCAACGAAGGCGCCATCAAGCTGGCGCGCAAGTGGGGCCAGGTCAACAAGAAAGGCGCCTACAAGATCATCACCATGAACCACGGCTTCCACGGCCGCACCCTGGCCACGATGTCCGCGTCGGGCAAGCCGGGCTGGGACAAGATGTTCGCGCCGCAGGTGGAAGGGTTCCCGAAGGCGGAGATCAATGATCTTGAATCGGTGCGCAAGCTGATTGATGATCAGACCGTCGCCATCATGCTGGAACCCGTCCAGGGCGAAGCTGGCGTCATCCCCGCGACCAAGGAATTCATGCAGGGCCTGCGCAAGCTGGCCGATGAGCACAAGCTGCTATTCATTGTGGATGAAGTGCAGACCGGCATGGGCCGTACGGGCACGATGTTTGCGTATCAGCAGTCGGACGTGGTGCCGGACATCATGACGCTGGCCAAGGGGATTGGTGGCGGTGTGCCGCTGGCGGCGTTGTTGGCGCGTCAGGAAGTCTGCGTGTTCTCGCACGGGGACCAGGGCGGCACGTATAACGGCAATCCGTTGATGGCGGCTGTGGGGGTGGCGGTGTTTGATGCGCTGGCTGCGCCTGGGTTTATGGAGTCGGTCAATGCGCGTGCGAAGCAGTTGTCCGAAGGGCTGTTGGCGCTGTCGGCTAAGTACGGCATGAAGGGCGAGCGTGGGATGGGGTTGCTGCGCGCTCTGATCATGGATCGCGACGACGGCCCCGCCATCGTTGAAGCTGCGCGTAATCTGGCTCCGGCTGGGTTGCTGTTGAATGCGCCGCGTCCGAATCTGCTGCGTTTCATGCCGGCGTTGAATGTGACGGCTGAGGAGATTGAGACGATGCTCAAGCAGCTGGATGGGTTGATTGCGCGGGTGCGTAAAGAGTAATCTGTTTTTATGTTTTAAAAAGGGCCGCATTTGCGGCCCTTGTTTTATCGGCGGTTATTGTTTATAGGTGTGAAAAGTGTAAGGCGGTTTCAATGGTTGTTCGGCGATTCTTTCAAAAATGTCTTTGAAAACAAGTAAGATCCGAATAGGTTCTCAGTCGATGACTCCATGTCAGTGCGAACCCTGAATTTGCTAATTCCACATAATGGTTCAAGCTGGCTTCGAAACATATACTATCGCTGATACGTAAACAGAGATATATTTCACTCTATGCTCAATGGAACATTAGTTTGCAATACCGCTTTGTTGAAAATCTGACGGTTTGCCCGCTACGAAGAGAAATAGAGCAACGCCAAAAAGAGGACGCCTGTGGATAGCGACGTAGAAAACCTGGTTCGATCGATTGGTCTGCCTGCCAAGCGGGCAATGATTCCGCTGTTTGAAGCAGTTTCAAACAGCATGCATGCGATCGACGAACGGTTCGACGACGATACGCGGCAAGGTGTAATTGAAGTCGATATATTCGAACGTCGTGATCTGCTGGGCGCTCCAGAAACGGAGGGTGCAGCCTGGCCCGTCGACGAAATTGCCATTGCAGATAATGGCGCTGGCTTTCATGCCGATAATTTGGCTTCCTTTAAAAAGGTCTATAGCAATCGAAAACTCGGAATTGGCGGAAAGGGTTTTGGCCGATTTACCTTCCTGAAAGTCTTCGCTGATGCGAAAGTGGAGAGTGTGTATGGAAATGGTGATCGGCTATACGAACGCATTTGCTTCACTTTTGATGCGGCCAATGAAGTTCAGATCGAATCGAAGGCTGAATATGTGGGGCCGTGCCAAACGGCTATTCGTCTGAGGGGCGCTCGTGAAACATATGTCAGATTTCTTCCGTCGGATCCTACAGTAGTAGCGGAACGAATAATTGAGCACTTTTTGCCGCTGTTCGCGTTGGGACGGATGCCAAAAATCTCGGTGCGAGCTGGTGACAGGACAGTAGATCTCAGGGCTTTGTATGATGACAGTATTGGATCACGTACGGCGCGAGATACGATCAACTATCTAGGGCATCCCTTCGAACTAGCTTATGTCCGGAGTTATAGAGCAAACGCGGTGCCTCGGATTGTGTTGTGCGGAAACGGAAGGGCTGTTACCGAAGAAGAGCTTGGAAAAATTGCTACAGAAATGCCTGAACGTCTGCTCGATGAGAATGGCAAACCATACGGGCTTCGGGTGCTTGTAAGTGGTGATTATCTAGATCGACATTTGGATCTAACGCGTACCAGCGTAATTTTTCAGAGCGATAACGGTGAGTTCGAAGACGAACAGCTAATTAACAAAGCAGATCTTCTGGAAAAAATCGGGGAGACTGTGCGAGATAGATTCAGGAAGGAAATTGACGAGACTGTCTCAAAAAGGGAAGCTCAATTGGAAGAGCTTGTCCGAGAGATGCCTGAGTATCGAATTCTGTCACACACAAAATACCGTGCTCGTGTCCTTCGGCGAGTGAGATTTAGCGGAGGGAGAAATGCCATCGAGGCGGAATTGTGGCGGGAGCTTCGAGAGATTGAATCCGACCATCGCGCCGAAGGCTCGCAAATACGCAAGTTGTTGGACGATGGGTTGGAAGCAGATTATCGTCAAAGATTGGAAGAATATACAGAAACTGAAAACGAGCTTGGAAAATCCCAGTTGGCCAAATATATCGTGCATCGTCGTGTCATTTTGGATCTGCTGGACAGATCGTTGCAAAAATTGGCCAACGATGAAAAATATGCTTTAGAACAAGATCTACATAATCTTGTTTTTCCAATGGGAAAGACTTCTGTCGATATATTCAGAGATCAGCAGAATTTGTGGGTAATTGATGAGGGGCTTAGTTTTCATTCGATTTTGGCTTCCGACAAAAAGATGAAATCAATTCCAGGTCTTGAGAGTACATCCAATAAAGAGCCTGACATTATTGGATGCTTTTATGATCGTGCAATTACTGTAGGGCCAGATTCTGAGGATGCTACAGGCGCTGCCGTTGTAATCGAATTCAAGCGACCGAAGCGAGATGATTTTTCAATTACTGATCCATTAAGACAAATTACAGATCGTTTCTTTGAATTGAGGGATGGTTCGGTAACTTCAGTCACGGGTCGCCAAATCAATGGTAAAAATTTGAGATTTGTCGGTTATTTTATCGCTGACCTTACGCCGTCGTTAAAGCGCTGTCTGCGGAGCTTTGCCCATGAGACTTTTGATGGGGAGGGATATTACTTTCAACCCCCGAATCTTCCTGCATACATTGAAGTGATTTCATACGATAGGTTGCTGCGGAATGCTCAGCGACGTAATCGCATTCTGTTTGATAAGCTAGGGTTGAGCGGGTAAATGATGTAGTGTGTTTCGGAGCAAGAAGCGGAGCGGGCGGTGCGCATGTATAAATATTTCCCTTTAAACGGCGGATATTAGAAGACTACGGCATAACACTTACTAGTGAAATGTTTGCCCCTTCGCGCACTTTGTCGTCTTTCATTAATGTGCATGAAAAAGATGTCAGACTCTGAGGTTTTCCCATGAATTTTCAGGAAAATTCATTTAAAGTCAGAAGCTTGAGATAACGGGCGAAGTCAAACGATTCGCTGCTGGATGATCAGGGCGTGCATGGCCCCAGTCCTATACCCTTCATCAGGCGACCAAACCGTTTGAAGGAAGACAGGCCATGCACGCAGTCGGAGTATTGCAGAAACTGCTTCAGGATACGATCCTAAGCCTGCATCTGAGTCGGCTCAAGGCCTTGATGAGCGCGGTGCGAAGTGCAATGACACCGCGCCGGCTGACCCTAAGCTGACTGGCGCGCGGTTTACCGGCCGGCCAGGCAATCCGGCATCGGGTCAAGCGAATGGACTGGTTGCTGGGCAATACCCATCTGCATGGCGAACGCCCATGTTCTATTAACTGCTGTGCCGCGAGTTCATGGGCCAGGCCCAGCATCCCGTGATCCTGGTGGATTGGTCTGATTTGGAGGCTGATCGCAGTTGGTTGGTATTGCGAGCGGCACTATCGACCCGCGGCGCGGCCATGCCGATTTACGAGAGCGTGTATCCGCTACGCGATCAGAACTCGCCGAACGTAGAACAGACATTTCTGACCACGCTCAAATTCTTGTTGACCGAGGGCCTTGGTTCAGTCATCTAAATCAGCTGAACTGGTACTGGGTAGGACGCATCCGTGGCCGCACGTTCCTGCGCTCAGGCCAAGAACCGTGGCGTCGATGCACGGACGATTACGCAGCAGCCAGTTCTGGACCTACAGATCTGGGCGAGCAGGAAATGATCCGAGCGCGCTCTGTGCAAGCGCGGCTCGTGCTGTAACGCAAGCCGCCCCAGCAACGCCAGGCCCTGACACAATTCAAGCAGCGAAAGCGCAGCAGCCACAGCGAGGTCTGCGCCCGGCGCGAAAGCGAGCAATGGTTGCTGTGTGCATCGTTGTCGCTAATCGAGACGACCGCACGTGAGGTTGTTGAGATTTACCGCAAGCGCATGAGCATCGAATGCACCTTCCGTAGTTTGAAATCCCATCAGTTCGGATTCTCGTTCGAGGACAGCCAAAGTGCGGGTGCGGCACGCTTGCAGGTTCTGTTGTTGATCCACGCGTTGGCAACGTTTCTGCTGTGGCTGGTGGGCAAACTGGCCGAGCGCGAGAAACTGAGACCGCCCTACGAATCCAACAATCGCTAAGACCGGCCAACCATCTCGTTGCTTACGCTAGGGGCCATGATCTATACCGAGCGTGCGCTGACTTTGACTGAGGCGTCAATGCTTGGCCTTTTGCAAAGACCGTTCAAACCCGCTGAACCCACGGGAGGATTGCGATAAATTTGTGGGGAAACCGCAGAGTCTGACACCGTTAATTTCACTGTCCGCCGAAGCACTCAAGTCAGCAACATTGCTATATTTAGTGAATGTCGGGAACGAACGGCATCCAAAAAATTAAATCGGCGAAATCCAAATAAACAAAAGCAGAAGCATCACGAAATTGAGCCAAATTGCTCATTTATTTGAATTCATTCGTCGAACACTTTCCAAATAACCATCCAGGATTCCATAATTCTCCATTATCCTAAATGTATTTCGGCCGGCGGCCTCATCCCGATGCGATTTGTTTATCCGGCACCATGAGCACGTTGCCATCCCGACTCGCACGGGCTCTTGGCAAACATCGCACAAATCACGGCCAAGCACTAAATTCTGCCCGTTAAATTGATAGGCGATACCATCCGCATCTAAAAAAAATGGCGTTATCGAGCTACGCCCGATTTTCATTTGAAAATATTCACATTCAAATAAATCCGCCTTTTCTTGTAGCTTTCGGCACAGCTCCCCACTTGCGCGCGGGCCTGCTATGAGGGCGGTAACGCTGCCCTTAGGCGCATCCATCAACATCACGCTACCGATTGATCGAACTTCGCTTTCCCCGACGATCATGCGCCGTTCATTCTCGTAGTTCCAATAGTCGGCCTTTGTATAGTATGCCGCTTGGAAAGCACCTTGTTGCAGCCATGCAATATATCTAGGTTTTTGTAGGGTGTAGGCCTTTTCTAAAAGATCTAACAGACCTTTTGACGGCCCACTAAGGTACGACACATTGCCGAATCCACTATCGGGGAGTCCTTCCTGTAATAAGGGTTCATCGAACTGAATAGCAAACCCTTGAAGATTGTTCGCGTAGTGTGCCCACATAGGAGCGACCGCAGGGGAGCGAGAAAAACACGTCGTTGGTAGTTGTGGAATTTCTCCGATAATTTCTTCGTAATACGCAAGAAGCTCTGGCTCGGTTTGATAATCAATTGTGAGAAAGAGTTCAAACGGATCATTAAAATCCTTCGGGTACGAACATTTCAGCGTCGCAATACCGTTATCTTTAACAATCAAATCCAAGGTGTCTGGACCCGCATATTTGTAGATATTAGACAAAATTGACGCTCCGCGGAAGTTTTATACGGTAGATAAATAAAGTGTCAGACTCTGAGGTTCTCCCACTATTTTTCGCGACACTATAAAAAATCAAGAGGGTGCTGGAGAGCATACTGGCAAGCGACCTACAGGCCAAAAAAGCTGAGGCGCTTGAATCCCTGCAGTTGCACAGCTAGAGGCCTAAAATTAGATCGAGAGAAATTTCAGCTTAATATCGGTTCGATAGTCTCTAAATGTTTTTATTGGATCTAGGCTCAGGTGCGTATTGTTCTACCAACAGCTGGAGCTCGCGCTTCTTTTGAACTGCCTTCGAAGAATACTCCTCTTGGCGTTTTCGAATGTTTCGCAAAACAAGCGCTATCGACCTCTTATCGAGCTTATGTTTGATATCAAGTCTATCCAAGTAGTCAATGAGTTTGCCCAGTTCTGTCTCTGCCTCTGCAATTAGGCTGGCTGCTGTGCTGGCTATTCGCTGACTTCTCGCGGCACGTTCCTCGGCATCATACGAGGGAACTTGGCTAGCCGTGTTCAATTGCTCTGCGCATAGTCTCACAGCATAATCAAATTTTTCAAATGTCTCATCCAAATCATTAAAAAAATTGTTCATAACTTCCTGAAGGCGGATGCCCAAGCGGCGGTATTCGATTTGCTTTAGTGCGTCTTCAGGCGCTGTTAATTTGAGCAACAGATCGGTTTCCAGTCCATATGTCCACGAAATGCTATGATTTTTTTGGCGCTTTGCTATTATGGCCAAAATTACCATATATAGGACGGCGACCAGACATAAGCTCTTGCTTACTTCCGCTGGTAATACGGCCAGGGTAGGGATCATGTTTTTTAGCTCACTCGCGATCATGACTCCGAATGAAATTATAAAAATAATAGTAACCACGTGATCGCGCACGGGAGATAGTGATAGGTGGGATTTAGGAAGTCTATCTAGTTGGTGCTCGTGAGGTCCTCTAAGCCAATGACATATTGTGCTTATACTTATCCACATGGCAACGCATCCGAACAGTCCGGGGAGGATTAGGATGAGCGAACTTCCGATAAAATGCCAATATAAAAAAACCGGGAGCAATACCACGACGCCTACAATTAATGGTGTGTAGGCATCTTCGCGGAAAGTGGAGATGTATCGAGGTTCGTCTTTGCGATAATTGCTTGGTATAGTAAGGGAAATCAAAAAATATAGTGCTTGCGCACACAGTGTTGCGCGTAGAGCCAGCTCGGCATAAATATCATCCCATAGCGCGATGGAGCCCAAAAGTTGCCAAGCAATAAGTGCTGCCGCGCCCAAAAGTGCCCAAATATTTATGCCGTTTATCTTTGCTTCTATTTCTGCGGATTTTTGAACATTTCTTAGATAATCTATGATTTCTTTTTCATTCATGATTGGGTGAGCTTTATGTAAGGTGGGGGAGCGAGAAAATAATATATATTGGGTTAATGATTTGTCATCGCTTGACTAATGTCTTAATACAAAAATTTCAAAATAATTATTTTATGGACTAAGGCTGGGGGCTCGGTAATACCCCTGTTTTGCACGGTTAGCAGAAGGAGGAACTAAGTGGCCATGGCAGACCGCTTTTTTTGGAGTAATGCTGCTCGAGGCGATATTTGGGCGTTCGTGATTGTAGGACCACATCCACCTCGTGGCGTGTTCCTGTACATGCTCAAGGTTTTCCCATTCATACTGGGACAGCCATTCGTAGCGGGAAAAAATATGGTTTCAGACTACGATTTTCCTGATCCGTCGTGCTGCTATGCAGCCGAGTGCTTATACAACCTAGCGTCCGATTGACGCGTGACCAAGCGGTAGAAGGTGGACGTGGTCTCGACATGGACCGCTTTAATCCTGTAGCGAATTGGTCTTCCTACCTACCAACGCCTGAGGTCGCCGCCGTATACTCCCCTTCACTACCGCACCACCGGTAGCCCGGTTTGGAAGCCGGCAATGTCTTTGGCGGACCGCCGCCGCTCTGGCGGCTTTTTCATGTCCGAGCGCCTTTGCACGTCCCTATGGGCGGGCCTTGGCGAGGGTGCGTTCGCGCACGCCGGTTTCCAAAGACGCCGGTCTTCCAACCTTGCCTCGTGCCCGCCCACCCCATTTGGAAGTGGGGAGCGGGCTTCATCAGTCTTTGGAGCCTGTCATGCAATCCCACCCCCTCACCCAAAACCCTTGGCTGGTCGACACCGACCCGGAACACGGCCTGGTTCCCCTCGCCCCGCTCTACAACATCGAACGCGCCCGCTTCGCGATCGAGACCATTGCACGCCTCGTCGGCAACAGCGCCTCCGAACCCGACGCAACCGGCGCACAGCCGTTGGATGCATGGACCATCACCGCATTGATGGGCGGTGTGGAAGGCCTGTGCGCGCATGTGGGCACCTTGACCGACGCCCTGCTGGAATCCGCGCGTGCCTGCACGGATGACGCAAGCCTGGGCTGCCTTACACACGACGCGCCCAGGTCGATGCAGTAGGCCTGCTCAGACGGCTCGGGCCTGACGATGCGATGCGCATCAAGGCCCAGCCGTCACACCAGAGCCGCCAGCCAAACCGTCACCCAAGCCCTCACCCCATCCGTCGAAACGCCCGTCGATACATCATCGGGCTCGTCCCCACGATCCCCAAGAAATGCTCCCGCAGCGACACCGCTGACCCAAACCCGACCTCCATCGCGACCCGTTCCACCGGCAGGTCCGTCGTCTCCAGCATCCCGCGCGCACGATTCACCCTGGCCTGGATTACCCACTGCAGCGGACTCACCCCCAGCAGTTCCTGAAACCGCCGATTCAACGTCCTGACGCTGACCGCAGCCTGGTCGGCCAGCGCGCGCACGGCGAGGTTCTCGCCCAGTCGGCCTTCTATCCAATGCAGCAATTGCGTCAGATCTGTATGCGACGTGGGCGTTGGCCTGACGATGAATTGCGCCTGCCCGCCCGTGCGTTCCAACGGCACCACCGCCAACCGCGCGCTATTGGCCGCGACCGCCGCGCCGTGATCGCGCTTGATCATGTGCAGGCACAGATCCATGCCGGCCGCCGCGCCCGCGGACGTGAGCACCTGACCGTTGTCAACGAACAGCACGTTGGGGTTCACCTGAATCTTCGGATAGCGCAGCGCCAGCTGATCAGCGGCTTTCCAATGCGTGGTGGCCTTCAGGCCGTCGAGGATGCCGCTGGCAGCCAGGACAAATGCGCCCGTGCAGATGGAGGCAATCCGGGCGCCCGCCGCATGGGCGTGCCGAACGACGTCCACGATGTCGTTCGGCACGTCTTGCCTGGGGTCTGCCAAGCCGGGAATGACGAGGGTGTCCGCCGTACGCGCCACGTCGAGCCGCGCTCGGACGTGCAGGTCGTAGGCATGGCTCTTGACGCGCGGCCGGCTGGCGCAGACGTCGACGTGGTACGGCAAACGTCCATCCAGCGTTTCGGCAAGCTGGAAGATCTCGCAAGGCATGGCGAGGTCGCCCGCGACCAGGCCGTCAAAGGCGAGGACGGCGACGCGGTGGGGGGCTGGCTTGGGCATGCATCAAGTTCCGAAGGGGTGGGCTGGAGGTGCGTTGGGGCGGGCGGCTGGGGCCGGCAGATCAGACTGCCGGACCCGCTTGGGATGGCGGGGACAGGCGGATCTGGGCGGCCACACCCGCTTGGCGCGGCAGTGGCCGCCGGATAAGGACGCCAGCCCCACTTTGGACGACCGACGCCGCCGGATCCGGCAATAAAACCCACTTGGCCGATTTCTTTCGAAGATTGGCATTTTGGCCAATGGCCGTCAATCCTGCCACCCCCGACAATGCGGCTGATCCCATCACGAGCCACCAACGCCATGTCCCGGAAAGACCCCGACCCCTCAACCCCTGTCCTGTTCAAATGGGCAGCCATGCTGGAAGGCGTGACGCTGCTGGTGCTGCTGGGCATCGCGGTGCCGTTGAAGCACGTTGCCGGCATGCCCAGCGTGGTGTCGTGGGTAGGGCCGGTGCATGGGGTGGCGTTCATGGTCTATATCGCACTGGCCTGCAATGTGGCGGCGGCGCAGGGGTGGCCTCGCAAGCGGCTGGTGTGGACACTGGTGGCGACGGCGGTGCCGTTTGGCGGCTTTGTAATCGCGCGGTCGCTGGGCCGCACGGTGCGGGCGTAGGCGATGGCGTATCTGATGGTCAAGTCGCTGCACCTCGCGCTGGTGCTGTTCTGGGTGTCGGGGATGGTGGTGCAGGCGTTCGTGCTGGCGGCGGCCGACAAGCTGCCTGGGCCGGCGCTGCCGCAGGAACTGGCGCGGCTGCGCCTGCTGCGCAAGTGGGAGCGCATGCTGACGACGCCGGCGATGGTGGGCGCGCTGGCCAGCGGCGTGTATCTGGCGACGAGCGCGGGATGGTTTGGCAGCGGATGGCTGTCGGTGAAGCTGGCGTTGGTGCTGGCCCTGGCGGCGGTGCATGGAATGCAGGCGGGGCGGTTGCGGCGGCTGGCCGACGCGGCGGGGGATGCGGGCGACTTGGGACGCGGACGGCTGTTACCGGTGGTGCTCACGGCGCCGGTGCTGATTGTGCTGCTGGTGGTGGTGAAGCCATTCTGACGCTGGCCAGGGTGGGAGGGCCCACAGCCCCTGGGCTGGTAGTCCGGATTCTGGAAAAAATAGGCCAATAAATCGGCAAATAGAGCGGCAAAATAACCGGAAATTTTCTCTACAGCAGAGTGGTCAATTTCATTGAAGAATCCTGAAAATTCAATGGAATAGAGACCGGACAAATTGGGAAAAAAACCGGCAAAAGTTCAGGTGCATTTTGGGGCACCGCATGTCGGCTCGCGATTCCGACACGAACCCTCCGCCCGAAGGCCATTCGATCTGGCTCCGCACGATGTTCCTGCGTAAACTCCCCCCATGCTACGCATCGACAACCTCACCAAACACTACGGCGACTACGTCGTCTTCCAAGGCCTGACGCACACGTTCCCGCCGGGCTGCGTGGCGCTGTGCGAAGAAGACAGCACGGGCAAATCCAGCCTGCTGGGCATCATCGCGGGCGTGGTCGCGCCGGATGCCGGCGACGTCTGGATCGACGGCCATTCGCTGACGCACGCGCCGCAAGCGGCCCGAGCCCGGCTGGCGTATGTGCCGGACAACTGCCTGACGGCGCCCATGCAGACGGGCCGCGGCTTGCTGGCGCAGGTGGCGTCCGAGAAAGGCGTGCCGCTGGACGACGCCACGCTCGATCTTGCGCGCCGCCTGGGCCTGGAGCCGCATCTGGACAAGCGCTTCGAGCAGATGTCGACGGGCACGCGCCGCAAGGTCTATCTGACGGCGGCCAACCTGGGGCATCCGGCGGTGGTGATTGCCGATGGCGCGAGCAATGGCTTGGATACGGCGGCGCGCAATGTGCTGGCCGAGGTGTTCAAGACCTGGGCGCAAGACCGCGTGGTGCTGTTCGCCAGCCATGATCCCGAGCTGGTGCAGGCATGTGGCGCGCGCTCGGTTGAAGTCGCGGCGCTGCGCTAGGCTAGGCGTCTTCCAGAAACCCCAGGGTTCGCAGCTCGGCAATCGCGCCCAGCTCTTCGTCGCGCCGCTTCTTGGGCGCGGCCAGCGACGCGGCCATCAGCATGGCGGGATGGTCGGACTCATCGAATCCCCTCAGCACGCTGTCGGCAATGGGGAAGGCCTGGGCAAAGCGTTTGTCCAGGGCATGGTGGCCGGGATAGCGGCCGCGCTTGTCGAGGATGACCTGAGTCCGCGGATCGCGTTTGATCAGGTGCAGGGGTACGCCTTCGCAGCGCAGGCCCAGCAGCTTGGCTTCGCTGATGTCCAGGGCCCAGTCGGTGTTGGCGTAGAACGCGGCGCGGGCGGCGGCGAACTGGGCCAGGCGCGGGCCGTCTTGGCAGAAGGCTTCGGGGGTGAGGTTGAGGTTGATCTTGCCGATCTTGCCGACCAGTGTCACGCGCCGAAAGAATGAGGCCCACACGAGCAGGATGGGGTTGGTGGACAAGTCCTGGACCACCACGTCTTCGAACACGCAGGGCATGATCATCGCGTTGACGGCGCGGCAGCCGGACAGGCGGACGTGCTGCACGCGTGACATGCGCGCGGGAATTTTCACCATCGACAAGCTGCAGTTGTCGAACGTGCAGTCGTGCAGATGCAGGTCCTGAAAATGGGATTGGCCTTTGTCATGGGCCATCCGCAATGTCGCGCCTTCGATTTTCTGCATCGTGCGCTCGCGCCTGGGGTGGATGATGTCGCCGTGGGTGCCAATGCAATGGGCCTTGGCGATCGCAGGTCACTTCGGGCCCTACACGTCCCCGACGACACGGGGTTCATCGCAAGCCGCGGGTCCGGCCGCGGGCTTGCAATGTGATTGTCGCGGCTTGCCTTGCGGCTTACTTCTCGGCGTACTTCTTTTTGGCCGCGTCGTAGACGTAGGTGACCGTGTCGGCCGCGCCCAGCTGGCGCGTCTTGCCCGGCCCGGTGATCATGGTGCCGCTGGGCGTGACGGTCAGGCGGGGCATGTCGCTGCCGGCCTGCGCGGCAAAGCCCAGTTTGCCGCTGCGGGTGGCGCAAGGCATGACCTCGCCGCCGTCGCAAGCCGCGGCGTTGTCATCGCCGGTGAGGAGGCTGCCGACGTAGGTCCAGACGTTGTCCTTGAGTTCGTCGCGCGGGCCGATGTTGAAGACGAACAGGGCGTAGCCTTCGAAGCTGACGCCGTTTTCGAAGCCTTCGGTGGGCACGGCCAGCAGCAGTTTGCCGGCGGGGGTGCGGTATTCAAGGGGCTTGCGGCGGGTGTCGACGTTCTCGGGGCGCTCGTAGGCGCCGAACTGGCCGATGGTGTGTTCCATGCCACGGAATTGCCAGGGGCGTTCGGGCGACGAGCCGGTCAGGGTGAAGGTGGCTTCGGCCAGGTTGACCTGGGTTTCGGGGCCGACGTCGTCTTCGCCGGGCTTGCCGTATTTTTCACGGGTGTCCCAGGCAAAGCCGGTGAAGTAGCGGGTGCCGTCCAGTTCGAAGGCGTGGCCGAACCAGTAGGTGGCGATGCTGCCGTTGGCGACTTCGTAGGAATCGGCGCCCTTGCCGTCGATCTGGTAGATGAAGTACAGGACCGTGGGGCCGTCGGGCGGCGTCACGGCGGCGCCCTGGGCGACGTCCAGCTTGGGGGCGGCAGCCTCGGCAGCGGTGGCGGCGGGCACGAATACCGTGGCCAGGGTAGCGGCGCACAGGCCGGCCAGGACGGCGCGCAGGCGGCGGGTGGGGAAGCGAGCGTTCGGACGGGTTTGCATGTTGGATATCTTCTTGTCGGACTCGTGAAAAGCGCCTTGCGCTTGCCTGCCCTGGCAAGCGATTGCCAGGGCAAGCCCCTCCCGGGTGACGGCCTGGATCTTCAGTGCCGCCCGCGTCTGGGCGCAATGTGCGGCGCCATGTTAGTGGGCTGCCCGGCTACGCGTCGGACAGCAGTTTGCCAATTGTGTCGGACTGCAATTGGTGGGCCTGGCTGACGGATCGCCGGGTGGCTGCCGGCCGCTGGCGTCCGCGTGCGTTGCCGTGCTGTCAGGCCAGCAACGACAAGGCGTGATCCAGCGACAGCACGTGGGTGCGCGAGGCGAAGGCCGTGGCGAACAGATGCTCGTGTACGACCGGGTCCGGATCAAAGCAACAGTCCTTGACGGTGTACAGCCGGAAGTCCGCATCGCTGGCATAGGCGATGGACGACAGCATGACGCCGGTGGACGCGATGCCGACCATGATGAGCGTATCGATGCCCTGGGCGGACAGGCGCAGTTCCAGGTCGGTGCCGAAGAACACGCTGGCGCGGTGGGCGATGATGACGGGTTCGCTGACCCGCCGGCCGAGCTCGGGCGAGATTTCGTCGTCGGTGAACAGGCCCATCTGCTTGATGCCCTGGCCGTTCTTGTTTAGCGGGCTGACCTCGGGGTAGTCGGGGCTGAAGTGGATTTTGGCGAAATAGACGGGGATGCCGGCGTGCCGCGCGGCGTCGCAGAGCTGGCGCGTGTTGGCGAGCAAGGTGGGGGCAACCGACGGGAACAGCGTGGTGATGTCGGTCTGGTAGTGCATGACCAGCAAGGCGGTTTTTGCCGGCACGAGGGTGTGGCCGGATTCAACGCGTGAGGACATGGCGGGTATCCGTTAGGAAGGTACTGGGAACGGGGATGACGTTCTGGCGGCCGGCCGCGGGTGGCAGGGCTGGCGCGTTATTGATCATAAGGGGGAAACGGGGCGGTGGCACAGCAGGCCGCCTACGGGTTTTACCCGGGTGCTACCGGTCGGTCTGGTCTGCGGCCAACCGTTGGAGATGACCTGGCAGTGACTTGTTGCGTTGCTTGGTCTGAGATCAGCAGTATCAGGGCAAATTGTGGGGAGATCGCTTGCACAATGATCGGCTGAAGACGTTCTGGATCGCTCGCTTATCCCAGCGGCGAACGGGTCATCTGTAAAAAGCTCGCTTGGATCGCAGTTAACCGAGAGGCGGGTGACGTTGTTTCAGGCATCCCGGAGGGTGCAGAAAAGTTCGAGGGTCGCCTCCCGGTACGGGAAAGCCCGTACTCGCCAAACTCAAGGAGTGCGTTGATGCCCAAGAAACGCGATGAGATATCTGAATTGGAAGCCGCGTTGTTGCGTAGTGCCAAGCAAGCCGTCAATGGTCAGTATGCGCGTGTGCACACGCCCGAGGAGATCGTGCGGCGTCGCGGTCGGCCGGTAGGCAGTACCGCGGCGGTGCGCAAAGCGGCCACGACCATTCGTCTTGATGAGGAAGTCCTAGCCGCGTTCAAAGCAACGGGGCAAGGCTGGCAGACGCGCATCAACAATGCGTTGAAAGACTGGCTGAAAACGCATCAGCCCATTTGATCGCGAACCGCTCATTGAACTACCGGTCGGTCTGGTCTGCGATCACCCGCGCCACGGCTGTCAACGACCGCCGCAGTTCGTCCAGCCCAACCGACCCCAGCGCCAAGCGGATGGCATGCGGCACGTGCGAGACGGCGAAGGGATGCGCCGTAGAGACCGAGATCCGCTCACGCATCAAGGCCATCGCGATGGCGTCGGCGCGCACCTCTTGCGCCAGCGGCAGCCAGACGAAGTAGGACGTGGGGTGGCTGACCGGGCCAAGCCCGTCCAGGATGTCGGCGGCGATGCGCTGGCGCTGTGCGGCGTCGCGACGCTTTTCGGCTTCGAGCCGCGCCACGGTGCCGTCTTCGATCCAGCCGCAGACGATGGCCGTCATGGTGGCGGGCGTGTTCCAGGTGGTGGCGCGGATGGCGCGTTCCAGCTTCGGCACCCAGGCCGCCGGCGCGCTGATGGCGCCTACGCGCAGGCCCGTGGCCACACTCTTGGACAGGCTGGAGACGTATAGCGTGGACTCGGGTATCAAGGCCGCCAGCGGAAGCGGCGCAGGTTCGGCCAGAAAGGCGTAGGCGCCGTCCTCGATCAATATCAATCCATGCCGGCGGATGATCGCCGCTAGCGCCTCGCGCCAAGCCAGGCTTGTCACCCAGCCCAACGGATTGTGCAGCGTCGGCATGGTGTACACCGCCCGCACGCGCCGGCGGCGGCACAGGTCCGCCAAGGCATCCAGATCCATGCCGTCCGGCGTGGCGGGCACAGGGGCCAGTTCCAATCGCGAGAACTCCGCCGCCAGCATGAAGCCGGGGTACGTCAGCGCGTCGACGGCCACCACGTCGCCCGGCTCGAACAAGGCCATGGCGGCGATGGTCAGGCCGTGCTGCGCGCCGCTGACGAGCAAGGCCGAGTCCGCGGTGGCCGGTACGCCTCGGGCCACCATGTGGGCCGCTGCAATCGCCCTTTCGGCCTCGCTGCCGCCGTGGGGCCGATAGCGCAACAGCGCGTCGGCGTCGCCCTTGGCGGCCAGCCGGCGCAGCGCGGTGCGGTACAGGTCGGATTGGCCCGGCAGGGTCGGGGAATTGAAGGTGAGTTCGGTGGTGTCGTCGCTCCAGGCGCGCAGGTCGATGCCGTGGCCGCGCGGCAGCGCTTCCTTGACGAAGGTGCCGCGGCCGGACTCGCCGCTGACCAGTCCCATCCCCTGCAGTTCGGCATAGACGCGTGTGGCGGTGGCCAGCGCCAGGCCTTCGCGGGCGGCCAGGTCGCGGTGCGTGGGCAGGCGCGTGCCGGGGCGCAGGCGGCCGGCGCGGATGTCGGACGCCAGCCGGTCGACCACGTCTTTATAACGGGACAGGGGCATGGAAAAGCGTATCCATGACGATTATTTGGATGCGCCGATTATCGGGCCTAGGATGGCATCGCACAACGCACCGGGCGGTGCGTATCCGATAGCCAGTGTCAGCGGTTTTCAATCATGGATTTCAGTTTTCAGGTCATTGCGGTATCCGTCGTCGCCGTCGGTGTCATCGGCTTCATGAAAGGGGCGTTCGGGGGCGGCTTCGCCATCATCGGCATTCCGCTCCTGGCGCTGGTGATGGACCCGATCAAGGCGGGCAGCCTACTGGCGCCGATCTTCGTGGCGACCGATTTCTATGCCTTCCGCTACTGGCGTCCGCGCACATGGTCGCGGCCGGACCTGGCGTATCTGGTGCCGGGATTGCTGGTGGGCGTGCTGGCGGGCTACTTCGTGCTGCGCCATGTGAACCGGCACTTCGTCGAAATATTGATGGCCGTCACCACGTTGCTCTTTGCCTGGCTGTGGTGGCGTGGCGGCGCGGCGGTGGTGGAACGCCCCAGGTCGAAGAACAAGGCCTTGCTGGCGGGCAGCGCATCCGGCATCACGACCATGGTGGCGCACTCGGGCGGGCCGCCGCTGGCCATGTACCTGTTGCCGCTGGGCCTGTCCAAGGAGATGTATGGCGGCACGACCAGCATGTTCTTCACCCTCGGCAACCTGCTCAAGGCAGGGCCTTGGCTGGCGGTGGGGGAACTGACGGCGGGGTTCTGGGGGCTAGTCGCGATCTGCCTGCCCGCGGCGTTTTTTGGCGTGTGGGCGGGGTGGCGGCTGCACCATCGGCTGAATCAGGCGCAGATGGTGCGGGCGTGCTATGGCTTGCTGGTGGTGACGGCGACGAAGCTGTTGTGGGATGGGGTGGCGGGGGCGCTGGGGTGGGGATGACGGGCCCTCACTTCCCGCCCGTCGCATCCAGGAACGTCCCCGTCACAAACGACGCTTCCGCCCCTGCCAGCCACAGGATCGCGCGCGCCACTTCCTCGGGCTGACCGCCCCGCCCCATGGGGATCGTGTCCTTGACGCGGTCCACCCTGCCCGGTTCGCCGCCGCTGGCATGCATCTCGGTGTAGATGTGCCCGGGACGCACGCAGTTCACGCGGATGCCTTCGCGCGCGACTTCCTTGGCCAGGCCGATGGTGAAGGTTTCCAGCGCGCCTTTGGATGCAGCGTAGTCGACGTATTCATTGGGGCTGCCCAGCCGCGCCGAGCCCGACGAGACATTGACGATGGCGCCGCCGCGGCCGCCGTGGCGGTGGGACATGCGCTTGATGGCCTGTTGGGCGCACAGGATGGGGCCGATGGCGTTGACGGCGAAGATGCGTTGCATGCGTTCGTAGCCCAGGTCTTCCAGCCGTGACTGCTGCGCGATGATGCCGGCGTTGTTGACCAGCACGTCGATGCGGCCGAATTCGCGGTCGATGGCGGCGAACAGCTGGGTGACCTGCTCGGGGTCGGCGCTGTCGGCGCGCACGGCCAGCGCGCGGCGGCCATGGGCTTCGATGTGGGCGGCGACGTCATGCGCGGCGGACTCGTTCGAGACGTAGCTGATCGCGACGTCGTAGCCCTGTTCGGCGGCCAGGCGCGCGGTGGCCGCGCCCACGCCGCGGCTGCCGCCTGTGATCAGGATCAACGGGGTTTGGGAAGAAGCTGTCATGGCAAGAACCTTTACGTGATGAGGGGATGAAGCGGGGGGCCAGCGCGCGCCCGCGTGGTCACGGAACGATGCGTGGCGATAGGATAATGCGTCCGATGCGATGAGGCGGCCTGCGCCGTCCGCCGCGCGGGGCTAGGCGGGCGCCGATTCCCCATGCAGGCTCTTGAGTTTTCTCAGTTCAGGAAACCACCGCATCCACAGCCCCGCCACCGCGATAGTGCCGACGCCGCCGATCACCACCGCGGGCACCGCACCGAACAGCGCGGCCATGACACCGGATTCAAATTCTCCCAGCTGGTTCGATGCGCCGACGAACAGCGTGTTCACGGCGCTGACGCGGCCCAGCATGTGGTCGGGGGTGTTCAGCTGCACCAGGGATGAGCGCACCACCACGCTGATGGCGTCGGTCGCGCCCAGTACGACCAGCGCGCCGATCGACAGCGGGATCGACGTGGACAGGCCGAACACGGTGGTGGCCAGGCCGAACAGGATCAGCGCGCCGAACAGCAGGCGGCCGACGTGTTCGCCCAGGCTCAGGCGGGCCAGGGTCAGCGACATCAGCATGGCGCCGCAGGCCGGCGCGCCGCGCAGCGCGCCCAGCGCCCAGGGGCCGGCGTTCAGGATGTCTTTGGCAAAGATCGGCAGCAAGGCGGTGGCGCCGCCCAGCAGCACGGCGAACAGGTCCAGTGACAACGTGCCCAGCAGCAGGCGCCGCTGGAAGATAAAGGTAATGCCGGCAAACAGCGTGCGCCAGGTGGTGGGTTCCTTGCGCGGGGGCGCGCGGTCGATGGACATGCTGGCGATGGAGGCGAAGCCGCACAGGTACAGCGCGGCGGCCACGCAGTAGATCCAGCCGGCGCCCAGCCCGTAGCCGATGCCGCCCAGCGCCGGGCCGGCGATCTGCGCGATCTGGCCGGCGGACGAGGACAGCGCGGTGGCGCGCGGCAGCCATTCGCGCGGCACCACCGCCGGGATCAGGGTGGACAGGGTGGGCGATTCAAAGGCGCGCGCCGAGCTCATGAGGATGAGCGTGGCGTAGATCAGGGGCTTGCCGCCAAAGCCATGCAGCGCGGCAATGGCCAGTACCAGGGTGGCCAGGGTCTCGACCGCCATGCAGAGGGCGACGATCTTGCGGCGGTCGTAGCGGTCTGCCACGTGTCCCACCACCAGGGTCAGGGCCGCCATGGGCAGGAACTGCGCCAGGCCGATCAGGCCCAGGTCGAGCGCGCTGCCGGACAGGGCGTAGATCTGCCAGCCCACGGCCACCGAGACGATCTGGAAGGCCAGCGACGCGCCGATGCGCGCGGACAGGAAATGCAGGAATGCGGGACGGTACAGCGGACTGGGGGAGTCGGGGGCAGGCATTGGCAAAGAACGCGCGGCAGGCGCGCGGGCGGCGCCGGAATGTGCATTCTAGGCAGAACACGCTGACGGGAAACTAAGAGGGCCGGACTGGCGGGCGCAACCGCCCCGGCCGGTCCTAGACCTTGGGCCAGTAGGTCCCGAAGCTCCACAGGTTGCCTTCCGGGTCGCGGCAGGCGAATTCGCGGCTGCCGTAGGGCGTGTCGTACAGCTCGGTCTCGATGGGGGCGCCGGCGGCCTTCACGGTCGCGTGCAGCGCGTCCGGGTCATCCACGGCCAGATACAGCGCATCGGTGCGCCGTCCTTGCAGCGAGCCGACCTGCTTGCCGTAGGCGTCGTCGCGGTCCTGGCCCAGCATCAGGATGGATGAACCATAGGCGAGTTCGGCGTGCTGGATGACGGTGCCGTCGCGATAGACCGCGACTTCGGTAAAGCCCAATACGCCGATCAACCAGCGAACCATCGCGTTCGCGTCGCGGCAGCGCAGGGTGGGGAAAAGACGAGGGGCGGATGGGGTCATGGCAAGGACTCCGGGGAAAGAGGAAGCGCGGCTGTCGAGACGCTCGACAACCGCGCGGCGGCTATTGGCCGATGGCCACCAGCTCGGCGCCTTCGGTCACCTGGTCGCCCACGGCATAGAACAGTTCCTCGACCTTGCCGTCGGCGGGCGCCGAGATGGTGTGCTCCATTTTCATGGCCTCCATGACCAGGAGCGGCTGGCCCTTGGTGACGCTGTCGCCGGCCTTGACGGCGATGGAGATGATCTTGCCCGGCATCGGCGCGGTCAGGCCGCCGCCATGTTCGCCCTGGGTGTCTTGGGCGTGGGCCAGCGGGTCGTACAGGTCCAGCACGTGAGCGCCGCCGGTTTCGCCTGTGCCGTACACGTGGGCCTTGTCGGCGTGCAGCACCACCGTGCCGGCGCTTTCCAAGCCGCCCAGGGTGATGCGCAGGTCATGGACGAAACCCGGCGTGCCGGCCGCGTTGCCGCCCAGCGCGCGCCAGGTGAACGGTTGCGGGCCGGCGCCGCTGTCCAGGGTCCAGTCGCCGCCCTGGCGTGCGACCACGACGTGGCGGGTCTCGCCGTTGTCGATCCATTGCAGCGTGCGCTGGTAGCGGTTGCCCAGGCGCCAGCCGTCGCGGGCGTCCCAGGGATCGGCGGGGCGCGCGGCCGCCGCCGGCGCGGTGGGCTGCGCCAGGCCCTGGCGCACCAGCACCGCGGCCGAGGCCAGGGCCAGCGCCAAGGGGGCGGCGGGTGCGGGTTCGGGCAGCAGCGTCGCGCGTTGGCGTTCGATCAGGCCGGTGTCCAGGTCGGCCGCGGCGAAGGCGCTGTCGCGCATCAGGCGCGACAGGAAGGCGACGTTGGTCTGCACGCCTACCGCCTGGGTCTGCGCCAGCGCCTGCAGCATGCGGGCGCGGGCCTGGTCGCGGTCGGCGCCGCGCACGATCAGCTTGGCGATCATGGGGTCGTAGAACGGCGTGATGGTGTCGCCGGTGCGCACCCCGCCATCGACGCGGATATCGCCATTGGCGAACGCCGTGTGGGCCGGCAGGCCCAGGTAGGCCAGCGTGCCGATCGACGGCAGGAAGCCCTTTTCGGGATTCTCGGCGTAGATGCGGGCTTCGATGGCGTGGCCCTGGATGCGCAGGTCTTCCTGACGCGCGGGCAGTGGCTGGCCGGCGGCCACGCGCAGTTGCCATTCGACCAGGTCGTGGCCGGTGATCATTTCGGTCACCGGATGCTCGACCTGCAGGCGGGTGTTCATCTCCATGAAGTAGAAACGTCCGTCCGGCTCGGCGATGAATTCCACGGTGCCGGCGCCCACATAGCCCACGGCGCGGGCCGCGGCGACGGCGGCCTCGCCCATGGCGCGGCGGCGTTCTTCGGTCATGCCGGGCGCGGGGGCTTCTTCAATGACCTTCTGGTGGCGGCGCTGCACCGAGCAGTCGCGCTCGAACAGGTAGACGCAGTTGCCGTGCGTGTCGGCGAACACCTGGATTTCGATGTGGCGCGGCTTTTGCAGGTAGCGCTCGATCAGCACGCGGTCGTCGCCGAAGCTGGAGGCGGCTTCGCGTTGGCAGGACGCCAGCGCGTCCAGGAACGCGGCCGACGATTCGACCACGCGCATGCCCTTGCCGCCGCCGCCGGCGCTGGCCTTGATCAGCACCGGGTAGCCGATGCCGTCGGCCTGCTCCTTGAGGAACTGCGGGTCCTGGTTGTCGCCGTGGTAGCCGGGCACCAGCGGCACGCCGGCCTTGTCCATCAGCGTCTTGGCGGCGGACTTGCTGCCCATGGCGGCGATGGCGGACGCGGGCGGGCCGACGAATGCGATGCCGGCCTTTTCGGCGGCCTCGGCAAAGGCTTCGTTTTCGGACAGGAAGCCGTAGCCGGGGTGGATGGCGCCGGCGCCGCTGTCGCGCGCGGCCTGCAGGATGGCGTCGGCGCGCAGGTAGCTGGCGCGGGGCTCCGGGCCGCCGATGTGGATGGCGACGTCGCAGGCGGCCACGTGGCGCGCGTTAGCGTCGGCGTCCGAATACACGGCAACCGTGCGGATGCCCAGGCGGCGGGCGGTGGCGGCGACGCGGCAGGCGATTTCACCGCGGTTGGCAATCAGCAAAGTGTCGAACATGAATGTGATCCTGGCTGGAATTCGTCGTGAACGCGTCTTGGGGCGGTGCCGCCTTACATCCGGAAGACGCCGAAGCGCGTGTCTTCGATGGGCGCGTTCAGCGCGGCCGACAGGGCCAGGCCCAGCACGCGGCGTGTGTCGGCCGGGGCGATGATGCCGTCGTCCCACAGCCGGGCGGTGGCGTAGTACGGGTGGCCTTCGTGTTCGTATTGTTCGCGGATGGGCGCCTTGAAGGCGGCTTCTTCGTCCGCCGACCACTGGCCGCCACGCGCCTCGATGCCGTCGCGCTTGACGGTGGCCAGCACGCTGGCGGCCTGTTCGCCGCCCATGACCGAGATGCGGGCGTTGGGCCACATGAACAGCATGCGCGGGGAATAGGCGCGGCCGCACATGCCGTAGTTGCCGGCGCCGAACGAGCCGCCGATGAGCACGGTGAACTTGGGCACGGCGGCGGTGGCTACCGCCGTCACCATCTTGGCGCCGTGGCGGGCGATGCCTTCGTTTTCGTATTTGCGCCCGACCATGAAGCCGGTGATGTTCTGCAGGAAGACCAGCGGGATCTTGCGCTGCGCGCACAGTTCGATGAAGTGCGCGCCCTTTTGCGCCGATTCCGAGAACAGGATGCCGTTGTTGGCGACGATGCCCACAGGCATGCCGTGGATGTGCGCAAAACCGGTGACCAGCGTGGGGCCGAAGCGGGCCTTGAACTCGTCGAATTCGGAACCATCGACGATGCGGGCGATGACTTCGCGCACGTCGTAGGGCTTGCGCGTGTCGGCGGGGATGATGCCGTTCAGTTCCTGCGGATCAAAGCGCGGCTCGCGCACCGGCACGGTGGCCAGCGGCGCGGGCTTCTTGCGGTTCAGGCGGGCCACGGCGCTGCGCGCCAGTTGCAGCGCGTGCATGTCATTGGCGGCCAGGTGGTCGACCACGCCGGACAGGCGCGTGTGCACGTCGCCGCCGCCCAGGTCCTCGGCGCTGACTTCTTCGCCGGTGGCGGCCTTCACCAAGGGCGGGCCGCCCAGGAAGATGGTGCCCTGGTTCTTGACGATGATGGACTCGTCGCTCATGGCGGGCACGTAGGCGCCGCCGGCGGTGCACGACCCCATCACTACGGCGATCTGTGCGATGCCCTGCGCAGACATCTGGGCCTGGTTGTAGAAGATGCGGCCGAAGTGGTCGCGGTCGGGAAAGACCTCGTCCTGCTGCGGCAGGTTGGCGCCGCCCGAGTCGACCAGATAGACGCAGGGCAGGCGGTTCTGCGCGGCGATTTCCTGCGCGCGCAGGTGCTTCTTGACGGTCATCGGGTAGTAGGTGCCGCCCTTGACCGTGGCGTCGTTGCAGACGATGACGCATTCGGTGCCGGCGATGCGGCCGATGCCGGTGATGACGCCCGCGCCGGGGGCGTCGCCGTCGTACATGCCGTGGGCCGCCATGGGCGACAGTTCCAGGAACGGCGAACCCGGGTCGATCAATTGCTCCACGCGGTCGCGCGGCAGCAGCTTGCCGCGCGCCACGTGCTTGGCGCGGGACGCTTCGCTGCCGCCCAGGGCGGTCTGCGTCAGCTGCTGGTTCAGATCATCCAGCTGCGCCTGCATGGCGCGGGCGTTGTCGGTGTAGTCCTGCGACCGCGGATTGATGCGGGATTCGATGATGGGCATGGGGTTCCACCCGTCCTGCTTGATTGGAATTTGAAGGCGCTCTCTACGAGATGAGAGCGGTTTGTCTCGCCGCCTGGTGGGCCAGGCGTTCTTGTCAGCGTTCTATCGTTTCTGCGGATGCATTCCTGTGCGCCCTTCCTGCACGGCCCGCGGCCGACCCGCCGCGGACAGCGCCATGCCGGAAAGGCGCAGCGGAATGCATGCCCGCCTTGCGGGCAGCCCGCTCCCCGAAGGGAGCGGGGCCGTGCTTAGATCATTTCAATGGCCATGGCCACGGCTTCGCCGCCGCCGATGCACAGCGTGGCCACGCCGCGCTTGCCGCCAGTCTTGCGCAGCGCGCCGACCAGGGTTGCCATCAGGCGGGCGCCGGACGCGCCGATCGGGTGGCCCAGGGCGGTGGCGCCGCCATGGATGTTGACCTTTTCATGCGGCAGCTTGAAGTCGGTCATGGCGGCCATGGTGACCACGGCGAAGGCTTCGTTGATCTCGTACAGGTCCACGTCCTCGGCCTTCCAGCCGGTCTTGGTGAACAGGTTCTTGAGCGCGCCGACGGGTGCCGTGGTGAACCAGCCCGGCTCCTGCGAGTGCTGGCTGTGGGCCACGATGCGCGCCAGCGGCTTGACGCCGAGTTTTTCGGCGGTGGACGCGCGCATCAGCACCATGGCGGCGGCGCCGTCGGAGATCGACGACGAGTTCGCGGCGGTGATGGTGCCGTCTTTCTTGAAGGCGGGCTTGAGGGTCGGGATCTTTTCCGGCATGGCCTTGGTGGGCGCCTCGTCGGTGTCGACCACCGTGTCGCCCTTGCGGCCGGCGACGGTGACGGGGGCGATTTCCCACTTGAAGGTGCCGTCTTCGGTGGCGGCGCGGGCGCGGCGCAGCGACTCCAGCGAGAAGGCGTCCTGCTGCTCGCGGGTGAACGAATACTTGGCGGCGCAGTCTTCGGCGAACACGCCCATGGCCTTGCCCTTGTCGTAGGCGTCTTCCAGGCCGTCCAGCGCCATGTGGTCATACACGGTGTTGTGGCCGAAGCGGTAGCCCTGGCGGGCCTTGAGCAGCAGGTAGGGCGCATTGCTCATGCTTTCCTGGCCGCCCGCGACGATGACGTTGGCCGAGCCGGCCGCCAGCAGGTCGTGGCCGAACATGGCGGCCTTCAGGCCCGAGCCGCACACCTTGTGGATGGTGGTGCACGCCACGCCCAGCGGCAGGCCCGCGCCCAGCGCGGCCTGGCGCGCGGGCGCCTGGCCTTGGCCGGCCTGCAGCACGTTGCCCATGATGACTTCTTCGATCTGCTCGGGCTTGAGGCCCGCGCGTTCGACGGCGGCCTTGATGGCAACCGCGCCCAGTTCGTGCGCGGCCAGGCCGGACAGGCTGCCCAGCATGCCGCCCATGGGGGTGCGGGCGATGGAAACGATAACAACGGGATCTGACATGACTAGCTCCTGTGAGGGTCGGGACAGCGTATGTTTTCAGGCTGCGCCGGCGTGTGCCGGGCGCAGGCGCCTGTCCGTATCGTAAGGGAAAAATTCTTCAATCCGGCCTTGCGCCACGCGGGCGCGGCAGGTCTGCCACCAATCCGGTTCCAGCAGCTCGGCATGGTGGCGCAGGAAGGCGCCGCGCACCCGCGCGTCGCCCAGCAGGAAGCGGCCGAATTCCTCCGGAAACACGTCGTTCGGGCCGACGGCGTACCAGGGTTCGGCGGCCATTTCGGCCTCTTCGTTCGGGGCGGGCGGAATCCGCCGGAAATTCATTTCGGTCATGCGCTGGATTTCGTCGTAGTCGTAGAACACGACCCGGCCCAGGCGCGTGACGCCGAAGTTCTTGTAGAGCATGTCGCCGGGGAAGATATTGGCGGCGGCCAGCTGGCGGATGGCGTCGCCGTATTCGCGTACGGCCGGTTCCAGCAGCGCGTCGGGCGCTTGCGTCAGGTAGATGTTCAACGGCGTCATCCGCCGTTCGATGTAGACATGACGGATGACAACCGTGTCCCCGGTTTCTTCTATCAGGCTGGGCACCAGGCGCCGCAATTCGTCCAGCAACTGGGGCGCGAAGCGGCTGCGCGGCAGCGCCACCTGCGAGTATTCCCAGGTGTCGGCCATGCGGCCGACGCGATCGTGCAGCTTGACCATCTGGTACTTGCGCCGCACGGTTGCGTGATCCATGCCGTCCTTGTCGATGCGGTCCTTGATCAGCTTGAACACGTACGGATACGAAGGCAGCGTGAACACGCACATCACCATGCCCTTGATGCCGGGGGCGATGTCGAAGGCGTCGCGCGAATGGGCCAGGTGATGCAGGAAGTCGCGGTAGAACAGCGTCTTGCCCTGCTTTTGCAGGCCGATCATGGTGTAGAGCTCGGCCTTGGGCTTGCGCGGCAGCAGGCTGGACAGGAAATTGACCACCGCGGCGGGCGTTTCCATGTCGACCAGGAAGTACGCGCGGGTAAAGCTGAACAGCGTGCTCAGGTCGTCGGACCCCAGCAGCAGCGCGTCCAGCGTGACCTGCCCGGCCGGGTTGCGCGTCAGCGCCACGGCGAAGGGGTAGACGGTGGTCTGGTTGATCAGGCGGCCAACGATGTAGGCGCCTTTGTTGCGAAAGAACAGCGCGCCCAGCGCATGCACCTGGCAATCGCTGGCGATGCGACGGCCGACATGGCGCGGCAGCAGCGTGCGCAGTTGCCGGATCGCCGTGCGCGCCAGCAGCCGGGCATCGCGCGGCAGGTCCTCGAAGGGCAGCGCCAGGCCGAAGTCCGCGACCATGCGGATCAGGCTTTTCTGCAGGCCCTCGGTGGCCGGGTAATACACCCGGTACGACGGCATGCGGCTGTCCAGGTACTCGGTGGCCACCGCCGGCCGCACGAACAGGAAATCGTTGTGGAAGTAGTCGCGGTGCAGCAGCCGGCACGACACCGAATTGAAAAAGGTCTCGGCGCATTCCGGCTGGCGATGCTCGGCCAAGAGGCCCACGAATTCCTGCTTGATCTGCTGCCAGTACGCGGTCTGCTCAGCGGTCAGGGCCGGGCTGGCGGCGCCGTTTGCGCCCACCGCGCCCTCGGGCCGGCCGCGCAGCAGGCCTTCGAGCTGGGCCGCGCATTCGCGCACCCGCATGTCGTAGTACTCGATGCGCTCGCGCGACAGTTGCTGGATGCCGTGCCAATCGCCCGATTCGAACAGCGCCTTGGCGCGCTGCGCGCTATAGCGGAACAGCGCGTAATGCCGATCGAACCCGGCCAGGATCAGCCGTGCGACGTCCAGCGGCGACGGCCCCTTGGCGGGCGCCGGCTCGATGTGCTGGACGTCGGACGTGCGGATCATGGCGCAGCAGGCCTCAGGCGGTTTCGTTGAACAGTTCGCGGCCGATCAGCATGCGGCGGATTTCGCTCGTGCCGGCGCCGATTTCGTACAGCTTGGCGTCGCGCCACAGGCGGCCCACCGGGTACTCGTTGATGTAGCCGTTGCCGCCCAGGATCTGCACGCCCTCGCCCGCCATCCAGGTGGCCTTTTCGGCGGTGTACAGGATCAGCGCGGCGCAGTCCTTGCGGACCTGGCGGACGTGTTCGGCGCCCAGGCGGTCCAGGTTCTTGCCCACCTGGTAGCAGAAGGCGCGGCTGGCCTGCAGGGTGGTGTACAGGTCGGCGACCTTGCCCTGGATCAGCTGGAATTCGCCGATGGCCTGGCCGAACTGCTTGCGGTCGTGGATGTAGGGCACCACCACGTCCATCACGGCCTGCATGATGCCGATGGGGCCGCCGGACAGCACGGCGCGTTCGTAGTCCAGGCCGCTCATCAGCACCTTCACGCCGCCGTTGACCTGGCCCAGCACGTTTTCCTCGGGGATTTCGCAGTCCTGGAACACCAGTTCGCCGGTGTGGCTGCCGCGCATGCCCAGCTTGTCCAGCTTTTGCGCGACGGAGAAGCCCTTGAAGCCCTTTTCGACCAGGAAGGCGGTGATGCCGCGCTGGTGAGCCTCGGGGTCGGTCTTGGCGTAGACCACCAGGGTATCGGCGTCGGGGCCGTTGGTGATCCACATCTTGGTGCCGTTGAGCACGTAGCGGTCGCCCTTCTTGTCGGCGCGCAGCTTCATGCTGACCACGTCCGAGCCGGCGCCGGGTTCGCTCATCGCCAGGGCGCCCACGTGTTCGCCGGAGATCAGCTTGGGCAGGTACTTGGCTTTCTGGGCCGCGGTGCCGTTGCGATTGATCTGGTTCACGCACAGGTTGGAGTGCGCGCCGTAGGACAGGCCGACCGAGGCGCTGGCGCGGGAGATTTCTTCCATCGTCACCATGTGAGCCAGGTAGCCCATGTTGGCGCCGCCGTATTCTTCGCCGACCGTCATGCCCAGCACGCCCAGGTCGCCGAATTTGCGCCAGAGATCCATCGGGAACTGGTCGTTGCGGTCGACGTCGGCGGCGCGCGGCGCGATTTCGGCCTGCGCGAAGGTGCGCACCGCGTCGCGCAGCATGTCCAGATCTTCGCCCAGGTCGAAATTCAGGCCGGGAAGGTTCATCGCTGTCTCCGTGATAGTGGGTACTTACATTTTTATGGGCGCCAGCTACCGCGCCATGGCTTGTCGCGTGACCTCATGATGCGCCGATCGGCTGGGGCTACGCAATGATGCACCGCAAATATTACGTTTACGTAAACGTAAATTTGAGTCGGGTTTTCCCTAGGCAAATGTTTGCGTCCCCGGGCAAGCGCCCTGGGTACTATTGCCCCCGATCCTTGAAACCTGAAATTTGTGACGGAGTAGGCGGTGCTCGAACTATCCAATCTGGACGATATTGTGGCGCTGCGGCGTGATCTGCACGCGCACCCTGAGCTTTGCTACGAAGAGCACCGCACCGCCAAGGTGGTAGCTGACGCCCTGAGCGGCTGGGGCATCGAGACGCACACAGGCATTGCCAAGACGGGCGTGGTCGGCGTGATCAAGCGCGGCACCTCGGACCGCGCCATCATGCTGCGCGCCGACATGGACGCCCTGCCGATGCAGGAAGAAAACCAGTTCGACCACCGTTCGCGCCACGACGGCAAGATGCACGGCTGTGGCCACGACGGCCATACCGCCATGCTGCTGGCCGCGGCCCGGCATCTGCAACAGTCGGGCGGCTTCGACGGCACGGTCTATTTCTGCTTCCAGCCCGCCGAGGAAGGCGGCGCGGGCGGGCGCGCGATGATCCAGGACGGCCTGTTCGACCGCTTCCCCTGCGAAGCCGTATTCGGCATGCACAACTGGCCGGGCCTGCAAGCCGGGTCGTTCGGCGTCTGCGCCGGCCCGATGATGGCCGCGGCCAACGGCTTCAAGATCACCGTGCGCGGCAAGGGCGGCCACGCCGCCGCGCCTCAGGATTGTGCCGACCCGGTGCCGGCGCTGTTCGCCATCGGCCAGTCGTTGCAGACCATCCTGACCCGCAGCAAACGCCCGCTGGATGCCGCCGTGCTGTCCATCACCCAGGTGCAGGCCGGCGGCAGCGTCATCAACGTGATTCCCGGCAGCGCCTGGCTGGGCGGCTCGGTGCGCGCTTACAGCACCGATGTGGTCGACCTGATCGAACGCCGTATGCACGAGATCGCCGGCAATATCGCCGCCGCCCACGGCTGCGAGGCCGACGTATTCTTCGAGCGCCGCTACCCGGCCCTGGTCAACACGCAGGCCGAGACCGATTTCTGCATGGACGTCATGCGCGACGTGGCCGGCGCCGACCGTGCTCGCGTCATCGAGCCGGTGATGGCCTCCGAGGATTTCGCTTTCCTGCTGCAGGCCAAGCCGGGTTGCTATGTGTTCCTGGGCAACGGCGACGGCGACCACCGCATGGCCGGCCACGGCCTGGGCCCGTGCATGCTGCACAACGCCAGCTACGACTTCAATGATGCCCTGATCCCGGCCGGCGCGGCCTACTGGATCCGCCTGACGCAGCGTTACCTCGCGGCCTGATTCCGACTTTGACGCCAGCATGGGCGCGCATGACGCCTTGCGGCCTGACGCGATTTTTGCAACACGCTTTACCTGACGCAGTGCTACGCAACACCACAAGGAAAGTATGAAAAAGAAGATGCTGTTCACGGCCGCGGGGGCGGCCCTGGCAATCATGGCGGGTGGCGCAATGGCGCAAACCTGGCCGGCCAAGCCCATCACGCTGGTCGTGCCCTACACCGCCGGCGGCAGCGCCGACGCGATCGGGCGCCGCTTGGGCGACATCCTGCGCAAGGAAGCCAACGTTACCGTCATCGTGGAAAACAAGCCGGGCGCGGGCGCGTCCGTCGGCACCGATTTCGTGGCGCGGGCCCAGCCTGATGGCACCACGCTGCTGCTGGCGTCGACCAGCCCGCTGACCATCTTTCCGCACCTGGCCAAGACCAATTACGACCCGATGAAGGACCTGACGCCGGTGGCCAGCGTGGCCGTGGCCCCGGTGGCCATCGTCGCGACCAAGTCCCTGCCCGTGAAGGACTTCGCCGGCCTGATCGACTACGCCAAGTCGCACCCGGACGGCGTGCGCTACGGCACGCCGGGCCAGGGCACCGTGGCCCACATCGGCATGGCGGCGCTGACCGCGCAGACCGGCACCAAGATGCTGCACGTGCCCTACCGCGGCAACAGCCAGGCGCTGACCGACGGCCTGGGCGGCGTGGTCGAACTGCTGGTGGTCAATACCGACGTGGTGCTGCCGCATGTGGCTAGCGGTGCGCTCAAGCCGCTGGCGGTGATGGCGCCCGAACGCCTGGCCGCCTGGCCCGACGTACCCACCATGGCCGAACTGAAGCTGCCGCAGGCCCAGTACTACTCGAACTTCGGCATCTTCGCGCCGGCCAATCTGCCGCCGACGGTCTCAGGTCCCCTGCAGGTCGCGTTGGCCAAGGCCGTTGCCAGCGCCGACTTCAAGGATCTGCTGGCCAAGTCCTACCTGCAACCGGGCACCGCAACGGGCGAGGCCTTCGCCAAGCAGGTGCAGGCCGAGTTCGCCAACAATGCCCGCCTGATCAAGGAAGGCAACATCAAGGCGGAGTGACGGGACACTTAGGTTGAGCCGCCCGGGTGGAGCTGCCTCAGACGGCGCCGCCCGGGACGCAGACGTCTGAATAGGCACTGCTGTAAAAAAGGCGCGCGATCCGCAAGGAGCGCGCGCCTTTTTTTGGCGGGATATGGACGATAACGGCGCCCTAGCCGCCGCGCGGCCCGAACATGATGACCAGCATTCCCGCCAGGCACAGGCCCACGCCGACATAGTCGCTGACGCTGGGCCGCACGCCATCCACCGCCCACAACCACAGCAGCGCCATGCCGATGTAAACGCCGCCATAGGCCGCATAGACGCGCCCGGACGACGTGGGATGCAGGGTCAGCAGCCAGGCGAACAGCGCCAGGCTGGCGGCGGCGGGCGCCAGCAGCCAGATGGAATGGCCGCGCCGCAGCCACAGGTAAGGCAGGTAACAGCCGACGATTTCGGCCAGCGCCGTCAGGATGAACAGCGCCAGGGTTTGCAGTATGCCCATGGTGCCGCCGTCAGGGATGCTGCGCGAGCAGGTCGCGGCACTGGCGTTCCTGCACCGCGATTTCCTGCAAGGTGTCTTCGATGTCGCGGCGCTGCTGTTCCAGCGTGGCGCGGTGCTGCTCCAGCACCGCCAGGTATTGCCGCAACTGGACTTCCGTGTCGCCCGGGCCGTCGTACATGTCGATCAGCGTCAGGATTTCGGACAGCTGCAATCCGAGCCGCTTGCCGCGCAGGGCCAGCTTCAGCCGCGTGCGGTCGCGCGGCCCGAAGATGCGGTTGCGCCCTTCCCGCGCCGGGCTGACGATCCCCTGGTCTTCATAGAAGCGGATCGTGCGGGGCGTGACGTCGAACTCGCGGGCGAGCTCGGAGATGGTCCAGGTTGACGAGGGCATGCGGCGTGTGGCAGTTTACGTAAACGTAAATTATGATGACTTGACCCGATCGTCAAGCGTGGAGAGCGAGGCAATGAACCCCAACGAACAGAAGCTGCAGTATCCCTGGGCCGATTTCCAGCCCGAAGCCGGCCGGGCGCACACGGTGGCCGACGGCGTGAAATGGATCCGCATGCCGCTGCCGTTCGCGCTGGATCATATCAACCTCTGGCTGCTGCGCGACAAGATCGACGGCCGCGACGGCTGGACCATCGTCGACTGCGGCATCTCGCGCGACGAGGTCAAGACGCTGTGGGAAGAGGTGTTCAAGAACGAACTCGAAGGCCTGCCCGTGCTGCGCGTGCTGGTCACGCACATGCACCCGGATCACATCGGCCTGGCCTATTGGCTGTGCGAGCGCTGGAACGCCCGGCTGTGGATGACCATGACCGACTTCATGGTGGCCTCGCTGTGGTCGTCGCGTCGCAACGAGGCGGGCGGCGGCCCCGGCGGGCAGTCCGCCGTCGACCATTTCGCGCGTCATGGCCTGACCGATCCCGATGCGCAGGAACAGATCCGCCAGCGCGCCAACTACTTCCCCAACCTGGTGCCGGCCGTGCCGTCGCGCTACACGCGCATCATGGACGGCGACCAGGTGCGTATCGGCGGACGCGATTGGCGCGTCATCGTGGGCTACGGCCATGCGCCCGAACACGCTTCGCTGCATTCGCCGGACCTGGGTGTGCTGATCTCGGGCGACATGGTGCTGCCGCGCATTTCCACCAACGTCAGCGTGTTCGACTACGAGCCGGACGCCAACCCCCTGCCCCTGTACCTGCGTTCGCTGGACGGCTATGGCGACGTGCCGCGCGACACGCTGGTGCTGCCCTCGCATGGCCGCCCGTTCAAGGGCCTGCACGAGCGCATCGCGCAGCAGCACGAGCATCACCGCGACCGGCTGGCCGAAGTGCTGCAAGCCTGTGCGGTGCAGCCCCAGTCCACGTCGGATATCGTGCCGGTGCTGTTCAAGCGCAAGCTGGACCTGCACCAGCTGACCTTCGCCATGGGCGAGGCGTTGGCGCACCTGCATGCGCTGTACTTCGAAGGCAAGCTGACCCGGGCCGAAGGCGCCGACGGCATCGTCCGGTTCTCGGCGGCCTGACCGCCGCTGCCGTGGCCGGGTCCCAGCGACGGGGACCCGCGCCGCGCGATCCGGCTAGCGCGTGGCCGTGGCCAGGCGCACGGCCAGGCCCACGAACACCAGCGCCGCGATGCGGTTGAGCCAGCGCTTGGCCGTGACCGAGCGCTGCAGCAGTTCGCCGAACGCGCCCGAAAAGAACGCGATGGCGCCGAACACCAGCAGCGTGGCCAGCATGAACACGGCGCCCAGCTGCACCGTCTGCCAACCCACCGGACCCAGCTTGGGCGAGGTGAATTGCGGCAGGAACGCGAAGAAGAACAGCAGCACCTTCGGGTTGGTCAGGTTCATGACGATGCCGCGCCGGTACAGCGCGGACGTTTTCATCGGCGCGGGCCGCTGGCCGCTTTCGGCGTGCACCGGCGCGCGCAGGATCTGCCAGGCCAGATAGGCGAGGTAGGCCGCGCCCGCCAGTTTGAGCACCGTGAAAGCCATGGGTGACGCGGCGAACACGGCGGCCAGCCCCAGCGCCACGGCGGCGGTATGGCCGAGCAAGCCCGTGCACAGGCCAAGCACCACGAACAGCCCGGCCTTGCGGCCCCAGATGGCCGATTGCATCAGCACGAACAGGTTGTCGGGCCCGGGGGTCAGGGCCAGCAATACGGCAATGCCGAAGAACGCGATCAGGGAGTCGAGGGGCAGCATGGAGTCTCGCAGGGTCGGCTGGCGCCTTGCGCGCCCGCTGTGAAATGGCATCATACGAGGAAACAAAGGAGACACGATGTCCGCAGTTTCGCAATCTGCCGCGCGCCCCGATGCCGCGCTCGAAGACTGGCTGCGCGCGCGCCACAGCTGCCGCGCCTTTCTGCCCGACGCGGTGCCGCGGGCCGTCATCGAACGCATCCTGACGCTGGCCCAGCGCACGGCGTCCTGGTGCAACTGCCAGCCGTGGCAGGTGACGGTGGCCTCGGGCGATGGCGCCCGGCGCCTGAGCCAGGCGCTGTTGCAGCGTGCGGAACAGTCTGGTTTTTCTCCTGATTTCCCGTTCCCGCGCGAATACCAGGGCGACTACCTGGCCCGGCGCCGCGAATCGGGCTTCCAGCTCTACAACGCCGTGGGCGTGGCCCGGGGCGACCGCGAAGCCTACCGGCGCCAGGAACTGCGCAACTTCCAGCTGTTCGACGCACCGCACGTGGCGGTCATCACGACCGATGAGGCGCTGGGCGAATACGGCGCCATCGACTGCGGCGGATACGTCGCCAATTTCCTGCTGACGGCGCAGGCCAACGGCGTGGCCACCGTGGCCCAGGCGTCGCTGGCCATGTATCCCGAGGTGCTGCGCGATACGCTCGGCCTGCCCGCCGACCGCCGCGTGGTCTGCGCCATTTCGTTCGGCTATGCGGATACGGCGCATCCGGCCAACAGCTATCGCACCAGCCGGGCCGACCTGGCCGCGACGGTACGCTGGGTCGACTGAGGCCGATTCCCGCGGCGCGACATCGCCGCCCGCTCCTGATATGGTTCAGGATTCCCGTCCCTACGCCAAGATTCCCCTGAAGATGCCTACCAAACACATCGATACGGTTCTGCAGCACGCGGGCACCGCCCCGTACAACCCCGAGACCGGCACGGCGCCGGTGCCGCTGCCGCCGATGCGCGCCAGCACGGTGCGGTTCGAAAACCTGGCCGCGCTGGAAAAGGCCCAGCGCAGCAAGGCCGCCGGCGGCCGCGCGACCACCTACGGCCGCATGGGCATGGATACCCACGCGGCGCTGGAACAAGTGTTTGCGCAGCTGGAAGGCGGCACGCACGCCTACCTGGCGCCGTCGGGCCTGTCGGCCATGACCATGGTGATGCTGGCGCTGTGCTCGGCGGGTGATCACGCGCTGATCTCCGATTGCGTCTACGGCCCGATGCGCGAGCTCGACGATGCCGTGCTCAAGCGCATGAACATCAACGTGACCTACTTCGCCGCGGGCGAAGACCTGGACGCGCTGGTGCAGCCCAATACCAAGCTGCTGTACGTCGAATCGCCCGGTTCGCTGCTGTTCGAAATGCTGGACATGGGCGCCATGGCCGCATTCGCGCAGCGCCGCGGCCTGGTGCTGGCCACCGACAACACCTGGGGGTCGGGCTACATCTACCGGCCGCTGACGCTGGGCGCGCAGGTGTCCATCATTGCCGGCACCAAATACGTGGGCGGCCATTCCGACCTGATGCTGGGGGCGGTGGTCACCAACGATGAAAAGATCGCCAAGCAGCTGAACCGCACGCAGTACGCGATGGGGTATTCGATCAGCGCCGACGATGCCTGGCTGGCGCTGCGCGGCGTGCGCACCATGCCTATCCGCATGGCCCAGCACGCGCGCCATGCGCTGGAAGTCTGCGCGTTTTTCAAGGGCCGGCCCGAAACCGTGCGCCTGTTCCATCCGGCCCTGCCGGAAGATCCGGGCCATGCGCTGTGGCAGCGCGACTGCACGGGCTCGAACGGCATGCTGTCGGTCGAGCTGCGCCTGTCGCCGGCGGCGGCGCGCGTGTTCGTCGATGCCCTGGAACTGTTCGGCATCGGCTTCTCGTGGGGCGGCTACGAAAGCCTGGTCCAACTGGTGTCGCCCAAGGACCTGTCGCATCACCGCTATTGGGGCGAAGGCCAGAACGCGCTGGTGCGCCTGCACATTGGCCTGGAGTCGCCGCAGGACATCATCGCGGATCTGACGCAGGCCTTGGAACAGGCCGCGGCCGTACCAGGCTGATCTGGCCGGGCGCGCGCCGCTGGCGTTGTTCGGTCAGCCGCGTGCGATGGGCCGCGCCCTCAAGCCGCCTCGGCCCGTATCCAGGCGCTGATGCGCGCCGCGATGTCGTCGCTGTTGTCGTCCATCATGGGCATGTGCGAATTGCCCGCAATGCCCATGTCGGCCAGGCGCCACGTCGCGACGTTCGCGCCGTGCGCCGCCAGTTGCTGCGCATAGTCCTGCCCCGCCTGGCACAGACGGGTCCACAGCGTTGTCGCGTCCAGGTAGTCGCCATACACGAACAGGAACGGCTTGCCCGCCACGCTGGCGGGCGCCACCGCTTCCGAGAAGCCCGACGGCTCGATGCCGATCACCCCTTGCACCAGGTCCGGCCGCGCTTGCAGCGCACGGTAGGCGACTTCGCCGCCATGGCTGTGCGCCAGCACCAGGCTCGGGCCGATGCGTTCCAGCGCCGCGCAAAAGCCCGCCAAGGCGGCATCGTTGTTGCCCAGCCAGCGCGGCACCGCATGGCGGATGAAGGTGTCGAACGCCTGTATGGGAAAGCGCAGGCCTTCAAAAGCGCGGCGCGTTGGGTAGTCTTGCGCACGGCCGAAGCGGAACAGCGACCAACTCTCTTCGGCGTTGCGCACGATGGGCGGCTCGGGCCAGACCTCTTCAAAGGGCGTCCAGCCCGCCCGTCCGCGCTCGACGTTGTCCACTACGTACACCGCATGACCCTGCCGCAAAAAATGCTGCAGCCAGCCGGGCCGCCCATCCGGTGTCTGTTCCCACATGGCGCCGGTCATGCCGCCGCCGTGCAGCAGCACCAGCGGCAAGGGATGCCGCCTTTCGGCAGGAATGAAGTACTGCACGTAGGCCTGTTCAACGTGATACAGCCCGTTTGGGTCGTACGGCAGCGACGCGGTGCGGGTAAAGGCGATCTCGCGCGGCGGGCGTCCTTCGATGCGGACCTGCCGCCCGCCGGCGTAGAAGCTGCCGAAATCGGCCAGCGCCAGCGGGGCGGATTCTGTCTGATTTATTGCTTGACCAGCGGGCATTGGCTTTCCGACAAGGGCCAGGCGAGCGAGTCGCCCGGAATGGTGCGCACGATGTTGTAGTAGTCCCAAGGCGCCTTGGACTGCGCTGGCGACTTGACCTGCGCCAGCATCATGTCGCGCACCACCAGGCCGTCCTGGCGGATGTGCGCATTCAGGCTGAAGGGATCGTCGATGGGTAGCGATTTCATCTTGGTCATCACGGCGTCCGACTCGGTCGTGCCGGCCGCCTGCACCGCGCGCAGGTAGTGGCGCACCGAGCTGTACACGCCCGCTTGCAGGAAGGTGGGCGGACGGCCCAGGCGGGCTTCGAACTTCTTGGTGAAAGCGCGCGTGCCGTCGTTCATGTCCCAATAGGATGGCACCGTCAGGTAGGTCTGCTGCGCGGCCTGCAGCCCCAGGCTGTGCACGTCGGTGATCAGCAGCAGCATCGCGGCCAACTTCTGGCCGGCACCGGTGATGCCGAATTCGGCGGCCTGCTTGATCGCCGAAATCGTGTCGCCGCCCGCGTTGGCGATGGCGATGATCTGCGCCTTGGACGCCTGCGCCTGCAGCAGGAACGAGGCAAAGTCGGACGCATTCAGCGGATGGAACACGGTGCCCACCACTTCGCCGCCGTTGGCCTTGACTACCGCTTCGGTGTCGGCGGCCAATTGCTTGCCAAAGGCGTAGTCGGACGCCAGGATGAACCAGCGTTTGTTGCCTTCGTTGACGACGGCGGTGGCCGTGCCGCGCGACAGCGCGTAGGTGGTGTAGGTCCATTGCACGCCGTAGGGCGAGCACTGCGCCTGGGTCAGCGCGGTGGTGCCGGGGCTGGAAAACAGCACCAGTTTTTTCTTTTCGCGGGCGATGCCCTGCACGGCCAGCGCCACCGAAGAGTTGGGCACGTCCACCACCACGTCCACGCCGTCGGTGTCGTACCACTTGCGCACCATGCTGCTGCCGATGTCGGGCCGATGCTGGTGATCGCCGGACACCAGCGAGATGGGTTTGCCCAGCACCGTGCCGCCGAGTTCCTCGATGGCCAGGCGGGCCGCTTCGACCGACCCGCGGCCGGTGGCGTCGGCAGTGACGCCGGCCATGTCCGTCAGGACGCCGATCTTCACGCCGTCGGCGTCATTGGCATGCACCGAGGCGCCGGCCAGGGCCAGGCACAAGCCTAGCGCCGCGCGGCGCAGGAGTTGCTGTCTCATTTGTCTTCCACCCTTGTAGGCCGCCAGCGGCGGCGAATTATTGTGGGAGAAGTGTAGCCCGTGGCAGGCGCCCATGAATGGCGATGCATCCTAGGGACGACCCCATGAAAAACGCCCCGGCCGATGCGGCGCGGGGCGTCTGGGGGACTGCGGTTCAGGCGTGCGTCAGTTGCCGCGGGCCATCGGGATCAGTTGGTTCACTTCCTTCAGGGCGCCTTCGTAGCTGTTGCCGGCCAGCACGGGCGAGGTCATGAACTTGCCGCCGACGGCGAACGACGGCGTGCCGTCGATGCGGTAGGCCTCGGCCAGTTGGTTGGCGCGCTGCACCTGGGTCTGGACGCTGAACGAATCGAACACCGAGTCGAACTTGGCGCGGTCCACGCCTTGCGCGGCGGCCCAGTCGCCCATGGCCTTCTTGTCGATCAGGCGCTTGTGCTCGCCGTGGATGGCGGTGAAGACCTTGGCGTGCAGGTCCGGACGGTCCAGGGCCAGCAGGGTGTAGTACAGCTGTTGCAGGGGCTTCATGCCGGCATTGAAGGCGATCGGCACTTGCTTCAGGACAACATCGGCGGGCGCCGTCTTGGCCCAGTCTTCAACCATGGGCTCCATGGCGGCGCAATGCGGGCAGGTGTACGCGAAGAATTCCAGCACTTCCACCTTGCCCGGAGTGTCGGACGGCAGCGGCGGATTGATGGCGACGTAGGCCTGGGCGCCTTGGGCGTGGCTGACCGGGCTGAAGAACGCGGTGGCGGTCAGCGCGGCGGCTGCCAGGATGCGGATGAGCTTGGGGGACAGCATGGATGATGTTCCTGAACAAAAAGGTTACAGACAGGGCCGGGCCCGGATAAGTTCAATCAAATAAACCATGATCGGCGCGCCGCGTTACTGGCGCACCACCGCTGTTTCAATCTTGTTTTCGCCCAGGCGGCCCCGGGCGCGATTCATGTCGTCCAGGCGGGCGAACGGCCCGACGCGAACGCGGTTGATGGATTTGCCGTTCACTTCGGCCTTTTGCACGGCCACGGGCAGACCCAGCAGGATGATGCGGGCTTTCAGGGACTCGGCGTCGTCCTGGCCGCGGAACGCGCCCGCTTGCAGGTAGTACGAGCCATTGGCCGATGCCGCCGGGGCGGACGATGCGGCCGGCGCCTTGACCGCGGGCGCTGGGCTGGGCGCCAGCTTGGCGATGGGCGTGGGCGGCGCGCTGGCGGCGGGCCATCGCCAAGCTGGCGCCCAGCCCAGCGCCCGCGGTCAAGGCGCCGGCCGCATCGTCCGCCCCGGCGGCATCGGCCAATGGCTCGTACTACCTGCAAGCGGGCGCGTTCCGCGGCCAGGACGACGCCGAGTCCCTGAAAGCCCGCATCATCCTGCTGGGTCTGCCCGTGGCCGTGCAAAAGG
>NZ_LZZT01000053.1 GCF_014170305.1 Achromobacter sp. UMC71
GGCTAGCTGCACCCCGGCACCGCCGCTGCCGCCCTGGGCGGACAGTCCCAGTACGGACACAACGATCGTCAGGCCCGCGCCGCCCCCGCCGCCACCGACCACCGACGACGGGGCGCTCACACTCACCACCGACGACTGACTCCCTATTTGCCCCGCTCCCCCCGAAGCCTGCACATCGCCGCCATTGTTGCCTGCCGTACCCCCGCTGACCCCGGTTCCGCCCCAGCCCGGCACGCTGAACGCGCCGCCGCCATTGCCGAAGGTGGACGGCCCACCGAACGGGCCGCCCCCCAAGACGCCTTGCGCGCCGTTGCCTCCCGCGCCCACGGCGAAAGCGGGCGGTGCGCTGCACAGCGCGCCGGCAAGGGCCAGCACGAGCGGCAAGGGGCGGGGACAGAATGTGGTCATGAGGGAACTCCGATACATCGTCGATCCGGCTCGGTAACATCACGACCGAAAGAGTTCCAAGCCCGCATGCAAAAGCCGGCGGCATGCCGCCCCAGGGCACAAATCGTTCCGTACCTATAATTCCCGCTTGACCGCCGGCTCCAGCCGACCGTTCAAATGGCCCTGCCGCAAGGGGCTGACGAACGATAACCACCTCCCCCCGGAGACCTGGGCATGCACCTTCCCTCTCTCGCCCTCGCACGGCGCTGGCAGCGCCATATGACAATGGTGCGCTGCGCGGTGGTTCTGCTGTGCACGCTGGCCCTGGCGCCCGCGGCACAGGCCTTTGACCGCCAGGTAGAGACCCGGCGCTACCAGCAATGGGTCAAGGACTTCGACAACGACCTGACCCAGCTTGCCGCGGTGAAAAACCCCACCGATGCCGATATCGAACGGCTGTTCGCCAATACCGTGGTGCCGTCGTCCCGCGCGGTGGCTTTCGTGCGTCAGCTGGCCGCGCAGCCCCCTGGGTCGGTCTCGGGCGGCATCGCCTTCCGAGGCCGCGCGCGCCTGACGCTTGCCCTGCTGCGCCAGGCGGTGGTGGCGGGTGACGGCGGCCCCTACATCGATACCCCTGCCGGTAAAGCGCCGCTGACGCTGCGCGCCTGGTATCTGCACCTCGACGACGGGGGACGGTTGGAGCGCTATTTCAATGACCCGGCCCGCTTCAAGCCCTACCATCTGCCCCCGGACGGCACGCTCGAACGCGACGCCTACCCGTTCCTGATCTTCGAAGACGGCCCGCGCCTGCGGCTGGGCGCCATGACGCGCGAGTTCTGGAATGCCGTACTGTTTCTGGACAACTTGCAATATGGCTGATCCGACCCGAATCCGATACGCGTCCTATGCGCTGGCTGCCTTGCTGGCGACGGCTTCGGCCTGGAGCTGGGCCGCCTGCCCGCCCCTTACCGCGGACTTCGGCAATGATCCCGCCGCCGAAGGACTGCGCGCGCACCCCTTGGCACTGGAGCTGGACGGCGAAGGCGTGCTGCTGGGCCTGCGCGGAGAACGCGTGCCGGCCCGTGGCGCACTGATTGCGGTGGCGAACGACGGCGACCCCACTCCGCGGTTCTGGACCGAGGACGTGGACTGGTCCGTCTACGGCAGCGCCGCCGGAAAACCCGGCACCACGATCCTGCAACGCGACGCCGACGGCCGGCTGTGCCGCATCGACCGCAAGCTGAACCGGGGCGTGCGCCAGATCGATAACGGCGGCTACCGGCTGGCCTACGACGCGCAAGGCCGCTTGTCCGCGTATGCCGAATTTTCGTCCGCCCGCGATGGGGCCGGTCTGCAAAGCCAGGCCTGCGTCACCCGCGACTCGCACGGCGCCATCAGCGCCGTGTATCTCGACAACTGCGGCACGACGCCGACGCACCCCGTCCACTTCGTGCGCAACGCCGACGGCCAATTGCTGCGCACCATCGACCTGCGCGCGGGCGCGGCAGGGGCAGTCGTGCGCAGCCTGAATGCCGACGGCACGCTGCGCGCCGTGTACCGTTCACGGCCGGACCCGGACAATCCCGGCACGTTGCTCGCCTATGCCGAACCGCAGTCCAAGGCCGACCGCGTGCTGGTGGTGCGGGCCGGCGAATCGCCGGTGGTCACCACCGAGATCCCCGACGAACCGTGGCGCGTGGTGCGCGTGCCGGCCGACACGCTCGACGACGATGCCCTGCCCTCCTGGGACCCCGCCGTGCAGACCGTGCTGTTGGACGGCCGCAGCAACGCGCAGGGTCAAGTCATGCTGGCCCCGGAACAGATCGCGCCTTTCCACCAGGCGCTGCACGACACCCCCGGCCGGGTGTTCCTGTATGCCCAGCCCATGACGCGCTTCCTGCCGGTCACCGCGCTCGGCGCGCAGACCTGGGCCGCTTGCGTCGATCCCTCGCGGCGCGATGCCAAGGCGTGCGACTAGGGCCTGGCGTCGGCGACCAACGCCATGGAACCGTACAGATTGCCGGCGATGATTTCGACGGCCATCATGCCCGCCGTCAGCGCGACACCACCCACACCCGGCGTTTGTTGCGCCTCGGTGGCGGCATGGACAACATGCCTACAGCGAAGGTTCAGGCAGCCTGCCGCGCCACCGCCGCGTCCGCGCGCCATCTGCGGCCCGGCACCGCCGCCAGCAACGCCTGGGTGTAGGGATGCGCAGGCTTGGCGAAGACGTCCGCGCACGGACCTTCTTCGACCACGCGGCCATCCTTCATCACGGCGATGTGGTCGCAGACTTGCGCGGCCACACGCAGGTCGTGAGTGATGAAGATGATCGACAGCCCCAGCTGTTCGCGCAAGCGCGCCAGCAAGGCCAGCACCTGCGCCTGCACCGATACGTCCAGCGCCGACACGGGTTCGTCGGCGATGAGCACGCGCGGCCGCATGGCCAGCGCCCGGGCCAGGCCCACGCGCTGGCGCTGGCCGCCGGAGAATTCGTGCGGATAGCGCCGAATGGCGTCCGGCGACAGGCCCACCAATTCGAACAGCTCGCGCGCCTGGGCCCAGGCCTCGCGCCGCGGCATGCCATGCACGATGGGGCCGCGCGCGACGATCTCGCCCACCCGCTGACGCGGATTCAAGGATCCATAGGGATCCTGAAACACCATCTGCACGCGCCGCGCATGCGCGCGCCGCGCGCGGCTGCCCTTGAATGCCAGGCTTTCGCCGGCTAGCGTGATGGCGCCCGTGTCGGGCGGCAGCAAGCCCAGCAGCGTGCGCGCCAGCGTCGACTTACCCGAGCCGCTTTCGCCCACGATGCCCAGCGTGCTGCCCTCGCGCAGCGCCAGCGTGACGCCGTCCAGCGCATGCGTCACCCGGCCGGGGTTATTGAACCAGCCGCGCTTGTGATAGGTCTTGGACAAGGCCTCGGCCGCCAGGATGACGGGCGCATCCGATTGCAGCGGAGACCGTCCCGGCGCCAGCGGCGGCACCGCGGCGATCAGCGCGCGGGTATAGGGGTGGCGCGGGCGTTCCAGCACATCATCCGCGCTGCCGCTTTCCACCAGCACGCCGCGCTGCATGACGGCCACGCGGTCCGCGATTTGCGCGACCACGCCGAAGTCGTGCGTGATGAATAGCACCGCCGTGCCGCGGCGTCGCTGCAGGTCGTGGATCAAGTGCAGGATCTGTGCCTGCGTGGTGACGTCCAGCGCCGTGGTCGGCTCGTCGGCGATCAGCAGCGCCGGCTCCAGCGCCAGGGCCATGGCGATCATGGCGCGCTGTCGTTGGCCACCGGACAATTCATGGGGATAGGCGCCCAGCGCATGCGCCGGGTCGGGCAGACGCACGGCATCGAGCAGCTCCAGCGTGCGCCGGCGGATCTCGGCGCCAGCCAGGCGCGAGTGGGTGCGGAATACTTCGCCGATCTGGTCGCCGATGGTGCGCAGCGGATTGAGCGCCGTCATCGGCTCCTGGAAGATCATGCCGATACGCCGGCCGCGCAGACGGCGCAATGCCGCGGGCGACAGCTGCAACAGGTCCTGCCCTTCCCACAGCACCTGGCCGCCGCTGGCGCGCACCCCTTGCGGCAACAGGCCCAGGATGGCGCCCGCGGTCAGCGACTTGCCCGATCCGCTCTCGCCAACGACGCACACGATTTCGCCGGCGTTGACGGACAGGGACAGGTCGTGGAGCGCGTGCGGCCGGTCGGCGCCGGCCGGCAGGTCCACCGTCAGGTTCTGGATGCGTAGCAGTTCGGTCATGGGAGGCCGATGGTAAGACGCGCGGCGACGGCGTCTAACGACAGATCGGAGATAAGCAAATCACCGCTCGAAATCCAAATATCGACATGCGAAAAACATCCTTCTAGCGGCGGCGCCGACTGCTTAGGATCGGTCTTTTGCTGACGGCGCCTGCCGGCGCCCCGCGTTTCCTCCCCGCATTCGCCCTTCCTGCATCCATGTCCCAATCCCCTCCTGAAACCGCCTCGACGGCGCCGGTTCGCGTCGCCGTCGACGTGGGCGGCACGTTTACCGACATCGTTCTCGAACAAGAACCCCGGCGCTGGTCGGCCAAGCTGCTGACCACGCCCGACACCCCCGAAACCGCGGTCCTGCAAGGCATCGAAGAGTTGCTTGGCCAGGCCGGCCTGACGTGGCCGCGAGTGGACCTGCTGATCCTGGGCACTACGTTGGCCACCAACGCGTTGATCGAACGCAAAGGCGCCCGCACCGCGCTGGTGACCACAGAAGGCTTTCGCGACCTGGTCGAGATCGGTCTGGAAGACCGCTTCGCCCAGTACGACATTTTCCTGGACAAGCCGGAACCGTTGGTGCCGCGTCCCTGGCGCCATGGCGTCACCGAACGCGTCGATGCGCACGGCCAGGTGCTGACGCCGCTGGATGAAGCCCAGGTGATCGCGCTGGCCGGCGAACTGACGCGCGCCGGCGTCGAAAGCGTGGCCGTCTGCCTGCTGCACAGCTACGCCCACCCCGGTCATGAGCGCCGTATCCGCGAGCTGCTGCGCGAACACGCACCGCAGCTGTGGGTGTCGCTGTCGTCCGACGTATGCGCCGAGATCCGCGAATACCCGCGCCTGTCCACCGTCAGCGCCAACGCCTACGTGCAGCCTCAGGTGTCGGGCTATCTACGCCGCCTGAACGACGCCGCGCGCCAGCGCGGCCTGCGCGGCGAGCCGTTCCTGATGACCTCCGGCGGCTCGATCGCCACCTTGCAGACCGGCGTGGACGAGCCGGTGCGGCTGGTGGAATCCGGCCCCGCCGGCGGCGCCATCCTGGCCCAGCACATCGCCGAGCAGACCGGCACGGCCCGCGCCCTGTCGTTCGACATGGGCGGCACCACGGCCAAGATCTGCTACATCGACGACTTCGAGCCGCAGGTCAGCCGCAGCTTCGAATTCGGCCGCGTGCACCGTCACCTGAAAGGCTCCGGCCTGCCGATCCGCATCCCCGTGATCGAGATGGTGGAGATCGGCGCGGGCGGCGGCTCGATTGCCCGCGTGAATCATCTAGGCGTGGTGCAGGTCGGCCCCGACAGCGCGGGCTCGTCGCCCGGCCCCGCCGCGTATGGCAACGGCGGTGAACGGCCGACTGTGACCGATGCTCATGCCCTGATCGGCACTGTCACGCCCGAACGCTTCGCCGTGGGCAAGGTGCGCCTGCAACCGGAGCGCGCGCGCCACGCCATCCAGACCCACCTGGCCGCAAGCGCCGGCCTGGAGGCGCCCCAGGCCGCGCAGGCCATCATCGACGTGGTCACCGAGAACATGGCCAACGCCGCGCGCGTGCATGCGTCGGAACTGGGCAAGGCCGCCGAAGAGCACACCCTGATCGCATTCGGCGGCGCCGCGCCGCTGCACGCCGCCCGGCTGGCCCGCAAGCTGGGTATCGGCCGCGTCATCATCCCGGAATCCGCCGGCGTGGGCTCGGCGGTGGGCTTCCTGTGGGCACCCATTGCCTACCAGGCCGTGCGCAGCTTCCATCAGCGCCTGGCCAGCATCGACCACGCCGCCGTCCAACGCTTGCTGGACGAATTGACCGCCGGCGTGGACGCGGTGGTGCGGCGCGCGGCGCCCGCTGCGCCGCTGAGCCACAAGCGCGTGGTCTTCATGCGCTATAGCGGACAGGGCCACGAAATCCCGGTCGACCTGCCGGACGGCCCCTTCGATGCGGCAGCAAGCCGCCAGCTGGATGCGGCCTTCGCCGAACGCTACGCCCAGCTCTATGGCCGCAGCCTGCCTCACGTGGCGCCCGAGACGGTCAGCTGGTCAGTCGCCGCCCAGGCCGGCGAACGCCGTGCCCGCCCCCTGGATCACGTCGCCAGCGGGCCCGCCACGGCCGCGCGCCAGTCGGGCACGCGCGCGCTGTACGACTTCGACGAAAACCGCTGGACGGACGTGCCGTACTACGAACGGCAATCGCTGGATGCCGAACAGAAACTGCTTGGCCCTGCCCTCGTCGTGGAAGACGAAACCACCACGTTTGTACCGACCGGCTTTGAAGCGCGGCGCAGCCGGCTGGGCTCGCTGGTGCTGGACGACCTGCAGTCAGCCGCCAAGCCCGCCTCCGGCGCGGGAAAGGAATTCGCATCATGAGCACCCCGCAACACACGCCCCAGCAACGCATCCGCTTCCAACTGGCCTGGAACCGCCTGCTGTCAGTAGTGGAAGAGCAGGCGCAGGTCCTGATCCGTTCCGCCTTCGGCACCGCCACGCGGGAAGCCGGCGACTTGTCGGCGGGCGTCTTCCTGCCCGACGGCAGGATGATCGCTCAGGCCGTCACTGGCACGCCCGGCCATGTCAACGCCATGGCCGAATCGGTCAAGCACTTTCTGAAGGTATTTCCGCCCGACACGCTGCGGGACGGCGACGTGCTGCTGACCAACGACCCCTGGAAAGGCACCGGCCACCTGTTCGACATGACCATGGTGTCGCCGGTGTTTCACGACGGCGCGCTGGTCGCCTTGTTCGCGTCTACGCTGCACGTCATCGACATCGGCGGCATCGGCAGCAGCGCCGATGGCCTGGAGGTCTATCACGAAGGCCTGTTCCTGCCGATCCTGCGCTTCTTTCACCAACACAAGGTCGACCCCGGCGTGCTGGCCATCATCCGCGCCAACGTGCGTGAACCGGAACAGGTCGAAGGCGACCTGTACGCGCTGGTGGCCTGCAACGACATCGGCGGGCGCCGCCTGAAATCGCTGCTTACGGAATTCCAGCTGGCGGACCTGGAGCAACTCGGCGGCTACATCGTCGAACAATCGGCGCAGGCCATGCGCCAGGCGATCGCCGAATGGCCCCACGGCACCTGGCACAACACGCTCGTGATCGACGGCTACGACGCCCCCATCACGCTGCAGGCCAGCGTCACCGTGCAGGCCGGCAAGATCCTGGTGGATTTCGACGGCACCTCGCCCAGCGTGACGCGCGGCATCAACGTGGTGAAAGCCTATACCGACGCCTACACCTCGTTCGGCATCCGCTGCCTGATCGGCGCCGACGTGCCCAACAACGCCGGCTCGCTGTCGCTGGTGGAAGTGTCGGCGCCGGAAGGCTCGATCCTGAACGCCCGCTTCCCGGCCGCGGTGACAGCCCGCCACATCATCGGGCAGATGCTGCCCGACGTCGTATTCGGCGCGCTGCGCCAGGCCCGGGCGGACCAGGTGCCGGCCGAAGGCGCCTCGTCGTTGTGGAACCTGCACCTGGTGGGCGGCGAACCGCTCGCCGGCGCCACCCAGGAACAGCAGCACGCCCTGCTGGCCGGCCGCCGTTTCAACGCCACCAGCTTTTCCACGGGCGGCACCGGCGCGCGTCCGGGCAAGGATGGATTGTCCGTCACGTCCTACCCCAGCGGCGTGCGCAACGTGTCGCTGGAAATCCTGGAAAGCGCCAATCCGCTGGTGTTTGAAAAGAAGGAATACCGCCAGGATTCAGGCGGCCCGGGCGTCGTGCGCGGCGGGCTGGGCCAGACCATCGTGGTGCGTCACGCAGACCCGCAAGCAGGCATGATCATCGCCGCCGCCTTCGACCGCGTGGTCCACCCGGCCCGCGGCGCGCTGGGCGGCCAGGCGGGCGCGGGCGGCAGGCTGGAGCTGGGTTCCGGCGCGGCGCTGCGCGCCAAGGGCCGCCAGTTGATCCCCGCCGGTGAACGCCTGGTGGTGCATACCCCGGGCGGCGGCGGCTTGGGCGACCCGGCCCAACGCGCCGACGCCAGCATCGAACGCGATGTGCGCTACGGCCTGGTCAGCGCCGAACAAGCCGAAGACGCCTACGGACGTGCCGCCCCATCCCCCTGATCCCCCCCTCGTTGATATCCCCAGGGCTCCGCCCAGGACCAAGCCCCATCTGAAGCCTTTCCGACGACCATGACATCGCCCCGCCGTCCCTTCTTCAAGCTGCTGTTTGCCGGCCTGCTGCTGGCCGCCAGCCCCTTTGCCCATGCCGAAGCCACCCGCGGCGGCACGTTGACGCTATTGCTGCCGTCCGAGCCCACCGCACTGGTCACCGTGGGCAATGTGGCCACCCCCATCCTGAGCGTCAGCGCCAAAGTCACCGAAGGCCTGCTCAAGTACGACTACGACCTCAAACCCGAACCGCAGCTGGCCACTGCCTGGACCATCAGCCCCGACGGCACCGTGTACACCTTCACGCTGCGCCAGGGCGTGACGTGGCATGACGGCAAGCCGTTCACGTCGGCGGACGTAGCCTTCTCGATCGATCTGCTCAAGAGGATCCACCCGCGCGGGCGCAACACCTTCGCCAACGTCACGGCCATCGAAACGCCCGACGACCATACCGTCGTGCTACGCCTGTCCAAGCCGGCGCCCTACCTGATCCGCGCCTTCGTCGCGACCGAAACGCCCATCATTCCCAAGCACATCTATGAGGGCACGGATCCGTTGACCAACCCGGCCACGTCGGCCCCGATCGGCACCGGCCCCTACAAATTCAAGGAATGGGTGCGCGGCAGCCACATCGTGTATGAGCGCAACCCGGACTACTGGGACAAACCCAAGCCCTACATCGACCGCCTGATCGTGCGCATCGTGGCTGACCCGGCCGCCGCGGCCATCGCCTTCGAAACCGGCACGGCCGACCTGGGTTACCGCACGCCGGTGCCGCTGGCCGACCTGGCGCGCTTGAAGGCCGTGCCGTCGCTGCGCTTCGAGACCCGCGGCAACAGTTATTCCTACAACGTCACGCGCCTGGAATTCAACCTGGACGACCCATACTTCAAGAACGAAAAGGTGCGCCAGGCCGTGGCCCACGCCGTTGACCGCAACGTCATCCTGAAGGTCGTGAACTACGGCGTCGGCCAGGTGGCCTACTCGCCCATCGCCCCGGGCCTGAAGGCCTACAACGACCCGGCCGTCACGCCCTACCCCTTTGACCTGAAGCGCGCCAACGCGCTACTGGACGAAGCCGGCTACCCAAAGGGCGCCGACGGCGTGCGGTTCCGCATTACGCTGGACTACAACCCCATCGGCGCCGACGGCCCGCGCCTGGCCGACTACCTGCGCACTACGCTGGCCCGCGTCGGCATCGCGGTGACGGTCCGCGCGCAAGACGCCTCGGCCTTCATCAAACGGGTGTACACCGACCGCGACTTCTCCTTCACCACCAACGGCGCCAGCAACCTGTTCGACCCCACCGTGGGCGTGCAGCGGCTGTACTGGTCCAAGAACTTCATCAAGGGGGTGCCTTTCTCCAACGGCACGCACTACAACAACCCCAAGGTGGACGAGCTGCTGGAAGCGGCCGCCGTGGAAAACGACCCCGCCCGCCGCGTTCAGCTGTTCAAGGAATTCCAGCAGATCGTGGCCCGTGACGTGCCCGACCTGAACCTGTACCAGCCGGAGTTCATCACCATCGCCAATCAGCGCGTGCACGACCACTCGCTGACCGCCGACGGCGTCGAATCCAATCTGGCCGACGTCTACCTGCAACCATGACCGGACGGACCCTGCGCATCCTGGCGCGTTCGCTGCTGCAGGCCGTGCCGACCGTCATTGGCGTTGTCCTGCTCAGTTTCTTCCTGCTGCAAGCCGTGCCAGGCGACGCCGCCGACGTGATCGCGGCCGAATCCGGCTCGGCCACCGAGGCCAGCATGGCGGCGCTGCGTACGCACCTCGGGCTGGACCAGTCCATGTCGCAACGGCTGGGCGACTACCTGCGCAACCTGGCGACGTTGAACCTGGGCGTCTCGCCGCGCTTGAACCTGCCGGTGTCGGACCTGATCTTCAGCCGTTTGGGCAACACGGTGCTGCTGATGGGCAGCGCGCTGGCCTGCGCCCTGGCCGCCGGCATCGCACTAGGCGCTGTCATGGCAAGTTTTGCCGGCCGCTGGCTGGACCGCGCATTGTCATTGGCGGCGCTGCTGCTGTATTCCACCCCCGGATTCTGGCTGGGCCTCATGGCCATCATCCTGCTGTCGGTCAAGCTGGGCTGGCTGCCGCCCGGCGGCGTGTCCACCATCGGCTCGGGCGCCACGGGACTGGCCCATGCGCTGGACGTGGCGCGTCATCTGGTGCTGCCCACGCTGGCGCTGGCCAGCTTCTACGTCGCGATCTTCGCGCGGCTGACGCGTGCCGCGATGCTGGAAGTGAGCCGCCAGGACTTCGTGCGCACCGCCCACGCCAAGGGCCTGACGCCGCGCGCGGTGGCGCTGCGCCACGTGCTGCGCAACGCCCTCATTCCCGTCACCACGGTGGCGGGGTTGAACGTCGGCACGCTGCTGGGCGGCGCGGTGGTGGTCGAGACCGTCTTCAGCTGGCCCGGCCTGGGCCGGCTGGCCTATGACTCCGTCATGGGTCGCGACTACGTCGTTCTGCTGGGCATCCTGGTGCTGTCGTCGCTGCTGGTCATCGTGGCCAACATCCTGGTCGACCTGCTGCAGACCATGCTGGACCCGCGCATCCGCGCGCGCTGAACGGCGCCTGCTGCTTGCCTGAGTCACGCATGCCTGCTCAAACGACGCCGCTTCTTTCCTGAGTTCCCTTATGTCCGCTCCTATCGAATCCACGCTGGGCGCCCCGCCCGCCCGACTGCCCTGGCGCCGCCGCGGCGCGCTGGGCCGCCTTCTCACCAACCCCGCCGCGGTCGCGGGCGGCGTGCTGCTGCTGTTGATCCTGCTGGCGGCGGTGACCGCGCCGTGGGTATTTCCGAACGACCCGCTCGACATGGTCGGCCCGCCCATCCTGTGGCCCGGTCAGGACCCCGGCTTCTGGCTGGGCACCGACACCATGGGGCGCGATGTGGCCGCCGGTCTGGCGCATGGCGCGCGCGTATCGCTGACCGTGGGCTTCACCGCCGCGCTGCTCAGCCTGGTCATCGGCATCGCGGTCGGCGCGACCGCCGGCTATTTCGGCGGCTGGGTCAACATGGCGCTGATGCGCGTCACCGAACTGCTGCAGACCATTCCGTCGTTCCTGCTCGTGGTGGTCATCGTCGCCATCGCCCGGCCGTCGGTGGCGGTGATTGCGCTGTCCATCGGCGTGGCGTCCTGGCCCGTGATCGCGCGGCTGGTGCGCGCCGAATTCCGTACCCTGCGCGAATCGGAATTCGTGCAGGCCGCGCGCAGCCTGGGCTACAGCCACGCCCGCATCGCCCTGCTCGAAATCCTGCCAAACGCCCTGCCGCCGGTCATCGTGACGACCTCGGTGCTGGTCGCCAACGCCATCCTGATGGAGTCGGCGCTGTCATTCATGAACATGGGCGACCCCAACGCCGTGTCGTGGGGCAGCATGATCGGCAGCGCCCGCGAGATGCTGCGCACCGCCTGGTACCTGACCGCGCTGCCGGGCGTGTCCATCATCCTGACCGTGCTGTCGCTGAACCTGCTGGGCGATGCGCTGAACGACGCGTTCAATCCCCGGCTGGCGCGGTAATGCGCATGAACGCTGCGTTTGGCTGGCGGTCCGGGCGAATGGGCCTGGCGCCGCCCGCGCATTGCCCTCCGGTATATTTCCCTTTTTTGTGCAGAGCAATAAGGGGAACGGCATGGGATGGATCTATCTGGCGCTGGCCAGGGACTGAGCCGCGTCCGCGCGCCCGCTCCCGAACGCTCCAATTCCCAGGCACGCGGCAGGATCGCGGCAAATCCAAGTAGACTTTTTTTTCTAGAAAAACTATTCTAGAAAAATAGTTCTATCAACGTTTCCGCCCACGTCCGCCTCGATGTCCCCTACGCCTCCACCCGCCGCCAAGCCCACCAGCGCCGAACTCGATGTGCTGCGCGCGCTGTGGGAAACCGGCCCCGCCACCGTCAAACAGGTCCACGCCGCCATGGCCGCCCTGCGCGACGACCTGACCTACGCCAACGTGCTGCGGCAGATGCAGCTCATGCACGGCAAGGGCCTGCTGACGCGCGACGAAAGCGAGCGTTCCCATGTCTATGCGGCGGCGCAGACCCAGGCGGCCACGCAAGGCGGCCTGGTCAAGGACCTGATCCGCCGCGCCTTCGCCGGCTCGGGCAAGGCGCTGGTGCTGGCCGCGCTGCGCGATGGCCACGTCAGCAAGAAAGACCGCGCCGAAATCGAAGCGCTGCTGCGCAAAGACAAGCCGTGAACGCGCTCCTGCTCGCCACGGCCTGGGCCATCGGCGGCAGCCTGCCGGCCGTGGCCTGGAAGATCCTGTGCCTGCACGCCGCCACGGCGGGCCTGCTGGCGCTGACCCGACCTGGCGACAATCGCTTGCGTTATGCGCTGCTGTGCGCCGCCCTGTGCGCCTGCGTGGCAGTGCTGGCGGCCGATGTGGCCTCGGCCTGGCGTGCGTTGCCGGGGCCGACGGGTGAGGACCCTGGCGTGCCGGCCGCCGCCCGCTGGCCGCTGTGGCTGGCGTTGGCCTGGCTGATCGGCAGCCTCGTGGCGTCGGTGCGCGTCTTGCTGGGCATCGGCTGGCTGCGCGGCCAACTGCGCCGCAGCCAGGCCTGGGCCGACCCGGTCTGGCTGGCCCGCGCCGCCGACCTGTCGCGCCGCCTGGGCCTGGCACGCGGCGTCAGCCTGCGCGTGGCGCACCACCTGGCCACGCCCGTCACCGCCGGTTGGCTCAAGCCCGTGGTGCTGATGCCCGCCACGCTGGTGACCGGCATGCCGGCCGACCTGCTGCAAGCCCTGCTGGCGCATGAACTGGCGCACGTGCGGCGCCACGATTACCTGGTGAACCTGTTGCAGCACGCCGCCGAGGCGCTGCTGTTCTTTCACCCCTCGGTGTGGTGGCTGTCGCGTCGCCTGCGCATCGAACGCGAGCGCATTGCCGACGCCATGGCCGCCTCGATGCTGCCCAGCCCCTTGACGCTGGCCCGCGCCTTGCATGGGTTGAGCGACGCCCGCCGCCCGCCCGCGGCTGTCGCCCCCGGCGCACGCGATGGCGATCTGCTGGACCGCATCCGCCGCCTGGCCGCCCCCGCCAGCGTGCCGGCGCGGCGCACGGCCGCCGGGCCCATCCTGGCGATGACACTGGCGTTGGCGGGGTTCATCGCCTGGCCCGCGCTGCACGCGGCCCGGCCCGGTCAAGCGCCCACCGCCACCGAAGCCCGCCACATCCTGGCCCAGCTACCCGGCGTCCAGGCCCTGATCGCCTCCAGCGGCGCCACGCACGTGCTGCTGCAGGACGACGCGTCCGGCGCCACCCTGCTCGGCCGCGCCGAGAACGACGCCGTGCCCATCGCGTCGCTGACCAAGCTGATGACCGCCATGGTCGTGCTGGACACCGCGCCCGACCTGGACCGCCGCATCGTGATCGAAGAACAGGATGCGCAGGCCACCGCGGCCTCCCCATGCGCCCTGCCGGTGGGCACCGCCGCTACGCTGCACACCCTGCTGAAACTGGCGCTGATGTCTTCGGACAACCGCGCCGCCCATGCGTTGGCGCGGAGCTACCCGGGCGGTCAAACCGCGTTCCAGGCCGCCTTGCAGCGTAAGACCGCCGCACTGCATCTGCAACACACCACGCTGGAAGAACCCACCGGCCTGTCGGGCGCCAACCGCGCCAGCGCCGTGGACATCGGCAAGATCATGGCCGCCGCGTCCGCCTATCCGCAGATCGCCCGCGACACCACCGCGCTCGCCGAAACCGTTGCCACGGCCGGCGCGTCGCTGCACTACCGCAATACCAATCCGCTGGTCGGCGCGCAGGGCTGGGACATCCGCCTGTCCAAGACCGGGGCCTCGACCGAGGCGGGCCGCTGCCTGGCCATGCGCCTGCATATCGACGACCGCGACCTGACGCTGGTTCTGCTCAATGGGCGTACGCCGCGCGCCTGAGTGTTGGCTTTTTCTTTGATGACTGCATCGATCATGACCGTTCGACTCTTGCCCCACGCCCTGGGCGTCGCCTTTTCCCTGACGGCACTGGCCGCCGCGCCAACCCAGGCGCGTGAACTCTGCACCGTGGTGGCCGACGCCGCCACGGGCAATATCGTGTTCCAGCAAGGCACGGCCGAGGCCTGCGGCACACGCTACACGCCGGCGTCGACCTTCAAGCTTGCCATCGCCCTGATGGGCGCGGACGCCGGCATCCTGCAAGGCCCGCACGCGCCCGTGCTGGACTACCAGCCTGACTACCCCGACTGGGGCGGCGACGCCTGGCGCCAGCCCACAGACCCGGCGCGCTGGATCACGTATTCCGTGGTCTGGTATTCGCAGCAGGTCGCCCAGCGCCTGGGAGCACAGCGCTTCCAGCAGTACACGTCCGCGTTCCGCTACGGCAATGAAGATGTGTCGGGCGAACCCGGCAAGCACAACGGCATGCAAGGCGCCTGGATCATCTCGTCGCTGCGTATCTCGCCGCTGGAGCAGTTGGGCTTTCTGCGCCAGGTCGTCAACCGGCAACTGCCCATCAAGGCCGGGGCCTACGCGCTGGCCGACACCCTGTTCGAGGCCGGCAGCGCCGACGGCTGGCGCATTTACGGCAAGACCGGCACCGGGTCGCCCGGCAATGCCGGCGTCTACACGCCCGCCAACGCCTACGGCTGGTTCGTCGGCTGGGCCCGCAAGAATGACCGCCAGCTCGTGTTCGCCCGCCTGATTCAGGACGAACAGGCCACCCGCCCCAATGCTGGCCTGCGGGCCCGCGATGAACTCATCAGCCAGTGGCCGGCGCTGACGGCCCCGGCGGCACAAAAGTAGCGCTCGCCATGCTGACCGATGCGCGCGATGGCGGCATCGACACGCTACGCGGCGTGTCGATCCTGCTGGTGCTGCTGCACCACTTCAATATCGCCTATCCCCTGCAAGACACCCTGCTTGCCAGCCTGCTGGGCTGGCCGCTGCTGCACGCCATTGCGCGCAACGGCAACTATGGCGTGACGATGTTCTTCGTCATCTCGGGGTATCTGGTCACGCGCAACGCGCTGGATCGCTGGGGCAGCCTGGGCGCCGTGCGGCTCGCCTCCTTCTACGGGCTGCGGCTGGCGCGCATCGTGCCCACGCTGTTGCTGACGCTGGCGGTGGTGAACGCCCTGGCGCTGGCGGGCGTGGCATTGTTTGGCAACCGCCCGGACGCCGCCGTGTCGCTGTGGACGACCAGCCTGGCCGCGCTGACGGGCTGGATGAACGTGCTGGTGATACGCGAGGGGTGGCTCAACTATGCCCTGGGCGTGATGTGGTCGCTGTCGGTCGAGCTGGCCTTCTATCTGCTCTTTCCTCTCGCGTGCCTGCTGCTGCGTCGCGCGTGGATGCGCGGCGCGCTCGCGGTGGCGCTCATCATCGCCGGCCCGCTCTATCGCTTGGCGCACCAGGATGGCAGCGAGGCCTATCTGTATGGCTACCTGGCCTGCTTCGACGCCATCGCCATCGGTGGCGTCGCCGCCGTCCTGGCCCGTCGCCATCCGCCCGCCTTCCTGCAACGGCGGCTCGTGCACGCAGCGGTCGGCATCGCCATGCTGTTCTTCTATCTGGCCTGGCCCATCAGCGCCAGCAATGTACTGGGCGCCAGCGCGATGGCGTTGGGCACGGCCGTGCTGCTGCTGCGTCGGCCGGCGACCGACTGGCCGCCCACCGGCTTGGCACAGCGCCTGCTCGGACGCTGCGGCCGCGACTGCTACGAGATCTACCTGCTGCATCTGGTCGTTCTGGGCCTGCTGCGCACGGCCTGGCCGCCCGCCCTGACACCCGGCGATGCCAGACTGGCCTTGCTGTGCGCCTATCTGACGGCCTCCTGCCTGATCGGCGCCGTCGTGGCGAGCGGCTATTCCAGCCCGGCGAACCGGGCGCTGCGGCGGGTTTTCGGCGTGACACGCGCCGTCGCCGTTACGTCCGGCACAAAAGCGTAACGGCCATGACGAACGCCGGCACGGCATATCCGCTATAAATAAGGGTCTAAAAATAACGGGGCCAGACTGCCCCTATGCCATGCCCCGACGACCGGACCTGTTTCGCCCCCTTGGCCGGATACTGCTTTTCGCCCTGGCCGCCCTGACCAGCCCCTGCGTGCTTGCCGCGCCGCCCACGCTGGCGCAATGCCACGGCATCAAGGACCTGGCTTTCGTCGCCCACCTGGATGACGACCTGCTGTTCATGAACCCCGACATCGCCTCGAACGTGGCGGCGGGCGGCTGCGTGCGGGTGGTCTACCTGACCGCCAGCGACGCGGGCGAAGGCGACACCTACATGCTGGGCCGCGAGCGCGGCGTGCGCGCCGCCTACGCCTACATGGCCGGCAAGCCCGACCAATGGAAGGAAGACACCGGCATCGTCGCCGGCCGCCGCATCGCGCGCTTCACCCTGGAAGGCGACCCCCGCGTGCAGCTCTGGCACATGCGCTTGAAGGACCCCTGGCTAGGCAAGGGCTGGGGCAGCCTTACGCCGCTCAGCCGCACCGAATCCGAACCCGGCCAAAGCGTCGACACCCTCGGCCCCTACCCCGAGACCTACACCCGCGAACAACTGGTCGACACGCTTGCCGAACTGATCCGCCAGTACGCGCCCACCACCGTGCGCCACCTGGACGACACCATCGCCGTGCCCTACACCCAGCTGTGCTGGCGCTGCGCCGGCCACGGCCATCCCGATCACATCGCCAGCGCGCGGCTGGTGCGCGCGGCCATGCTGCGGGTGCCGGGCAACTACGCCGAAACCGGCTATATCGACTACCCCAGCCAGGAACGCGCCACCAATCTGGCGGATACCGAAATCGCCAGCAAGGCGCTGATCTTCCAGCACTACGCCTGGAACGACTACCACTATTGCGCCGGCCCCACCGGCTGCAAGGAACCCGCCGGCCCGGCCGCGGCCTGGGTGCAACGCGCCTACTACGTGTCGCGCCAGGACATGCCGCCGCAACTCTATCCGGATGGCCGCGGCGGCCTGGTGGTGTTTGCCGCCGGCGAAACCAATGCGGCCGTCAACCGCTGGGACTCGGGCCAGCACCGCTGGCAGAGCCTGGGCGGACGCACCAGCGGGCCGCTGGTGTCATTCACCCATGCCGACGGCACCGCCGGCCTGATGGCGCGCGACCCGCTGGGCGGCGTCTGGGCCAACAAGCAGCGCCATGACGGCACCTGGCAAGGCTGGCAGGCGCTGGCCGGCATCCGCGTCACCCAGATTCCGGCCGTGGCGCCGCGCGGCGAAGCGGCGGCCGTGGCGCTGGGCTACGACGGCCGGCTGCACTGGATTGCGCCTTCGGGCATCGACGGCAGCTGGAGCACCTGGCAGGAACTGCCGCCGCTGGATGGCGCTACGGGGTCCCCCGCCGTCGTGCGTGGCGACGATGGCCGCTACATCGTCTTCGCCTCGGCCGCCGCCGGCCAGCTGTTCTACACGCGGCAATTGCCCGCCGCCAAAGGCCAGCGTCCCGACTGGCAGCACTGGCGCCGCATCACGGCCCCCGAGGCGGCCGGCGGCTTGGCCGCGATCCGCAACCACGAACACCGCGTCGAACTCTATTTCCGCCAACGCGCCGGCAACCACCTGACGCGGCTGGAGGAAACCGGCGACACCACGGACCTGGACATTACCTTCAGCGCCCCCACGGACCTGGGCGTGCCCTACATCGGCCGTCCGGCCATCGACGCCGATGCGCAAGGCAATGTCGTCCTGGCGCTTCTGGAACGTGCGGGCGGTCCGCTCTGGCTGGTCGAGCACGGCAAACCCGCCAAATTGGACGCCGAGGCCGCCTCGCCCCCCGCGATGCACCTGATCGACGGCACGCTCTATATCGTCGCCCGTACCACGGGCGGGCCGCAGCGCTACCAGGTGCTGTCGCGCCACGACGGCGCCTGGGCGGCGGCGCTGACCCTGGACGGCGTGCCCGCCAGCGGCGGCGGCCCGTTCGCCAGCGCCGTCGCGCGCCCGGCGGACTTGCCCAACCTGGGCGTCAACCCGCCCGGCAGCGCCGTGGTGGTGCGCCCGTCGCCCGATACGCCCGGCACACTGACCCAGGAGCGCATGCCGACGCAGACCTCGCGCACGGCCACGCCGACGCACGTGCAATGAGTGAAATGAACGCCGCCGCTGACGCCGTCTACCAGGTATAGCGATAGCCCATGTTGACCGCCCAGGGCGATTCAAAGCGGCTGCCTTTCTTGTATTCGTAGTCCGCATACAGCCGGTGATCCTTGCCAAGCGCCGCAATCACGCCGGCGCCAACCTCGGCGCGTCCGCCGGACACGTCCGTGCGCGTGCCGATGCCATTGGTGCGCACCACGCTTTTGCCATCGAATTCCTGCGACCAGCCGATCTTCACGTAGGGCTGCACGGTGTTGCCATTGCTCATTTCCAGACGGCGGCCCACCAGCGACCCCACGCGCAGCAGCACCGAACTGCCCCCTTCGGCCGCGACACGCATGCCGTTGTTCAAGCGATAGCGCGCGCTGTTGGCACGAAACACCGCCAGTTCGGCCTGCGGTTCGATGAACCAGCCATTGGCCAGGTCCACTTGACGGCCCGCTTCCACGGACACGCCCACGCCCTGGTTCTTGTAGTTGCCCTTGATCATCGCGCCGTCGGTGGCCTCTACCTTGAAGTCGTGCTTCATATGATTGACCTTGGCCACCGTATCCACGTACCAGCCGCTATTCGCGATATAGGTCGCGTAGCCGCCCACGTGATAGCTGTCGGTGCCGCCATTGCCTTCGTCGGCGAACTTGCGGTCGGCGCGGCTGTAGCCGGCCATGGCGCCCAGATACCAGCGGCCATTGGAGGTGCTTATCCGCGAGTCGGCGCCCAATTCCGTGCCGCCGACGTTCTGTCTGAACCCCCGGCCGCCTTGGTTATTGATCAACTGCCGCTGGCGATAGGCTCGCGCCCATGGGCCGCCCCGGTCGTTACCCAGCCGCAGTTCGCCCAGCCTTTTGACCAGGGAATTCATCTCCGCGTACCAGATGCTCTGCACCGAGCCGATACCGCCGGTGTTGACCGCGGCGTTCGCGCCCGTAGACAGATCGCCGCCCGGTTTCAGCGGGACCACGGTGGGTACCTGCCCCACGTGGACCAGGCTCCAATCAGTGGCCCGGCCGCCGACGGTGTCACTGCTCTGCAACCGGTATCGATAGGTGCCGGCGTCCACCACCTGCCCCCGGTTGGCCAGCGAAAAGCGGGCATCACCGCCCTCGGTACGCACGATCTCCTGATGCTGATTGCCCACCGACGGCTCGCCGCCCGAGTTGTGGACCAGGATCTGGTGCGTGCCCGTCGCCGCACCCCCCACCGCCAACAGATCCGAGCGTCCTGCCGCCAGATCCGTGTTCATCTCGAATAGCCCGCCCCCCGTCAGGTCGCCGCGCACCGTGAGCGTGTTGAACGCGCCGGGCGCGAACGCCACCGTGCCCGAATTGTTCAGGGATTGCACATCAGACGAGCTTTGCATGTGCCATTGGCTACCGCTTGCGAGAGACAGGTGATTCAGGCCCGTGCTCCCGCCCCGCCACAGCGAGCCATTGGTCAGGTTGAAATCGGCCCCGCCTGCGCCTACCACGACATCGCCTTGCATGCGCGTATTGCTTGCGTTGAGCACGATATTCCCCGTCGTTGTGCTGACAAAGAGCCTGCCGCTGTCGCTTGCAAGGTCGCTGTTTCGCAATGTGATGACGGCGCTGCCGGCCTGCTTTGCCTGGATCGTCACGCCACCCGCGTGCAACTGACTATCGGCGACGGTGATGGTATGGCCGCCCCAATAATCCATCGTTCCGGCAATCACGATGCCTTGGCCGGCGGTCTGAATCCGGCTTGCGGCGATCGACAGCGAGCCGCCGTCTTGCAGTTGAGCGCCGGTTCCGCCGCCCAGCGTAGTGAGTTCGACATTATTGAGATGCATGACTCCGCCCCGCTCCATCAGCAGACCCATGCCGTTGACCCGCATCCGCGTTCCATCGAGGGTGAGCACGGCGCTGAACGAGGCGCTGGCCCCCTTGGATCCAGCACTCAGGACGTCAATGGAGCCGCCCTGAAAATCGATGGCGCTCGTCGGGCTTCCGACGAGAATACCCGTGGAGGTCCGGCTTGCAATGGTGATGGCCACGTTGCGGGCCCGCACCCGGGCGTTGGCGTCCATCACAATGATTCCGTGGCTGCCGGGATTATTACCACGGATATCAATGGTGGAGTCACTGACGTCAACCCTCGCCCCCGCATACCCGGCAATTCCGCTGTTGACGGCATTGATGCGCACCCGGGACGCCGTCGCGGTTGCGCCAAGAGCTCCCCCGCCCCCCACGGCGATCCCTGTCAAGCCTTCGATATCCGTATCGGTCACCGTCGCTTGCCCACCACCGCGGGCGTAGATGCCGACATGCCCGCTTTTCAGATGGCTGCCGGAGATGTCCGCCGCGCTACGCTCGCCGTCGATGTTGACCGCTGCTCCCCCCACCGACCCTCCCCCCGTGATTGTGCTGTTGACCACCGTGGCGATGGACGCCGTGGCGGAGGGGGGCAGACCGGGCAGTCCACCCGTCACGCTAAGACCGAATTGAGTCCCGTCCAGCGTGGCGCCCTGAATGGCGGCGCTGGCGCCCCGCAATGTGACCGCGGCACTGTTGTTGTTGAACCTCGCCGTGGCCGTGGCTCCGCCATCCATGCGCAGACTGGCGCCGTCGCTGGCGATGACGGAGCCGACCCCGCCGCCATCCGTGACCCACAGGCTGGCGCCATTGGTCAGGTCCCAGTTGGCCAACGCAGTGCTGCCGTCGACCGTCGCCGACTGGTCCGCCCCGTTCAGGCTGCCTGCCTGCGCGGACGGCAGGCAGGCCGGAAACAGGCTGGCGATCGTGACGGCCAGGGCCAGACCGCGGATCCGGCCAGGCCTGCCCAGGATCAGGAAGACCGGCCGACAGGGTCGGCGGGTGCCTTGTTGCAGAGGGAATAGAGGCATGAACGCTGCTCGCAAGTTGACGACACGCTTCGATCGAACGAGGTCGAGCCACGAGTAAGGCGTGTCTCGGACAAGCGAAAAGCGTGTTCAAGTGAGTGATGGACCGCGCCGGTCAACAACGGCGGCGCGGTCATGGCACTTGAGTGTGCAGCGTGCTTAACATCAATAGAATCAGAAGTTTCTAATAATTGTTTGGTTGCAAATGGGACCCCTGGCCATCCAGCACCCACGGGCCGCCGCCGTTATACGACGCCACAAACAGACGGCTGCTCGCATCGCCGCGGCTGCCGCCGGGCGGATGACTAAAGGTCTGTTGCCTGTATTATTTGGGGGCCATGGACATGCCCCCAAACGTAGCGGCATGCCCACTCGTCGCCTTCCGCGGCTGCACCTACCTGACCCCGGATATCCGCCATGGTTGATCCGCTTCGTCTGCAGGCTCTGATACAGGATTGCGCGCGCGGCCAGGAATCCGCGCTGGCCGAACTCTATAAAGTTACGTCCCCGCATCTGTTTGCGCTCTCCGTCCGTATATTGCGAAGAAGAGACTGGGCGGAAGAGGTCATCCAGGACAGCTTCATCAATATCTGGCGCAATGCCGCCCGCTATTCTTCAGAGCAGAGCCAAGTCATGACCTGGATGACCCGCATCGTGCGCAATCGCTGTATCGACCTGCTGCGCCGGCCGGACCTGGAGCGTCCCGACGCCGATGGCGAATTGACGCTGGCGTGGGCGGACGACGCGCCCGGCCCGCTGGAACGGCTGCAAACCGACGAGGATGCCCGGCGCCTGGCCGACTGCCTGAAGCAACTGGAGGGTCAGCAACGCGCGGCCATTGCGTTGTCCTTCTTCGATGACCTGAGCCACAGCGAGATCGCCCGCCGCCTGCAGACGCCGCTGGGCACGATCAAAAGCTGGGTGCGCCGCGGCATGGAACGGCTCAAGAGGTGCCTGTCATGAACTACCGCGATCCGCAATTGCGCGCCCGGCTGGCCGCCGACTATGTCGCCGGCGCCATGCGCGGCGGCGCCCGCCGCCGCTTCGAGGGGCTGATGGCCGCCGACGCCAATTTGCGCCGCCAGGTCCGCGAGTGGGAAAACGACATCTACCCGCTGCTCTGGTCGCTGCCCGCCCAGACCCCGCCTGGCCGCGTCTGGCGCGCCATCCAAGCCCGCCTGCATCCCGGCGCCGCGCCCTGGTGGCAAGGGCTGGCGTTCTGGCGCATCGCCAGCAGCGCGCTGGCCGCCCTGCTGGTGGCCGGCGTGGTGTTCTACCCCATGCAGGTCGACCGCGCCGCCCGCGCGCAACTGATGGCCGTGCTGCAAAGCCCCGAGGCGCAAGCCATGCTGGTGGTGCGCGCCGACGAGGCCGGGGGGCTGCACATCCACGCGCTGCAAAACCTGGCCGCCCGGGCCGATGGCAAGGCCCTGGAACTCTGGGCCATTCCGCCCGGTCAGGCGCCGCAGTCGGTCGGCCTGGTGTCGCCCGAAGGCCTGACGGCGCTGCGACGCGCCCAGGGCCTGGCCGGCGTGCAGCAATTGGCCATCACGCTGGAACCGCCGGGCGGTTCACCCACGGGCAAGCCGACCGGCCCCATCATCATGAGCGGCGACGTCCTGAAGATCTGACCGGCATCCAGCGCGGGCTCCGGCTCGCCTGAAGGGGTGCCCTCCTTTGCGACGCCCCTCATTGCACTCACTTGCGCGACAGCGGCACGCCCCAGACCGGATCTTCCATGCCCTGCTTGCCCAGCGGCGTGATCTGCATGGGGATCATCCTGGACAGCATCTCGCGTTGCGCGTCGGTGATATTGGTGCGCTGCGCGATAAGTTTCTGCGTGAATTCCATCGGCGCCGGCCACGTATGGACGGTCAGGTTTTCCAGCGGGCACTCGATCATCTTCGGGTCTACCGCGCGGCAGCCCGATTGCTTGAACTGATAGCTGGGCGTCTTCATATGCATGCGCTGGCTCAGCACCAGTTGGCCGCCCTTGAGCGTAAAGCTGGCCAGCGCCTGCTTCGGTGGAATGCGCGCCTGCACCTTGATCGCGGGAATATCTCGCGATGCCGTGTCCTCGTAGTAGCCCGCCCGCGAGCCCTGCGTCGTCTCGTTGTACTGCTCCTCGCCCCAGGCCACGCAAGCGCCCGATCCCCGGTGCACGGCGGTGCAGACCGTGCGCGTCTTGAGCTGGGTGCTGGTCGTACCCTCGTGCCAGTTGGTCTCTTTGTAGAACTCGCGATACAGCTCGGGCGACAGATAGGCGGTGCCGTTGGCGCCGCGCCCCGAGCCCACCGCGCCGCGCGGGGCGCCCACCTGGTCCAGCAGGGCGTTGAGCTTGTAATCGTCGCCGCCAGTCAGCAGGTACTTGCCGGGCGGCAGGATATGCACCTCGAACGCCTTGAACAGATACGTGGCCTCTTTGTCCCGCTTGAGCGAATTGTTCTGGAACTTGCGGCCGAAGGTGATCCGCGGGTCCGGTTCGAACATCCAGACCGTGTTGCCAGTCCACTGGGTCATCGTCATGGCGTCCTTCAGGCTCGCGTGCGGCATCAGGTCGGCCACCAGCACCACGGCCATGTCGTCCTTCAGCGCTTCGCCGATCAGGTCCAGCAGCTGCCCGTAGCGCGGATCGTCCATAGTGCCTTCGCCGCTGGAGGCCGGCAGATTCACGCAACCCGATAAGGCCAGCGTAAGGGCCAAGGCAGACAAGGCAAAACGCGGGCGCGGCAACGGCATGGGGCGGTCCTTGAAAAGAAGCTGAGTGGATGGGTCGAGCCGGCATCCTACTGAATCAGCGCGTGCGCGCAAGACTCATGAGCCACGCTGAAACATGAAGCGGCGCAGCCAGCAAGGCCCCCTCTGCTGCCAGGCGCCTTGCATCGCAAATTCTTGTTTCGATTGTTTCTATCTGGCCGCCATTGCCGGATCGTCCACGGGCTGGCACCGCCAACCATCGGCCGTCGCCACCCACTGATCGGTCAGGCCCAGATTGTGCATGAACGCCTGGTCATGCGATGCCACGATCAAGGCTCCTTGATAGCGCGACAGCATGGCCTCCAAGGCCTGCATCGATGGCAGGTCCAGATGGTTGCTCGGCTCGTCAAGCAGCAACAGCTGCGGCGGCGGGTCCGCATACAGCACGCAGGCCAGCGCCGCCTTCAGATGTTCGCCGCCGCTCAGCGCCCCGCTGGGCGCCGCCACCTTGTCCGCATTCAGCCCCAGTTGCGCCAATCGCATGCGCAGCTCGCCATCATCCAGGACGCGGTTGACCTGCCGCAACGCCTCCAGGACTGACATCGCCGGGTCCAGATTCCCCAGCCCCTGGTCCAGGTACACCAGCGGGACCGCCACCTTGCAGCGTCCCGCCAACGGGGCAAGCTGGCCTGCCAGGACTTTCAGCAAGGTGGATTTGCCGCTGCCATTGGGTCCCAGCAAGCCGATGCGCTGCTGTCCCCGCGCCTGCAAACTGACGTGGCGCGTGGCCTGCGGCACGAACGGCAGTTCCACCTGATCCAGCACCGCGACCTCGCGCTGGGCCATGCCGGCGGCCGTCCCGGCATGCAGATGAATGCCCAGGTCATCCGCCACCTGGCTGGCGGCCTCGCGCACGCGCTGCGCCAGTTCAAGCTGCGCGGCCGCCTGCTGCCTGCGCAGCTTCCCGGCCGATTGATCGCTGCGCGCTTTCTGGCGGTCCAGAAGAATCTTCGCCTGATTGGCCTCTTTGACGCTGCGCGCGCCCCGTGCCTGCCGCTTGTCCTGACGCTCGCGTTGCGCGCGCATGGCGCGTTCTTCACGCAGGCGATCGAGCTTGACCCGTTCCAACTCGGCCACGGCGTGCTGTTGCTCGTGGGCCTTGGCCTGCGCATAGAACGCGTAATTGCCACCATAGCTGCGCAGACCCAGCGACGACAGTTCCACGATGCGATCCATGGCATCGAGCAATTGCCGGTCATGGCTGATCACGATCAGTCCGCGCGGCCATTGCGCCAGTTGCGCGATCAGGGCCTGGCGGCTCGGCGCATCGAGGTGGTTGCTGGGTTCATCCAGGATCAGGAAGTCCGCGCCCGACAGCATCGCGCCAAGCAGCGCCACCCGCATGGACTCCCCGCCGCTCAGAGACTCTGCCGGCGTGTCGGCGCGCAGATGCGCCAGCCCCGCTTGCACGAGCGCCTGCCGTAGTTGCCGCTGGATGTCCCAGCGGTCGGTCACCGCGTCGTAGTCGGCCTGCGCCGTGCTGCCCGCCTCGATGCGCCGCAGCGCAGCAAGCACGCCTTGCACGCCCGCCAGGTCCGCCACCGTGGCATCCGCCACGGGCGTGACCTGCTGCGCCAGATAGTGCACCGCGCCCGACCGCCGGCACTGCCCGTGCGCGGGCGGCAACTGGCCCGCCAGGATGCGTGCCAGCACCGTCTTGCCCGCGCCGTTGCGCCCGACCAGGCCGGTGTGGCGCAGGTCGAAGGTTTCAGTCAGGCGGGAAAATAATGGAGCGCCGTCTGGCAAGACGTAAGACACGTCTTCCAGGGCGAGATAGGGCGTCGCCATGCGTATTCGTATTCCAAGGATGCAAAGAGCTCCCCCGCGTCTGGGGGCAGTGGAGATTTGCCGTCATGACAACGGCGGCATCAATGGCGCATGGGACGAATACCTCGGAAGATGGGTTGATCGTACGATTGTACCGAGGGCCGTGGTCCCCGCAATCGCGGCGACCGCCCGCCACGCTACTTCCTGCGGAAACTCACCACCTTGCTGGTCAGCGTCTGCACGGGTTCACCGTCCTGGTTGAACGTGACGCTTTCCACCAGCACGATGCCGCGGTCCGGTTTGCTGCGCGAGGGCGTGATGGCAAGCACTGTGCTTTTCACCTGCAGCGTATCGCCCGGCCGCGCAGGGCGGCTCCAGCTGACCTCGGCACCCGCCCCGATCACGCCGTCGGCCAGAGGCATGCTGTCGACCAGCAGCCGCATCGTGATGGCCGCGGTATGCCAACCGCTGGCGGCCAGTCCCTGGAACAGCGAGTTCCGCGCCGCCGTTTCATCCAGGTGGAACGGCTGCGGATCGAATTCCGAGGCGAAGCGCCGCACCTGCTCCAGATCGAGCCGATGTGTCGCGCTGGTAAAAGTGTCGCCTACCGCAAGGTCTTCCAGGTACAGCTTCCGGGGAGCCGGGGATGTCGTCATGGGGGGCCTCCTTTGCGTGGCGGGCGGCGTGTTGGACTAGATGGACGATGCCTGCAATCTACCCGGCGAGCGAACGGTCCACAAGATCCTCGCGCGATGCCCGCATCGCGCCTGGACGGCATAATCCTGGAAACGTTGCATGTCATCACAAGGAGGAAAAGCGCATGTCCATCATCCGTTCCTGGCGCACGTTCATGGCGGCCGCGTTGCTGGCTGTCGCGGAAAGCGGCGCGGCCACGACAGGCGAGATCGGCGCCGAATTGCTGCGCGCCGCCGGCGACGGCGACGCCGCGCGGGTCAAGGCCTTGCTGGCACAAGGCGCGCCGCTGGAAGCGCGCGACGGCGACGGCAACACACCGCTACTGCGCGCAACGCTGGCCAATCAGGAAGCCGCCGCGGCAGCCCTGATGGCGGCGGGGGCCGACGTCAATGCCAAGAACCACCAGCAGGACAGCGCCTATCTGTACGCGGGCGCTCGCGGTCATAACGGCATCCTGGCGCTGACGTTGCGCCACGGCGCCGATCTGCGCAGCACCAACCGCTATGGCGGCACCGCGCTGATTCCCGCCTGCGAGCGCGGCCTGGTGGACACCGTGCGCCTGCTGCTGCAGGCCGGCGTCGATCCTGATCATGTCAATCGTCTGGGATGGACCGGGTTGCTGGAAGCCATCATCCTGAGCGACGGCGGACCGGATCACCAGGCGGTCGTCGCGCAGCTCATCGCGGCCGGCGCCAATGTGAATCTGGCCGACGGCGACGGGCGCAGCCCGTTGTGGCACGCCCGGCAACGCGGCCAGGACCTCATCGCCAGACAGCTGCAAGCCGCTGGCGCGCGCTGAATCGCGCTAGGCGACGAGCGCCTCGCGCCCGTATGCCGCCAAGGCGGCCAGCTTGGGATGGTGCCGCGGCGCGGGCGGCGCCAGCAAGCGGCGCACCGCCTCCAGCACGTCGGCCGGCTCCGCGGGCTTGCGCATGAGCGTCGCGCGGCCGGCGCTGGCCTCGGTGATTTCATGTTCGGGGCGTCCGCTCAGCATCAGCACGGGCGTTTCGTCCAGATAGGCGTTATCGCGCATGGCGGTGAGCAGGGCCGCCCCATCCATGCCCGGCATGGAAAAGTCGGTGATGACCAGGTCCGGACGCACGGCCAGCATCTGCTGCAGCGCGGTCAGGCCGTCTGTATGCGTCGTGACGTCATAACCTTCGCTGCTCAGGAACTCGCTCATCAGCGCGAGCAGCATCGGCTGGTCGTCGACCAAAAGGATTTTCGTCATGGTGATTCTGTGGCACGCCCCAGCGCAAGAACATCTGGCGGGCGGGCGAAATGGGGTCGTTGGACCGAAGTAGGCCGAATGCTAGGACAGGCAGGCCGTTCATGTGTGTCGTAATTGTATCCGGACGCAACGACAACCCCTTGCCCTGTATATTCATCGATCCGACCAGTCGTTACGCTCCGTCCCTATAATCTATGGGGCCGCGGCGCCGCCCGCCGTGCCCGCCCTTCCCCGATCCGGTACCCCTTCCTCATGCTGAATTCAACGTCGCAGCCCGCCAACCGCCACCGTTTTCCCCGGACCTTGATGGCCGGCTTCGTGACGGCGGCGCTCGCCACGCTGGTCATCGCCTTCGTCAATGTGCGTTCGGCCGACACGCGGGTCCAGGCCGTCAACGCCATGAACCGTGTCACCGAGACGCTGCGCCAGCTCAGCCTGTTCAACTCGGCGCTCAAGGACGCCGAACTCGGCCAGCGCGGCTACCTGCTGACGGGCGACCTGACCTACCTGCAACCCTACCTGCGCTCGTTGCCGCTGATCGAACAGCGCCTGGCGCTGGTACAGGAGGCGGCGGGATCGGATTCGGCGCAACGCCGCATCGTCAACGACATCGCGGGCATCACCCAGCAGAAGCTGGCCGAACTGCGCGAGACCGTCGAGCTGCGCAAGGCCGGCGACGTGGAAGGCGCGATGGCCGTGGTGCGCACCGATGCCGGCAAGGACGCGATGGACCGGCTGCGCGATCTGGTGGCGGACCTGTACACGCGGCAGATGGGCCAGCTGGAGGACGAGCGCGAAGCCTGGTCCTCGGCCGCCTCGATTTCGGCCTATTACTCCTGGGGAGGATCGCTGCTGTTGCTGATGCTGATCCTGGCATCGGCCGGCATGACCCTGCGCGAATACCGCGCCAAGTCGCGCCAGGCGTGGGTCACCACCGGCCTGTCGGGCCTGAGCCTGAGCCTGCGAGGCGACCATCGCCTGGACGAAATCGGCAAGCGGGCGCTGGAGTTCCTGGCGCAGTACGCCAATGCCAACGTCGGCGCCGGCTACGTGGTCAACGGCGGCGGCGACGAACTCGAGCTCTTTGGCGGCTATGCCCTGCCGGCCGAACGGCTGGCGCAGAAGATCGCGCCGGGCGAGGGGCTGGCCGGCCAGGTCGCCCGCTCACGCAAGCTGATGCACGTGCGCGCGGTTCCCGCCGGCCACTTTGACATCGCCTCGGCGACCGGCCGCTCCAACCCGGCCGAACTGGTGCTGTTCCCCGCCATCCAGAATGAACGTGTGTACGCCGTCATCGAGCTCGGCTTCAATCACCCGGTCGGCGACAGCGAACGCAGCCTGCTCGAAGGCGCCTCCGAAATGCTGGCCTCGGCCATTCGCGCCGGCCTGGACCGCACGCGGCTGGAGGCGCTGCTGGCCGAAACGCAGCGCCAGTCCGAAGAATTGCAGACCCAGCAGGAAGAGCTGCGGGTCAGCAACGAAGAGCTGGAGCAGCAAAGCCGCATCCTGCAGGAATCGCAGGCACGCATGGAGCTGCAGCAGACCGAGTTGGAACAGACCAACGTCAACCTGGAATCCCAGGCCGAACAGCTGCTGCGCATACAGGGCGCGCTTACCGACAAGGCGCGGCTGCTCACGCAGGCCAGCCAGTACAAGAGCGAGTTCCTGGCCAACATGAGCCACGAGCTGCGCACCCCGCTGAACTCGACGCTGATCCTGGCCAAGCTGCTGTCGGACAACAAGCCGGGCAACCTGAGCCCGGACCAGGTCAAGTACGCGCAGACCATCCACGCCGCCGGCAGCGACCTGCTGGCGCTGATCAACGACATCCTGGACCTGGCCAAGATCGAAGCCGGCCAGGCGACCGTGGAAGTCGAAGAGGTCGCCATCGTCCCGACCCTGCAGCGCTTGCTGGATCCGCTGCGGCCGATGGCCCAGGAAAAGCACCTGGCGCTGGAATTGGATATCGCCAGGGATGTGCCCGCGGCACTGCATACGGATCCGCAACGCCTGGGCCAGGTGCTGAAGAACCTGCTGTCGAACGCCCTGAAATTCACCGAGCAAGGCACCGTCGCGCTCAGGGTGTCGCGCGCGCCGGGCAACCGCCTGTCGTTCGCCGTGCAGGACACCGGCATCGGCGTGGCCGCCGATCAGCAGGAACTGATTTTCGAGGCCTTCCGCCAAGCCGACGGCAGCACGCATCGCAAGCACGGCGGCACGGGCCTGGGGCTGTCGATCTCGCGCGACCTGGCCAAGCTGCTGGGCGGCACCCTGTCGCTGGTCAGTACGCCGGGCCAGGGCAGCGTGTTCACGCTGCTGCTGCCGCTGCGCCTGGAGGCGGCGCAATCCGGCCAGCCGCCCGCGCGCGGCAACTCCTCGGCGCCGGTGGCCCCGCCACAGCCGCCCGCCCTGCCGGCCGCGCCCGTTCCGGCCAGGCCCGCGGCCACGGCGATCAATACCGATGCCGCCGCCGCCCAGCCGCCAGGCCGCACCATCCTCGTCATCGAGGACGATGAACGCTTCGCCAGCATCCTGGCCGACCTGGCGCGCGAAATGGGGTTCGGCTGCCTGGCCGCCCACACCGCCAACGAAGGCCTGGCGCTGGCGGTCCAGCAGCGGCCCGATGCCATCGTGTTGGACATGAACCTGCCGGACTTCTCCGGGCTGGGCGTGCTGGACCAGCTCAAGCGCAATCCGCACACCCGCCACATCCCCGTGCACATCGTCTCGGTGGCCGACTATTCCCAAGAGGCCTTGGGCCGCGGCGCTGTCGGCTACGCGCTCAAGCCGGTCAAGCGCGAAGAGCTGGTGCATGCGCTGCAGCGCCTGGAAGCCAAGTTCACGCAGAACGTGCGCCGCGTGCTGGTGGTCGAAGACGACGACCGGCAGCGTGAAAGCGTGCGCGAGCTGCTGGCGCGCGACGGCGTCCAGATCATGCCGGCGGCCACCGCCACCGCCGCGCTGGAATTGCTGCGCGACACCACCTACGACTGCGTCGTGATGGACCTGAACCTGCCCGACATGAGCGGCTACGACCTGCTGCGCGAAATGGCCGAGCAGGACAGCGTGTCGTTCCCGCCCGTCATCGTCTACACCGGCCGCGCGCTGTCGCGCGACGAAGAGCAGCACCTGCGCCGCTTCTCCAAGGCCATCATCATCAAGGACGCGCGTTCGCCCGAGCGCCTGCTCGACGAGGTCACGCTGTTCCTGCATCAGGTCGAGGCGGATCTTCCGCCCCAGCAGCGCCAGATGCTGGAGCTTGCCCGCAGCCGCGACACGGCGCTGGAAGGCCGCACCGTGCTGGTCGTGGAAGACGACGTGCGCAACGTCTTCGCGCTGTCCAGCATCCTGGAGCCCACCGGCTTGCACGTGGAGATTGCGCGCAACGGGCGCGAAGCGCTGGACGCCCTGGGCCGCGCCGGCTCGGACGGCCACCGCGCCATCGACTTGGTGCTGATGGACATCATGATGCCCGAGATGGACGGCTACACCGCCATGCGCGAAATCCGCCTGCGGCCCGAATGGCGCAGCCTGCCGATCATCGCGCTGACCGCCAAGGCCATGAAGGACGACCAGGAGAAATGCCTGGCCGCCGGCGCCAACGACTACATCGCCAAGCCGCTGGACGTAGAGCGCCTGCTGTCCCTGGTGCGCGTCTGGATGCGCAAATAACGCCGGGCCGGCGACTTCTCACGGACCATCCTCATGCCCCACCGGACCCGCGCGCGCATCCAGGACATCGAGCAGCGGCTGCTGCTCGACGCGATCTATCACCAGTACCACTACGATTTTCGCGAGTATGCGCAAGCCTCGCTCAAGCGGCGCCTGCAAAGCGCGCTGACCCAGTTCGGCTGCAAGACCTTGTCGCAGCTGCAGGACCGCGTGCTGCACGAGCCGGCGGTGTTCACCGCCCTGCTGCAATTCCTGACCGTGCAGGTCAGCGACATGTTCCGCGATCCCAGTTATTTTCTGGCGTTGCGCAACGAGGTCGTACCCATTCTGCGCACCTACCCGTCGATCAAGGTGTGGGTGGCGGGTTGCAGCACCGGCGAAGAGGTCTATTCGCTCGCCATCCTGCTGCACGAGGAAGGCCTGCTGGATCGTGCGCTGATCTACGCCACCGACATCAATCCCCATGCCTTGCGCGCCGCCGAACAAGGCGTCTTCGACCTGGACCGCGTAGCCGCCTTTACCGCCAACCATGCCCAGTCCGGCGGCCGCAGCTCGCTGTCCGACTACTACACCGCCCGCTACGGGCGCGTCGTGTTCGACAAGACGCTGCGCGAACACATGGTTTTTTCCGACCATAGCCTTGCCACCGACAGCGTGTTCGCCGAAGTCCACCTGGTGTCCTGCCGCAACGTGCTGATCTATTTCGAGCGCGACCTGCAGAACCGCGCGCTGGGCCTGTTCCACGACGCCCTGGTCCACCGCGGCTTCATGGGCCTGGGGTCGCGCGAATCGATCCGGTTTTCGGCCCAGGCCGACAATTTCGACGACTTCGTGCTGCAAGACCGCATCTACCGCAAGAAGGCCGGCCTGTGAGCAAGCCCGCCGCGTCCGTTCAGCGTCCTGCGCCGCCCCCGGGTCCGTGGGACGCCATCGTCATCGGCGGCTCATCCGGCGCCATCGACGCCTTGAACGTCCTGCTGCCCGCCCTGCCTGCCGGCTTGCGGGCGGCGGTCATGGTCGTGCTGCACCTGCCGCGAGACCGCCGCAGCCGGCTGGTCGACATCTTCAGCCATCGCTGCGCCCTGCCGGCGCAGGAAGCCGAGGACCAGCAGCCGCTACTGCCAGGGCATCTGTATTTCGCGCCGCCTGACTACCATCTGCTGGTCGATCAAGGGCCGCGCCTGGCCCTGTCGATCGACCCGCCGGTGCTGTTTTCGCGGCCATCCATCGACGTCCTGTTCCACTCCGCCGCCGACTGCTTCGGCGCGAAACTGCTGGGCGTGCTGCTGTCGGGCGCCAATGCCGACGGCGCCGACGGCTTGGCGGCCATCCACGCCGCCGGCGGCCACACGGTGGTCCAAGCGCCCGCCACGTCCGCCATGCCCGCCATGCCCGTCGCCGCCATCGCGCGCATTCCCTCGGCTCACGTGCTCGCGCCGGCAGAGATTGCCGCGCTGCTCGCGCGTCTGCCCGCGCAGCGGCCCGCCCCCAACCTGCCCTGACACCATGATCCTGACGACACCCGCCAAATCCCCGGACGCCCGCATCAAGTGCCTGCTGGTCGATGACGTCCCCGAGAACCTGGTCGCGCTCGAAGCGTTGCTGGCCAGCGACCGGATCGAGGTCCTGAAGGCGCAATCCGGCCCACAGGCGCTGGAGCTGCTGCTGAACCATACCGATGTCGCGCTGGCGCTGCTGGACGTGCAGATGCCCGACATGAACGGCTTCGAACTGGCCGAGCTGATCCGCGGCAGCGAGCGCACGCGCCACATTCCCCTGATCTTCATCACCGCCGGCTCACGCGAGCAGAACTGGCAATTCCGCGGCTACGAGAGCGGCGCGGTGGATTTCCTGTACAAGCCCGTCGATCCCTACATGCTGCGCACGAAAGCGCAGGTGTTCTTCGAACTGCACGAGCGCAAGCGCGCGCTGGCCCAGCAATTGGAAGAGCGCACCGAAGCCCTGCGCGTCAACGAGATGTTCATGGCCGTGCTCAGCCACGATCTGCGCACCCCGCTGCAGGCCATCGTCATGGGCGCGTCACTGCTGCAACGCCAGAGCGACGACGCGCGCGTCGCCAGCCTGGCGCAGCGCATGCTGCAAAGCAGCGACCGCATGACGCGCCTGATCGAAGACCTGCTCGACGTGACCCGCATCCGCCAGGCGGGCGGATTGACGCTGACGCCCGCGCCGGTCAGCATGGAAACGCTGGTGAACCGCACGCTGGATGAAGTCCGTACCGGCTCGGCCAGCCGCCAGATCGAGTCCGGCACCCGCGGCGATCCGGCGGGCACGTGGGACGGTGAACGCCTATCTCAGGTGCTTGCCAATCTGGTCGGCAACGCCTTGCACCACGGCAGCCCCGACATCCCCGTGCGCGTCGATGTGGACGGCACCGCCCCCCACGAAGTCGTCGTCACCGTCAGCAACGGCGGCACCATCCCGCCCGACCTGCTGCCGCACCTGTTCAACCCGTTCCACAGCGGCGCCCGCCCTCCCGGCGGTCACCGCGGCCTGGGCCTGGGACTGTTCATCGCGCAACAGATCGTGCTGTCCCATGCCGGCCGCATCAACGCCGAATCGCGTAATGGCATGACGCGGTTTTGCGTAGCCTTGCCTCGAGCAGGTGCCCAATAAGGGAAATGGCCGCAGGGGGGGCCGCCACCTGGCGGCGTTGCCCCCCGGCATCGCGCCCTAAGGCGCCGGCCCGTCGTCCTCGCGCCGTTCCGCCTCTTCCTGCGCCTGCACGTCCTGCAACGCGACCTGGCGCGTGCTGCCGTGCGTCACCGCGCACTGGCCGGGATTGCCGCTGCTTTTCACGCATTCGGCAAACGCCAGCGCGGCGTCCACCGTGGCGAAGTGATACGCCTGGCCATCCGCGAACGCGACTTTTCCTTCGACTGAGCAATCCATAACGCCTCCGTTTGATGGAACGGTCATCCTATCCCATGCCGCGGTCTCTTCCAATTGCTCGCGCATACTGGCGATGAATGCCTGCACGGCCAGAGGCAGCGCCCGCCCCGCCAGGGTCTGCACCTCGAAATGGCGTTCATTCATTTCGCGGTCCCGCAGCGGCACGGTCACGACCTGCTTCCAGCGCAGCCGGGCGCGCATCGCCAGTTCACCGCAGAACGTCACCCCCCCGCCCGCCGCCACGAACGCCGCCAGCGCATCGACGCTGCGGCTGGACATCACCGGCTCGCACGGCAATTGCTGCCGGCTGCAGCTGATTTCTATCAATTGCCGCAGCGTCGAATCGGCGTCCGGCAAGGCCAGCGGATAGGCCACCAGTTGGGCCAGTGACAGTTCGGCATGATGCGCAAGTGGATGATCGCGCGGCAACACGGCCCGCACCGGCGACGGCATGCGCAGTTCGACCCGCACGTCGCGATGCGAGGTCAGGCTGAGCGTAATGCCGATATCCGCGGCACCATCGCGCACGCGTAGCGGCACCTCGCGTTGGGAACAGATATCCAGCGTGAAGTGGATGCCGGCGTAGTGCCGGCGAAAGTGGGCAATCGCCGAGGGCACAAAGTCATGCGCGAACCCTTCAGTGCAAGCGATGCGCACCAGGCCCTGGCGCAGACCTTTCAAGCCCAGGATCTCGCCTGCCACCCGGTCCACGTCCTGTTGCGCACGCCGGGCATGGGCAGCCAGCAATTCGCCTGCGGCATTCAGCGTCATGCCCCGCGCCCGGCGCTCGAACAGCAACGTACCCAATTCACGCTCGAGCCGGGCGACTTGCCGGCTGACCGCCGAAGGGGCCACCTCCAACCGTTCGGCCGCCAGACTGACGGAGCCGCAACGGACCACTTCAAGGAAGTAGCGAACCGCTATTTCCTGCAGGACTTGCGCCTTCATCGGGTTTACCCCTGATTTGCAGTGAACGGTTTTGCTTTGCGCTAAACGCAACGATTGATTCTATCAATTCATATTGCTGCAAACCACCCGCCCCTCCTAGGATGTGACCGTCCGATGACGCTTGGTATGCCCGCCCCTTTCTTTCTGGATATCGATCACGATCATGAAGACTGCCCTGCTTGCCATTGGCGTCGCCGCAACGCTCGCGGTCAGCGCCCCGGCGCTGGCGCAAAGCCGCTATCCGGTCCGGCCCATCACGCTGGTCGTGCCCTATCCCCCCGGCGGCGCCACCGACGTGCTGGGGCGCGTCATCGCCCAGAAACTGGGCCAGGAACTGGGCCAGACCATCGTGGTGGAAAACCGCGCCGGCGCCGGCACCGCGATCGGCGCGGCCTTTGTCGCCAAGGCCGCGCCGGACGGCTACACACTGCTGGCCAGTTCAGGCACGACCTTCACGATTGCCCCGGCGATCCAGAGAAAACTGCCATACGACCCGGTAAAAAGCTTCGAGCCCATCGGCATTGTCGGCCGCACCGGCCTGGCGCTGCTGGCCAACCCCGCCGTGCCGGTCAAGAACCTGCGGGAACTGGTCGCCTACGTCAACGCGCGCGGCAAAGAGCCCCCGGCCTATGGCTCCTTCGGCACGGGCACCACCTCCCATTTCGTGGGCGAGGCCTTCCTGGCCGAAGCCGGCATCAGGATGATCCACGTGCCCTACAAGGGCAGCGCTCCCGCCATGACGGATCTGATCGGCGGCCAGATTCCTTTCTCGGTCGACACCGTTTCGGCTTCGCTGCCGCAAAGCAAGCTGGGCAAGGTGCGCGTACTTGCCGTCTCCGCCCCACATCGTTCGGCTTTCCTGCCTGACGTGCCTACCTTCGCCGAACAGGGCTATCCGGCGGTCGCGATGGATGCCTGGTTCATGTTCGCCGCGCCGCGCGGCTTGCCGGCGAACGTGAAAGAGACGCTCGAATCCGCGCTGCGCACCACCATGAGCCTGCCCGCCGTGCGCCAGAGCCTGCAAGCCCATGGCTTCGAAGCCAACTTCTCCGGCAGCGCCGAGGGCGAGGCGCTGATCCAGAAAGAACTGCCGCAGATGCGCGACGTCGCGCGCGGCGCAAACATCAAACTCGATTGAAGGAACCCCATGATTCTGGACGACACATTGGTTGGCTTGACGGCCGTGGAGTTACGGCGCCTGATCGGCGCGCGCCAGCTCTCGCCAGTTGAGCTGCTGGAGGCATGCCTGGCGCGCATCGAGGCGGTCAATCCCTACATCAACGCCGTCACGGCCACCGCCTTCGACCGCGCCCGCGCCGAAGCGCGCGAAGCCGAACGCGCGGTGATGGCCGGCGCGCCGCTGGGCCTGCTGCATGGCCTGCCGCTGGGCGTCAAGGATATGGAACCCACGGCCGGCCTGCTCACCACTTACGGATCGCCGATATACCGCGACCACGTACCTGCTGAAGACGTCACGCTGGTGGCGCGCCTGCGCCGCGCCGGCGCCATCGTCACCGCCAAGACCAACGTACCGGACATGGGCGCGGGTGCAAACTCGCGCAACACCGTCTGGGGCGCCACGGGCAACCCGTTCAATCCCAACCTGAATGCCGGCGGCTCGTCGGGTGGCTCGGCCGCTGCGCTGGCCAGCGACATGTTCCCCGTGTGCACAGGGTCCGATACCGGCGGGTCGCTGCGCATTCCCGCCGCCAAATGCGGCGTGGTCGGTTTCCGGCCATCGCCGGGCGTGGTTCCCAGCGTGCGCAAGCTGTTGGGCTGGACGCCGATCTCGGTCGTCGGTCCCATGGGCCGTACGGTGGCCGACACCTGCCTGCAGATGGCTGCCAGCGCCGGCGTCGACGCGGGCGATCCGCTCAGCTATCCCCTGGATCCCCTGCAATTCCTGGCACCCGGCACCGCCGACCTGGGGCGTCTGCGCATCGGCTATACGGAAGATTTCGGCGCATGCGACGTGGACGAGGACATTCGCGCCACCTTCCGCGCCAAGATCGCCGCCATGCGCCATCTGTTCGCCGCCTGCGATCCGATCGACATCGATGTCGGGCAAGCCCATCGCTGCTTTGACGTGCTGCGCGCCGAGGCTTTCGTGGCCGGCATGCGCGACGCCTATGAAAAAGATCCCGCCAGCCTTGGCCCCAACAGCCGCGCCAACTTCGAAATGGGCGCGACCATGAGCCTGAAGGACTGCGCCTGGGCCCAGGCCGAACAGACCCGGCTGATCAAGCGGTTCCAGCGCGCCTATGACGACTACGATCTGATCCTGTCGCCCACGACACCGGTCTCGCCATTCCCGTGGACCGAACCCTACGCGCGGACGGTCCAGGGCAAGCCTCAGGAAAACTACTACCGCTGGCTGGCGCTGACCTACATCATCACCCTCACCACCCATCCCGCCCTGACACTGCCCTGCGGCCTCGATCCGCACGGCATGCCCTTCGGCCTGCAGATCGTGGGCCGCTTCCGGGGAGACCGTGATGTGCTGGCCGCGGCGCAAGGCATGGAACAGGCGTTTGCCGGCATCGCCGAATTGCAGCGCCCCCGGCCGGACCTGGCGCGGCTCAAGCCGGCCGAGCCGGCGCTGAAGTCGATCGTGACGGCCCCCGCCCATGCGGCCACCTAGACATCACCTCGGCAGAATCGGCGGCACGCCCGCCGCATAGCGGCGGCGCCTATCGACCGAATCGCCCGGATCGCGCCTTCTCGCGTCAGCTGACGGCGGCGGCGCGGTGCTTGCTGCCGCCGCCGGTTGCCCGGCCAGGATGTGGGCGAACGGCTGCGCAGGCGCGACACGGTCAGTCTGCATCTGGGCACGCACACGCTCGCTGCGGTACGGGTCCCGGACATCATCAACACGAGCCGGACCCAACGGATCGATGGCGCGCGAACGCATGGCGACGCCTTGGCTGTGCGCGGCGCGCCGCGCGCGGTCCTGGTCATGATGGCCTGCATGGCCAGGCTTGCCCCAGTGGATGCGACACCGGCAAACGCGTCAACGTTTCCGCGATCCCCGGCACCCCCATCAGGAAGAAGCTGAAATGGGCGAGGCACCGGGCGGTGTGTGAAGGCATCACGTGCCTGTTCAACCCCTCCCGATTGGATGGATTTTCTGGACAATCTATCCAGCCAATGGAGGTTGATCGCCTGGCTGAAGGCCCCTAAGCTCGGCGCTCCCTCGATTCCTGAAGGAGATTGCCGCGCGCTATCGTGTCCGCAGCCCTCCAGCACTGGGAAACGCAATCGGGCGCGCGGCCCGCTGCGCCGGCATCGCCGCCCGCCTAGGGAAAATGCCTATTAAGATACCGCGCCGTATGCCGTATTTAAGTGCAGCGACTGACACCTCTGACGCTGGCCCCGCAAGGAATATCATGGCAGAAGAATATAAAAAGTTTGTCCGGACTTCGACGGCGGTTATGACGCTTTTTTGCCTGGTCGACGGCATGGGGGCCGCCAGGGCCCAATCGGTCAGTGGCTTGGGCGACGTGTTTCCCGGTGCTGTCCTCACGCCCCACTGGCCAGTGGGCGGAGACCTGATTGTCGGAGACACGCTTATCGGCACATTGACCATCGACGCCGGGGGAACGGTCGAGAATAGCGATGCCTACGTGGGCAACCAGAATGGCGGCATTGGCACAGTCACCGTCTCGGGTACCGATAACAGCGGACAGGCCTCGACCTGGACGAGTTCCGGCCAGATATCCATTGGTGTCGAAGCAGGCAGCAACGGCACGCTCAATATTCTCGGCGGCGGCGTGGCTAGCGGGAACGCAGCCGTCATCGGCCGGGATAACAACAGCGTAGGCGCCGTCACCGTCTCCGGCCCGGGATCGACCTGGACGCTTGCCACGGCCAACTCCTTCCTGATCGGCGCTGGCGGCAGCGGCACACTCCTGATCAGCAATGGCGGCACCGTGCGCAGCGGCCAGGCGCTCATCGGCGCCTACGGTGGCAGCGATGGGCACGTTACCGTCATCGGCTCCACGACGGCCTGGGACACCAGGAACAATATCTATGTCGGCTTCGAAGGGAGCGGGGATCTAAAGGTCCAGGACGGTGCGAAGGTAAGCACCATTGGGCCAGGCGGGCCGACTTCTGCTGCCAGTATCTACATTGGCTTGAACCCCGGCAGTAGCGGCACGGTCACGGTATCGAGCACCACGGGCAATACGTCGGTCCTTACCGCGAGTGACGGCATTGAAATCGGCCCCGGCGGGACCGGAACGCTGACGATTGAAAAAGGCGGGTTGGCGGGGACGGGATTTAACACGATCATCGCCCGCAACGCTGGCGGCACAGGCACCCTGAACCTGCTCGGCGACGCTACGGGCCGGGGGGTCCTGGAAACGGGCGCCGTGGTCAAAGGTGGGGGGGGTGTCACCTTCAACTTCAACGGAGGCATCCTGCGTGCCAATCGCGATGAATCCAATTTTCTGCGGAACTTCGCCACGCAGATCGTGGGCAGCGAAGGCGCGTGGTTCGACACCAATACCTACGACGTCGGCATCGGCACCGCCCTGTCCGGCACGTCCAGCTTTACCAAGCAGGGCGCCGGCACGCTGACGCTGACCGGTAATAGCTCGGCCTTTACCGGCAATACCGACATCCAGGCGGGAACGCTACAGGTGGATGGCGTGCTGGGCGGTCCGACGAACGTGCGCGTTGGCGCGCGGCTGACCGGTACCGGCCTGGTGGGGCCCACCGTCAACCAGGGCACGATCGCGCCAGGCCCGCGCAGCGGCTTCGGCACGCTCACGATTGCGGGTGACTACGCTGCACAGGGTGGCGGCCTCAGCATCAGGACCCGGTTGGGCGATGACAGCTCCCCCACCGACACGTTGCGCATCACCGGCGCCACCTCCGGCACGACGCCCGTCACGGTGACCAACATTGGCGGCGCGGGTGCGCAGACACAACGCGGAATACAGGTAGTGCAGGTCAACGGCAACTCGGCCGGCCAGTTCAACCTGGCCAATGGCGATTACGTCATTGGTGGACAACCGGCGTTGGTGGCCGGTGCATACGGCTATGTACTGCAGCAGGACGCCGCCGACGGCAGTTGGTATTTGCGTTCATCGCTCAAGGACGCCGGTACGTCCAACCCGGGCAACGGTTCCCCTGGCGCCGAAGGCCGGCCGCTGTACCAGCCCGGCGTGCCGGTGTACGAAGCCTACGCCAACACACTCCTGTCCCTGAGCCAGTTGCCTACGCTGCGTCAGCGGGTAGGCAACCGCCTCTACGATCCGGCCGATGCTGGCCGCAACGGCGTGTGGGGCCGGGTGGAAAGCACCACGAGCCGTCTGGACCCTTCCGTCTCGACCACCGGCCAGCATCAGACCATCGACAGTTGGAAAGCGCAGTTCGGCGTGGATCGCATACTGGTCGGCGAGCAAGACGGTTCGCATCTGGTGGGAGGCTTCGTCGTCAACTACGGCACGGCCAACACCCATGTGAAGTCCGATTACGGCAATGGCAGCATCGGCACCACGGCCTATGGCCTGGGCCCCACCCTGACCTGGTACGGCAAGGATGGCACCTATGTCGACACCCAGGCGCAGGCGACCTGGTTCGATAGCGACCTCAAATCGAGCCTGGCCGGCAAGCTGGAAAACGGCCAGAACGCGCGTAGCTATGGCCTCAGCGTCGAAGCCGGCAAGGCATTTGCGCTGCAGGAGGGCTTTGCGCTCATCCCCCAGGCCCAGCTGAGCTATGTGTCGACCCGCTTCGGCGATTTCAACGATAAGTTCGGCGCCCGTGTCGACAGCGACAAGGGCGACAGTCTGCAAGGCCGCTTAGGCGTCGCGTTGGACTACAGAAGAAGTTGGCGTGACGCGGGCGGAAAAGCGCACGAGGCCAGCGTGTATGGCGTGGTCAACATGAAGCATGAATTCCTCGGCGGAACCCGCGTGCAGGTGTCGAGTGTGCCGGTGAGCAGCCGCATGGGACGCACCTGGGCAGGATTGGGCGTCGGGGCGAACTACGGCTGGAGCGAACGCTACGCCGTCTACGGGGAAGTCGCCACCGATGCCGATTTCTCCGGTAGCTACACGGTTACCGCTACTGCGGGTTTCCGGATGGCGTTCTGAATGCGCGCCCCATGCGATCCATCCACCCATCAAAAGCGACGAACTCCATGAATTTGGTGATCAGTCTTCAAACAAAAAAAGAGGTGGCGGCATTTTTGAATACCGCCTTCGAAGCCAGTGCCAATGACCCCAGGCGCATTGCCGAAGCGTTGGGAACAGCCGCCCGGGCTTACGGCATCAGCCAACTCTCGCGGGATACGGGCATAGCGCGCGAAAACCTCTACCGCAGCCTGTCCCTGCGCGGCAATCCCAGCCTGAGCTCGCTGACCAAAGTCGTCCGCGCGCTTGGGCTGCGTCTACGGGTCGAACTGTAATCCGGGTCCCCAGTCACCTGACGGCACGCTCGGATCGCGCGCAGCCGCCACGCGCCTGCCGCGCCGCGGCTGCCTGACGATTGGTGCCGTTGAGGCAACACCATGGTCCCTTGGCCGGGCCTACTCCAGATTTCCCTGCGGATCTACGATTTGGGCGTTGTGCAAACACGCACCGCGCCCGGCATTGCCGGGACACGCCCATCCACTTAGGGAGTCACCATGAGCCAGCGTCTAAACGCTTTCGCGCAATCACCCGAGCTGTTCAAGAAATTCGTCGAATTCGGCATGCTCTTGAAGTCCGGGGCAATCGAGCAGTCCATCCTGGACCTGGTCGAAATACGCGCCTCGCAGATCAACGGCTGCGGCTTCTGCTTGGACATGCATGTGAAACAGGCCAAGATCCACGGTGAAGGCGAGCTGCGCCTGCACCATGTTGCGATCTGGCGCGAATCCACCGAGTTCTCGCCGCGCGAACGCGCCTGCCTGGCATGGACCGAGGCGCTGACCACCCTTGGCGCGCACGGCGTTCCTGACGATATCTATGAGCGCGTCCGAACCCAACTGTCCGAAAAGGAAATCTCGGACCTCAGCTTCGCCGTCATGGCGATCAATGGCTGGAATCGCCTGAACGTGGCGTTCCGGACCGTCCCTGGTTCGGCCGACAAGGCGTATGGCCTGGACAAGGCCAAGTTCAACTAAGGACGCATCATGAAAATCCTGGTAATCGGCGGGACGGGCCTGATCGGCTCCAAACTCGTCAAGCTGCTCACCGAGCGCGGCCACGAAGCCATTGCCGCATCGCCCTCCACCGGCGTCGATACGATCACCGGCGAAGGCCTGGCCGAAGCGCTGGCTGGTGTGGACACGGTAGTCGACGTGGCCAACTCGCCCTCGTTCGAGGACAAAGCAGTGCTGGAGTTCTTCCAGGTCTCGGGGCGCAATGTGCTGGCCGCAGAAGCCCGCGCCGGCGTGCGCCATCACGTCGCGCTGTCGGTGGTAGGCACTCATCGCCTGGCCGAAAGTGGATACTTCCGCGGCAAGATCGCCCAGGAGCAATTAATCGTGGCCGCCGGCGTCCCGTACACCATCGTGCACAGCACGCAGTTCTTCGAATTCCTGGGCGGCATCGTGCAGGCGGCGGCCGAGGGCGGCGATGTGCGATTGTCACCCGCCTTCGTGCAGCCGATCGCGTCCGACGATGTGGCCCGGGCCATGGCTGACATCACATTGGCGGCGCCAGTGAACGGCACAGTGGAAATCGCCGGCCCCGACCGGGTTCGACTGTCCGAACTGGCGCAACGCTATATGGAGAGAACGGGCGACTCGCGCATCGTGCGGGCAGCCCCGGACGCCCGTTATTTCGGCGCCTTGCTCAACGACGAAACCCTGGTGCCGGGACCCGGTCCGTGGTTGGGCAAGATCGATTTCGAATCCTGGTTCAGCCAGTCGGGCGTAAAAAAGTAGCCGCCGGCACGAGCTCCTTCATGCGCAAACTGCGGCCCGATCCCGTGACGCTCCTGGACAAGTACCGGGGCCGGGATTTCCACCCCCTGTACACGACCAGCGTGACGGTGCGCGCAGGCGACGCCGCACACGGCCGCGCCTGCGGCATCGCCATCTCGGACGATGGCGAGTTGCTGGTGGACCTGCGGCTACCGGTTGAAATGGGCGGAACGGGCGGGGGCACCAATCCCGAACAGCTGTTCGCCGCCGGCTACTCGGCGTGCTTTCACGGCGCGCTGAGCATGTTGGCAGAACGAGCGGGGCTGGCCATTCCCGATGCCTCCGTGACGGCCACCGTTTCTTTCGGCCGCGATCCCGTAGATGGCTTGTACGTCATTGTTGCGAACATCAATATCCACCTGCCTGGGCTGGCGAAGGCTGTCGCCGAAGAACTGGTGCGCACCACGGAACGCCTTTGCCCCTATTCAAAGATGGCCCAAAATGGAATAGAAAGCGTGGTAGCGCTGACCCAATAGCGCCTTACGCCGCATGCGGCAGCAGGCTGTCGAGTATCTGCAAGTCTCGCGCGCGGATACCTTCGACCATGTAGTCGATGAAGACGCGCATGCGCGCCGGCAGATGGTCGCGGCTCAGGAAACACAGGTAATGCCCACGGTCGTCCGGCGCGTATTGCGGCAGGCAGGCGACCAGGCTGCCCGCGCGCAGGTGATCGCAGACCTGGTAGCCCGCCATTTGCGCGATGCCCTCACCGTCCAGCACCGCTTGCAGCACCAGATCGGCATCGTTGAAAGTCAGCATGGCGGGCGGCGCCACTTTGCGCAACTGGCCGTCCACCTTGAATTCCCATTCGTAGACTCGCCCTGACGCAAACAGGAAGTTCACGCAATGATGACCGGCGATTTCTTCCACGCTGCCTGGTAACCCGTGCCTGGCCACATAGGCGGGTGAAGCGCATAGCATCATCTGCATGGGAATCACCTTCTTGGCGATCACGCGGCTGTCTTCCATTCGGCCGTTACGGAACGAGACGTCGACGCGATCGATGGTGAAGTCGGTAGGCCCGTCGTCAAGCAACAATTCGACCGAGATGTTCGGGTGGGCCTGGCGGAAACCGCGAAGGAGCGGCGCGACGACTTTGCGACCGAATCCCACTGTGGAGCACACGCGCAATTGCCCCGAAGGCGGCCCCTCGCGCAGGTCTCGCATGTCGTCCAGGGCCCGGATGATCCGTTCCACGCCCGGATGACACTCTTCATAGAAGCGCTGGCCCTCAGCAGTCAACGAGGTGCTGCGCGTGGTGCGAACGAACAGCCGGATGCCGAGCTGGTCTTCCAGCTTCTGCACGCTGCGGCTGACGGCCGACCGGCCGATACCCAGCCGGTCGCCGGCCTTGGCGAAATTGCCTTCCACGGCGACGGCGATGAATGCCATGACGCCGGCATAGCTGGTGGCAAAACTGTCGGCCAGGGAATCCGGGCCATTGGCGAGAGGGGCAGCCGGTGAAACAGAGAGGAATGTCGGCATGTTGGCGGCGTCGCAGATAGGTTGATCCTACCGGTAAGACGGCGCAGCGGGTCATTCTGTGACATTGAGCCCAAAAAAGTCGCGTTCCGACGGGGAATGCCCCGCTCCCCACGCCGCCTTTCCCCGCTTCGCGGCCGGGAGCCAGCAATCACGACTATTCGTCCCCTATTTGACAAGCGTCAGAACTGGCCCCCCTCGCTTCTTGATCAGGACGACCAGAAACTTGGCTGGCTGCGTCTGACTGGCATTGCGGCCCACGGTGTGGACGTCATGAGGGCCTTCGTAGAAAGTCTGGCCTGGGGTCAGCGTCACCTTCTTGCCGCCCTTGACCTGCATGACGATGCTGCCTTCAAGCACGTAGACGAAGCTATAGGCGTCGTGGCGGTGGATCGGATCGGCGGCTCCGGGCGGATAGTCGACGACGATCATCAGCGCATCCTTGCCGGGGATGTCCGGCAAGTCCTTGCGCATCAGCTCAGTGACAATGGCGTCGGCCGGCGACGCATCGGGCGCGGCATGGACAAATGGGCTTAGCAGCACGCCAGCTGCGAGGAGCGGCAACGCGAACTTCGTGATCTTTGACATGGCCAATCCTTGGCAACGGTAAGGAGCCCCATCGTAGAAGTACCGGCCGCGCGGCGGTAGGTACGCGCAGGGGATCACCATGTTGCCGCGCATGCACCAACGCCCGCGCAATACCGGTGTCAGCCTTGAGCCAGCGCCGCCGAAATGCGCGCAAGCTTGTCTGGATTGCGCTGCACCAGGACTCGAGTCAGACGCTCACCATCGGTTTCGTAGGCCTGCACCGATTCAAGGTGGCCATCGATGAAACGCAACAGGGCCCATTGGCCGTTCACCTGAACCACTTCGGTGCGCAGCCCATCGCGGAAGCGACGCTTGCCCGCGTAGAACAACTGCGCCAGGCGCTTGCCGCCCACCAGACTGGCAAAGCTTGAGACCTTGCCACCGCCGTCGCCAATGAGCTCGGCATCGTCGCTCAACAGCGCATGGAGCCCATGGAAATCGCTGCGCTGCATGGCATCGGCAAAGGCTTGCAGCAGACGTTGCAATGTGGCGCGCGGCACGGTCTGACGGGGAGCGCCTTGGCTCAACTGCAGCTTGGCGCGCCGCACGAGTTGACGGACCGCGGCCTGCGTCTTGTCCAGCGTCTGCGCGATGTCTTCATAGTCGGCGTCGAACACTTCCCGCATCAGGAACGCCGCCCGGGCGTCTGGCGACAAGCGTTCAAGCATGTACAGAAACGCCACCGACACGTCGTCGGCCCGCTCATGGATCTGTTCCGGCGTGGCTGGCGCGGCCATCAGCATCGGCTCGGGCAGCCAGACTCCCGCGTAATTCTCCCGCTCGGCCTTGGCGGCGCGCAGGCGATCGATGGACAAGCGGGTGGTGGCGGTGACCAGCCAGGCTTCGGCGTTCAGTATCGCCGAGCGGTCTGTGCCGTCCCAGCGCAACCATGTGTCCTGCACGACGTCTTCCGCCTCGGCCACCGCACCCAGCATGCGATAAGCGATCGCATACAGGCGAGGACGATGACGCTCGAAAAGAAGCATGGAGTCAGTCATGGAGAGAGGGTAAACGCCAAGCCAGGCAACGCGGGGGGAACATATTTTGCCGCAGCCGCCCCTGGGCGACAAGCGCGATACGCCCGGGCCGCGCAATCGAATCCTGCCGTATGCGGCCCCGCGGACTACAGCAAGATCACGTCGGTAGATAGCCCCGGCAGGTCGGCGCGGCCGTGCATCTGCTTGACGTCCCGCTCGACCGTTGTGCTCAGCCAGCTGATGGGCACATCATTCGCACTGCCTTCGAAGGGGTTTTCCGTGCTTTCTCCCACCTGCTCAAGAGCGGTGTAGATCCACGAGATGATCACGCTGAACGGCACCGCCAGCCATGCCATCTGGCCATGCATGAAGCCGCCGATGCTCTGGCCGATCTGATCGAATTGGGCTGCCAGGCCGAACGGCAGCACCACGCAGAAAGCGCGTACGAACAAGGTATTGATGATGGCGTACTGGCGCGGGTAGGGGAAATTCTTGATGCGCTCGGCCTGCCCCTGCAAATCCAGAAGTTCCCTGATGCGGCTGTTGAGTTCGGCATATTCCGACGCGGTAATGGCGCCCTCATCCAGCAGGCCCCTGACTGCACGGCCCTGCATGGCAAGCAACTGCGCCGCCTTGCCATCGGCCCGCATCACGGCGGAAATCTCCTGTGGCGGCAGATAACGCGACAGCGCGGACTCCAGCGATTCGCCGCGCTCAGGGATCACGTACCGCCTCTGGTATTCCGCATTGGGCCGCCTTGCCAGGCTTTCCCACACGCGGGTCTCTCGCAATTGATAGCGCATTGCCGTCAACCAGGCCAGATGCCGGTTCACCAGGCCCGCGGTCTGGCCAGCATCGCTCACGTAGGTCTGGCTGATCACTCCCCAGTAACGGCTGGCGCTGACGATGCTCATCCATATCCTCTGCGCTTCGACCGTGCGCGCGTAGGTTTGCACATTCTTGAAGCCAACGACGAAGGTGGTGGCAGTGCCCAGCAGGGACACCACGGATAGAGGCAGCGTCAGCCATTTCATACCGGCGACCTGGTACAGCAGCACAGCTGCAAGGCTGAGCGCCAACAAGCAGTAGATGCTCCTGCGGGTCCAGACAACGAATTCGCACAAGCGATAGGATTTTCCCAGATGCATGGTGTCGCCCCTGGCGCTCTCAAGCGCCAAATCAACGCGCGGTGAGTCGCGCCTTCGAGGGTCGCTCGCCAGGCAACCGTCGGGACAAATGCTAGAGGTATCGCTTGCCGGGCGGTAGGGCCGTCGCAGGATGCACGGTGTTGTCCGGAGGGCACCAATCAGCGCATTGGTGCGCGCTGAACAACAGCGTGCTTCCCTCGGAGGATCTACCGCATGGCGCAGGGCAGACCTACGATCCCTTCACCTCCCGCGCAGCAACAGCAGCAGCCCCGCAACGCAATCCTCCCCCCCAAACCGGAGCACGCCCATGAACCGCAACACCTTCATTACTCAGGACGGCACGCAGATCTACTTCAAAGACTGGGGCGACGGCCCGGTCGTCACCTTCTCGCACGGCTGGCCGCTCAACGCGGACGCCTGGGACGGACAAATGCACTTCCTGGCACGCAATGGCTTTCGGGTTATCGCGCACGATCGCCGTGGCCACGGCCGCTCGGCCCAGCCCTCATCCGGCAACGACATGAATGGCTATGCCGACGACCTGGCGCAGCTGATCGAGACGCTCGATCTGAAGAAAATAACGATGGTCGGCCACTCTACCGGCGGCGGCGAAGTCGTGCGCTATATCGGCCGCCACGGCACCGGCCGCGTGGCCCGGGCCGTGCTCATCGGCGCGGTGCCGCCGGTGATGCTCAAGTCGGCCGCGAACCCCGAAGGGTTGCCGCTGGAGGTCTTCGACGGCATCCGCGACGGCGTGGCCGGTGACCGCTCGCAGTTCTACAAGGCGCTGGCCATTCCGTTCTATGGTGCCAACCGCGATGGCGCCACGGTCTCGCAGGGACTGCTGGACCAGTTCTGGTTGTGGAGCATGCAAAGCGGCCAGAAGAATGCCTACGAATGCGTCAAGGCCTTCTCAGAAACCGACTTCACAGAAGACCTGAAAAAAATCGACGTGCCAACGCTGTTCATGCACGGCGAAGACGATCAGATCGTGCCGGTGCACGATTCGGCCAAGAAAGCGGCCCAACTGGTCAAACACGCCAAGGAAATCTACTACCCCGGCGCACCGCACGGCCTCACTGCCACCATGCAGGATCGCGTCAACGCCGACCTGCTCGCCTTCCTGCGCGCCTGATGACGCTAGCGTCGCATTGCAACTTGCTGCCAGTCGCCTGGCACATCCGAGCCGGCTAGACCGGCCCTCATTCAGGAGATTTCGCTATGCTTTCCACAGACAACACCTTGCATCCCGACGGCCTCAAGCCCATCGACCTGGTTCCGTCCCGTTACGCGGTGCAGGTGGGTGACATCGACGCGCTGGTGGTCAGCGATGGCGTGCTACCGTTGCCCACCGCAACGATGGCCACCAATGCCGACCCGGCCGACCTGGCGCATTGGCTGAGCCACATGTTCATGCCGCCGGACGCCTTCGACTGGCCGCTAAACGTGATGGTGGCCCGTAGCGCGGGCCAGACGATCCTGATCGACGCCGGGTTGGGCGGGCAGTTCCCCGGCTTTCCGCGTGCCGGCCAATTCCCCCAGCGCTTGGCGTCCGCCGGCATCGCACTGGAGTCCGTGACGGACGTGATCATCACCCATATGCATATGGACCACGTCGGCGGATTGCTTGTCGCCGACGTGAAGGAACGCTTGCGTCCGGACGTGCGCATCCATGTATCGGCAACCGAAGTCGCGTTCTGGACGTCGCCCGATTTCACGCACACCGTCATGCCCAAGCCGGTGCCCGACGTGCTCCGCTCGACCGCCACGGCTTTCTATAACGCGTACCGCGACCGGCTATGCATCTTCGAGGACACGCATGAAGTTGCGCCGGGCGTGATCGTTCGTCTCACCGGCGGCCATACCCCGGGACACAGTGTGGTTGACCTGGTATCAGGCGGCGAGCGCCTGACCTTTGCCGGCGACGCCATGTTCCCGGTGGGTTTTGACCACCCCGACTGGCACAACGGCTTCGAGCATGATCCCGAAGAATCGGCCCGCGTCCGCATCGGCCTCTTTCAGGAATTGGCCGCGAACGGCGGGCTGCTTGTGGCTGCCCATTTGCCGTTCCCGTCCGTCGGCCGGGTCGCCGTCAATGGCGACGCCTTCCGCTGGGTCCCGGTCATTTGGGATTACTGACCGGATCCCCCGGTCAACGGCAGCGCCATCGAACCGCCGATCGGGCACATGAAGACCGACGGCAAGGTCGGCAGGAACTGGCACAGGGGCGCGCTGGGCGATGCGATCCACCCGGCACCGTGGCTCACGTTTTACTTCGGCGCCGGCAGGATGCTTTTGAATGGCAGAATTCGCCCCCCCGGAGGGCTTCGCGTATTACTTGCCCGCGGGGCCCAGCGCCTCGGCCCAGTTCTTTTTCATGGCGGCGATGCGGTCCACGTAAGCGGATTTCAGGCAGGCGGCGTCGGGGCAACGGTCGCGCACGGTAGTGCGCCATTGCGTCTGCTCTTTCGCCACCGGATCGCGCCATTCCCCGGTTTCACCGTCACGGCCAGCGGTTTCGGCCTGAATCTTGTCGTAAAGCGCCTTCACCTGATCGTCCAGCTTGGACAGCGAGGGTTCGGCGCAGATGAGATGTTCGACATGGGTTTTCGCGGCCTTGCAGTCGAAGCCGGCGGCATGCGCGGCACGAATCGGCAGGAAAGGAGCGCTGGCGAGAACCGCCCCGATTACCGCATGCAGGATCGCGTGTTTGCCTTGGGCACGTTGCCGGCACCGGCCTTCCGTGATGCCGGGCGATATCGCCGCGAGAACGGGGTTGCGCACGTCTTTCACTCCTGAATGGTCTGCGGCCACCGATATGATGGACCAGGCGATCGATTTTCCCGTTTGTCGAGAGCTTGCGCAACTTTTGGCCGCGGTGCCCCAGTTTGCTGCGTAGAGCGGCCACATGGTAATTCCCCCATTATTAGCGACAACGCTTTTACGGGGGGATTACCGGACTCGAACCCACGACAACTGAAATCGCAAGGCCGCCATCGAAGCCGTCCTCGGCCCATTCAAAGGGTTCCGTGATTAGAATACGCACACGTCCAATGGCGTTGGGCCGTCACACGGAATTTCATGAAAAACATCCGATCCTTCACGTTCGCGCTTGCCGCCTTTGCCGTTACGGTCGCCATGGTCAATCCAGCCGCGGCGGAACAGGGATGCGCGGACGGCTATAAACCCACTCCCACGCAGAACGGCGTTGAATGCCGGCCGGTTCCCGGCCTGTACAGAGGGCCGGGCGGGAACGCCGCCCCCCAGGTCCGCTGGGAGGAACGCTGGGGCGCGATCGTCATGGATGCTGCTTCCGGCATGACGGGCATAGGCGGAAGCCAGCCCACCGAGGCAGACGCCATCACGGCTGCTACGGCCATGTGTCAGCGCAAGGGCGGCAAGAATTGCCGCGTCGACATCACCTATTCCAATCAATGCGGCGCACTCGCGTGGGGCAGCAACCATGCCGTCTCGGCCCGCGGGCGGACGCTGGAAATCGCGTCCAAGTACGCGATTGACGCGTGCGAGAAAACGACCGGCAAGAAGTGCGAGGTCTTCTTCTCCGATTGCAGCTTGCCGGTGCGAGTCCAATAACCGGACAATCAGGCACAGCATGTTGACGCACGCTGGCGTCATATCCTGGCGTCTATGGCCTGCGCCGACAGGAAAGGCAGCACGTGACCGGAATCGGCGGGCGGCAGCACTACGCGACCACCTAAAAACTGAGCCCGGTATTGGAATAAGAATGCCTCTGCTGCTCCAGCGACAAGATCACAAGACCAGAGATCTGCATTAGCTCGGTTAAGCTGATTTGACGTGTCACAAGGCAGATGTGTTGTGCCGTACGCAAGACATCATCGACATACAACTTGAGAAGATAGGATCATGACCCAGCCGCATTCAACACGCCCACCCGCCTACGCACTGAAGATACGGTTTGCACCTGCGATGAAGCTTCTCTTTACGTTGGGCCTTGCAACGCTATGGACTGGCGCCCAAGCCGCCAGTTTTGATTGCAACAAGGCCGTAGGCACTACCGAAAGGTTGATCTGTAGCGATGCCGAGACATCCGCGCTGGATGGAAAATTGCAAGGGGCCTATGAAACAGCACTGGCCGCAACCGATGCCTATGGCAAGAAAGCGTTGACTAAAGAACAGCGCAACTGGATTAAATACGCGCGTGACATTTGTCAAGACAGCGCCTGCCTGCAGCAGGCATACACAACCCGCATCGCCATGCTGGCGCGTAATGAGGCACATATTGCCAATGGCGAGGTGTACTCAGACTGCAAGCTGCCGGGCAACCAAACCGTTAGTGGCGAATGCGTCAATGTTGTGGCGATTCGTGATCCCAACTCCCGTGTTGAATCGTTCAACCAATCGTTGGCGCATCAGAAGCAAAACGGCCGAATCATCGGTTGCAGCCGGCTGATTGATCTACCGGTTGGCGTCGCTGGGAGTAATCACAGTTTTGGCGGCTCCTGCGTATTGCAGGAAGGTACGCAGCGCAAGAACGTGAGGATCTGCAACGACGATATGTTCGGGCATTTCCAAGTAGAGCCGTCCACGCCACAGGATGCCTCGGACAAGCGCTTGGTCGACTTTACTTACGCGCAATGCTACGGCGGTTGATGGTAAGCGCCCGGGCCCATCCGTGATTTTGTGTGCGAGGCATATCACGAGGGCTAAAGACCATGGATATGCCGATGAAGAAGAGACGCACAGCAGCCGCCCCGGCGGCGGCCCGTGGGCCGCTGCCGGGGCGGCCGAGGCGGCTTGAGAAAACACCGGCAGGGGGCCGGTGTCAGGTCAATACCAGCTCAGTACACGCCCAGCGAGGTTCAAGACCTGTTGCTGAAGCGACCTGGTGCTGACAGTCAATGTCGGCAGCAGAAATCCTTTGGGACCGGGTGCAGGTGGTCTCGCCATCCTGTCGACGTTACCGTTGGCCGAGCAGAACGAGTGCATTCGCGCGAAGGCGAAGCGGCTGAACGGTTATGGATCTCTTCGGCGATCACCTAATGGATGAAGTCGTAGGCGGGCCGCGTTGGCACGGGACAACATCGACGTGGCGGTAATGCAAAGCCCGACCATCAAGCCGCTGGATGAGGCCAGCTTGGTCGAGTCGGTGCGCTGCAAGTACCGATTAGTCGCTGGCGCCCTCCCCATGCGGCATGATCGGTATGGTATCAACCGGGAGGCGCTGGCCGGCCGGATCAAACGCTGGCTGCCTTGAACGCCAAGTGGCAGTCGCCGATCGCGCCAACTGGGACTTCGGCAATATCAGTAAGCCACCTTTCATTCGGGGCGACGCCTGCCGTAAGTCCTTGAATGTGACAATGGAGACGGCTACGCGAGTATGAGTGCAATCCTGCAAGTCACGGAAGAACCCCTGGCCGAGGAGGACATCCGGCTGCTGCGCCGTAGCCGCAGCGGCAGATCGCTGATGGCCGTGTTCGCTGGCCTAATGTTCCTGCTGCTGACGAGCAGCGCGATCCTGTGCGTCGTCCTGGTCGTGTCCGATCCCAGCCTGCGCCACGGTGCCGACGGCATGCTGGTGCTGTCGTGCGCGGTGGCGGTGGGGGGCTTCGCGGCCGTTCTTGGACGCAGGTTGTTGCGCATGCCGCGCGCTTGGCGCCGCTTCAACCAGGCGTTGAGGGGGCGACTATCCAAGCAGATCGTTTCCGGCCACCTGACCGGCTTTGGCCCGTCTGAAGGGCCTGGCATCTGCTACCTCTTCGGCGAGCAGCGCGTGGACGTGGCCCTGCCGTTCTGGAACGAAATCACGAGGGATACCCGTCATGGCTCGTGCCCCCTGACGGCCGTGGCGCTGACAGATTTGCCAGTGCGCCTGCATCTGCTGACGCTGTGGCCCGGCTCGCCGCCGGTGCTGCTGCGGTCAGAATACCCGATGAGCGCACAGGCCTTGAATTCGGTCGAGGAAATCAGCGATGCCGACCGCGAGACGGTGCGCAAGGAAGAACTGGGCGCGCGCAAGCTCTTCTACGCGCTCGCCCTGGTAGCCCTGGCCGGCAGCCTGTTCCTCGGGCCCTTGATCCTGTTGGCCGCATTCTTCGTACTCATGGGACTCGTCCTGGGCATGCGCAGCCCCAGGCTTAAGCGCGCCCGCTACAAGCACGGGGTGCGCGGCGTGGTCGAAGAGATCGTGACCTACCGCGTGCGCACGACCAACCCGAACGTCTCCACGCTGGTCCACAACTATCGCATCGGCGGCGTGATGTACCGGGTCGAGCACTTCGGGCAGGAGGCCGCACCGGGCCAGGGCGTCGCGTTCGAGTATCTGGACGGAGCGGACTTCCTCGGACCGCGTGCCTTGTTCTTCCAGATCGAAGACCAGCCCACCATGACGCTATGAGCACACTGTCGCGCATCCCGCCCATGCCCAGCTGGTCTCCAGTACCGGAGATAGTGCCTGGGGCGGTCCAAACGCCGCATTGGACCGTCGGAGGCGATCTGATCGTGGGCGACTCCCTCAGCGGCGGTTCGCCACCTCGGAAAATGGCATGATCGGCGCACACGACCTGGACCTCTTCATCATCGAAGACGCTCCCGTCAAGGTGGTGCGCCGGGTGGTCGAGTTCCACGAAAAGATCAACTCGGACGCGCAATACGCACCGTCCCTGCCGGCCTGAACGTTCTTCGCCACTCCTATGAAAAATGCCCCCTCGGGGGCATTTTTCACTTCCGCATGAACGCCGGCACGACCTCGGCCGGGATGGGACACACGTATGGCTGGCCACGGCTCGAGGCCGCCGATGCCCTTGAGATGGCAGAGCAAACCGAGGTTTGATGCATCCTGGCTGGCGAGCGGTCGCTTGCCGGCCAGATGCGGTCATTACTGACATGCCACGCGGCGCCAAGCTGCTTGCCATTCTTGTGCAGGTTGGTCCACGCCGATATGTTCTCGGACGAATGAGAAGGCGATTGCGTCATTCGGGCCGTCACTAAGTGGCAGTGCAGACGTCCACGGCACCGTGCGTTCGTCACGATGTGCCTAGCGAGCAAATTAGGAGAAACTCTCTCCGCGAATGCGATTCGTGCTCACATTGCGCGCCGCATCGCTTGACGATCCTTGACTTTTGAAACCTGGCGATACATTGCGACACACTGTACTCTTTTACGACATATGCAGTGTGCATAGTCCGTGCCGGACGCTAGACCAGGCGGCGCGGAGGGCTGGACGGCTATCGACAGAATGGCTCTGCGCCTCCGCCCCAACCTTTTCCAAGTACTCGCCCATCTATGCCTGCAACCCTGCTCGAATGGTCTGTGCCAGCGGCGATTCTGTTGTGCGCCTTCGGACTCTGCGCTGCACGCTCGGTTGGCTTCTACACGCTCCAGTGGGGCTCTGCACTTGGTTGCCTGGGCATTGGTTACACCGTGATGCTCGTGCAGGCCACAGAGCTTTCCCCATATAAACAAGTCGTCGAGGACGCGTTCATTTTGGGCGGCGTCATATTGGCCTGCCGCGCCCTGCAAAACCGTCGTCGCAGGCAGACCCCTTACTACATTGATATTGCGGTCCTACTGGCCTCAACGATAATGGTAATCGTCTCAGTCGTGCTGTTTGCCAGCGCTAAGCTGGAGACGTTTTTCGTCCAGGCCTTTTGCGCGCTCGTGATCTGGCGAACCGCGCTCTCCTTTGCAATGCAGGTTGCAACTACGTCGGACAAGGTGCTCAGCGCCGCGTTTATCTTCATCGCGCTTGTTTTGACAGGTCAATGCGTCTTGTACATTACCGCCCCGACACCTCTTCTGGCAGTGGGAGAATGGAGAACGTCCGTCTGGGGGACCTTGATCCAATACACCGGGCTACTTGGGAGCATTGTCCTGACCCTCGCGGTTTTCATAGCGACGAGCTGCGACAGAATAGAGAAATATCGTCGCCAAGCCCATACCGACGCGTTGACGGGGCTGCTGAACCGACAGGGGCTGGACAGCCTTCTCGCCGTCGTTTCCAGGCGCGCCCTATCGGATGCGGCTACGCCGACCGCACTGATCATGGCCGATATCGACAATTTCAAACGCATTAACGATGTCTTCGGCCACCCGTTTGGCGACATCGTACTGGCGCGATTTGGCGCCCTGCTTCGGCCGGTGGCAGCCTCCCACATCTGCGCTGCTCGATTGGGAGGAGAAGAATTCCTATTGCTACTGCCCGCGGCAAATTTGGATAGCGCCGCCGCAATCGCCGAGGAGATCCGTGCAAAGTTCGTGGCGCAACGCTGGGACCCGCACGCTCCCAGCTCCCGTTTCACGGCCAGTATGGGGGTGACTTTGGTACAAGCGGGAGAACCTTTCTCCAATGCGATGAAGCGAGCAGACGACTTGCTTTACGAGGCGAAGCGACGAGGGCGAAACTGCACAGTTTCGAGTGTAGCGCCACGCGACACCGCACTCGAAGTTCATGTGCTATGAAATTTCCATCCTAGATAAATCCATGGCTTGCCGCGCCCGAGGACCTACCCAGCCACCGTCAAGGTCCACTTCCGCTGCAACATAGTCATGGGAATTTCCAAACCGAACTTGGATGAATTTCGACACCAGAGGGCATCCCTATCGACATATGGGGACGCAGCTAGTTTCAACTTGAGTGCCCCCATTCCAAGTTGAACCACATTCGACACCGGGCCGCCAAGATGTAACAGCCCACCCCCACCCCCTTGAACCCCACCACATCATCCCTATAATTAGCACTCGACTCTGGTGAGTGCTAACAGCCCTCCCGGGCCTAACCGATCATTCACTTTCTTCTTAAGTAACAGGAGTTCCTCATGGCCTTGCGTCCCCTGGGCGATCGCGTGATCGTCAAACGCCTCGAAAACGAGCGCAAGACTGCCTCTGGCATCGTCATCCCCGACAGCGCCGCTGAAAAGCCCGATCAAGGTGAAGTCGTGGCCGTTGGCCCCGGCAAGAAGACCGAAGACGGCAAGATTCTGCCCGTCGACCTGAAGGCTGGCGACAAGGTTCTGTTCGGCAAGTACGCCGGCCAGTCCGTGAAGGTTGACGGCGAAGAGCTGCTCGTCATCCGCGAGGACGAAATCCTCGCCGTGGTCCAGTAAACCCTGCCTCAAACGAATTTTCGAAGGAAGCTAAGAAATGGCTGCCAAGCAAGTATTGTTCGGTGACGACGCCCGCGTGCGCATCGTCCGCGGCGTGAATGTCCTCGCCAACGCTGTCAAGACCACCCTGGGCCCCAAGGGTCGCAACGTCGTGCTGGAGCGCTCGTTCGGCGCCCCGACCGTGACCAAGGACGGCGTGTCCGTCGCCAAGGAAATCGAACTGAAGGACAAGTTCGAGAACATCGGCGCCCAACTGGTCAAGGACGTTGCCTCCAAGACCTCCGATAACGCCGGTGACGGCACCACGACCGCCACCGTGCTGGCTCAAGCCATCGTCATGGAAGGCCTGAAGTACGTTGCCGCCGGTTTCAACCCGATCGACCTGAAGCGCGGCATCGACAAGGCTGTCGCCGCCGCCGTGGCCGAACTGAAGAAGCAATCCAAGCCGGTCACGACCAGCAAGGAAATCGCTCAAGTCGGTTCGATCTCGGCCAACAGCGATTCGTCCATCGGCCAGATCATCGCTGACGCGATGGACAAGGTCGGCAAGGAAGGCGTCATCACCGTCGAAGACGGCAAGTCGCTGGAAAACGAACTGGACGTCGTCGAAGGCATGCAATTCGACCGCGGCTACCTGTCGCCCTACTTCATCAACAGCCCGGAAAAGCAAGTTGCCGTGCTGGAAGATCCGTTTGTCCTGATTTTCGACAAGAAGATCAGCAACATCCGTGACCTGCTGCCCGTGCTGGAACAAGTCGCCAAGTCGAGCCGTCCGCTGCTGATCATCGCCGAAGACGTCGAAGGCGAAGCGCTGGCCACCCTGGTGGTGAACAACATCCGTGGCATCCTGAAGACCACCGCCGTCAAGGCGCCGGGCTTCGGCGACCGCCGCAAGGCCATGCTGGAAGACATCGCCATCCTGACGGGCGGCACGGTGATCTCCGAAGAAACCGGCATGTCGCTGGAAAAGGCCGGCCTGGCTGAACTGGGCCAAGCCAAGCGCATCGAAGTGGGCAAGGAAAACACCACGATCATCGACGGCGCTGGCGACAGCAAGTCGATCGAGGCTCGCGTCAAGCAAGTCCGTATCCAGATCGAAGAAGCCACGTCCGACTACGACCGTGAAAAGCTGCAAGAACGCGTGGCCAAGCTGGCCGGCGGCGTTGCCGTGATTCGCGTTGGCGCTGCCACCGAAGTCGAAATGAAGGAAAAGAAGGCCCGCGTCGAAGATGCCCTGCACGCTACCCGCGCTGCCGTGGAAGAAGGCGTTGTGGCTGGTGGCGGCGTGGCCCTGCTGCGTGCCAAGCAAGCCATCGCTGACCTGAAGGGCGACACGCCTGACCAGAACGCCGGTATCAAGCTGATCCTGCGCGCTGTGGAAGAGCCCCTGCGCACCATCGTCACGAACGCCGGCGAAGAAGCCAGCGTCGTGGTCAGCAACGTGCTGAACGGCAAGGGCAACTACGGCTACAACGCCGCGACCGGCGAGTACACCGACCTGGTCGAGCAAGGCGTGCTGGATCCCACCAAGGTGACCCGCACCGCCCTGCAAAACGCTGCCTCCGTCGCCAGCCTGCTGCTGACGGCTGAAGCCGCCGTGGTCGAACTGGCCGAAGACAAGCCCGCTGCTCCGGCCATGCCGGGTGGCATGGGCGGCATGGGCGGCATGGACTTCTAAGTCCCGCTTCTCCTGCAAGGCCTCCCCGGCTCCGGCCGGGGATCAGTACCCTGAAAGACCCTCGGACCTTCGCCCCGGGGGTTTTTCTTTTTGGGCGACGCGATCTGCCGCGGCGTCCTGATTGAGGCGGCTTTTCGGCCGTGCCGGCCGGGGCCGGAACGTTTGCCTACAAGTTGCGGGTTTCGCGCCGGCGCATGCGTCCCTACAATGAGGGATCCCAAGTCCGAGCCCAAGCCCCATGCGTCTACCCGAGAGCCTGCGCGCCCTGCGTCCGTCCGAGATCGGCGGGCTGCTGATGGATTCCGCCAACCAGTGGTCCACCCACCGCGCGTCCAGCAAGGGCGCGGCACTGGCCCTGTACATGGTGTTTTCCCTGGCGCCCATGCTGATCCTGGTGATCGCCGTGGCGGGGGCCTTTTTCGGCGAAGACGCGGTGCGGTCCGAATTGTTCTCGTCGCTGCGCGACCTGACGGGCGAACGCGGCGCCGAAGTGATCCAGACGGTGCTGGCCAGCGCGCATGAATCGGGCGGCGGCTGGATCGCAGCACTGATCTCGATCTTCGTGCTGATTTTCAGCGCCACCACGGCATTTGCCGAGCTCAAGGCCAGCCTGGACGATCTGTGGGAGGTATCCGCCAACCAGAAGGGCGGGCTGCAAGGCATGGTGCGCAGCCGGATGCTGTCGTTCGGCTTGGTGCTGGTGCTGGCGTTGTTCCTGCTGATTTCCCTGACCGTGAACGCGGCGCTGGGCGCGGCGCGCAAATACTACGGCGACCTGTGGGCCGCGTCGGCGTTCGCAACCGTGGCCGACTGGCTATCCACCGCCTTTTCGTTTTCGGTGGTGGTGGCGTTGTTCGCGGTGATCTTCAAGCTCTTGCCCAGCGCCAGGATTTCCTGGCGCGACGTCATTCCGGGCGCCATCGTGACGGCGGCGCTGTTCCTGGTGGGCAAATGGGGCATCGGCGTGTATCTCAGCCGAGGTGCGGCGGTGTCGGCCTATGGCGCGGCGGGGTCGTTGATCGCGTTGCTGCTGTGGATCTATTACTCGGCGCAGATCTTTTTCTTCGGCGCGGTGTTCACGCGCCAGTTCGCGCTGCGCTTCGGGCGTGCTGCGAAGACGCCATCCACGCCCGCGCCCCCTCAGCCCTCCCCATCCGGGCCGCCCGCGTCTTGACGCGGCGCGCCGCCCATCAAGGTGCGTCCGGGGGCTCCAGCCCCGCCATCAGGCGCAGGCACTTCAGAAACACCGGCTGCAATTCGGGCGGAATCGGCGCCAGCACCTGCGCCTCGACTTGCGCATCCTGCGGCAGGATGCGCGCCAAGAGCGCCATGCCCTCGTCCGTGATCTCCAGTGCATAGGCGCGGGCGTCCTGCGCCGAGCGCGTGCGGCGCACGTAGCCCTTGGTGGTCATGCGCGCGATCATTTCAGCGAAGGAATTGCGGTCCAGCGCGATCAGCTCGGCGATGCGGTTCTGGGTGGCGCCCGGGTTCTGATAGACCGTGATCAAGAGCGCCTTCTGGCGCGGGGTCAGGTCTTCGTCCGGGAAGGCCTGCGCGAACAACCCCTCGGCCCGGAAATGCGCGCGCCGCAGCAAATGGGACGCCACCTGGGTCAGGTCGAAATCCTGCAATGCTTGCGGCGGGGCCGGACGGGCGGCGGAACGGGAGGCGGTCATCGGGCTTTCCATGGAATACGCGAGGCGATTGTAGGCGCTGGCGGCGCGCCGCTACCCCGGGCCAGGGCCAGGCTGACCTGCTGGCGCGACGCGCACATCGCGCCGCCCTCGGCAAAACCCTGCATTGACTTCGTCTGAACAGCTGCCTAATATCGCCATAATAGTACGTATACGTACATTATTGCCACGGCTAGCGAATCCGCGCGCCGTGGCCCCTTCGGAAATCTCGATCATGACGATCCGCCAACTGCGCAACTACATCGACGGCCGTTTCGAAGACGGCGCATCCACCTTCGACAAGCACAGCCCGGTGGACGGCGCGCTGATCGCCCAGGCGCACGAAGCCAGCCGCGAGCAGGTCGACCGGGCCGTGTCCGCCGCGCACCGCGCGCTGCCGGCGTGGGCGGCCTTGTCCGTCGCCGCCCGCACCGACCATCTGCTGGCCCTGGCCGACGGCATCAACCGCCGCTTCGACGACTTCCTGCAGGCCGAGATCGGCGATACCGGCAAGCCGGTATCGTGGGCCAGCCAGATCGACATCCCGCGCGGCGCCGCCAATTTCCGTGCATTCGCCGAACTGGCGCGCACGCTGGACATGGAAAGCTACATGACCGACACGCCCGACGGCCGCCAGGCGCTGAACTACGCCTATCGCAAGCCGCTGGGCGTGGTCGGCGTGATCTCGCCGTGGAACCTGCCGCTGTTGCTGCTGACCTGGAAAGTGGCGCCGGCGCTGGCCTTTGGCAATACCGTCATCATGAAGCCGTCGGAAGTCACGCCATCCACCGCCACCTTACTGGCGGAAGTGGCGCGCGACACGGGGTTGCCGGGGGGCGTGCTGAACCTGGTGCATGGCTTTGGACCGGGATCGGCAGGCGAATTCATGACCACGCATCCGGACATCGATGGCATCACCTTCACCGGTGAATCCGCCACGGGCGCGGCGATCATGCGCGCCGTGGCGCCGGGCGTGAAGCCGGTGTCGTTCGAGCTCGGCGGCAAGAACGCGGCGCTGGTATTCGCCGACGCCGATTTCGACGCGGCGGTCGAGGGCACCGCGCGTTCGGTCTTCGCCAATTGCGGCCAGGTCTGCCTGTGCACGGAGCGTGTCTACGTCGAACGCCCGATCTACGAACGCTTCGTCGCCGCGCTGGCCGAGCGCGCGCAGGCATTGCGCATCGGCTGGCCCGACGATCCCGCCACAGGCATGGGTCCGCTGGTATCGCGCGAGCATCGCGAGAAAGTGCTGTCGTACTTCGCCCTGGCGCGCGAGGAAGGCGCCACGGTCATCACCGGCGGCGGCGTGCCCGAGTTCGGCGATGCCCGCGACGCCGGCGCCTACGTGCAGCCGACCATCTGGACCGGCCTGCCCGAGACCGCCCGCTGCATCAAGGAAGAAGTGTTCGGCCCCGTCTGCCACGTGGCGCCGTTCGACACCGAGGAAGAGGCCATCCGGCTGGCCAATGACACCCGCTACGGCCTGGCCGCCGCCGTCTGGACCCAGAATCTGACCCGCGGCCACCGCGTGGCCCAGGCGATGAAGGTCGGCCTGGCCTGGGTCAATTGCTGGTTCCTGCGCGACCTGCGCACGCCCTTCGGCGGCAGCGGCCTGTCCGGCATCGGCCGCGAGGGCGGCCGCCATTCGCTGCATTTCTATACCGAACCCACCAACGTCTGCATCAAGCTCTGATCCCCACACATCCAAGGAAGACACCCATGACCACTGCCCCCGTCAGCGCCACCGTCGTCGCCGGCAAAGCCACGCCCCGCGGCAAGTACCCCCACATCAAGCGGGCAGGCGACTTCCTGTTCGTCTCCGGCACCAGCTCGCGCCTGCCCGACAACCGCATCGCCGGCGCCGAGGTCGACGCCATGGGCACCGCCACGCTGGACATCCGCGTGCAGACGCGCGCCGTCATCGAGAACATCCGCGACATCCTCGCCACCGCTGGCGCGACGCTGGCCGACGTGGCCGAGATCAGTACTTTCCTGGTCAACATGAACGACTTCGGTGGCTACAATCAAGTCTACGGCGAGTTCTTCGACGCCGATGGGCCGGCACGCACCACCGTGGCGGTGCATCAGTTGCCGCACCCGCAATTGCTGATTGAAATCAAGGCGGTCGCCTACAAGCCGCTCGCGCGCCAGCCCTGACGGCGCGCGGTCATGGCGCACGGCCGTCTTCCGGTTTTTCCTTCGGAACAGGATCCCCGCCCCCGGCGTCCAACCGGGACGGCCGCGCGCATGTCGAACTTCCGCATCACGCCCAACGCGCTCAGCCACAAGCTGAAACTGCACCAGCTGCAGATCTTCGAACGCGTGCTGGCACGCCGCTCGCTGTCGCGCGCCGCGAGTGAATTGCATCTGACCCAGCCCACCGTCACCAAGGCCATCCACGACCTGGAGGCCTTCTTCGGCGCGACGCTGTTCGAACGCTCCAACCGCGGCGTCACGCCAACCGAGCTGGCCCTGGTGCTCGGCCGCCGCGTCCACGCGATGATGGCCGAGATCCGCTACATGGCCGACGACATCGACGCCGTGCTGGGCGGCGCCAGCGGCCACGTGGTCGTCGGCACCTTGATCGCCGCGTCCGCCAAGCTGCTGCCCGAAGCCATCGCCCGCCTCATGACCGAACATCCCGGCATCCAGGTCACCGTGCGCGAGGGTCCCTCGGCCCAGTTGCTGCCCGCCCTGGCCACCGGCGACGTCGACATCGTCGTTGGCCGCCTGCCCGGCTCCGACATGGCGTCCATTTCCGGCGTGGCTGTCGACCACCACAAGCTATATCGCGAAGACCTATGCCTGGTCGTCGGCGCTCAGCATCCGCTGGCCCGCGCCACGCAGGTTGCCCTGGCCGACCTCATCGACTACATCTGGATCCTGCCCGCTCCGACGTCTCCCCTGCGCGCCTCGGTCGAACGCAGCTTCTTCGATGCCGGCCTGCGCCTGCCCGCGCGCCATGTCGAGTCGCTATCGCTGTTGACCAACATCGGCATCTTGATGCACAGCGATGCCCTGGCCCTGATCCCCTACGACGCCGCCGCCCAATTCCTCTCCATGGGCCTGCTCGCCCGCCTGCCCACCACCGTCTTCGGCGCCTTCGGCGACGTGGGCTACTCCATTCGCGCGGACCGTCCCCTGACGCCCGCCTGTCAACGCCTGGTCGACTACCTGAAGCAGATCACGGCGCAACGCCCCCCCGCCGCCGCCGGCGACTGAACCTGCCGGGTTTGTGCACCCGGTTTCAGGCGGGCGTTGCGCCCACCTCGCGCTGCGCGAACGGCCCGTTATCCGCGTGATTTCGCACTCGCGGAAAACAGCATTTTTTCGTCTCAAAGATCAGAATAATATTATTAGGTCTATATCATGGACCATTAATAAAAAAATATTGACAGTATTTATCCTGCGCACAGATACTGTATTAACAAAACAGCAGTCCATAATATGGACCATTATCGAAGTCCGGCAACTTTCGATAAAGCCGACGCAGTCTGCCCGTCGCAGGGCAGATCCGGAAAACAGCGTACGGGGTCCGCAGCCAGTTGCTTCACAGTGTGGAGGTAGCAGAAAAATGGATAAAACCAGCTGCAACGGCTATCCCGTTGACCTGGACGCGGCCTATTTCGGCGAACTCAAGGCGTCAAACGATATTCTCGAAGACGGCAAGGCGCTCCAACAAAGAGCCGAGGACGACGGCTATATATTCGTCCGGGGTCTGATCGACCCGGATACGGTGCTGAAGGCCCGCCGCGAAATATTATTGAAGTACGCGACGGTCGGTGAAATAGACAATATCCACAACGATCCGATGGATGGCGTCCTGCGCGATTCCAGCTATATCACGCAGATCAATCTGGACGCCTTCGTCACCTCTTTGCGCACCGGCGCCCATTACGAAAGCGTGGTGCTGCACCCGGAGCTTCTGGGCCTGTTCAAGCGCATTCTGGGCGGCGCGGTCCAGCCGTTTGATTTCCGCTGGCCGCGGATGATGCGCGTCGGCGAAGGCTGCGGCATCCACGCCGATATTCCCTATATCGGCCGGGGCACCCGCAAAGTCTGGACCTCGTGGATTCCCCTTGGCGACATTCCCCTGCACAACGGCCCGCTGATCATCCTGGAAGGCAGCCACAAGAATCCTCTGCTCGATGGCTACTTCAGCAAGGATGCCGCCAAGGAAAAACTGGGCTGGCTCGAACGCGATCCCGTGGCCCTGCAGCAGAAGCTAGGCGGCCGCTGGCTGTCGACGCATTTTCGGCCTGGGGACGTCCTGTGCTTCAGCGGCCACGTCGTCCACGGCGCTCTGGACAACAACAGCTCGCAGAAGCGATGCCGTCTCAGCTCCGATACCCGGTATCAGCTGAAGGACGACGTCAAGGACTCGCGCTGGTTCGGCAACGTCGCCAATCCCTACGGCGGCGATTACGAGAACGGCAGGCGCGTGTTCTACCCCGGGCTGATCGCCAGCCCGAATGGCAATGCCGATCTCAAAGAGGAATGGAAACCCGTCGATGAAGACGGGCGACTGGTCCTGAACTGAGCCTGGCGCGCACCGGGCGCCTGCACCCAGAACAGCCCGGGCACAAACGCCGGCCCTCGTCCGCCACGCTCCCAGGCGTGCGGCGCACAAGCGCGTAGACATCTTTGCGACGTCCTGTCCGCAAGGCCGGGTATTGCCGGCCGACATAGCGGCCCTTATCAGTCCAACTCGAAAGGAACCCCATGTTGAAGAACATCGAGCAAGATCTCATCACCGCCCTGCAACCCATCCGCCAGATGACGCTGGCGATCTGCGTCAATCATTTCTTCGAAACCGGCATCTACCGCAAGCTGGAAAAAGAGGCCACGGATGCGGCCAGCATGGCCAAGAGCCTGAACCTGGAACAGAACCGCCTGGTCGGCTTCCTGAACTATCTGCAGAACGAAAACCTGGTGGCCAAGGACGGCGATCTGTATTCGGTCACGGCACAGGCGCAGCAGCTGGCTACCTACTCGGCCTGGTACACGATGCTGGTCGGCGGCTATACCCAGACCTTCGTGCAGATCGGCGACTGTCTGAAGGGCGAAGGCAAGTGGGCCACCCGCGACGTCGGCAAGGTCGGCATCGGCAGCTGCGGTATCAGCCACTACGACGCGATTCCGCTGACCAAGCGCCTGATGGGCCACATGGACGCGCCGCCAAAGAATCTGCTGGACCTGGGCTGCGGCAACGCGATGTACCTGGTGGAGTTCTGCAAAACCATGCCTGGCCTGACGGCCTACGGCGTCGAGCCCAGCAAGGACGCCTGCGTCTCGGCGGAAAAGATCATCGACCAGGAAGGCTTGTCCAACCGCGTCAAGGTCATCAACAAGAACGTGCGCGATTTCATCAACAGCGACCACCGCTGGGAACCGGACGTCATGGTCCTGGGGTTCATCCTGCATGAAATCCTGGGCCAGGAAGACGAGGCAGGCCTGATCGATTTCCTGAAGACGGTGACGAACCGCTATCCCAAGATGAATCTCATCGTGATCGAGGTCGACAACCAGATCAACAACCCGACCATCATGGAACACGGGCTGTCCAAGGCCTACTACAACCCCTACTACCTGATCCACGAGTTCACCGAACAGCAGTTGACCACCGACCAGTGGTGGCGCGAATTATTCGCCAAATGCGAGCTGGACATCGTGCACCAGGACTACCCGGACAACGAGGTCGATTCGACCCGCCTGGAAATCGGCTACCTGCTGAAAAGGAGGGCCTGAGATGCGCATCACCAGCGATAACTCCCCCCTGTCGTACCTGTCGCAGCGGCTCGGCTACGCCAGCCGCCACAAGATCGACGCCATCAACCTGGTCGAGAACGTGCCGGTCTGGCCCAAGCGCTTCCGGCCGCGCTCGGCCGCCAGCAGCGAGATCTTCCATTACGCTCCGGCCGAAGGCAACGACGCGTTGCTGCATCTGCTGGTGGACCGCGAGAACAGCCGCGCGGCGCGGCCAGGCGGCGATACGTCCGCCTCGCTGACGACGCAGAATCTCCTGGTCACCAACGGCGCAACGCAGGGCCTGTCGCTGATACTGGGCGCGATGCCCCGCCATCGCAAGACCATCCTGTGCCAGGCGCCCACCTTTGTCGGCATCACCGCCTTGATGACCGCGCATGGCTTTGACGTGGTCCACCCGCCCGAAGACGCGGACATGGTTGGCTGGATGTGCGAAACGCTGTCGGATGAGGTGGCGGCCATCTACGTGAACACGCCGCACAATCCTACCGGGCTGGTGCTGCCCGAAGACGTGCTGCGCCAGCTGATTGCGCGCGCCGAAACGGTGGGCGCCAAGGTGATCATCGACGCGGTCTACGAAGACTTCGTGTTCGACAACCAGCCCTCGCATCTGCCGCGCATGCCCGACAGCGACCAGGTCGTGCTCATCAACTCGCTCAGCAAGAACTTCGGCGTGCCCGGCCTGCGCATCGGCTGGGTGGTCGGGTCGGGCAACACCATTGCAACCCTGACGGGCAATCTGGAACGGGAATGCGTGGCGGTTTGCGGCGAGGCCCAGGCCCAGGCGGCCGGCATCATCGCGCAGACCAATACGCCGCTGGTGTCGCACGTCGACCAGTCGCGGCCGGTCATCTTCGACATGCTGAACGCCATTCCCGGGCTGGTGTTCGAAACCTGCTCCGCGGGCACCCAGGTCATGGTCCAGAGCGAAGTGCCCAACGTCGAGGCGTTCGCCGACTACGCGCTGGTGCGCCACGGGCTGATCCTGGCGACGTCCAAGAACTATTCGGGCATGCGGTCGGAATCCATCCGGATTCCGCTGGGCGCGGACAGCGACAAGATATCCCGCGGGCTGGACATCCTGGACGCCTGCATCCGGTCCTATGCCAGGACGGCAGGCGCGCGCAGCCGGAGCCATTGACGTGGATACCGCCCGCGCATTCATCGAAGCCGAGCGCCAGTGGGGCGCTCCCAACTACGCCAGCTTGCCGGTCGTGCTGCACCGGGGCCGGGGCGCGGAAGTCTGGGATGTTGAAGGCAACCGCTACCTGGATTTCATGAGCGCGTATTCGGCCGCCAACTTCGGGCATTGCCATCCCCGCATCGTCCGCGCCTTGACCGAACAGGCCAACACGCTGGACATCGTGTCGCGGGCCTTCCATTCGGACAAGTTGGGCGCTTTCCTGCAGAAGGCGTGCGAGACGACCGGCCATCAGGCCGCCCTGCCCATGAATACCGGGGCCGAGGCGGTGGAAACCGCGATGAAGGCCGCCCGGAAATGGGGCTACGAGCGCAAGGGGATCGCGCCGGAACAGGCCGAGATCATCTGCTGCGCCCACAACTTCCATGGCCGCACCACGGGCATCATTTCCATGTCCACGTCGGCGCAGGCGCGGGAGGGCTTCGGCCCTTACCTGCCGGGGATCAAGCCGATTCCCTTCGACGATGCCGACGCGCTGGCCGCCGCGATCACCCGGAACACCGCGGCTTTCCTGGTGGAACCGATCCAGGGCGAGGCCGGCATCATCGTGCCGTCCGCCGATTACCTGGCACGCTGCGCGCGGATCTGCAAAGCGCAGAACGTGCTGCTGATCGCCGATGAAATCCAGACCGGCCTGGGCCGCGCCGGCCATGCGTTGGCCTGCCATGGCTACGACGTGCAGCCGGACGCCGTGGTGATCGGCAAGTCGCTGGGCGGCGGGGCCATTCCGGTGTCGCTGTTTCTGGCGCGGCGCGACGTCATGGACGTGCTGACCCCCGGCTGTCACGGCAGCACCTTCGGCGGCTATCCCCTGGCCGGCGCCGTCGGCCTCGAGGCGCTGTCGATCCTGGAAGACGAGAACCTGTGCCAGCGGGCGCTGGATACCGGCGGCTATTTGATCGAACGCCTCAAGCCCTACGAAGGCGCCAAGATCAAGCAAGTGCGCGGACGCGGGCTGATGATCGGCGTCGAACTGCACGGCACCGCCCAGGCCAGCGCGCAACTGGTCACGCATCTGCGGGCGCGCGGCATCCTGTGCAAGAACGTCGACAGCAATGCCCTGCGCCTGGCCCCGCCCCTGAACATTTCCCCCGAGCTGGTCGAGGAGTTCCTGCATGCTTTTGAATACGCGCTCGAGCGGCTCTGAAATGCCGCCCCCCATCCAGATCGTCGCCTATGCCTGCGGCATCGGCGGCCAGTTCGCGGGCAGCCGGGACGGACCCGCCGCATTTCGCAACCACATCGAACAGTTCGCCGACCTGCGCAAGCGCGTAGGCTGGCATAGCTGGATCGAAGACGGCCGCGCCTTCTCGGAACTGGGCAGCCAGCAGGTGCTGGAATCGATCATCACGCTGTCGCGGCAACTGGCGCAGGCATCGTTCGACATCATTACCGAGGGCGGCTTTCCGGTGCTCATCGGCGGCGACCATTCGGCCGCCGCCGGCTACTGGTCCGGAATCTGCGCGGCCTTGGCGCCCGAAGGCGACGTCGGCCTGATCTGGATCGACGCGCACATGGACAGCCACACGCCTCAGACCAGCCCGAACGGCTACGTCCACGGCATGCCGCTGGCCGCGTTGCTGGGATACGGCCACCAAGGCCTGACCACCCTGCTGTCGGAACGGCCCAAGCTCAAGCCCGCCCATGTCTGCCTGATCGGCACCCGCGACTACGAGCCCGAGGAAAAAACGCTGCTGCAATCCCTGGGCGTGCGGATCTTCTTCATGGACGAAATCCATTACCGGGGACTGCCCGCCGTGTTCGAGGATGCGCTGCGCCTCGTGCGCCAGGCGTCCGGCGGTTATGGCGTGACGATCGACCTGGACGGCCTGAATCCCGAGGACGCCCCCGGCGTCAGCACCCCGGCGGCCAATGGGCTGGCCAAGGCCGAGTTGCTGACCGCCATGCAGGGCGTCTACAACGATCCGCGCCTGGTCGGCATGGAGATATCCGAATTCAACCCCGCCAATGACATCGACAACCGCACGCTGGCCCTGATGCATGCGTTGCTTGCCGGCCTGCAGGGCAAACGGGACGGACGGACGTGATCTATGCCCTGACCCTTGCCGTCACGCTGATCATGATCGGCACGCACGGCTACGGACTGTTCCTGTTCGGCGCCATCCTGCCTGATCTGCAAGTGAAGTATGGCTTTGACTACGCCTTCATCGGCACGGCTTCCGCCACATTGCAAGTGGCATACATGTGCGGCGCCCTGCTGCTCGGCCTGGCCGGCAACCGCCTGCCGGCCCGCTATTGGCTGACCGGCTCCACCGTCTGCTGCGGCGCGCTGATGCTGCTGCTGCGGCTGAACCACAGCCCGGACCTGATGCTGGCCGCCTTTGCCTTGCTGGGCGCCTTCTCGGCCATCAGCTGGAGCAGCGCGGTGGGCGTGATCAACGGCTGCCTGCCGCTGGGCCGCCGGGGGCTGATCCTGACCATCGGCGCCAGCGGAGGCTCGTGGGGCATGCTGTCCATCGGGGTGCTGACCGACTATGGCCGCGCGCTGTTCGCCCCCGAAGACCTGTGGGTGCTGGGGTCGGGCTTCGCCTTGCTAGGACTGCTGATCCTGGCGCCGTTTCTGCGCCGCTCCGCCGCGAACACGGCACCATCGGCGCACGCCGCAAGCGTGGCCGGCATGCATGGCTGGACCCTGGAGCAAAAGCGGGTGGCGGGCCTGGCCATCGTGCTGTCCGGGCTGGTGGGCGCGACCGCCATTCCCTTCACGACCTATCTCAGCACCTACCTGATCGGCGAAGTCGGCCGTGCGCAAAAGGTGGCCAGCTCGGTCTGGCAGGTGCTGGGCGTGACCGGCGCGATGTCCGGCGTGCTGATCGGCGCCATCGCCGACCGCATGGACCACCGCAAGATCATCATCGCGACCTTCCTGGCGTTTGCCGCCGCGTCCTGGTTTCTGGCGTGGGCGCCGACGTCCTCGGCCATTGCCCTGGCGGGCATCGGCCACGGCGTTGCCCTGAACCCGTTCTGGGGTCTGCTGGCCGCCTACATCGGCACGTTCTTCCCGCCCACCGCCACCATGCGGATCGATGCGCTGGGCCTGGTGGCGTTCGGCCTGTTCAGCGCCATGGCCAACTGGTCCATCGGCCAGTGGGCGACCACGGGCGGGTCCCTGGGCACCGTGTACATGTTGCTGGGCGGCGCGATCCTGACGATGGCCACCCTGGTCCTGACGGCGCCCCGCCCCCGCTCCCATCCCGTTGCCCTGCCCTCCCGGAAAACACCATGACGACCCAATTCGAAATGAGCGCGGAGTATTACGACATCTTCTACAGCCAGCGGCGCTATCAGGATGACGTGGCGGCGATCGAAGCGCTGATCAAGGACGTCCTGCCGCCGGATGCGGCCGTGCTGGACGTGGCCTGCGGCAGCCATGAACATGCGCGGTATTTCAATCCGCGCTACCAGATAGACGGCCTGGACAACAACCAGACCTTCCTGGATATCGCCAGCGCCAAGAACCGGCAGCGGCCGCGGCCCGGCGGCTATCACCTGGCGTCGATGGATGCCTTCGCGCTGGGCCGCCGCTACGACGCCATTCTTTGCCTGTTCAGCTCCATCGGCTATCTGCCGGACACCACCGCGCTGCACAGCGCCATCCAGTGCTTCAGCGATCACCTGGCGCCGGGCGGCGTCATCCTGATCGAGCCCTGGCTGGCGCCCGACGCCATGGACAGTTTCCCCGCCGCCCAGGTGGTCACGGCGCGTCAGACCAGCATCGCGCGCATTTCCCGGCACCGCATCGACGGCGACAAGCTGACCCTGTGGCTGCACTACCTGACCAGCGACAGCGCGGGCGTGCAGTATTTCGTGGAAGAGCACAAGATGTCCTTCTTCTCGGCCGACGATTACCGCCGTGCGTTCGATGCGGCCGGACTGACCCTGGAGTTCGACCCCATCGGCCTGTCCAGCGCCCGCGGCCTGTACCTGTGCCGCAAACGCGTGACTGCCAGCCAGGGCCGCGCCATGGCCGCCAACGCATGAGCCCCCCGGCAACCGGGGTGCTGCCGGTGGAAGCCGGCGTGTCGGCCTGGGACAGCTTCTTCCTGCCCGAACGCCTGTTTGCCAGCGTCGAGCAGGACGAATCGTGCGACGTCCTCATCATCGGCGGCGGCTTCGCCGGCCTGTCCGCGGCCCGCGCCGTGCGCCTGAAGGCACCCGGCGCCCGCGTCATCGTGCTGGAGGCCTTGCGGATCGGCGAAGGCGCATCGGGCCGCAACGCCGGCTTCATGATCGACCTGACGCACGATCTCAGTTCGGAAGACTATGGCGGCGAGGAAACGCGCGCCCGCCACACCATCCAGGAAAACCGCCACGCGATTGCCTTCGCGCTGGATGCCGCCGCCGAATACGGATTCCAGGACGGCGTCATGGCACGCAGCGGCAAGGTCAACGGCGCTTGCACTGAGCGCAGCATGCAACTCGTCAAACGCTACGCCAGTCACCTGGACCAGCTGGGCGAGCCCTACCGCTTGCTGGACGACGCCGACATGCAGCGCCTGACTGGTTCGGCCTACTACCGCAGCGGCATCCACACGCCGGGCACCGTGATGATCCAGCCCGCCGCCTACATCAAGAGCCTGGCTCTGGGCTTGCAGGCCCAAGGCATCCGGATATTCGAGCGCTCACCCGTCGCCCGGCTGGACCGCTCCGCTGGCCTGGTCGCGCACACGCGGCTGGGCAAGATCGCCGCCGGGCGGGTGATCCTGGCGACCAACGGCCACGTGCGCGCATTCGGGCACTACGCCAACCGCCTGATCGACGTCACCACCTACGCGTCCATCACCTGCAGCATGACGGACGGCCAATCGCGCGCACTGGGCGGCAGCGACACCTGGTCGATCACGCCCGCCGCGCCGCATGGATCCACGCTGCGCCGGGTACGCGGCCCGCTGTTCGGCGGCGACCGGATCTTCTACCGCAGCGTCTTCCAGGCCATCGGCCTGGAGCCGGCCAGCCCCGCGCAGCTGGCGCATTCGCTGCAAGAGCACATCAAGGGCTTCAATCGCCGCTTTCCCGCCTTGCGGGGCATCGGCATCACCCATACCTGGGCGGGCCGGCTGTGCCTGTCCCGAAATGGGGCCTCGGCGGTCGCGCAAGTAGCGCCCGGCCTGATCACCGCCTGCTGCCAGAACGGACTGGGCAGCGTGCGCGGCACCTTCAACGGCATCCGGGCCGCGCACATCGCCCTGGGCCTGCCCGACGATTTGACGCCCTACGGCGGCGAGCAGCCGTCCAGGGTCGTCCCCGAGCCACTGCTCAAGCCCGGCGTTAACGCCTACCTCTCCTGGAAGCGATGGCATGACCGCGATGAAGTTTGACCAGGGATCCGCCGGCGGCGACGAGCCGCTGGGCATCATCGGCGTGGGCCAGTTGGCCGCGCATATCGTCAAGGGCCTGCGCAGGGTATCCCCGCGCCGGCCCATCTACCTGCTGCCCCGGAGCCCGGGCGTGGCCCGGCAGCTCGCGGATCAATGGCATTGCCGCATCGCCGCCGACAAGGCAGCCCTGGCCGCCGAGTGTCCAACCATTTTCCTGACCGTGAAATCCGCGGACGCCATGGCGGCGCTGGCGGGCCTGCCGCTGGAACGGCAACACCTGCTCCTGTCGGCCGTCGCCACCGTCACGCTGGCGGACGTCGCCCGCGCCGCGGGCGATCAGGCGGGCGTCGTCCGCTTCATGCCGGTGATTTCCATTGAAGTGGGCGCCGGCGCCATTCCGCTCTATCCCGCCCACACGGATGCGGCGGCGCTGCTGGCGACGCTGGGCCGGGTGATACCGGCGCCCGACGAGGCGACGTTCTCCGTGATGACCGCCGCGGCCTGCGCCCACGGCTGGTTCTACGACATGTTCCAGGTCCTGGCGGAACAACTGCAGGCCGACGGCGTGCCGCCCGCGATCGCATACGAGACAGTGCTGCACAACATCAAGGGCGCCGTCGAACTCAGCCTGAGCCTGCCCGCCACCGCGCCTGCCGCGCTGTCCGCCGCGGTCGCCCGCCCCGGCAGCTATACCGGCATGGGGCGCGAGTATCTGGTGGGTAAGGGCGTCTACCAAAGCCTGGGCAAGGCCATGAGCCTGGTCGCGCACGGCCTCAGGTCCAGGACAAAGACGTAGCCCCGGTTTTTTGCAACCCACGCCAACAGGCCCAGGCCGACAGGAAGGAGCTTCAATGAAGGTGTACTACGACAAGGACTGCGATCTCTCTCCCATCAAGGAGCGCAAGGTCGCCATCATCGGCTATGGTTCGCAGGGCCACGCCCACGCCCAGAACCTGCGCGATTCGGGCGTGGAGGTCGTGGTGGGGCTGCGCAAGGGCGGCGCTTCGTGGCACAAGGCCGCCAGCGCCGGCCTGCGGGTCGAGGCGGTCGCCGATGCGGCGCAACAGGCCGACCTGGTGATGATGCTGCTGCCCGACGAACACATCGCCCAGGTCTACCGCGACGAGATCGATGCCCGCATCAAGCCCGGCGCGGCGCTGGCCTTTGCCCACGGCTTCAATGTGCATTACGGCCTGGTCACGCCGCGCAACGATATCGACGTAATCATGGTCGCGCCCAAGGCGCCCGGCCATACGGTGCGCAGCAGCTATACGCAAGGCGGCGGCGTGCCTCACCTGATCGCGGTGCACCAGGACAAGTCCGGCGCCGCGCGCGACGTCGCCCTGTCCTACGCCAGCGCCAATGGCGGCGGCCGCGCCGGCATTATCGAAACGGACTTCCGCGAGGAAGCGGAAACCGATCTGTTCGGCGAGCAGGCGGTCTTGTGCGGCGGCACGGTGGAATTGATCAAGGCCGGATTCGACACGCTGGTGGACGCCGGTTACGCACCCGAGATGGCATATTTCGAGTGCCTGCACGAACTGAAACTGATTGTCGATCTGATCTATGAAGGCGGCATCGCCAACATGAACTACTCGATCTCGAACAATGCCGAATTCGGCGAGTACGAGACCGGGCCCCGCATCATCACCCGCGAAACCCGCGAGACCATGCGCCAGATCCTGCACGACATCCAGAGCGGGGAATACGCGAAGAAATTCGTGCTTGAGAATGCCGCGGGCATGCCCACGCTGGCTGCGCGCCGCCGCATCAATGCGGAATCGGAGCTGGAACGCGTCGGCGGCAAGCTGCGATCCATGATGCCGTGGATCACCGCCAACAAGCTGGTGGACCGCAACAGGAACTGAACGCCGCGCCGGCCCCTCTCTCGCGCCGCAAGAGAGGGTATGCCGGACGCCGCTACCGACGCTCCAGCCGGTCAGCCGCCTCGCCGTCGGCGGCGGGCAGCCATTCTTCCAGCGTGATCTCGAACGTCATGCAGATGGGGTTGGCGCCGGGCACGAAAGGCCCGCCATGCACCTGGCCTTGCGGATCCGCCACCACGCCCGACAGCGTGGCGCTGACCGACCCGTCGGGTTGCGCCCGGACCTCGCCCGCCAGGCTGACGATTTCCACGGCCGGGCCGGCGATATGGCTGAATCCGCCATCGCGCGTATACAGGCAGGCATCCACCAGGCTGCCGAGCGCGCCACGCACGAACGCGTTACGAAAGCCTTGCGCCAGGCAGAGCTTTTCCACGCCCTGCACCAGGTCCTCGTTGGGACCGATACGCGCGTAGGCCACCCGTCCCATGCTGCCGAATTCAACTTCCGCGGAGCTCATCGCGCCCTCCTTCTTGCGGCTGCAGCAGCCTGAGATTGGTTTCAGGATCGTAGCTGGCGCGCAGGTCGAAACCTTCCAGCGACGTCACCAGCACGGGAATGGGCCGTGGCCCGACGATCGTGCTTTGCGGCACGAGGTGTCCCCCCGCCGGCGGCCCCCGGTCGCCGCGAAAAGCGGCGTGGCAATGCACCAGGGGCATGCCGCTATCGGTCTTGCCCAGCGTAGCGTTGCCGAAGATCAGGTAGGCCGGCCCGACGGCGATGGGCTCGGTATAGGCCACGACCGTCCGGTGTGACGGATCCGGCGGCGCGGTGCAGTAGTCGATATGGCTGAAAGCGCCGCCCAGCAGCGTCATGGACGCATTGGCCACGCCGGCCTGGGACAAGGCCAGGACGATGGCGTCGAACAGGCTGGCGCCCGGGCGCAATGCCAGGCGGATATGGCGGCCTTGAAGCGCCGAACAGCTATGTATGCGGACCGGGTTGTAGGCACCCGGATGAATCAGCGTTCTGGGGCGGGGCAATGCTGGTGTTCCCCGCAACGAACGATCCACGGTGGTGTATCGCATGGTCTTGACTCCGTGCGCTTGTGGCGCATCAAGTGGAACCTGGGCAACGACTCAGTGCTAGGCAGGCAACATGCCGGCGGCGGTGAAACCGCCATCCACGCAGATCACCTGCCCCGTAACATAGCTGGACTTGGAGTCATCGAGCAACCAGCTTATGGTGCCGTTCAACTCCTCGGGCGCCGCATAGCGATGCTGCGGCACCACGCGTTCCCAGGCCTGGCGCGCCTGCGTGGTGTGCATCTGATTGACCAGCGGCGTCTCGACCGGCCCCGGCGCCACGGCGTTCACGCGGATGCCATAGGCCGCCAGTTCCACCGCCATCACCCGCGTCAGCGTCACGACCCCGCCCTTGGACGCCCCGTACGCGGCCCGGCCGGCGTTGCCGCGGATACCCGAGACCGAGGCGATGTTCACGATCGAGCCCCGGCCGCCGTCGCGCATGCGGCGAGCCACTTCGCGGGCCACCACGAACGAGCCCACCAGGTTGACTTCCAGGATCCGCCGCAACAGATCGGTCTCGGTGTCCAGGAACGGCACGTCGCGGCCGATTCCGGCGGAATTCACCAGGCCGCGGATCGCGCCAAAGCGCGCTTCCAGCCGGCCCAGCGCCTCGACCACGCCGGCTTCGTCCGACACATCCATGCGCACGCACGCATAGCGCTGGGGATCAGCCAGGTCCCGGACTTCGTCCAGCCGCTCTTGCGACACATCCGCCACCAGCACGGTGCGGCCGGCGTCCAGCAAACCGCGCGCGAGCGCCAGGCCGATGCCTGACGCGCCGCCGGTCACCAGGATCGCGTCTTGATTCGTCTGCATGATTCTGTCTCCACTTTTTTGATTTCTGCTTCGGGTCACTGCCTTGCGCGTCGGCCCTCCTTGTCGCCGGTCCTGCGCGGCGCGCCGCGCTACGGCTTGTCGGCGGCCGGCAGGCAGCCGCGTTCGTAGAGCGCATTGCGCACCAGGTTCTTGGTGATCTTGCCGTAGCCGGAACGCGGCAGCGCATCCCAGAAGAAGACGTGGCGCGGCAGCTTGTAGCGGGCCATCCGCGGCGCCATCCAGGCCAGCAGTTCGTCTTCGGCCAGCGTCTGCCCCGCGCGCGGCACGCACACCATGACGCCCACCTCGCCCCACGTGGGATCCGGCACGCCCAGCACCGCCACTTCCGCCACCGCCGGGTGAGTCAGCACCTTCTCTTCGACCTCGCGCGGGTAGATGTTGGAGCCGCCCGAGATGTACATGTCGGACTGGCGGCCCGTGATGTACAGAAAGCCCTCGTCGTCCATGTAGCCCAGGTCGCCGGTGCGGAACCAGCCGTCGCGGAAAGCCTTGGCATTGGCTTGCGGGTTGGCGTAATAGCCCACGAACACCGCGGGTCCGCAGACGCAGATTTCGCCGCTTTCGCCGGCCGGCAGGCGGCGGCCCGCGTCGTCCTGGATGCTGATCTGCATGCCGGTGCGTTCGAAGCCGCACGTGCCGGCGCGCGCCGCGGGCGTATCGTCGGCGTGGTGCAGCTCGGGCGGCAGCACGGTGATGTTGCCGGTCACCTCGCCCAGGCCGAAGTACTGCACCAGCACGGGCCCCAGCTTGGCCAGGGCGCGCTTCTGGTCTTCGCGGTACATCGGCGCGCCCGCGTAGATGACATAGCGCAGGCTGCTGTGGTCGTGGGTATCCACGGCCGGATGCTCTACCAGCATTTTCACGATGGTCGGCACCGTGAACATGTTGGTCACCCGATGCGCCTCGACCAGCCGCCAGAGTTCGGCGGCGTCGAATTTCTCGTGGAGCGGCAGCACCGTGCAGGCCCCGCGCGCGGCCTGCGTCAGAAAGTGGATTCCCGCGCCGTGGGACAGCGGCGCCACCGCCAGGCTCACGTCGCGCTCGGTGGTGCCCGGCATCAGGTCGCATAGATGATTGGCGATCACAAACGCCATCTGCCCATGCGTCAGCACCGCGGCCTTGGGATGCCCCGTGGTGCCGGACGTGAAGAAGAACCAGCACGGATCGTCATACTGCACGTCCGCGCAGGGCAGCGGCTGGTCCAGCCGCGCCGCGATCAGGCTGCCGGTATCCGACTGACCGAAGGCGCCGGGCCCCAGCCGCGCCAGCAACGCCAGCCCGGGTACCGCCTGCGCCACCGCGGCCGCATGCTCGGGATAGTCGCCGTGGCACAGGAAGGCCCGGGCGCCCGATGCCTGCGCCAGATACACGACCTCGTCCGGCGTGATGCGAAAGTTGGTGGGCACCCACACCGCCCCCAGGCGCAGCACGGCGAACAGGGTTTCCAGCAGCTCGAAGCCATTGCGGGAATGCACCAGCACGCGATCGCCCTTGGCGATGCCATGATCGGCCAAGGCCCGCGCCAGCGCCGCACAGCGCGCATCAAACGCCTTCCAGTTCAGTTGCCGATCGCCGCAGACCAGCGCCGCCCGCTCCGGGTGCCGGCGCGCGGCCTGGGTCACGAAGTGCGCCAGGTTCATGACGCGGCGCGACACCGGCGCCAGGCCGCCCGCGGGCGCGTCCGCGCGGAGAGCCTCCAGTACCGGCGGGGCGCTCATTTCGCGCGCTCCAGGATGCTGACGTAATTGGCCACCGCCGCGCCGCCCATATTGAACACGCCGGCCAGCGCCGCGCCGGGGATCTGCATGCCCTGCGCCTCGCCCATCAGTTGCAGGCACGCCATGACATGCAGGGACACGCCGGTGGCGCCCACCGGATGCCCCTTCGCCTTCAGGCCGCCGGACGGATTGACGGGCAGGCGCCCGTCTTTCGCGGTCAGCCCTTCCAGCACCACTTTCCGGCCTTCACCCGGCGCCGCCAGGCCCATTGCCTCGTACTCGATCAGCTCGGCGACCGTGAAGCAATCGTGCGTTTCCACCAGGCTCAGGTCATCCAGCGACACCTTGCCCGCCGCCAGCGCCGCGCGCCAGGCCCGCGCCGCGCCCTCGAACGCGGTGGGGTCGCGCCGGCTCAGCGGCAGGAAGTCGTTGACCTGCTGGCGGGCGCGGAAACGGATGGCGCGGCGCAGATCTCCCACCATGTCTTCGCTGGCCAGCACCAGCGCGGCCGCCCCGTCGGACACGGGCGAACAATCCGTGCGGCGCAGCGGCGCGGCCACGTAGGGATTCTTGTCCGACACCGTATTGCAGAAATCGAAGCCCAGGTCCTTGCGGATCTGGGCATAGGGATTGTCGACCGCGTTCTTATGGTTCTTCGCGGCGATGCGGGCCAGGCTTTCGCTTTGATCGCCATAGCGCTCGAAATAGGCTGTGGCGATGCGGCCAAACACCCCGGCGAAGCCGCCGTCAATGCCGGCCTCTTCCTTGCGATAGCTGGCGTTGAGCAAGATGTCGCCGATCTCGGCATTGGGACGGGATGTCATTTTCTCGGCGCCGACCACCAGCGCGACCCGTCCACGCCCGGATTCGATGAAATCCATGGCCGCATACAACGCGGCCGAGCCCGTGGCGCAGGCGTTCTCCAGCCGCGTTGCCGGCACATAGGCCAGCTCGGGTTGCGACAGCGCCACCAGCGCGCCCTGAAAGTCCTGCTTCTGGAAGCCGCCGTTCATGACGCCGACGTAGATGCCGTCGACCGCCCCGGCGGACAAGCCCGCATGCGCCAGTGCCGCGCCGCTGACGCGGGCCATCAGGCTTTCGGTATCGGGATCGTCGAGTTTTCCGAAGGGACTGTGCGACCATCCCGCAATCACGGCACGCTTGCTCATTGCTGTCTCCTAAAAGGGGGGGCCCCTTGCCCGCCGGACCGCGGACTCAGGGCTTTAGTTTCGGAACCGGAGGTCGCGCCCGCGCCTGCCGGTCTCCAGGGTTGGACTGGGCCTGCAGCCGCTTGGCCTCGCGCGACAACAGCTTGGCCAATTGGGACTGCCGGTCTTCGTTTTCCATGCGCGACTCCACCGCCGCGATGCTCAGCGCGCCCAGCACGCCGCCATCGGCGTCGAGCAATGCCATGCCGATACCCCAGGAGCCCGGCACCACCAGCCCGCGGTTCACGGCATAGCCGCGTTCACGCACTTCGTTGACCAGATTGCGGATCAGGGGCACCGAATAGTGCGGATAGCGCGCCGCGATCAGGTCGGCATTGGCCCGCAGGCATTCCTCGACCTCTTCGTCGCGCAATGCGGCCAGAATGGCCAGGCTGCCCGCACCGACTCCCAGGGGATGGCGATCGCCCGGCAGCAAGGCGTGGGTTTTCAGGGGGCAGTCGCCGTCTTCGCGCAATACGCAGACCGCGAACACATCGCGCCGCACCGAGAAGAACGCCGAATCGCCGCACTCGTGCGCCAGGCGCGCCACCACGGGCGCGGCGCGCCGATTGATGCCGAACCGTTCGCTAGCCAGATTGCCCAGCACATGACATTCGGACCCCAGGAAGTAGCGCCGGCTGGACAGGTCCTGTTCGACCATGCCCTCAGCGGCCAGCGCCGCCAGCAGCCGGTGCACCGTCGGCTTGCTCATGCCGGTGGCGCGGGTCAGCGCGAGCAGGCCCGCGCCTTCGCCGCGCATGCGCGCGACTCCCCGCAGCACCACCATGGCGCGGGAGATCGCCTGCGCGCCGCCGACATGGGCAGCGCCCTCCTGCGCAGCATTTGCAGAAGGTCCATATTGTGGATCGTTATTTTCTTCCTGGATTTTCATGATGGCCCTGTTTGACGTTTATTTTATTGATTTACCGGGTTAAATCAATATGATTAAATATATTCAATCCTAGTTAATGGTTCATATAGTGGACCTGATGTAGAAATAAAGCAAGATGCCGGCAACGGCGCTTTATCCGGTTTCCCTAGACGGCGGCCGGTTCTCATAATCAAGGAGACAACATGAATACGACTCGTCGGAAACTGATGAGCGCCGCGGGAGGCGGCGCGCTTTTGGCCCTGGCGCCCTATCAACGGGCACTGGCGGCGCCGGAGTTTCGCTACAAGTACGCCAACAACCTGCCGCCGTCGCACCCCATGAACCTGCGGGCGCAAGAAGCGGCCCAGAACATCGCGCGCGACACGAACGGGCGCTTTGAACTGGCGGTGTTCCCCAACAGCCAGCTGGGTTCGGACACCGACACGTTGAGCCAGTTGCGCGCCGGCGCGGTCGAATTCTTCACCTTGTCCGGCCTGATCCTGTCCACCCTGGTGCCCAGCGCGTCCATCAGCGGCGTGGGCTTTGCCTTCCCCGGCTACGACGCCGTCTGGAAGGCGATGGACGGCGAACTCGGCGCGCATATCCGCGCCGAGATCAACAGCCGCGGCCTGATCGTCATGGACCACATCTGGGACAGCGGCTTTCGCCAGGTGACCACCAGCTCGCGCGCCATCAGCGGCCCTGGCGACTTCCGCGACCTGAAGATCCGCGTGCCGGTCAGCCCGTTATGGACTTCCATGTTCAAGGCCCTGGGGTCCTCTCCGGCCAGCATCAACTTCAACGAAACCTATTCCGCGCTGCAGACCCGCGTGGTCGACGCCCAGGAAAACCCCCTGGCCATCATCCAGACCGCCAAACTCTACGAAGTACAGAAGTACTGCTCCATGACCAACCACATGTGGGACGGCTTCTGGTTCCTGGGCAACCGCCGCGCCTGGGAAAAACTGCCAGCCGACATCCGCGAAATCGTCGCCAGGCACATCAATGCCGCGGGCATGGCCGAGCGCGCCGACGTGCTGGCCCTGAACAACCAGCTGCAGTCCAAGCTGGCCGAAGAAGGCCTGGCCTTCAACACGCCCGACGCCGAGCCCATGCGCGACGCCCTGCGCAAGGCCGGCTTCTATGCCAGCTGGAAGGAAAAGTACGGGGACAAGGCCTGGGGCCTGCTTGAGCAATCGGTCGGGAGACTGTCATGAGGGTGGCCGTCGCGCAGGCCGGCCCCTCGCCGGCCGTGGATCCGCATTCCGGACACGACCAGGCCGCGCCGCCGCGCCGGGCCTGGGCCCAGTCCCTGGACAACGCGCTGGGGCATCTGGTTGAAATTCCGGCCGCCATCCTGGTGGTCGCCGAGATCGTCATCCTGTTCGCCGGGGTCGTGGCGCGCTACGCGCTGCACACGCCGCTGGTCTGGTCGGACGAACTGGCCTCCATCCTGTTCCTCTGGCTGGCCATGCTGGGCGCCGTGGTCGCCTTCCGGCGCGGCGAGCACATGCGCATGGCGGCGCTGGTCAACCGGGCCTCCCCCGCCACCCGCGCCGTCCTGGACATGGTTGCCGTTGCCGCCGCCCTGGCCTTCCTGCTGCTGCTGCAGGCGCCCGGCCTGGAATACGCGTCGGAAGAGCGCTACGTCACCACCGCCGCCCTGGAGATCCCCAACATCTGGCGAGCCGCGGCGCTGCCCACCGGCACGGCCCTGATGCTGGTGATCGCGCTGCTGCGTCTGGTCGAACGCGCCCAGTGGCGCACCGTCGGGCTGGCGCTGGCCCTGGTGGGTGCGGCGGTCGGCATCCTGGTGCTGCTGCAACCGGTCTTGCTGGGACTGGGCAATCTCAATCTGCTGATCTTCTTTGTCGGCGTCGTCGCCGCCACCGTCTTCGCGGGCGTGCCCATCGCGTTCGCGTTCGGCCTGGCGACGTTCGGCTACTTGTCGCTGACCACCAACGTTCCCATGATGGTGGTGGTCGGGCGCATGGACGAAGGCATGTCGCACCTGATCCTGCTGGCCGTGCCGCTGTTCGTGTTCCTGGGCGTCCTGATCGAAATGACCGGCATGGCGCAGCGCATGGTGGCGTTTCTGGCCAGCCTGTTGGGACACGTACGCGGCGGACTGTCCTATGTGCTGATCGGGGCCATGTACGTCGTGTCCGGCATTTCCGGCGCCAAGGCCGCAGACATGGCCGCCGTCGCGCCCGTGCTGTTCCCCGAAATGCGCAAACGCGGCGCCGACGAGGGCGACCTGGTCGCCCTGCTCTCGGCCACCGGCGCACAGACCGAAACCGTGCCGCCCAGCCTGGTGCTCATCACCATCGGGTCGGTTACCGGCGTTTCCATCACCGCGCTCTTCACCGGCGGCCTGTTGCCCGGCCTGGTCCTGGGCTTGATGCTGTGCCTGGTCGTCTGGTGGCGCAATCGCCACAAGGGGCTGCGCGCGGCGCGCAAAGCCACCGGCCGCGAAATCGGCCGCGCTTTCCTCATCGCCTTGCCCGCCCTGGCCCTGCCCTTCGTCATCCGCGCCGCCGTCGTCGAAGGCATCGCCACCGCCACCGAGGTCTCCACCATCGGCATCGTCTATGCCACGCTCGTCGGCCTGCTGGTCTACCGCTGTTTCGATCCCAAGCGGCTCAAGCCGATGCTGGTCGACACCGCCTGCCTGTCCGGCGCCATCCTGCTCATCATCGGCACCGCCACCAGCATGGCCTGGGCTCTGACCCAATCCGGCTTCTCCAGCCAGCTTGCCAGCGTCATGTCGGGCTTGCCCGGCGGGTCAGCCACGTTCCTGGCCGTCTCCATCATCGCCTTCATCATCCTGGGCAGCGTTCTCGAAGGCATCCCCGCCATCGTCCTGTTCGGTCCCCTGCTCTTCCCGATCGCCCACCAGATGGGCATCCATGAAGTGCACTACGCCATGGTCGTCATCCTTTCCATGGGCATCGGCCTGTTCGCCCCGCCCTTCGGCGTCGGCTACTACGCCGCCTGCGCCATCGGCCGCGTCTCGCCCGATGCCGGCATCCGGCCCATCATGGGCTACCTCGCCTCCATCGGCGTAGGCATCATCATCATCGCCGCCATCCCGTGGCTCTCGATCGGGTTCCTGCGCTAGGCACAACCACGCGCCATCCCCTCGCCCCGGCAAAGGCCGTCAGCAACGCATCGCTGACGGCCTTTGCCACAAGCATCCCCCCAAAATATCCTCGCAAACCGGGCCCATGCCGGCGCGGCATCGTGACGCGCCCGGATTGCGCTAAGGGAAACCCCGCGATAGATAACCCGCATACCTGATCCCACATATTTTGGGGGGATGCTTGTGGCAAAGGCCGTCAGCGATGCGTTGCTGACGGCCTTTGCCGGGGCGAGGGGATGGCGCGTGGTTGTGCCTAGCGCAGGAACCCGATCGAGAGCCACGGGATGGCGGCGATGATGATGATGCCTACGCCGATGGAGGCGAGG
>NZ_LZZT01000054.1 GCF_014170305.1 Achromobacter sp. UMC71
GCGGTGACGAGGATGAGCACGGGGCAGTCCGGAGCGAAGGCTCCGGACCGCAATCGTAGCCCCGCCCCCCCCACCCCGACACCGCCACGCGCGGCTCAAGAACTCAACTCAAGGCAACCGATATTTCTCTTCCCGGTAAACCCAACTCCCCCATAGCCCATGCGCCAAAGCCTCTTTGACTAAGCCGTCATCCGCCGGCTCCACAGGCTCGTAAGTCTCATCACGTCCAACAGGCGCTGCCTCATATCGAAATTCACGCGGCGGCTTCGCAGGCTCCAGAACCAACAGCTTGTCGCCACGCAAATATCCAAAGTTATCCGCGTACTGCATCAGCGCCCGATTCGGATCGCGCTGCGTCAAATCGGCCCCCAGCATCGGATTCACGTTATCCAGGCCGATCAACGACAGCAGCGTCGGCGCCATGTCGATCTGGCTCACGATGCGCTCGTCCTGGCGCGGCGCGATGCCTGCGCCCAGGATCAGCGCCGGGATCTGGAAGTGGCGCACCGGCACCGGGATCGAGCCGTAGACTCTCGAATCGTGGTCGGCAATGACCAGGAATACCGTGTTGTTCCAGTAGGGCGCCTGGCGGGCCTTGTCGAAGAACTGGCCCAGCGCCCAGTCGGCGTAGCGCACCGTGTTGTCCACGCTGGCGGGGTCGCCCACCGGCTGGATGCGGCCTTCCGGGTACTCCCAGGGTGAATGGTTGCTGACCGAGAACGCCAGGGTGAAGACCGGCTTGTCGCCGTCAGCGCGCAGCAGGCGGTCGACCTGGTTGAACATGTCTTCGTCGGAAGCGCCCCACGAGCCTTCGAATACCGGGTTTACGAACTTCGGGCGGTCGATGACTTCATTGAAGCCGTTGCCCAGGAAGAAGGCTCGCATATTGTCGAAATGGGATTCGCCGCCGTACACGAAGCGCGAATGGTAGCCGTGCTTGCCCAGCACCTGTGCCAACGTAAAGAAGCCGGTTTGCGAGCGCGGCAGCTTGACCACGGCGTCGGCGACGCTGGGCAGAAAGCCCGCCGTCACCGCTTCAATGCCGCGCACCGAGCGGGTGCCGGTAGCGTAGGCGCGGTGGAACATCCAGCCGTCCTTGGACAGGCGGTCGATATTGGGCGTGAGGTCCTTGCCGCCCAGGCTGCCTACATACTGCGCGCCCAGGCTTTCCTGCAGGATGATCACCACGTTCAGTGGCTTGTCGCGGCGCACGGTGGCTTTCTGTTCGTGCAGGCTGGGGTAGCGCGGATCGAGCGGCGGGCCGGACAGGCCGGCTTTTTCGCGCACGATGGCGTTCATTTCGTCGACCGGCATCTTGGGGTACATCGCGGCCGACGAGCGTTCGTCCCGCATGCGGTAGGCGGCGTCGAACACGCTGTAGAGCGAATTCAGCGCCAGCGAATTGACCATGGCGTCCGAACTGAAAGCGACCTTGGCCGGGTTGATGGGGCGATGTTCCAGCGTGCCGCGCGCGCCCAATACCACCAGCGCCAGGATCGCCACGGACGCGATGGGCCGCTTCCACCAAGCCATGAAGGGGTCGCGGGTGCGGACCGGGAACAGCTTGACGGCGAGCCAGGCTGCCAGCACCAGTACGATCGCGGCGGCCAGCAGCACGCCCTTGTAGCCCTGCCACAGCATCGACCCGACTTCTTTGGGGTTGAGCAGGTAGATGAAGTACAGGCGGTTCGGGCGGGTATCGTATTCCGCGATGAATTGCGGCGTGGAGACTTCCAGCAGCGCATACAGCATCCACCAGATGCGGAACCACCAGGCAGTGACACGGGCAGCCCAGGCGCGATGGCCCAGCCAGGGCGAGAACACCGCCGGCAGCGCGATCACCATGGACAAGAGGCAGACGTCGATACGCAAGCCGCCGAACAGCACGGGCCACAGCCCCCCTGCGGCCTCGACGCGGTCCCACATCCACAAGGCCAGGCCTAGCCGGCTGAGCGTCAGCAGGACCAGCACCGACACGATGAATCGGAGTGTCAGGCGGCGCATGTCGCAGCCCTCCCCTCATGGCTGGAAAGCCCTTGTGTTGATGCGTCGCTACGATGACCGAGCCAATCCATGCCTTGCCGTCCGGTGAATGAAAACGGCCAAGGTTAACGCGGTTTGATGCGGCGCAGCGGCCTCAAGCGCGGCAAGGCATGCGACGAGCAATGCGCAAACGTTGTATGACGTCGTATTTCTACGCCCGCTGCATCGTGAATCGCAAGGAAAGGCCGCCGGGCACGCGCGCGGCGGCTATTGCGCAGCGGTACGCCCTTGCCGGCGCCGCCCTATTGCACCCGGCGCAGGCGCTCGCGGCTGTTGCTCAGGTGGGTGCGCATGGCGGCGCGGGCCGCTTCGGCGTCCTGCCGCACGATGGCGTTGTAGATATCTTCGTGTTCCAGATTGACGCGCGCCAGGTAGGCGGGGCGGTCTTCGTGGGCGAACTTGGCGGAGTTGATACGGGTGCGGGGAATGATCGCCGAGCCCAGGTGCGACATCAGGTCGGCGAAATAGCGGTTGTCGGTGGCCTGGGAGATCAGCAGATGGAACTGGAAGTCGGGGGTGATGGTGTCGCCGCCCGTGTCCAGCGCGCTCTTGAAGGCGTCCAGCGCGCGGCGCATGTCGGTCAGTTGGGCCTCGCTGCGGCGCACGGCGGCCAGACCGGCGGCCTCGCTTTCCAGGCAGATGCGCAGTTCCAGCAGCACCAGCACGTCGCGCACGGTGGCGATGTCGGCCGGATCGACGCGGAAATCACCGCTGCCGCTCGGCTCCAGGGCGTAGGTGCCCACGCCATGATGGGTTTCGACGAGGCCCGAGGCCTGCAGCCGCGACAGGGCTTCGCGCACGACAGTGCGGCTGACACCGAACTGCCGCATGATCTCGGATTCGGTAGGCAGTTTGTCGCCGGGGCGGATAGCGCCGCCGCGAATGCGTTCGGAAATGCTCTCGACCAGGCCCTGGGCCAGGTTCCGGGGACGACGCTGCGGCAAAACGGGGGTATCGACAGGAGCGTTCATCAGGGATTATCCGAAAGCGGTTGCGCGGAGCTTGACTGCAAAATTTCGTGCTTATTATACTTTGGACAGGTTGTACGATAACGTACCAGACAAGTCCATTCCACCGCGCCATCCACCGAGCGTTGCGCCATGAGCCTAGTTGTCGACCGCATGCCTGCTGCCCCCCGTTGCCAGCGCCTGTTATTGACCGGCGCGGCCGGCAACCTGGGCCAGGTGCTGCGTCCACGCCTGAAGGCCTACGCCGACGTGCTACGGGTGTCCGACGTGGCGGCGATGGCGCCCGCCGGCCCCGGCGAGGAAGTCGTGCCCTGCAACCTGGCCGACGCCGCGGCGGTGTCCGAACTGGTACGCGGCGCCGACGCCATTGTGCACCTGGGCGGCGTTTCCGTGGAACGTTCTTTCGAAGAAATCCTGCCGGCCAACATCCAGGGCGTGTACCACGTCTACGAGGCCGCCCGCGTGCATGGCGTGCGCCGCGTGGTGTTTGCCAGTTCCAACCACGTCATCGGCTTCTACGAGCAAGGCGCGCAGCTGGACGCGGACGTGCCGCTGCGGCCCGACGGCTATTACGGCCTGAGCAAGGCCTACGGCGAGAACCTGTCGCGCTTCTACTACGACCGCTACGGCATCGAAACCGTCTGCCTGCGCATCGGGTCGTCGTTCCCCGAACCCAAGGACCGCCGCATGATGGTCACCTGGCTCAGCTACGACGATCTGACGGACCTGGTGGTGCGGTCCCTATTCACGCCCGGCGTCGGCCACCTGATCGCCTACGGCGCGTCGGCCAACCGCGACAGCTGGTGGGATAACGACCGCGCCGCCGCACTGGGGTTCGCCCCCAAGGATTCCTCCGAGCCATTCCGCCCCCAGGTCGAGGCGCAGCCGCCCTTGCCCGCCGACGACCCCGCCGCCCGCTACCAGGGCGGCGCGTTCGTCAAGGCCGGCCCCTTCCCCTTTCCGCCCCGCTGATCCCCTGCCCGCCATGGCGACTTCCGCTGAACGCATCGGCACCCAGCTCTGCGGCGTGGGCGAGAGCCCGGTCTGGCGCGCCGCCGACCAGTCCTTCTACTGGACCGACATCCCCGGCCGCGCGCTCTGGCGCTGGACACCGGCCAGCGGCGCCATCGACCACTGGGCGCTGCCGCAGATGGCCGGCTGCATCGCGCCACGCGGCGCCGGCTGGCTGCTGGCCATGGAAACCGGCCTGTATGCCTGCGGGCCGCTGATAGCCGGCGAGCCCTGCCAGCCCCGGCCGCTAGCGGCCGTACGCCACGGCGCGCCCGGCATGCGCTTCAACGACGGCCGCTGCGACCGGCAAGGCCGCTTCTGGGCCGGCACCATGGTCATGGACATGAGCCTGGCCAGCCACGCCGGCCGCCTGTACCGCCATGACGGCGGCGACGCGTTGCACGCCATCGTCGACGACCTGATCGTGCCCAATGGCCTGGCTTTCAGCCCCGACGGCCGCACCCTGTACCTGTCGGACTCGCACCCCGCGCGGCAGGTCGTGTGGGCCTACGACTACGACATCGACGCTGGCGTGCCGAGCAACCGCCGCGTCTTCATTCCGAAGCTGCCCGCTGGGCGGCCCGACGGCGCCGCAGTGGACGCCGACGGCGGCTACTGGATCTGTGGCAACGAAGCTGGGCGGATCTACCGCTACACCCCGGACGGCCGCCTGGACCACAGCGTCGAGGTGCCCGCCCCGCGGGTCGCGATGTGCGCCTTCGGCGGCCCTGACCTGGACGTCCTGTTCGTCACATCCATCCGTCCCGCGGACGCCGCCCCCGGCTCCGCCGCCGGCGCCGTCTTTGCCCTGCGCCCCGGCGCGCAGGGCCTGGAGGAAACCGCAAGCGCCGGCTAGCACCCGACCGCGGCGCGACCAAGCGCCCACGCATGTGTAGTAAGCAGGTCCGTAGATATCAAAGAGCTTCGGGGCCTCACCGGCCCTCAACGAAACGCCGTACTCCCTACCGGAGGTAGACATGCTGCGCCCGACCCTGACCCGCGCCTTCCTGGCGGCGGCTGCCTTGCTGACGCTGATTCCCGCGACCCATGCCGCCGAGCTGCGCTCCGCGGACATCCATCCCGACGACTACCCCACCGTGCAAGCCGTGCGCCAGTTCGGCGAGCTGGTCAAGCAACGCACCAACGGCCGCATCACGGTCAAGGTGTATGCCGGCGGCGCGCTGGGCAATGAAGACGACTCGATCGAACAAGTGAAGATGGGCGCGCTGGCCATGGCGCGCGTGTCCAGCGCGGCCATGCACAACATCTGCCAGACCACGCGCGTGCCGTCGCTGCCCTTCCTGTTCCGTTCCAAAGAGCACCTGCACAAGGTGCTGGACGGCGAGATCGGCGAGCAGATCCTGCGCTCGTGCGAATCGGCCGGTTTCGTCGGCCTGGCCTGGTACGACAGCGGCTCGCGGTCGATGTACACGCGCAACAAGCCCATCAAGACGCTGGCCGACGCCAAAGGGCTGAAGATCCGGGTGCAGCAGTCGGACCTGTCTGTCGCCATGGTGGAGGCCATGGGCGGCAACGCGACGCCGATGCCGATGGGCGAGGTCTACACCTCGCTCAAGACGGGGCTGGTGGATGCGGCCGAGAACAACTACCCCAGCTACGAAAGCGCGCACCACTACGAGGTGGCCAAGTACTACGCGGTGACCGACCACACCATGACGCCGGAGATGCTGATCTTCTCCAAGCGGCAATGGGACAAGCTGTCGGCCGAGGACCAGAAGACGCTGCGCGAGGCGGCGCGCGAATCGGTGCCTTATATGCGCAAGCTGTGGGATGAGCGCGAACAGAAGTCGCGCGCGGTGGTCGAGAAAGCCGGCTCGCAGATCGTCGAGGTGGACAAGGCCTCGTTCCAGGCGGCGATGAAGCCCGTGTATGACCGCTACGTCACCACGCCCGACATGAAAGACCTGGTCGCCAAGATCCAGGCCGTCCAGTAAGGAAACATCATGCTGGCTACCTCAACCAATGAAACGGATGTCACGGCGGGGGGCCGGGCGCGAGCCCTGGCCGCCCCGCTGGACGCCTACGCCCGAGCCTGCGCCCGCCTGGCGCGCCTGTGCATGTGGACCAGCGTGTTCGGGCTGGTCTGCCTGATCATCGCCGTGACGCTGCAGATCTTCGGCCGCCACGTACTCAACAGCACCCCCACCTGGGCCGAGAGCCTGGCGCTGTTGCTGGTGCTGTACGTCACCATGCTGGGCGCCGCGGTCGGCGTGCGCGACGCCGGCCACATCGGCTTCGAGTCGCTGGTGGACGCCCTGCCGGCGGCAGGCCAGCGGCGCCTGAAGATATTCATCCACCTGCTGGTGCTGCTGTTCGGCGTGCTGATGGCCTGGAACTGCGGCCTGCTCGCCGAGTCCGTCTGGCCCTACAAGATCCCCAACCTGGGCGTCTCCAACGGCTGGAAATACGTTCCCGCGGCACTGTCCGGCACGCTGATCGCGCTCTTTTCCATCGAGCACATCATCGCCCTCCTGCGCAACCAAAAGGTGGTACCGGCATGGCGCTGACCCTACTCTCGTTCACGTTCATGGGGTTCCTGGTGATCGGCGTGCCGGTGGCCTTCGCCATCGGCCTGTCGTCCATCACGGCGATCATGTATGAAGACCTGCCGCTGGCGGTCGCCTTTCAGCAGATGACCTCGGGGATGAACGCGTTCTCGTTCCTGGCCATTCCCTTTTTCATCTTCACCGGCGAGCTGATGCTGTACGGCGGCATCGCCGACCGCATCGTGGCGTTCGCCAAATCGCTGGTGGGGCACGTGCGCGGCGGCCTGGGCATGTCCAACGTGGTGGCCTGCACGCTGTTCGGCGGCGTCTCGGGATCGCCGGTGGCGGACGTGTCGGCGATGGGATCGGTGATGATCCCCATGATGAAACGCGAGGGCTACCACGCCGACTACGCCGTCAACGTCACGACGCACGCGGCGCTGGTCGGTGCGCTGATGCCCACCAGCCACAACATCATCATCTACACGCTGGCCGCGGGCGGCAAGGTGTCCATCGCGGCGCTGATCGCCGCGGGCGTGGTGCCCGCGCTGATCCTGACGCTGTGCAACCTGGCGGCCGCCTATTTCGTGGCGCGCAGCCGCGGCTACCCGGCGGGCACCTTTCCCGGCTGGGCCATCGTGTGGCGGTCGCTGGTGGCCGCCACGCCGGGCCTGTTCGTGGTGGTGCTGATCATCGCCGGCATCCTGAGCGGCGTCTTCACGGCGACGGAATCGGCCGCGGTGGCGGTGCTGTATGCGCTGGCGCTGACCCTCTTCGTCTACCGCTCGCTGACCTGGGACCAGTTCGTGCGGGCCGCCAGCAAGGCCGTCAAGACGACGGGCGTGGTGCTCCTGTTGATCGGCATCTCCGCCACGTTCGGCTACCTGATCAGCTTTTATGGCGTGGCCGAAAAGACCGGCGAACTGATGGCGTCGGTATCCACCAGCCCGTGGGCCATCTTCCTGATGGTCAACGTCATCCTGTTCGTGCTGGGCACTTTTCTGGACATGGCGGCGACCATCCTGATCTGCACCCCGATCTTCCTGCCGATCTGCGTGCAGTACGGCATGGGGCCGGTGCAATTCGGCATCGTGATGCTGCTGAACTGTGCGCTGGGGCTGAACACGCCGCCCGTGGGCACCACCCAGTTCGTGGGGTGCGCCATCGGTGGCGTCTCGGTGGGGACGGTGATGCGGACGATCTGGCCGTTCTATGGCGCGCTCTTGGCCGCCCTGGCCCTGGTGACCTACGTGCCGGCGTTCTCGCTCTGGTTGCCCGGTCTGCTGCTCAACTGAGCGTTGGACGCGGGGGACGGGCCGCCCACGGTCCACCCCCGCAGCACCGGCCAGAAAAACAGCGCGGCCAGCAGCCACATCAGCGCGGCGGACCACAGGGTCTGGCTCAGGAAGTGCGCGCCTTGCAGGATCCGCACGATCGAAAACCCCACGCCTGCCATCACGCCTGCCGCCAAGCCGCCCCAGCGCCAGCTCGGCCGCCCCGCGGCCCAGCCGGCGAAATACAGGGTCAGCAGGGAATAGCCGGCGCCGGCGTGGCCGCTGGGCAGCGCACCGCCCGCCTTGCCACGGTCCCAGGTCCACCAAGACAGGGGGTACGGGGTGTAACCGCCCAGCGTCTCCAGGTCGTAGGGACGCGGCAGCGTGGTGAAGTGCTTGAGCTGATTGACCAGCAATTGCCCTGCCACGCAAGTCAGCGCCACCGCCAGCGCCGCGCCACGCAAGGGACGCCAGGCGGGAATGCGGTAGCTGGCCGCGGCGACCGCGACCGCGCCCAAGGCGATGCCGATGGGCAACGCCAGCACCATGCGATGGCCCACCAGCTCCAGCCAACGGTTGGTGTGCAACGGAAAATCGTCCAGCGCCGGGCTGAACAGCGCCCGGCCGATGGCCATGTCCAGCCCGGACACGTTCGCCCACCAAGCCAGGCAGGCCAGGATCAGCGTCACCCCAACGACGTGCGTGAAGAAATAGGAAACAGCGTTCGGCCTGGCATAAGCAGGCGAGGATAAGGGTGGCATGTAGGGCGAGGGGCGGCGGCGATCTGCTGGAGCGGACAGCTTAGGCGGGAGATAGTCGAAAATTCGTCAAATTCGTTCATATCACCCAAGGCCTCGGCCACGCCTGACAGGCAATTCCGGCGCAGACCTGGCCCCGATTCCGGATCGGTTGCGGCCAGGCCCCTTGGCTCAGGCCGTCAGGCCCACGGCCTCCAGCCGCAACGTGAAGCGCGTGCCGCGCTGTTCGCCTTCGCGCGACGATTCCACGGTCAGCGTCCAGCCTTGCATGTCGCAGACCCGCTTGGCGATCGCCAAGCCCAGGCCGCGCGCGGTTTCGTCCCGGCCGGCCGCCCCCGAATCCCGCATCCGGCCGCTGTAGTAGCGGCGGAACAGGAACGGCAGGTCGTCGGTGGCGATGCCCTTGCCATCGTCGCTGAGCAACAATGCGCCATCAGCGCCCAGGCTGGCCGTGAGCGTGGCCGGGGCCGCGTGTTCGACGGCGTTACGGATCAGGTTGCGCAGCACCGTCAGCAGCGCGTAGCGGTCCAGGATGCGGATGTGGTCGGGCGCGATGCGGTTGTCGAAACGCAGGTCGGCCATGCCGGCCTGGGTTTCATAGCCGCGCCAGGCGTCCAGCATGCAGTCGGCCAGGTCCACCGGCTCGGGCGGGCGCATTTGGTCGCGGGCCATGGCGCGGGCGCTTTCCAGGCAGACGATGACGTCGTCGACGTTGTCCACCACCCGCGTCAGCCGTTGGCGCTGGTCGGGAGTCAGCTCCTGGGTCAGCAGCATCAGCTCGCTGTCGGAACGGATGGCCGCCAGTGGCGTGCGGACCTCATGGCTCAGGTTGCCGGCGAATTCGCGTTCACGCGCAATCGACCGGTCGACCTGGTTCTGCACCCGGTTGAAAGCCTCGATCAGCCTGCCGGCCTCGTCGTCGCGCGTGACGGCCAGGTCGGGTGCCCCCGGCGCCCAGGTGGACAGCCGGTCGGTCAGGTCGAGCAGTGGCCCGACAGCCACCGCCGCCACCCGCCGCGACAGGGCATAGGCACCCACCACGCAGATCGCGCCCACCCCCAGCACGATCAGGCCGAAGTCGTGCACCCGCTCTTCGTTGTCGGTGGCGTCGTACAGCAGATACACCTTGCCAGTGCCGGTTTCGGCCACCATCACGTGCCAGGTGTAGGCGCCGGGCTCGATCAGGTGCAGGCCGTTGTCCAGCCCGCGAATTTCCTCGGGCATGCCGATGGGCGGCTGGCCGTCGACGCTGAGCCAGGCGCGCATGGAGCCGCCCAGCTCGCGGGCGCCCCGCCGCGGCAAGAACTGGTCGCTGGTGCGCGCATGCTGCACCAGGCGGTCCATTTCGGTGTTAAGGATGTCGTTGACCAGATCGTCTTCCATCTGGTCGAACGTCAGGTAGGCCAGCAGCGCCAGCGCCGTGACGAACAGCGCCACGGTGCCCGTCAGCGCCCACACCACCCGTTGGGTGAGGGTGCCGCTGCCTGTGGAAGCGCGGCTCATGCGGGGCCTCCGCCGGGCACCAGCCGCCAGCCGGTGCCGTGCAAGGTTTCGATGCCGTCAAAGCCCGCATCGGCCAGCGCGCGGCGCAGCAGATGCACCTGGCTGCGCAAGGCGTCGGAGGACGGCGGCTCGCTGCCCCACAGCTGGGATTCGAGTTCTTCGCGCGACACCACCCGGCCCGGATCGCGCAGCAGCGCCTCGAGAATGATGGTGGCCTTGCGCGTCAGGTGCACCGGCTTGCCGCCGATGGACACCATGCGGCTGCGCGTGTCGTATTGCAGGTCGCCGAACACCCTCACGGTGTCGACGGTGGACCCCTTGGCGCGCTGGATCAGCGCCAGCAGGCGGGCCTCGACTTCAAGCAGCGCGAACGGCTTGGTCAGGTAATCGTCCGCGCCGTGCGAAAAGCCGGCCAGCTTGTCTTCGAGGCTGTCGCGCGCGGTCAGCACCAGCACCGGCAACGGCAGGCGCTTGTCGTTGCGCAGGGCGTGCAGCACCGCGTTGCCGTCCATGCCCGGCAGGCCGATGTCCAGGATCATCGCGTCGAAACGCTGCTCTTCCAGGCGCTTGAGAGCCGCCGGGCCGCTGTAGGCCACGTCCGGCAGGAACTTGCGCGCTTCCAGGAAGGTGTACAGGTTGCCCGCGATGATGTGATCGTCTTCGACGATCAGGATCCGTTGATTCGCACCCGCAGCAGGACTGGACACCATATGTATGTTCCTTATGGGAAAGGGTTGAGCGCCTTGCGTCAGGCCTGCAGCACCTTGCCGGGGTTCATCAGGCCTTGCGGGTCCAGCGCACGCTTGATGCGGCGCATCAGCGCCAGTTCGACCGGGCTCTTATAGCGCGGCAGTTCGTCGCGTTTTAGCTGGCCGACGCCATGCTCGGCGCTGATGGAGCCGGCGTGGGCGTGCACGCTGTCGTGCACCACGCCATAGATGTCGCCTTGCAGCGCCAGCAGTTCCGCTTCGGTCTGACCCGGCGCGTTGGCCACGTTGTAGTGCAGGTTGCCATCGCCCAGATGGCCGAAGATCACGTGGCGCACGCCGGGAAAGCGCGCCTGCAGCAGCGCATTGGTCTTGTGCACGAAACCGGCGATGCCGGAGATGGGGATCGACACGTCGTGCTTGACGGACTTGCCCAGCTCGGCCTCGGCCAGCGGAATGCTTTCGCGCAGATGCCAGATGGCCTTGCTCTGCGCGACGTTGGCGGCAATGGCGGCGTCGTTCACCAGGCCGGCTTCGATGGCCTCGCCCAGCACGGTTTCGAAACGCTCGCGCGCATGGGTTTCGCTTTCGCTGTCGGACAGTTCCAGCAGCGCGAACCAGGGCGAAGCGGCGGACTCGCCGTCAAAGGGCAGGCGTTGCTGCGGAAACAGGCGCACTACCGCTTGCAGGCAATGGCCGCTCATCAGTTCGAAGCCGGTCAGCGCGGCGCCGAAACCGGCGCGGGCGCGCGACAGCAGTTCCACGGCGTTGTCGATGCTGTCCAGCGTGAGCAGCGCGGTGCATGAGGCCACCGGCCGCGGGAACAGTTTGAGCGTGGCGGCCGTGATGATGCCCAGCGTGCCCTCGCTGCCGATATACAGGTCGCGCAGGTCGTAGCCGGTGTTGTCCTTGCGCAGACCGCGCAGACCATCCCAGATGTCGCCCTCGGCGGTGACGACTTCCAGTCCCAGAGTCAGGTCGCGCGTGTTGCCGTAGCGCAGCACCTGGGTGCCGCCGGCGTTGGTTGCCAGGTTGCCGCCGATGGTGCAGCTGCCCTCGGCGGCCAGGCTGAGCGGAAACAGGCGGCCTGCATTGGCGGCGGCCTCTTGCACGGCTTGCAGGATGCAGCCGGCTTCCACGGTGATGGTGTCGTTGTCGGTGTCCAGGGCGCGCACGCGGGTCAGGCGGGCGGTGGACAGCACCACGGCGTTGCCGGTGTCGTCGGGTGTGGCGCCGCCGCACAGGCCGGTATTGCCGCCCTGCGGCACCACCGGCACGCCATGCCGGGCGCACAGCTTGATGGCGTCGGCCACTTCCTGGGTGGAGCCGGGGCGGATCACCGCCAGCGCGGCGCCGCGGTAGCGGCGGCGCCAGTCCAGCACGTAGGAATCGGCGTCGGCGCCGGTCAGCACATGGGACTCGCCCAGAAGGGACTGCAAATCGCTCAGCAAATTCATAGGCGCCGCACAGGAAGGTCGCACCGGGCCGCGCCCGAGCGCAGTTCGAAAGGGAGTACGGGCTATTGTAGAGGCAGCGGCGGCGCCAGGGACGGCGAGCGGGTCCGAGAAGACGCCGCAGCCCCGAATGGGCCCGCGGCGCCGGTCAGCCGACGGCCTGATCCAGGCGGGTGCCCGTCAGGCCCGTGCAATAGGCGCGCGAGGCGATGCGGTTCATCAGAAACGCGCGGTCCACGCCGGCCGGCCCCGGCATTTCAGACAGGGCGCGGTAGGCCCGCCGCAGCGCTTCGCCGCGGGTGGCGCCGCAAACCAGTAAATGGGTGCACGGCTTCTGGCGGTCGGCGCAGCCGTCGATGCGCACTTCCAGCGCGTGCGCGGCGACGGGTTCGAAGTCGGCCACGGCCGCGCCTGAGCGGGGTTGTGATTCGGCGCAGATCACGCGAAAGACGCCGCTGCGGTCGTCCAGCGAAAACGCCACGGTGCCCATGCCCTGCCAGGCAAGGTCGCGCGCGACGCTGGCCGCGATGGCGCGCAAGGCGTTTTCAACCGAGCCCGGCAGATGCGGCGCCGGGCATTCGGCGATCAGCACCCGGGCGTCGCGCCAGACGCAGCGCTCCCAGGCCCGGCCGGTCGCCAGTTCGCCGCCCGGCGATACGAATACGTGGATGTCGAGCCGGCGTTCGCGCCCGGCTGCCGGGCCGGCGAAGTCCGTGGGCGGCCCCCGCCTGCGCCTGGCGCCGCCCGATGACATGACTTTGGATACTTTGGCTCCCATGGCCCCTCCGGTCTTTCTGCTTGCATGGCAAGCGTATCACCTTCGGATGACGCCAGCGGATTCCGGGCGGCGCAAGCCCCATGACGCCCTACGCCGCCCGCCGGATGATGCGTCTGCGCCAATGGGGGATAATTCCCCTTTGCGCCCCGTTGGCCGGGTCCGTCCGGCGTAGGGGTTTACCAGCGCAACTGCTACACAAGGAACCGTCGTGGCCGACAACACGCAATTTCCCGCCGCCGTCTTCAAGGCCTATGACATCCGGGGCACGGTCCCGGACCTGATCGACGCCCGTTTCGCCCGTTCCCTGGGCGTGGCGTTGGCGGCCACCGCGCGCGACCAGGGCATCCAGACGCTGGTGGTCGGCCGCGACGGCCGCCTGAGCAGCGAAATGCTGGCGCAGGCCCTGCAGGAAGGCATGCTCGAAGGCGGCGTCGACACCCTGGATATCGGCCAGGTGCCCACGCCGCTGGTGTATTTCGCCGCGCACACCATGCAGACGGGTTCGGGCGTCGCCATTACCGGCAGCCACAATCCGCCCAAGTACAACGGCTTCAAGATGATGATGGGCGGCCGCGCGCTGTACGGCGAAGACGTCCAGGCCCTGGCCCGCGCCATGAACGGCGCCCCGGCGGCCCCGGCCGCGCGCTCCGGCGTGCGCCGCGAGCTCGACCTGGTGGCCGCCTACATCGCGCGGGTGGCCTCCGGCGTCAAGCTGGCCCGCCCCATGAAGATCGCGATCGACTGCGGCAACGGCGTGGCCGGCGCCATCGCGCCGCAGCTGTTCCGCGCCCTGGGCTGCGAGGTCACCGAACTGTTCTGCGAGGTTGACGGCACCTTCCCCAATCACCACCCCGATCCGGCCGAGCCCAAGAACCTGCAGGACCTGATCCATTGCCTGGCCACCACCGACTGCGAACTGGGCCTGGCCTTCGACGGCGACGGCGACCGCCTCGGCGTGGTGACCAAATCGGGCCAGATCATCTGGCCCGACCGCCAGCTGGTACTGTTCGCCCGCGATGTGCTCGAACGCAACCCCGGCGCCACCATCATCTATGACGTCAAGTGCAGCCGCCATGTGGGCCTGTCGGTGCAAGCCGCGGGCGGCGAGCCCCTGATGTGGAAGACCGGCCACTCGCTGGTCAAGGCCAAGCTGGCCGAAACCGGGGCGCCGCTGGCAGGCGAAATGAGCGGCCACATTTTCTTCAAGGAACGCTGGTACGGCTTTGACGACGGGCTCTATACCGGCGCCCGCCTGCTCGAGATCGTGTCGCGCTTCGCCGACGCCGGCGCGCCGCTGGAAGCCCTGCCGCAAGACGTCTCCACGCCGGAACTGAAACTCGAAATGGAAGAAGGCCAGCCCTTTGCGCTGGTCGAGGCGCTGCAGGCGCAGGGGCAATTCCCCGGCGCCACCCGCGTGATCACCATCGACGGCGTGCGGGCCGAATACCCCGACGGCTTCGGCCTGGCCCGCCCCTCCAACACCACCCCTGTCGTCGTCCTGCGCTTCGAGGCCCAAACCGCCGAGGCGCTGGCCCGCATCCAGGGCGATTTCCGCCGGGAACTGGCTAAACTCGCTCCCGACGCCACTTTGCCTTTCTAGATTGCCCATGTCCTTGCCCAACAGCCCCGCCTGGCGGCAATTCGCCGCCGCCGCGCAACATGCTCCGCTGCGCGGCGAGCAACTGCGCCTGATCAATGCCCCGGGGCTGCGCCTGGACCTGAGCGCGCAAGCGCATTCGCCCGCCCTGCAGGCCGCCGCGGCGGCCCTGCTGACGCAACAAGGCTTCGAGGCGGCCCGCGCCCAGCTGTTCGACGGCGGCAACGCCAATTGGACAGAACAGCGCCCCGCCTGGCATACCGCGCTGCGCGCCGCCCAGCCGCCGGCCATGGTGGCCAACGCCGTCTTGGCCGAACGCGAACGCGTGCGCCAATTCGTGCGCGACGCCGATGCCGCCAACCGCTACAGCTGCGTGCTGCACTTGGGCATCGGCGGCAGCGACTGGGGCCCCCGGCTGGTCACGCGCGCCCTGCGCTACGGCGCTGCGCGGCGCGAAGTGCGCTTCGCCTCGAACGTCGATTCGCATTCCGTCGCCGACGCCATGAGCCGGCTGGACCCGCACAACACGCTGGTCATCGTCGCCTCCAAATCCTTCACCACCACCGAGCCGCTGGCCAACGCCGAAGTCGCCATGAACTGGCTGCGCGAAGCCGGCGTGGCCGACCCGATCAAGCAGGTCGTCGCCATTACCGCCAATGTCGAGGCCGCGCTCAACCTGGGCATTTCGCCAGACCACATCTTCCAGATCTGGGACTGGGTGGGCGGCCGCTATTCGCTCTGGTCCGCCATCGGCCTGCCGGTGGCGCTGGCGCTGGGCAACGACGCCTTTGACCAGCTGCTGGCCGGCGCGGCCGCCATGGACGAGCATTTCCGCCATGCCCCCATGGCCGAAAACGCGCCGCTACAACTGGCGCTGGCCGGCGTGGTCAACCGCAGCGTGCTGGGTTACGACTCGCTGGTCATCTCGCCCTACGATTCGCGGCTGTACCACATCGTGCCGTGGGCGCAGCAGCTGGAAATGGAATCGCTGGGCAAGGTGGCCACGCCCGATGGCAGCCCGGCGGGCGTGCCGACCGGCCCGGCCGTCTGGGGCATGTCGGGCACCGATTGCCAGCACACCTTCTTCCAGTGGCTGCACCAGGACACCGCGGGCGCGCCGGTCGATTTCATCCTGTGCGAACAGCCGGACCACGCCTATGCGCGCCACCACGAACTGCTGATCGCCAATTGCCTGGCCCAGCGCGCCGCCCTGCTGCGCGGCAAATCGTTCGACGAAGCCCTGGCCGAAACCTCGCTTACCGAGAAAGACCCAGACCGAGCCCGTCTGCTGGCGCAACACAAGGTACACCCGGGCGGACGGCCGTCCTCGCTGATCGTGCTGCCGCGCCTGGAGGCCTACACGCTGGGCGCCTTGCTGGCGCTGTACGAACACAAGGTGTTCGCCCAGGGCGTGATCTGGGGTATCAACCCGTTCGACCAATGGGGCGTGGAATTCGGCAAGGCCCTGGCCAAGAACATCATCCGCGAGCTCGACGCGCCCGCCACCCAGGCCGCGCCGCAAGACCCCTCCACCCGCTTCTGGATCGACGCGATCGCGCGCCGCCACTGACGCGACGCCCAGCTCCCCCCTCTGGACAGGGCATGACGGCGGGCCAATAATGGCCCGTCGTCCTTTCCGGAGCGTCCCATGCACTCGCCTGTCCGCAGCACCTCCCGGTTTCTAGCCGTCCTGGCGCTATCCGCCGCCGCTGTGGGCGTCCAGGCGCAGACCACATCCGGCATGGTCGCCGCCGCCAATCCGCTGGCCGCCGCCGCCGGCCTGGACGCCCTCAAGCGAGGCGGCAGCGTCGTGGACGCGGCCATCGCGGTGCAGATGGTGCTGACCGTGGTCGAACCGCAATCGTCCGGCCTGGGCGGCGGTTCGCTGATGCTGGTCTGGGACCAGGCCGGCAACACGCTGACCGCGCTGGACGGCCTGGCCGCCGCGCCGGCCCGCGCCACCGCCAGCCTGCGCACCGACACCAACGGCGACACCCTGCCCCTGAAGGACGTGGCGCGCTATGGCCGACCGGTGGGCGTGCCCGGCACCGTGCGCGTCATGGCGCTGGCGCACCAGCGCTACGGCCGCCTGCCGTGGGCCAGCCTGTTCCAGGCCGGCATCCGCACCGCCGAAGACGGCTTCCCCATGTCGCCCTACCTGCACGACAGCCTGCAACGCCTGCCGAAGCTGGCGGACGACCCGGCCATCCGCGGCGTCTTCTACGACGCGCAGGGCCAGGTGCTGCCCGTGGGCGCCACCGTGCGCAACCCGCTGCTGGCCGATGCGCTGCGCAAAGTCGCCGCCGACCCCGACGCGATCAACCAAGGCGCGCTCACCGCCGACATCCTGGCCGTTACCAGCGCCGGCAAATACCCCAGCCTGATCCAGGCGCAGGACCTGGCCGCCTACCGCCCGGCGGAACGCACGCCGATCTGCGGCCCGTTCCTGTCCTGGAAGGTCTGTACCTTCCCGCCGCCCAGCTTCGGCGGCGTTTCCGTGCTGCAACAACTGGGCATGCTGGCGCAGCGCCGCATCGACAAATTGGCCCCCGGCTCGACCGCGGCCGACCACCTGCTGATCGACACCGCCCGCATTGCGCGCGCCGACCGGCTGGCCTATATCGGCGACCCCGACCAGGTCAAAGCCCCGGTGCGCCAGCTGATCGCGCCCGACTACGTGAACCAGCGCGCCGCCCTGCTGTCCGCCAAGGCGGTAACGCACCCGCGGCCCGGCGTGTTCGCTGGCGTGCCGCCCCCCGCCGGCGCCGAGGCCCCCGGCACCACCGAGACCAGCCAGGTCGCCATCGTGGACGCGCAAGGCAACGCCCTGTCGATGACCACCACCATCAACCTGAATTTCGGTTCGTGGCTGATGCCGCATGGCTTTTTCCTGAACAACGCCCTGACCAACTTCTCGTCGACGCACGGCAAGGACGCCCCCAACGCCATGGCGCCCAACAAGCGGCCGGTCACGTCCATGGCCCCCACCATGGTGTTCGACCACGACGGCAAGCTGGTGCTGGTGACCGGCTCGGCCGGCGGCGGCTACATCGTCGATTACATCGCGCAGGCCGTGGTGGGCACGCTGGCCTGGGGCCTGCGTCCGGCCGATGCGCTGGCGTTGCCGCACGTGGCCGGCAACACGGGCCGCAGCCAGGTCGAGAAAGACCGCGTGCCGCTGGAGGCGGCCGCGCAATTGGCGGCCCAGGGCCACAAGGTCGAACAGGTGGAAATGAAGAGCGGCGCCGCCGCGATCCGCGTGACGCCGCAAGGGCTGGATGGCGCGGCCGACCCCCGCCGCGACGGCGCCGCGCTGGGCGGCTAGGGCCTGTTCACACTAGAAGGGGCCTCGCACAGGCCCTAGGCGCTCAGCGTGTCGTAAAGGTCCACGTGGATGCGGGCGACGCGTTCGATGTTGAACTCGCGCTCGGCCAAGGCCCTGCCGGCGGCGCCCATCGCTTGCCGCAGGGCCGGATCGCCGGCCAGGCGGGCGATGGCGTCGGCCAGGGCCTGCGGGTCGCGCACCGGCACCAGCAGGCCGGTCTTGCCCGGATCGATGGCGTCCCGGCAGCCCGGCACATCGGTCGTCACCACGGCGCGCCCGCAAGCGGCCGCCTCGATCAGCGACTTGGGCAACCCTTCGCGATACGACGGCAGCACGGCAATATGCGAGGCTGCATACAGCTGCGGCACGTCCGAGCGCTCGCCCAGCGCCTGCACGCAGCCTTCGCGTTGCCAGGCCTGTACTTCAGCCGGGGTCGCCGAGGCTGGATTGCCGGCGTCCACGCCCCCCACCAATTGCATCGTCACGGGCACGCCGCGTTCGCGCAGCAGACGCGCCGCCTGGACGAATTCCTGCACGCCCTTGTCGCGCAGCAATCGCGCCACCATCGTCGCCACCACGGGCGGCGCGGCAGGCTCCGGCGACGCGCGGTAATCGTTCAGGTCCACGCCCGCGCCGCGGATCAGCACCACTTGCTCGTCGCGCACCGCTCCCAGGGACTTGAGCATGTCGCGGTCGCTGGCGTTCTGGAAAATCACCCGGCTATTGGGATGCCCCAGGGCGATGCGGTACAGGCGCGCCACCACCGCGCGCACCAGGCGCATCTTCAGCGAATGGGACAGGAAGACGAACCCCAGCCCGGATATCGCCGCCACCATGCCCGGCACCCGGGCCAGGCGCGCGGCGATGCCGCCATAGAGCACCGGCTTGATCGTCACCAGATGCACCACCTGCGGCCGCAAGCGGCGGAACAGCCGCAGCAGGGCCAGCAAGGTGCCCAGTTCCTGCAGCGGATGCTTGCCGCTGCGCGTCATGGGAATGGCGTGGTGCGTCATGCCCAGCGCCTCGATATCCGCCACCGCGGGGCCGTCCATCGTGGCCACGTGCACGTCATAGCCAGCGCGCTGCGCGGCCTGCGCCAAGGGCAAGCGGTGCGACATGAAAAATGCCGGGTTGTTGACGACAAACAGCAAACGGCGCGCGGCGCTCATGCCGGTTCTCCGGAAATGCGGCGCCACACCGCGACATAGCCTTGCACCATGCGTGCCAGGTCGAAATTTTCCAGTACCCGGGCGCGCCCGGCTTCGCCGGCGCGGCCTTGGCCGCGCGACGCCACTTCGCGCAAGCCGGCTTCGATGCCGCGGGCCAGTGCCTCGGGTTGTTCGGGCGGCACCACCACGCCGGTGTCGCCGATGATGTAGGCCGCATCGCCCACATCCGTCGCCACGCAATACACGCCGCAGGCCATGGCCTCGGCCACCACATTGGGGAAGCCTTCGGCACAGCTGGACAGCACATGCAGGTCCAACCCGTTCATCACGGCGGGCACGTCGTCGCTGGGGCCGGCCAGCACCAGGCGGTCGCGCAGATTGAGCTTGTCGACCAACGTCATCAGTTCGGGATTGTCGGCCGTCATGCCACGCCCCACCAGCACGCAGCGCAGGCCGGCGTCGCGGCCGTCGCGCACCAGCGCCGCTACCGCGCGCAGCAGATTGGCATGGTCCTTGAGCGGGTCCCAGCGCGCCACGCAGCCGATCACCGGTACGTCACCCGCCAGCCCCCATTGCGCGCGCACACGCTCGCGCGCGGCGGCATCGGGCGCATAGCGCGACAGGTCGTAGCCGTTGGAGATCACGACCATGCGGTCGCGGCGGTAGCCCTTGGCCGCATGGCGTTCCGCGGCGTCCTGCGCGGCGCAGACGATGGCCTTGGGCAACACGCCCGACAGCAGCGCGCAGGCCCGCAGCACCAGCCGTGCCGAACGGCTGCTGCGCTCGAGATGCGCGCCGGAATTGCGGATGCCCCAGGCGATGGCGCGCACGCCCGCCAAGCGGGCCGCGACGCCGCCGATCAGGTCGGCGTGATACATCCAGGTCTGCACGGCATGCGGTTTCGCCTGTGCGATCAGGCGGCGCAGCGCCATGAAACCGCCCAGGCTGATCCGGCCGCGAGGCATGCCCAGCGCATGCACGGTCACGCCGGCGGCGCGCAGCCGTTCGCCGTAGACGCCCTCGTCGGTCAACGACACCACGACATGCTCGACGACCTGCCCCGGATAGGTGGCCAGGCGCCACAGCACGGATTCCGCGCCGCCCTGCCCCAGGCCGGCGATCACGTGCACGACGCGCAACGTGGCATCGCTCATCGCCCTTCCCTTACCGCTTCGAACAGCTCATCCCATTCCGACAGCACGCTGGCCAGCGCGTAGCGCTGGCGCACCGCGCCCGCGGCGCGCGCGCCCATCTGCCGGCGCAGTCCCGCGTCGGCCAACAGGCGCCGCAGGGCCTCGCGCAGCGCATCGCGGTTGCCCGCGGGCACCAGCAGCGCATCCTGGCCGTCGCGCGTCATTTCGCGCGGGCCGCTGGGACAATCGAACGCGGCGCAGGGCAGCCCCAGCGCCATCGCTTCCAGCAGCACATTGGGAAAGCCTTCCACCAGCGAGCTGAGCACGAAGGCCTGCCCGCGCGCCAGCTCATCCCACGGCGCCTCGGTGCGGCCAGGCAGGCTGACGCGCGATTGCAGGCCCAGGCGGGCGACCTGCTGCTCCAGCGCGCCGCGCTCGGGGCCTTCACCCCAGATGCGCAGGTTCCAGTCGGGAAAATCGGGCGCCAATTGCGCGAACACGTCGATCAGCAGATCGAACTGCTTGTCGGTGACCAGGCGGCCCATCGCCAGCAGCGTGCGCGGCGAGCCGTCATCGGGTTGATCCACCAGCTGCGCGTCCAGCAACGGCGCGGGCAAGGGGTTGGGAATCACGGCCAGGCGCTTGATGCCCGGCACTTGCCGCGAAAACGGGCCGGCGGTATCGGCCGCCTGCACCGTCACCATGTCGGCGCGCGGATACAGCAGCCGGCGCAGCTTGCGCCATACCGTGCCCGTGGTGGTTTCCGCCACCGGGTTGGTGCGTTCGCAGACGATCAGCGGCACGCGCAGTCCGCGCGTGGCCAGGATGGCGGCGACATTGACGTTGGTCAGGAACGACACCACCACGTCCGGGGCGGTCTCGCGGATATGCCGGCGCAGCGCCAACAGGCGCCGCAACGCGGCCAGCGGGCCGGACACGCGCGTGCCCGCCAGGTCTGCCAGCCAGTCCAGTTTGACCTTGTCCGATAGCGGATAAAAGCAGGACCCCTTGGACGAATAAGTCGGCGTCAGGGTGACGTCGTCTCCGCGTTCGGCCCATGCGTTGACCAGCGTGGCGGCCACGCGTTCGGCGCCCCCGGCGTGCATGGAACTGACCAGCATCAATATCTTCATTCGTCAGCGACTCCCAACCGTTCCTCCTTGCTCGCCACCTGCGTGGTAGCGGTCCAGCCAGGCCTGCATCATCAGCACGCCCCAAAGATGACTATCCCAATTGCGATGCCCGGACAGATGCTCGCGCCACTTGCGCAGGATCGGTTCGGGTTCGAACCAGCCTTCCTGGCGCAAGCGCGCCGGATCCAGCAGCGACTCGGCCCAGTCGCGCAACGGCCCGCGCAGCCACGCGGCCAGCGGCACGGCAAAGCCGCGCTTGGGACGGTCCACCAGCGCCTGGGGCACATGGCGGTACAGGACCTGGCGCAGCAGCCACTTGCCGGTGGCGCCGCGCACCTTGTACTGGTGCGGCAGGCTCCAGGCGAATTCGTACACGCGGTGATCGATCAGCGGCACGCGGGTTTCCAGGCTGACCGCCATGGCCGCGCGGTCCACCTTGACCAGGATATCGTCCGGCAGGTAGGTCACGGTATCGAGCTTCATCATGGACTCGAAGGTCGAGCCGCGCATCGCCTGGGCGAACTCGGAAACCGGCTCCACCCCGCCCTTGACCACGCGCGCCGGATCCGACCAGTACGAAACGAACAGCCGATAGAAATCGCCGCGGTTGTCGGCGCGCAGCAGCTCGCCCAGCTTGCCGACCTTGCCGCGCCAGGCGCCACGGCCCGGCAGGTGGGTCGACGCGCTGAGCATTGCGCCGGCGGGCGTGCGCAGCAGCGACGGAATCCGCTCGAACTTCTGCCACCAGTTATTGACGCGGAAATAACGCGAATAGCCGCCGAACAGTTCGTCGCCACCGTCGCCGGACAAGGCTACGGTGACGTGCTGGCGCGCCATGCGCGTCACCAGCGAAGTCGGGATCTGCGACGAATCGGCGAAGGGTTCGTCGTACATGTCGGCCAGCCCCGGCACCACGGCCAGCGCGTCGTCGGCCGTGACATACAGTTCGGTATGGTCGGTGCCCAGGTGCATGGCCACCGCCTTGGCGTGCTGCGCCTCGTCGTAGCCCTTTTCATGGAAACCGATGGCGAACGTGCGTACCGGCTGCGAGCTCTGGGCCTGCATCAACGACACGATGGTGGACGAATCGATGCCGCCCGACAGGAAGGCGCCCAGGCTCACGTCGGACAGCATCTGGCCGCCGACGGCCTTGGACAGCACGCCTTCCAGCGCATCGGTGGCCTGCGCATCGGACTCGAACGACAGCCGCGATTGCGCGGCGGTGTCGGCGGCCTCGCGCGCCGACCAGTACACGCGCGGCTCCGGCATGCGGCGGCTGCGGGTATCGTCGGCCGTGAACTCGATCCAGGTCCCCGGCGGCAGCTTGGCGATGCCTTCGTAGATGGATTGCGGCGCGGGGATGTAGTTGTGCCGCATGAACGACGCCAGCGCGTTGCGGTTCAGGTTGCGGCCGAACCCCGGAATCGGCATCAAGCCCTTGAGCTCCGAGGCAAACACCAGCTCGGCGCCCGAATAGCCGTAGTACAGCGGCTTTTCGCCCATGCGGTCGCGGGCCAGCACCAGCTTGCGCGATGCCCGGTCCCACAGCGCGATGGCGAACATGCCGACGGAAGCCTGCAACGTGGCTTCGATGCCCAGCGAGGTGAAACCGGCCAGCAGCGTTTCGGTGTCCGAATGGCCGCGCCAGGACGGCGCCAGGCCGGATTGCTCCAGTTGCTGACGCATGTCCATGTGGTTGTAGATCTCGCCGTTGAACACCATGACATAGCGGCCGCATGCGGACACCATGGGCTGATGGCCGGCCTCGGTCAGGTCCTGGATGGCCAGACGCACGTGCGCCAGCGCCAGCTCGGCGCCGGTGTCTTCCCAGAAGCCGTTGCTGTCCGGCCCGCGGTGGCGGATGCGGCGGCAGCTTTCGGCCAGTACTTGCGCCTTATCGCCCAGGGGGCCCCAAATTCCGACAATTCCACACATGTTCTAGGTTCTCGTGAAAAGTTCTTCCCATTGGCCCAGCACGCGCTCGGCGGAAAAACGGTCGCGCACGGCCGTGGCGGCCTCGCCCATGCGCGCACGGCCGGCCTCGTCGCCCATCACGGCGTCCAGTGCCAGGCACAACGCATCGACATCGCCGTTGGGCCGCACCAGCACGCCATCGACGCCTTCACGCACGATCTCGCGCGGCCCGGTATCGCAATCGAACGCCACCGCGGCCAGGCCGCTGGCCATGGATTCCAGCAAAGTATTGGACAAGCCCTCGAAACGCGAGGTCAGCACGTAGAGGTCGGCGCTTTGATACCAGTCGCCTACATTGCCTGCCCGCCCGGGCAGGCTGACGCGCGACTGCAAATCCGCGTCGCGCACTTGCGCCTCGAGTGCGCGGCGTTCATCGCCTTCGCCCAGAATAACCAGATCCCAGTCCGGATGCGACGGCGCCAGACGCGCGTAGGCCTGCACCAGCAGGTCAAATCCCTTGTCGGCGTGCAACCGGCCCACGGCCAGCAGGCGCTTGCGCCCGTCGCCCGAACGCGGCGCCAGCACCGGTTCGCCTTTGGGCAGGGGCCAATGCACCGGATTGGGGATCACCGCCAGCCGCGACCCCGGCACATGCTGCGCCAGCCAGTCCGCGGTACCGCGGGTCAGGGCCACCACCCGCGCCGCGCGCGGATAGGTCAGGCGGCGCAGGCGCTGCCACAAGCCGGACAGGGTCTGCGACGGCGGATGCGTGTGTTCGGTGGCGATGACCCGGCACGACAGCCCGGTCGAAGCCAGCACCGACAGCACCGAAGCAGTGGTCATCATGCCCAGCACGATATCCGGCCGGAACGCCTTGATCACGCGGCGCAGCGCGCGCACGCGCTGCACATTGCTCCAGATACCGCGCAGGCCGCCGCCCTCGCCGGCCGTGTGCAGCACTTCGCGGCGCACGGCGGGATGCAGGGTGTAGACGTCGCCATCGGCGCTGGCCTGCGTCACAACCATCACTTCGCGGCCCATGCCAGCCCAATGCGCGCTCAGGTCGGCGGCAACCCGTTCGGCGCCCCCGCCATGCAGCGAATGGATGAACAGCAGCACGCGTAGCGGGCGGACGGAGTCGGCAGCAGCAGGCATTCAATCGGCCTTGGGAGGTTCAGCGCGGCGCAGGGCCACCACCAGATAGCAGGCATAGGACAGCAGGTACATCAGGCTGGTCGCCAGCATGATGCCGGCCGCGCCCATCTTGGGGGCCAGCACCATATTGAGTCCGGCTTTCAGCGCGAAATTGCCCACCGCGATGGCGGACATGATGCGATAGCGGTTCTGGCTGGCCAGCAACTGCACCAGGATCAGCACCCCGAAATAGAACGGCAACTGCAACAGCCCCCAGCGCAACACGTGCGCGACGGCCTCGGTATTTTCGGCGGTGAACGCGCCACGCTGGAACAGCACCGAAACGCCCCACGGCGCCAGCAGCCATCCCACCGCCACGGCCGCCGCGCCGGCAACCACCATCAGCATCGACCACTTCAAGGCCATGGCGCGGGCGCGCGCCGTATCGCCGCGCGCCTGCACATCGGCCAGCACCGGCAGGGCGGCACGCCCCACCGACACCGCGCCGATGCCCAGCACCAGCGATAGCAGCCGGCTGGCGTAGCCCAGCGTGGCGTTGGCATTGGCACCCAGGTTGGCAGCCGCGTATTGGTCCAGCGGACCGACAAAGCTCATGGCCACCTGGCCGATCAGCATCACGCCCGCCGCGCTCATCAGCTCGGGCCAGTGCGGTGAGCGGAACGTCAGCCGCGGCGCGCCCCAGAAGCCGCCATCGGCGCGCGCGGCCAGCCAGGCCAGCCACACCGTCTGGACCGCATAGCCCACCAGGGTGCCCCACAGCAGCGGGCCGACGCCGTCGGCGCTGGCCGCCAGCATGACCCAGGCCAGCGTCGCCACCGCCGGGACGCTATCGAGCAGCGTATTGACGTGGCGTTCGTGCGAGCGCAGCCGCGCGGCGCTGATGCCGGCCACCAGCAGCAGGGCCGACACCGGCGCAAAGGCAACCAGCAGGTCGCCGGTCATGCCGCCGACGCGGGCCGGCAAGCCCTGCCCCAGCCCGCTCAGCACATGCGGCCAGGCGAACCACGTCAGCAGCGCCAGCGCAATGCCGGCCGCGGCGACCCAGCCTTGCAGCTCGCGGATGAATTGTTCTCTTTCGGTATCTTCGGCGCGGCGCAGGCGCACCAGCACCGGAATCAGCACCACCGACAACACGCCCACGATCGTGACCGGCAGCCAGGTGGCCATGGTCATCGTGAACTGGTAGGCGTCCACCGCATCGCTGACGCCGTAGCGGTAGGCCACCGCCATTTCCTTGACGGCGCCGGCGGCCTTGCCCAACAGCAGAAACACCGCCACCCGGAACGCGCCTTTGAAAATGCGCTGATGATCCGGGTGGATGGTGCCGAGTTTTCGGATGAGTGCTTTCAAATCAACGCAGGAATTGCGTGTACCAGGGCATCGCCACTTCCAGGCCCTGCAGCACGGTGTGCGTGGGCTGATAACCCAGCAACCGGCCGCCCTTGCTGACGTCCGCCTGTGAATGACGCACGTCGCCCGCGCGGAAGTCGGCGTAGACCGGCTTCTTGTCGTAGGCGACGTTTTGCTTGCCCAGGGCCTGCACCAGGAAACCGAACAGGTCGTTCAGGGTGCTGCGGCCGCTAACCGCCACGTTGTAGACCTGGTTGCGGGCCTCGGGCGACGCCATAGCGGCCAGGATGTTGGCCTGCACCGCGTTGTCCACAAAGCAGAAATCGCGGCTGGTCTCGCCGTCGCCGTTGATGGTGACGTCTTCGCCCTTGATCATGGCGGCCGTCCATTTCGGGATCACCGCGGCGTAGGCGCCGTCCGGATCCTGGCGCTTGCCGAACACGTTGAAGTAACGCAGGCCCACGGTTTCAAAACCGTAGGACCGCGCGAACACGTCGGCGTACAGTTCGTTGACGAACTTGGTCACCGCGTAGGGCGACAGCGGCTTGCCGATGTTTTCTTCGACCTTGGGCAGCGCCGGATGGTCGCCATAGGTCGAGCTCGAAGCCGCATACACGAACGACTTCACCTGGGCATCGCGTGCCGCCACCAGCATGTTCAGAAAGCCGCCGATGTTCACCTCGTTGGTGGTGATCGGGTCTTTCAGCGAGCGGGGCACGGATCCCAGCGCAGCCTGATGCAGCACGAAGTCCACGCCTTGAACCGCGCGACGGCAAGCGTCCAGATCGCGGATATCGCCTTCGATGAAGGTCAGGCGCGCCCATTGCTCGGGCGTGACCGAAGCCTTCACTTCATCCAGATTCCGCTGGTGGCCCGTCGCGAAGTTGTCCAGGCCAGTGACGGTCTGGTTCAGCTTGAGCAAGGCTTCCAGCAAGTTCGAGCCGATGAAGCCGGCGCAGCCGGTCACCAGCCACTTGCGCGGGGCCGCGGAGAGTTCCTGGGTAACGGTCTCAAAGCGTGTCGTCATGCCACTTCCTCCTTCTTTACAAACGCAGATCGGATTCGGCGGGCGACAACACGTACTTCAAGTCATAAAGAATGTGTTCCGGCTTGCCCAGCTTGCGGATGCCGGCCGCGCCCATGTCGGCGAACTGGTGGTGCGCCACGCCCAGGATCACGGCGTCGTACTTGCCTTCCTCGAGCTTGGCGACCGGCGTGATGCCGTATTCGTGCACGGCTTCCTCGGGGTCGACCCACGGGTCGTACACGTCGACGGCCACGTTGTAGTCGCCCAGTTCCTTGACGATATCCACGATGCGCGTGTTGCGCAGATCGGGGCAGTTTTCCTTGAAGGCCAGGCCCATGACCAGCACGCGCGCGCCCTGAACGTGGATGCGGCGCTTGGTCATCGCCTTGACCAGCTGCGACACCACATAGCCGCCCATCGAGTCGTTCAGGCGGCGGCCCGCCAGGATGATCTCGGGGTGGTAACCGATGGATTGCGCCTTGTGGGTCAGGTAGTACGGATCCACGCCGATGCAGTGGCCGCCCACCAGGCCCGGACGGAACGGCAGGAAGTTCCACTTGGTGCCGGCCGCTTGCAGCACGGCCTCGGTGTCGATGCCCATCTTGTTGAAGATCAGGGCCAGTTCGTTGATCAGCGCGATGTTGACGTCACGCTGGGTGTTCTCGATCACCTTGGCGGCTTCGGCCACGCGGATGCTGGACGCCTTGTGCGTGCCGGCGGTGATGATCTGCTTGTACAGCTGGTCGACCAGTTCGGCCACTTCGGGCGTGGAACCGGAGGTGACCTTCTTGATCGTGCTGACGCGGTGAGCCTTGTCGCCCGGGTTGATGCGCTCGGGGCTGTAGCCTGCGTAGAAGTCGACGTTGAACTTCAGGCCCGACACACGCTCGAGCACCGGCACGCAGTCTTCTTCGGTGGCGCCGGGGTAGACGGTCGATTCGTAGATGACGATGTCGCCGCGCTTGAGCACCGCGCCGATGGTTTCGCTGGCCTTCACCAGCGGGGTCAGGTCGGGCTGCTTGTATTCGTCGATGGGCGTGGGCACCGTGACGACGAACACGTTGGCCTGGCCCAGTTCGGCGCGATCGGCGGTGTAGGTCAACTGCTTGGCTTCCGCCAATTCGGCGTCGCTGACTTCCAGCGTGTGGTCATGTCCGGCCTTCAGGGCATCGATGCGGCGCGTATTGATGTCGAAACCAATGACGGACCGCTTCTTTCCGAATTCAACCGCCAGGGGCAGGCCAACGTAACCCAGCCCAACGATGGCAAGCTTCACATCCTGAATACGCAACATAACTCTCCCTTAGCCATAAAAAAAAACGGCAATGTAAATACGATAAATCTAGGTGATGGATAACCGAGCCCCCGGCGGCTGCCGCCGGGGCACTCAAAACTAATCGGCCCGCAACACGGAAGGCAGCAACAGCCACCCCGGACGACGCCAGGACACCAGCCGCGCGTACAGCCAGATGTAGACGCTGGCGAACACCACCAGGCTGGCGCTCAACGCCCAGGCGTTATCCCACCAGATGGTGGCAGGCACCAGGCCGATCAGGGCCAGCACCCACATGTAGGGCGACGCCAGCGCATTGCACAGCGCCGGCACCGCATGGCGGCGGCCGCGGCTGAAAGTCACGCGCACCAGGCGGCGGAAGACCAGTTGGTGCAAGTGCAAGGCATCCGGCTGGTCCACCGGCACGCCGCGCTTGAAGCGGCGGCGCCAGATGGAGAATCCGGTTTCGAATACGGGATAGAACAGCACGGCCAACGCGTAGAACGGCGACACCGAGGGGTTGCGCACCACCAGCAGCACGGCCAGTTCGGCCAGCATGAAGCCCAGGAAATACGCCCCGCCGTCGCCCAGGAAGACGCGGCCGAACGGGAAGTTCCAGACCAGGAAACCGAGTGTGGCCGATGCCAGCGCCGCCGAGATCAGGAAGATGGGCACGTCGCCGACCTGCAGCGCGACCAGGCTGATGGAGATCGCCATCAAGGTGGCGACCATGCCGGCCAGACCGTTCATGCCGTCGACGATGTTCAGGGCATGGGTACAGCCGCCCACGGCAAACATGGTGAAGATCAGCGATACCGGCCAATACGACAGCACGTAATCCACCGGCGCCATGCCGACGCGGCTGACGCCGCCCAGCAGCCACCAGGCGATCGCGGCGGACAGGAAGGCCGCCAGCAGGCGCTTGCTCGCGCCGATATCCTTGGTGATGTCCTCGAGCAGGCCCGCCACGAACACCGGCAGCGCCGAGACGAACAGGGCCGGCCACAACCACGTCAGGGTCATGTTGTCGGGCCCGAGCACCAGCAGGCCGAGGAGCGTACCGGCAAGCACGGCCAAGCCGCCCACGCGAGGCGTGGCGCGCGAATGGTTCGCTTGCGGTTTATTGAGGTCGCTGTCGCCGGTGAAGGCGCCATGCCAACGCTCCGACGCCACGATGAGTCCGCCCACCATGAACGCGACCACGCATATATACAGCCAGGTCACAAGGTCACCTTCGGTTGGTCTATCGAGACAGGCCCGCCATTATCAGCGGCAGGTGTAACGCCCATATATGGGAGGAATAAGGAAGTGCAATGCACCGGGACAGAACGTAACACCGGGCATCGAGGCCTGCGCGCGCGTTTGTCGCCCCGGTTGGCGGCGGTTATTGCGGCGCGGCGTTGGACGCGCGGAAATACGGATTTCATGGATTAATTGTAGAGCTTTCCGCCTCGGCGCACGCGAAATATCCAAGGGAAAACGCCAAGTCGATTACAGGCGAATACGCGGTCGACAAAGCAGCTTGCGGCGAGCTTGAGCGCCCGATATCCCCAACAAATAGGGACACATTGATTTGACTTAAAAAAAAGCCCGAGATCGTAAGATCTCGGGCTAAATCCACCAAAGGAGGAGGGTGGAGGAGACAACCGTGGCATGTTGGGAGCAGCCCGTGGGCTTTTGCTCGCTGCGCTGTCGGGGTTTGGCGTTTTGCCTTGCTACCGCGCCGACTGCGTTTCAACATCCGATGAGATGCATAGTATCGGTTTTTTTTGTGCGATGCAAGATTTTTTTTAAGCGCTGCCCGGCGGGTCTACGCGCGTTGCATTTTTGCCGCAACTCGGGCACCAACCGCCTGGAAAGCCGCAGCCAGCAATGACCTTGGAAAATGCCGGGTTTTTGCCGAAGGGGTTAACCCCTTGCGGACTTACCCTAGCGGCTGCCGGGTAATCCCGCCCTATGATTTGCACCAGGAAGGTGCATCCGGCACCAATATGCGGCAATTTTTGCGCATTGCAACATTTGCCTTCCCCGCCTCGAGGCAGCGCGCTCAGATCCAGTAGGCCGTGGTGGTCATGACCTTGGACATCGCCCGCATGGCGGTCTTGACCGGGCCAGGCAGCGGCACGCCGCCGGCCGCCTCGGCGCTGGCGCGGTGCTGCGCCTCGTCTTCCTTCATCTTCTGCACGATCTGGCGCGAACGGGCGTCCTGCTCCGGCAAGGTGCGCAGGTGCCCGTCCAGGTGCGCCTCGACCTGTCTTTCGGTTTCGGCCATGAAGCCCAGGTTGCGCGGCACCCCCGCGTAGCTGGCCAGCACGCCCAGTGCGAACGACCCGGCGTACCAGACCGGATTGAGCAGGCTGGGCCGGCTGCCCAGCTCGGTCAGCCGCTGGTTGCACCACACCAGGTGGTCGACCTCTTCGCCCGCGGCCTCGAGCAGCAGCGCGCGCGGACCGGGTTCGCGGCACGCAGCCGCCTGTCCGCGGTACAGGGCCTGGGCGCAGACCTCGCCCACGTGATTGACCCGCATCAGCCCCGCCGCATGACGTTTCTCCTGCACGGACAGGGTGTCTGGCGCCTCGTCCGCGGTGGCCGGATTGGGCCGGCCGGCGCTGGCGCTGCCGGACAGCACCCGCAATGCGCGGTCGGCTTCGGCCAGCAAGGCATCCAGCGGGCTGGCCCGACGCAGGAAAGAAGCGGGGCCGGATTGGAACAGGGCGGTGGACATGGACAACTCCTGGAATTGAGGCGCGCACACCCCTGACGCGGGGCGGGGCTCTCGTGCCTGGAATTGTACGCAACGGGTATCATCAGCCATTGACTGCGCTCAAGCACAAGGACACTGACAAATGGAATGCACGATCGACTGGGGCGGCCCCAACGGCATGCTCTTTACCGCCAGCACCGGCAGCGGCCACGTCGCGGTGATGGACGGCGCGGTGGACGGCGGCGGCCATAACCTGGCGCCCCGCCCCATGGAAATGCTGCTGGCCGGCACCGGCGGCTGCACCGCCTATGATGTGGTGCTGATCCTCAAGCGCGGCCGCCACGCCGTGAGCGGTTGCAGCGTCAAGCTGCAGGCCGACCGTGCCGACGTCGACCCCAAGGTGTTCACCCGCATCCATTTCGCTTTCACCGTCACCGGCCGCAACCTGCCGCGCGCCGCCGTCGAGCGCGCGGTGCAGCTGTCGCACGAAAAATACTGCTCGGCCTCGGCCATGCTGGAAAAGACCGCCGAACTGACGTTCTCGGTCGACATCGTCGACACCCAGGAAGCCCCCGCCACGGCCTGACGCGACCGGGCCCCGCTTGGCGCCCACTCTGTTTTTTTGATTCTGTACCCATGAAACAATACCTGGACCTCGTTCAATCCATCCTGGACACCGGCGCGTGGCAGGAAAACCGGACGGGCATACGCACGCTGAGCATGCCGGGCGCCTCGCTGCGCTTCGACCTGCAGCAGGGCTTTCCGGCCGTCACCACCAAGAAGCTGGCCTTCAAGTCCGCCATCGGCGAAATGGTCGGTTTCCTGCGCGCCTCGCGCAGCGCCGCCGAATTCCGCGAACTGGGGTGCAAGGTCTGGGACCAGAACGCCAACGAAAACAGCCAGTGGCTGGCCAACCCCTACCGCGAAGGCCCCGATGACCTGGGCCCGGTCTATGGCGTGCAATGGCGCCAATGGCCGGCCTACAAGGTCCTGGATGCCCGCCGCGAGGGGCAGATCGCCGACGCGCTGACGCGTGGCTACACCAAGGTCGCCGACCTGCAAGAAGACGGCGCCCCCAAGGTGCTGCTGTACAAGGCGGTCGATCAGCTGCGCCAGTGCCTGGACGCCATCCACGAACGCCCGGGCGATCGCCGCATCCTGTTCCACGGCTGGAACTGGGCGCAGATCGAGGAAATGGCGCTGCCGCCCTGCCATCTGCTCTACCAGTTCCTGCCGAACGCGACCACGCGCGAAATCTCCCTGTGCCTGTACATCCGCTCGAACGATGTCGGGCTGGGCACGCCGTTCAATCTGACCGAAGGCGCGGCGCTGCTGCACCTGGTCGGCAGGCTGACCGGCTACAAGCCGCGCTGGTTCACCTACTTCATCGGCGATGCCCACATCTACGAGAACCATCTGCCGATGCTGCGCGAACAGCTGACGCGCACGCCGTATGAAGCGCCCCAGCTCGTGCTTTCCGACCGCATCCCCGATTTCGCCCAGACCGGCCGCTACGAGCCCGAGTGGCTCGAAAAGGTGGAGCCGGGCGATTTTTCGCTGGCCGGCTATACCCACCACGCCCCTCTCACCGCTCCGATGGCCGTTTAAGACCGTGGCGGTTCCGCCCGTTGGCGGCCGCCCGCCATGCCGGGGCGCGCAGGTGAAGATTGGTGAGCTTCTGGAAGCGCGTTTTCGGTATAACCCATCCCTTAGCCTCGGACGCGCGCCCAGCAAGTCGCGCGCGCCGTTGCTTCCGACCGGCCCATGCCGCGCCGTGCCTGCCGCTCGCCGCGAAACCGGGCACCTCGCCCGGCCTTGCCGGCCGCCTGCACCGCAGCGCCGCACCCCCCATCCAGACAAGAGAGTACGTGAATCGCCAGCGTCGACAGCAGGACCCCCTTGCGGCCCACTTGCAACTGTTGACTACTAATTGATTTGAATTGAGGCCGGCGCGGCGGCTGTATGCGCTCAGGACAGGACCCCAAAAATGCTCGTTGGAACATATAACCCTTCGCTCGTCCTCGTATCCCTAGGGGTCGCCATCCTGGCGTCATACACGGCGCTGGGCATGGCCAACCGCGTCAGGGCTGCGAACGGACTGCCGGCGGCGCGTTACTGGCTGGGCGGCGGCGCGCTCGCGATGGGCATCGGCATCTGGTCCATGCATTTCGTCGGCATGCTGGCGTTCAGCCTGCCGATCCCCATGGGCTACGACCTGCCGATGACCGTGCTGTCGCTGGCGATCGCGATCGGCTGCTCGGCGTTCGCCCTGTGGACCGTCTGCAAGGACGAATTGCCCTGGGGCCGGCTGGTCGCGGGCGCCCTGCTGATGGGCGCGGGTATCGCGTCCATGCACTATATCGGCATGGCCGCCATGCGGATGACGCCGGGCATTGCCTACGACCCGGTCTGGTTCGCCCTGTCCATCCTCATCGCCGTGGCCGCCTCGGGCGCCGCGCTCTGGATCACCTACCGCCTGCGGCATGACGGGCCGCGCGTGGCGCTGTCGCGGCCCTTGGCAGCCGTAGTCATGGGCGCCGCCATCGTCGGCATGCATTACACCGGCATGGAAGCCGCCAGTTTCCCGGCAGGCAGCATCTGCATGGCGGCCGACGGCGGCATCTCAGCCGGCTGGCTGGCCATTGCCGTGACCGCCGTGACCTTGAGCGTGCTGGCCATCGCCCTGGTGGTGGCCGTGCTGGACAACCGCCTGGAAGCGCGCACCTCGGCCCTGGCCTCGTCGCTGGCCGAAGCCAATGAAGAGCTGGTGCAACTGGCGCTGCACGACACGCTGACCAAGCTGCCCAACCGCATCCTGCTGGAAGACCGGCTGGAGCAGGCGATTGAAAGCGCCAGCCGCCGCAAGGGCTATTTCGCGGTGCTGTTCTTCGACCTGGACGGCTTCAAGGCGGTCAACGACGCCTACGGCCACCATACCGGCGATGCCTTGCTGATCGACCTGGCCCAGCGCATCCGCCAGACCCTGCGCACGCAAGACACCGTGGCGCGCCTGGGTGGCGATGAGTTCATCGTGCTCAGCGAAGTGGTGGAGCCGACCGACGCGGCCAACGTGGCGGACCGCCTGATCGAGGCGATCGCGCGGCCCGTGATGGTGTATGGCCACGAAGTGCTGGTGACCTCCAGCGTGGGCATCGCCATCTACCCCAACGACGGCGAAGACACCCACGCGCTGCTGACCAACGCCGACGCCGCGATGTACCACGCCAAGCGCCTGGGCGGCACGGGCTACAGCTTCTTCGAGCCGTCCATGAACGCCGATGCCCACGAACAGATCGAGCTGCTGCACGATTTGCGCCTGGCGCAGGAGCGCGACCAGTTCGTGCTGCATTACCAACCCAAATACGAGGCCCCGGCCGGCCCCATCATGGGCGCCGAGGCGCTGCTGCGCTGGAACCACCCGACGCGCGGCCTGGTGGGCCCGGACCAGTTCATCCCCACGGCGGAAAAAACCGGGCTGATCCTGTCCATCGGCGAATGGGTCATCAACGAAGCCTGCCGCCAGATGCGCGAGTGGATCAACGCGGGCCAGGGCCACTGGACCATCGCCGTGAATATCTCGGCGCTGCAGTTCGCTCATGCCGGCCTGATCGAAACCGTGCGCAGCGCGCTGGCGCGGTACGACGTGCCGCCCGCCTGCCTGACGCTCGAAGTGACCGAATCGACCGCCATGCGCGACGCCGAAGCCAGCCTGACCGTGCTCAAGCGCCTGTCGGGGTTGGGCGTGACCATCTCCATCGACGATTTTGGCACCGGCTATTCCAGCTTGCTCTACCTGAAGCGGCTGCCCGCCACCGAACTGAAGATCGACCGCGGCTTCGTCAACCAGCTGGAAAACGACAATGAAGACGCCGCCATCGTCTCGGCCATCGTCGCGCTGGCCCAGCAACTGAACCTGCGTATCGTGGCAGAAGGCGTGGAAACGGCGGCGCAGCAGAAATTCCTGACCGGCCTGGGCTGCGACTCGTTGCAAGGCTTCCTGCTCGGCAGGCCGATGCCGGCCAACGAATTCCTGGAACACGCCGCGGGCTGAGTTTTAGGGGGCTGCCCCAAAATTTGCTACGCTTGGGGGCTTCCCGCCGGCCCCGCCGGCCGACCTTTCCTAGCCCCTGCCCGCATGTCCGCCAGCCTGACCCTGATCGTCGCCTATTCCACCAACCGCACCATCGGGCGCGACAACGCCCTGCCCTGGAAACTGCCCGGCGATCTGGCGCATTTCAAGCGCAGCACGCTGGGGCATCCCATTATCATGGGCCGCAAGACCTGGGATTCGCTGGGGCGCCCCCTGCCCGGCCGCAGCAATATCGTCATCAGCCGCAACCCGGCCTTCAACGCCTCCGGCGCCACGCTCGTGCCCACGCTGGAAGCGGCCATCGCCGCCTGCGGCGACAGCGCCGAGGCCTTTGTCATCGGCGGCGCGCAGATCTATGCGCAGGCGCTGCCGCTAGCCAGCCGTATCCTGGCCACCGAAGTCCATGCCGAGGTCGAGGGCGACGCCTTCTTCCCGCTGCTGCCCGGTTTCCAGTGGAAGGAAACCGCGCGCGAACCGCAGGCCGCCGAAAACGGCTACGCCTACGACTTCGTCACCTACGAACGCGCCTGACCGCGAACACGGGCCGGCCGCCAGGCCCGCTATGGCGCGGGCGCGCAACCGCCTCCCCTGAAGCAAGAAAGCAGACGCAGCACTAGGCCGCGCCCGCGTTGCGCATGAAGCGCCACAGCGCGGGCGCTTCGGAATACGCCACGTTAAAGCGCACCCACGGCGTATCGGCTTCGTCCGCCTCGAAGTACGACCCGGGCGCCAGCCAGATGCCGTCTTTCAAGGCCAGTTCGGCCAGGCCGTTGGCGCCGCGTTCGCGCCACTGCCCGGCGACTTTCGCCCACAGGAACAGGCCGGCCTGGGGCCGCGCGTAGACCTCGAAACCATGTTGCGCCATCTGCCCGGCCACGGTGGCATGCGCCTGGGTCAGGCGCTCGCGCGTGCGTTCGATGTGGGCGCGGTAACGGCCTTCGCGGATGACCTGGTGGACGATGCGTTCCATGATTTCCGGCGACGTCAGGCCCACCGCCATCTTGGTGCGCGCGATATCGCGGGTCAGGTCACGATGCGCCACCACATAGCCCACCCGCACGGACGGACTGATGGCCTTGGAATAGCCGCCCAGGTAGACCACCCGCCGTCCGCCATCCAGCGCGGCCAGCATCGGCGTGACCCCCGGCGCCAGCTCGCGCGAGATGTCGTCTTCCACCACCCAGAGCCCGTGACGTTCGGCCAGTTGCAGAATGCGGAAGGCATTGGCCATGCTGATGCTGGCGCCCGACGGATTCTGCAAGGCGGTATTGATGAACAGCGCCCGCGGCCGGTGCTGCGTGGCCGCCCGCTCGAGCGCGTCGCAGTCCAGGCCGTCCAGCGTGCGCGCCACCGGCACTACGCGCAGGCCCGCCAGCCGCAGCAGCTGCAGCAGATTGGCATAGGCCGGCTGCTCGACCAGCACGGTATCGCCCGGCCGCAGCAGCGTGCGGATCACCATGTCCAGCCCATGGGTCACGCCCTGCGTCAGCAGCACCTGCGAGACCTCGACCTCCATGCCCTGCGCGCTGAGGGTGGCGGCAATGGTTTCGCGTAGCGGCGCATAGCCATAAGGATGGCCGTAGTGGGCGATGCGCATGGCCGGCACCCGGCCCATGTGGCGCAGCGCCATGTGCAACCCTTCTTCATTGAGCCATTCGCCCGGCAGCCAGCCGCAGCCCGACTTGATGGGGATGGAATGGTCCGCGAAGATGTCCGACAGCAGCCAGCCGGCGTTCAAGCGGGGCGGCTCCCAGGATTGGGGTTCACCGCGGCGCGCGGGCGCGTCGGGCTGGGCCACCCGATAACCCGCGCCGGGCCGGGCGGCCAGCCAGCCCAGCGACACCAGGCGGCTGTAGGCGCTGGCCACGGTGAACGTGCTGACGTCGTGCTGGCGCGCGAACTCGCGCACCGAGGGTAGGGGCATACCCGGACGTAGCACCTGCACCTCGATGCCGCGCAGGATGGCCGCCACCAGTTGATCCACCAGCGTTGGCGCTTGGCCACGGGCGCGCACGGGTTGGAAGTCGATCACGGCGAAGCAGTTATCTGTACAGTTGTCATGCCAGCAACTATACAGTTAGCCCGGTTTGCGTGGATTGTATATTTTCAATCCGCGCGGGACGCACCAGAATCAATCGCATCCGCTGGCTGCCCGTCCGAAACCTGGGTAGATCCGGCGCCTGTCACCCCCTGGAGCCGCCATGAACGCCCCCGCCGAGTTGCCCGACCTGTCCCACCTCTGGATGCCCTTTACCGCCAACAAACAGTTCAAGGCGCATCCCCGCATGCTGGCGGCAGCGAAAGGCATGTACTACACCTCGGCCGACGGCCGCCAGATCCTGGACGGCACCGCCGGACTGTGGTGCGTGAACGCGGGCCACGGCCGCCAGGAAATCGTCGACGCGATTTCCCGCCAGGCCGGCATCATGGACTACGCCCCGGGCTTCCAGCTGGGCCATCCGCTGGCCTTCGAAGCCGCCACCGCGGTGGCCAGCTTCATGCCGCAGGGCCTGGACCGGGTTTTCTTCACCAACTCCGGTTCCGAGTCCGTCGATACGTCCCTGAAGATCGCGCTGGCCTATCACCGCGCCCGCGGCGAAGGGCAGCGCACCCGCCTGATCGGCCGCGAGCGCGGCTATCACGGCGTGGGCTTTGGCGGCATCTCGGTCGGCGGCATCTCGACCAACCGCAAGACCTTCTCCGGCGCGCTGCTGCCCGCCGTGGACCACTTGCCCCATACGCACAACCTGGAGCAGAACGCCTATTCCAAGGGCCAGCCCGCCTGGGGCGCCCAACTGGCCGACGAACTGGAACGCATCATTGCGCTGCACGATGCGTCCACCATCGCCGCCGTGATCGTCGAGCCCATGGCCGGCTCCACCGGCGTGCTGATTCCGCCCAAGGGCTACCTGGAAAAGCTGCGCGAAATTACCTCCAAGCACGGCATCCTGCTGATTTTTGACGAGGTCATCACCGCCTACGGCCGCCTGGGCGCCGCCACCGCGTCCGAATTCTTCGGCGTCACGCCCGACCTGATCGCCATGGCCAAGGGCGTCAGCAATGCCGCCGTGCCCGCCGGCGCCGTCGCCGTGCGCCGCGAAGTGCACGACGCCATTGTCAACGGCCCGGCCGGCGGCATCGAGTTCTTCCATGGCTACACCTATTCGGCCCACCCGCTGGCCGCCGCCGCCATCCTGGCCACGCTGGACATCTACCGCCGCGAAGACCTGTTCAGCCGCGCCCGTAAGCTGTCCGGCGCGTTCGAACAGGCCGCGCACAGCCTGAAGGGCGCGCCGCACGTCATCGACGTGCGCAACCTGGGCCTGGTGTCCGGCATCGAACTGGCACCCCGCGCCGGCGCTCCCGGCGCGCGCGCCGCGGAAGTGTTCCAGAAATGCTTCGACAGCGGCCTGATGGTGCGCTACACCGGCGACATCATCGCCGTCTCGCCCCCGCTGATCATCGACGAGGCCCAGATCGGCCAGATCTTCGAGCAGATCGGCAAAGTGCTCAAAGAAGTCGCATGATCCCCGCCGGCCCCGACACCGCGCACGCGCCGCACGCGTGCCGCCTCCGAAGGGGCCGGGCTTGCCCCGGCCGCGGCGTCCTGCGCCGCGCGCCTTGAAACAAACTAGCGGGCGGCCCTGGGCCGCCCTCCGCCATTTTCAAAGACCCCGTCCCGAGCCTTTCCCATGAAGAAGATTCCGCATTTCATCAACGGCCAGCACTACGAAGGCCGCAGCAACCGCTACGCCGACGGCTTCAACCCGGCCACCGGCGACGTCACCACCTCCGTGCCGCTGGCGTCACCCGACGAAGTGGCGCTGGCCGTGGCGTCGGCCAAGGCCGCCTTCCCCGCCTGGTCCGAAACGCCGGCGCTCAAACGTTCGCGCGTGCTGTTCAATTTCAAGGCCCTGCTGGACAAGCACCAGGACGAATTGGCCGAGCTGATCACGCGCGAACACGGCAAGGTCTTTTCGGATGCCAAGGGCGAAGTCATGCGCGGCATCGAGATCGTGGAATTCGCCTGCGGCATCCCGCAGCTGCTCAAAGGCCAGTATTCCGACCAGATCGGCGGCGGCATCGACAACTGGAGCATGCGCCAGGCGCTGGGCGTGGTGGCCGGCATCACGCCGTTCAACTTCCCCATGATGGTGCCGTGCTGGATGTTCCCGGTTGCCATCGCCTGCGGCAATACCTTCGTGCTCAAGCCTTCCGAGCGCGATCCGTCGGCCTCGCTGCGCCTGGCCGAACTGCTGACCGAAGCAGGCCTGCCCCCCGGCGTCTTCAACGTGGTGCATGGCGACAAGCAGGCCGTGGACGCGCTGATCGCGCACCCCGATGTCGAGGCCCTGTCCTTCGTCGGCTCGACCCCCATCGCCGAATACATCTACGCCGAAGGCACCCGCCGCGGCAAGCGCGTGCAAGCGCTGGGCGGCGCCAAGAACCATCTGGTCGTCATGCCCGACGCCGACCTGGATCAGGTCACCGATGCGCTGATGGGCGCGGCCTACGGCTCGGCCGGCGAACGCTGCATGGCCATCTCGGTGGCGGTGGCGGTGGGCGACGTAGCCGACAAGGTGGTCGAGCGCCTGATCCCGCGCGTCAAGGCCCTGGTGGTCAAGGACGGCATGAACGGCGACGCCGAAATGGGCCCGCTGGTCACCGCCCAGCACCGCAACAAGGTCATCGGCTACATCGAGGACGGCATCGCCGCCGGCGCCGACCTGCTGGTCGACGGCCGCGGCCTGAAGGTGCCCGGCAACGAAAAGGGCTTCTTCCTGGGCGGCACGCTGTTCGACAACGTCAAGCCGGCCATGAACATCTACCGCGAGGAAATCTTCGGACCGGTGCTGTGCATCGTGCGCGTGCCCGACTTCGCCTCGGCGGTGGAGCTGATCAACGCCCACGAATTCGGCAACGGCGTGGCCTGCTTCACGTCCGACGGCGGCGTGGCGCGCGCCTTCGCCCGCCAGATCAAGGTCGGCATGGTCGGCATCAACGTGCCGATCCCGGTGCCCATGGCCTGGCATTCGTTCGGCGGCTGGAAGCGCTCGCTGTTCGGCGATCACCACGCCTACGGCGAAGAAGGCATCCGCTTCTACTCGCGCTACAAGAGCGTGATGCAGCGCTGGCCGGACAGCATCGCCAAGGGCGCGGAGTTCACCATGCCCGTGGCCAAGTAGTTCCGCGACGCGCGACAACACCGCCCCGGCCGCGGCGGCCGGGGCTTGCCGAAAGACATGACAAGGGGAATCCTGATGCGCATCGGGATAGGCGGCTTTCAGCATGAAACCAATACGTTCGCGCCGTCGCGCGCGACGTGGGAAGACTTTGCCGACAAAGGCGGCGGCTGGCCCAAGCTGGTTACGGGCCCGGCCATGTTCCAGGCGGTAGCCGGCGCCAACATTCCGGTGGCCGGCTTCATCGAGGCCATGGGCGGCCACACCTTGCTGCCCGCCACCTGGGCCGCGGCCAGCCCTTCCGGCCTGGTCACCGAGGATGCGTTCGAGCGCATCAGCGCGCTGATCCTGCAGGGGCTGTCGCTGGCCCTGCCGCTGGACGGCGTCTACCTGGACCTGCACGGCGCGATGGTCACCGAGCATCTGGACGACGGCGAAGGCGAACTGCTCAGGCGCGTGCGCGCGCTGGTCGGGCCCGACGTGCCCATCGTGGCCAGCCTGGATCTGCACGCCAACGTCACGCGGGCCATGGTGCAGCACGCGGATGCGCTGGTCTGCTATCGCACCTACCCGCACATCGACATGGCCGAAACCGGCCAACGCGCAGCCGCCTTGCTGGCGCGGCGCCTGGCGGGTGCGCCGCGCAGTCACGTCGCGCTGCGCCAGCTGCCCTACCTGATCCCGCTGTGCTGGCAGTCCACCGACATCGAACCGTCCCGCAGCCTGTACCAGCTGGTGGGCGAGATCGAAACGCGCGGCGCGCAGAGCGTGTCGTTCGCCACCGGCTTTCCGGCGGCCGATTTTCCCGACTGCCTGCCGGCGGTCTGGGCCTATGGCGCGACGCAAGCCGAGGCGGACGCGGCCGTCGATACGCTGGCCCGCGCGGTGCTGGACGCCGAACGCGACTTCGGCGGCACGCTGTACACCCCGGACGATGCCGTTGCCACCGCCTTGCGGTTGGCGCAGGACGCCAGCGCGCCTGTCGTCATCGCCGACGCGCAAGACAACCCGGGCGCCGGCGGCAGCTCCGACACCACCGGCCTGCTGCGCGCACTGATCCGCCACAACGTCCGCGACGCCGCCATCGGCCTGATCGTCGATCCGGCGGCGGCACTGGCCGCGCATCGCGCCGGTGTCGGTAAGACGGTCCGAATTTCATTGGGTGGACATTCGGGTATTCCTGATGACGAACCGCTGGACGCCGAGTTCATCGTAGAGAAAACTTCGGATGGGCGTTTCGATACGCATGGCGCGTTCTACCGTGGATTCCACATGGACCTGGGCCCCAGCGCCTGCCTGCGCATCGGCGGCGTGCGCATCGTAGTGGCCTCCAGCAAGGTGCAAATGGCCGACCAGGAGATGTTCCGCTTTGCCGGCGTCGATCCGCGCCGCGCCGCCATTCTGGCCGTGAAGAGCTCGGCGCATTTCCGCGCCGATTTCACGCCCATCGCCCACACGATCCTGGTCTGCGCCGCGCCGGGCTCGATGCTGATGGATGCGGCTAAACAACCATGGACACGGTTGCGTCCGGGCATCAGAATGGCGCCTTGCGGCCCGGTCTTCGCCGGTCCCGCTTCAGCCTGACCCTCGCACGCCGTGCCCTGGCACGGCGCGTTAACGACGTAGCGGCACAGCGCCGCTCACTACGCATCAAGGGGATTTTCATGCTCAAATTCGTCCGCGCGGCCGCCTTGGCCGGCGCCACCCTGCTGATGGCCCACGGCGCCTACGCCGAGACCGTCATCAAGTCGGTGATGCACTCGCCGTTGCGCCTGACCGATCCGCACGCCACCACCGCGTACATCACGACGTGGCACGGCTACATGATCTACGACACGTTGCTGGCCACCGACGCCGACAACAAGATCCAGCCTCAGATGCTGGAAAAATGGGATGTCTCGGCCGACGGCAAGACCTACACCATGACGCTGCGCCCGGGCCAGAAATGGCATGATGGCAAGCCCGTGACGGCCGAGGACTGCGTCGCCTCGATCAAGCGCTGGGCCGCCGGCGACGGCATGGGCCGCACGCTGCTCAAGTTCACCGACAAGATCGAAGTCATCGACGACAAGAGCTTTCGCATCGTCATGAAGGAACCCACGGACCTGGCGCTGCGCGCCCTGTCCAAGCCCACCGGCACGGCGCCGTTCATGATGCCCAAGCGCATCGCCGACCTCGCCATCGGCCAGCCGATCACCGACATGACCGGTTCGGGTCCGTTCAAGGTCATCGAATTCAAGCCCGGCGTGAAGACCGTCTACGCCAAGAACACCGACTACGTGCCGCGCAAGGAGCCCGCCAGCGGGCTGGCCGGCGGCAAGGTCGTGAACGTGGACAAGGTCGAATGGGATGTTATGCCCGACGCCCTGACCACCGCCAACGCGCTCCTGGGCGGCGAGATCGACTTTGTCGAGCAATTCCCCTACGACCTGCTGCCCATGATCGAAGGCAACAAGGACCTGAAGGAAGAATCGCTCAGCCCGGTCGGCTACTTCACGATGTACCGCTTCAACTTCAAGTACCCGCCCTTCAACAACAAGAAGATCCGTCAGGCCGCCATGTACGCCATCGGCCAGGAAGATGTGATGAAGGCGCTGGTGGGCAATCCCAAGTACTGGCGGACCTGCGCCTCGCTGTGGGGCTGCGGCACGCCGCTGGAATCGGATATCGGCAAGGAAGTGGTCGTGCCCTCGAACATCGAGAAGGCCCGTGCGCTGCTGAAAGAAGCCGGCTACGACAACACCCCCATCCTGGTGATGCACGCCACCGACGTGGGCACGCTGTCGGCCCAGCCCGTGGTGATGGCCCAGGCCCTGCGCAAGGCCGGTTTCAATGTCAACCTGGCGGCGATGGACTGGCAGAGCGTGGCCACCCGCCGCGCCTCGAAGGCCGCGCCGGCTGAAGGCGGCTGGAACATCCACAACACCAACTGGTACGCCACCGACGTCATGGATCCGGTGCGCTCGGCCCCGGCCGCGGCCAACGGCGACAACGCCTGGTTTGGCTGGCCCGACTTCCCCCAAGTCGAGGAACTGCGCACCAAGTTCGCGCTGACCTCCGACCCCGCAGAGCAAAAGAAGATCGCCGATGAACTGCAGCGCATCGGCATCGACGAAGGCCTGTACGTGCCGCTGGGCCAGATGTCCGTTCCTACCGTGTACTCGGCCAAGCTGTCCGGCCTGGTGCATGCGCCGGTGTTCGCGTTCTGGAATGTGAAAAAAGCCCCTTGAAGGGGTGGCAGCCCGGGCCTGCCGCCAGGCAGGCCCTGATTTTGGGGGAATGACATGCTGGCATTCGTTTCACGCCGGCTCCTCGCGACCATCCCCGTTCTGGTGATGGTCGCGGTGGTGGTCTTTGCGATATTGCGTGCGGGCTCGGGCGATCCGGCCATCATCATGGCCGGCGACGGCGCCACGCCTGAACGTGTCGAACTGATACGCCAGACGATGGGCCTGGACAAGCCGGTGGTCCAGCAATTCTTCATCTGGAGCGGCAGACTGCTGCAGGGCGACCTGGGCACCTCGCTGATGTCCGGCGTTCCGGTCACGCGTCTGATCAGCCAACGGCTGGAGCCTTCGCTCAGCCTGGCAGTGCTGACGCTGGTCTTCACTCTGATCGTCGCCATTCCGCTGGGCGTGCTGGCAGCCTGGCGCCAGGGCCGGTTGCTGGACCGCGCCGTCATGGGCTTTTCGGTGCTGGGCTTTTCGGTGCCGGTGTTCGTCACCGGCTACCTGCTGATCTGGACCTTCGCCATCAAGCTGGGCTGGTTCAACGTCCAGGGCTACGCGCCGCTGGCCAATGGCTTCTGGCCATTCCTGCACCGGCTGATCCTGCCGTCGCTGGCGCTGTCCACCGTGTACATCGCGCTAATCGCGCGCATTACCCGCACCAGCGTCATCGAAGTCATGGGCGAAGACTTCATCCGCACCGCGCGTTCCAAGGGCCTGACCGAAACCGGCGTGCTGCTGGGCCACGCCCTGCGCAACGCCGCCGTGCCCATCGCCACCGTAGTGGGCCTGGGCATCGCGCTCCTGATCAGCGGCGTGGTCGTGACCGAATCGGTCTTCAACATCCCCGGCCTGGGCCGGCTGGTGGTCGAAGCCGTGCTGGCGCGTGACTACCCTGTCATCCAGGGCCTGACGCTGTTCTTCGCGTTCGTCTACGTGTTCATCAATCTGGTTGTCGATTGCGCCTACACGGTGTTCGACCCCCGTATCCGATACTGAGGCCACGCCATGCAAACGCCAACCGACGCCGCCGTGCAGGCGGCCGCCGACCTCCCCGGAGGCGGCAATCCCCACGTCACCGCCTGGCGCCAGATCCGCCAGGGCCTCAAGAGCTGGCCCGTGATGCTGGCCCTGGTGGTACTGGCCGTCATTGTCGCGGTCGCCCTGTTCGCCCCCCTGCTGGGCACGGTCGACCCGACGCAGATCAACCCGGGCGCCCGCCTGAAACAGCCCTTCACCGACTACCTCTTCGGCACCGACGCCTTTGGCCGCGACGTCTGGTCGCGGGTGGCATACGGCGCCCGCATCTCGCTCATCGCGGGCCTGGGCGCGGCCGTCGTCAGCGTGGCCATCGGGCTGGTCATCGGCGTCATCGCCGGCTGGTTCCGCTCGCTGGACGGCTTCATCATGCGCACCATGGACGCCATCATGGCCATCCCCGGCATCCTGCTGGCGATCGCCCTGGTATCGGCCACCGGCGCCAGCCTCATGACCGTGCTGATCGCCATCACCATCCCCGAGATCCCGCGGGTGGTGCGGCTGGTGCGCGGCCAGATCCTGACGGTACGCGGCGAGCCCTATGTCGAGGCTGCGCTGGCGCTGGGCACGCCGCTGCCGCTGCTGCTGTGGCGCCATATGGTGCCCAGCACCGTGGCGCCCCTGACCGTGCAGGGCACCTACGTGTTCGCTTCGGCCATGCTGACCGAAGCCATCCTGAGCTTCCTGGGCGCGGGCATCCCGCCCGAGATCGCGTCGTGGGGCAACATCATGTCCGAAGGCCGCATGTACTTCCGCATGCTGCCCGGCCTGATCCTGTTCCCGGGCTTGTTCCTGTCGCTGACCGTGCTCAGCGTCAACATCCTGGGCGACGCGCTGCGTGACGCGCTGGACCCGAAAATGGTGCGCAGGATCTGATGCCGATGACCTACTCTCCCACTCCCCCGGCGGGCGATACGTCGTCCGCCATCCTGGCCATCCGCAACCTGTCGGTGGAAGTCGCCGGCGCCGGCAACCGCGTCGTGCGCAATCTGAGCCTGGACGTGCACGCCGGCGAAACCGTCTGCGTGGTCGGCGAATCCGGCTCAGGCAAATCAGTCACCTCGCTGGCCGTCATGGGCTTGCTGCCCCCGGGCGTGCTGGGCATCAGCGCGGGCTCGGTGCGCGTCGAGGGCGAAGACGTCGCCACCGCCACACCGCGGCGCCTGCGCGAAATGCGCGCCACCCGCATGGCGATGGTGTTCCAGGAACCCATGACCGCTCTGAACCCCGTGCATACGGTGGGCAAGCAGGTCGATGAAGTGCTGCGGCTGCATCGCCGGATGTCAGCCGCCGAACGCCGCGCCAAGGTGCTGGACATGTTCCGGTCGGTGCACCTGCCCGACGTCGAGCGTATTTTCGACGCCTATCCGCACCAATTGTCCGGCGGCCAGCGCCAGCGCATCGTGATCGCGATGGCGCTGATCCTCGAACCCAAGCTGCTGATCGCGGACGAACCCACCACGGCGCTGGATGTCACCACGCAAAAGCAGATCCTGCTGCTGATCAAGGAACTGCAGATCAAGCACAAGACCGCCGTGCTCTTCATCACGCACGACTTCGGCGTGGTGGCCGAGATCGCGGACCGCATCGTCGTGATGAACCGCGGCGACCTGATCGAAAGCGGCACGCGCCACGAGATCCTGGCCGAGCCCAAGCAGTCCTACACGCGGCGCCTGGTGTCGTCGGTGCCCAGCCTGGTGCCGTCGCGGCGCGAGGCGCCCGTCGGCCAGCCGGTGCTGCACGTCAAGGGCCTGGGCCGCACCTACGGCGGCAAACGCGCGCTGCTCTCGCGGCGCGCGCCGCAGAACGTGATCGCCGCCACCGACGTCAACCTGACGCTGCGCAAAGGCGAAATCCTGGGCATCGTGGGCGAATCCGGCTCCGGCAAGTCCACGGTGGCCCGCTGCATCGTGCGCCTGATCGAGCCCACCGCCGGCCACATGATGATGGGTGGCGAAGACCTCAGCACCTTGTCCGGCGCTGCCCTGCGGCCGGTGCGCCGCCGCATCCAGATCGTGTTCCAGGATCCCTACCGGTCACTGAACCCGCGCCGCACCGTCGGGGAATCGATCATCGAAGGCCTGCTCAATTTCGGCGTGCCGCGCGACCAGGCCCTCAAGCGCGCCGGCGAAACCCTGACCGTGGTGGGCTTGAGCCCCGACGCCATGCGGCGCTACCCGCACCAGTTCTCGGGCGGCCAGCGCCAGCGCATCTGCATCGCGCGCGCCCTGGTCATGGACCCTGAAATCCTGGTGGCCGACGAGGCCGTGTCGGCGCTTGACGTCTCGGTGCAGGCCCAGGTGCTGGAACTGCTGGAACAAGTGCGCCAACGTACCGGCGTGGGCGTGCTGTTCATTACCCATGACCTGCGCGTGGCCGCGCAGATCTGCGACACCATCATGGTCATGCAGCGCGGCAAGGTCGTCGAGACCGGCACCGCCGAAACCGTGCTGACCGACCCTCGCCACGAATACACCCGCGCCCTGATCGACGCGGCGCCCGGGCGCGACTGGGACTTCCGCAATTTCCGGCCCGTGGCGGCTGGCCAGTCGCACCCCGCCGCCTGACGCGCTTTCAACACTGGAACCCGCTATGCCGCAACCGCATGAACTTTCGGCCCAGGAACTGCTCTCGGCCTACCGCGACAAGACGCTGTCGCCTGTCGAGGCGACCCGCTCCGTGCTGGAGCACATCGAACGCTGGGAACCTCACATCCGCGCCACCTACGCGCTGGATCCGGAACAGGCGCTGACGCAGGCCCGCGCTTCGGAAGCGCGCTGGATGAAAGGCACGCCGCAGGTCTGCGGCGGCTATACGCTGGACGGCGTGCCCGCCACCATCAAGGAAAACATCGCCACCCGCGGCGTGCCGGTGCCGCTGGGCACCGCGGCCACGGATCTCACGCCCGCCCTCGCCGATGCCCCGCCCGCTGCCCGCATGCGCGAGGCCGGCGCCGTGGTGCTGGGCAAGACCACCATGCCCGACTACGGCATGCTGTCTTCGGGGCTGTCCAGCTTCCATGCGCTGACGCGCAATCCGTGGGATGTCACCAAGAACCCGGGCGGCTCCAGCGCCGGCGCGGGCGCGGCGGCGGCAGCCGGCTACGGCCCGCTGCACATCGGCACCGACATCGGCGGCTCGGTGCGCCTGCCGGCCGCCTGGTGCGGCATCGCCACGCTCAAGCCCAGCCTGGGGCGCATTCCCATCGACCCGCCTTTCATGGGCCGCTGCGCCGGCCCCATGACCCGCACCATCACCGATGCCGCGCTGATGATGGGCGTGCTGTCGCAGCCCGACGCGCGCGACCACATGAGCCTGCCCTTCCAGGACTTCGATTGGCTCAACCTCACCCAGGACGTGCGCGGCCTGCGCATCGGCCTGCAGCTGGACGCCGGCTGCGGCCTGCCGCTGGACCCTGAAATCCGCGAGGCCGTCGAGGCGGCCGCACGCCTGTTCGAAGCCGCCGGCGCCATCGTCACGCCCATGAACCCCTGGATGACGCCCGACATGCTGGACGGCGTCGACCGCTTCTGGCGCACCCGCTCGGCCATCGACCTGGGCGCCCTGCCCGATGCCCGCCGCGCCAGGATCCTGCCGTTCATCCGGACCTGGGCGGAAAGCGGTGGCGGCCAATCCGGCGAGGCCGTGTTCCGCAGCTACTACGAAACGCTGAACGTGCGCGCCAAGACCGTGGCGGCCTGCGCGCCCTACGACTACGTGCTGTCGCCGGTAGCGCCGGTGGTAGCCTACAACGCCGAATGGGCCGCGCCCACCAACGACGTGGCCACCACCATGCACCATATCGGCTACACGCTGCCCTACAACATGAGCGAGCAGCCGGCCGCGTCCGTCAATTGCGGCTATACCCGGGCCGGCCTGCCCATCGGCCTGCAGATCGCCGGCGCGCGCTTTGACGACCTGGGCGTGCTGCGCGTGGCCCGCGCCTGGGAGCGCATGCGCCCCGCGCAACATCCGTGGCCGCAGCCGCCCGGCGCCGCCTGATTTTCCGGACCGGCGGTTGCGCCGGTCTGCCCTCTTCGGTCTTTCCCCTTCGGCAACCCACAGGACTCCCCATGCGTTGGCTTCTGGCAATGATCAAGCACGAGACGAATACCTTTTCGCCCGTGCCTACTCCGCTGTCGCGCTTTTTCCGCGGCGCCCCTGAGATCCTGGAAGGCGAGCGCGCCATCCGGGCCTACGAAAACACCGACAGCGGCCTGGGCGGCTACATCGAGGTCGCCCGCCGCGCCGGCGCCGAGATCGTGGTGCCGGTGGCCGCCGAGTCCTGGCCCAGCGGGCCGGCCAGCGCCGAGATCCACGAAGCGCTCTGCAAGCTGGTGCTGGACCAGGTCAAGCAAGGCGGCTTCGACGCCATTCTGCTGGACCTGCACGGCGCCATGGTGGCCGAAGGCGTCGAAGACGCCGAGGGCGACCTGCTGCGCCGGCTGCGCGAGATCGATCCCAAGACGCCGGTCGCCGTGACGCTGGACATGCACGCCAATATCTACGCCGACATCGTCGACCACGCCACCGTCATCAGCGGCTTTCACACCTATCCGCACGTGGACATCCGCGCCGCGGGCGTGCGGGCCGCCAACGTGATCGTGCGCACCCTGAAAGGCGAGATCAAGCCGGTCATGGCCTGGGCCAGCAAGCCCATGCTGCCGCACGTCATGTGCCAGGGCACCCATGCCGAGCCCAACAAATCGCTGCAGGAACGCTGCAAGCAGCTGGAAGCCGGCGGTGTGCTGGCGGCCTCGGTGTTCGTCGGGTTTCCGCATGCCGACATCCGCGAAGCCGGCCTGAGCGCCGTGGTCTGTACAGACGGCAACCTGGCCCAGGCCGAGCAATATCGCGACGAACTGCTGGACCGCGCCTGGAACGACCGCGCCAAGTGGGTGTTCCACCCCGAACCGCTGGCCCCCACCATTGCGCGCGCCAAAACCATCGAACAAGGTCCGGTCGTGTTGCTCGATCATTTCGACAACACTGGCTCCGGCGGCACCATGGACACCACCGCGGTGCTGGCCGAGGTGCTGCGCCAGGAACTGGACAACGTCGTGTTCTACGCCATCTGCGATCCGCAGGCGGCCCGCGAGGCGGCGGCGGCCGGCGTGGGCAGCACGGTCACGCTGGCGCTGGGCGGCAAACTGGCCATGCCCGCCATCAAGCAGCCCAGCGAACCGCTGACCGTCACCGGCCGGGTCAAGCTGGTATTCGACGGCGTCTACCTGAACCGCGGCCCGATGTACCGCGGCGTGCGCAACGACACCGGCCTGACCGTGGTGATCGATACCGGCCGGGTCGAAATCGTGGTGGTGTCGCGCCACCAGGAACCCTTCGACATCAACTGCCTGCTGTCGGCCGGCATCGATCCGCTGCAAAAGCGCTACGTGGTGCTGAAAAGCCGAGTGCACTGGCGCGCCGGCTTCTCCGACATGGCCACCGAGGTCATCGAATGCACCGGAGTGGGCGTCACCACGTCCGATTATGGCCAACTGGATTTCAAGCACGTGCGGCGGCCCATCTATCCGCTTGATCCGCTCTGAACCCCGTTTTGTCGACAATATGCCGGCGCCCCAGGGCGCCGGCTTTCATTTTGAAATCTTCGGTAACTGCGCGCACCCTCAACGCCCGATCTGCCTCGGTATACTCGCCGCGGGTCCTTACAGGCCAATGAATGCGTCTATGCCGCCGCCTGCCCGTTCTACGGCGCCGAGCCGCGGCCGGATCTGACTCGACAATCAACGACAAAGCAAAACGATGAAAAAGAGCGTAGCGATCACCTTAGCCGTGGTCATAGTGGGAGCGGGAAGCTGGGTTGGTGCCACGTGGTACACCGGCAAGCGCATCGAAGAAAGCGCCCAGCGCCACCTGGCCGAGACCAACGAAAAGCTGGCCAAGATCACGCCTTTGTTCGGCCTGCGCATTGACCAGATCAAGTACGAGCGCAGCCTGTTCTCGACCCAGGCACGCTACGGCCTGTCGTTCGTCAAGAACGACAAGAGCCCGCAGGAAATGCCCGACGGCATGATCGAATTCGACGCCCGCATCGAACACGGCCCCTTCCCCAAGAGCGCCCTGGCGCGCGGCGCCATCGCGCCCAAGCTGGCCTTCGTGCACGCCGAAATGGCCAAGACGGACAACGTCAAGCCGCTGTTCGAGCTGACCCGCGACGTCGCCCCCCTGATCTCCGACGCCATGGTCAGCTTCGGCGGCAACACCGCCTCGACCTCGCAGATCGCGCCGGTCAAGATCACCCACGAAGGCAACTCGGTCGACTTCAGCGGCATGACCATCACCGGCGCCTTCGACCGCAGCCTGCAGGGCGTCACCGCCCACGCACAGACCGACACGCTGGCTGTGGACGGCACCAAGGGCGACGACCCCATCAAGCTGTTGCTGTCGGGCCTGGCCATCGACGTCGACACCCGCATGGGCAAGTTCGGCCTCCAGACCGGCGATTCGGGCTTCAAGATCAAGCGCGCCGAGGTCGTCAAGCCTGACGCCGACGTCAAGGCCAGCCTCGACAACTTCGGCTACACCGTCAAGGTCGCCGAAGACGACAAGAACATCAACGTCCAGGCCGCCTACCAGAGCGGCGACATCACCGTGAACGACGTGGCGCTGGGCAATGCCCAGGCCGTGATCAAGCTGGCCAAGCTGGACGGCGCCGCGGTCAAGCAACTGTCGGACACCTACAACCAGCTGATCCGCCAGTACATGGCCGACACGCGCGATGAAGGCCTGAACGACGAACAGTTCCAGGTGCTGCTGGACAACGCCGGCAAGCTGCTGGCCGGCAACCCCTCGTTCAGCATCGACCCGATCAGCTGGAAGACCGCCAAGGGCGAAAGCAAGCTGACCTTCGCGCTGGACCTGGCCAACCCGCCCAACGCCAAGGACCTGACGCCGCAGGAAATCGTGGTCCAGGCCATCAAGCGGATCGACGCTACCCTGGTCATTTCCAAGCCGATGGTGCAGGACTTGATGGTGCAGTACGCCGTCAAGAAAGAAGGCCTGACCGCCGAGAAGGCCGCAGCGGAAGCCGCCGACAACGTACGCAGCATGTCCGGCATGGCCGAGATGTTCAACGTGGGCAAGAACGACGGCGACAACATCGTCGGCAAGTTCCATTTCGCCGACGGCATGGGCGACCTGAACGGCAAGAAGATTCCCGCCGAAGAACTGTTCTCGGGCCTGTTGGGCTCCATGGGCATGCACCCGAGCGCGACGGACGACGACGAAGAGTCCGAGCCCGCCGCCGGCGCCACCCCCATGGACGGCGACACCGCGTCGGCCACCGCCGGCGAAACGCTGCAGGAATTCAACGTCGACATGGTCGTCAGCATGCTCGACGACATGGGCTACACCACGCGCAAGACCGACGGCGACGAAGGTCCCGTGCTGATCCTGGACGCCGGCACCACGGGCGCCACCGACCTGCGCATGGAATTCCTGTGCAACGACTTCACCGAAAAGTGCTACGACCTGGTCGTCACTGCCACGTACGCCACCAAGAAGCCGGCGACGCTGAAAGCCATCAACGCCTGGAACCGTGAATACCGCTGGACGCGCGCCTACCTGGACGAAAAGAACCAGGCCGTGCTGCAGATGGACATGAACGCGGAAGGCGGGATCGGCAAGAACAACCTGCAGATCCTGATCAACACGTACTTCAGCATCACCGAAGACTTCGCCAAGACCATCACGGCCGCGCCGGCAAAGTAACTCGTTTTACCCGCCGCCCCGTTCACGCGCTGGCGGATGAGGCAACACGCAAAGGGCCGCACGGATATGTGCGGCCCTTTTTTTTCGTCCGTCTCGGATGCCTTGGAACGGATGATCCTGCGCTGGCGGCCATCACCTCGAATAAAAAAACCCCCGCTTATCCAAGCAGGGGCTTCGCAGGTAACGCTGCTGGGGCTGCCTGGACGGCGGCCCCGTTGTTCACATTACGCGTAGGCTTCCACCGGAAGGCATGCGCACACCAGGTTGCGATCGCCGTAGGCGTTGTCCACACGGGCCACCGGCGGCCAGTACTTGGCGTCGCGCAAGGAAGCCACCGGGTAGGCGGCCTGCTGGCGCGGGTAGTCGTGCAGCCATTCTTCGGCCAGCAGCATCTGCGCGGTATGCGGCGCGTTCTTCAGGACGTTGTCCTCGCGATCGCGTTCGCCGCGCTCGACCTGGGCGATTTCCTCGCGGATCGAGATCATCGCGTCGATGAAGCGGTCCAGCTCGGCCACGCCTTCGGATTCGGTGGGCTCGACCATCAGCGTGCCGGCCACCGGGAAGCTCATGGTGGGGGCATGGAAGCCATAGTCCATCAGGCGCTTGGCGATGTCTTCGGCGCTGATGCCGCTGGTTTCCTTGAGCGGACGCACATCCAGGATGCACTCGTGCGCCACGCGGCCGTTACGGCCCGCGTACAGCACCGGGTAGTGATCGCGCAGGCGGGTGGCGATGTAGTTGGCGTTCAGGATGGCCACTTCGGTGGCGCGACGCAGGCCGTCGGCGCCCATGAGCGCGATGTACACGAACGGGATCGGCAGGATGCCGGCCGAACCGAACGGCGCGGCCGAGACCGGGCCGACCTTCGCTTCACCGGGCAGCTTGCCCTGCTCGTTGACCACGCCCGGCAGGTACGGCGCCAGGTGCGCGCGCACCGCCACGGGGCCCACGCCCGGGCCGCCGCCGCCGTGCGGGATGCAGAAGGTCTTGTGCAGGTTCAGGTGCGACACGTCGGAGCCGAACTTGCCCGGCTGCGCCACGCCGACCATGGCGTTCATGTTGGCGCCGTCCAGGTAGACCTGGCCGCCGGCCTGGTGCACCAGGTCGCAGATTTCGGTAACGGCTTCCTCGAACACGCCGTGCGTGGACGGGTAGGTGATCATCAGCGCGGCCAGCTTGTCGCCGACCTGTTCGATCTTGGCGCGCAGGTCGGCCAGGTCGACGTTGCCATTGGCGTCGGACGCCACCACGACCACATCCATACCGGCCAGCTGGGCCGAGGCGGGATTGGTGCCGTGCGCCGATGACGGGATCAGGCAGATGTTGCGCTGGTGCTGGCCATTGGCCTGGTGGTAGCCGCGGATAGCCAGCAGGCCGGCGTATTCGCCTTGCGCGCCCGAGTTGGGCTGCAGGCTGATGTTGTCGTAGCCGGTGATTTCGCACAGCGCGTCCGACAGGCGGGTGATCAGCTCGTTGTAGCCCTGGCTTTGCGAGCCGGGCGCGAACGGGTGGACCAACGCGAACTCGGGCCAGGTGATGGGGATCATCTCAGCCGTGGCGTTCAGCTTCATGGTGCACGAACCCAGCGGGATCATGGTGCGGTCCAGGGCCAGGTCCTTGTCAGCCAGCTTGCGCAGGTAGCGCAGCATGTCGGTTTCGGACTGCACGCTGGAGAACACGGGGTGCTTCAGGATGGCGCTTTCACGGGCCACGGCGGCGGGAATGCCGCTGGCGGCCACGGCGTCGAGCGAGTCGACGTCGAGTTCGACGTCATCGCGCTCCAGGCCGGCGGCGAACACGTTGACCAGGGCTTGCAGGTCGGCGGCGGTGACGGTCTCGTCCAGCGAGACGGCCAGGCGGGCGCCGTCGACGCGGCGCAGGTTGATGTGCTCACACTCGGCGGCCGTCAGGATGGCCGGGGTGGCGGCGCCGGTTTCCAGCAGCAACGTGTCAAAGAAGGTGTCGTTGGCGACCTTGATGCCCAGCTTGCCGAGTTCGGCGCGCAGGATCGCGGTGTAGCGCTGCACGCGGTGGGCGATGCGGCGGATGCCGGCCGGGCCGTGCCAGACGGCGTACATGCCGGCCATGACGGCCAGCAGCACTTGCGCCGTGCAGATGTTGGAGGTGGCCTTCTCGCGGCGGATGTGCTGTTCGCGCGTTTGCAGCGCCAGGCGCATCGCCGGGTTGCCCTGGGCGTCCTTGGACACACCGACCAGGCGGCCGGCCATGTTGCGCTTGAAGGCGTCCTTGCAGGCCATGAAACCGGCGTGCGGGCCGCCGAAACCGAACGGCACGCCAAAGCGCTGGGCCGAGCCGACGGCGATGTCGGCGCCCCACTCGCCCGGCGCGGCCAGCAGCGCCAAAGCCAGCAGGTCGGTGGCGACAGCCACCACGGCGCCCTGGGCGTGGGCGGCGTCAGCCAGTTTGCGGTAGTCGGACACCGAGCCGGTGCTGTGCGGGTACTGCAGCAGCACGCCGAAGCATTCCGGCAGGCCCTCGGCTTCGTCGCCGATGGTGATTTCGATGTCCAGGCCTTCGGCGCGCGTGCGCACGACTTCAATGGTCTGCGGATGCACGTGGCGCGAGATGAAGAACACCGGGCTTTGCGACTTGGCGCCGCGGCGCGCCAGCGTCATGGCTTCGGCGGCGGCGGTGCTTTCGTCCAGCAGCGAGGCGTTGGAGATGTCCAGGCCGGTCAGGTCGGCGACCATGGTCTGGTAGTTCAGCAGGGCCTCGAGCCGGCCCTGCGAGATCTCGGGCTGGTAGGGCGTATAGGCCGTGTACCAGGCGGGATTCTCGAGAATGTTGCGCAGGACCACGTTGGGGGTCTGCGTGCCGTAGTATCCCTGGCCGATGTAGTTGCGAAAGACCTTGTTGCGGCCGGCGATCTGCTTCAGTTCAGCCAGCACGTCGGCTTCGCTGCGCGAAGGCGGCAGCGCCAGCGGGGCCTGGCTGCGGATCTTGGGCGGCACGACTTCTTCGATCAGGGCGTCCAGGCTGGCGCTGCCGATCACGGCGAGCATGGCGGCCTGGTCGGCGTCGGAGGGGCCGATATGGCGGGGAATGAAGTCGGTGTGGGTGTCTAGGGCGCGCGACATGGAGGGATCTCGGGGTAGCGGGTGTCGTCGGGGGACGGACGGTGATGCGTCTTGCAGACGGGCAGCGGCGCCAGGCGCCGCTGCCCGTCCGGACAGGCTTAGCCGTTGGCGACGGCTTCGTAGCCGGCGGCGTCCAGCAGCTTGTCGGCATCGGCGGCATTGACCGGCTTGATCTTGAAGATCCAGGCGGTGAAGGCCGATTCGTTGATCAGGTTGGGGTTGTTTTCGAGTTCTTCGTTGAACGCGACGATCTCGCCGGTGACCGGGGCGTAGATGTCGGAAGCGGCCTTGACCGACTCGACCACGCCGGCGGTCTCGCCCGCATTCAGCTTGGCGCCGACCTTGACGTCGCCGACGAAGACCAGATCACCCAGTTGGTCCTGGGCGGTATCGGTGATGCCGACGACGAACACGTCGCCTTCGGCTTTGACCCATTCATGGGACTCGGTGTACTTGCGATCGGTGGGCAGACTCATGGGAACTCCTGAGGGATTCGGGTAGAAGAGAATGGTGTTGCGCGCCTCGCGCCAGCGGCCCGCCCCCAGGGGGACCGGTAGCGCGAAGCTTCGAGTTTACGAGTGTTCGACGGCTTTGCCGTTACGGACAAACGGCAGTTTGCAGACCAGGGCGGGCACCCATTTGCCACGGATGTCGACTTCGACCGTATCGCCCGCAACGACGCCTTGCGGCAGGCGGGCAAAGCCGATGGACACACCCAGCGTGGGCGACATGGTGCCGCTGGTGAGCTCGCCCACGCCGTCCTTGGTGCGCACGGCCATGTGGGCGCGCATGACGCCGCGTTCCTGCAGCTTCAAGCCGACGAAGGCGGCGGGCGTGGCGAATTGTTCCAGCGCGTCGCGGCCGATGAAGCGGCGCTCGGGGTTCTTCAGGGACACCGTCCAGGTCAGGGCGGCTTCGCCCGGCTGGGTCAGTTCGTCCATGTCCTGGCCGTACAGGTTCATGCCGGCTTCCAGGCGCAGCGTATCGCGCGCGCCCAGGCCCGCCGGGCGCACGCCCTGAGCGGCCAGGTCGCGCCACAGCGGCACGGCTTCGGCGGCGGGCAGCACGATTTCAAAACCGTCTTCGCCGGTGTAGCCGGTGCGGGCCACCAGGGTGTCGTCGCCGACGCGCGCGGCCACGAACGGGGTCAGCGGTTCGCTGGCGGCCTGCCAGGCCGGACGCGCGGCCCAGACCTTGGCGCGGGCGTTGGGGCCCTGCACGGCGATCATGGCCAGGTCACGGCGCGGGGTGATGGCGACGTCGAACTTGCCGGCCTGCTTGACGCGCTGCATCCAGGCCATGTCCTTGTCGGCGGTGCCGGCGTTGACCACCACGCGCCACTCGTCAACGGCGAAGAAGTAGACGATCAGGTCGTCGATGACGCCGCCTTGCGGGTTCAGCATGCAGGTGTAGAGCGCCTTGCCCGGCACCGTCAGCTTGGCCACGTCGTTGGCCACCAGGCGCTGCAGGAAGGCAAAGGCGTCCGGGCCGGTGACGTCGGCGTTGAGCATGTGCGAGACGTCGAACATGCCGGCGTCCTGGCGCACCGCGTGGTGCTCTTCCAGTTGCGAGCCGTAGGCCAGGGGCATGTCCCAGCCGCCGAAATCGACCATGCGGGCGCCGCAGGCAATGTGTTCGTCGGCCAGCGGGGTGCGTTTGAGGGTTGCGGACATGCGCGGGTACTCCGGAGCGGCAGCGGTGCCAGGGTTACGGAATGCCATTGGCGGACGGGCGGCATGCCCCCACGCAATGGCTGAATTTTCCGCCCCTCTGTCCTTTTGCCTGAGAGTTGCCCCGCATGGCGGGTTTGCACCTTCGGCGCCTGGGCTGCGCGCTATGTCCCTGATTGGGCAGCGGCGCCAGGTCTCTCCAGAGTACTGTTTTGCCCCGTCCACGCGGTAAAAACCGGGACAGGGCAAACATGTGCGGTATGGGATACCTGAGCGATTCCGGGCGAATTGCGCCTTCGGCGGCGGCCGCCGAAGGCAGCCGCTCTCTCCCGCAACATGCGTGACAGCGCCGAAAGCATACCGCGAAACGCGGCTGCCGCCCAGCGCTGCGCGAGGCCCGGTACGGGCCCTGGCCGGACCGCAAAGCCGCGCCGGCCGCTACCCCAGCGCCGTATCCAGCAGCATCATCAGCACAAAGCCCAGCATCAGCCCGCAGGTAGCGTAGACCTCGTGCCCCTTGCGGTGCGATTCCGGGATGATCTCGTGGCTGATCACGAACAGCATGGCGCCCGCCGCAAAGCCTAGCCCCCACGGCAACAGCGCGGCCGACCAGCCCACCACCGCCGCGCCCAGCACCGCGCCGATCGGTTCGACCAGCCCCGACAGCATGCCCAACGCCACGGCGAACGCACGCTTGTAGCCGGCGGCGAGCAAGGCCACCGCCACCACCAGCCCTTCGGGGATGTCCTGGATGGCGATGCCGGTGGCCAGTGCCGTGCCGCGCACCGGGTCATTGCCGGCGTAGCCCACGCCGATGGCCAGGCCCTCGGGCAGGTTGTGCAAGGTGATGGCGAAGACGAACAGCCAGGTGCGCCGCAGCCGGTGCGCCTCGATGCCCTCGCGGCCCTTGATGAAGTGTTCGTGCGGCAGCAGGCGGTCCATCAGCAGCAGCACCGCCGCGCCCAGCAGGATGGCGGCGCCAACCGTCAGGCCCGCGCCCCAGGGGCCGGCGCCTTGCGATTCAGCCGCCGCGATGCCCGGCGCCACCAGCGAAAATGCGCTGGCGGCCAGCATGACGCCTGCGCCGAAGCCGAACATGCTGTCCTGCATTTTCTGGGGAATAGTGCGCGCGAACAGGATGGGCAGCGTGCCCGCCGCGGTGGCGCCGGCGGCGACCATGCCGCCCAGCAGCGCGTCCGCGACGTGCGGCGCGTTCGCGTCGAAATAGACCCACAGCTGGTGCAGGCCCAGGCAGGCGACCAGCACCGACAGCGTCCAGACGCTGACGCTGGTCGCTGCGGGCCGGATGCGATGACGGCTGAATGTGTTCATGGACCTGCCCCCGCGCCTGGCCGAATCAGCCCACGGCGGCGGCGTAGCGGCGCGCCACCTCGGACCAGTCGATCACGTTGTAGAAGGCGCCGATGTATTCCGGCCGGCGGTTCTGGTACTTCAGGTAGTAGGCGTGCTCCCAGACGTCCAGCCCCAGGATCGGCGTATTGCCCTGCATCAGCGGGCTGTCCTGGTTGGCGCTGCTCTCTACCACCAGTTTGCCCGCCGGCGTCACGGAAAGCCAGGCCCAGCCGCTGCCGAAGCGGGTCAGCGCCGCCTTGGTGAAGGCTTCGCGGAAGGCCGCCAGGCCGCCCAGTTCGGCGTCGATCGCCTTGGCCAGGGCGCCTTGGGGCTCGCCGCCGCCCTTGGGCGACATGACGGACCAGAACAGGCTGTGGTTGGCATGGCCGCCGCCGTGGTTGCGCACCGCCCCGCGAATCGCCTCGGGCAGCTGGTCCAGGCGGCTCACCAGGGCTTCGACCGATTCGTCGGTGGCGATGCCGGCGCCTTCCAGGGCGGCGTTCAGGCTGGTGACGTAGGTCTGGTGATGCTTGCTGTAGTGGATTTCCATCGTCATCGCGTCGATATGAGGTTCGAGCGCGTCATAGGCATATGGCAGGGTCGGCAGGGTGTAAGCCATGAGATGTCTCCGTCAGGACGGTGCCGCGGAATGCGGGGCCGCATTGATTATCGAAAACATAAATGATATGTATTTTTATTTGATATAACAATGGTGACGTTGCAATAGCTGTCATAGAGACGGACTATGCCCGCCCCGCTGCCCCCGACGCCGCGCCTACAGCGCCTTGCCGCAGGCCACGCCCGAAGCCCAGGCCCATTGGAAGTTGTAGCCGCCCAGCCAGCCGGTCACGTCGACGGCTTCGCCGATGAAGTACAGCCCGGCGGTGGTCTTGGCCTGCATGGATTTCTGGTCCAGCCCCCGGGTGTCGACGCCGCCGCGCATGACCTCGGCCTTCTTGTAGCCGGCGGTGCCGCTGGGCACCAGGGTCCACTGGTGGATGTCCTGCGCCAGCGTGCGCAGCGTCTTGTCGGGCGCGTCGGCCAGGCGCAAGGCCGCCAGGCCGGGCTTGCCGTCCTGCTCGGCCAGGTGCAGCCAGCGGTCGGCCAGGCGCTTGGGCCACAGGCCCGCCAGCACCGTGTGCAACTGCTGGCGGTTGCCGGACTTGGCCGCCAGCAGCTCGGCGGCCAGGTCGCGGCCAGGCGCCAGATCGATGACGATGGGTTCGCCGGGCTTCCAGAAACTGGAAATCTGCAAGATCGCCGGACCCGACAGGCCGCGATGGGTGAACAGCAGGTCTTCGAGGAATTCACCGCGGGTCTTGCCCTGCCCCGTGTGCAGATTGACCTCGAGCGCCACGCCGGACAGCTCCGCCAGGGGCTGCCATTGGGCCGGATCGAACGTCAGCGGCACCAGCGCGGGACGCGGCGCGACCACCTTCAGGCCGAACTGGCGCGCCAGCTTCAGCCCGAAGTCGGTCGCGCCCAGTTGCGGAATCGCCATGCCGCCGGTGGCGACCACCAGCTTGGCGGCCCGGATCGGGCCCTGGCTGGTGCGCAGCGCGAAGCCGGCCTCGCCGTGGGCCACCTCGGCCACCTGGCAACCCATGCGCCATTGCACGCCGCCCGTATCGCATTCGGCGCGCAGCATCTCGATGATGGACTCGCTGGAATCGTCGCAGAACAGCTGGCCGCGGTGCTTCTCGTGCCAGGCGATGTGGTGGCGCTTGAGCAGCGCCAGGAAGTCCTGCGGCGTATAGCCCGACAGGGCCGAGCGGCAGAAGTGCGGATTGTCGGAGAGGAAATTGGCGGGGCCGGCCCCGATGTTGGTGAAGTTGCAGCGGCCTCCGCCGGAAATGCGGATTTTCTCGGCCAGGCGCTCGGCATGGTCGACCAGCACCACCCGCAAGCCACGCTGGCCGGCGACCGCTGCGCACATCATGCCAGCGGCGCCGGCGCCGAGAACGGCAACATCGAACATCGGGACTCCGGACCGGATCAGTCTTCGATCAGGCAGTCGACGTAGTAACGCTTCTCGCCGTCCGGACCCACTTCGTCGGCCAAGCCGTGGATGTAGGTCTCGAAGCCCGGGAAGCGCTCGTTGAACTCGCGCGCGAACTGCAGGTACTGGACGATGGTGCGATTGAAGCGCTCGCCCGGAATCAGCAGCGGGATGCCCGGGGGGTACGGCGTCAGCAGCACACCGGTGACGCGGCCTTCGAGCTGGTCGATGTCGACGCGCTCGACCTCGCGGTGCGCCATGCGGGCGAAGGCGTCGGACGGCTTGAGCGCCGGCACCATGTCGCTCAGGTACATCTCGGTGGTCAGGCGGGCCACATCGCGCTCGCGGTAGGCTTCGTGGATCTGCTGGCACAGATCGCGCAGGCCCATGCGCTCGTAACGGCGATGCACCTTGCAGAAGTCCGGCAGGATGCGCCACAGCGGCTGGTTGCGGTCGTAGTCGTCCTTGAACTGCTGCAGCGCGGTCAAGAGCGTGTTCCAACGACCCTTGGTGATGCCGATGGTAAACAGGATGAAGAACGAATACAGGCCGGTCTTCTCGACCACCACGCCGTGCTCGGTCAGGTACTTGGAGACCAGCGCCGCGGGGATGCCGGTTTCGCCGAAGCTGCCCGACATGTCCAGCCCCGGGGTGATGACCGTGGCCTTGATCGGGTCCAGCATGTTGAAGCCTTCGGCCATTTCACCGAAGCCGTGCCAGTGGTCGTTGGCTTCCAGCACCCATTCGTCGCGGTTGCCGATGCCTTCGGACACCAGGCGGTTCGGGCCCCAGACCTTGAACCACCAGTCGTTCTTGCCGAATTCGGATTCCACCTTGCGCATGGCGCGGCGGAAGTCCAGCGCTTCGCGGATGCTTTCCTCGACCAGCGCGGTGCCGCCCGGGGGTTCCATCATGGCCGCGGCCACGTCGCACGACGCGATGATCGCGTATTGCGGCGAGGTCGACGTGTGCATCAGGTACGCTTCGTTGAAAACGTTGCGGTCCAGTTTGCGGGTCTCGGATTCCTGCACGATGATCTGCGAAGCCTGCGAGATGCCGGCCAGCAGCTTGTGCGTGGAGTGGGTGGCGAACACCATCGCGTCCTGGCTGCGCGGGCGGTCCTGGCCGATGGCGTGCATGTCCTTGTAGAACTCGTGGAACGCGGCGTGCGGCAGCCAGGCTTCGTCGAAGTGCAGCGTGTCGACATAGCTGCCGAGCTGCTCCTTGATCATTTCCACGTTGTAGATGACGCCGTCGTACGTGCTTTGCGTCAGCGTCAGGATGCGCGGGTTCTTGTTCACCGCTTCGCGCGCGAAGGGGTTGGCCTCGATCTTCTTGCGGATGTTGTCCGGGTGGAATTCTTCCAGCGGAATCGGGCCGATGATGCCCAGGTGGTTGCGCGTGGGGCGCAGGAACACCGGGATCGCGCCCGTCATGGTGATCGCGTGCAGGATCGACTTGTGGCAGTTGCGGTCCACCACCACCACGTCGCCGGCGGCCACGTTGGCGTGCCATACCACCTTGTTCGAGGTGGACGTGCCGTTGGTCACGAAATAGCAGTGGTCGGCATGGAAGATGCGCGCGGCGTTCAGTTCCGATTCGGCGACGGGGCCGGTGTGGTCCAGCAACTGGCCCAGTTCGTCGACCGCGTTGCAGACGTCGGCGCGCAGCATGTTTTCACCGAAGAACTGGTGGAACATCCGGCCCACCGGGCTCTTCAGGAACGCCACGCCGCCCGAGTGGCCGGGGCAGTGCCAGGAATAGGAGCCGTCCTGCGCGTACTTGACCAGCTCGCGAAAGAACGGCGGCGGCAGGCTGTCCACGTAGCTGCGGGCTTCGCGGATGATGTGGCGCGCCACGAATTCGGGTGTGTCCTCGAACATGTGGATGAAGCCGTGCAGTTCGCGCAGGATGTCGTTCGGGATGTGCTCCGAGGTGCGCGTTTCGCCGTACAGGTAGATGGGGATGTCGGCGTTGCGGAAACGCAGTTCGCCGATGAACATGCGCAGGTTCTTGATCGCGCTGGCCACGTCCTCGGGCGAATCGACGTCGAATTCCTCGTCGTCGATCGACAGGATGAAGGCGCTGGCGCGGCTTTGCTGCTGGGCGAACGAACTCAAGTCGCCATAACTGGTCACCCCGATCACCTCGACGCCCTCGGCCTCGATCGCTTCAGACAAGGCACGAATACCCAAACCGGACGCGTTCTCGGAACGGTAGTCCTCGTCGATGATGAAAATAGGGAAGCGGAATTTCATGCAGGCGCTCCTGGGGCAAGCGAATCGGACCGTTATGGCGGACGCGAGTGTACTTCTAGTGAAAAACCGTCTGATGACAGGCGGCGCGAAAGGCCCCGCCAGGCTAGCGGGAATGGCGGAATTGTAGGGCGGATTTTCTCCAGACCCTATGGTTTTCCCGAAGCGGGGCGCAGAAGGCGGAAAAACCTAGCGGATCACGCGCGCCTCGCCGGCCTGGAGGGCGGCGGTGAACAGGTCGAAGTACGGCGCAATGGCCTCGGCGGCGCCATAGCGGATGCGCCGCTCGACCTTGGCGATGGCGCCGAAGCAGACCTCGGCTTCGGGTTCGCCGCAGACCAGCACGACCGGGTCTTCGTCGTCGCAGACCTCGTACAGGCCGCCATGGGCCCGGCGCGCGACTTCGTAGAGGTAGGCGGCGGCGCCGACGGTCTGCATGGGGGTCAGGGGCAGCGCGCCGACGTGGGCGGCTTCAAGCGCCGTATCGAGCGCATGGATGCTGGACAGCGAATAATCGAGCCCGACGCCGGAGGCTCCTGCTGCGTGGACGAAATCCTGGGCGGCGTTGGCCACGCGCGCCACGAACTCTTCCTGGACTTCGTCGCGCTTGGCGTCCTGGTTTATCTTGAGGAAACCGAACATCATTGGCTCCTTTGTGAAAACCGCAAGCGGCGTTAGACCCATTATAGGCAGCCCCCCCGCCTATACTGGCCGGTAGCGTCCCCGACCGTACCCTATTCCCAACACTTCGCCCCATGCCGTCCGTTTCCGCCGCGCTTGTCCGACGTCTGACCCCCGCCGATGCGCCCGCCCTGCGCCAGTTGCGCCTGGACGCCCTGCGGGAAACCCCGGAAGCATTCGGATCAAGTTACGAAGAGGAACACACGCTGACACTGGACGACATCCGTGGCTGGATCGCCCCGGCCAACGACAGCGCGATGTTCGGCGTGTTCGTGCAGGACGCGCTGGCCGGCATGGTCGGCGTGGCGCGCCAGCGCAAGCTGAAAATGCGGCACAAGGCGCATGTCTGGAGCATGTACGTGGCGCCCGGCCAGCGCGGCCAGGGCCTGGGCCGGCTGCTGATGCGCGCGGCGATCGACCATGCCGCCGGCATGCGCGGCGTGCGCCGGGTGCAGTTGAGCGTCACCGCCAACAACGACGCCGCCTTCAACTTGTACGTCACGCTGGGGTTCGAGGAATACGGCCACGAATGCGAGGCGCTGTGCGTCAACGGCGTGCTGTACGACGAACTGCTGATGGCGCTGCCGCTGGCCGGCAAATAGCGCGCCCTGCCCCGTCAGCCCGCGCGGCGCCGCGCGCCGTAGGCCCAGACCTGGTTGCGGCCGCCGTCCTTGGCCTTGTAGAGCGCCTGGTCGGCCGCCTTGATGACGGCGTCCGGGGCGCGCAGCGCATCGCCTCGTTCGGCCACGCCGATACTGACCGTCACCCGCAGCGGACGCGAATGGCGGCCGCCCCGGCCGCCGCGCCGGCGCTGGCCCACCTGATCCGCCTTGGGCCGCGCGGGCTTGTCGCGCAGGCGCATCTGATAGGCCTCGATCGCGCGTCGCACGGTCTCCAGGTGCGGCATGGCCTCGACGGCGGTCTTGCCCGGGAACACCAGCGTGAACTCCTCGCCGCCGTACCGGTAGGCGTAGCCGCCGCCCGCCACCCGCCGCAACTGCGACGCGACCATGCGCAGCACCTGGTCGCCTACGTCGTGGCCATGGGTGTCGTTGAACGCCTTGAAATGATCCACGTCGGCCATCGCCAGCGTGTAGACGCGGCCCATGCGCTGCAGCCGTTCATTCAGCGCGCGGCGTCCGGGCAGGCCGGTCAGCTCGTCGCGGAAGGCCATGTGAAAGCCCTCGTGCGCCAGCGAAATCGACAACGCGGTCAGCGCGGCCGAGGCCATCACGGCCAGTTCCAGCGGATGCTGCGCGCCGCGCGGCAGCGCCCACGCCATGCACATGAAGCCCAGCCACTGGCCGGCCTGCTGCGGACGGCCATAGCGCAGCAATAGCAGGGTCAGGGTCAGGCCGGTCACCAGCAGCGCCGCCAGGGCCTGCACCGGCAGGCCTAGCCGGGCCAGCACGCCCTGCACCGCCAGCGTTTCGAACAGGCCCGCCACGCCTTCCTTGCCGGCCAGGGCAATGGCGGCCGCGCCGACGGCCATCAGGCCGATGCGGGCCGCCATGTCCAGCAGCAGGCTGGAGCGTTCGGCCCAGAGCGCATTAATGGTGTAGGCCAGCGACCACCACACCAGCGCCGGCCCCACCGCCCACGGCGCCTGGCTGGCAAGCGCGGGCCACAGGGCCACGGCCGCCAGCACGCTGAGCATCAGCGCCAGGGTCTGCGAGCGTTGGTACATCAGGCAGATGGCCGCGCCCACCAGCGTCATGACCCACGGCACGAACGGCACGATCTGCGTCAACGCCGGCGGCCATTGCTGCCACAGCAGCAGCCCGGCCGCCGCGAATACCGGCAGCGCAGGGTAGAACAACAGGGGCAGCCAGGGGATATGGGGGTAACGCACGGATAGGGCCTTGCTCACGCTTGCAGAGATGACGTCGCCAAATCGGCAAACACATATCCCTTTTTACGGTCGCGGCACGGGGTTCTTTAGCGCGGCAACGATCTCGCGCGGGCGTGCCCGCCTCGCCGCAGGCCATGCTATGTTTTGCGCCTGGTCCCGGCGGAAAACCCCATGCGTATCCTGGTCAATATCGATGTACCCGATCTCGAGCAGGCGATCGGCTTCTATGAACGCGCTTTCGGGCTGGCGCTGCATCGGCGCCTGGGGCCCAAGGCCGCCGAAATGCTGGGCGCCTCGGCGCCTATCTACCTGCTGGAAAAGGCCGCCGGCACACCGGCCGCGGGGGCCGTGCGCCAGCCCCGCGACTATGCGCGCCACTGGACTCCGGTGCATCTGGACGTGGTGGTCGAGGACGTCGACAGCGCCGTGCGGCGCGCCGTGGCGGCGGGCGCGCGGCTGGAAGACCCCGCGGCAACGCACGACTGGGGCCGTATCGCCCACCTGAGCGACCCGTTCGGCCATGGCATCTGCATCATGCAGTTCCTGGGGCGCGGCTACGACGCGCTGACGGCGTCGGCGCTACGCGACGTGCCCGCGGCCGATGCCGACTTCGAGGCCTTGCTGGCCATCCGCATCGAGGCCATGAAGGAAAGCCTGGAACGCCTGGGCCGGTTCGATCCCGAACGGGCGCGAGCGCGGCTGCGCAGCACGTTCCAGCCGGGCCACACCTGGTTCATCGAGCGCGACGGCGCGCGCATCGGCTTCTATGCCCTGCGCCCCGACGGCGACGGACTGCGGCTGGATCATCTGTATGTCGTCCCCGCCGCGCAAGGGCTGGGGGTGGGCGGCCAGGTGCTGGGCCGCCTGCTACGCGATGCCGACAGCCGCGGGCTGCCGGTGCGCGTGGGTGCGCTGCGAGACAGCGACTCGAACCGCTTCTACCGCCGGCACGGCTTCGTGCAGGTGGGGGAAAGCGAGTGGGATATCGATTACCTGCGCCCCGCGCCGGGGCGCGGGGCGTAAGGCGCCAGGTATTCCTGGCCCGATTCGGACGGATCAGGTGCGCGGCAACGTGACGCCGGTCTGGCCCTGGTACTTGCCGCCGCGATCGCGGTACGAGGTCTCGCAGACTTCGTCACTTTCCAGGAACAGCATCTGCGCGCAGCCTTCGCCGGCGTAGATCTTGGCGGGCAGCGGCGTGGTATTGGAGAACTCGAGCGTGACGTGGCCTTCCCATTCGGGTTCCAGCGGCGTCACGTTGACGATGATGCCGCAGCGCGCGTAGGTGCTCTTGCCCAGGCAGATCGTCAGGACGCTGCGCGGGATGCGGAAGTATTCCACCGTGCGGGCCAGCGCGAACGAGTTGGGCGGAATGATGCAGACGCCGCCCTTGAAATCCACGAACGAGCCTTCGTCGAAATTCTTCGGATCGACGATGGTGGAATTGATGTTGGTGAAGATCTTGAATTCGTCGGCGCAGCGCACGTCGTAGCCGTAGCTGCTGGTGCCATAGCTGACGATGCGCCCGCCATTGGCCGTGCGGACCTGACCCGCTTCAAAGGGTTCGATCATGCCAGCTTCGGCCTGGCGGCGGATCCAGCGGTCGCTTTTGATGCTCATGGTGGGAGAGTGCTTGCGGATTGAATGGGCCTCATTTTATCCCGAGCGCGCCGCCCCGTCCCCGACCGGGGCGCGGCGGCGCCCCTGTCAGTCCCCGAAGAAGGTGCGGTAGACCAGCGCGATGCCGTTGACCGAACCGCCCTTCAGGTCCAGCGACAGGCCCCGCGCCAGGCGGTAGCTGGCCCGTCCCACCGTGTCGCTGCCCGCCAGCGCCTGCTCCACGCTGAGCGTGATGCCGTTGGCGAACGACTTGCTGGCCACCAGGAACTGGGTCGCCAACTGGCTGTCGCTGTCGCGATTGACGTCGCCGGCAACGGTGCGGTCGGGCAGGATGCTGCCGGAACTGCCCAGGTTGCCGGTCCGCACGCTGACGTCGTCCAGCCCGAACTGCTTATAGAACGGCTGGCCGCCGCCCAGCAGCGCCGTGCCGACCGACAGCAGCAAGGCGGCGTCGCTGCCGCTTTCGTCCGGGCCGCGGCCCAGCAGCAGCCACGAGAGCTTTTCGACGTCGCTGACGTCCGGATAGGACACCAGGTCGATGCGCGGACGCTGCGCGGTGCCGACCACCTTCACGCCCGCCTCGACCTGTTCGCCCGTGCGCAGCGCCTCGATGTCGAGCAGCGGGTTGTCCAGCCGGCCCTGGAAGGTCAGCGTGCCGCGGCGCAGCCGCAGCTTCTGGCCATAGGCCTCGATGCCGCCGCCGCGGGTGCGCAGCGCGCCCACGCCGGTCAGGCGGCCATCGTTGAGCAGGATCTGGATCGACCCGAGCAACCCGGCGTCCAGCCCCATGCCAGTAATGTAGAAGCGCGGCCCCATGTCGAACTTCAGGTTCATGCTGGTCTGCAGCGGCGTGGACACCGCGCCGGGGTCATCGCCCACGCGCCGCACCTTGACATCGTCGTCCAGCGAGGGCACGCCCTGCAGGATCTCCAGGCTGAACCAGCCTGCGTCCGCCTTCAGGTCGCCCACGATGTCGATGCGCGGCATCTGCGCCGTCAGGTCGACGGTGCCCGACACCATGGCGTAGCGGTCCGACCGTTGCAGCGCCGGGAAGCGGTACAGGGTCAGGCGCACGTTGCCGCCGCCGTCGATCAGGTTCCATTGGCCGCGCGCCTCGGCGTAGCCGTCCTTGGCCTCGGGATTGGTGGTGATCCATTCCCTGGTGCGCCATTCGGCGGGCATGACCCGCAGCGAGGCCGGGAAGCGCAGGCTGTCCAGCACCAGCTTGTCGCCGTCCAGGCGCGCCGACAGGGTGCCGTCGATCAGGCGCACGCCGTCGTCGATCCGCACCACGCGCAGCTTGTCGCCGCGAATCGCGCCGCTGGCGCTCCATTTGCCGGCCAGCGTGCCCTGGGCGTCGAGGTTGGCCTTGACCTGGCCGCCGATTTCCATCGAATCGCCCACGAACAGGCCGACCCAGGCCAGGTCGGTGATGTCCGCATCCAGCTTGGCGCGGATGGGCTGGCGCGCGTCCAGCGCCATGCCGCCCTGAGCGTCCACCAGCAGCACCGCGGTGCCGGTGCCGGCGATCTTGCCCATCTTGTCCGTGGCCAGGTCCAGCTTGGCGTCCAGGCGGCTGGCATTGGCCGAGGTCGGCGTGGCAGTCAGGTCCAGCACCAGGGCCTTCACGCCCAGCGGGATGGGCGGGTCGCCCGGGATCAGCAGATCGCCGTCGCGCCGCGCGATGCGCGCGCGGCCGCCCAGCCGGCCATCGAATTTCAAGTCCCACAGCACGTCCAGCGCGATGCGGCGCTGGCCTTCGGCCACCATCGCGTTCACGCGCTTCGGGCCTTTTTGCAGCTTGGCGGCGGCCTCGGGGTCGACTGCGGCGATCACCTGGCGCGCCATGGCGGCGGTGATGACGAGGTTGTCGGCCTGGCCGGCGGTTTCCCAGCGCTTGGCCCCGCCGCGCGAGCCCTTGTGGGCGATGACCAGTTTTTCCTTGCCCGGCAGGGTCACGCCCAGCGCGGTCTGGCCCACCTGCCATTGCCATTGCGGCGCGACCGCCGACGGCAGGAAGGACAGCGTCACGGGGCGGTCGACCGACACGGCGAAACCGGCGGAGTCGGCCGTCAGCCGCGAGAACGTGCCGCGCCAGCCGGTCAGGGCCGCTTCGGCCTCGCCGGCCGGGCCCTGGCCCCAGCCGCCGGCGAAGGTGATGGCGGCCTGCGCCCGCGCCTGCCCCAGCACACCGGGCCGCGGCTTGGCCGGGTTGTAGCCGGCGGTGAAGTCGCCCTTGTGCGCGGCCGGCGTGCCGGTCAGCTTGCCCTTGAGGTCGGCGCCGCCCGGAATGCCGGGCCAGAACGCATCCAGCTGCGGCGCCTGCGCGTCCAGCGTCAGGTTGCCGTCGGACGCGTCGATTTCGCCCTGCGCCCGGACGCGGTTGCCGCCCAGCTTCAGGTCGATGTCCAGGCCGTGGATGCGCAGGCCGGTCAACAGTTCGTCGACGGGGGTGGTGGCGGCGCGCTTGGCGGGTGTTGCGGCAGCCGATGCTGCGGCGGCCGGCGCTGCGGCAGCCTCGCCCGCCGGCGCGGCGATGTCCACCTGCGCCTTGACCGCCCCCGTCAGCGGCTGCTTGTTCCAGCGCGCGCCCTCCTCGAACCGCAGGTCGATGGCCGCCTGCCGCAGCTGGTCCAGGTTCTCGAATTCCGCGCTCATCTGCGCATTGGCGCTGACGACTGCCTGCGGGATCCCTTCACCCAGCCAGGGCGACAGGTCCAGGCGCCGCGCCGCCAGCGTGCCGGCGATGCGGTCGCGGCCCGGGCGGCCGTCCACCGCCTGCAGGTCCAGGCGCGCGGACAGTGTGGACTTGTCCGGCAATTGCGCGTCGGCCCGGGCACTGCGCAGCACCAGTGGCGTGCGCGGAGCCAGGTCGGCGACCAATTCCAGCGCCAGGCCGGCGCCGGTGCCGTCCAGCTTGGCCTGGATGCCGTCCAGCGACCCGGCGGCGTCGGCGCTCAGGATCACCTGGCAAGCCGGGGCCGGCGGACCGACCCGTTCGCGCTCGGCGTCGGCCGGCTGGTCGGCGGCCTTGCCCTTGGGCGTGCCGGCTTGCGCCTTGGCCGCGTCGGCCGGCTTGCCGTCGGGCTTGCGGGCAGCCCCGGCAGGCGGTTTGGCGGCACCTGCCGGCTTCTTGACGGGCGCCGCCTGCGTCTTGGTCGGCGGGGCGAATTTGCCGCTGAGCTGATCGGCCTGGCACAACGGCGAGTCCGGACCGGACCCGCGCGCCGTCACGTCCAGGCGGGCGGCGAATGGCCAGGGATCAGCCAGGCGCTGCAATTCGGCCTGTCCGCTGACTTGGGCCTGCCCGACTTCATGGCCCACGCGCAGGCTGGCAATGCGCAGTTGCGCGCCCTGCTGCCGGCCCGCAGCGAACGTGGCGTTCAGGTCGCCCAGCGTCACCGGCAGTTCCTGGCCGTCCTGCAATAGATGGAAATCGCCAAGCGCCAGCCTGTCGACGGCGATGTCCACCGGCAGCGACGGCAAGGCGAAGGGCTCCGAGGGTTCGTCGGCCGCGGGCGCCTCGGTGCTGGAGGTCAATGCTATGTTGACGCTGCCGGCCGACAGCTCGCGCACGTGCAGCAGCCGGTCGCCCAACGCGCGCCAATGCACGTTCAGGCGCAGGTCGGTGATATCGATGCGGGTGCCGCCCACGGTCAGGTCCAGCCGGCCGACGTCCAGCCCGCGCAGGATCGCGCCGCGCACATCCAGCGCCTGGCCGCCCATCTGCTGGGCGGCGGTGGTCAGCAGCAGGCGCGAGCCGGTCTGCGACGCCAGCAGCCAGAACACGAAGCTGCACGCCAGCACAGCCAGCATGGCCAGGCCGGGCAGCCACCACACCAGCACCTGGCGCAGGAATTTTCGCAACGCCCTCAAAACGCGATCCCCAGCGAGAAGTGCAGGCGCAGGTCGCGCTCGCGCTGGCCATAGGCCAGGTCCAGGAACAGCGGGCCGGCAGGCGTGCGCACCCGCGCGCCCACGCCATAGCCCACCGCCATCGACATGTCACCAAACGACTGGGCCGCATCGCCGGCATCGACAAACACGCCCATGCCCCAGCGTTCATTGAAGTAGTGGTCGTACTCGATGCTGCCGACCACCAGGGTGGGCGCGCCCACCGTGGCGTTGTCGCGCTTTACGCCGATGCTTTGATACTTGTAGCCGCGGATGGAACGGGCGCCGCCCGTGCGAAAACCGAAATCGTCCGGCACCTGCACATTGCCGTTGGCCCAGACTCGGCCGACTTCGCCGCGGATGGTCAGCACGTCCAGCTTGCCGATCGGCCACCACTTCTGGGCGCGGAAGCGCGCGCGGGTATAGGGTTCGCCGGTATCGAGCGTAACGCCCACGCCGCCGCCCAGCGCGATCAGGTTGCCCTCGCGCGGGTCGTATTTGTTGTCCACGTCGCGCCGCAGCCACTCGCCGGTGGCGGTCAGCGTGGGCAACGTGTATTCATCGCCGCCGTCGATCTTGACGTGGTCTTGCGCCAGCAGCAGGCCCCAGCGGGTTTCGTACGTGACGCGGCTGTCGCCGGCGCCCTTGCGTTCCTGGCTGCGGGTGGCGCCCAGGGCATAGCGGGTGACGTCCAGGCCCTGGATGTCGGAGTGCTGCGCCAGCACGCCGATGGAATCCTTGTAGCCGCGCTCGGTCGGCGGCAGGTACACATCGGTGTAGACGCGCTGCTGCAGGCGGTCCACGCTGAAGCCCGACTCCATCGTGACCGGCTGGCCGAACACCACGTTCTGGCGGTACAGCGACTCGAGCCGCACGCCGGCCTCGTCGTCCACGCCCAGCGATACCGAGAAGCGCTTGGGCGGCGCTTCCACCACCCGCACCTGCACCGGCAGCGTGACTTCGCCGTTCGAGTCGTAGACGGCGGGCGGGGGCGGCATGGCGCCGGACACGACGGGGTCGCCAGCCGGGGCGGATTCCGCCGCGTTGGCCGCCCCCGGCGCGCGGGCCCGGTCCGAGGCGGGCTCGGCTGGTTGCTGGGCGCTACCGGGCTGGCGCAACGCCACGAAGGCGCCGCGGAAGAATGCGGTGGACTGCAGGTCTTGCTGCCATTCATCGAGCCGGTTCTGGTCGTAGGGCGAACCCGGCGAATAGCGCACGTAACGAGTGATGAGCTTGTTCGGCACCCGCTCCAGCCCTTCGGTGCTGAGCTCGCCCATGCGGACCTGCGGCCCGCTGTCGATGGTGACGCGCAAAGTGGCAGATGCGGTGTCGGCCTGCACGTCGGCTTCGGACGCGGTCATGCGCGCCAGCATGAAGTCGCGCACCGAGACCGCGTCCAGCAAGGCGGACTTGGCCTTGTTCCAATCGCTGTTGATGAACGGCTGGCCGACCTTCAGCAGCCAGTCGTCGCGCAACTTCTGCACGCGGGCCGCGTATTCCGGGCGGGTGATACGGCCGGTGAAGGTCAAATCGACCGAGGACACCATCGTGCGCTTGCCAGGGACAATGCCGATGTCCCAGGTTTCGCCGCCAATGTCGGTGCCGGCTTCAAGCGTGACGGTGGGCGTGAAATAGCCCTGGGTGGCCAGCGCGGCCAGCGTGGCGTCGCGCGCGCGGCGCCGCAGCCGGTTGATTTCGCCGCCGTCCTGGTCTTCGGCCAGGCGCGCGATGGCGTCCACGGCCTCGGTGATCGACTGCAACGCGGCCGGCGGCACGCCGCCGGGGTCCACGATGATCTCAGGGCGTTTGGCGGCGGCCTCGCCCGCCACTACGAAAAGTCCAGCCAAGAAGGCCCGGGCTGCCCACTGCATGCGTCAGGTCGGCTGCTGCACGACGATGGACGGGAATTTCCCGGCCATGTCGCGGGGAAGCGCCGCGACGCCCGCCGCCAGTTTCCGGGCAATGCCGCGATACAGGGCCGCGGCTTCGCTGCCCGGGTCCGCCACCACGGTGGGGGTGCCGGCGTCGGTCTGCTCGCGGATGGCCAGCGTCAGCGGCAGGCTGCCCAGCCAGGGGGTGTCGTATTGCTGGGCCATGCGCTGGCCGCCGCCTTCGCCGAAGATGTGTTCGGCGTGACCGCACTGCGAGCAGATGTGGATCGCCATGTTCTCGACCACGCCCAGGATCGGCACGTCGACCTTCTGGAACATGCGCAGGCCCTTGCGGGCATCCAGCAGCGCCACGTCCTGCGGCGTGGTGACGATGACCGCGCCCACCACCGGCACTTTCTGCGCCAGGGTCAGCGCCACGTCGCCGGTGCCCGGGGGCATGTCGACGATCAGATAATCCAGGTCGCGCCAGTTGGTCTGGCGCAGCAATTGTTCAAGCGCCTGGGTGACCATCGGGCCGCGCCAGATGGCCGGCGAGTCGGCGTCGATCAGAAAGCCGATGGAATTGGCCTGCAGGCCATGGCCCGTCAGGGGCTCCATGCTCTTGTTGTCCAGGCTTTCGGGACGGCCCGACACGCCCAGCATGGTCGGCACGCTGGGGCCGTAGATATCGGCGTCCAGCAGGCCGACCTTGGCGCCCTCGGCCGCCAGGGCCAGCGCCAGGTTCACGGCCGTGGTGCTCTTGCCCACCCCGCCCTTGCCGGAGGCCACCGCAACAATGTTGCGGACATTGGGCAGCGGCTTGAGCCCCTTTTGCACGGCGTGCGCCGCGACCTTCCAGGTGACGGTCACCTGGGCGTCCGGCGCGCCGGCGGCGGCCAGCGCGGCCACGGCCAGGTCGCGCACCTGGTCGCGCACGCCATCGGCGGGATAGCCCAGTTCGAGCGTCAGGGCGACACGGCCCCCCACCTGTTGAATGTCACGATCTTTTACAGATACGCCTAGGTCCAGTCCGGTGTTCGGGTCTTGCGCGGCGCGCAGCGCGGCGCGGATTTGGTCTATCGTTATACTCATATCACTGTGGTTCCGTAGGCAGCGCGGCTTCTGCGGGCCGCCATCCCCTAAAGGATAGCGGATACACGGGAACCTTTCGCTGCGTTTTGCATCCGACTTTCATGACCAATACTCTCATCCGCTTCTTCCGAGCCGTCTTATTCGCCGCCCTGGCCTTGATCGGCATGGCGATGGCGCTGGTGTTCATGTTGTCCACGGCGATCGCCGTGGCGATCCTGTACGTGGTCGCCAAGGTGCGCGGCAAGCCTTTCGGCGTTCGCGCCTATTGGAGCCAGCGCCAAGGCGCCCGTCCGGGTCCCTTCCAGTCCGCCAGCGCCCCGTTCGCCACGCAACCGCGCGGCGACGTGATCGACGTCGAGGCCCGCGAGATCCGCTAAGCGCGGCATCGCAGCGCCCCCGCCGGCCCGCCTCGCGCACCGGCTGCCGGGCTGCGTGCATCTATCTTTCCGGATCGGCTCCCGGCCGGTTTGCCGGCAAGCTGTCCCCCAACCCGCCTGGCGCGTTCGCGCGACCGGCGGGTTGCGTCGTTTCAGGGACGCCGCCGGGCCCCCCCC
>NZ_LZZT01000055.1 GCF_014170305.1 Achromobacter sp. UMC71
CCCGCGGCCCTCGAAGTAACCGCTACGGGCAGCCACAAGTGACGGCGGCGGGCGGAGTGGCTCTACAATGCGTGCGTGCAACGCCTTGCTGATTCCCCTTCCCCGCTGAACCGTACGCTGCGGTGGCTGGGCGCGCCCGCCCAGCATTACCTGCGCATCGGCATCGCGCCAGCGTGCACCAACAGCGAGATCGCGATGCCGATGCGCAGGTAATGCTGGGCGGGCGCGCCCAGCCACCGCAGCGTACGGTTCAGCGGGGAAGGGGAATCAGCAAGGCGTTGCACGCACGCATTGTAGAGCCACTCCGCCCGCCGCCGTCACTTGTGGCTGCCCGTAGCGGTTACTTCGAGGGCCGCGGGAAGACCCAGACCTTGTTGGCCGGCAGGGCCAGGCGGCAGGGGCCCGGCTCGCGGCCTTCGGGGCCGTAGGCGCGCAGCGCCAGGGTGTTGGCCGGATCCGCGTCAGGGGTGCGGAACAGATATTCCCAGCGGTCGCCCAGGTACATGCTGGTCAGGAGCGGCATGTCCAGGTGGTTGCCGTCGGGATCGTCCGCCAGGCGGACCTGTTCGACCCGGATCACCGCGGTGGCGTCCTGGCCGGCCGTCACGCCCTCGCCGGCCTTGCCCCACAGCGCCCAGCCGCGGCCTTCGATACGGGCCTGGCCGTCGCGCACTTCCGTGACCTTGCCGTCCAGGCGGTTGTTGCTGCCCATGAACTCGGCGGTGAACAGGGTGGACGGCGAGCCGTACATTTCTTGCGGCGTGCCTTGCTGTTCGATCTTGCCGTTGTTCAGCAGCAGGATGCGGTCGGAAATGGCCATGGCTTCGCTCTGGTCATGCGTCACCATCAGGGCCGACAGCCCCAGGCGGATGATCAGTTCGCGCAGGAAGGCGCGGGCCTCTTCGCGCAGCTTGGCGTCCAGGTTGGACAGCGGCTCGTCCAGCAGGATGACGGGCGGGCTGTACACCAGCGCCCGGCCGATGGCCACGCGCTGTTGCTGGCCGCCGGACAGCGCGTGCGGATGGCGGTGGCCCAGCTTGCCCAGGCCCAACTGGTCCAGCACGGCCTGCACGCGTTCACGCACTTCGGCGGACGGCGCCTTGCGCAGCTTCAGCGGGTAGGCCACGTTGTCGAACACGGTCTTGTGCGGCCACAGCGCGTAGGACTGGAACACCAGGCCCAGGTTGCGCTCTTCGGCCGGGATTTCCTTGCGGGCGCCGCCGTCGTAGACCACGCGGTCGCCGATGGTGATGCGGCCGCGCTTGGGGCCTTCCAGGCCCGCCACGGCGCGCAGCAGCGTGGTCTTGCCGCTGCCCGATGGGCCCAGCAGCGAAACCACCTCGCCTTGGCGCAGTTGCATGGACACGCCCTTGAGCACCGGGTTGTCGCCGTAATCCAGGTGCAGGTCTTCTACAGAAAGCTCAATCATGAAGTTTGACTCCGAATCGCAGGGCGATGCCCAGGCCGATCACGACCAGAACGATATTGATGAAGGAAAGCGCGGCCACGATGTCGATGGCGCCCGAGGCCCACAGCGACACCAGCATGGAGCCGATGGTCTCGGTGCCGGGCGACAACAGGTAGACGCCGGTGGAGTATTCACGCTCGAAAATCAGGAACATCAGCAGCCACGAACCGATCAGGCCGTACTTGGCCAGCGGCACGGTGACGTGGCGGGTGACCTGGCCGCGGCGCGCGCCGGCGCTGCGGGCGGCTTCTTCCAGCTCGGGACCGACTTGCAGCAGCGTCGACGAGATCAGGCGCAGGCCGTAGGCCATCCAGACCACCGTGTAGGCCAGCCACACGCTGAAGATGGTGCTGCGCATGGCGCGCAGCCATTCAATGAAGTTCTCGCGCAGCCATTCCGCGAACGGCAGGCCCGACAGCCAGCCGCCCAGGTCCGGGTCCAGCGCGTTGTCCAGCCACATCGGCACAAACAGGAACACCCACAGGAATGCCAGGCCCGCCAGCAGGCCGGGCACGGCCCGCGGCACCAGCACGCTGTAGTCCATGAAGCGGGTGACGTTGTCCGGCTTGCGGTGCATCGCCAGGCCCACGAACATGTAGCACATCACCGCCAGCGCGCCGCCGAACACGCCGATGGCCACCGAGTTCACGATGGCGCGCATCAGGTTCGGTTGCGCGAACACGGTGCGGAAGGCGTCCAGCGACAGCACGTCGAACAGCGACACGCCCATGCCCCAGTTGGACACGAACGCGCGCAGCAGCACGCCCATCAGCGGCACCACGATGGTGACCAGCAGCCAGAACGCCACCACGGCGCCCGCCACCCAGCGCCACTTGCCCAGCGGCAGCGGACGGGCGCGCGAGGCCTTGCCCTTGACGGTGACAAAACGGTTGGCGGTGCGCATCAGGCGGCGCTGCAGCATGACCAGGGGAATCGTCATGCAGATCAGCACCACGGCGACGGCGGCCATCAGGTGGTACGACGGGATGCCGAGCTTGTTGGTCAGCTTGTACAGGTAGGTGGCCAGCACCAGGTTGCCTTCCGGATCACCCAGCACCAGCACCAGGCCGAACACTTCCAAGCCCAGGAAGAACAGCAGAACGGTCGCGTACAGCATGGCCGGGCGCACCATCGGCAGGCTGACCGACACCATCACGCGCAGCGGTGAGGCACCGGCCACGCGGGCCGCTTCCTCGACGTCGGAACCCATGCTGCGCAGGGCGGACGAGATGTACAGGTAGGCATGCGGCACGTGCGTCAGGCCGGCAATGATCACAATGCTGGTCAGCGAATACACGTTCCAGGGCACGAAGCCCAGCAGGTTCTGCGCCCAGATCGAGAAAAAGCCTACCGGACCGGCCGCGACCACGTAGCCGAAGCCAAGCACCATCGGCGACACGAACACCGGCACCAGGATCAGGGGCTCGATCCAGCGCCGGCCGGGCAGGTCGGTGCGGATCATCAGGAAGGCCAGCATGCCGCCCAGCGGGATGGCGATGATGGCCAGCCCGAAGGCCAGGATAAAGCCGCTTTTCAGCGCCTTGTAGAAATCAGGGTCCGCGAAGATGAAGCGGAACGCGTCCAGGCTGAAGACCTTGGACGGCGAGAAGAAGGGTGCGGACAGGAAGCTCTGGATGATGATGAACGACAGCGGCACGTAGATGGCCAAGGCTGTGATCAGCACCACCACGCCGCGCGGCAGGGACTGCCATTTTCTGCGCAATGACTGCATGGGGTAATCCTGTTGTGTCGATAGACGCGGGGGGCGCCCGCTGGCGATCACCCGCCGGCAATCACCCGAAGGCGAAAGTCCGGCCGGCGGGCGGCCTGGCGGGGGGCGGCTTGCCGCCTTCCCGCGTGCCGGCGGCCGCAGGCGCCGTGGCCTCCGGTGACGCCGGCGGCCTTACTTGCCTGCCGCGGCGCGCCAGTCCTTGATGAATTGCAGGCGCTTGTTCTGTTCCAGGTAGTCCAGCAGCGTTTCGTTGACCGGGATCGGCTTGAGCGAGGCGCCCAGCTTCTTGGTCATGCCGTCCACATCGTTGTCGCCTTCGATGTCGTCGCGCACTGAGGCCAGATCGGCCTGGTTGGCCATGATTTCCTGGCCCTTCTGCGACAGCAGGTAGTCCATCCACAGCTTGGCCGCGTTGCGGTTCTTGGCCTTCTTGCTGATGAACGCCACGCGCGACAACACCAGCGCGTAATCGGTCGGGTAGGCCACGCCCAGCGACGGATCGGACTTGGCGCGGGTTTCGGCGTACGAGCCCAGGATGTTGTAGCCGATCAGGTTTTCACCCGACGACACGCGTTCCATCATGGTGCCGGTGGACGACTGCACGATCAGGCCGCCCTTGGCGATGTCCTTGAGCGTGTCGAAGTACTTGGGGTCATTGGCCTTGTCCTGCACGGCCAGCATGAAGCCCACGGCCGACTTCTCGATGTCGTAGGTGGTGACCTTGTTCTTGAACTTGTCCGGCTGGCTGGCGATCAGCTTGGCCAGGGCGCCGTGCGTGGTCGGCACTTCGTTGGCGGGGATCAGGCGCTTGTTGTAGATGAACACGGCCGGTTCGTAGGTCGTGCCGTAGGCCGAGTCTTTCCAGACGGCCCAGGCCGGCAGCTTGCCGATCTCGGGCGACTTGTACTGCAGCGCGTAGTCGGTGGCCAGCTTCAGGGCCGAGTCCATCGACGAGCTCCAGACGATGTCGCCGCTGGTGCCGCCCGCTGCCTGTTCGCTGATGTAGCGGTTGTACAGCTCGGTGCTGTTCATGTCGTTGTATTCGACCTTGACCCCCGGGTACAGCGCTTCGAAGCCCTTGATGATGGGGCCGGCGGCCTTGGTGTCGGTGGTCGAATAGATCACGACCTTGCCTTCCTTCTTGGCGCCGTCGAGGATCTTCTGGTAGTCGGCCGGGTAGCCCGCGGGCACGGATTGGGCGTAGGCGCTGCCGGCGGCGATGGCGAATGCGGCGGCGCAGGCGGCCGCCAGTCTGGACTTGGCAAGCATGGGTCTTGTCTCCGTTGGAATTAGTATCGACAGGCGCTATGGCCTGCTCGGTCGCATCTTAGGTGTCGGCGTCTGTCGCCGTCCTGTCATGGCGCGGCATGCTGAATAGGGGTAATCCCGGTATTGGGGGCCGGGCCGTCGTCACGGCAAGGCGCTATCCGTGACGACCCGCCTCAGGGGCGTTCGGGCGTGTCGGTGACCAGCCGGATCCAGTTCTGCACGAAGCGCGAATGGCGGCGTTGGTCCAGGCCCACCAGCAGCGCGGGCGACAGCACCACCGGCTGCACGATACCCTGCGAGCGCGCCAGCACCGCTTCCGAGGTCCAGCGCCCCGGCGTGTCTTCCATGATCGAGCCCAGCGCCGCGTGGCTGGACGCCACCTGCTGGCCGGCCGGCGACAGCAGCCAGTCCACCAGCGCGCGGCCCAGGTCCGGATTGGGCGCTTTGCGGGCGATCAGCACCGAGCGCGCCAGCACCAGCACGTAGTCCTGCGGGAACACGATGCCGATCTTGCTGCCCGCCGCCTGCCGCGACAGCGCATAGGACCCCAGGATGTTGTAGCCCAGGTCCATCTCGTCGTTCTCGATGGCGTCCAGCAGCTCGGCGCTGGTGGCCGACAGCCGCACGCCGACCTGGCCGAAGGCGTTGGCCAGGCCCCAGAAATTGGATGACACCAGCTCGTCCTGTTCGGCCATCAGGTAGCCCACGCTGCTGCGCGAGATGTCGTAGGTGCCGACCCGCCCATGCAGCCGCGCGTGGTCGTGTTCCAGCGTGCGCAGCAGATCCTGGCGCGAGCGCGGCACGGTGGCCTCGGTGTAGCGCTTGGGGTTGTAGACGATCACAGCCGGCTCGAAGGTGAAGCCGTAGACCTCGTTGCGCCATACCGCCCATGACGGCAGCTTGGCCGCATAGGGCGAGGCGTAGCGCTGCGCGTAGCCGTCGTTGGCCAGGCGGATCTGCAGGTCCGAGGCCGAGCTCATCAGCACGTCCACGTCCGGCAACTGGTTGTCGATGGCGGCCTCGTACAGTTCGCGGCTGCCCATCTCGCGGTACACCACGGTGACGTCTGGCCGTTGCGCCTGGAAGCCCAGGATCAGCGGCGCCACCACCGGCGTATCGGTGGGCCCGGCGATGGTCAGCACGCGCGACGACGGCTGCGGCGCCGGATAGCGGGTGACGATTTCCGGAATGTCCGCCGCGCGCACGTCGGCGGGCGGCGCCAGCCACAGCAGCATCGCCGCGCCCGCGGCGCCCAGCCAGCCGGCCAGCGTGCGGCCGACGTAGCCGCTGCGTTGGCGCGCCAACGGCAGGATCACGCGCGCCATCAGGCCGCCGCCCGGGCGGTCCTGCAGCCACAGCGAGCCGCCATGCGCCACGGCGACCGAACGCACGATGGCCAGGCCCAGGCCCGAGCCCGGCTGCGATTCTCCGGTGCGGCCGCGGGTGAAGCGTTGCTGCACGGCATCTTTTTCGTCATCGGCGATGCCCGGCCCGCGGTCGGACACCGTCAGCGCCACCCGGTACCCCGCCACGGGCGTGGCCTGGATATCCACCGTGCCATCCGGCGCATAGCGCAGCGCGTTGTCCACCAGGTTGCGCAGCATTTCCCGCAGGGCCACGCGATCGCCCGCGATACGGGCGCGCCGCACCTGCGGCGCGATTTCGATGCGCAGCCGCTGCGCTTCCAGCGGCCCGATCCGCCGGCGGGTCTCGTTGATGGTCTCGGCCACGCCCACCGGCGCGCGCGAGCCCTTGCCCAGCCGGTGTGTGATGGTCGCGTCCATCAGCAGCTGGTTGATGAGCTGGCTGGCGTGCGTGGCATTCAAATGGATGCGGCCCAGGCGCTCGTGCAGGCGCTTGGGATCGGTTTCGTCCAGCGCCACTTCGGCCTGTGCCCGCAGCGAGGCCAGCGGCGTGCGCACCTGGTGCGCCGCGTCGGCCACCAGGGTGTTCAAGGTATCCATCAGGCCGGACAGCCGCTGCATGAAGGCGTTCAGCGCCTCCACCAGCCGCCGCACTTCGGTCGGCACCGGCGTCACCAACGGAGCCAGATCATCCGGCGCCCGCCGCCGCAATTCACGTTCCACCACCGCCAGCGGCGCAAACGCCCGTTGCACCCCGAACCACAACAGGCCCAGCGCCACCAGCGAGACCACCACCAGCGGCAGCACGCTGCGTCCCAATATCTCGTCGGCCAGCTCTTCTCGCGACCCCAGCGTTTCCGCCACCCGCACCGTGACCCAGCCCGCGTGCTGGCTGGCCGACACCAGCCGGCCCACGGTCGCCACGCGCACGGGTTCGTCGTGATAGGTGAGGTAGGTGAACACCGGCGTGGCCGACTGCGCCAGCGGCAAGCCCGGCGCCAGATCGCCATAACCCGTGATCAGGCGGCCATTGGAGGTGCGCGCTTCATAGAACACCCGCTCGCTGCCCGACAGCATCGCCAGCGACGACACCGGCGGTTCCACCGTGACGCCGTTGTCCTCGATCTGGACCGACCCGGCAATGGTCAGCGCCGACGCCGCCAGCAACCGGTCAAACGCCTGCTCCGCTGCCCTTTGGGCATAACCGCGCAAGAAAAACACCAGCCCCAGCAACGCGCAGGCCAGGAGCACCGCGCCCAGCGTGAAGACGCGGCGGCGGATCGAAAAGCTGTCAGGCGTGTTCATGGCTGCGGGCCTGATACCCCACGCCGCGTACGGTGACGATGTCGATGGACGCGCCCGCCAGCTTCTTGCGCAGCCGCGAAATCAGCAACTCCAGCGCATTGAGCGAGCCATCGTCCAGATCAAACAGCTGGTTCATCAACCGCTCCTTGGCCACGGTCTGCCCCAACTTGCCCAGCAATATCTCCAGCAGCCGGAATTCGCGCCGCCCCAGTTCCAGCGGCGCGCCGGACAGCATCACATGCCGGTTGGCCAGGTCCAGGCTCAGGTTGCCATAGGTGGTCACGCTGCTAGTCTGCCCCGCCGGCCGCCGCAACAGTGCCCGCAAGCGGGCTTCCAGCTCGCGCAGGTCAAAAGGCTTGACGAGGTAATCGTCTGCCCCCAGGTCAAGCATGTCGATTTTGTCTTCGATTTCAGACCGGGCGGTCACGACCAGCACCGGCGCCTCCAGCCCCGCCGCCCGCAATTCACGAATGACGGTGAACCCGTCCTTGCCCGGCAGGTTGATGTCCAGCACCAACGCATCCCAAGTCTCGTCCAGCCCCCACCGCAACGCCTCCAGCCCATTGCGCACCCATTGCACGCTATGGCCGGCCGAGCGCAGTTTGCTTTCCACGGCATCGCCCAGGTCAAGGTTGTCCTCGACCAGCAAAATGCGCATGTCTGTTCTCCAATGTTGTTGTGGTTTTTGGGGGGAGTTTAACGGGAGGCTGTTTGTTTTTGGGACGCTGTTGTTCTCGAGGCCGCCCGCGGCGTTGGCGGTCTCCCGTGCGCGGGGCAACGATTGCGGTCCGGAGCCTTCGCTCCGGACTTCCCCCTCGTCATCTTCGTCCGCCTTCGGCTCCCTTCAGATTCCCTCGGGCGCATCGACGCCCCGCGCACGGGAGACCGCCAACGCCGCGAGCTCCACTGCGGCATCTTGACCGCCGCCGGGGCGGACAGCGTGCTTGGCATTCTTGGGGAACGTCCCGGCGGCAATGGAAGATCTTGCGGGGACGCCAAAAGCGGCCGCGCGGGCGGCCTTCTTTGGCCTATGGGTGGTGGTCGGTTGGAGGGTGAGTCGCAAGAAAGGGGGAGTGCGACTCGGGGTGGGGGGAAGAGAAAAACAAGCGCGGTCGGTGGAGGGTGTGAGCGATGAACCGGCGGCCCCGCAAACGAGCACTGGTAGGTACGGGTTCGGGCGCTTCAGAAAAGCGCTGTTCGGCGAGAATCCCTGTCCATCAGGAAGGCGCTATTCGGCAAGAGCCCCAGCCCTCTCAGAAAAGTGCTATTCGGCAAGTACCCCGGCCCCCACAAAGATGGGCGGCGCGCCGCCGCCCTTCAAACGCAAACCACTCATCATCGCGCCGCCCATCGCCGCCCACCCCAAAATGCGGAAGGCACCAAGCAAGCAACTGATGAAAAGCGCGCAAGCGTCATCAAGCAAACCAAGACACCGCGTAAGCCGCTGGCGGCCGCCCGCGCGGCCGTCATCGGCGGGCAGCAGCAAATTCGCCCCTGACCACGGCTCTAACAGCGCGTCAAACCAAGATGAACGTAGCCCGTCGCGGGGGTGGCTTGCGGAGTGGGCAACCTCGATGCGCCCGAGGGAATCTGAAGGCAGGCGCCGAAGGCGACAACGAAGATGACGAAGGGGAAGTCCGGCGCCCGCGCGCCGGACCGCAATCGTGGGCGCCCACTCCGCAAGCCACCCCCGCGACGGGCGACCTACGAAGAACAAAGAAGCAATCAGCTACCCGAGTCCTCAGAATCAGCAGCAGAAGAAGCAGAAGCAGAAATACTGACCTCCCCCACATACCGACAATCCAATTCCAAAGACAACTCATCCATCCCCAGAATCTCAACCTCCACCGCCGTCCCCCGCTCCAATTCAGGCATCCCCCCAATCCGCGTCACCAACGGGCAATTCGCAAACCGGATCAGATCCTCGCGCAGCACATGCGCCACCGTCCGCGTAATGTGGTTCTGCTTCAGCCAGCGCAGGCACCAGTAGCGCTCCATCGCGCTCTGGAACTCCGCCCAGGCCGCATACTGCGCATCGAACGCCCCGATGATCGCGAACAGGTCCGCATCGCGCGGCTTGAACGGCGCCACCAGGCGCGCCGAAACGCCATGTTCCACCGCCGCGATCAGCTGCCACTGGTTCACCAAGTCGACATAGCGGCGCAGCGGCGACGTGCTCCACGCATATTGCGGCACCCCGATGGCTTCGTGCGGCAGCGCCTGCGTGCTCATGCGCACCCGGCCCGCCTGCTGCGAACGGTAGATCCCCGGCACCCCGTGCTGGTTCAGCAGTCCGCCCCACAGATTGTTCGCCAGGATCATGTATTCGGCCACCATCCGGTCCAGCGGCGCATTGCGCTGGCGCGGTACCAGGCGGACCGGCGTATCCGGGTCGTCGGGGTCGCCATCCAGATAGAAGCTGTACTCCACCCGCGAATTGTTTTCCGGCTTGCCGCGCACATTTTCGCGTTGTGCCGACAGCGCCTGCGCCAGCTTCCACAGCGGGCGCAGCCAGTGGCCGTAGGGCAGGTCCGCCGCCGGATCCGACAGGCTTTCCTCGGTCACCTGCTTGTCCAGCATGTTGTGGCGCAGGTTCTCGCGCACCACCACGCGCTCCAGGCGCGTCTCCGACTCGATCACCTCGCCCGTTTCCGGGTTGGCCGTCACGTACAGCGACAGCACCGGCACCTCGCGGCCCGCGTCCAGCGAAAACGCGCGGATCACGTTGTCCGGTTGCATCGGAATCTTGTCGCCCGGCATGTACACCGTGGACAGGCGCGCGCGCGCCAGCTTGTCGAACTCGCTGTCGCGCGTCACCGACAGGCCGGGCGCGGCCACGTGCACGCCGACGCGCAGATTGCCGTCCGGCAGCGTGGACACCGACAGCGCATCGTCGATTTCGGTGGTTGTCACATCGTCCACCGAATAAATCTCGGCGTCCGATAGCGGCAGTTCGCGGTCGATCGGCGGCAGTTCCAGGTCGGGGAACGCCAGCCCGCGCGGGAAATTCACCGCCAGGAAGCGGCGCTTGTGCAGCGCCAGCGCGTGCGGCCAGGCGCCCAGTTCCAGCAGCAGGCGGTCCGGGCTCTTGCCCAGCTTGGCGCAGGCGGCGTCCAGCGCCTTCCATTGCTGCGAATTCTTGTCCGGGCGGATCAGCAGCGATTCGGCGGCCTGGGCGATCGGCTCGGGCAGGCGCCCGGCAGCCATCTCGTCGACCCATTCCTGCTGCTGTTCGGCCTGGCGCTGCTTCTTGTCCAGCGCGGCCAGGGCGGCGGCCAGGATGTCAGGCGGGGCAGGGCGGTAGCGGCCCTTGCCGCGGCGATGGAAATACGCCGGCGCGCCGTGCAGGCGCATCAGCAGCGCGGCCTGCTCGACCGGCGTGGGCGCGTGGCCGAAGTAATCCGCCGCCAGCGCGGGCGTGTCGAATTCTTCCTGCGGCGCGCATTCCCACAGGAATTGCAGATCCAGCGTGTCGGCGGTCGCGGCCGCCTGGCTCATCAGCACCGCCGGCTCGGGCGCGGCGAACGTGAACAAGGTATTGGCGCGCTTGATCTTGCTGCGCTTGCCCGATTCCGATTCCACCTGCAGGCTGGCATCGGTTTCGGACATGATATGGCCGGCCTTGAAGCTGCCGTCGTCTTCGTAAAACACATACATGGTGAGGGTCGTCCTGGGCGGCGCGCACGCGCCGCCTTGCGCAGCTATATATAGAGTGTTGAGTACGGCGGATTATCTGGGGCCATCCGGCTGGGAGCCAAGGGCGAAATCAAGCACCTCGGGCAGCCAGGTGGCGAAGTCGGACAAACCATGGTCGCTGCCTTGCACGATACGCTGGCGGCAGTCCGGATAGCGATCGCGCATTTCCTGCCAGTCCAGCACCTCGTCGCCCGTCGCCGCCACCAGGAGGTAGCGCTCCGGCCGGGTGATGCGGGCCACGTGCAGGGCGGCCAGTTCGTCCACATAGGCGGGCAGGAACACGAACGGCGCGTCGGAATGATACATGCGGTGCTCGCCCACCTGGGTGGCCAGGTCGCGCGCGGCCTCCACGGCGGGGTTGAGCAGGACGGCTTTGCAGCCCAACTGTTCGGCCAGCCAGGTGGCGTAAAAGCCGCCCAGCGAGGAGCCCACCACCGTCAGCGCCAGCGGATCGGTCGCCTGGGCCAGCTGGCGGCGGGCGATGCCCAGCGCCAGCTCAGCCGCTTCGCGCGGGCTGGCGGGCAGTTGCGGGCAGGCCCAATCCTGCGCCAGGCCGCGTTCGGCCATGGCGTCAGCCATCATGCGGGCCTTGAAAGAGGTCGGCGACGAACGAAAGCCGTGTAGATAAAGGATCATGGCGTGCCTTTCCGGTGGTCGGCCTGAATACGGGTCAGGGGCCTGGGGCCTCAGCCGCGCGGCTCCAGGGCGGCCAGCAGCTTGCCGTGGATGCCTTGGAAGCCGCCGTTGCTCATGACCAGCACCTGGTCGCCGGGCCGGGCGGCGCGCACCACGGCCGCCACCAGGGCGTCGATATCATCGTAACTGGAAGCGCGCTCGCCCAGCGGCGCCAGCACCTCGGCCGGGTTCCAGCCCAGGGCGTGCTTGCCGGACCGGGCGCCAAAGCAGAACACCAGGTCAGCGTCAGCCAGCGATTCGGGCAGGCGGGCAGCCATGGCCCCCAGCTTCATGGTGTTGGAACGGGGTTCCAGCACGGCCAGGATGCGGGCCGGGCCGACTTGGCGGCGCAGGCCTTCCAGCGTGGTCGCGATGGCGGTGGGGTGGTGTGCGAAATCGTCGTAGACCTTGACGCCGTTGACCGTGCCGCGTAGTTCCATGCGGCGTTTGACGCCGGCAAAGCGGGTGAGGGCCTCGATGCCCAGGGCGGCCGGCACGCCGATATGTTCGGCGGCGGCCAGCGCCGCCAGCGCGTTCATGCGGTTGTGCTCGCCGGTCAGGGCCCAGCGCACCGTGCCGGCGGGAGCGCCGTCGTGCAGCACCTCGAAAGCGCCGTCGGCGTCGGGCGCGCCCGCTTGCCAGGCGCCATCGGGGCCGAACGTGACGGTTTCCGACCAGCATCCGCGCGCAATCACGCGGTCTAGCGCATCGGAGCGGGCTGGACGCAGGATGCGGCCGGATGCCGGGATCGTGCGCACCAGGTGGTGGAATTGCGTTTCGATGGCTGCCAGATCCGGAAAGATGTCAGCGTGATCGTATTCCAGGTTGTTCAGGATGGCCGTGCGGGGGCGGTAATGGACGAACTTGGATCGCTTGTCGAAGAACGCCGTGTCGTATTCGTCTGCTTCGATCACGAAGGGGCGGCGCGCCGGGTCGTAGCGCGCCGACACCTGCAGGTCTTGCGCCACGCCGCCAATCAGGAAATTGGGCGCCAGCCCCGCGGCTTCCAGGATCCAGGCCAGCATCGAACTGGTGGTGGTCTTGCCATGGGTGCCGGCCACGGCCAGCACATGCGCGCCGGGCAGGATGTTGTCGCCCAGCCATTGCGGGCCGGACACGTAGCGGGCGCCGGATTCCAGAATGGCTTCCATCAATGGATTGCCGCGGCTGACCACGTTGCCGATCACGTACAGGTCGGGATTGAGCGCCATCTGTTCGGGGCCGAAGCCCTCGATCAGCTCGATTCCCTGTTCGGACAGCTGGGTGCTCATGGGCGGATACACGCCCGCGTCGCAACCCGTGACCTTATGCCCGGCGGCGCGCGCGATCAGCGCCAAGCCGCCCATGAACGTACCGCAGATGCCAAGAATATGCAGGTGCATTGAAAACTCTCCTGCCCTGCATTGTATAGATAGGCAGCCGTCCCGCCGCCGCCCACCCAGGGCGTACCAGGGCGTTTGGGCGATTGCGGCGCAAACCGGCCGCAACGGTTATGATCGCGCCATGAATCGACGCCTACTTCTTTCCGCCGGCGTGGCCATAGCCGCCACGGTCGCGGGCGGCTACACGCTTCTGGGCCGCAACAAACCGCAGCCCGCTCCCGCCGCCGATGACCCCGTCGCTGCGCTGATGCGGTTGCAACTGCCCGACCTGAATGGTGCGACCCAGTCGTTGGCTGCCTGGAAAGGCCAGCCCATCGTCGTCAATTTCTGGGCAACCTGGTGCGCGCCCTGCGTCAAGGAAATGCCGGAACTCGACGCCCTGCAGAAAAAATACCCCCAAATCCGTTTTGTCGGCATCGGTGTCGATTCCGCCGCCAACATGCAGAAATTTGTCGAGAAAGTACAGGTTTCCTACCCGTTGTGGGTAATCGGGGCCGGCGCCATCGACACCCTGCGCAAACTGGGGAATCCGAGTGGAGGCCTGCCCTTTACCATCGTTTTCAATGCAGATGGCAGTATTAACCGGAAAATACTGGGTGAAATCCAGCCCGATGACCTGAATCAAACGCTATCCGGCCTCAAGGCGTAAGTCTGTTGGACAAATAATAGGAATTGGCGTAAAAAGCTGGTTTATCGGCTGTTTTGCCAACAATTGGCAATCCACTCATTGGCAAGCGCATGGCGCAAAACATACTGGTATTGCATGGCCCGAATCTGAACCTGCTAGGCACACGGGAACCTCACATCTACGGCAGCCTGACGCTGTCCCAGATCAACGAGGGGCTTGAGTTGCTGGCGGGCGAGCTGGGCGCCACGCTGACGGCGTGGCAAGGCAATCACGAAGGTGCGCTGGTTGACCGCATCCAGGCGGCCCGGCAAGACGGCACGGACTTCATCATCATCAACGCGGCGGCATATACGCACACCAGCGTCGCGATCCGCGATGCGCTGGCTGGGGTCGCGATCCCTTTTATTGAAGTACATTTGTCCAATCTGTATAAGCGAGAGCCCTTCAGGCATCACTCATATCTGTCCGACTTGGCGGTAGGCCTTATCAGCGGCCTGGGCGCGGACGGCTACGAAGCGGCGCTGCGTTACGCAGTGCGGCACTGATCTCGCACCAATTCACGGCTTTTACATCTTATATGGCGCGAACCCGAACACCGGGACGTTGCCGACACTATCTCGGGAAGCAGCTTCTATGGACCTCCGAAAACTCAAAACCCTGATCGACCTGGTGGCTGAATCGGGCATCGCCGAGCTGGAAATCACCGAAGGCGAAGGCAAGGTTCGCATCGTCAAGTTCTCGCAGACCTTGCAGCCGGTGGCCTATCACCAGCCCGAAGCCGGCGTGCACACCGCCGCGCCGGCCGCGCCCGCCGCCCCCGCCGCTCCCGTCGCGGAAGCCGCGCCGGTGATCCAGGGCCATGTGGTCAAGGCGCCCATGGTCGGCACCTTCTACCGCTCGCCGAATCCGGGCGCCGCGCCGTTCATCGACGTCGGCTCCACCGTCAAGGAAGGCGACCCGCTCTGCATCATTGAAGCGATGAAGCTGCTCAATGAAATCGAAGCCGACAAGTCCGGCGTCATCAAAGAAATCCTGGTCGAAAACGGTGAGCCCGTCGAGTACGGTCAACCCCTGTTCGTCATTGGCTGATAGCTGAAAATGTTCGAAAAAATCCTGATCGCCAATCGGGGCGAAATCGCCCTGCGCATTCAGCGCGCTTGCCGCGAGCTGGGCATCAAAACCGTGGTGGTGCACTCCGAGGCCGACCGCGACGCCAAGTACGTGCGCCTGGCCGATGAATCCGTGTGCATCGGGCCTGCGCCGTCGCGTGACAGCTACTTGAACATGCCCGCCATCATTTCGGCGGCCGAAGTCACGGATTCCGAGGCAATCCACCCGGGTTACGGGTTCTTGTCCGAAAATGCCGACTTCGCCGATCGCGTCGAAAAGAGCGGCTTCGTGTTCATCGGCCCGCGCCCCGACACCATTCGCCTGATGGGCGACAAGGTCAGCGCCAAGCGCGCCATGATCGAAGCCGGCGTGCCGGTGGTGCCCGGTTCCGAGGGCGCGTTGCCCGACGATCCGCAGGAAATCATCCGTACGGCGCGCGAAGTCGGTTATCCGGTCATCATCAAGGCCGCCGGCGGCGGTGGTGGCCGCGGCATGCGCGTGGTGTACACCGAGGCCGCGCTGCTGAACGCCGTCACCATGACGCGTTCGGAAGCGGGCGCCGCGTTCAACAACCCGGAAGTCTATATGGAGAAGTTCCTCGAGAACCCTCGCCATGTGGAAATCCAGGTGCTGGCCGACGGCGGACGCAACGCCGTGTGGCTGGGCGAACGCGACTGCTCCATGCAGCGCCGCCACCAGAAGGTCATCGAAGAAGCGCCGGCGCCGGGCATCGCCCGCCGCCTGATCGAGCGCATCGGCGACCGCTGTGCCGACGCCTGCCGCAAGATGGGCTACCGCGGCGCCGGCACGTTCGAATTCCTGTATGAAAACGGCGAGTTCTATTTCATTGAAATGAACACCCGTATCCAGGTCGAACACCCGGTCACCGAACTGATCACGGGCATCGACCTGGTACAGCAGCAGATCCTGATCGCCGCGGGCGAGAAGTTCACGCTGCGCCAGCGCGACATCGCCTTCAAGGGCCATGCCATCGAATGCCGCATCAACGCCGAAGATCCGTTCCGCTTCGTGCCCAGCCCCGGCCGCATCACCAACTGGCACACCCCGGGCGGTCCGGGCGTACGCATCGATTCGCACGCGTTCAACGGCTATTTCGTGCCGCCGAACTATGATTCGATGATCGCCAAGGTCATTACCTACGGCGATACGCGCGACCAGGCGCTGGCCCGCATGCGCACCGCGCTGTCGGAAATGGTGGTGGAAGGCATTTCCACCAACATCCCGCTGCACCGCGAACTGCTGCAGGACGCCCGCTTCATCGAAGGCGGCACCAGCATCCATTACTTGGAAAACAAACTGGCCCAGCGTCCCTGACCAGTGATCAAGAAGGGGGCCTTTGGCCCCTTTTTTTACTGCCTTAACCGGCGACCGGGCCGCGGCTTTTGCCGCGGCCCGTTGGCCAGATGGAAGAATCATCATGCGTGAACTCGTGCTCCACTGCCAGGAGGCGCAAGCCGAGGCCCTGTCCGATGCGTTGCTGGAAGCGGGCGTGCTGTCGGTGTCCGTCGAGGACGCCGACCTGGGCACCGACGACGAGCGGCCCCTGTTCGGCGAGCCGGGCACCGAGCCCGACGTGCAGGCCTGGGAACGCAACCGCGTCGTGGCCTTGTTGCCCGATGGAGCCGATCCCGCGCAGATCATGGAAGAAGCCGCCGCCGGCGGCGAGCTGGACCCGGCCGTTTTCACCGGCTGGAGCCTGCGCGATGTGCCGGACGCCGACTGGGTGCGCCTGACGCAATCGCAGTTCGGCCCGATCCACATCGCCGAGCGCCTCTGGATCGTGCCCAGCTGGCACCGCGACAGCCCGGACGTGCCCGGGCTGGAAACGCCCGCGGCCGAAGACGGCGCCATCCACATCGAACTCGATCCAGGCCTGGCCTTCGGCACCGGCAGCCATCCGACCACGCACCTGTGCCTGGCCTGGCTGGAAGCCGAGCTGCCCCGCGGCGCGACCCTGCTGGACTACGGCTGCGGCTCGGGCATTCTGGCCATTGCCGCGCGCAAGCTCGGCGCCGGCCCCACGCAGGCGGTGGACATCGACGCCCAGGCCGTGCAAAGCACCGTCTTCAACGCCGACGTGAACCACGTCGAGCTGCAAGCCATGCTGCCCGACGGCCTGGCCGACGGCACCTTCCAGGTGGTCGTGGCCAACATTCTGTCCAATCCGCTCAAGGTGCTGGCGCCCATGCTGGCTGGCCGCGTCGCCGCGGGGGGGCACCTGGTGCTGTCCGGCGTGCTCGAGCGCCAGGCTGAAGAAGTGGCCGCCGCTTACGCGCCCTGGATTGCCATGTCGGTCTGGCGCGCCCGCGATGGCTGGGTCTGCCTGCACGGCCAAAAGGCCTGAACCGGGTTGCCGCAGGATCGCGCCATGGCCCTGACCACCCGTTGCCCGCAATGCGGTACGTCGTTCAAGGTGGTTCCCGACCAGCTTCGGGTCCGCAACGGTCTGGTGCGCTGCGGCGCCTGCGCCACCGTGTTCGATGGCCGGGCCTGCCTGCTGCCCGAAGCGGGCGCGGCGCCGGCCGCGGTTCCCGTGCCGCCGCAGACCGCGTCGCCCGTCGCACCGCAAGCCCCTGCGGCGTCGGCGATCGCCGCGCCGGTCCTGGCGACGCCCGTCGCGCCGCCGCCGCCACAGCCGCGCTCCGAAGACACGCCGCCGTTGGTGCAGCGCCCCTCCGCCGAACCCGCCCGGACGGTTGCGCCCTGGGATGATCTGCCGGTGCCAGCGCCGCCACGGCCCGAGCCCGTGATGACGCCTGCCGCCGCGGCGCCCGTGGTGGTGCCGGTAACGCCGCCCGCGCCGCCCGCCGTGCCGCCGGCCGTCCTGCGCGGCCGCGACGATATCCGCCGCCGCATCGAGCCCGACGCCGCGCTGGCGGAAGCGGGCGATGACGACGAAGACGAAAACGAAGACCTGGACCGCTACAACGAGGCGGACGAGCCGCCGGCGGCGCCGCGCTGGCAACAGCCGCCCGCGCCGTCCTATCGCGACGAGCCCATCGTGGCGCGGCGCGATGCCGCGACCGCCGCGCGCTGGGACGCTCCGCGAAACGGCGCGCCCGCCGAACCCGTGTTCGTGGTGCGGGACGAACCCGCGGATCGGCGTCGCGATGACGACGACGCCGTCGACCAAGACCAGGATTGGGACGAACACCCGGACGAGCACCCGGACGAATACCGCGATCGCAACGAGGATCCGGATCACGAACAGGATGCCGGCCGCGAGCCGATCCTGGGCGAAGCCCGCACGCGTTATTCCAGCGCCACCGATGTCGGCCGCGCGCCGCCCGATTTCCTGGACCAGGACCGCCAGGCGCGCCGCGGCCTCATGCGCAAGCTCTGGGGCTACGCCTGCCTACTTGGTCTGATCGCGCTTGGCCTGCAATTGCTGTACGTATATCGCATCGATATTGCCAATTCCGTGCCGGTGCTGCGGCCGGCGCTGGAGGCCGCCTGCAAGCCGCTGGGGTGCGCGGTCGGTTACGCGCGCCGCCTGGAGCGCATCGCGATTTCCTCGTCTTCGCTGCAGCCGCCGACGGGCGCGGCCGCCATCGATGACGGCCGTACGCGCCTGGTGCTGAACCTGGTGCTGCGCAACCGCTACGACAAGCCGCAACATTGGCCCGCGCTGGTGCTGGACCTGACCGACCTGTCCGACACCGTGGTCGTGCGGCGCGTGCTGATGCCCGAGAATTACCTGACGCCTGAACAGTTGCGCGGCCCCTTCGGGCCGGCAGGCGAACTCAAGATTTCCGTGCCGATTGAGGTGACTGGCGTTCAAGTCAACGGCTACCAACTCGACAAATTCTTTCCCTGAAGGATGACACTCATGGCGACTCCCGTTCTCGTTTGCGGTTCGATGGCGTTTGACACCATTGCGGTGTTCGAAGGCCGTTTCAAAGAGCACATTCTGGCTGACCGCATTCAATCGCTGAGCGTATCGTTCCTGGTGCCCAGTATGCGCAAGGAATACGGCGGCTGCTCGGGCAACATCGCCTACAACATGAACCTGTTGGGCGGCAAACCCGTGCCGGTGGCCACCGTGGGCGAAGACGCGGGCGAATACATGGAGCGCCTGTCGGGCCTGGGTATCGACGTCAGCCGCGTCAAGGTGGTGCCGGACACCTTTACCGCGCAGTGCTTCATCACCACCGACCTGGACGACAACCAGATCACCGCATTCCACCCCGGCGCCATGTCGTTCTCGGCCACCAACGACCTGAGCGACGCCGACGCGGCCTGGGGCATCGTGGCTCCCGACGCCAAGGAAGGCATGTTTGCTCACGCCGAACGCTTGCACAAGCGCGGCATCCCCTTCATTTTCGACCTGGGCCAGGCCATGCCGCTGTTCGACGGCGCTGACCTGGAACGCATGCTGGGCCTGGCTCAGGCGCTGACCGTGAACGACTACGAAGCCGGCGTGGTCGAGCAGCGCATGGGCCGCAGTATGGCCGACATCGCCGCCGGGCTGCAGGCCGTGGTCGTCACCCGCGGCGCCGAAGGCGCCACGCTGCTGACCGGCGGCAAGTCCATCCAGATCGAACCGGTGCGCGCCACGCAAGTGGTCGACCCTACCGGCTGCGGCGATGCGCAACGCGGCGGCCTGCTGTACGGCCTGACCAGCGGCTGGAGCTGGGAAGACAGCTGCCGCCTGGGCAACGTCATGGGCGCCATCAAGATCGCTTCGCGCGGTCCGCAGAACCATGCGCCTTCGCGCGCCGAGATCGACGCGGTGCTGCACGCCACCTACGGCATCCATCTGCCCGTCTGAGCACGGCAACGGCAAGCATGGGCGCCTCGGGAACCCGGGCGCGCCGGCGTGGTCGAATAGCGGTCAAGTCAACCGGCCGCGGCGGCGTGTTTCGCGTCGCAGCCGGTTTCGCAAGCCGTTTTTCCGCCCGTGGCGGTGCGTTTCAGTGTGTTGCACGTTAGGCTGCCGCCTTATTTGGGCGGAGTATGATCAAGTTCGTCGGCAGTGCCCGAACGAGGAGTCCAAATGAATCAAAGCAAACCCCTTTCCCTGTTGACGCCGCGTACTGGCCGGTGGCTGGCCGTGGCTGCCGTCGTGACCTCGATGGCTGTCTTGGGCGGTTGCGCCAACCCCAGCGCCTCCAGCGGTGTTTATAGCTACGACCAGGCCCAGCGCGAGCAGATCGTTCGCACGGGCACAGTCACGGGCGTACGCCCGATCGTCATCCAGAACGACAAGTCCAGCGGCGTCGGCATGCTGGCAGGTGGCGCGTTGGGCGGCGTGGCCGGTAACGCGGTCGGCGGCGGCACGGGCCGCACCATCGCCACCGTCGGCGGCGCCATCCTGGGCGCGCTGGCGGGCAATGCGGTGGAAAACCGTGTCGGCAAGAATTCCGGCTACGAAATCACGGTGCGCCTGGACAATGGCGAAACCCGCGTCGTGGCCCAGGAAGCCGATGTGCCGATCAGCGTCGGCCAACGCGTGCAGGTCATCAGCGGCGCCGGCCCGACCCGCGTCACGCCGATGTAAGTCCGGTCCGGACATCGCCCTTTGGCAGCAAAAAGCCCGCGCAAGCGGGCTTTTTGCTTTTCTGCCTGGCGGCAGGGCAAGGCTGGCGGGGCGCGCTGCGGGCCAGGAAAGGTAAGAATCTGTCGCTCCGCTGCAACGCAGCACCCGGTATTTACCCGCAAGCGTTACGTTTACGAGCCTTTTATAGCGAATTGGTCTGTAAGTTTCATGGCGATTCGACGATCGAAGTGCCATGATTGCACCCGTGACCGATCTCGACGCGCGACTTTCGTGTAACCAAGTGCATCGGCGGATCGTTCAGAGTGGCGGTAAAAGTCAGTCGATTTTCAACCGTTTTTTTGTATACTCGCCGTCCTATATCTCGGGGCGGGGAATATTTTGCCGACGAGGCAATGTAACGCCGCACTATTTATGCATACCGAGCAAGAACTCCACACCAAGATCGGCGAGATCGTCGAGTCGATCGTCATGAAGAAAGTCACTCCCGATACGCAACTGATTGCCACCGGCCTGGTCGATTCGCTCGCCGCCGTGGATATCACGCTGGCGGTCGAGGCGGAGTACGGCTGCAGCATTCCGGCTCCCGAGATCGCGGAGCACCTGCAGTCGGTCCGCACGCTCGCCGGCTATGTCGCTGCCAATCTTTCGTAATACCCGCTTGTTGTCCCACGTCGCGGCCGCCACTACGGCGGTGGCGCTGGCGTATGGGGCCTATTGCGGCGCGGATGACCTGTTGACCCGCATCGTCCACCCCGTCTCGACGGTGGCGGCGGACAAGAGCAACTATCTGCCTAATCTGGGGCCCGACTGGGGCACCCAGCACGTCAACCTGACCCGCCTGGGCAATGCGCTCAGCGACGGTACGCTGGTGGTGCTGGGGTCGTCCGAGCTGTCCAGCCACGACCTGCGTTTCGTGCCTTACCGCTTCTTCCCCGAAGAGCTGAAGGTGCCGACGCTGGCGTACGGCCACGCGATGTTCCAGTCCTACGGCATCGTCAGCGTGTTGGAATCGGTGGCGGATTCGCTCACGCCCAATACGCGTCTGGTCATTATGGTGTCGCCGGCATGGTTCGCCTCGGGTGGCCAGCTGCCGCGCAGCGCGTTCGCCGAGCACGTGACCGGGCCCGTCTGGGACCGCCTCTGGGACAAGCCCAGCACGCGCGAACAGATGCAGACGTGGATCAGCGACAACGCTAATTGGGGCCTGCTGTGGCTGATCGCCAATGGCCAGGTCGCCGAGCTGAAGGACAAGCTGGGGTTGTGGTGGAACGCGCGCAAGGAACCCGCGCCCGACCGTCCGCGCAGCAAGCTGTCCGTGCCGGCGCACCGGTTCGTGTCGTGGCCGTCTTCGGCGCGCCTGAACGCCGGCCAGTGGTCTCGCCTGACCCACGAAGCCCGTGAGGTCGAGCACGAACTGGGAAGCAACAATCCCTACGACGTGCGCGACGACTACTACAAGCAGTACCTGGCGTCGCTGTATTCGCCAGCACGCAACGAATTCGCCGACGTCGACCCGATCACCCGCACCGAGCTGGGCGATCTGTCGCGCGTCATGGCCCTGCTGCAAAAGCGCAAGGTCAAGGCGTATTTCGTGATCCAGCCGTTCAATCCCAAGCTCATCCTCGACGTCGAACGTTTCGACCCGGTGGTGGCGGCCATTACCGGCATGTGCACGCGTTATCAGATGGGTTGCCTGGATATGTACAGCATTCCCTTTGAACCGGGCATGGTGCGCGACGACATGCACCTGGCCGAGCTCGGCTGGGCGCTGGCGGACCAAGGTATTGCGGAGTACTTTTCCCGATGACTCTTTTTCGTAAAGCCGATCCGGCCGCCGGCGACGGCGCCGAGGGCAAGGACGCCCGCAAGGCGGGCATTGCATGGGGCCGGCGTTTCCTCTGGCACCTGTGCCTGTATATCGGGGTGATCCTGGTGTTCGTGCTGCAAGCGCAGCCCACCACGGGTAGCGGCGGACCTATCAAGGTCGAATTCCAGTACCAACAGTTCTGACCGCAGCATGGAATTGTTCGCAAGCTTGAGCTTTTTCGGCGGCGCCCTGTTCGGCGGATTGGGCCTGTTGGCCTATCGCTCTTTCGGCATGCCCCTGCGCATCGGTTATCGCCACATCATCGGCGTGATCTGCCTGGGCGTCTGGATGGCGGTGTTCTGGGCGCGTCCCTACCAGCCGCTGGCCCTGCTGGCCATTTCGGGCACCGCGCTGTGGGCCATGCGCCGCCAGTACATACCCACGTGGCTGGCCGTCATCATCACCATGACACCGCTGCTGCTGGTCAAGACCGGCGCATCGCACCTGGGGGCGATGCTGGGCTTGTCATTCGCCACGTTCCGCGCCATCGACGTGCTGCTGTTCGCGCAGCGCAACGAACGCATCTCGCCGCTGGACTACTTCATCTACCTGTTCTTCCCGCTGACCTTGCTGGCCGGCCCGATGTACCGCTGGCGCAATTTCCAGGCGGATCTCAAGCGCGGCTACGAAGGCGTCAATCTCACGACCTGGCTGACGGGGCTGGAATTGATCATGCTGGGCGTGATCCAGAAATTCGGCCTGGCCGAATTGATCTGGCGCTACGGCCTGTCGACCCTGGACGCACATGACTATTCGTTTACCGGCGTGGCGCTGAACGCTTCGCTCTACAGCGCCTACCTGTTCTTCGATTTCGCCGGCTATTCCACCATGGCCATCGGCATCGGCATGTTGTTCGGCTTCACGCTGCCGATCAACTTCCGCAACCCGCTGGCCACGCTCAATCCGCAGGACTTCTGGCGCCGTTGGCACATCAGCCTGTCCGAGTGGCTGCGCGACGTGGTGTTCATGCCGATCTACAAGGCCCTGAGCAAGACGCCGTTCTTCGCGCGCCACCGCATGGCGGCGCAGAACATCGGCATCTTCGCCACGCTGCTGGCCATGGGCGTGTGGAACGGGCTGTCGGTGCACTACATCGTCAGCGGCCTGATGTTCGGCGCGTATTCGGTGGGACACAACCTGCTGATCAACGCTGCCCGCACGCGGCCGGCCCTGCAGGCCACGCTGGCGCATCCCGTGATGCGTTTTCTTGGCCGCGTCCTCACCCTGATCCTGGCTGCCCTGGCGCTTTACGTGTTCAGCGGCCGCAGCCCCATCTGACGCCGGGAGTTTCGGCATGCGTTTCGACCTTTCGACCTTCCAGTTCGTTGACTCCGCGCGCGCGCCCGACGCGCTCGCGGTGGTCGCCGCCGACCGCAGCCTGACGTGGACGCAATTGCGCGACGAAGCCGTGGCGTGGGCCGAACAGGCGCGCGAGCACGGTGCGGCGCCGGACGTGCCGGTGGCCATTTACGGGCATAAAGAGGCCTCGTTCTTCGTTGCCATGGTGGGCGCCTTGCTGATCGGCGCGCCGTTCGTGCCGGTCGACACGATCTACCCGCCGGAGCGGCTGCGCCGCATCGTCGAGATCGTGCGCGCCGCTGCCGTGTACGACGCCGCGGCCCAGGGTTTTGAACCCGGCGACGGCGCGGCGCTGGCCGAGCGGGGCCTGGCCTACGTCATGTTCACCTCCGGCAGCACCGGCGACCCCAAGGGCGTGCAGATCGGCCGCGAAAGCGTGGGCTTGCTTGGCAACTGGATGCTGGGCAGCTTCGGCCTGGGCGACGCGCCCGTATTCATGAATCAGGCGCCCTTCAGTTTCGACCTGTCCATGTACGAGGTGTTCGCCACGCTGGCCGCCGGCGGTACCTGCGTGCTGAATTCGCGCGAGCAGATCGGCGCCGCGGCCACCTGGATGGCGCGGCTGGCTGCCAACGGCATCTCGGTGTGGGTCTCCACGCCGTCGTTCGCCCATCAGCAATTGGCCAACCGCGACTTCTCGCCGGCCACCTTGCCGACGCTGCGCACCTTCCTGTTCTGCGGCGAGCCCTTGCCCGCGGCGTTGGCCAAGAAGCTGCGCCAGCGTTTCCCGGACGCCGTGATCCTGAATACCTACGGCCCGACCGAAGCCACCGTGGCCACGACCTGGATCGAAGTCACGGATGCCGTGCTGACGGCTCATGACCCGCTGCCGGTCGGCTACGCCAAGCCCGATTGCGAGCTGCGGGTGCAGGACGGCGAGATCTGCATCGTGGGCGACCACGTCATGCGCGGCTACCTGAACCGCCAGGACCTGAACGAGGCCAAGCTGTTCGTGGCCGAAGACGGTCGCCGCGGATTCCGCACGGGCGACCTCGGCCAGATGGAGGCCGACGGGCTGCTGTTCTGCCGAGGCCGCATGGATGACCAGATCAAGCTGAACGGCTACCGCATCGAGTTGGCGGAGATCGACGAAGCCCTGCACGGTCTGCCCGGTGTGCAAGGCGGCGCCTGCGCGGTGCTGCGGCGGCCGGACGGCACGGCGGTTCGCCTGATCGGCTTCGTGGCCGGCGGGGCGACGGGCGAGGCGGATGCGCGCTTTCTGCAGCCGGATGCCTTGTCGGGCTGGAAAGACCGCCTGGCCCTGCGCTTGCCTCCTTATATGGTGCCGTCCGAACTGGTCGCCTGCCCGGCGCTGCCGATGTCGAACAATCACAAGATCGATCGCAAGAAGCTGCTCGACATCTACGCCGCGATCCCGGCATGAAGAAAAAGTGAGGGGCAGGGCGCAGGCCTTGTCCCGCGCGCAGCCAAAACAAACGGCCCAGGCGATTCGCCTGGGCCGTTTTGTATGTTGTTGCCGACTGGCGGCTTGCCCGTGTCGGCTCAACCAGCGGGCGTCAGACGCCCACCACGTTGTAGCTCAGGCGGGCCAGCACCATCAGTACGATCTGCGCCACGATCAGCAGCACCAGCGGCGAGAAGTCGATCGAGGTGCGCGGCAGCAGCCGGCGGACCGGGTCCAGCAGCGGGGCGGTCAGCGCTTGCAGCAGCGGCATCATGGGCGCCATCGGGTTGACCCAGGACAGCACGGCCTGGATCAGGGTCAGCCACACGACCAGGTTCAGCGCCCATTTGGCCGCCATGAACACCGCGCCCAGCAGGAACTTGGGCAGCAGCACGGCCGGCAGCAGGGCCCCCAGCGCGACCATCCAGATCAGCACCAGATAGGCCAGCGCCGCCAGCCAGGCCGCCACGATACTGGTCCAGTCGATCTTGTTGCCGGCGGGGATGATCTTGCGCAGCGGCAGCACCAGCCAATTGGTGGCTTGGTAAATGACGCGCGCCAGCGGATTGAAGGGGTGCAGCCGTATCGCGTGCATCCAGGCGCGGGCGATCAGGGCCGCGCCGAACAGCGTGAATGCGATTTCAAGCAGGAAGCGAAGGATTTCACCGAGCATGGACGCTATCTACCAAATAAAGACAGCTTTTATTGTCTCACGCCAATGGCGCTGCGGTAGTGTCCAGATGGCAGGATCGCCTCTTGTCGCGCAGCGAAAAGGGGGCGCCGGACAATAAAAAACCGCCTGGCCAGAGCCAGGCGGCTTGAGGTACTGCTACCGATGTGGACCAGTCCGATTACGGACGGCCACCCGTCGGGAACGGCCACGACGCGGCGGGGTTCAGCGCGGTCTTCGCGCCCGGCGCAGCAGCCGTGGACGGCGGCGTAGCGGGCTTCTTCGGAGCGGCTTTCTTCGCAGCGGGCTTCTTGGCAGCGGCGGGCTTCTTGGCAGCAGCCGGCTTTGCAGCGGCAGGCTTCTTGGCAGCCGGCGCCTTCTTGGCTACGACTTTCTTGGCAACCGCCTTTTTGGCGGGGGCCTTCTTGGCAACCGCCTTCTTGGCGACAGCCTTCTTGGCAACCGCTTTCTTGGCGACAACCTTCTTGGCTACCGCTTTCTTGGCGACGGCCTTCTTGGCGACGGCTTTCTTGGCAACCGCCTTCTTGGCGACGGCCTTCTTAGCCACGGCCTTCTTGGCTACCGGCTTCTTGGCCGCGACTTTCTTGGCGACGGCCTTCTTGGCTACCGCTTTCTTCGCGACCTTCTTGGCTGCCGGCTTCTTGGCGGCAACCTTCTTCACTGCCGGTTTCTTGGCGGCGACTTTCTTGACTGCTACCTTCTTGACTGCAGCTTTCTTGGCCGGAGCGGCCTTCTTAGCTACTGCCTTCTTGGCGGCGGGCTTCTTCACCGCTTTCTTTACGGCTTTCTTGGCTGTTGCCATGGTCATGCTCCTTAGGTTCAGGGGTCCCAGAACTTAAACCCGTGCCCCGACTCGCCAACAAGGCGAACCGTGCCCGGGCTATTCATCGGCGCATGCCGCTGTTCTGTGCGAGCAACAGCTACTACGGTTTGCGCTAATGAATTCGGCACAGCCATTTGATATGGCCCCCGCTCCTTTGGCGCGAGCCATTTCAAATGGCGCCGGTGGGCAGTCTGATCGCAGACCGCCTACCGCTTGTTCTACGTGTTCGAAAACACCCTGACCTGGGAGATCGCTGTCAGGCTTGGCGCGAACGCAACGCTCTTTGCAAGAGCGTGCCCGCGCCGGGCCCGACAGGCGAACTACGTTACTCCCAGCTCAGCGTGCCACCAGTTTGGTATTCGATCACGCGAGTTTCAAAAAAGTTGCGTTCCTTCTTAAGATCGATCATTTCCGCCATCCACGGGAAGGGATTTTCTTCCTGCGGGTACAGCGGCTCGATACCGATTTGCTGGCAACGACGGTTGGCGATGAAGCGCAGATAGGATTTGAACATGGGTGCGTTCAAGCCCAACACGCCGCGCGGCATCGTGTCTTCGGCGTAAGCGTATTCGAGTTCGACCGCTTTGCGGAAGAGTTCTCGTATTTCTTCGCGGAATTCCGGTGTCCAGAGGTGCGGATTTTCGAGTTTGACGGTGTTGATGAGGTCGATGCCGAAGTTGCAGTGCATGGATTCATCGCGAAGGATGTACATGTACTGTTCGGCGGCGCCGGTCATCTTGTTCTGGCGGCCCAGCGCCAGGATCTGCGTAAAGCCAACGTAGAAGAACAGGCCTTCCATCAGGCAAGCGAAGACGATCAGGGACTTGAGCAGCGTCTGGTCGGCTTCGGGCGTGCCCGTCTTGAAGTTGGGGTCCGCGATCGCGTCGATGAACGGGATCAGGAACTCGTCCTTGGCGCGGATGGACGGCACTTCGTTGTAAGCGTTGAAGATCTCCGCTTCGTCCAGGTCCAGGCTTTCGACGATGTATTGATAGGCGTGCGTGTGGATGGCTTCTTCGAAGGCCTGGCGCAGCAGGAACTGGCGGCATTCAGGCGCCGTGATGTGGCGGTAGGTGCCCAGCACGATGTTGTTCGCGGCCAGCGAGTCGGCCGTGACGAAGAAACCCAGGTTGCGCTTGACGATGCGGCGCTCGTCCTCGGTGAGCCCGTTGGGGTTCTTCCAGAGGGCGATGTCGCGCGACATGTTGATTTCTTGCGGCATCCAGTGGTTCGCGCACGTTGCCAGGTACTTTTCCCATGCCCACTTGTACTTGAAGGGCACGAGCTGGTTTACGTCCGTCTCGCCATTGATGATGCGCTTGTCTGCAACCTTCACGCGTTGCGAGGTGGCAGCGCCGCTGGCCGCCAGGCCAGCCGCGTGTTCAGGCGCGGCGGGCGTGGGCAGGGCGGTGTCGCCGAACACGCCGGTCGCCGCCCGGACTTCGGGCGCAGCCTGCCCGCCCGCCGCGGGCGCGGGGGCTTTTGCAGGTTGCGTGGCGAGGGTGTCGTCTTCCCAATTAATCATGATTCATTCTCCGGAGGCGGTTTATTGGCAGGCTTCGCACTCTTCGAAGCCGGGGTCACCCGGCCGCATGGTGCAAACCGCCCCGAGAACTTCGGGTTCCGGCAAAACAGGTGCAGCGGACACGGGGGCGGCGGTGGATTGGCCGCCAGCAGTGACGGCGTTCAGTTCGCCGCCGCGTCCCGTGGACTTCTCGGCGCTGGTGGCGCCAAGGGTACGCAGGTAGTAGGTCGTCTTCAGGCCACGTTTCCAGGCCAGCTTGTAGGTGTCGTCCAGCTTCTTGCCCGATGCGCCGGCCATGTAGATGTTCAGGGACTGTGCCTGGTCAATCCACTTCTGGCGACGCGACGCGCATTCAACCAGCCAGCTCGGTTCGACTTCGAACGCGGTGGCGTAGAGTTCGCGCAGTTCGGAAGGTACGCGATCGATGCGGGACAGGCTGCCGTCGAAGTACTTGAGGTCGGCGACCATGACTTCGTCCCAGAGACCGAGTTTCTTCAGGTCACGCACGAGGTAATCGTTAACGACCGTGAACTCGCCGGAGAGATTCGATTTAACGTACAAGTTCTGGAAAGTAGGTTCGATGCACGCAGATACACCAATGATATTGGAAATAGTCGCGGTTGGGGCGATTGCGATGCAATTGGAGTTGCGCATGCCGTGTTGTTTGATGCGCGCGCGCAACGTATCCCAATCGAGTGTGCTCGATTCATCGACCTCGACATGACCACCGCGTTCATCACGCAGCATCTTCAACGTGTCTTGCGGCAAGATGCCGCGCGACCACAGCGAGCCTTCGTACGACTGGTAGCGGCCACGTTCTTCGGCCAGCAGGCTCGAGGCCCAGTAGGCGTGATAGCACACCGCTTCCATCGAGCGATCGGCGAATTCAACCGCGCCTTGCGAGGCGTACGGCACGCGCATCATCTGCAGGCAATCCTGGAAGCCCATGATGCCCATGCCCACCGGACGGTGGCGCGCATTCGAATTGCGGGCCTTCTCGACGGCGTAGTAATTGATGTCGATGACGTTGTCGAGCATGCGCATGGCGATGCTGACGGTGCGCTTGATCTTGTCGTGGTCCAGTTCGAAACCGCCGCCGGCGGCCGGCTTCATGTGGGCGACCAGGTTCACGGAACCCAGGTTGCACACCGCGATTTCGGACTCGTTGGTGTTCAGCGTGATCTCGGTGCACAGGTTCGAGCTGTGAACCACGCCCACGTGTTGCTGCGGCGAACGGATGTTGCAAGGATCCTTGAACGTGATCCAGGGATGGCCGGTTTCGAACAGCATCGACAGCATCTTGCGCCACAGGGTCAGCGCCGGCATCTTCTTGAACAGCTTCAGATCGCCGCTGGCAACGCGCGCTTCGTAGCCGACGTAGGCTTCTTCGAACGCCTTGCCGTACTTGTCGTGCAGGTCGGGGCAGTCGGACGGCGAGAACAGGGTCCATTCACCGCCTTCCATGACGCGCTTCATGAACAGGTCGGGAATCCAGTTCGCCGTGTTCATGTCGTGCGTGCGGCGGCGTTCGTCGCCGGTGTTCTTGCGCAGTTCCAGGAATTCTTCGATGTCCAGGTGCCACGATTCCAGGTACGTGCAGACCGCGCCCTTGCGCTTGCCGCCCTGGTTCACCGCCACGGCGGTGTCGTTGACGACCTTCAGGAACGGGACCACGCCCTGGCTTTCGCCGTTGGTGCCCTTGATGTGGCTGCGCAGCGCGCGCACCGGGGTCCAGTCGTTGCCCAGGCCGCCGGCGTACTTGGCCAGCAGCGCGTTTTCCTTGATGGCGTCGTAGATGCCTTCCAGGTCGTCGGAGACGGTGGTCAGGTAGCACGACGACAGCTGCGAGTGCAGGGTGCCCGAGTTGAACAGCGTCGGGGTGGAGCTCATGAAGTCGAACGACGACAGGATCTCGTAGAACTCGATCGCGCGCGTTTCGCGGTCGGCTTCGCGCAGCGCCAGGCCCATGGCCACGCGCATGAAGAAGACCTGCGGCAGTTCGATGCGGGTGCCGCGGATGTGCAGGAAGTAGCGGTCGTACAGGGTCTGCAGGCCGAGGTAGCCGAACTGCAGGTCGCGCTTGGCGTTCAGGGCCTTGCCGAGCTTGGTCAGGTCATAGCTGGCCAGGTCGGGCGACAGCAGGCCGCCTTCGATGCCGCGGGCGATGAAGGTGGGGAAGTATTCGGCGTAGCGTGCGCCCATGCCGTCTTGCGAGACTTCTTCGCCCAGCACTTCCTTGCGGATCGTGTGCAGCAAGAGGCGAGCGGTGACCTGGCTGTAGGCCGGGTCTTTTTCGACCAGCGCGCGCGCCGACAGGATGGCGGACTTGAACACTTCGTCGACGGGGATGCCGTCGTACAGGTTCTTGACCGTTTCCTTCAGGATGGCTTCCGAATCGATGAATTCGGCCAGGCCCTCGCCGGCGGCGACGATCGTGGCGCGCAGTTCGGCCAGGTCCAGCGGACGGCGGACACCCGCGTCCGTGACGTTCAGCACGTGTTCCTGCGGCGCGGCATCGGCCTTTTGCTGGCCTTCGGCGGCAGCGGCTGCGGCGCGTTCCTGGGTGCGCTTTTCGCGGTAGAGCACATAGGCGCGGGCGACGTCATGCTGGCCCGAGCGCATCAGGGCCAGTTCGACCTGGTCCTGGATGTCTTCAATATGGAAGGTGCCGCCACCGGGGCGGTTGCGCACCAGCGCGTTGACGGCCTGGGCCGTCAGTTGCTCAACCAGTTCACGCACGCGGGCCGAGGCAGCGCCTTGGCCGCCGTTGACGGCCAGGAAGGCCTTGGTCATGGCGATGGCGATCTTGCTGGGTTCGAACCCGACCACCGAGCCATTGCGGCGGATGATGTTGTAGCTGGCCCATTGGCCGCCGTTGGCGTCGGCCGGGGAATCGGTTTGAGAGGGCGGCACGGCCGAGGGCCGGGTCACAGAGGCGATCGTAGTCTGCATGGAAGCTCCTGTGCGAAAAGCGCGTAGATAGCGACATGACGACGTCATGTCAGGTACGAAATTGGATCTTATTGAGGGGGGTCGCAACGCTTGGACGGACGAATCCGTATGGCGTGGCCGACGAGAATCAGCGGTTAGGCGACCACAACATGTAGTGTAGCACCCCTCGTTGGACACTAATTCTAGTGATCGAGTACGACAGCTACAAGAAGAAGATAGGATCAAGTTCCCAAAACATTGTTACTAAATGCACTGGGCGCGCCTGCTAAGGCGCGCCCAGGACCGTGACCGCTCAACGCCAGTGTTTATGCGGTTTTCCGCAGGGGCACATCGCGCGGGGCAGGCGCCGTATAGCTTTGCATCAAGCGAGCCAACTCGGTCCTGTACTTCTCAACGCTTGCAGCTTTGACGTGGCCAAAGCCGCGTATGGTTTCTGCAAGGGCGGCGATTGTAGCCGCTTGGCCGAGGGTGTCGCGGGTCAACCCTGAGAGCAGCCGGTCTATGGTCTGGCGGTACTCGCCGACCAGCGCGCGTTCCATCTTGCGCTCGGCCGTGTGGCCGAAAGGATCGAACCAGGTGCCGCGCAGGCGCTTGAAGCGCGTCAGCAGCTTGAGCGCCGTCATGGTGCGCGGGCCCAGGGTGACCTTGCGCGGCACGCCGGTGCGCGGATCCTTGCGGGCGAAGATCGGCGGGGCCATGTGAAAGCGCAGGCTGTAGTCGCCTTCGAACTGGCCCTGCAGCTGCGCCTGGAAGGCTTCGCCGGTGTAGAGCCGGGCGACCTCGTACTCATCCTTGTAGGCCATCAGCTTGAACAGGCTGCGCGCCACGGCCATGGCCAGGCGCGGGCTCTTGGCGTCGGGCGCCAGTTCGCGCTCGCGCGCGGCGACCTGATCGACCACGTCGCGGTAGGCGCGGGCGTAGGCCGCATCCTGGTAGGCGGTCAGGTCGTCGACGCGGCGGGCCACGGCGCGTTCGAAGGTCTCGGGCACATGCAACTGCACCACCTGGGCGCGCGGACGCAGCGCGCCGTCCAGCGCATCGGGCTGATGCGCGGCCAGGCGGCCGCTGTCGAACGCGGCCCGGTTGGCGGCCACGGCCACGCCGTTCAGTTCGATGGCGCGGTTGATGGCGGCTTGCGACAGCGGTACGCCGCCGCGCTGCCAGGCATAGCCCAGCATGAACATATTGGACAGGATGCTGTCGCCGAACAGGGCCAGCGCGGCTTCGTGCGCGTCGATGGCGGCGGTGTTGGCCTCGCCCGCGGCGTGGCGGATCTTGGCCAGCAGGGCCTCGGGCCGCATGGCCGCGTCGGGGTTGCGGGTGAATTCGGATACCGGCGCGACGTAGGTGTTGACGGTGACCTGCGTGTGGCCGCGGCGCAGCGCGCCCAGGGAGTCCGGCGCTACCGAGGCGACCGGGTCGCACAGGATCGCCGTGTCGGCCTGCTGCCAGTCCAGGCGCACGGGGCCGGCGGCGGCGCCGGCGGGCGCCAGGCGGATGTGGCTGACGACGGTGCCGCCTTTTTGCGCCAGGCCGGTCAGGTCCAGCACGGCGGCGGACAGGCCTTCGAGGTGGGCGGCCATCGACACGATCGCGCCGATGGTGATGACGCCGGTGCCGCCCATGCCCGCGACCAGCAGGCGATAGGGACGGTCCAGCGCGGGCAGCTGCGGCAGCGGCAATTGCTGGATCAGGTGCTGCAGGCGTTCCTGGTCGGCCTTGGGCGCGGCGCTCTTTCTGGGCTTGCCGCCCATGACGGAGACGAAGCTGGGGCAGAAACCTTCGGCGCAGGAATAGTCCTTGTTGCAGCTGGACTGGTCAATGGCGCGCTTGCGGCCATAGGGCGTTTCCAGCGGCACGACGGACAGGCAGTTCGATTTCACGCCGCAGTCGCCGCAGCCTTCGCAGACCGCGCTGTTGATCAGCATGCGGCGCGCCGGGTCGGGGAACTGGTTCTTCTTGCGGCGGCGGCGCTTCTCGGCGGCGCAGGTCTGGTCGTGGATCAGCACGGTGACGCCGGCGATCTCGCGCAGCTCGCGTTGCAGGGCATCCAGTTCGCGGCGATGGTGCACCTTGATGCCGGGGCCCAGGTCCACGCCCTGGTACTTTTCGGGCTCGTCGCTGGTGACGACGATGCGCGCGACGTTCTCGCCGCGCAGCTGCTGGCAGATCTGCGGCACCGAGATCGGGCCATCCACCGGCTGGCCGCCGGTCATGGCCACGGCGTCGTTGAACAGGATCTTGTAGGTGATGTTGGCCTTGGCGGCCACGGCCTGGCGGATGGCCAGGTAGCCGGAGTGGTAGTAGGTGCCTTCTCCCATGTTCTGGAAGATGTGGGGCATCTTGGTGTAGCGCGACAGGCCGATCCAGTCGACCCCTTCGCCGCCCATCTGGGTCAGGCCGCCGGTGTCGCGGTCCATCCAGGCGGCCATGTAGTGGCAGCCCACGCCGGACAGCGCCTGGCTGCCTTCGGGCACCTTGGTCGAGGTGCTGTGCGGACAGCCCGAACAGAAGTAGGGCCGGCGGCGCATACCGTCGGCGTCGTTGGACAGGGTGTCCTGGCAGTCGAAGCCGGCCAGGTTGGTGGCCGTGGCGATGCCGGCGGTGCGCGACAGCCACGCGGCCAGCGGGCGCGCCAGCAGCGACGGCCGCAACTGGCCGGCGGACGGCACCAGCGGTTCGCCCTCAAAACCCTTCTTGCCGATGACGGTGGCGCGGTCGGGCAGGTTGAACAGCAGGTCCTTGAGCTGGGTTTCGACGACGGCGCCTTTTTCCTCGATCACCAGGATGTGCGAGAGGCCGCGCGCGAAGTCGAGCATGCGTTCGGCGTCCAGCGGCCAGGTCAGGCCGGGCTTGTAGATGCGCACGGGCGCGTTGGCCGTAACGGTGTCTACGCCCAGGCGCGACAGCGCTTCCATGGCGTCCAGGTGGGCCTTGCCGACGGTGACGATGCCGACGGTGGCGCGCGGCGCCGGACAGGTCAGGCGGTCGATGCTATGGCGGCGCGCGAAGGCGGTGACGGCCTTCATGCGCAGGTTCATGCGGGTTTCAACGGCCAGCGACAGGAAGTCGCGGGCGGAGTATTCGAGCGCTTCGGGCGGCAGGTCGGGGTCGGCCGGCATGTCGTAGGCGACGACGGGGGCGGGCGTGAATGAGTGGCCGCTTTCGATGGTTTCGGACACGGCCTTGAAGGCGACCCAGGTGCCGGCGTGGCGCGACAGGGCCCAGCCCCACAGAGCGAAGGTTTCGTATTCGTCGATGGAGGACGGATGCACGATGGGCATCTGCCAGCCGATCAGGGAGGCCTCGCTGGCGTGCGGGATGGACGAGGACACCGCGGTGTGGTCGTCGCCCACGACCACCAGGACGCCGCCGTGGCGGGAGGCGCCGGCAGCATTGCCATGGTGCAGGGCGTCGCCGGCGCGGTCCACGCCGGGACCCTTGCCGTACCACATGGCGAAGACGCCATCGACGTTGCGGTCGGCGCGCACGCCGGCCTGCTGCGTGCCCATGACGGCGGTGGCGGCCATGTCTTCGTTGATGCCGGGCAGGAACGAGATCTGGTTGGCGTCCAGGGCCTTCTGCGCTTTCCACATGGCCATGTCGACGCCGCCCAGGGGCGAGCCGCGGTAGCCGGAAACGAAGCCGGCGGTGTTCAGGCCGCGCTCGCGGTCGATGCGGCGCTGGGTGAGCATGATGCGCACCAGGGCCTGGGTGCCGGTAAGGAAGATGCGGCCGGTCTCACGGGTGAGGTTGTCGGCGAGCTGGTAGTCAAGGTCCAGCTGGGGTTCGGCGGCGGGCGTACCGTCCATGGTGAAAGCTCCTGTAGTCGGCACCATGATAGGTTCGCGCAGCATCAGGTTTATTGCGTTTTCGGATCGTGCTATCCCTATAATTCGCAATGAATATTTCGTGTCCGCGGAATTTCGACCCAAACAGGAGACAAAACGATGGACAAGACCGATATCGGCATCCTCAAGGCCCTGCAGGAGGACGGCCGGGCTTCGGCGCAGCAGTTGTCTGAAAAAGTGGGGCTGTCGGCGGCGCCGGTGTGGCGGCGGGTGAAGGCGCTGGAGGCGAGCGGGGTGATCCAGGGCTATAGCGCGCAGGTGGATCGCAGCAAGGTGGGGCTGGGATGCATGTTCGCGCAGATCAGCCTGGAGCGGCATTCGGCGAACACGGTGGAGAATTTCGAGCGGTCAGTGCGGGATGCGCCGGAGATTCTTGAATGCTATGCGGTGACGGGGGATTCGGATTTTCTGCTGAAGATTCTGGTTGAGAGTCCTGAGGCCTATGATCGGTTTTTGCATCGGTTTTTGTTCAATATGCCTGGGATTCGGCAGACTCGGACGATTGTGGCTTTGCGTGAGATCAAGCATGAATTGAAGTTGCCGCTTTAGGTCTTGGGGCTGTTTTGAGGTTTGGACCTTAGGGGTTCTTAAGCCGCGCGTGACGGGGCAGGCGGGTGAGGGCGGGGCTACGATTGCGGTCCGGAGCCTTCGCTCCGGACTGCCCCTTCCTCATCGTCGTTGTCGCCTTCGGCGACTGCCTTCCGATTCCGTCGGGCGCATCTACACGCCCCGCCCTCACCCGCCTGCCCCGTCACGCGCTCTTGATGGTGATTAGCCTCGGACGCTGGGGCGGGTGCTGTGCTTGGCGTGTTGGCCAAGATCGTTTTGGGAGAGGAGGAG
>NZ_LZZT01000056.1 GCF_014170305.1 Achromobacter sp. UMC71
GCGTCTTCGGCCAGGGTGCGGCTGTCGGCAAAAATCTGCACCACGTGGCGCGCGGGCACCTCGGCGTCTTCCAGCACGGTCCAGCCCAGGCCGGCCTCGGCCAACAGGCGGCTGATGAAGGCGTAGTCGGTCTCGCGATACTGCGTGGTGTAGGGGCGCGGCGCCAGGTCGGCCAGCGCCCCTTCGACGTCGGCCGCGATGCGGTAGACATAGCCTTCATACGTGTCCAGCACATGGCGCACGATGTCCAGCACGGGCTTGTTCTCAAACAACCGGCTGGCACGCCGCTGCGTGGCCAGCCACAGCCAGGGCACCACCGTGAGCCGGTAGCGCGCCAGGCCCGCATCGCCGGCCAGCAGTTCAGCCTCGCGCACCACGCCGCTGCGGCCGCTGTGGCTGCCATCGGCGCGGGTGGTCCAGAGGGTAACGGGGCGCGAGATCATGTCCTGCAACGACAGGCCGGCGTCGTCCGACAGGGCCACCACGCGCAACTGCGCCACGTCCGACAACGCTTCGCGGCCGGTCCAGCCTTCGACGTGCAGCGACGCCAGTGCCCCCTCGCCTTGCAGGCGGTAGAGGCGGGCCTCGGAATTGAACAGGCCGCTCATTGGGGCAGCCCGACACGCAATAGCACCAATGACAGCATCAGGGATCTCCCATGTCGCATTGCACCTGCGCGCCGACAACGAGTGTCGATACGCCCCGGGGTCAACATCCCCGGTGGACAGGAAGAAATACCACGACGATTTGGCGTCAATGACAACCAACGTCGCTCAAGTTGCAACAAAAATTGAAAAAACGGCACGAGAATGAAAAAATCGAATGCTTCCTATCCGTCGTGCCGCCCCCGCGGCGCTTGCCCCACGCCATGCGCCTGCTTGCCGGCACCGCCTCCTGGACCGACCCCACGCTATTGGCCTGCGGCCGCTTCTATCCGCCTCACGCCAACAGCGCCGAAGCGCGGCTGCGCTTCTATGCCTCGCGTTTCAGGCTGGCCGAGGTGGATTCCAGCTACTACGCCCTGCCCAGCGCGGAAAACGCCTACCTGTGGGCGCAACGCACGCCGGACGACTTCGTCTTCAACATCAAGGCGTACCGGCTGTTCACCGGCCACCAGACGCCGCTGACGGCGCTGCCGGCCGATATCCGCCAGGAACTGGGCGACTGGCCCGAACCGGTGATCTACCACCGCGGCATGCCCGACGACCTGCGCGACGAACTATGGCGCCGCTACACGCTGGCGCTGGAGCCGCTGCGCATGGCGGACAAGCTGGGCGCGGTGCATTTTCAGTTTCCGCCGTGGGTCCAGCGCGATGCGCGCGGCATGGCGCTGGTTGCCGACTGCGTGCGGCGCCTGGACGAGCATCTGGTGTCGGTGGAATTTCGCCATCGCAGCTGGTTCGCCTCGGCCGAGGCCACGGCCGGCACGCTGGCGATGGAACGCGAATTGGGCGTGGCGCATACGGTGGTCGACGCGCCGCAAGGCTTTGACAACAGCGTGCCGGCGGTCTGGGCATGCACCCATCCCGACCTGACGCTGCTGCGCCTGCATGGCCGCAACGCAGCCACCTGGAACGCGACGGGCCCGGCCTCGTCGGGGCGTTTCCAGTACGAATATACGGAAGCGGAACTGGCCGAACTGGCGCGGCGCTTCCAGCAACTGGCGCAGCAGAGCGCGCAGGCGCACGCGGTGTTCAATACCAACTTCGAAGACCAGGGCATGCGCAACGCCGCGGCATTCAAGGCGGCGTTGGGCGGTGACGGCATTCAAGGCGGACGGGTTTGAATGCCGCGTGCGCTCAGCGCGACGGGCGCCCGCCTGCCCGACAGACCTAGGCCTCGGTTTCCGACAGCGCCTGCGGCGCGGGCGTGGCGCGTGCCACCTCCGCCAGGCTTTCGAGCAGCACTTCGAATTTGCGCGCGATGTCATGCTCGGGCACGCAGGCGTAGCCCAGCAACAGGCCAGGCCGGCGTCCTTCGGCATTGACGTAGTAGCGCGACAGCGCGCGGGTCAGCACGCCCTTGCGCCGCGCCACCTCGACCACGCGCAGGTCGTCCATGTGCGCCGGCAGGGTCAGCACCAGGTGCAGGCCCGCCAGGCTGGCATCGCGATGCAGCCAGTCGGGACCCAGGCGGCGTTCGATCAGGTTGACCAGCATGGCGCGGCGGCGCGCATACAGCATGCGCATGCGGCGGATATGGGCGGCGTAGTGGCCTTCGGCGATGAAGGTGGCGAGCGCCGCGTGCGTCATCAGGTGGCCTTCGCGGTAAAGCTCGGCGTGCGCGGCCTGGAACGCGGCGGTCAGCGCCTTGGGCAGCACCAGGTAGCCCACCCGCAGGCCGGGATACAGCGTCTTGCTGAAGGTGCCCATGTAGATCACGGGCGCGTCCGGTTCCAGCCCCAGCAGCGACGCGATGGGCCGGCCCGAGAAGCGGAATTCGCTGTCGTAGTCGTCTTCGATGATCCAGCTGCCGTGCTGGTGCGCCACCGCCAGTAGCTGGCGCCGGCGCGCCAGCGACATGACCGGCCCCAGCGGATACTGGTGCGATGGCGTGACGAAGATGAAGCGCGGCGGCGCGCCGCCCGGCAAGGCGCCGCCTTCCGGCAGCCGCATGCCTTCTTCGTCGACCGGCAGGTGCACCGTGCGCAGGCCATTGGCCTGCAGCACCGTGCGCGCGCCCCAGTAGCCGGGGTCTTCGACCCAGGCGGTTTCGCCCGTTTCACCCAGGATGCGGGTGGCCAGGTCGATGGCCTGGTGCGAGCCTTCGGTGATCAGGATCTGGTCGGGGTCGCAGTCGATCGAGCGCGTCAGCGCCAGATGCTGGGCCAGCGCCTCGCGCAGCGCGGGCAGGCCGCCGCCGTAGGCGTAGGTCAGCAGGTCCGGCGCGGGATTGCGCCACAGCGCGGAAAAGATGCGGCCGAATTTCTTGTGGGGGAATTCGGTCAGGTCGGGCACGCCCGGCATGAACGCGCCCCACTGGTAGGGCGAGGCCGACACGCCGTCGACGATGGCGGCCCCGCGCGCCGACAGGACCGCGCGCGGCGGCGGCGCCGGCGCGCGCCGCGACTGGCGGCCGCTGGCCAGGTAGGAATCCGGCAGCGAGGCGTTGACGAAGGTGCCGTTGCCCTGGCGGCTGCGGGTGTAGCCTTCAGCCAGCAGCTGGCTGTAGACGTGCACCACCGTATTGCGGGCGATGCCCAACTCGGCCGCCAGGTCTCGCGATGCGGGCAGGCGCGAGTCCGCGGCAATGGATCCATCGAGGATGGCTTCGCGTATGCCGTGGTAGAGCCGCTTGTTCATCGGCCCGCCCGCGGCATCAGCCAGGCGCAGCAGCAGCAAGTCACCGACGATGGACCGCAATTGGTTCTACCTGATTTATAAAAGTGGTTCCCACCAATGGGGCCATAGTAGCATTAAATAAACGCTTTCCCGCCCACTTGCCATCCGAGGCTGAGATGAAGAATCAGGACCTGAATACCCGCCGTTCCCTGGCCACGCCGCGCGGCGTCGGCGTCATGTGCGATTTCTATGCCGTGCGCGCCGAGAACGCCACGCTGTGGGATGCCAACGGCAAGGAATACATCGATTTCGCGGGCGGCATCGCGGTGCTGAACACCGGTCACCTGCACCCCAAGGTCAAGGCCGCCGTCAGCGCCCAGTTGGACAACTTCACGCATACCGCCTACCAGATCGTGCCCTACGAGGGCTACATCTCGCTGGCCGAGCGCATCAACCGCCTGGCCCCCATCGACGGCCTGAAGAAGTCCGCCTTCTTCACGACCGGCGTCGAAGCCGTCGAAAACGCCATCAAGATCGCGCGTTCGGCCACCGGCCGTTCGGGCGTCATCGCCTTCTCGGGCTCTTTCCACGGCCGCACCATGCTGGGCATGGCGCTGACCGGCAAGGTTGCCCCCTACAAGCTGTCCTTCGGCCCGATGCCGGGCGACATCTACCACGTGCCCTTCCCCAACGGCACGCAGTCCATCACCGTAGCCGATTCGCTCAAGGCGCTGGACTTGCTGTTCAAGGTCGACATCGATCCCAAGCGCGTCGCGGCCATCATCATCGAGCCGGTGCAAGGCGAAGGCGGCTTCAACATCACCCCGCCCGAACTCATGACCGCGCTGCGCAAGGTCTGCGACGAGCACGGCATTCTGCTGATCGCCGACGAAGTGCAGACCGGCTTCGGGCGCACCGGCAAGCTGTTCGCCATGGAGCACCACACGGTGCAGGCCGACCTGATCACCATGGCCAAGAGCCTGGGCGGCGGCTTCCCGATCTCGGGCGTGGTCGGCCGCGCCGACGTCATGGACGGCCCGGCCGCGGGCGGCCTGGGCGGCACCTATGCCGGCAACCCCCTGGCGGTGGCCGCGGCCCACGCCGTGCTGGACGTGATCGCCGAAGAAAAGCTGTGCGAGCGTTCCGTGATCCTGGGCGACAAGCTGCGCGCCCACCTGGAAGGCCTGCGCGCCAAGGTGGCGGGCATCGCCGACGTGCGCGGCCTGGGCTCGATGGTGGCGCTGGAACTGAACGACGCCAACGGCAAGCCCGACGCCGAAGCGGTCAAGAAGGTGCAGGCCCGCGCCCTGGAACGCGGCCTGATCTTGCTAAGCTGCGGGGTGTACGGCAACGTTCTGCGCTTCCTGTACCCCTTGACCATTCCCGACGCCCAGTTCGATCGCGCGCTGGCCATCCTGACCGAGTCGCTGGCCGCTTAAGGTCAAGTCGGTCCAGGTCAGGGCCCCGGCCCGACCATCCGGTTTTGCGGCCGTCGGGCACGGCGATTGCGGGCGTAGCGGAGTTCCGCTGCGCCCGCGTCAATTCCGCCCCGGCGGCTGCGTTCCCATATTGGAGACTTTTGCAATGACGTCTTTGACCCATCCCCTTTCGCGTCCCGAACTGCTGCGTGACGCCTGCTACATCGACGGCAAGTGGGTATCCGCCGGCAACGGCCCGTCCATTCCCGTAGACAATCCCTCGACCGGCAAGACCATCGTTTCCGTGCCCAAGCTGGGTCGCAAGGAAACCGAACAGGCCATCGCCAGCGCCGAGGCCGCCCTGCCCGCCTGGAGCGCCAAGACCGGCAAGGAGCGCGCCGCGATCCTGCTGAAGTGGGCCCAGCTGATGCTGCAGAACCAGCAGGACCTGGCCGCCATCATGACCTCGGAACAGGGCAAGCCCGTGACCGAGGCCGCCGGCGAAATCGCCTACGCGGCGTCGTTCCTGGAATGGTTCGCCGAAGAAGCCAAGCGCATCGACGGCGAAGTGCTGCAAAGCCCCAAGGCTGGCCAGCGCTTGATGGTGCTCAAGCAGCCCATCGGCGTGACCGCCGCGATCACGCCCTGGAACTTCCCGGCCGCGATGATCACCCGCAAGGTGGGCCCAGCCCTGGCTGCCGGCTGCACCATGGTGGTCAAGCCTGCCCAGCAGACGCCGCTGACCGCGCTGGCGCTGGCCGTGCTGGCCGAAGAAGCCGGCGTGCCAGCCGGCGTGTTCCACGTCATCACCGGCAGCTCGCGCGACATCGGCGCGGCGCTGTGCGAAAGCGAGGTGGTGCGCAAGCTGAGCTTCACCGGTTCGACCGAAGTGGGCCGCACGCTGATGGAACAATGCGCCCCCACCATCAAGAAGCTGTCGCTGGAACTGGGCGGCAATGCGCCGTTCATCGTGTTCGACGACGCCGACCTGGACCGCGCCGTGGACGGCATCCTGGCGTCCAAGTACCGCAATGCCGGCCAGACCTGCGTGTGCGCCAACCGCATCTACGTGCAGGCCGGCGTGTACGAGGAAATCGCCAAGCGCCTGGTGGCCAAGGTCAATGCCATGAAGGTGGGCGACGGCTTCGGTGACGGCGTGACGCAGGGTCCGCTGATCGACGCCAACGCCGTCGAAAAGGTGCAGGAGCACATCGCCGACGCCACCGCGCACGGCGCCAAGGTCATCGCTGGCGGCAAGCCGCATGCGCTGGGCGGCACGTTCTTCGAACCCACCGTGGTGCGCGACGTGACGCAGTCGATGCGCTTTGCCACCGAAGAAACCTTCGGGCCCGTGGCCCCGTTGTTCCGCTTTGAATCCGAAGACGAAGTCATCGGCATGGCCAACGACACCATCTTCGGCCTGGCCGCCTACTTCTTCACGCGCGACTACGCCCGCATCTGGCGCGTGTCCGAAGCGCTGGAATACGGCATCGTCGGCATCAATACCGGCCTGATCTCCAACGAAGTCGGCCCGTTCGGCGGCGTCAAGCAATCGGGCCTGGGCCGTGAAGGCTCCAAGCACGGCATCGAGGAATACCTCGAGCTCAAGTATCTGTGCGTGGACCTGGGCGCCTGAGCCGCCAGGGCCGGCCGGTCGCGACGAAAAGGCGCTCCCTTTACGTGGCGACAGGCTCTGGCCCCCCGGGCGCCCACGGCGCCCGGCCTGCGGATGGGGAGGATGAAACGGGACTCGGGTCCCGTTTATCCCCAGGAATTGTGGACAACCTGGCAGATAAGTCCTGCACAGGTAGCAAATTCCCTTTAAGTTCATACGGTTATAAATCACGATCAATTGCCGCCCAGGCGTGATAGATTTGCGCGTTCCCTGGACGAGCCAATATGAGCAGATCATTTACCCGTGAGGACACCCGCCGGCTGGCGAGCATCCTGGCAGAAGCGGCGCAGGCGGAAGTCATGCCGCGCTTTCGCAACCTGCCCGAGGGGTCCGTGCGCGACAAGACCTCGCCGCGCGACCTGGTGACCGACGCCGACGAGGCCGCCGAACGCCTGATCGCCGCGCGCCTGTCCAAGCTGCATCCGGGCGCCGTGCTGATCGGCGAAGAAGCCTCGACCCGCAATCCCGCCTTGCTGAACATGCTGGTCGACGCCGACCTGGCCTTCCTGATCGACCCGATCGACGGCACCCGCAACTACGTCGCCGGCCTGCCGCTGTTCGGCATGATGATCGCCGCCTGTCATCGCGGCGACGTGATCGCCGGCGTGATCTACGACCCCGTCAGCCGCGACAGCGCGCTGGCCGTGCGCGGCGAGGGCGCCTGGATGGAATACGAGAACGGCAAGCAGGCCACGCTGGCGGTGGCGGCCCCGGCCCCGCCCGAAGACATGGACGGCCTGATCTCCACCGGCGCCCTGCCCGAACCGCTGCGCACCACCGTCAACAGCAATCTGTCGCGGCTGGGCAGCACGGCCAGCCTGCGCTGCGCCGCGCACGAATACCGCATGCTGGCGGCCGGACATAGCCATGTCGCCCTGTACAACCAGTTGACGGCTTGGGACCACGCCGCCGGCTGGCTGCTGCATCGCGAAGCGGGTGGCTATGCGGCGCGCTTTGACGGGTCGCCCTACAAGCCCACCCACCGCAGCGGCGGCCTGTTGTATGCGCCCGATGCGGGCAGTTGGCATGCGGCGCGCAAGGCCCTGCTGGGCGACGCGGCGCCGGACGCCGAGGGCTGAAACGTCGGCCAATTCGCCGGAAAATGCTCGCAAACTCGGGGTTATCCCTAGGAATTATCCACAGTATCTGTGGACAACCCTATGGAAAGGTCTGTAACTGGCCGAAAAAACCCTTACAGGGCAGGCACTTGGTTAAACCGGTCAAAAACCGGCCGGCCTCTGTCCCCGTTATAAGGCGTCCAGCGCCACCGCGCAGGGCAGCTCCACCTTCAGGGTCAGCAGGTTGTCGGCCCGCGTGCGGCCCAGGTTGATGGCGGCGATCGGCATGCCGTTGCGCGCCGCCGCCGTCACAAACCGGTAACCGGAATAGACCATCAGCGACGAGCCGGCCACCAGCACCGCGTCGGCCGCCATCAGGCCGGCGTTGGCCCGCTCGACCCGGTCGCGCGGCACCGTTTCGCCGAAGAAAACCACGTCCGGCTTGACCACCCCGCCGCAGCGCGGACAGGGCGGCACGCGGAACGAAGCGAAATCCACCCCGTCCAGGTCGGCGTCGCCGTCCGGCGCGTCATCGGCCTCGAAGGCGATCCAGCCGGGATTGCGTTCGTGCAGGGTTTCCTGCCAGGCCTGGCGGCCGCCGCGCCAATCGCAATTCATGCAGCGCACTTCGTCCAGCCGGCCATGCAGGTCGACGACGTCGCGGCTGCCGGCGGCCTCGTGCAGGCCATCGACGTTCTGCGTGACCAGGATGGACACCAGGCCGCGATGCTGCAGGCGCGCCAGCGCCCGGTGCGAGGCGTTGGGCTGCACCTGGCCGAAACGGCGCCAGCCGACCATGCTACGGGCCCAGTAGCGGGCCCGGGCCAGGTCGTCGCCCATGAAGGTCTGCAGCGTCATGGGCGGCTTGCGCTTCCATTCGCCGTCGGTGTCGCGGTAATCGGGAATGCCGGAGTCGGTGCTGACGCCCGCCCCGGTCAGGACGAACAACCGCGGGTGGCGGTCGACAAAGCCGCGCAACGCGGCCAGATCCGAAACTCGTGTGTCCATCCTGGCTCCCTATCGACCGCCGCAACGCGGGTGTCAGCCGCCCAGGCCGCAATCCGGCATGTCGCTGACCAAGCTGGCCTGGGTGACGTTGCTGCCCGGCGGCACGCTGCGCGTAAGCCAGACGTTGCCGCCGATGGTCGACCCCTTGCCGATGGTGACGCGCCCCAGAATGGTGGCGCCCGCGTAGATCACGACATCATCTTCGATCAGCGGATGGCGCGCCAGGCCTTTCTTGAGCTCGCCGTTCTCGCCCGGCGGGAAGCGCTTGGCGCCCAGTGTGACCATCTGGTAGAGCCGCACGCGGTCGCCGATGATGGCGGTTTCGCCGATCACGACGCCCGTGCCGTGGTCGATGAAGAAGCTGCGGCCGATGGTGGCGCCGGGGTGGATGTCGATGCCGGTGTCGGCATGGGCGATCTCGGCCACGATGCGCGCCAGCATGGGCACACCCAGGCGGTACAGCACGTTGGCCAGGCGGTGGTGGATCATGGCGGCCACGCCGGGATAGCACAGCAGCACTTCGTCGACGCTGTGCGCGGCCGGGTCGCCCTGGTAGGCGGCGGTCACGTCCAGGTCCAGCGCGGCGCGCACGCGCGGCAGTTCGGCGCCGAACTGGCGCACGATCTCGATGGCGCGCTGCTGCGTATCGGCCTGCTGCGCAGGATCCTGGCGTCCGACGTATTGCAGTTCCAGGCCGACCTGGTGCAACAGCGCATCCAGCGCCGCGCCGATGGTGTGGCCGACGTAGAAGTCCTCGACTTCCTCGCGCAGGTCGATGGGGCCCAGGCGCATCGGGAACAAGGCGCCACAGAGGTCCTTGATGATCTGGCGCAGGCTTTCCTGGGACGGGAATTCGCGCAGGCCGGCATCTTCGCGCAGGCGGCCGCGCGGACCGCGCCAGGCGACGCGCGCCTCGCGCAGGCCGGACACGATGCTGTCCAGGTTCCAGTGGGCCGGGGGCAGGTAGGCCGGGCCGCTCATAGGGACCGCCCCGCCGGGGTGGACAGGCCGGCACGCAGGCCGGCCGGGGAATGGGAATCGAACATGAGGGTGCCTCGCTGACGGTGCATCGCCGGATGACGGCCGGGCCGCGCGGCGATGCTGCTTCGCAATATTTCCGTCAACTGTAACCGCTTCGCCCGGTTCGCGGAATCTGTCCGACAGGCTGTCGGGGTTTTATGCCGCGGGCGGATCGGTCTCGTAACCCCGCGGATTGCCCTGTTGCCAACGCCAGCCGTCAGCGCACATGGCGTCCACCCCGCGGCGGCTGCGCCAACCCAGCAGGGACGCCGCCAGGGCGGGATCGGCCCACATCCGCTCGATGTCGCCGGGACGGCGCGGCTGCGTGCGCAGGGGAATGCGGCACTGGTTGACCCGTTCGAACGCCTGCACCAGCTCGAGCACGCTGGTGCCCTGCCCCGTGCCCAGGTTGACCGCCACGAACCCGGGATGCGCCAGCGCATAGTCCAGCGCCTGCACATGCCCCTGGGCCAGGTCCATGACATGCAGATAGTCACGCACGCCGGTGCCGTCCGCCGTGGCGTAGTCGTCGCCGAACACGTTCAGGAAGGGCCGGCGCCCCACCGCCACCTGCGTGATGAAGGGAAACAGGTTGTTGGGCACGTCGCGCGGGCTTTCGCCGATCTGGCCGCTGGGATGCGCGCCGATCGGGTTGAAGTAGCGCAGCGTCACCGCGCCGAAACCGGCTTGCGCCGCGCACAGGTCGCGCAGCATCTGCTCGACCATCAGCTTGGTGCGGCCATAGGGATTGGCGGGCGCCAGCGGGTGCGCCTCGGTAAACGGCAGCGACTGAGGCTCGCCGTAGACCGTGGCCGACGAGCTGAACACCAGCCGCGCCACGCCCGTCTCGCGCATGGCGTGCAGCAGCGCCAGCGACCCCGCCACATTGTTGTCGTAGTACTTGAGCGGGTCGGCCACCGATTCGCCCACCGCCTTGCAGCCGGCCAGATGCAGCACGGCCCGCACCGGGTCGCCGCCGGCCGCCGCCTGCGCCAGTACGGCCTGCACCACGCCGGGCTGGCGGATATCGCCTTCGATCAGCGGAATCGACGCGCTGCACAGGCGCTCGACCCGTCGCACCGCCTCGGCGCTGCCGTTGCTGAAGTTGTCCAGCACCAGCGGGCGCTGGCCCGCGGCCAGCATCGCCACCAGCGTGTGCGCGCCGATATAGCCCGCGCCGCCGGTGACCAGAACTCGCATATCCGCCATAGCCCGCTCCGTCAAAGGTGGGCGGCCACGCCCGGCATGCGCGCATGACGCGGCAGCGGCGCTTGCGCGTGGCCGCGGTAGCGGTCGATCCAGTACGAGGTCGACGCGTCGTGGCCCCAATCCACCACGCCGGCCGACACTGGCACCGCCAACTCGCGCTCGATGCCGCTGGCCAGCCGCTTGCCCAGTTCCACGCCCCATTGGTCGAACGGATTGATGCCCCAGACCACGCTTTGCACGAACACCTTGTGCTCGTACAGCGCCAGCAGCGCGCCCAGGCCGCGCGGATCCAGCTGGCGCAGCACGATCAGTGTGGACGGCCGCCCGCCCGGATGCACCATGTGGCGCGCCAGGCTGCCCGCCTTGTCCGGGTCGTCGATGTGCGCCACGTCCAGCAGCGCCTGCTCCAGGCTCTTGCCGCGCAGCAACGCCTGGCGCTGCGCCAGGCAATTGGCCAGCAGCATGCGATGCGCATCGGGGCTGTCCAGATGGCCTTGCAGGCTGGCGATGAAATCCACCGGCGCGCCTTCGGCGCTCTGGTGCAACCACTGGAAGAAGGTGTGCTGCCCATCCGTGCCCGGCATGCCCCAGATGATGGGCGCGGTGGGCACGCCGACCTCGGCGCCGTCGCCGTCGACGCGCTTGCCCAGCGACTCCATTTCCAGCTGCTGCAGATAGGTCACCAGGTGCAGCAGCCGCGCGCTGTAGGCGGCGATGTTGAGCGAACCGTGGCCCAGCACGCTGCAATTGACCAGCCCGGCCAGCGCCAGCTGCACCGGGGCATTGGCGGCCCAGGGCGCCTGCTGGAAGTGCTGGTCCATGGCCTCGGCGCCGGCGCGCATGCCGATCAGCACGTCGGCGCCTACGGTCAGCGCGATCGACAGCCCCGCGACGGACCAGACGGAATAGCGGCCGCCGACCCAGTCGCACATGCGGAACACCTGGCTGGACGGCACCCCCAGGGCGCGCGCGGCCGGCACGTTGGCGGTCACCGCCGCCAGGTGCGCGGACACGTCCGCCACGCCGCCCTGCTTGAGCCAGGCGATGGCGGCGCGCGCGTTGTGCAGCGTCTCGGCGGTGGTGAACGACTTGGACGACACCACCACCAGGCAGCGCCGCGGGTCGACCCCCGCCACCGCATCATGAAACGCGTGGCCATCGATATTGGACAGGAAGCGGATCTGGCGCCGCTGCGCCGCGCCGCCAAAGGCCTGGATGGCCAGGCGCGGCCCCCAGTCGCTGCCGCCGATGCCGATGTGCAGCACCGTGGAGAAGTCAGCCGTCTGGTCCGTGCGCCGCACGAAATCAGCCATGCGCGAATATTCGCAGACCGAATCCTCGTCCTGGCCGTCCGGCTGTTCACGCGTGCGCCCGGCCCGCAGCGCGGTGTGCCAGGCGGGTTTGCCTTCGGTCCAGTTGACCGGTCCGCCCGCGAACAGCGCCTGGCGCGCCGCGTCCAGCCCGCGCGCCCGCAGCAGCGCCAGGGCGGCCGCTTCCAGCGCGGGTGACTGCCGCTGCATGGTCAGGTCCACGCACAGCCCCGCCGCCTCGATCACCTTCAGCGCGCCGGCGTCCAGGGGGGCATTGCCCGCCGCTTGCGCAAACGCCTGCCATTGCGGGCTGCCGGCCAGGCCGCCCGCCTCGCTCTCCGCCGCAATCTCTCTCGCAAAATTCGCCTTTCCCATCGCGTGATGCTCCTTAGAACGGTAAACGGATATGAGGTGCAATGCGCCGGAACGCATTGCGGAAGTCCTCCTCGATCCGGGCCAGCGCGGCCACGGTGTCTCCTTCAAAACGCAGTACGACCGTCGGCGTGGTGTTGGACGGGCGCGCCAGGCCGAAGCCATCGGCATAGTCCACCCGCACGCCGTCCAGGTCGTTGATGGACAGCGCGCCGGGAAACACCCCGTGTTCGCGCAGCGCCTCCACCAGCGCCACCTGTTCGCCTTGCGCCGTATCCAGCTTCAGTTCGGGGGTGGCGCAGGACTGCGGCAGGCTCTCGAGCAGCGCCGAGGGGTCCGGCGCCGCGGACAGTATCTCCAGCAGCCGGGCCGCCGCGTAGATGCCGTCGTCAAAGCCGTACCAGCGCTCCTTGAAGAACATGTGACCGCTCATCTCGCCGGCCAGCAGCGCCCCGGTTTCACGCATCCGGGCCTTGACCAGCGAATGCCCGGTCCGGCACATCGTCGCCTTGCCGCCCGCCTCGGTGATGGCGCGCGCCACGTGGCGGCTGCATTTGACGTCGTAGAGAATCTCGGCGCCGGGATTGCGCGCCAGCACGTCGCGCGCGAACAGGATCAATTGCCGGTCCGGCCAGATGATCTGGCCGGACTTGCTGACCACGCCCAGGCGGTCGCCGTCGCCGTCGAACGCCAGGCCGACTTCGCAATCGGAATAGCGCAGGCAATAGATCAGGTCCTGCAGGTTCTGTGGATCGGCGGGGTCGGGATGGTGGCCGGGGAACGAGCCGTCCACCTCGCAGAACAGTTCGGTGACCTCGCACCCCAGCGCGCGGAACAGCGCCGGCGCCACCGCGCCGGCCACGCCGCTGCCGCAGTCGATGGCGATCTTCATCGGCCGGCTCATGCGGATGTCGCCCAGCAGCCGGGCCGCGTAGCACGGCTGCATCTGCATCTGCGTGCGGCCGCCCGCCACGCTGGCCGAGGCGATCGGCAGACGCATGGCGTCGCGCAGCGCGGTGATGCCGTCGCCATACAGCGACGCGCCGTCCAGCACGATCTTGAAGCCGTTGTGCGCCGGCGGATTGTGGCTGCCGGTGATGGCGATGCCGGCCCCGGTATCCATCAGCCGCGCCGCGAAGTAGACCATCGGCGTGGTGGCCATGCCGATATCGATGACGTGCATGCCGGCCGAGCGCAGGCCAGCCTGCAGCGCGGCCGCGAGTTCCACGCTGCTCAGACGGCCATCGCGGCCCACCACCATGGCGCGCGCGCCCAGCTCCAGCGCCCGCGCGCCGGTCGCCATGCCCAGGCTATGGGCGAAGCGCGCGTCGATCTCGTCCGGCACCGTGCCGCGTATGTCGTAAGCCTTGAAGACCGCATCCAGGATCTGCGGGGATTCCCAGCCAAAAGTTCCATGCATGCCAGTTCTCCGCGGAGGTTACTTGGGGCCGTTCTGCTTGAAATCGCCGTAGTAGGCCGCCCGCGAGTAGCGGTAACCGCCATACTTGGACCGAAAGCCGAAGCGTTCGGGCATCAGTTTCAAGCCGTTGAACAGCACCCCGTCCACCGGCGCGCCCGCCTGGATCAGGCGCTTGGCGGTCTCGCGGATCTCGCCCACCGTATTCATGCCCGAACGCACCACCACCATGACCGCCGCCGCATGCGTGCCGACCACGGCCGCGTCGGGCGAGGACAGCACCGGCGCCGTATCCAGGATGACCATGTCGTACTGGCTGGCCAGTTCGCGCAGGGTCTGACCGAACACCGGCGAGGCCAGCAATTCCGACGGATCGAAGGTAACGGCGCCCGTGGCGATGAAGTCCACGCCTTCGGACACGCTGTGCTTGCGCACGCGCTCAAGCGGCACGGTGCCCGACAGCACTTCGAACAGGCCGTCTTCCTTGGGCACGCCAAAGTAGCGGTTCAGCTGCCCCTTGCGGAAGTCGGCATCGATCAGCAGCACGCGCTTGCCCACCCCGCCCTGGATGAAGGCGAAGTTGGCCGACAGGAACGACTTGCCCACGCCCGCCACCGGGCCGGTGAACATGACCATGTTGTTGGCCGACTGGCGCAGCGAGGCTTGCAGCACGTTGCGGAACGACCGCAGGCTTTCGATGGGCGGCGCGTTGCCCTGGCTTTGCGCCAATAGCGCCGGCACCGTGGCGTTCTTGCGGCGGCTGCGGCGCCATAGCTTGTCCTGCAGATCGCTGTGCGGAATGGCCGCCAGCACCGGCAGGCCGGTGTAGCGCTCCACGTCATCCGGTTCCGACAGGCCGCCGAACAGCGCATTGCGCACGAACGCGCACAGCATGCCGAAGATCAGGCCGATGGCCGTGGCCACGCCGACGATGATGGCGGCCTTGGGGCGCACCGGCTTGTCCGGCTGCACCGCCGCATCCAGGATGCGCACGTTGCCCACCTTGCCGGCGCGGATCAGGCGCAGTTGTTGCGCGTTGTTCAGCAGCCCCGTGTACAGCTCGGTATTGACGCGCACGTCGCGCACCAGCCGCACCACGTCCTGCTCCAGGTCGGGCAACTGCTTGATGTTGTTGCCGATGCGGTTGACGTCGCCGGTCAGCGAGGCGATCTGGCGGTCGATGGCGACAATGCTGGGATGGGTCGGCGCGAAGCGGGTGATCAGTTCCTGGCGCTTGGAGCGCAGTTCCATCACCTTGGTCTGGGCGTCGACCGATTGCGCCAGGATCAGCTTGGCCTCTTCGCTCAGGTCAATGGTGCCGCGCTTGTTACGCAGCGAGTTGTACTTGGTCTCGGCCGCATCCAGCTCCTGCTTGAGCTGCGGCAGCTGCTTGTCCAGGAACGCCAGCGACTTCTCGGCCTGGGCCGACTTGCGGTTGACGTTCTGCTGCACGTATTCCTGACCGATCTGGTTCAGCACCGCGGTAGTCAGCAAGGGATCGTTGCCTTCCAACGTCACGCCGATGACGCCCGAGGTGCGGCCACGCTCGAAGATGCCCAGGCGCGATTGCACGTCTTCGATGGCGGCCAGGCGCGAGCTGCGCGACACCGTGAATTCCGTGCCTGGCCGGCCGCCGATCGCATCGATATGCACATCCAGCGCCGCGCCGCCCGGCAGAACGAAGTGCTCGGGCTTGCCGACGGCGCCGCGGAATGTGGTGCCGGTGACTTTGTCGGTCAGGCTGTAGGCGCCCTCGCCCAGGGCTGTGACGCGAAAGGGCTTGCCCAGCCATTCGTTGGGCACATCCAGCTGCGACACCGAAATGGACTCACCGCCCCAGGCGTAGCCGCCACGCGGCAGGCCGGACGGATACGGCAGGCTTTCATAGCGCTGCGCCAGCCATTCGCCCACCACGGGGAAGTAACGCGGCTTGGCGTGGATGTACAGCATGAACTTGTCGACGGCCGGCCCCACCACCATGCGCGAACGCAGGACTTCCATCTCGCCGGAAGTCTCGGCCTTGGTGTCGAATATGGCCGAAACGTCGCCCAGCAGGCTGCGGCTCTGGCCCTGCGGCATCTCCTCCTCCACCTGGACGATGATGTCGGCCTGGTAGACCGATGGGGTGATCATGACGTAGGCGACTGCGCCCAATAGCGCAATCAAAGTGATGGCGATGATCAGCCATCGGTTGGAGAAAATGGCGTCCACGTGCGAGGACAGGGGGGTTTCCTGCTGACGAGCCGGGACGGAGGGCTCGAACGATTCGATGGGCAACGACATGCAGCTCTCCAAGAATAGGCGCCGCCGCGGTTGCGGCGCCCCCAAAGGCGTGGGTCGGAATCCGCGCGCGCCCAGCGGCGCGGGGCGGACCCCGGGTCAACTACTTGATTGAATGCACGGTCTGTACCGTTTGCGCGCTTGGGAACAGATTGCTGATGAAGCGGTTCCACCGCACCAGCGCAGCCGTATCCACGAACACGACGTCTTTGGGTTGCAACTCGAACTTCTCCGCCACCGCGTAAGCCTGCGGCGAAGCGGCGTTCAGATGGAACACCAGCGGCGTCGCCTGCTCGGTACTGCGCACCACGAACACCTGCGACGAATCCGCAGTCAGCTGGTTGGGTCCTCCGGCCACGCCCAGCGCTTCGTTCAACGTCAGCCTGCCGTCCCGCATCACGATCGAAGCGGGCGTCGTCACTTCACCGGTCACGAACACCTTGCTGTCTTCGCGCGGGGTCACCCTGACAATGTCGCCCGACTTCAGCATGACCTGGTTCAGGTCCTGGCCGCGGTCGATCAGCGCGGGCAGGTTGACGCGTGTGGGCTTGCCGTCGCGGATGACATAGACGCTGCTGCGGTCGCCGGTGGGCAGGATGCCGCCCGCGCGGTTGATCGCTTCAAGCAAGGTCATGGGGATGTCGTTGATCGCGACGGTGCCCGGCGTCTTCACTTCCCCTTCGACGTAGACCCGTTTGCTGCGGTACCCCAGCACCCGCACGGTGATCTGCGGATCCTGAATATATTTCCCCGAACTGTTCACTATGAGATTGCGCGCCTGAAGTTCCGTCAAGCCCGCCACTTTCAGCAGTCCTGTATAGGGAAATTGGATGTATCCAGTGGATGAGACCGTATACCCCGGAATGCCCGAGGCGGTATCCCCAAAGGCTAGTTCGGTCACCCCAGTGCCGATGGCGTAGGTTTGCGTCGGAAGGACCAGCTCGGGGTGATCCCACACCACGATCGAAAGGATGTCCCCGGGCCCGATGCGGTACGGCTCGGTCTTGTCGACCAGGCGCGATATGCCGTCGTTTTCCAGCAGCGCCTGGCGCGCCCGGTTGTCGGCCAGCACCAGGCTGGGCGTGATTTCCCGGATCTCGGCGACCGAGTTCGGATCGAGAGGATCGACGCGATGCTTGGCGTCGAAAGTCATGCCGGGGGAAAGGGCGCAAGCGCCTAGCGAGGACACGAGCGCGATGGCAGCGATGGCTCGGCTCAACGTTCCGAAAAATGTCGTCATGGCAAATCCACTGTGAATGACTTCGTTGCTTGGAAAGGAGCCCGATGCGTAACGGGTTGCGACATTCCACTCTCTTTTCAAGCCCCCGCACATTCGACGGATGCCCTAAGCCTTCTCCTACATCGTTTGGAGGTTTCGGGTGGCCCTTGCACTCAATAAGATTCCCACGGTAGCCACATGCTTTTGCGGCAGTGCACCGTTTTTTCCCCGCGGCCGCAGGGCGACTCCCCACCGGAAGGAGTTAGCGATGGACCCGTCTCAAACGGACACGTCGGCAAGATTCAACCGCGCCAGCTATCTGTACCGCATGCTGGATGCCGCAATCGTCGTCATTTGCGGCCTGGCCGTCACCGAGTTCAAGTTCTCGGACGAAGCGGTGATCGATCCGCCGCAGATCCACCTGTTCCTGATCTATCTGTGCGGCCTGGGCGTCATCGCCCTGTTCCCCGCCTTCCGTCTGTACGTGTCGTGGCGCGGCCGGATGCTGACCGATCTGGTCGTGCGCAGCCTGGCCGCCTGGGCCACCGTGTTCGCGCTGGGCATCCTGGTCAGTTTTCTCATGCATCAGAGCGCGGCGGTATCGCGCATGTGGGCGGCCACCTGGTTCGGTTGCGCGGCGCTGGCATTGGCCGGCGTACGCCTGGCGGTCTACGCCGTGCTGGGTGCGGCGCGCGACCGTGGCCTGAACAAAAAGCGCGTGCTGCTGGTGGGCTTTGGCGCCCTGGGCCATGACCTGTGGCGCCGGGTGGAACGCTATCGCGAGGCCGGCTACGAGGTCGCCGGCATCTATGCCGAACCCCATGAAAGCCTGCCGCCGCAGGTGCGGCGCCTGCATGAGCTGAACGCACTGCATAGCTTTGTGCGCGAACACACCGTGCGGGAAGTCTGGATCGTGCTGCCGATGGAGGCAGGCCAGGAATTGCGCGAGGTGCTGTACCACCTGCGCAACGACCTGGTGGATATCCGCTGGATTCCCGACGTGATGTCGATCCAGCTGCTGGGCCACCGCATCGGAGAATTTCTGGGCTTGCCCGCGATCCAGCTGAACAGCCTGCCGGCGGCCGGCGTGCGCGGCCTGGCCAAGGAAGCGTTCGACCGCAGTTTCGCGCTGTGCGCGCTGATCGGCCTGTCGCCGCTCATGCTGGCGGTGGCCGCCATGGTCAAGCTGACCTCGCGCGGCCCGGTGCTGTTCACCCAGCCGCGCCTGGGCGTGGACGGCAAGGTCTTCCATGTCTACAAGTTCCGCACCATGACCGTGCACCAGGAGCACGGCGTGGTCACCCAGGCCACCCGCAATGACAACCGCATCACCCGCATCGGCGGCTTCCTGCGCCGCACCAGCCTGGATGAGCTGCCGCAGTTCCTGAACGTGCTGCGCGGCGATATGTCGGTGGTGGGGCCGCGGCCGCATGCGCTGGAACATAACGAGCTCTACAAGGACCTGGTGCAGCGCTACATGATGCGCCACCGCGTCAAGCCCGGCATCACCGGATGGGCGCAGGTCAATGGCCTGCGCGGGCAGACCGACACGCTGCGCAAGATGAGCGACCGGGTCGAGTACGACATCTACTACATCCAGCACTGGACGTTCCGGATGGACCTGATGATCATCGCCCGCACGGCGGTTTCCGGATGGACGGGCCGAAATGTCTACTGAACCCTTGGGCTGGCCCGCCCTGCCGGGCCACCGCAAGCCCGCCGCGCCCCGCCTGGCCATCCCCGCCGCCGGCCTGCTGGCCGAGGACGACTTCCGCCGGGCGGTGCAGATGCTGCCGCTAGTGTCCATCGACCTGCTGCTGCGTGATCCGGCCGGCCGCTACCTGACGGGGCTGCGCAGCAATCCGCCCGCCCAGGGGGCCTGGTTCGTGCCGGGCGGCCGCGTGCGCAAGGACGAAACGCTGTCCCAGGCGCTGTGCCGCCTGGCCCGCGAAGAGCTGGGCCTGGCGGTGCCGCCGCAGGCCTGGCGTCCCCGCGGCGTCTACGAGCACTTCTACGGCACCAATTTCGCCGGCGAGGCCGGCCGCTCCACGCATTACATCGTTCTCGCCTATGAGGCCGAGCTGGCGCCCGACACCGCCGCCCTGCCCCTGGGCCAGCACCGACGCTACCGCTGGCAGCCCGCCGCGGCCATCGCCGCCGATCCCGGCGTGCACCCGTACACCCAGGCCTACTTCAAGGAGTCAGCGCCATGACCCAGCCCCAACCCCATCCCCCCTACCGGGCCGTGATTCTTTGCGGCGGTTCGGGCTCGCGCCTGTGGCCGTTGTCGCGCGAGCTGTTGCCCAAGCAGTTCATCCGTTTGACCGATGACCGCAGCCTGCTGCAGAACACCCTGCGGCGTCTGGATTCGGCCGGCGCCCAGGCCCGCCCGATGCTGGTCTGCAACGAGGCGCACCGCTACATCGCCGCCGAGCAGGCGCTGGAAATGGACATCCAGGATGTGGAGATTGTGCTGGAGCCCTTCGCCCGCAATACCGCGCCCGCCATCGCCGCGGCCACGCTGCGTGCGATGCGCGACGGCGAGGACCCGATCATGCTGATCATGCCGTCGGACCACGTGCTGGAAGACGGCCCGGTGCTGGCCGAGGCGTTCGCCCAGGCCTACCAGGCGGCCCGCGAGGGCGCGCTGGTGACCTTCGGCATCACCCCCACCGCCCCGCTCAGCGGCTACGGCTACATCCAGGCCGCCGAACCGGGCGACCTGGCGCCTGCCCGCCGGGTGCGCCGGTTTGTCGAAAAGCCCTCGCCCGAAGTGGCGCAGCGCTTCATCGAAGACGGCGGCTACTTCTGGAACAGCGGCATGTTCGCGTTCCAGGCCTCGGTCTTCCTGACCGAAATGGAACGGCTGGCCCCCAAGATCCTGGCGCAGGTGCGCGCCGCGGTAGCCGCCGGCCAGGGCGAAAGCGCCCTGTTCCAGTTGGACAGCGCCGCCTTCGAAGCCTGCCCCAGCGACTCGATGGACTACGCCATCATGGAGCGCACCGACAGCGCGGTGGTCATCCCGCTGGCTGCCTCCTGGAGCGATGTGGGCGCCTGGGACGCGGTCTGGGGCATCGCGCAGAAGACGGCCGAGGGCAATTCCACCACCGGCGACGTGATGGTCGAGGATTCGCGCAACTGCCTCATCCACTCGACCAGCCGCCTGGTCGCATCGGTGGGACTGGACGACATCGTGGTGATCGAAACCGCCGACGCCGTGCTGGTGGCCCACAAGACACGCTCGCAGGACGTCAAGCGGCTGGTGGAGGTGTTCAAGACCCAGCACCGCGCCGAAATGAACCACCACCGCGAGGTGCAGCGCCCCTGGGGGTCGTATGACTCGGTCGGCCACGGCCCGCGTTACCAGGTCAAGCGCATCACCGTCAAACCCGGCGCGCGCCTGTCGTCGCAGATGCATCATCACCGGGCCGAGCACTGGGTGGTGGTGTCGGGCACGGCCCGCATCTACAACGGCGACAAGCAGTACCTGCTGACCGAGAACCAGTCGACCTACATCCCGCTGGGCGAGGTCCACAGCCTGGAAAACCCCGGCAAGATTCCGCTGGAAATCATCGAGGTGCAGTCCGGCGCCTATCTGGGCGAAGACGACATCGTGCGCTTCCAGGACATGTATGGCCGGGTCTGACGTGACGGGTTCGGCCTCATCCCGTTCGGCCTCATCCTTTTGGCGCCCCGGCGTGGCGCGCTATTGCCTGCCGGCGGCGGCGGCGTTCTTCCTGACGCTGGTCACGGTGGGCAACCTGCCCGGCCTGGCGGCCGACATGTCCGCCACCTTCGGCGACAAGCGCCTGCACCTGGCGGCCTACGCCTGCCTGACCCTGCTCGTCTACGCCTCGGTGCGGCGCCGGCCGGGGCTGACCGCCCTGCTGGCCGTGACGGTGCTGGGTGCGCTGGACGAATGGATCCAGTCCTTTTTTGCCTACCGGCAAGCCGATCTCTTAGACCTTTTGGCCGATATCTCTGCGGCGGGTGCGACAGTAATCTCGTTGAACATCGGTTCCGCAGCCTTCGGCTCTTTTCGTGCAATGACTAAGTCTTAAGGATAAAACCATGCAAAAACGGGCACTGATTACCGGCGTTACCGGCCAAGACGGCGCCTATCTGGCGGAGTTCCTGCTGGCCAAGGGCTATGAAGTCCACGGTATCAAGCGGCGCGCCTCGCTGTTCAACACCGCGCGCATCGACCACCTGTACCAGGATCCGCACGACCAGCCCCGCAATTTCGTGCTGCACCACGGCGACATGACGGACTCCTGCAGCCTGATCCGGATCGTGCAATCGGTGCAACCCGACGAGATCTACAACCTGGCGGCGCAGAGCCACGTCGGGGTGTCGTTCGAAGAGCCGGAGTACACCGCCAATGCCGATGGACTGGGCACCCTGCGCCTGCTTGAAGCGATCCGCATTCTGAAGCTGGAGGACAAGGCCCGCTTCTACCAGGCGTCGACCTCGGAGCTGTACGGCCTGGTGCAGGAAACGCCGCAGAAGGAAACCACCCCGTTCTATCCGCGCAGCCCCTACGCCGCGGCCAAGCTGTACGCCTATTGGATCAGCGTGAACTACCGCGAAGCCTATGGCATGTACGCCTGCAACGGCATCCTGTTCAACCACGAATCGCCCAAGCGCGGCGAAACCTTCGTGACCCGCAAGATCACCCGCGGCCTGGCGCGCATTGTGCTGGGGCTGCAGGAATGCCTGTACCTGGGCAATCTGTCGGCGCTGCGCGACTGGGGCCACGCCCGCGACTACGTCGAAATGCAGTGGCTGATGCTGCAGCAGGACACCCCCGAGGACTACGTCATTGCCACAGGCCTGCAATACAGCGTGCGCGAATTCATCAATACCGCGGCGCGCGAGCTGGGCATCCTGCTGGCCTGGGAAGGCGAAGGCCTGGAGGAAACCGCCACCGTGCTGTTCAGCCCGGTGCACGACATCAAGCCGGGCCAGGTCATCGTGCGGGTCGATCCGCGCTATTTCCGCCCCACCGAGGTCGAGACCCTGCTGGGCGATCCCACCAAGGCGCGCGAAAAGCTGGGCTGGTCGCCCCGCACCACCTTCGCGCAACTGGTCAAGGAAATGGTGGAAAGCGACCTGAAGGACGCCCGGCGCGATGCGCTGGTGGAACAGAACGGCTACGAAATCTACGCCTACAAGGAGTAGCGCGCCATGACGAACCTGGACCAACGCGTGTTCGTGGCGGGCCACCGCGGCATGGTGGGGGCCGCGCTGGTGCGCGAACTGCAGCGGCGCGGCTACCGCAACATCGTGACGCGCGGGCACGCCGAGCTGGATCTGGAAAACCAGAACCAGGTACACCGCTTTTTCTCGACCACGCCCGTCGACGTGGTGTACCTGGCCGCCGCCAAGGTGGGCGGCATCCTGGCCAACCAGAATCATCCGGTGGATTTTCTCTACCGCAACCTGATGATCCAGTGCAACGTCATCCGGGCGGCCTATGCGGCCGGGGTGCGCAAGCTGCTGTTCCTGGGCTCGTCCTGCATCTACCCGCGCGAAGCACCGCAGCCGATCCGCGAGGATGCGCTGTTGACCGGTCCGCTGGAAGCCACCAACGAGCCCTACGCCATCGCCAAGATAGCGGGCCTGAAGCTGTGCGAGGCCTATCAGCGCGAATACGGCGCGCGCTTCATCTGCGCCATGCCGACCAACCTGTACGGCCCGCATGACAACTACGACCTGCACAGCAGCCATGTGCTGCCGGCGCTTATCCGCAAGTTCCACGAAGGCCGCGAGGCCAACCACGACAGCGTCACGCTGTGGGGCACCGGCAAGCCGCTGCGCGAGTTCCTGTATGTGGACGACCTGGCGCAGGCCTGCCTGATGCTGATGGAGTCGCCCTCGGCCGAAGGTATCTACAACATCGGCGCCGGCCAGGACCTGTCCATCGCCGAGCTGGCCCGGGTGGTGTCGCAGGTGGTGGGCTTCCAGGGCGCCATCGTGTACGACGCCAGCAAGCCCGACGGCACGCCGCGCAAGCTGCTGGATTCGTCGCGGGTGCGCGCGCTGGGCTGGAAACCGGAGATTTCGCTGCACCATGGCGTGACGCTGGCCTATGGCCACTTCCTGCGCGAGCAGGCACGCCATCCGCTGCCCGTGGCCTGAGCGCCACGCCCACAGAAAACAGGCTATCCGATGGTCCGATTCATCAGGAAGCACATCGCCGGCAATGCCTCGTTCTGGGGGCTGGTGGAATACGGCATCGGCCCGGTCGCCGCGCTGGTGGCGCTGCCGTTGCTGTTTCGCCAGCTGGGCACGGTGGGCTTCGGCCAGTATTCCATGATCATCGCGCTGGCGGGCTTTGGCAACGCCGCCAATCTGGGCGCGGCGGTCACCGCCACCAAGCTGGTGTCCGAGCGCGCCCACGAGCCCGGCGGCGCCCTGCGCGCGGCGGGCGTGGCCATGTCGCTGATCGGCTGCGCGCTGGGCGTGGTGACGCTGGCGGCCGTGGTCCTGTGGCTGGCGGTGGATCTGGGGTGGCCGGCCGCCACCTTCGGCGGCGTCGCCGTCACGCTGCTGGCCATGCCGGCCCTGGCGATCTACCTGACCCAGCAATACGACCAGTTGATGTCCGGTTGCCTGAAGGGGCGCGAGGATTTCCGCGCCACCGCGCTGTGCGAGGTCGTCAGCCGCAGCGGCACGATGGCGCTGGCCTGCGCCACGGCCTGGCTGACCGCGTCGCCCACCTGGACCGGGCTGGCCCAGGCGGTGGGCCTGCTGCTGGCCGGTTCGGTAAAGATGCGGGTGTTCGCCCGCCGCTATGGCCGCGTGCTGGTGCGTCCGGTGCGCGATCGCGGCGCCATGGCGGATGCCTTCCGGTTTTCACGCTGGTCCTGGCTGAACAGCCTGAGCGCACTGGCGTTCGGCTCGGTCGACCGGGTGCTGGTGGGCAGTCTGATGGGGCCGGCGGCGCTGGCCATCTATACGGTAGGGGTACAGGTCGGGCAGATCATCCATACGGCGTCGGTGGCCATCTTCCAGAAGGCGATGCCGCGCGTCAGCCGCCTGTCGGTGGCGCCGCCGCACCCTGGCGCGGCCGAGGAAGAAATCCGCCGCATGATGCTGTGGAACCTGCTGCTGTCCGCCAGCGCCACGCTGGCGGTGCTGGCGGTGAGCCGGCCGCTGCTGGACCTGCTGCTGGGCGATGCCGTGGCCAATGGCCACCTGGGCACGTTCCGCCTGCTGATCGTGGCGTCCGGATTGCTGTCGCTGAACGCGGCCGCGCATTTTTCGCTGCTCGGGCTGGGCAATTCCCGGGCGGTCGCCATTCTCAATGGCCTGGGCGGCCTGGCCATGCTGTGCGTCATGGCGGGGCTGGTACACGCGGTGGGGGAACATGCCGCGGCCTGGGGCCGCATGGCGTACGCCGCGATCACGCTGGCCGGCGTGGCCCTTGCCATCCGTCAATCCCGGCCCGACTACCCGGGCGCATTGCCTGCGGCAACCCGGTAGCCACCATGTTGAGGTCTTATATGCGCAAGCGTCACAACGAGTACTCGCGTCAACTCATCGACTTCGTCCGCGAGCTGCGTCCGCCCGCGCCCATCGCCGGCGGCCTGCTGCCCAAGGTGACCATCGTGACGCCCTCGTTCAACCAGGCCCGCTTCCTGGAGCGCACCATCGTGTCGGTGCTGAACCAAGGCTATCCACGGCTGGAATACATCATCATCGACGGCGGCTCCACCGATGGCAGCGTGGACATCATCCGCAAGTACGAGCGCTACCTGACCTACTGGGAAAGCGCGCCGGACCGCGGCCAGTCGCATGCCATCAACAAGGGGTTCGAGCGTGCCACCGGCGACTACGTCGGCTGGCAGAATTCCGACGACCTGTACTACCCCGGCGCACTGCGCAAGCTGGGCGCGGCGGCCGCCAAGGGCCGCGCGCCGATCGTCAGCGGCAACCTGTTCGTGGCCGACGCCGACAACCACATCTTCCGCAAGATCCACTACACCCCCGTGAACCGCGGCACGCTGACGGTGGTGAAGGCGTCGATTCCCAACCAGTCGGCCATCTTCCGCCGCGACCTGCTGCGCAAGCACGGCCTGCTGCAGGAGAGCATGCGCTACTGCATGGACCTGGAACTCTGGAGCCGGCTCCTGCGCGAGGGCAAGAACCTGATCGTGCCGGACGCCATGGGGGTCTACACCACCCATGACGAAACCAAAACGGCCCTGATGCAGGACGTGCTGCTGGAAGAGCGCGAACAGATCGTCGACCGGATCCGCCGCACCGAGCCGGGGCTGGGCAAGCTGTTCGAGCTGTCCTGCCGCGCGTCCAAGGTGGCGGCCCACGCGCGCCAGGGCGACCTGTCCTACCTGTTCGAAAAGCTGACCACCAAGCTGTTGGGACGCGACGACTGGGCCGCGCATTGACGCCTGCCACCCGCCATGGAGACGCCATGCAACCGCAACGCCGCTTATCCACCTTGCATCTGCTGGGCCTGTTCGCGTTCACCGCGCTGGCCCTGAATGATGACCGCTTCATCCTGGGGGTGGGCAGCTTCAAGCTGTCGCCTTTCGACGTACTGTTCGTGGCGATCGTGTTCGTCAAGATGCTGCGGCTGGCGGACCCCGGCGCCTATGCGTTGCCGCGCGGCGCGCTGGGCATGCTGCTGGGGCTGCAGACCCTGTCGGTGATCTACCTGCTGCTGGTGTCGCTGCACCACCCCGGCATCGACACCGGCGACGTGGCGCGGGACCTGCGGATCGTCTTCTATTTCCTGTGCACGCCGTTCCTTTGCTACAAGGATATCGACAGCCCGGCGGCCTACGCGGTGCTGCAGAAGTACATCGTGGCGGCCTGCCTGGCCGTCGCCACGCTGATGCTGCTGGAACAACTACAGGGCTTCAACGTCGCCAACCCGCTGCGCAACGTGCGCCTGGGCGTGTGGGCGATTCCGTTCGGCGTGGTGTCGCTGCTGTACTTTCGCAAGACGCTGAATGTGTCCGGGCCCAAGGCCTATATCCTGACGTTGTACATGCTGCTGGCGCTGGTGTTCTCGCTGAACCGCAGCCAGTACCTGCAGCTGATGGTGTCGGTGCTGCTGGCCGTGATGCTGGCCTCGGGGTCCGACATCCGGCGCCGCGTGGTGCTGATCTTCGCGCCGGCCGCCGTGGCCGGGCTGCTGGTCTTTGCCAGCATCGGCTACCTGGACGTGCTGACCAACCGGGTCTTCAGCGTCGAGCGCCTGGATGAAGACTCCAGCTACGGCGCCCGCATCCAGGAGATGCAGGGCCAGATGGATTCGTTCGCGGAAAGCCCGGTGTTCGGCAAGGGCGCGGGCTTTCGCAGCTGGGTGATGGGCGAAAACGGCTTCGAACTCAGCACCTTCGCGCACAATTCCTGGGCCTTCTACCTGATGAAGTTCGGCGTCGTCGGCACCATCATGATCATGCTGCCGCCCCTGCTGATCCTGCTGCTGACGCTATTCCGGCGCTACGCGCACCCCGGACTGGAACTGCACCGGCGCTATCTGCTGGCGACCGCGCCGATGTACATCTTCGTGGACTCGCTGTCCGGCGGCCTGGCCTATGCGCCCAAGACAGCCTTCACCGGATTCCTGCTGTGCTATTGCCTGTCGTTGATGCGCAATGCCCGCGCCATGCCCGTGCCGCCCGCTCCCGCGGACCCCAGCCCCCGTCCGGCCGCCCCGCGCCGGCCGCTACCGCGAGTCCTGCCCCATGCCTGATGTCCTGTTTGTGGCGCCCGATCTGCACGGCGGCGTCGGAAGATGCGTCGCCTTCATCGCCGATGCCCTGCCCGAACGCGGCGTCCAGGCATCGCTGTTCCTGCTGCGCGCCCGCAACCGCGAATACCCGGTATCCAATCCCCGGGTGACACGGGCCCTGCCCGTGATCGAATCGCCCACGTCGCTGCGGCTGATGCTGCCGCTGGCCTTCGCCCGCCTCGTGGCGCAGATCCGCCGCGACAAGCCCGCGGTGGTCTGCTCGCACGGCCTGCTGTGCAACATGCTGGTGGTGCTGGCCAAGAAGGTGCTGCGCGGCGACTTCGCCACGGTCGCGTTCGAACACAGCAGCCCGGCCATCCACTACGGCGCCTCGCGCATGCGGCGCCTGAAGTGCTGGCTGGTCAGCCAGACCTACCGCCGCCACGACGCCGTGGTCGGCGTCTCGCGCGGCGTCAAGGAAGATCTGGTCAGCATGTTCCCGCCGCTGCGCGGCAAGGTCCGCACCATCTACAATGGCGTGCCGCTGGAAAACGTGCGCGAGCAAAGCGCCCGGCGACCCGCACCGGGTCCCGCTGCCGCATCGATGGCCGCCGCGGCCGCCGGCCAGGCGCCCTATCACGTGGTCGCCGTGGGCCGCCTGGAGGCCGTCAAGGACTACGCGACTCTGATCGATGCCGCCGCGCTGCTGGACGACCCCGGCATCCACTTCACCATTCTGGGCGAAGGCTCGGAACACGCCGCGCTGCAAAAGCGCATCGACGCGCGCGCCTCGCGCAGCCCGGTGACGCTGGCCGGCCACATCGACAATCCGTTTCCGGTGATCGCCGGCGCCGGCGCCTTTGCCCTGACCTCGCTGCGCGAGAGCTTCGGCAATGTGCTGGTCGAGGCCCTGTGCCTGGGCGTGCCGGTCATTTCCACCGATTGCCCCCACGGGCCGGCCGAGATCCTGGATTCGGGCCGCTACGGGCTGCTGGTGCCCGTGGGCGACGCCGCGGCCCTGGCCGCGGCAGTGCGCCGCCTGGCCTACGACGGCGACATGCGCGAACAGCTGGCGGCCCAGGGCCCCGAGCGCGCCGACGCCTTTTCACTCGAACGGCATTGCCGCGACGTCATCGCGCTGTTCCAGCCGCTGATGCGCCGCAGCGCCTCCTGAACAAGGAAAGCATCATGTCCAAGATACCGGTATCCGTCGTCGTCATGACGAAGAACGAGGAACGCAATATCGCCAAGTGCCTGAAGGCGCTGGCCGATTTCGACGAAGTCTTCGTGGTCGACTCCAACAGCACCGACGCCACCTGCGCCATGGCCGCCGCGCTGGGCGCCAAGGTGTCGAACTTCCAGTGGAACGGCAAGTACCCCAAGAAAAAGCAGTGGTGCCTGGAGCAACTGCCCTTCACCCATCCGGTGGTCTTATATGTCGACGCCGATGAAGAGATGACACCGGCGCTGGCCAGCGAGATCCGGGCGGCGCTGCCACGCTTTGCCGCCGGCGCCGGTGGCGCCTTCGTGCCGTTCGACTATGTGTTCTGCGGCAAGAAGCTGCTGCACGGCCATCGCGTCTACAAGCTGGCGCTGCTGGCCCGCGAGCGCTCGCGCTTCCTGGACTACGACGATCTGGACGTGGCCCACATGTGGGAGGTCGAAGGCCATTACCAACCCCAGGTGCAGGGCGAGACCTTCGCGCTGCATGCCCGCATGGTGCACAACGACCACGATTCGCTTTACCACTACTTCGACAAGCACAACCGCTATTCGGACTGGGAAGCCAACCTGCGCATCAAGGGCCTGATGAACGATCCGCGCGAAGCCAACGTGGGCGCGCGCGCCCTGCTCAAGCGTATTTTCCAGGCCATGCCGTTCAAGGCGCCCATCTCGTTCCTGCATTCCTATGTGCTGCGGCTGGGCTTCCTGGACGGCCGCGCAGGCTTTGACTACGCCGTGGCCCGCGCCATGTATTACTGGCAGATCCGCATCAAGACCGAGGAAATCCGCAAGGCGCGCCAGGCGGATGCGGCCCAGGAACGCGGCGACGCCCTGCCTGGAGCCGCCAAATGAGCGCGCTGCAACGGCTGGACCACTTCGCGCTCGCCCCGGGCCAGCGCGGCCGCTCGGCGCTGACCGTGCAGCTGTGGTGGCTGGTGCAGGGGTCGCTGTTCCGCTGGTCGCCCCAGGTGGCCTATGGCTTCCGGCGCTGGCTGCTGCGCCGCTTCGGCGCGCGGGTGGGCCAGAAGGTATTGATCCGGCCCAGCGCCACGGTGACCTATCCCTGGAAGGTCGACATCGGCGACTACGCCTGGATCGGCGACGACGCGGTGCTCTACAGCCTGGGCCCGATACACATCGGCGCGCACGCGGTGGTGTCGCAACGCAGCTATCTGTGCGCGGCGGACCATGATGCCGCGCAGCCCGACTTTCCGCTGCGCGAGCGCGCCGTGTGCATCGAGGACGGCGCCTGGGTGGCGACCGACGTGTTCATCGGCCCCGGCGTCACCGTCGGGCGCGAAGCCGTGGTCGGCGCGCGCAGTTCGGTGTTCCGCAGCCTGCCGCCCGCCATGATCTGCCACGGCAGCCCCTGCAAGCCCGTCAGACCTCGCGTGGCGCCGCCGGCATGAAGATCCTTCTATATGGCATCAACTACGCGCCGGAGCTGACCGGCATCGGCAAATACAGCGCGGAGCTGGCCGAATGGCTGGCCGCCCGCGGACACGAGGTCAGCGTCGTCACGGCCCCGCCCTACTATCCCCAATGGCAGGTGCAGGACGGCTACCGCGCCGGCCGCTACCGCAAGGAAACACGCGCCGGCGTCACCGTCCGGCGCGCGCCGCTGTGGGTGCCCAAGCGGCCTGGCGGCGCCAAGCGCCTGGTCCACCTGGCCAGCTTCGCGCTGTCCAGCCTGCCGTCGCTGCTGCGCGCGGCGGCCGGCCGGCCCGATCTGATCATCGTGGTCGAACCAGCGCTGTTCTGCGCGCCCGCCGCCTGGCTGGCGGCGCGGCTGTGCGGCGCGAAGGCCTGGCTGCACATCCAGGATTACGAAGTGGACGCGGCTTTCGACCTGGGCCTGCTCAAGGGCGCCTGGCTGCGCACGGCCGTGCTGCGCGCCGAACGCTGGCTGATGCGGCGTTTCGACCGGGTGTCGACCATCTCGGGGCGCATGCGCGACCTGGCCCTGTACAAGGGCGTCGACCCCGAGCGCGTGGCGCTGCTGCCCAACTGGATCGATGTCAACGCCATCGCGCCCGGCCAGGCAGGCGGCCTGCGCGCCGAGCTGGGCATTCCCGCCGACGCCGTGGTGGCGCTGTATTCGGGCAACATGGGCGGCAAGCAAGGCCTGGGCACGCTGGCCGAGGTCGCGCGGCTGCTCGAACGCGAGGAACGGCTCTGGTTCGTCTTCTGCGGCCAGGGACCCGAGCGGGCGCCGCTGCAGGCCCAGTGCCAGGGCCTGGCGCGCGTGCGCTTCCTGGACCTGCAGCCGGCCGACCGGCTGGGCGCGCTGCTGAACACGGCCGACATCCATCTGCTGCCACAGCGCGCCGGCGCGGCCGACTTGGTGATGCCGTCCAAGCTGACCGGCATGCTGGCCAGCGGCCGTCCTGTCGTATGCGGCGCGGCGCGTGGCACCGAGCTGGCTGGCGTGGTGGCCCATTGCGGCCTGGTCACGCCGCCCGAAGACGCCGCCGCCATGGCGCAGGCGGTGCGCCAACTGGCCGGCAACGCGCAGATCCGCGCAACGATGGGCGCCGCCGCGCGCCGCTACGCCCTGGATCATCTGCACGTGGATGCGGTACTGGCGGCGGCGGAACGCGAGTTCGCCGCCGTGATCGGCGCCCCCGCCGGCCTTATTGCCCGTCGCCGCTCTTAGGGCCGCCCGGCGCCGTGGCTGGCGCTGGCGCTCCCGCGCTGCGCACCAACCCCATCTGCACCGCGATATAGGCCGCTTCCGCCTGGTTGCGCGCATTCAGCTTCCAGTACAGCGTGCGCGCGTGGCTCTTCACCGTGGCCACCGAGATGCCCACTTGCTGTCCGATCTCGCGCATGGTCTTGCCCTGCACCAGCAGTTGCAGGATCTCTTCCTGGCGCTGCGTCAATTCACGCAATTCCTGCAACGGCGCCGTTGATGAAACCATTGGCCGCCCGCTGGGCTGGGGATAGCATTCGCCCCCCGCCAGCACCAGACTCACCGCCGCGGCCAGCGCGTCCGGGCTGGAGGCCTTGGGCAGATAGCCCGCCACGCCGGCCCGGGCGCAGGCCGCCATCACGCTCGGATCCAGCACGGAATACAGCACCAGCACCAGCCGCGGCATGAACAGCGCCATGGCCTGCGACAGCAGGCCGATATCCGGTTCGGCCACGCCGCTGCAACCGATCACCAGCAATTCCACCGGCCGGTTGATCGAACTGGACATATTCACGAGATGGGCTGGCGAGATCGCCAGGATGTCCTCGGCGGTCCGCACACGCTCCAGCACATGCTGGATGGCGACACGAAGCAGAGCGTAGTCTTCGATTAGAACGGTTGTCATCCCGAGGGAAACCTTGTGACGCAGGGCCCAGACACGGTTCCCATGACCAGGCTGCGCCACGCTGCAACGGCGGCTCTGGTGCGTCGCCAGACTCACGGGAATCTCGTCCACTGCGCGGCGTCGTTCTGGCGGGCCTTGTGATTCGCCATCTCAACCCATGCTTGCGGACACAACCCATGCTATCAGCGGCTACGTCCGCTGAATCTCGTGCAGGAGGATGATTGGAGGTGGAAGGCCGCGGCACGGCGACCGCCGATGCTGCGTTGGATGCCCTAGGCGGGATGGTCGGGAGGCCTGGCATGGCGGACGCCGGCTGCCGGGCCGTGACCGCTATCCAAGCTTGCGACCGTACAGCTGACCCGCGTCCACATCGCGGCCGTTCGGTTCATGCCATTCCAGCGTGGCGCCACGCTGCAGGGCCGCGTAGACCGCTTCGCCCTTGTTCTTGACATGCAGGCGCTGGTACAGCGTGCAGGCATGCGTCTTGGCCGTTGCGACCGAGATATTGAGCATGCGGCTGACCGTCTTGATGGGGTAGCCCCTGGCCAGCAACACCAGCACCTCGTACTGGCGCGGCGTGATCTGCAGCAGCTGCGCTCCCGCGCTCATAGGCATCGAGCCCCTGGCGGCGCCGTCGTCCAGTTCGCGCGCCGGCAACGCGCAGGCCGCCTGCGCTGGCGCTTGCAGCGCCTGTTCACTGGGAAAGCACTGCCCGCCCGCCATGACCAGGCGGATCGCCGCTTCCAGTATTTCCACCGAAGCCGTTTTCATCAGGCAGCCATAGACGCTGGCGCCCGGCAACCCTTGCACCGGCATCGGCAACGGCATGACATCCGTCAGCAGCAGGATCCGTTTCGGGCTAAGCACCCGCTGGATCTCGTGCAACGTGCTCCAGGCCTCTTCGTTGTCTACCGGCAAGCCGTAGATCAACAGGTCTGCCCCTGCATGCGCGCCGTCCGCCTTGGAGACGTCGGCAAGCCCCATCCCTTCGATTTCCCACACATCATCCAACTTGCTCAGAATCTGCCACAACCCCAGCCGCAAGAGCGGGTGGGCTTCAATCAGGACCATCTTGGCCATGGTGTCCTCCTGGTTGTTCAACAGGCCTAGAAGGGATCTTCGCTGTGCTGAAGACTATTTTTTTTCCAACCCCGCGGGGGTGGTCCGCGTATCCCGGAATATCTAATGAAGCCGTACCGGGTCGTTTGGGCTGGGAGACTTTCGTAGCCAACATAACGGATGGCATGAACCAATCTTATGGTTCGGAATTGGCAAAATCAAGACGCTTCGAGTCGATATAATCCGACAAAAACAGAAATCATTCGTTAGCCTTAATCAGCCTCGTAAATCAGGATGAGAACGCCCCATCATCCTTTCATCCGCTAGGGTTTTCACCAGCGCTCCCAATGGGACAGGCGGCCGTCTCCCTCTAGGGAATAGCCATAAGGAATGGTTGCGGGCCTTGCATTCAGGCGGGCGGCAGACGGCTGCAAGCGCCATCGGCGCGGCGCGCCGCGGCGGCAGGAAGCACTCAGATTCGCCGGTGGTTCTGTCCATATGTTTCGGCGGACACATTGAACCCCGGTGTGCCGGTGGTAATCGAAATATAGGTAACATTTTTATTTTCAATTACGCCGCGTCATTTACTCCATATAGGCGAAGTCAAATACCGTATGCCCCCCCTGATGGTGCCAATGGTGCATTGAAGCATGACGTTTCCTCAGGAAGCTGGCGTAGTGGATTTCACCGTCCGTTTCGACGTAGGTGGACGGCGACAGCTCTTCGATGCGGTTCAGCGAGACGCCCTTGCCGTAGTGGCAGAAGCCTTGGTACTGCGCGCAGCGGGTGACCTCTCCGCCAGGCGAGACAACGATCCCGGCGTTGCGGGCCCGCATCGGGTTGCGCACGATGGGGTTGCTGGCGTGGGGCGTCCAGTGGCTGGAGCGCGGCGAGTCGGCGAAAAACGCGAACAGCTCGTCGCAGTGATTCTGGCCGTCGGCGCGATCGATATTGGTTAATAGCCACCAATATTCACCGCGCTTAAAAATAATGGTATCCACGGCCGAAATATCGGTCATAAGCGTTATATCAAGTTCCCATTTCAAAGGAAATTCCGTGCACTTCCATAATTCAATACTGCGATTTCCGCACGTCTCTGGAACCATGTACGTCGTGCCCTCATATTCAAATATGTAGGGAAACGATAAATGGTAGGGCAGGTTCAAGGCCGTACCCAATAGGCGGAAAGCCCCGTCCTCAAAGGTTGCGACCGAGATCGTGCCCTTGCGGGAAGTGAAATCGTAGTCTTCGAAAAATATATATGGATTCTTATCCTTGGTATATACAAAAGGATCCGCGAAAAAACGCCCCTTGGGTGGCTGCAATACCATAGCCTCGGATACCACCGCCTGTTGCCGGGTGGACGGAAACATACCGATCCGCCAGCGCACATTGCGCCCCATGACGCGGCGCACAATCAAATCCGTCATTAACCAGGCCTGGCGCGCGATGTAGGCGGCGCTGTCCCATTCGGCCGGATCGTCGCGGCGCTGGCCGCTCATGATCTGCATGACGGGCGGGGCGACCCCAGGCCGCGAGCGCGCCATCGCCTGCAAGGCGTCATAGACCATGAAGTTGCCCAGGCTGAATGCGCGCGTCTGGTTCTTCAGCCAGAACACTTCCGTGTTGAAACTGCGCTGGTCCAGCAGCGCATCCGCGTCGGCGTCCTGCCCGATCCGCCACAGCTTGACCGTCGTATGGTCCTCGCGTTGATAGACCTCCCAGAAGCCCGCGTAGCGGCTGGTGGCGACGGCAATATCGGAATAACTCAGGCGCCACAATCCCTGGCGCGCCCAGCCCGCCACCCGGGCGCGCGGTGTCGGCAGGGCGCCCAGCAATAGCACCAGGTCCAGACCCAACGCGGCGATGCCATCGTCGACGCCGGCTTCGGCGGGGCCGGCCGCCAGATTCAACACCGCGGTGGACGCGGGCACGCTGGCGCGCATGTCGCGGCAAGTCAGCATCTGCCGTTGCTTGGCGGGCAGCAGCCGCGACTCCAGCCGCGACAAGGTACCGAACAAGGCCTTCGCGCCCAGCCGCAACCTGCCATCGCCAGGCGCTTTTTGCATGACCAGCAGCGCGGTCAACTCGAATTCCGGACTGCGCGCCAGCCATTCGGCCATGTCGTGAATCCAGCCGGGCTGGTCCGTCCCGTCTATCAACAGCCCCACTCTGTAGGTTTTCATGTCTCCTGCTCCTGTGTCAGGGCGTGATGGCCAGCGGCACCGGAACGGCGATCGGGCTCGCCAGGTGCATGCACGGTGCAACGCTTTCAAGACCTCGCGCTGATACTGCGGCGTTTCGGCGAGGTCTTCCAGACGGCTTTCATCCTAGGTCGGCCGCCCGAGACCAAACGGCGTACGGCCATACGGATGAGGCGTTCGGGGTAAACCCTATTCGGGATTGCCGGGGGTCGCCTCTCTGGAACAGGGGGTGCATACTTCTTTCAAACGAACGTTTGAATTGAATCTAATGCAAGAACTCAGATCCTCCACTACTCGCGAATCGATTCTGGACACCGCCGAAGCCTTGTTCGCGCAACAAGGCCACGACGGCACGTCCATGCGCCAGATCACCGGCGCGGCGGGCGTCAACCTGGCGTCGGTGAATTACCACTTCGGCTCCAAGGAATCGCTGGTCCAGGCCGTGCTGAAACGGCGTCTGGAGATTCTCAACCGCGAACGGCTGCGCTTGCTCGACGAACTCGAGGCCCAGGCCAACGGCAAGCCGCTCAAGCCTTCGCAGATCGTCGACGCATTCTTCGGCACGCTGTTGCGCCTGGCCGCCGACCCTGGCCAAGCCGGCAGCACGTTCCTGCCGCTGCTCGAACGCACCATGACCGACCCGTCCGACTTCATCCGCGCGCTCTTCGCCGAGGAATACGCCGATGTGCTCGAGCGCTACCGCAACGCGCTGTTCGCGGCGTTGCCCGACGTGCCTCGCGCCGAAATCGTGTGGCGCTTCCAATTCATGCTGGGCGCCACGTCCTACGCCATCATCGGCACCGACCTGCTGCGGTCCGTGACCGGCTGGACGCTGGACGAAGCCGAGCAACCCGACAACCCCGGCCTGCTGCTGCCCCGCCTGATGAGCTTCCTGCTCGGCGGACTGCGCGCGCCCCTGCCGCAGCATTGCGCCACCTAGCAGGCGGCGGCGCGGCGGGTCCACAAGAATATTGAGAAAGGAGACAAGGAAATGAACGCAGTCATCGTCGCGCTGGTCGTCATCGCGCTCCTGGCCGCCGTGCTGCTGGGCGTGCGTCCGATCCGGCGCGCCTTGCTGTCGGCCCCGATCTTCAATCTCTACCGCAAGGTGCTGCCGCAGATGTCGGACACCGAGCGCGACGCGCTGGAGGCCGGCACGGTCTGGTGGGAAGGCGAACTGTTCCGCGGCCGCCCCGACTGGAGCCGCCTGCTGGCCTATCCGCGCCCGCGCCTGACTGACGAAGAGCAGCGCTTCCTGGACAACCAGGCCGAAGAGGCCTGCCGCATGGTCAACGACTGGAGCGTCACGCAAGAGCGCTTCGACCTGCCCGCCGAGGTCTGGACCTACCTCAAGCGCAACGGCTTTCTGGGCATGATCATTCCCAAGGAATACGGCGGCCTGGCCTTCTCGGCCTATGCCCATTCCGAAATCGTGACCAAGCTGTCGACCCGCTCGTCGGCGCTGGCGGTGTCGGTGATGGTGCCCAATTCGCTGGGGCCGGCCGAGCTGCTGCTGCACTACGGCACCGATGAACAGAAGAACCACTACCTGCCGCGTTTGGCGCGCGGCGACGAGGTGCCCGCCTTCGCGCTGACCAGCCCGTGGGCCGGCTCGGACGCCGCCGCCATTCCGGACAGCGGCATCGTCTGCAAAGGCGAATGGCAAGGCCGCGAAGTGATCGGCATGCGCGTCAGCTGGGACAAGCGCTACATCACGCTGGCGCCGGTCTGCACGCTGCTGGGCCTGGCCTTCCGCCTGTACGATCCCGACGGACTGCTGGGCAGCAAGAAAGACCTGGGCATCACCTGCGCGCTGGTGCCGCACGACCACCCGGGCGTGGACACCGGCCGCCGCCACTTCCCGCTGAACGCCATGTTCATGAACGGCCCCACCCGCGGGCAGGACGTGTTCATGCCGCTGGACTTCATCATCGGCGGTCCCGCCATGGCCGGCCAGGGCTGGCGCATGCTGATGGAATGCCTGGCCGCCGGCCGCTCGATCTCGCTGCCCTCGTCCAACACCGGCATGTCCAAGCTGACGGCGCGCGCCGTGGGCGCCTATGCCCGCGTGCGCAGCCAATTCCGCACCCCGGTCGGCAAGTTCGAAGGCGTGGAAGAAGCGCTGGCCCGCATCGGCGGCCACACCTACATGATGGACGCCGCCCGCAGCATGACCGCCGGCGCGGTCGACCTGGGCGAGAAGCCCTCGGTGGTGTCGGCCATCGTCAAATACCACGTCACCGAGCGCGCCCGCCAGGTGGTCAACGACGGCATGGACGTGATCGGCGGCAAGGGCATCTGCCTGGGGCCGTCCAACTTCCTGGGCCGCGCCTATCAGCAGATTCCCATCGGCATCACGGTGGAAGGCGCCAACATCCTGACGCGCAGCCTGATCATCTTCGGCCAGGGTGCGATCCGCTGCCATCCCTACGTGCTGGCCGAGATGCAGGCCGCGCAGTCGCCGGACCGCAAGCAGGGCCTGGACGATTTCGACCGCGCCTTCTGGGGCCATGTCGGTTTCGTGATGCGTAACAAGCTGCGCGCGCTGGGCACGTCCCTGACCGGCGGCCGCTGGGTCGGCGTCAACGCCGACGTAGCGCCCGAAATGAAGCGCTACTACCAGTTGCTCAGCCGCTATTCCGCCGCGTTCGCGCTGCTGGCCGATACCTCGATGCTGGTGCTGGGCGGCAGCCTGAAGCGCCGCGAGCGCCTCTCGGCGCGCCTGGGCGACATTCTGTCGCAGATGTACCTGGTCAGCGCCACGCTCAAGCGTTTTGAAGACGAAGGCCGCCAAAGCGCCGACGCGCCGCTGGCGCACTGGTCGATCCAGGACGCCCTGTTCCGGCTGCAGGAAGCCTTTGACGGCGTGCTGGAAAATTATCCGAACCGCCTGGTCGCATGGAGCCTGCGCCGCATCGTCTTCCCCTGGGGCCATCCGCAGGCCCTGCCGTCCGACCAATTGGGCCAGGAAGTGGCGCAACTGCTGATCAACCCGGGCGCCGCGCGCGACCGCCTGACCGCCGGCTGCCACCTGCCCGCCACCGCCGACGAGCCGGTGGGCGCGATCGAACAGGCCCTGGCCGCCACGTTGCAAGCCGAACCCATCGAAGCCAAGATCCGCGCCTTCGAGAAAAGCGGCGCGCTGGAAGGCAACCCGCAAGCCAACGTGCGCGACCTGGCCGACGCCGCCTTTGCGGCCGGCGGCATCACCGCCGAAGAATATGCGGTGGTCAAACGCCGCAACAGCTTGCGCGATGCGGTGGTGAAAGTGGATGATTTCCCCTTTGACTTCGGCATCACCGGCGCGGTCAAGCCGGCAGCCGAACGCAAAGCGGCCTGACCCAGGGAGGGATCGGATGGCATTCAAACCGGTATACGTGGTCGACGGCGCCCGCACGCCCTTCCTGAAGGCGCGCTCGGGCCCCGGCCCGTTTTCGGCCGGCGATCTGGCCGTGCAGGCCGGCCGCGGCCTGCTGCTGCGCCAACCCTACGCGCCCACCGACCTGGACGAGGTCATCGTGGGCTGCGCCGCACCCTCGGCCGACGAAGTCAACATCGGCCGCGTGATCGCGCTGCGGCTGGGCTGCGGCGACAAGGTGCCCGGCTGGACCGTGATGCGCAACTGCGCCTCGGGCATGCAGGCGCTGGACTCGGCCATCGCCAACATCCAGACCGGCCGCTCGCAATTGGTGCTGGCCGGCGGCGTCGACGCACTGTCGCGCGCGCCGGTGCTGTTTTCGGACAGCATGGTGCGCTGGCTGTCGGGCTGGTACGCCGCCCGCGGCGCGGGCGCCAAGCTGGCCGCGCTACGCCGCCTGCGCCTGCGCGACCTGGCGCCGGTCATCGGCCTGCTCAAGGGCCTGACGGATCCGGTGGTGGGCCTGTCCATGGGCCAGACCGCGGAAAACGTCGCCACCCGCTTCGGCATCAGCCGCCAGGCCATGGACGCCTATTCCGCGCAAAGCCACGCCCGCGCGCTGGCCGGCCGCGCCAGCGGCGCATTCGCCGAAATCGCGCCCCTGATCGACACGCAAGGCAAGCCCTACCCCGACGACGACGGCGTGCGCGAAGACTCCACGCCCGACAAACTGGCCAAGCTCAAGCCGGTGTTCGACAAGCCCTGGGGCAACATCACCGCCGGCAACAGCTCGCAGGTCACCGACGGCGCCGCCATGCTGGTGCTGGCCTCCGAAGCCGCCGTGCAGCGCTGGAACCTGCAACCGCTGGGCCGCATCCTGGACAGCCAATGGGCCGGCCTGGACCCCGCGCAGATGGGCCTGGGGCCGGTGCACGCGGCCACGCCCATCCTGCAGCGCCACGGCCTGGGCTTGAATGACCTGGACTTGTGGGAGATCAACGAGGCCTTCGCCGCCCAGGTGCTAGGCTGCCTGGCGGCCTGGCAGGACGACGCCTACTGCCAGGAACACTTCGGCACGCCCGCCTGGGGCGCGCTCGACCCCGCCCGCCTGAACGTGGACGGCGGCGCCATCGCCATCGGCCACCCGGTGGGCGCGTCCGGCGCCCGCATCGTGCTGCACCTGCTGGACGCGCTCAAGCGCCGCGGCGCCCGGCGCGGCATGGCCGCGATCTGCATCGGCGGCGGCATGGGCGGCGCGATGCTGGTAGAAACGTTGAACGAGGATCGCCAATGACCGCCCTGGAATCGCTTTCGCATTGGCGCCTGGAGCGCGAGGCCGACGGCTTGGCGTGGCTGACCTTCGACCGCGCCGGCAGCGCGGTCAATGCCTTGTCCGCCGACACCATGGCCGAGCTGGCCGTGGTGCTGGACGCACTGGATGCGCAGCCGCCCAAGGGCCTGGTGATCCGCTCGGGCAAATCGTCGGGCTTCATCGTGGGCGCCGACGTCAACGAATTCGCCGAACTCACCACGCCCGAGCAGGGCCGCGCCCTGGTGGCGCGCGGCTGGAACTTGTTCCACCGCCTTGCCGCGGTGCGCTACCCCACGCTCGCCCTGATCCAGGGCCACTGCCTGGGCGGCGGCCTGGAACTGGCGCTGGCCTGCCGCTACCGCCTGGTCGAGGACGCGCCCGGCGCGTCGCTGGCCCTGCCCGAAGTCATGCTGGGCATCTTCCCCGGCTGGGGCGGCATGCTGCGCCTGCCCCAAGTCATCGGCGCGCCGGCCGCGCTGGACATGATGCTGACCGGCCGCGGCGCCGACGCGCGCCGCGCGGCCTCGCTGGGCCTGGTCGATGCCCGCGTGCCCGCGCGCCTGCTGCTGGCCGCGGCGCGCGCCACCGTGCTGTCGGGCAAGCCGCCGCGCCGCGCGCGCGGCCTGGGCGCCTGGCTGAACCGCTGGCCGCTGAAAGCCGTGGCCGCCAACCGCGCCCGCAAGCAGATCGCCGCCAAAGACCCGCAGGTCCACTATCCCGCCGCGCCCGCCATCGTCGACATCTGGGAAAAGCACGGCGGCAACGCCCTGCAGGCGCCCGCGCTGATCGACGGCATCATCGCGTCGGACACCGCCCGCAACCTGCTGCGCGTGTTCCGCCTGCAAGAGCGCCTGAAGGCCAACGGCCGCCAGGCCGGCGTGCCGCCCGTGCGCCATGTGCACGTGGTCGGCGCCGGCGTCATGGGCGGCGACATCGCCGCCTGGTGCGCGCTCAAGGGCATGACGGTCACCCTGCAGGACCAGGACCTGGCCCGTATCGCCCCCGCCATCAAGCGCGCCGCCACCTTGTTCTCGCGCCGCCTGAAAGACCCGCGCGCCGCCCGCGCCGCGTTCGACCGCCTGGTGCCCGATCCGGCCGGCAGCGGCGTGCCGCTGGCCGACTTGGTAATCGAAGCCATCAGCGAACAGCCGGACGCCAAGCGCGGCCTGTACCAGACGCTGGAGCCGCGCATGAAGGCCGACGCGCTGCTGGCCACCAATACGTCCAGCCTGTCGCTCGAAACCTTGCGCACCGGGCTGGCGCGGCCCGAACGCCTGGTGGGCATCCACTTCTTCAACCCCGTGGCCAAGATGCCGCTGGTGGAAGTGGTGCACGCCGACGGCATCGCCGACGCCACGCTGGCGCGCGCCTGCGCCTTTGTCGGCCAGATCGGCAAGCTGGCCCTGCCCGTCAAGAGCGCGCCCGGCTTCCTGGTCAACGCGGTGCTGGCGCCCTACATGCTGCAGGCCATGCGCAGCGTGGACGACGGTCTGTCGCCCGCCGTGGTCGACGCCGCGATGGTGGCCTTCGGCATGCCGATGGGGCCGCTGGAACTGGCCGACACCGTCGGCCTGGACATTGCCCGCGCCGCGGGCCAGGAATTGGCCGGCGGCGCCGAACCGCCGCGCTGCCTGGCCGAACGGCTGGCGCGCGGCGACCTGGGCAAGAAAAGCGGCAGGGGCTTCTACACCTGGCGCGACGGCAAGCCGGTCAAGGACAAGGCGGGCGATGCGCGCGCGCCGGCCGGCCTGGCCGAGCGCCTGATCCAGCCCCTGATCGATGCCACCCGCGAGCGGGTCGAGTCCGGCGTGGTCGCCGACGCCGACCTGGCCGACGCGGGCGTGATTTTTGGAACCGGGTTCGCGCCATTCACGGGCGGGCCCTTGCATTACCAGCGCAGTCGCAGTTCGCAGCACAGCAGAGAAACGGCCAAGGAATCCATAAACCCCCAAGCCGAATAGACCGGGACACGAGACCGGCAGTGCCATAGACACACACATCCAACACGAGGAGGCAGTACCATGAGCAGACGTTCATTGTCCCTGAGCACCCTGTCCGCCCTGGTGGTCGGCCTGGGCGCAACCAGCGCCGCCCATGGCGCCGGCTTTCAGCTCCTGGAGCAGAATGCCAGCGGCCTGGGCAACGCTTACGCGGGATCGGCGGCAAATCCGGAAAACGCCAGCATCATCTACTACAACCCGGCAGGCATGACCTACCTGCCCGGCATCAACGTGTCGGGCGGGGTCAATCTGATCAAGCCCTCGTTCAAGTTCTCGGACAACGGCAATAGCCGCAATCCCACCGCGCTGGGCGGCACCCGCCCCACCGGCGGCGACGGCGGCGATGCTGGCAACCTGGGCGTCGTGCCCAACCTGTACGGCTCGTGGCAACTGAGCGACCAGTGGTTCATCGGCCTGGGCGTGGGCGCCCCGTTCGGCCTGATGACCGAGTACGACAAGGGCTGGGACGGCCAGTACCACTCGAACAAGTTCGAGATCAAGACCATCAACATCAATCCGTCGATCGCCTACAAGGTCAACGACAAGTTCTCGATGGGCTTTGGCGTGAACTGGCAGCACATCGACGCCACCTACAAGAAGAAGACCGTCGTGCCCGTGGCGCTGCCCGGCGGGCGCACCGTCTTCACCAACGGTGACGCCGACCTGAACCTGAAGGGCGACGCGTGGGGCTGGAACGTGGGCTTCATGCTGCAACCCACCGAAGACACCCGCATCGGCCTGTCGTACCGCTCCAAGATCAAGCACACCGCCAAGGGCGACACCGACATCGACAACATCGGCCCGACCGGCCAGTCGGTCTCGTTCGACGCCAAGGCCTCGGTCGACCTGCCTGACACCTTGATCCTCAGCGCTACCCACCAGCTCAACGAGAAATGGGAACTGCTTGGAGACATCTCGTGGACGGGCTGGAGCAGCATCCCCGACCTGAAGATCCGCAACTCCGGCACCGGCGCGCGCGATGACGACCTGCCGCTGAACTTCCGCGACACCTGGCGCATCGCCGTGGGTACGACGTATAAGTTCGCGCCCGACTGGAAGTGGAAGTTCGGCCTGGCCTACGACCAGTCCCCGGTCCACAAGGCCGAAGACCGCCCGACCTCGCTGCCCGACAACGACCGCTACTGGTTCTCGACGGGCGTGCAGTGGGCCGCCACCAAGAACACCACGATCGACCTGGGTTATACCTATCTGTACCTGCGCAAGACGGACATCGACACCACGTCCGGCAATCAGCTGACCAAGGGCCGCGTTGCGGGCACCTATGACAGCAGCGGCCATATCTTCGGCCTGCAACTGTCGTCCCGCTTCTAGCCTTGCCCCGGGCGGCGGGCGGGCCGGTCCCGCCTGCCGTCTGCATTTTCAGGAGACTTCCTTGAGCAAGTTCGTCGTCAAACACGTCGCCGTGCTGGGTGCCGGCGTCATGGGCGCGCAGATCGCCGCCCACCTGGCCAATGCCGGTGTGCCCGTCACGCTGTTCGATCTGGCCGCGCCCGAAGGCGACCGCAACGGCATCGTCAAGAAAGCGCTGGCCGGCCTGAAGAAACTCGAGCCCGCGCCGCTGGCCGGCGCCGCCCGCCTGGCCCTGATCACGCCCGCGAACTACGACGACCACCTGGAGCGCCTGCGCGGCTGCGACCTGATCATCGAGGCGATCGCCGAGCGCATGGACTGGAAGACGGCGCTGTACGAGCGCATCGCTTCGCACGTCGCCCCCGGCGCCATCATCGCGTCCAACACCTCCGGCCTGTCGATCGACGCGCTGGCCAACGCCCTGCCCGCCGGGCTGCGCGACCGCTTCTGCGGCATCCACTTCTTCAATCCGCCCCGCTACATGCGGCTGGTGGAAATCATCGCCACCTCGCACACCCAGCCGCCGGTGCTGGACCAGCTGGAAACCTGGCTGACGTCCACCCTGGGCAAGGGCGTCATCCGCGCGCTGGACACGCCCAACTTCGTGGCCAACCGGATCGGCGTGTTCTCGATCCTGGCCGCCGTCCACCACACCCAACGCCTGGGCCTGGGCTTTGACGAGGTCGACGCCCTGACCGGCCCCAAGATCGGCCGTCCCAAGAGCGCCACCTACCGCACCGCCGACGTGGTCGGGCTGGACACGCTGGCACACGTGATCGGCACCATGGACAAAGGCCTGCCGGACGACCCCTGGCACCGCTACTTCACGCTGCCGGCCTGGCTGTCGGCGCTGATCTCCAAGGGCGCGCTGGGCCAGAAAAGCGGCGCCGGCGTCTACCGCAAGGCCGGCCGCGAGATCCAGGTGCTGGACCTGAAAACGCAAGACTACCGGCCCAGCGACGGCAAGCTGGCCGACGAGGTCGCCGCCCTGCTCAAGGAACGCGATCCGGCCAAGCGCTTTGCCGCGCTGCGCGCCAGCAGCCATCCGCAGGCCCAGTTCCTCTGGAGCCTGTTCCGCGACATCTTCCACTACAGCGCCGTGCAGCTCGGCCAGGTCGCCGACAACGCGCGCGATCTGGACCTGGCCATGCGCTGGGGCTTCGGCTGGGCCCAAGGTCCGTTTGAAACCTGGCAGGCCGCGGGCTGGCAGGACATCGCCCGCGCCGTGGCCGACGACATCGAAGCTGGCCGCGCCATGAGCGACGCGCCGCTGCCGGCCTGGGCCCTGGAGCCCGACCGCAAAGGCGTGCACACGCCCCAAGGCTCGTACTCCGCCCGCACCGGCAGCCTGCACCCGCGTTCGACGCTGCCGGTATACCGGCGCCAGCTGTTCCCCGAGCGCGTCTTCGGCGAAGGCGCCGACGACCGTGGCGTCACCGTCTGGGAAAACGAAGGCGTGCGCCTGTGGAACCTGCCCGACGTGGATGCCGGCATCGCCATCCTGTCGGTCACGTCCAAGAACCACACCCTGGGCGCCGAAGTGCTCGAAGGCATCCTGCAATCCGTGGCCCGCGCCGAACGCGACTTCGACGGCCTGGTGATCTGGCACGACGCGCCCTTCGCGGTGGGCGCCAATCTGCAGCAGGTGTCGGAGGCCTGCGCGGCGGGCCAATGGGAGATGCTGGAAGCCACCGTCGAGAAATTCCAGCGCACCTCGCAGGCGTTCAAGTACGCGCAGATTCCCACCGTGGCGGCCGTGCAAGGCATGGCGCTGGGCGGCGGCTGCGAATTCCTGATGCACGCCTCGCACCGCGTGCTGGCGCTCGAAAGCTACATCGGCCTGGTCGAAGCCGGCGTCGGCCTGATCCCCGCCGGCGGCGGCAGCAAGGAATTCGCTGGCCGCGCCGCGGCGCTGGCGGCCAAGACGGCCACGCCCACGGAAGTCTTCCCCTACTTGCAGCCGGTGTTCCAGACCATCGCCATGGCGCAGGTCGCCAAGAGTGCGCGCGAGGCCGTCGACGCTGGCTTTGCCCGCGAACACGACATCGTGCTGTTCCACCCTGGCGAGCTGCTGTTCGTGGCCATCGGCCAGGCGCGCGCCGCGGCCACCGCCGGGTACGTGCCGCCGCCGCGCCTGCAGAACATTCCGGTGGCGGGCCGCAACGGCATCGCCAATTTCGAGATGGTGCTGGTGAACATGCGCGAAGGCGGCATGATCAGCGCCCACGACTACCGGGTGGCGCGCAGCGCGGCCGTGGCCCTGTGCGGCGGCGAAGTCGAGACCGGCGCCAAGGTGGACGAGGAATGGCTGCTGGCCGTCGAACGCAAGGAATTCGTGGCGCTGCTGCGCACGCCTGAAACCCAGGCCCGCATCCGCCATACCCTGGACACCGGCAAGCCCCTGCGCAATTGAGGAACTGACATGAGCAAGCAGATTCAAGAGGCCTATATCGTCGCCGCGACGCGCCTGCCGGTGGGCAAGCGCAACGGCGTCTATGCCACCACCCGGCCCGACGACATGCTGGCCGCCGTCCTGCGGGGCGTGCTGGCCCAGACGCCCTGGCTGGACCCGGCGCGCATCGACGACGTCATCACCGGCTGCGCCATGCCGGAAGCCGAGCAAGGCATGAACGTCGCGCGCATCGGCCTGTTGCTGGCCGGCCTGCCGCAAAGCGTGGCCGGCGTCACCGTCAACCGCTTCTGCGCCTCGGGCCTGCAGGCGGTGGCCGATGCCGCCGCCCGCATCCGCACCGGCGAAGCCGACATCATGATCGGCTCGGGCACCGAGTCCATGAGCGCCATGCCGCAGATCATGGGCAACAAGGTATCGCTGAACCCGTCCATCTTCTCGCACCCCGAGAACATCGGCATGGCCTTCGGCATGGGCCTGACCGGTGAAAAGGTCGCCGAGCAATGGAAGGTGTCGCGCGAAGACCAGGACGCCTTCGCGCTGGCCTCGCAACAGAAGGCCAACGCAGCCATCGCCGCCGGCCACTTCCGCGCCGAGACCACGCCGTTCGAAGTGGTAACGCGCCTGCCGGGCGGCTCCGACGGCAACCTGCGCGAAACCCGTCGCCTGGTCGAGGTAGACGAAGGTCCGCGCCCGGACAGTTCCGCCGAAGGGCTGGCGCGCCTGAAGCCGGTGTTCGCCGCGCGCGGCAGCGTCACCGCCGGCAACAGCTCGCAGATGTCCGACGGCGCCGCCGCCGTGGTGCTGGTGTCCGAACGCGTGCTGCGCGAGTTCAACCTCAGCCCGCTGGCGCGCTTCGTGGCTTTTTCCGTCGCCGGCGTGCCGCCGGAAATCATGGGCATCGGCCCCATGGCCGCCATTCCGAAGGTGCTGACCCGCGCCGGCATCCGCCAGGAAGACCTGGACTGGATCGAACTGAACGAGGCCTTCGCCGCCCAGTCGCTGGCGGTGATCCGGGAACTGAAGCTCGATCCCGCCAAGATCAACCCGCTGGGCGGCGCCATCGCGCTGGGCCATCCGCTGGGCGCCACCGGCGCGATCCGTACCGCCACCCTGACCCACGGCCTGCGCCGCACGGGCGGCAAGTACGGCTTGGTGACCATGTGCATCGGCACCGGCATGGGCGCGGCCGGTCTGTTCGAGGCCCTGTGACGCGGTGAAGCCCTATTGGTTCAAACGCCTGTCGCCGGCCTGGCGCGCACGCCTGATGCGGGTGGGATTCAACCTGCATCCGGCATTTCGCGCCACCGGCGGCCGGGTGTTGCACGTGTCGCAGGATTTTCAGCACATCCGCATCAAGCTGCCGCTGCTGCGGCGCACGCGCAACATTGTGGGATCCATGTACGGCGGCTCGCTGTTCGCGGTGACCGACGGCGCCCACCCCACCATGCTGATGTCCGCGCTGGGCGCGGACCACATCGTGTGGGACAAGGCGGCGTCCATCCGCTACCGCAAGCCCGCCTACACCACGCTGTATGTGGACTTCCGGCTGCCGCCGGGAGAAATCGCGGAAATACGCAGGATTCTTGCGCAGGACCATGAGACCACCCGGACCTACACCGTGGAATTGAAGGACAAGGACGGCGTCGTCTACGCCGTCGTGGAACGCACGATCTACATCGCCGACAAGAAGTACTACAAGCAGAAAACGACTGGAGGAGACACATGCGTTGCATCTCTGGAGGGCGAACCGCCGCCCTGAGCCTTATCCTGGCCGCCTGCCTGGCAGGCGCCCCGGCGCTGGCCGCCGACATGGAAGTGGCCGGCGTGCGCGTGCCGGAGCAATTGTCCGAAGGCGGCCACACGCTGGTGCTGAACGGCGCCGGCCTGCGCACCAAGTTCGTGGTCAAGGTCTACGTCGCGGCGCTGTACGCCAGCGCCCGGAGCCAGGACGCCGCGGCCTTGATCAACAGCAACGAGCCGCGCCGCATGCGGCTGCAGCTCTTGCGCGATGTCGACAGCAAGAGCCTGGACGCCGCGCTGCAGGACGGCTTGCGCGACAATACCCATAAAGCGGAACGCGCCGCCCTGCAGGCGCACGCCGACCGCCTGTCCGCCCTGATGGCCGAGATCGGCTCGGCCCGCGAAGGCGATGTGATCGACCTGGACTTCGACGCTCGCGGCGTCACCGTCACCGACAACGGCAAGCAGCGCGGCCGCATCGACGACCCGGCCTTTGCCCGCGCCCTGCTGCGGGTCTGGCTGGGCGACAACCCGGCGCAGTCTTCCCTGAAAAAAGCCCTACTGGGAACCCCGTAAAGATGGAACCAATCTGGCAAAAGAGCTACCCCCCAGGCGTGCCGGCGCAGATCGAGCTGGATCCGGCCGCCACGCTGGTCTCTATCGCGCGGGACAGCTGCCGGCAGTATGCCGACAAGACGGCGTACCTCAGCATGGGCAAATCGCTGACCTACCGCGAACTGGACCAGTTGACCCGCGACTTCGCCGCCTGGCTGCACGCCAACGGCCTGGGCCGCGGCGACCGCGTCGCGCTGATGATGCCCAACTTGCTGCAATATCCGATCTGCCTGTTCGGCGCGCTGCGCGCCGGCTGCGTCGTGGTCAACTGCAACCCGCTGTACACCGCCCACGAACTGGAACACCAGCTGGCCGACTCCGGCGCCCGCGCCATTGTGGTGGCCGACAACTTCGCGGCCACCGTGCAAAAGGCCCTGCCCAAGAGCGCCGTCGAATGCGTGCTGGTCACCTCCATCGGCGAACTGCTGGGGCCCGTCAAGGGCCGGCTGGTCGACTTCATGGTGCGCCGTGTAAAACGCATGGTGCCGGCCTGGTCGATCCCCGGAGCGCAGCGCCTGGGGCGCGCCCTGCGCGCGGGACGCGTTGCGCCGTTCAGCGAAGTGCCGTTGACGCAACGCGATCTGGCCTGCCTGCAATACACAGGCGGCACCACCGGCGTGGCCAAGGCCGCCATGCTGACCCACGGCAACCTGGCCGCCAACGTCACCCAGGCGCACACCTGGATCCGCCCCTGGGTGAGGGAAGGCCAGGAGTGCATCGTCACCGCGCTGCCGCTCTACCATATCTTCGCGCTCACGGCGAACTGCCTGACCTTCATGAAGATCGGCGCCAGCAACCTGCTCATCATCAATCCGCGCGACATCCCCGGCCTGATCAAGGAGATGTCCAGGGTGCCCGTCAGTGCCTTCACCGGCGTGAACACGCTCTTTAACGCCTTGCTGAACCACCCGGATTTCGCGAAGCTGGATTTCTCGCACTGGCGCATGACGCTGGGCGGCGGCATGGCGGTGCAGCGTGCCGTGGCGGACCGCTGGCTGGCCGTTACCGGCAAGTCGCTGGCGCAAGCCTACGGCCTGACCGAGACGTCGCCCGCCGTGACCATCAATCCGCTGGACGTGCAGACCTTCACCGGCTCCATCGGCCTGCCGGTGTCGTCCACCGAGATCTCCATCCGCAACGACGAGGGCCAGGAACAGGGCGTGGGCGAGGCGGGCGAAATCTGCGTGCGGGGGCCGCAGGTCACCCAGGGCTATTGGAACCGCCCCGACGAAACCGCGCTGGTGATGACCCCCGACGGCTTTCTGCGCACGGGCGACATCGGCTATGTCGACGAGGCCGGCTACGTCTTCCTGATCGACCGCAAGAAAGACATGATCCTGGTGTCCGGCTTCAACGTCTATCCCAACGAGGTCGAGGACGCCGCCGCGCTGCACCCCGGCGTGCGCGAGGTCGCCGCCATCGGCGTGCCGGACGAACGCTCCGGCGAAGCGGTCAAGCTGTACGTGATCCGCAAGGATCCCAACCTGGACGCCGAAACCCTGATCGCGCATTGCCGCACGCAGCTCACCGGCTACAAGGTGCCGCGCTACGTCGAGTTCCGCGACGAACTGCCGCGCACCAACGTGGGCAAGATCCTGCGGCGCGAGCTCAAGCCGGCGGCCGCGCCGCAGAAGGACACGGCCGGCGCCTGAGCCGGCCGGGACGCGTCGCGGGCGCAGCCTGGCGACGCGTCTCTCTTCACCACTGCCCGAAAAACACCCCCGCGCGCTTGTGCGCATTGGTGGCGCGTTCCACGGCATCGTCGCCCATGGTGATGCGGCGCTTGCCGCGCAGCATCCATTCCAGCAGACGCTGGCGCAATTCGGCGCGTACCGCCGCATGCGCGGCGCTGGCGCCCAAGTCCTGGAATTCGTCGGGGTCCGCCTGCAGGTCATAGAGCTGTTCGGGTTCGTCCAGCCAATACACATATCGCCAGCGGTCGGTGCGCACCGACCAGGCGCGCGCATTCTGCGGCGTCTTGCCGCGCAGCAGCCGGGCCTGGCGAAAGCTGTAGTCCAGCTCCGAGAACACGCAATCGCGCCACGGATCGTCGGCGGCCCGGCCGTGCAGCACCGTCTGCAGTTCGCGCCCTTCCAGCCGGTGCCACGGCCGTTCCACGCCCAACGCGCGCAGCACCGTGGGCACCAGATCGACGCTTTCCACCATGTCGGCCAGCGCCTGGCCGCGGGTGGCGTCGGCGGCGGCCGTCGGGTCCATGACGATGAACGGCACGCGCTGCACGGTGTCGTAGAACAGCTCTTTTTCGCCCAGCCAGTGATCGCCCAGGAAGTCGCCGTGGTCCGCCGTGAACACGATCAGCGTATTGCGCATCAGGCCGGCGCCTTCCATATAGTCGAACAGCCGGCCCAGGTGATCGTCCAGCTGGCGGATCAGGCCCTGGTAGGCCGGGCGCACCACCCGCACGCATTCGTCCGAGGAAAAGCTGACGCTTTCCTCGTGCTGGCGATAGGCCGCCACCACCGGATGGGCGCCTGCAAGCTCTTCGCGGTTGCGCCGCACCGGCAGGCACTGGTCCGCCGTGTAACGCGCGTGGTAGGGAGCCGGCGCCATGTAAGGCCAGTGCGGTTTCACGTAGCTCAGGTGCAGCACCCAGGGCTGGCTGCCGCGTCCTTTCATGAAATCCAGCGCCTGGTCGGTCATGTAGGCAGTTTCGGAATGCGGCTCGGCCACGCGCGCCGGCAGGTGCACGTTGCGCATGTTCCAGCCGCTGGCCACGCGGCCGTGCGCATCGACGCCGGCAATGACATAGTCGGTCCAGGGGTCCGGGCTATCGTAGCCCTGGCTGCGCAGAAAGGCCGGGTAGCCGCTTTCCTTGCCGGGTTCATGGTGGCCGTCGTAGCGGTCCGCCTCGATGAAGCCCCCGCGCGACAGCAGCGCGCCCAACTCGGAGCCGCCGTCGATCGACAGGCGCTCCATGCCGGCCCGGTCGGGGATGACGTGGGTCTTGCCCGCCAGCACCAGGTCGCGGCCCTGCCCCGCCAGGTATTCGCCCAGCGTGATCTCGTTGACCGACAGCGGCACCCGGTTCCAGGTGGCGCCGTGGCGCGACGGATAGCGGCCCGTGTAGTAGCTCATGCGCGACGGCCCGCACACGCCGGAATTGACGAACGCGCGGTCAAAGCGCACGCCGCGCGCCGCCAGGGCGTCCAGGCTGGGCGTCTGCAGATAGGGATGGCCGTAGCAGCTCAGGTGGTCCGCCCGCAGCTGGTCGGCCATGATGAACAACACATTCTGTACCGTGCTCATCGACATCCGCCTTTATTGCGTGGCCGTGAAGCCGGAAGCCCGCACCACCGGCTCCCATTGCTTGCGGTAGGCATCGAGCTCGGCCGTGGTGGCGGCCACGTCGGACGATACCGGCTCCAGGTACGACTCGCGCACCGCCTGCTGCATGGCGGGTTCGCGCATCAGCGCCGCGATGTCCGCGCCCAGCCGCTCGGCCTTGGCCGGGGCCATCGATGACGCGGCGAAGAACGCGTTCCAGCCGTCGGCCGCCAGGTTCACTCCCGCCTCGCGAAAGGTGGGCACGTCGGTCAATTCCGGATCGCGCGCCTCGCCCGAGGTCGCCAGGATGCGGATCTTGCCCGCGCGGTGCTGCGGCAGCAGCGTATCCAGAGTGTCGACCGCCTGCGGCAGGATGCCGCCGATCAGTTCGGAAATCAGCGGCGCCGACCCGCGGTAGCCGACCACCTCGGGTTCCTGCCCGAGTTCGCGGCCCAGCATCAGCGCGAAGAAGTGAGGCAGGCTGCCGGTGGCCGGCACGCCCACGGTGAACTGGCGCGGATTGGCCTGCAGCCATTGGCGCAGCGCCGCCACGTCGCGGATCGGCGAGGTGGCCGGCACCGCCAGGGCGAACTTGTAGCGGCTGACCAGCGACACCGGCTTGAAATCGCGCTGGGCGTCGTAACCCGGTTCGGCATAGACCAGCGGCGCCACCACCATCACGGCGGGGTTGGCCAGCATCAGCACGTTCTGGCGGGCGGCAAGGGCATGCAGCCCCTGCGCCGCGATGCGCCCCCCGGCCCCTGTCTTGTTTTCGACCACCACCGTCACGCCCAGCCGGTCCTTCAGCCGGTCGGCCACCAGCCGGGCCACGCGGTCGGAGCTGCCGCCGGGCGGGTAGCCCACCACGATGGTCAAAGCGCCGTCGAGCGGCGCTGTCTGGGCACAGGCCGGAACGGCCGAAGCCGCCGCAAGCGCCGCGAAAGCGGCGCCGGATATCCATTTACGCACGGTAATCTCCTTGGCGACAGCGGCCCCGCTGTCGGTTATGGTTCTATATGCTGGGCCTGGGGCCTGTTCACACTAGGCCAGGATAGGCGAAATGACTGTAGCGCCGCCGAGATGGCTTGATCTAATCCAGTACTTGGCATAACGATATGACCCCAAAAGAACCTGTCGAACACCCGCTGGCCGAGATGCTGATGTACCGGCTCTACCAGGCCTGGTCGCAGTCCAACCCCGTCTTCGTGCGCCTGTGCGAGGGCCGCTTCGGCATCACCCGGCGCGAATGGCGCCTGCTGGCCTGTGCGGTGGAAGGCGGCATCATGACGTCGGCCGAGCTGGCCGCCGCCGCCAAGCTGGACCTGGCGCGCACCTCGCGCACCCTGGGCGCGCTGTGCGAAAAAGGCTGGCTGCGGCGCCTGCCGGACAGCGCCGACCGGCGCGTGGTCCGCATCGAGGCCACCGAACGCGGCCTGTCGCGCTACCGCGCCCTCCTGCCCGAGGTGCTGCGCCTGAACGACCTCTTGGTGCAGGACCTGGACCCGGGCGAAGTCGCGCTGCTGCGCAACCTGCTGGCCCGCATCGAACAGCGCGGCCGGCGCATGGCCGAAGACAACATCGTGTCGGAAAAAGCCAGCCGCCGCGAAGGCGGAACGCGGCGCGCGCAATACGCCTGACGGCGCGCGGGCCCTTTATTTTTCAGGGGTGTCCCTGATACGCTTGGCCGGCCTTCTCTTACGGACCTGCCATGTCCAGCGACAAACCGAATCCCGTTTTCCGCTACTTCGAAAGCCTGGTCGACCCCTTCCGCGACGCCCCCGACGTCACTCCGCCGGGGCGGGTGCTGCGGTTCTATGCCTACTACCTGCTGCAGGTCTGGCCGATCTTCGCCGTGCTGCTGCTGGTGGGGTTGGGCGGCGCCCTGGTGGAAGTGGCGCTGTTCAGCTTCCTGGCCGACCTGGTCGACATGGCCCAGCGCACGGCCCCGGCGGACTTCTTCCGCGAGCACGCCTATACCCTGGCCTGGATGGCCTTCGTGGTGGTGGTGCTGCGCCCGCTGTCCATCGCCCTGCACGACCTGCTCTCGCACCAGACCATCTCGCCCAGCCTGACGACTCTGGTGCGCTGGCAAAACCACCGCTACGTCCTGAACCAGGGGCTGGCGTTCTTTCACAACGACTTCGCCGGCCGGGTCGCCAACCGCGTGCTGCAGACAGGCTATTCGCTGCGCGATTCCGCGGTGCAGTCGGTGGACGCGCTGTGGCACGTCATCCTCTACGCGGCCAGCGCGCTGTATCTGTTCGCCGAGGCCGACTGGCGACTGGTGATCCCGCTGGTGCTGTGGATCGCCATCTATTGCTGGATGCTGGCCTACTTCGTGCCGCGCATGCAGGCGCGCGCGGTGATCGCGTCGGAAGCGCGCTCCAAGCTGATGGGCCGCATCGTCGACGGCTACACCAATATCTCCACGCTCAAGCTGTTTGCCCACACCCGCCAGGAAGAAGACTACGCACGCCAGGCCATGACCGAGCAGACGGAAAAGCAGCGCCTGTCGACCCGCGTCATCACGGCCATGGACGTGTCCATCAACACGCTGAACGGCGTACTGATCGTCAGCACCGCCGGCCTGGCGCTGTGGCTCTGGAGCATCGGCAGCATCAGCCTGGGCGCCATCACGCTGGCGATGGGCCTGGTTATCCGCATCAACAACATGTCCGCCTGGATCATGTGGGAGGTCAACGGCATCTCCGAAAACGTCGGCATGGTGCAGGACGGCCTGGCCACCATCTCGCAGCCACGCCAGGTGCTGGACGCGCCCGATGCCCAACCCCTGCGCATCACGCAGGGCGAGGTGCGCTTTGACGACATGTCGTTCCATTACGGCAGCGGCCGCGAGATCATCTCGCACCTGAACCTGACCGTGCGGGCGGGCGAAAAGATCGGCCTGATCGGGCCTTCCGGCGCCGGCAAATCCACCCTGGTCAACGTGCTGCTGCGCCTGTACGACCTGGAAGGCGGCCGCATCCTGATCGACGGGCAGGACATCGCCCACGTCACCCAGGCCAGCCTGCGCTCGCAGATCGGCGTGGTCACGCAGGACACCTCGCTGCTGCACCGGTCGATCCGCGACAACCTGCTGTACGGCCGGCCGGACGCGACCGATGAGCAACTGCAGGATGCCATCCGCCGCGCCCGCGCCGACGAATTCATCGGCGCGCTGGTCGACGGCGACGGCCGCCGCGGGCTGGACGCCCACGTCGGCGAGCGCGGCGTCAAGCTGTCCGGGGGCCAGCGTCAGCGCATCGCCATCGCCCGCGTGCTGCTCAAGGACGCGCCCATCCTGATTCTGGACGAAGCCACATCGGCGCTGGATTCCGAGGTCGAGGCAGCCATCCAGGAAAGCCTGGAAACGCTGATGCAGGGCAAGACCGTGATCGCGATCGCGCACCGCCTGTCCACCATCGCCCGGATGGACCGGCTGGTGGTGCTGGACCGCGGCAAGATCGTGGAGTCCGGCACCCATGCCGGACTGGTGGCGCAGGGCGGGCTGTATGCGCGGCTCTGGAGCCATCAGACAGGAGGGTTCGTTGGGCTGGATTGACGCCGGCAGGGGATTTTCCGGGGCGGCCCAATCAGGGTCAACCCTGTACGTACCATCTGTACGTACAGGTGTACACTAGCGGCTTTCAACCCCGACAGACGCACGCATGAACGTCTGCGCCCCAGAACATTCCTCCTGGAGACTCCGATTGTGACGACCGAAACCACCCGCTCGCCTTTCTTTGGCACGATGCAGAAAATCCCCGGCGGCCTGATGCTGGTGCCGCTGATCCTGGGCTCGCTGATCGGCACCTTCGCGCCCGACGCGCTGGCCATCGGCGGCTTCACCACCGCGCTGTTCAAGAACAGCGCCCTGCCCCTGATCGCCCTGTTGATCTTCGCCACCGGCACCCAGGTCAACACCCGCACCGGCGGCCCGATCCTGGCCACCGCCGGCACCATCCTGCTGATGAAGACCCTGGTCCCGGCCACCCTCATCATCATCCTGGGCAGCTACGTCGGCCTGGACGGCGTGCTGGGCGTTTCCATCCTGGCGATGCTGGCCGCGTTCGACAACAGCAACGGCGGCCTGTGGCTGGCCTATACCGGCCAGTACGGCGATGCCCGCGACCGCGGCGCCTATGTCGCCAGCGCGGTCAATGACGGCCCCTTCTTCAGCCTGCTGTTCCTGGGCGCCTCGGGCTTGGCCGACATCCCGCTGATCGCCCTGGTGGCGGCGCTGGTGCCGTTCCTGCTGGGCGTGGTGGTGGGCAACCTGGATCCGAAGTGGCGCGACGTGCTCAAGCCCGTGCCCAACATCGTGATCCCGTTCTTCGCCTTCGCGCTGGGCACCGGCATCAACCTGGGCGCCGTGGTCAGCGGCGGCATCAGCGGCCTGATCCTGGGCCTGATCATCAGCCCCATCACCGGCGGCCTGGTCTACCTGGGCTACCGCGTCATCCTGCGCCGCGGCGGCAAGAGCGGCCTGGGTTTCGCGGCCGGCACCACCGCCGGCAACGCCATCGCCACGCCCGCCGTGGTCGCGGCGGCGGACCCCAACTTCCAGCAGTACGTGTCGACCGCCACCGCGCAGGTCGCCGCCTGCGTACTGATCAGCTCCATCCTGGCGCCGATCCTGGCGTCGTACTTCCTGAAGCGCGCCGGTGAACTCAAGCCGGTGGACGCCAGCGGCGAGATACCTGCCGGCGGCTTGCGCGAAGCGCGCGGAGAGGCCTTGTGAAACCCGTGATCGCGATCGTCGCCGACGACCTGACCGGTTCGGGCGATACCGCCGTGCAATTCGTGCGCGCCGGCTGGAACACGCACCTGTCCATCGATGGCGCCGACGCGGCGCTGGCTGCGCCGGCCTCGGATACCGTTGAAGTGCTGGCCGTGACCACGCATAGCCGCGCCCTGCCGGCGCGCGAGGCGGGCGACGTCATCCGCCACAACGTCGAACGGCTGCGCGCCGCCGGCGTGACCCGGCTGTACAAGAAAGTGGACTCCACCCTGCGCGGCGCCTTCAAGGCCGAGATCGACGCCGCGCGCAGCGCCTGGCGCAGCGACGCCATCGCGGTCATCTGCCCGGCGTTTCCCGCCACGGGCCGCACGCTGGAAGACGGCGTGCTGAAGGTGAACGGCAAACCGGTCACCGAGACCTCGGCGGCCACCGACCCGGTCACCCCCGTGACCGAGAGCCACGTGCCGACGCTGCTGGGCTGCGCCCACGTCGCGGCCCTGGACGGCGAAACGCCCGAGGCCCTGGCCGCCCGCATCGCCCAGGCCGGCCACACCGTAGTGGTGGACGCGCGCGATGACGCCGACCTGGAACGCCTGGCCCGCGCCATCGCGGTGCTGGGCGACCGTGCGCTGCCCGTCGGCGCGGGCGGCCTGGCCGTGCCGCTGGCCCGGGTCTGGGCCGGCGCCGACCAAACCGCGGCGGTCGTGGTGGTGGTGACCTCGCAGCACAGCGCCGCGCGCGCCCAGGCCACCGCGCTGCAGGCCGCCGGCGCCCGCACCTGGGCACCCGGCCTGGCGCAACTGGCCGACGACGCTGCCTGGCAGGCCTGGAGCCAGCCGCTGCTGGACGCCCATGCCAAGGACGGCGCGCGCGAAGCCGGCACATTGCTGCTGCTGGCCCCCGAAGGCCAGCGCGACGGACTCGATTCCGAAACCGTGGCCGAGCGGCTGGGCACACTGGCCGCGCAGGCCATCGGCGCCTCGCGCGCCGCGGGCGTGGTGGCCACCGGCGGCGACGGCGCGCGCCAGGTGCTGATGGCGCTGGGCGCCAGCGGCATCGCCCTGGTGGATGAAGTGATGGGCGGCGTGCCTTTGGGCACGCTGACCGGAGGCACGGCCGCAGGCCTGCCCGTGGTGACCAAGGCCGGCGGCTTTGGCGCCGAAGACGTACTGGTTCGCGCCGTGTGCGCGATCCGCGACAGGAGATTCAAGCGATGACACAAACCCCTCCCCCCAAGCTGCCGTTGCTGGCCGTCACCCTGGGCGACGTGGCGGGCATCGGGCCGGAGATCACGGCCAAGATGCTGATGGGCCACGACGCGCTGCGCCAGAAGGCGCGCCTGGTGGTGGTCGGCGACGTGGACGTGATGACCAACGCCGTGCGCGACCTGGGCGGCGATCCCGCCATCGTGCGCCGCGTGGAACGCCCCGCGGACGCCACCAACACGCCCGGCACGATCGAGGTGCTGCAGGCTGGCCCGTCGCTGGCCGGCGTGAAACTGGGCGAGATCAGCGCCGCGGCCGGCGACGGCTCGGTGCGCTTTGTCACCACCGCCTGCGCCCTGGCGCGCGCCGGCGAGGTCGACGGCATCGTCACCGCCCCGCTGAACAAGGCGGCCATGCACGCCGCCGGCCACAAGTGGCCCGGCCATACCGAGCTGCTGGCCCATGAATTCGGCGTCAAGACCTTCTCGCTGGTGCTGTCGGCCGGCGACCTCTATATCTTCCACGCCACCACCCACGTGTCGCTGCGCCAGGCCATCGACGACCTGACGCCTGCCCGCATGCGCGCGGTGTTGCGCCTGGCCGGCTCGTTCGCCAAGGCGCTGGGCCGCGGCGACCAGCCCGTGGCGGTGTCCGGCCTGAACCCGCACGCCGGCGAAAACGGCATCTTCGGCAGCGAGGACGCCGACATCCTGGCGCCGGCCGTGGCCGAAGCCAACGCCGCCGGCATCCTGGCCGCCGGCCCGATCCCGGCCGATGCGCTGTTCCCGCAGGCCGTGCGCGGAAAATGGCAGTTCGTGATCGCCTGTTACCACGACCAGGGCCACGCGCCCTTCAAGGCCGTGTACGGCGACGACGGCGTTAACATCACCGTCGGCCTGCCGGTCGTGCGCGTGTCCGTCGACCACGGCACCGCGTTCGATATCGCCGGCCAGGGCATCGCCCGCGAAGACAGTCTGATCCTGGCCGCCGAGCGCGCCGCGCATCTGGCCCCCGGCTGGACGCATGTATGGGAAACTGCGCGGGCTCAAACAGGAGGTTGATTCCATGGCGCCCGCCAACGCTGACGATTTGCCCGCCCTCGACCGCTCGGGCGAGGTGCCGCTGCATGCCCAGATGGCCGCGCTGCTGCGCGGTGACATCCGCACCCGCAAGCTGGACGCCGGCGCCTTGCTGCCCAGCGAGGCCGCGCTGTGCGAACGCTTCGGCGTGGCGCGCAGCGTGGTGCGGCAGGCCTTGTCGGCGCTGGCCGCCGAAGGCCTGATCCAGCGCGAAGCGGGCCGTCCGGCGGTGGTAGCCGCGCCGCAGGAACACCGGCGCCTGGTGCAGCGGTCCACCGGCCTGTACGAACAGTTCGCGCAATCCGGCGTCGCGCTCAAGACGCGTGTATTGGCCTTTGGCGCGGGCGATCCGCCCAAAGCCGTGGCCGACTTCTTCGGCACGTCCCAGCTGTTGCTGCTGGAGCGCCTGCGCCACGTCGCCGATGCGCCCCTGGCGTATGTGCGGACCTGGCTGCCCGCCGCCGCGGTGCCCGGCCTGCGCGCCCAGGACTTGGCCGACGCCTCGCTGCACGGCGTCTTGACCCAACGATTCGGCCTGCGCCCCGGCGCCGGCCGCAACCAGATCCGCGCCGTCGCGGCCGACGCCTCGCTGGCCGCGCTGCTGGACACCCAGGCCGGCACGCCCTTGCTGATGCTGGAAGGCCAGGGCATGGACCAGCACGGCCATCCGCTGGAATGGTTCACCACCTGGCACCGGGCCGAGAAGCTCGTGTTCGACGTGGACGTCAGCGTGGCCCATGAAAGCGTGCAGCCCCGGCTGCGGGAAGATGGGGCGGCCCACGCCGGGGCGGCTCAAACCCCCATCGCCGCCCCCCATCACGACCCGCTGGCCCGGGCCCAGGCCCTGGTGGCCGAGCTGTCGGCCGAGCTGGCCCGCTTGCGCGGCCGCGGCTAAACGATACCCGGGTCCATGGACGCCGCGCGCCGCGCCAGCGCCTTGCGGTCGACCTTGCCCACCGCGTTCTCGGGCAGGCTATCCACCCACCACACCGCCTTCGGCACGTAGATCCGGCCCAGCCGCGCCAGCACTTCGGTGCGGATGGCCGGCGCTTGCGGTGCGGCGGCGGCCAGCGCCATGTCCTGGGCCGCGCGCTGCACGAACGCCACCGGCACTTCGCCCAGGTCATCGTCCGGCGCGCCGACCACGCAGCACGCGGCCACGCCCGCCATCGCCGTCACCACGCCTTCGATCAGCGCAGGCGAAATATTCTCGCCGCCGCGGATGATCACGTCCTTGATGCGGCCCGTGATGCTCAGGTAGCCGTCGGCATCGAAACGCCCCAGGTCGCCCGTCGCCAGCCTGGCTGGCGCGGCCTGGGCCGGTTCCTGCGCCACGCCCAGGTATCCCAGCATCAGGCTGGCGCCTTCGATGCAGATCTCGCCCTCGCCGCCGGCCGGCGCCTCGCGGCCGTCCGGCAGGCGCAGCGTCACGCGCTGGCCCGCCAGCACCGTGCCGACCGATCCGATGCGCCGCGCCGCGGGCGGATTCATGGTCGACGTGCAGGTCGCTTCGGACAAGCCGTACGACACGATCAGCGGACATCCCAGAAAGGCCTCGATGCGCTGGTGCAGCGCCTCGGTGATCGGCGCCGATCCGCAACGCGCGAAGCGCAGCCCGGCCAGGCTGCTCGCATCGAACGGCAGGTCCAGCATGCGCGCATACATCGTGGGCACGCCGGTGATGATGGTGGGCCGCCAGGCCTGCAACAGGCCCGGCATGTCCTCGGCGCGAAACCGTCCGGCCAGCGCCACGCAGGCGCCGGCCAGCAAGGGCGCGAACACCTGGTTGTTCAAGGCGTTGGTATGGTGCAGCGGCATCACGTGCAGCAGCCGGTCGGCCGGCGTCAGGCCCGTGTGCGCCAGCACGCCGCGCGCATTGTTCATCAGGCCGCCATGACTGAGCAGCACGCCCTTGGGATGGCCGGTGCTGCCCGACGTGAACAGCAGCAAGCCCGGATCGCGCGGATCGGGCGCCACCGCCGGCCACGCCGCCTCGCCGCGCGCCAGGCCGGCCGCCGGCAACAGGCGGGCATCGGCCAGGCCGCTGGCCTGCGCCGTGGCCGCGTGGGCGTCATCGAACAGCATCCATCCCAGGCCCACCGCGGCCACGCGGCGCGCGGTTTCCTCATGCGCCAGGCGCGGCTCCAGCGGGCAGGGGCAGGCGCCCGCCGCCATCGCCCCCAGGATCGCCACCAGTTGGGCCGGCGAGCGCTCCATCGCCACGGCGACGTAGTCACCCCGCTGCACGCCCGCGGCCAGCAAGGCGCCGGCGGCGCGGCTCACCTGCCGATACAGGTCGGCGTAGGTCATGGTCTCTTCAGTGGTCACGATCGCGGCACGCGCCGCCCACTCGGGCTGCGCCCACAGGCGCGCGCCGGCCGCCGTCACGGCGGTGTCGGAATCCCTCAGCATCAGCGTCTCTTCCCGTATGCGTCCGGCGCTGGCTCATCGGCCAGCGCCCGGCCGCTAGCGCAGCGTCACCGCCGCATCGCGTTCAAACTGGCCGTCGGCATCCAGCTCGCGCAACGCGCGCGCCTCGGCCTCGGTCGGCAACGCGGTCGGTTCGGCGCCGGCCGCATCGAACGCAAACCCCGTGCGCTCGCGCACTTCCGCCAGACTGGACTCCGGATGCCAGGACTGCAGCGCCAGGCGGCCGTCGCGCTTGATGAACACCGCGATCGGCGTCACCACGCCATGGAACCCGCCCCAGGACGTCATGAAGTCCAGCTTCTCGACGAAGGCGCGGCGCGAATGCTCGGTGCGCCAGGTGCAAGCGCGCCTGGCGGTGGGCAGCATCACCGCGCCGCCGCCCCCGCCCGGCAACCGCACCTTGGGCGCATGCCAGTCGCCGATGCAGGAATTGTTGGCGCAGCCGGCGCCGTCGATCTGCGCCGCTCCCAGAAACGTCAGATCCATGCGGCCGCGCGTGCACAGGTCGTAGAAGTCTTCGTTGGCGAAGATGGACGCGGTGTGTTCGGCCAGCACCGGATCCGAGCTGGACAGGGGAATGTGCGAAGGCCGCGGGTTCACGCCCCCCGCGACGTTGATGTAGACGAAGTCCCAGTCATAGGCGCGCTTGGCCAGCAGGCAGGCCAGCATCGGCATCGTGGAATTGACGCCGCTGAAGGTAATCTCGTCGGGGCGGATGAAGCGCGCCAGATTGGTGACCAGATACGAAAAACCCGACCATTGCTCAGCCATGCGCCGCTCCCGCTTCGGGCGCCGCGGCCAGGTGGGCCGCCAGGTCGCCGTTCTTGTCCATGTATGCCTCGACCGCCGGATAGTCGATGGCGTAATCCGGCCAGCACGACCCGGGCCAGGCAGAACGCGGCAGCACCGTGAACGCCTGCACCATGAAGTACGGCACCAGTGTGGCCTCGGGCTGCGCCTCGAACACCGCGCTGTCCACCCGCTTTTCCGCCACCACCAGCACGCTGCCCGCCGCGCGCGACATGATGCGGTCCCAGTGGGCCGTGCCCGCTACCCGCACATTGCCCAGCGCATCGACTTCGGACGCCTGGATCACCGCGAATTCCGGCCTCACCGCCGGCACCACCCAGGTCTTTTCGCCGCTGCCGTAGGGGTCGTCCAGGCATTGCCAGCCGTTCAGCCGCGGCAGGTCGCTGCCGTGCAGGCCGCCGCAGGGCTGGAACGGCACGCCGAAAGCCGCGGCCCGCAGGCCCGCCGTCAGGCTGGCGCAGGCATGTTCTTCCAGTTCCACCTCGCGCTGCTCCACCGCTTTGCGATACCAGGGCGCCAGGCCGAAGTTGCCTTCCATCGCCACGATGCCGGCCCGCACGCGTTTGAGCGCGCCGGCCCGGCACAGGATGTCCACGTCGTAGCCAGGCGATTGCTTGACCAGTTCCAGGTCGCGCCGTCCCTGCCGGATCAGTTCGCGCACGAACGCGAACGGCCCGCGATGCAGGAAGCTGCCGCCCAGGGCGATCGACGCCCCGTCCGGCACCAGCGCCGCCAGCTCGGCCAGCGAACGCTGCTTGTCTTTCTGATTGAATCCCGAACCCATGCTGTCTCCTTGCTTGCTTTTATCGTTGCGCCTGGGGCGGCGTGCGTGTTCTAACGTGACTGCAGATAGGCCGCCACCCGCGCCTTCAGGCCAGGTTCGGCCGCCGACCGCACTAGCCGCGCCAGATCGGTATCCGGTTGCTCCGCCGACAGCGCCGCGTAGAGCTGCACGCGGCTGGACGCGGCCAACGCGGCCGCCGTGTCCTGGGCCTCGCGCTCAATTTCCGGCCAGGCGTCCGGCGGCGCCAGGCGGCTGGCGAAGCCATCATGCAGGGCCTGGTCGGCGCTGAACGGACTGGCCTGCTTCAGGATGACGCGGGCGCGTTCGGCGCCCACCAGCGCGCCAAAGCGGCGCGTACCCAGCACCAGCCCGAACTTCAGGCCCGGCATGCGAAAGCTCGCGTCCGGCGCGCTGATGCGCCATTTGCAGGCCCCGAACAGATCCACGCCCGCGCCGAAGTTGCGCCCATGCGCCAGGCCCACCGTCAGGCAGGGCGATGCCGCGACACGCTGCAGCAAGGTCTCGATGCGCACGAAGCGCAACAGCAGATCGCCTTCGCTTTGGGCTTCCCAATCACCGAAATCAAAGCCCGCGCTGAAATTGCGGCCTTCGCCTTGCAGCACGATCACCTGCGCGCCTTGCGCCGCCGCGCCGTCCACCGCGGCGATCAGCGCTTCGACCAGTTCCGCCGACAACGCATTCATTTTTTCCGGACGGGCCAGCGTCAGCGCGTGCACCGCGCCGCGCGTCTCGATACGCAACGCCGCGCTCATACCGTCACGCCCTTCAGGCGCAGCGCGCCCAGCACTTCGTCGTTGTGCTCGCCCAGCGCGGGCGGCGGACGGCGCAATGCAGTGGTCTGGCCGTCAAAGCGCACTGGCAGGCCAAACGTGCGCGTGCGCACGCCATTGGGCAGCTCGACCGGCTGCACCCAACCCATGTGTTCCACCTGCGGATCGGACAGCACTTCGGAATAGGTATTGATGGGCGCGCAAGGCACCCCGGCCGCGCGGAACCGCGTCAGCCAGGTCGCGGCATCGTCGGCCGCGAAGATGGCTTCCAGGATGTCGCGCAGGGCTTCCTGGTTACGGGCGCGCGCGCTGGTGTCGGTAAAGCGCGGGTCGGCCAGCAGGTCTTCGCGGCCCACGGTCACGCAGACGCCCTTCCACAAGGCGTTGTTGCCCGCCGCCATGCCGAAGTAGCCGGCCTTGCAGCGAAACGCCTGGTACGGCGCGTTGCGCGGGTGCGCCGAGCCCAGCTTGACCGGATCGCGCCCGCTGCCGAAGAACTCGGATGTCTGCAGGGCCGCGATGCCCAGCGTGGCGCCCAGCATCGGCACGTCGATATGCGTGCCCTGGCCGCTGGCCTGGGCGGCGCGCAAGGCGGCGGCAATGGCAAAGGCGCCATACAGCCCCGCCGAGAAATCCGCCACCGGCACGCCGCACTTGACCGGTTCGCCGCCGGCCTCGCCGGTGACGCTCATCAACCCGCTCATCGCCTGGATGGTCAGGTCAAAGCCGCCTTCCTGCGCGCGCGGTCCGGATTGCCCGTATGCCGAGATCGAGCAATAAACCAGCTTGGGATTGGCCTCGCGCAGCGCGGCGTAACCCAGCCCCAGGCGGTCCATCACGCCCGGCCGGTTGTTTTCGATCAGCACGTCCACGCTGAGCGCCAATTCACGCGCCAGCGCCAGGTCGGCGGGGTTCTTCAGGTTCAGCGTCACCGACCGCTTGTTGCGGTTCAGCGAGGCGAAGTTCTCGCTGTAGCCCTGGCTGAGCGGCGGCCAGCTGCGCAGCGTGTCGCCGCCCTCGGGGTTTTCCAGCTTGATCACGTCGGCGCCCATGTCCGCCAGCAGCATGCCGCAGAACGGGCCCGCCGCGACGTTGCAGATCTCAAGCACGGTAACGCCGGCCAATGCCGAGCTAGGTGTCATGTCCGACCTCTCGTTATATGAATTCAATATTTAGGATGCGAGAAAAATTATAAAGCGCCGGCCTGCCCCATGGCATCCTGCCTGGCACGACCGCGCTTTATGCCAGCTATTCCTAGAGCAATCCCTAGGTAAGCTGCGTAATTGTTGACCAGCATAGCATCGTGTGGAATCCTACGTAAATCATTTATTGGAATTCAAATCCTATTATTTAGGATTTATAAAAAAAGGACCGCGGCGTTTCACTGCGCATCCGCGCCACGCGTGACGGCCCTGCCCACACCAAGGAGACGCTGATGAGATATTTGTGGCGCATTGCCGCGGCAGCCGCCGCGCTGGCCGTGGCCGCGGCCCCCGCCGTGGCCCAGCCCTGGCCCGCCAAGCCCGTGCGCATGGTGGTGCCGTTCCCTCCCGGCGGCGCCACCGATGCGGCCGCGCGCATCTATGCGCAGCAGTTGGGCGATTACCTGGGCCAAAGCGTGGTGGTGGAAAACAAGGCTGGCGCGGGCGGCGAGATCGGTGCGGAGTACGTCGCCAAATCCGCGCCGGACGGCTATACGCTGCTGATGGGCGCGCTGGGCAGCCACGCCATCCATGCCGCGCTGCCCGACAAACCCGGCTATGACTTCGCCACCGCCTTCGTCGGCGTGTCGATGGCGACCAGCATGCCGATGGCGCTGGCGGTCAACAGCAAGATCCCCGCCAATACCGTGCAGGAACTGATCGCGCTGGCCAAGAGCCGGCCGGGCACATTGACGTTCGGTTCGGCCGGCCCCGGCACCTCGCAGCACATGGCGGGCGAACTGTTCCAGGCCCTGACCGGCACCCGCCTCATGCATGTGCCGTACCGCGGCAGCGGCCCCGCCATCACCGATCTGCTGGGCGGCCAGATCGACATGGTGTTCGAGACCTTGCCGGCGCTGCTGCCGCAGGCGGCCAGCGGCAAGATCCGGCTGCTGGGCGTCACCACGGCCAAGCGCGCTACCGCGCTGCCTGACTTGCCAACGCTGATGGAACAGGGCGTGAAGGACTATTCGGTAGCCACCGCTTACGCCTTGCTGGCGCCTACGGGTACGCCCAAGGCCATCGTCGACAAGCTCTCGACAGGCATGCAGCGGGCGGCTGCCCTGCCCGCCGTGCAGCAGGCCGCGCTGAAGCTGGGCGCGGATGCCGTGGCCACCACGCCCGCCGGCACCGACCAGGTGCTGAAACAGGAAGTCGGGCGCTGGGCCGACGTGGTGAGGCTGTCGGCGGCCCGGCAGCAATAGGCGTTTCGCGGCAGGGTGCCGTCGGCGCCCAGGCTTCTATTGGCCCAGGAAGCCGCGCCGGTAGCCCATGCCCTGCGAAATCGACTGGGCACAGGCGGCCACGTCCGGCGCCAATTGCTTCATGCGGGCCGCGCTCAGGCGGTCCAGCGGGCCGGAGATGCCGATGGCCGCCACCGGCTGGTCCAGGCTGTTGAACAGTGCCACGGCCAGCCCGCCCACGCCTTCGCGCCATTCACCGCGATTGACGGCATAACCGGCGCGGGCCACCTTGCGCAGCTCGTCTTTCAAGAGCGGCATCGACACGATCGTGGCCGGCGTGTGCCGCAGCAACTTGTCCGCATAGCGCTCGACATAACCCTCGGCCTGATAGGCCAGCAGCGCCTTGCCGGTGGCCACCGCGTAGGCCGGCGCGCGCCCGCCTATCATCGAATACGCGCGGATCGGCTGCGGGCTGTCGATCTTGTCGACGTAGACCACGTCGAAACCGTCCAGCACAGACAGGTGCACGGTCTCGCCGGTCTGGTCCGCCAGCGTGCGCATGAAGGGCGCGGCCAGCTTGCGCACGTCCAGCTGCCCCAACTGACGCGCGGCCAGTTCGAACAGGCGCACCGCGCCGCGATAGCCGCCGCCGTCTTCGTCCTTGACCACATAGCCCGCGTGGATCAGCGTTTGCAGCGTGCGGTGGGTGTTGCTGCGGGTCAGCCCGACCCGGGCGGCCAGCGCATCGATCGTGCGCGGCGGATTGTCCACGTCGGTCACCGCCTCCAACACCATCAGCCCCTTGAGCAGCGTCTTGTCCATTGTTTTGGCATTTCCCAATATTTAGGACGCGAACATAGCACGGGCGACCGCCCGCGAACAGGTCTTACGCGGGCTGCGCCGGCAACGCCGCGCGCACGGCCGCCGAGCGGTCCCACAGGTTGGGCACGCTGGCCGCCGAATAGCCGGACACAAACGGCTTGGCCTGGCCGGTGGCCGGATCGTAGACATGACGCGATACCGCGCCGATGTTGCCACCGTACATATGCACGCTGATCGATACCTGGTCGGCAAACGCATTGGACACCCGGTGAATATCGCCCTCTTGCGGCGACAGCCGTTCCACATCGCCCGGGCGCAAGGTGCTGGGCTCGCCCAGCAGCGACAGACCGCCATCGGCGCCGCGCACGTAGCGCTGGTTCACTTCCGCGCCGCGCAGCATGCCAACATAGCCCCACACCTCGTGGTCATGCACCGGCGTCTGCTGCCCCGGGCCCCAAACGAAACTGACCAGCGAGAAGCGCTCCAGCGGATCGCAATGCAGCAGGTACTGCTGGTAATACTGCGGATGCGGCGCGGTACAGGCCTCGGGTAGCCAGTCGTCGTGGCGGATCAGCGCCGCGAACGCGGCCTGCAGCTCGGGCGATTGCGCCAGGCCGGCCGGCGTGGCCAGGCGGGTCGCGGTGGCGATGAAATGGCGCAACCGGTCCAGGCCGGCGGGTGCTTCGGACATGCTCGTGTCTCCGAATCGGCGCGGCCACGTCGGGGCCGGAGCCAGGTCCGGGCGCGAGCCATGCCATGAAATATCCCAATTGGGAGGTCCAGTATCCATGATTCAGGACATCCGCGGCAATGCCCCGCATCCGCATCGGCGCGACGGGCGCTGGAATCGTCCTGCGCGTTGCGTTCACCCGCTGGAATCATCCTGTGCATTGCGCCTCACCATTTGCAGCCGCTGTCGCGCACCGTATCGGCCAGCAGCATCGGCAACGCCAGCAGCCCCAGATGGGCATGCGCATCGCGGCATGGCGGCCGCGCGCTTTGCGCAATCCCCTTGGCCAGCGCCGACGGTTCGGGGCGGGCCTTGGGCGCGAGATTCACCAGGGGTTCACCACGAGCCCGAGATGCGCCTTGCGCGGCGGCATCCTCGCCACGCCAGCGGAAATCCCGCGCCGGCGCATCCGGCGGCGGCTCCGCGTCGTGGGCCGGCTTTGCGGAAGCACGCGGCGCGCGCGATGGCGACGGCGATGGCGATTTCGTCGGCGGCGCCGAAGGCCGTTGCATCACCGCGGCGGGTTGAGACGTGGGCAAGGGCGGCGTCACGGGTGCAGGAGGCGATGCCGACACAGGTGCGGGCACAGGAGCAGACGCTGATTGAAAAGCCGGCGCAGATTGCCGCGATGCTGGCGCGGATTGCGGGATTACCGGCTGGGCGCGTTCGGCAGGCAGCAGGTCCACGAAGAACTCAATCTCTTGCTGCCGCGGCGCCAACCCTGTCGACGCGCTCGCTGCGCGCCACAGCCACCACGCCGCCAGCGCATGCAGGGCGCAGACCACGATCACGGCCCACCAGGCGATCCCGCGCCAACGCGGCGCGAACCGCGAGGAGGGCGGCGCGCTCATCACAAGAGAGAACATCACGGCGGCTCGTACAAACGCTGGCGACAAAGCGCCCATCTTGCCGTCGACAATCCTCCGGCAACACGCAAACGCGTGAAGATTTGTGAAGATGTTCAGCCCGCGGAAGGACTACGATGAAGAAACGCTGGCGGTGCAGGGGAAACCCCGAATTCCACCACAAGCGCAGAGGGATACAGTGGCAGAAAACCATTCCAGCCCTGGAGATCATCATTCCGTTTTCCTGGAGACTTCCCGACGTGTTCGTGCGTTCGCCGGACGGTATCCTGCACCGTGTGGTGCGGCACGCCACAACCACGGAGACCATCGCCAAACTCGAGAGCATTCCCAGTGATTACCACCTGGATTGCGAATGCATGCTCGACAACGGCGAAGCCCTGTCCTGGATCGGTGAAAACCTCTACCGTCAGATCAACGGCGGCATGATCTTCACCGCGGAACCCGCTGCGGCGCCGCCGCCGACTGACGCCCGCAAAAGCGCCAAGGCCAGAAATACCTTGCGGGACGCCTGCCGCCCGCCCGCCGCGCACAAAGCACCCGCTGCGCGGCAAAGCGTCGTACCATCAGCTGTAGCAAGTCTAAAAACCGGCAACGATTGGAGCCTGATACGCGCCTGGCGCGAGCATCTGAACATCAGCACTGCTGATATGGCTGCCCGGCTGGGTGTGGACCACTCCATCTACATCGAATTGGAAAGGCCCCGGCCTCGGCCCCGCCAGATTATTCTGGACCGCATTTCGGAAGCCCTGGGCGTCTCGCCAGACCAACTCGATGATTCATCGTTAGGAGGACATTTCCATTGACGCCAGGCAGGTTCAACCCGACCCTTCCCGCAAGATGGAAATGTTCGAACGACTTTGGCGCCGCGTGAAAGACGGCCCGCGCATGGGAGGTACTTGAAATGCTCGGAACCGCAAGACGATTGACCGACGTGCTGGCCACCGCCCCCGACGGCACGCTGTATCGCATCGAACGCTTCGTATCGGACCCGGACGCCTATTCTGCCCTGGGCACGTCCCGCTTCGATCCCAAGACGCACTGCGTCTGCCGCACCAGTTCGGGCGAAAAAGTCGCCTGGCTCGGCGGGCAGGCCTACCAATTGCTCAAGAACGGCATTTGCCTGACCGCCGTGGACCGACGACGCGGCTGACGCCCGCCCTTTTCTAGCCCGCGCGGTGTCTGCCCGCCTTGCGCGCGAACCGAGCCACGACGAAGTCCACGAACGTCGTGAGCTTGGGTAGCGCCTGCCGGTCCTTCGCGTAGAGCAGCGTGATGGGCCGCGCGGCGGGCCAATACGGCTGCAGGATCGGCGTCAGTCGGCCTGCGCGCACGTCGTCCTCCAACAGGATTTCAGGCTGCAGCACGATACCGAAGCCGGCCAGCGCCGCTTGCCTGAGCGCCTGGCCATTGTTGGAGATGAACCGGCTGGTCGGCGGATAGTCGGCATCGCCGCCGTCGCCATTGCCCAGGCGCCAGCCCGTGCGGCGCCCCCAATACGAGAAGTCCAGGCATTGATGGCGGGCCAGGTCCGCGGGCGTTTCCGGCGCGCCGTAGCGCGCCAGATAGGCAGGCGCCGCGCAGATGATCATCTGGTAGCTGCCGATACGGCGCGCCACCAGGCCGGAATCCTGCGGTTCGCCAATGCGCACCGCCAGATCAAAGCGTGAAGCGACCATGTCTTCAACAACATCGCTCAGCGACAGTTCGACACTGACATCCGGGTACTGACCCAGGTAATCAGCAATCGCCGGCGCCAGGGCCACGGAGCCGAACGACACCGTCGACGTGATGCGCAGATTGCCCCGCGGCGCCAGGCGCAGCGCTTCGGCGCCCTGCTCCGCATCGACGATGTCGGCCAGGATCGCCTTGCAGCGCACGTAATAGGCCTGGCCCGCCTCGGTCAGGCTCTGGCGGCGGGTCGTGCGGTTCATCAGGCGCAGCCCCAGCCTTGCCTCCAGCCCCTTGATGTGCTTGGCCGCCATGGCGGGGGACATCTCGTGGCGAGCGGCGGCGGCCGTCAGGCTGCCCAGTTCGACCACCGCCACGAAGATCTCCATGCTGAGCAGACGATCCATGAATTACGCACCCTGGGTATGAAGTGTTCCAACCAATCCCGGATTTTTCCACAGGAATGGAAACCGCAGAATGCTTTCATGCGCAGGCGGATCCGCCGGCGCCCCCTTCCACTGCGACCAGGAATCACAACATGAAAATCGTCCTTATCGGCGCCAGCGGCACCATCGGCCGCGCCGTGGCCCAGGAACTCGGCCAACGCCATGACATCATCACCGTGGGCAAGACCCAGGGCCAGCACCAGGTGGACATCACCCAAAGCGACAGCATCCGCGCCCTGTTCGAGCGCATCGGCAAGGTCGACGCCATCGTCTCCACCGCCGGCGCCCTGCACTTCGGCCCCTTGGCCGAGATGACCGCCGAGAAATTCAAGATAGGCCTGCACGACAAGCTGCTGGGCCAGATCGACCTGGCGCTGATCGGCCAGCACTACCTGAACCAGGGCGGCTCGATCACACTGACCAGCGGCATCGTCAGCGACGAGCCGATCCGCTTCGGTGCCAACGCGTCCGCCGTCAACGCCGCCATCGATGGTTTCGTGCGTGGCGCGGCCGTGGAACTGCAAGGCGCGCGCATCAATTCGGTCAGCCCCACTGTGCTGCAGGAATCGTGGGAAGGCTACGGCCCCTACTTCCTGGGTTTCGAAGCCGCCCCCGCCAAGCGCGTGGCGCTGGCCTACAGCCGCAGCGTCGAAGGCGCGCAGACGGGCCGCACGTATCGCGTGTGGTGACGTTCAGCCGCCCAGATGGCGGTTGTACGTGAGGAACACCTCGTCACGCTCCCAGCCCAGCGACTCGTACAGCGCCTGGGCCGGCAGATTGGTCCTTGCCGTAGTCAGGTCCATGCGCGCGAAACCGCCTGCCCGCGCATGTGCTTCCGCCTGCCGCAGCAAAGCCCGCCCGGCGCCGCTCTTGCGCGCCGTCGGTGCCACGAACAGGTCGTACAGCACATAGATGGGCGCCGCGATCACCGAGCAGAACGACGGGTACAACTGGCAAAAGCCCGCCGCGTCGCCACTTGCCGTATCCTCGGCCAGCAGGATCACTGATTCACCGCGCGCCAGCCGCGCATGGACAAAGGCCATTGCGCCCGCCGCATCCGCGGGCTGTTCGTAGAACTGCCGATAGGCGTCGAACAACGGCGCCACGCGCGCGGCGTCGTCCAGCGTGGCAAGGCGGATGGCGATTTGAGTCATGGTGATGGCCGCGAAAAATGGCAACGGCGGTTGATAGCGGCCCATGGTGGCGCTGCAAAGCGAAAACTGTACACTTTTTGCTCTCTTGGGAGAATCGCATGCGCTACGCCCTGATCCTCGCCTGCCTGGCCACCGCGGCCCTATCCTCCGCCTGCTCATCGCGCCAAGCCTATGGCGCCGGACAAGGATGGCAGCAAAACGAATGCGGCAAGATCCCCGACATGCAGGAACGGCAGCGCTGCATGGGCTCGGCATCGACGTCCTACGACACCTATCAGCGCCAGCGGCAAGACATCCAGAAATAGCTAACTACCGGACCGCAAAAGCAAACGGCCTGACGAAAAATCGTCAGGCCGTTCAAATAAGGTGGCGCGCCCGGCAGGATTCGAACCTACGACCCCCTGGTTCGTAGCCAGGTACTCTATCCAGCTGAGCTACGGGCGCGCTAAAGAGGCGTGTTTATAACATGAAGCCGCAAGGGTCGGCAAATCAGCGTGGCTTGCCGAACGCAGGAATAGGCGGTCTGCCGAGTTCGGCTCGCCCGCAGCATACGATTTGTCGAACGCTGCGCTGCGTTTACTGAGCGCCTCGTTTACTGAACGCCTCGTTTACTGAACGCTTCGTTTACTGAACGCTTCGATATCCGACCCGCAAAACAAAAAGGCCTTCGATGCGAGATCAAAGGCCTTTCCATTTTTACTGCGGTTTCTTTGCCGATCTTACTATTTACTTTGGCGCGCCCGGCAGGATTCGAACCTACGACCCCCTGGTTCGTAGCCAGGTACTCTATCCAGCTGAGCTACGGGCGCTCCGGCAAAGAGGCAAAATTATATCAGAATAATTTCACCGCTGCACTGCATCTGCTTTTTTCGATCTTATTTTTCGATCTTATCGATCTTATTTTTTCGATCTTATTTTCAATCTCACGTTGTTTCGTAGACCTGTCTTGGCATGCAGCATGAAAATCAATGCCGCGATTGCCTTGCAAGCCTGCAATTCAATGGCGCGCCCGGCAGGATTCGAACCTACGACCCCCTGGTTCGTAGCCAGGTACTCTATCCAGCTGAGCTACGGGCGCGTGAAAAAGCAAGCCTTGAATCATAGCGTTGTTTCGCAAACCGTGCAAGTCGGCGGCCGCCATCGGCAGTTAGCGCAGCCTTGATCACCCTCGCGGCGACGCACCCAGACCGGCGTCGACACGGACTGGCGCTAGCGCATCGTCAACCCCGTCCCCGACGACTCTCCCGATCGCTCACACCTTATCGACAACACATCTCATTATCATTGACTGACGGTCAGTCATGAAATATAGTCTGCCCAAGACATCGCGCCCCCCGCCACGCGCCCTCTTCAGACCTCCGCCATGATTGCTCCCTTCTCCTTGCCGCCAGCGCTTGTCCCGGATCGCGCCGCCGTGCCGCCGTCTTTTCATGGCCCGCTTTGCACCGGGCCCTTGCCCGCGGGCGCGCTCACGGTGCTGCTGGGGCCCGCGGGCTCGGGCAAGACACGGCTGCTGCGCCGCATCGCGCACCATCTGACCGATGACGAGCCCGGCGCCCGCATCATCCTGGCAGACACGCCGGCCACTGCCGTGCCGTCGTTACGGGTATTCGAAGCGCTGCTGCTGGCGCACAAGCAAGGCGACCGCTGGGCGGTGGGCGCGCCGGAAATCCAGGCCGTTGGCGCCAGCCTGGAGCAAGTCGGCCTGGCGCACGCCGCCGGCATGCTGGTCAATGCGCTGGACGCCAACGCGCGCCAGCGCCTGCGCCTGGCCCAGGCCTTGATCCGCCAGCCCGACGCGTTGCTGCTCGATGAATCCGAACACGCGCTGAGCGCGCAGGATCAGGCAGGCATCGCCGCGCAGTTCAAGAATGCGGCCATCGCACAGGGCTTTCGCGCCGTGATGGCGACGCCGCATGCGCACGTTGCCCTGCAAGTCGCCGACAAGCTGTTGGTGCTGCATCATGGCCGCCTGATCGCCGAAGGCGCGCCCGCGGAGATGCTCGCGCGGGTCAAGGCGGGCGACATCGATCCGGCAGCGCTGGCACCCTGACATGCGCCGCCAGCCGGCTCGGACAAACGCTTGTCCCCGCCCCTGACACAGCTAGGGCCTCCTAACACTAAAAGGCCCTAGGGCCTGTTCCCACGAGAAGGCGCCACGCCCAGCATGCGCAGGTACGCATCCGAAATACCGCGCGCGAACGCAGACGAATCCGATAGCTTCGACAGGATCGCGTCGTCGGTCGCGCAATGCACGCCGGCATAGATCAGCAGCGCCGTCATGCTCGGGTTGTCCAGCTTCCAGGCCCCGGCCGCGGCGCCGGCCTGCAGGATGCGCTGCAATTGCTGCACCACATCGTTTTCCGTATGGCCTTCGCGCGCGTGGTGGTGCGGATGCGTGAAGACGATGTCGTGCACGCGGTAGGTGCGCAGGTACGTCGCCACGTTGGTATGGATCCAGGCGCGCAACCGTCCGACCCAATCGTCTGGCGCGCACGCGCCGATGGCTTCATCCAGCGCTTGCAGGAACTGGCGCACGTAGCGCTCGCCCAACGCGATCAGCATTTCCTGCTTGGACGGGAAATAGACATAGAACGTGCCCTTGGCCACGCCCGCCGCTTCCGTGATCTCGCTGATGGTGGTGGCGTCCACGCCCTTTTCCAGGAACAGCGCTTCGGCGGCGCCCATCAGTTCGTCCAGCCGCACTTCCGGCGGCTTGGTGCGGGACGTCGCCGTCTTGCGTGCGGGTTCGTCTGCGGGGTTGTCGGTCATTGCTTTCACTCGGGTTTCACCAATTGCACAAGTCTAAGGGAAATCTGCGCCGAGCTCCCCGGCATACAGCTTTCTGACAGCAGAACGTCACACCGTTAGAACCTTGCGTCTCTAGCCTAGCGCCCGTTAACGATGCCGGCTGTCATCCGGCGATCCCGTGGCGCCATGACAGGACGCCGCCCTATCCGCAAGGTCTACAACCATGTCTGAAAAAGAAAAAAGCGCGAATGCGCAGGCTGCCGCGACGCCGACGGCCGCCGATCCCGCGGGCACCGACTCGACCCTCCGCGCCACCCGCCGGGGCTTCCTGACCGGCATCGCCGCGCTTGGCGCCAGCGCCGCCACGCTGGGCGCCCTGGCCGGGTGTTCCAGCGATGGCGACGATGACAACGACGCGCCTGCCACTCCCGCGCCCGCGCCGGACGTCACCGCGCAACTGCGCAAGAACGTCAAGACGCTGGTCGTGATCTTCGCGGAGAACCGCAGCTTCAACAACCTGTTCTCCAATTTCCCGGGCGTCGAAAAGCCGCTGTCCGCGTTGACCGCCGCCGACTACACGCAGTACGACCGCGACGGCACGCCGCTGTCCGTGTTGCCGCCGGTATGGGGCGGCATGGTGCCGACCTCGCAGCAGGCCAACCACGTCACCTACCAGGTCGACCAGGCCGCGCCCTACATGAACAACCTGCCCAACGCGCCGTTCGATCTGCGCGGCCCGCAGGGTGAACCGCTGCCGCAAGGCGTGGTCACGCGCGACCTGTGGCACGTGTTCTACCAGAACCAGATGCAGATCAACGGCGGCAAGAACGACCGCTTCGTTGCCTGGGCCGACTCGGGCGCGCTGGTCATGGGCCGCTACAGCGACTCGGCGTATAACCTGCGCCTGTGGAAGCTGGCCCAGGAATTCGTGCTGTGCGACAACTTCTTCCAGGGCGCATTCGGCGGTTCGTTCCTGAACCACCAATACCTGATCTCCGGCCGGCCGCCGTTCTACCCGAACCTGGACAGCGCCTCGCCCACGATCAAAGGCCAGATCGCCACCCTGCAAAGCAGCGATCCGACCGATCCGCGCCTCAAGCCCGCGGGCACGTCGCCGGCCAGCGCCGCCACCGGCGCCCCGCAATTCGGCCCCAGCGCGCTGACGCCGGACGGCTATGGCGTCAACACCATGGGCCCTCCGTACTGGCCCGCGTTCTCGCGCGATGCCGCCAACCCCACGCAAGCAGATCCCACCACGGTCTTCATGCCGCCGCAGACCCACAGCAACATCGGCGACCTGATGACCGCCAAGGGCCTGGACTGGGCCTGGTATGCGGGCGGCTGGCAGGCCGCCGTCGACTCCACGGCCAACACCGGCTTTCCGTCGTCGCCGAACTTCCAGGCGCACCACCAGCCTTTCAACTACTTCCAGAGCACCGGCCCCGGCACGGCGGCCCGCACGGCGCACCTGCGCGACGGCGGCCTGGGCGACCTGTCGACGACCAACAAATTCCTGGACGACGCCGAAGCCGGCAAGCTGCCCGCGCTGACGTTCTACAAGCCGCAAGGCAACCTGAACATGCACGCGGGCTACGCCGACGTCGACTCGGGCGACCGCCACATCGCCCACATCGTCGACAGCCTGCGCAAGAGCGCGCAATGGCAGAACATGGTGGTGGTCATCACCGTGGACGAAAACGGCGGCTGGTGGGACCACGTGGCGCCGCCCAAGGGCGACCGCTGGGGCCCGGGCACGCGTATTCCGGCAATCGTGGTGTCGCCCTTCGCCAAGAAGGGCACGGTGGATCACACCATCTACGACACCGGCTCGATCCTGCGCCTGGCCACGCGCCTGTTCGACCTGCCCATGCTTGACGGCCTGAAGGCCCGCGATGACGCCATGAAGGCGCGCGGCCAGCAGCCCATGGGCGACATGACCAACGCGCTGGCGTTCCCCGCGTAAGCGCTGTTCCAACCCGCGTACGGCGTCCTGCGCGCCGTACGCGGACCTGTCCGGCGCGGCCCGCCCGCCGCGGCGTGCGAGAATTCGCCATCCCCTCTCTGGATGGCCCCGCCTTGAACCACCTGCTCGCCGGCTTGGAAAAGCTGGATGATTTCGACGAAATCATCGACGTGCGCACACCGCTCGAATATGCCGACGACCACATTCCCGGCGCCCTGAACGCGCCCGTGTTCAGCAACGACGAGCGCGCGCAGGTCGGCACCCTGTACCGGCAATCCCCGTTCGATGCGACCCGCCTGGGCGCGGCGCTGGCCGCGCGCAACATCGCCCGCCACCTGGAAACCACCTTCGTCGCCCGGCCGCAAGGCTGGCGGCCGCTGATCTATTGCTGGCGCGGCGGCAAGCGGTCCGGTTCCATGACCGTGATGTTCAACATGATCGGCTGGCGCGCCCGCCAGCTCGACGGCGGCTACAAGACCTACCGCCGCGCAACGCTCGACACGCTGGATGCCCTGCCGCCCACGCTGCGTTTCGTGGTGCTCACCGGCCCCACCGGCAGCGGCAAGACGCGGCTGCTGAACGCCCTGGCACAGGCCGGCGCGCAGACGCTGGACCTGGAAGCGCTGGCGGCTCACCGCGGCTCGTTGCTGGGCGCCTGGCCCGGCACCGCGCAGCCCACGCAAAAAGGATTCGACACCCGCCTGGCCGCCAGCCTGCGCGGATTCCAGCCCGGCCGCCCCGTCTTCGTCGAAGCCGAAAGCCGCAAGATCGGCGCGGTGGCCTTGCCGGCCGCGCTGTTGGCCGCCGTGCACCAAGGCGCCTGCGTCGAGGTCGCCGCCAGCCGCGAGGACCGGGCGGCGTTCCTGCAGCAGGACTACGCGCAACTGTTCGAGCATCCCGACTGGTTCAAGTCCCAGTTGCAGCGCATGGTCGGCCTGCACAGCCGCGAGACGGTCGCCGCATGGCAACAGATGATCGACGAGGGCCGCCGCGCTGACCTGGCCGGCGAACTGATCGACCGGCACTACGACCCCGCCTACGCGCGCAGCAGCCAAGCCCATTTCACCCGTTTGCCGCAAGCGTTGCGGCTGGACTTCCGGCCCAACGATGCCGACGTCTTGGCGCAGGCGCAAGCGCTGCTGGACAAGCTGGCCTGACCGATCCCCCGCCACGGTCAGGCCCTTGGCGGAGCGCCGGATCGCAAGCACGCAACCGCGGCCGCGCGATTGAGAATTTTCTGGTTTTCAGTCCCTTACTTGTGCTGCGAATCAATGCGGTGCTTTTAAGAATCGTCCTGTTTTTTAGTGTCCTGCCGCAACGCAACATGAAGGCTACCGCTACGTCATCGCCTTTGTCCGATACGTGCCAGTACGCTTCAGCGACGCCGGGATTGCCGGATCGGGTTCTGTTCGATGTGTATGGGTGCGCCAAGGCCAAGGGCCAAGGAGCCCTCAATGCGCACCCCTCTGAACCCCATCATGCTCGGATTACTGGCCGCCACGCTGCCCGTCTTCGCCGGGTCTGCCCAGTCCGCCGAACTCGGGCAAGTCATCGTCAATGACTCCAGCGGCGGCACCCAGCTCACGCTGGACAACGGCGACAGCGTCACCCATGCCGGCGCCGGCGCCGCGATTGACGTATCGGTCGCCGGCAACGCCGTGCGCGGCGACGGCGTGACCGTTACTGCCGGGTCGGCCTCGGCGCGCAACACCATCGGCGTGCGCGCCAGTGCCGGCGGCGCCGCCACGCTGACCAACAGCACGATCACGACCCTGGGCGATGGCCAGAACGCCCATGCCCTGAACGCCACCGGCGCCGGCAGCCTGATCAGCGCCGACAACAGCCAAATCAGCACCAACGGATCCTGGTCGCATGGCGCTTTTGCGCAGAACGGCGGGCGAATCTACCTGGAGGGCGGCAGCGTCGTCACCTCGGGAGGCAATGGCTATGGCCTGCGCGCCGAGGGCAGCAATGCTTCCGTCATTGCCAAGGACGTGACCATCACCACCTCCGGATACGGCAGCACCGGCGCCTATGCCGAAAACGGCGGCAACGTCAGGGTCGAAGGCGGCACGATCACCACCACCGGCAACTACGCGGCCGGCGTCGGCGTCAGCGGCGCCAACGCCGTTGTGACCCTGCGCGGCACAGTGGTCAACGCCGCCGGCGTAGGCGCCAACTTGTACGGCGGCCGGTTCGACATGGACGGCAGCAGCATTACCGCAGGCGGCGACGCGGTGACGCTCGGCTCGGGCGGCGGCGCGCCCGCCAGCGTCGATATCCGCAACGCCACACTCGTGTCGAACGGTTACGCCAGCAACGGCATCAATATCAACGCCGAGGACACCTCCGCAGTGGTGTACAACGTTTCCATCTCGGCGCTGGGCCAGCTGGGCACCGGCGTGTGGCTACCCTCCACCGGCACCGTGTTCACGGCCACTCGCTTTCACATCACCTCGACACATGTGGGCATCGACAACCGCGCCGGCGCGGTCACGCTGACCGACGGCACCGTCACGACCCAAGGCAACAACGCTCACGGCCTGTACGTCTCGCGCGAATACGGCAATTCGGCCACGATCAAGGCCACCCGCGTCCGCGTCGACACCCAGGGCGCCGGCGCGGTGGGCGTGCTGGCGCGCATCGGCGGCGCTGCCATCACCCTGCAAGACGTCAACGTCGCCACCCGTGGCACCACCGCCTATGGCCTGTTCGTCAGCGGTAGCGGCGCCAGCCTGTCGGCGCTCAATACCGTGGTGAATACCAGCGGCGCCAACGCCTCCGGCCTGGCCATAAGCAACCGCGCCGCCGTCACGCTGGATAACACCCGCCTTATCGCGGAAGGCGCCGGGGCCAACGGCATCTGGAGCTATGTGACCTCCGCCGGCCAGAGCAACAGCGTGACGCTGCGCAATGGCAGCCAGATCAACACTGGGGACGGCGTCGGCCTGCTCGCCTCCGGCGGCGGTCACACCTTCCTGGTATCGGACTCCCGCATCACCGCCCGCGCGGGCGGCGACATCGACAGCGGAGTCCTGTTGCACTCGCGTCCGGTCACGGTGACCAGCGGCGGCGTGTCGACCGTGATCGAAAGCGAACAGGTCACCCTGGACGCGTCCAATTCCGTGCTGACCGGCGACGTGCTGGCCGACAGCGGGACCGTGGACGTGGCGCTCAAGAACGGCTCGGTCCTGACCGGCGCCCTGGTGCAGCGCGGCCCCGGCCGCATCAACAGCCTGACGCTGGACAACGCCAGCACCTGGAACGTACGCAATGACTCCAGCCTGGGCACGCTGAACAATGCCGGCACCGTCGCCTTCGTCGCGCCCGCCGGCGGCGCGAACTTCAAGACCTTGACAGTCAACAATTATGTCGGCGGCGGCACGCTGGTGCTCAACACCCGCCTGGGCGACGATGCTTCGCCCACCGACAAGCTGGTCATCGACGGCGGCACGGCGTCGGGCAATACCGGCCTGCGTATCGTCAACGCGGGCGGCGCTGGCGGCCAGACCCAATACGGCATCCAGGTCGTGCAAACCATCAATGGCGGCACCACCGCCACGGACGCCTTCCACCTGGATGCCGGCTCGACCGGCTACCGCGCCAGCGCCAACACCGTCTCGCTGAACGGCTACGATTACAGTCTGATCCGCGGCGGCAACGGCGGCGTGGCGCCCGACTGGTACTTGACGTCCGACTACACCCCGCCGACCACCCCGCCTGGCCCCACCGATCCTGGCGTCCCGACGGACCCGGCCGATCCGGCGCCGCCGGTAACCCCGCCCGACATCATCCTGCCCGGCGGCCCCGGCTTCAAGAACGTATCCCCCGAAAGCGGCGCCTATGCCGGCAACCGCCTGGCCGCCACTCGCCTGTTCACCCACGGCCTGCACGACCGCGTGCCCGCTTATGTCGATGACGGCACAGCCACCGGCCGCGGCCTGTGGGCCCGCGTGCAAGGCCGCCATGACAGCGGCTTGCGCATGGCCGAGGGCCGCGTGGATATCGACACCGACAGCGCCCTGGTGCAACTGGGCGGCGATGTGCTCAAGGCCCCGGTGGGCAAGGATGGTGCCGTCTATGCGGGCCTGATGGGCGGCTATGGCGACGCGCGCTCGCGTTCCGTGTCGACGTTGATGCTGCCGGGCACCACCCAGCAGGTCCGGGCCCGCGCCCGCGGCAAGGTCTCGGGCTATTCGGTGGGCCTGTACGGCACCCTCTATCAAAACGATGCCACCCGCCTGGGGGCCTACGCCGACACCTGGCTGCAATATGGCCGCTACGACAACCAGATCAGCAGCGAACTGGGCTCGGTCGACTATCGCTCGAACGTGTGGAGTGCCTCGCTGGAAACCGGCTACGCGTTCAAGCCGTTCGCCGACGGCTCCACCCTGGGCGCGGTGGTCATCGAACCGAATGCACAACTGGTCTACAGCCGCTACAACGCCAAGGATGCCACGCTGCAAGGCACCCGCATGCGCAGCGGCAACGACAACGCCTGGCAGTCTCGCGTGGGCGTGCGCGTCTACCCCCAAGCCAAGCCGCAACATGCGGATGCGCCGTCGGTGCGCCCCTTCCTGGAAGCCAACTGGCTGCATAACGGCAGCAACCCGTCGGTACGGATGGGCGACAACGCGCTGGACGCCCTGCCGTCGCGCAACGCGCTGGAACTGAAGCTGGGCGCGGAAGGCCGTGTCACCAAGGCGGTGCAGGTGACCGGCCATGTCTTCGGCCAGGCGGGCAGCCATGATCAGCGTGGGTATGGCGGCATGCTGAACGTCAGCTATCGCTGGTAGACAAGCCAAACCGGCGATTGACCTGCTGTTTGGCGTGGCCATGCGCGTGATCCCTGCGCGCATGGCCACGCGTCCTTCAACTACACGCCGATCGGACCGCCATCGGCGCGTTGAATGACGACCGTCGACGATCGCGGGCGCACTGCAGTCGTGGTCACGACAGCGGCATCGTCCGTGCCATAGGCAGGCCAATTCACCGGATGCTGAACATTCAGGAAGATGCTGGTGTAGTCCGGCGTGAACGCGAAGCCCGTGATTTCGGCCTCGTTGGGGCCGACGAAGAAGCGCCGCAAGCTTGCCTGATTGGATGCGTTGATGGCCGGACCCGTCCCGGTGCTGTCGGCCAGCGCGCCGGGAATCACGGCCAGCATCTGGTCGTTGGTGGCGCGGGCGACGTTATTGTTGCGGCCGCCATCGATACCGTTGTCGGTCTGGATCCACAGGATGCCGCGGGGGTCAAAGCCCAGGCCATCGGGGCTGGCCAGCTGGTTCAACTCGGTCAGGCCCGAGCGGTTGGTGTCGGCATCGGCGCCGGCATCCGAACCGAAGACAAAGATGTCCCATTTGAACTTCGTCGAGCCGGCTTCGTCGTGCCAGCGAACGATATGGCCGTTGACGTTGTTCAGACGCGGGTTGGGCCCGTTCGTGCCGGAAGCGGCATTGCGGCTGCTGTTGTTCGTCAGCGTCACATAGATGTCGCCGTTGGTCGGATGCGTGACCGTCCACTCGGGGCGGTCCATCGGGGTGGCGCCCACGAAGTCGGCCGCGCCGCGCGTGTTGATCAGGATGGCGTCCAGGCTGCCGAATTCATCGGCCAGCGTGCGGCCGCCGGCGCCGGTGGCCGTGCCAGTCAGGGCCAGCCATTCCCCCGTGCCATCGTCGTTGAAGCGGGCGACGTACAGCGTGCCCTTGTCCAGGTACTTGGCGCCCACCGCCAGGCGGTCGGTGCGCTCGGCGTCCTTGGGGTCCCACACGGCTTCGGAAACGAAGCGGTAAATGTACTCAAAGCGCGAGTCGTCGCCGCTGTAGAAAGCCAGGGGCTTGCCGGCTTCGGGCTTGCTGTAGGTGCAGCCTTCGTGGGCGAAGCGGCCCATCGACGTGCGCTTGGTGGCGATGCTGGACGGGTCGTAGGGATCGATCTCGACCAGGTAGCCGAATCCGTTGACCTCGTTGCGCCAGTCCTGCGTGGCGTCGGCGCCGGTTTCCGTGACGTTGAAGCGCGCGAATTCACCCAGCACTTCCGAAGCATCGCCGGCGGCGGTTTCCCAACGGTAGCGCCCGGCGGAGGCGGACACGCCCACGCGGCGCTGGTGCGCCGGGCGCGTGCCGGTGTTCACGAAGCAGGCCGCCCAGTTTTCTTCGGCGGTGATGTAGGTGCCCCACGGCGTGTAGCCGTTGCCACAGTTGTTGTTGGTGCCGCGCACTTGCGTGCCATTGGGCGAGAACGGGGTCTTGACCCAGTCCGTGCCGCCAACGGGGCCAGCCAGCTTCATGGCGGTCGCCGAGGTGAAGCGGCGGTTATAGCGCGAGTTGTTGACGATGACCCAGCGGCCGCTTTCACGGCGCACGTGCACGATGGCCACCCCGTGCGCGTTGATTTCCTTGCGGACCTCTTCCGCGGGACGCTTGCCCGCTACGAGCGTCGGGCCATTGGGGTGCAGGGCTTGCGCGTCGATGTACTCGTGATTGACGGCCAGCAGGCCTTCCGTGGAACTGCCTTCGATCGGAAAGAAGTGCATGCCGTCGTGGTGCATGCCCATGGCGTTGAGCAGGTCGTTCGACGAGTTGTTGCCGTTCTGGTCCCAGGGCTGCGCATTGTCGTTCAGCGGCGTGCCCCAGGCAGCGAACACATGGGCCACATAGCCGGCAGGGACCACGCAGCCGTCGGTCATCGAGTTGGGCAGGGATTCAAAGCCCAGCTTCAGCGCGGCGGGCGGGGCGACGGGATTGCCGGGCGCCTGGCCGTTGTCCGCGTCATCGTCGTCGCCGCTGTTGCAACCGGCCAGCCCCAGGCTGGTCATCGTCGCGAACGCGGCAGCCAGGCCGCCGCGCATCACCGTACGGCGTGACATGTTTCTTTCAAGGATCTCGCTGAAAGGGATGCTCTGGGTGCGGTTGAGGATGGTCTTTTCAGAAATCGATTTGCTCATTGGATACCTAGCATGGCTGCCGTCGCGTGAAGGGATGAGCAATGCTAAGACAGGCAAATGAAAGGTAGATGACTAAAAGCTGAATAATCCGAATCAGACCTCGGTCAGCGTCCTGGTCAGCGCAGCCACCAGCGTCTTGAGCTTCGCCCCGACCGCGCCCCCCAGCCCATCGGCGGCCAGCGTGTCTTCCGCGCTTTGCGCCAAATGGTGCAGGTTTCGCGCCTGCACCGCCGCGAAACCGCCGCGCATGCGATGCAGCACCAGGCGCAACTCCCGCGCGTCGCTGTCGGCGATTGCCCGTTCCAGGCGAGCCAGGTCGTGGCTCATCGTCTGCCGGAATATCTCCCGGTACTTGGCGGGAATCGTTGGCACGCCTGGCGCTGGCGTCTCCGATGCCGTCGCATCGGCCGGCGGCGCCACGGGAGCCTCCGCGGCAGTTGGCGCCGCGCCCAAGGCACGGGCGACGGCCGACACGCCTTGCGCCGCGCTGCGGTAGGCCCGCAGCTGGCTCCACAGCAGGCTCAGCTTGATCGGCTTGACCAGCCAGTGGCTCATGCCGGCCGCCTTGCAACGGGTCTCTTCGTCTTTCAAGGCATTGGCCGTGACGCCGATGATGGGTACGGTCACGCCCAGCGCGCGCAAAGCGCCTGCCAGCTCGTAGCCACTCATGCGCGGCATGTTGACATCGGTCAGCACCACGTCGAAGGGCGCGATGTGCCACTGCGCCAGCGCCTCGGCGCCATCGGGCGCCACGGTCACCTCGCAGCCCAGTTGCTCCAGCTGGTCGCGCATGGTCACTTGATTGATGGGATTGTCTTCGGCCACCAGCACCCGCAGATTCAACGGGGCATAGCGGGCGGCGACGGCCTCGCGCGCAATCTCGGCCTCGCCCGCCGCGCAGCGCTGCACCGTGAAGCCGATGCTGAACACGTCGTGCCGGTCCGCATGGTACGGCGTCGCGCCGGGGTTGTCGCCGCCGGCCACCACCACCGGGCCCGGCCATTCCCAGGGCGGCATGACGTCGCCGGCGATGTGCACATCCACCAGCACCTCATCGCCTGCGTCATCGCGCGATGGCACGGCCGTCGCCAACACGGCCATGGCGCCCCACTGCGTCAGCCACAAGCAGAGGTTCTCGCTCAGTTCCTTGCGCGAGCTGCGCACCTGGACACGCAGGCCGTCCAGGCGCGGCGCCGGCGCGGGCGTCGCCTCGGCCAGCTCCAGCTCGATGGCCAGCGAAAAGCTGCTGCCCAGGCCCAGCTCGCTGGTGACCTGGATCTCGCTGCCCATCAGCTCTGCCAGCCGGGCGCAAATGGACAGACCGATGCCGGCGCCGCGCACCAGGTGCGAGCCGCTGTCGATCTGGTAGAAGGGTTCGAACAGGCGGACCTGGTTTTCGGCGCTGATGCCCACGCCGCTGTCGACCACCTGCAAGTGCAGCCGCACCCGCCCGCCGGACAGGTCCTCGGCCCGCAGCCGAGTCACGACATGCCCCGAATCGGTGAACTTGATCGCGTTGTTCACCAGGTTGTTCAGAATCTGTCGAACACGGCCACCGTCGCCCATGACACAGGCTGGCGTAGACGTATCGACGCAGCTGTAGATCACCAGGCCCTTCTGTTCGGCCATGCCGGCATACGATGCCACCGTGCTCTGCATCAGCTCGCGCGGATCGAACCGGTCCATTTCCAGCGCCAACTGGCCTGATTCGATCTTGGTGATGTCCAGGATGTCGCTGATCAGCTGTTGCAGGATCACCGATGAATCCTGGATGCGGTCGACGTGCCGGCGCTGTTCGCCGTCCAGCTGCGTCAGTGACAGGACTTCCAGCGTGCCAAGCACGCCGTAGAGCGGCGTGCGGATCTCGTGGCTCATGGTGGCCAGGAAGGTGGACTTCGCCTCGTTGGCTCGATCGGCCTGCTGTTTGGCTTGCGCCAGGGTGCGTTCCATCTCGGCGCGGGCGCTGATATCCGCAAACGCGCACAGCACCACGTCCTGCTTCTTGTAGCGGGTCGGCGCGAACGCGACGAACAAAGGCCGGCCCTCATGGGTATGAAAGGTCTCGATGGTGCCCGGCCCGGCCGCGCCCAGCACTTTGCGCAGCAACTTGTTGGCGTCCGGCGAATCCTGCAGCTGCTCGCCCACGCCGATACCCAGCCATTGCGCCGCCAACGTATTGCCGAACACGATCCGCCCGCCGGGCCGCGACAGCACGCACAGGGCCACCGGCGCGGTATCCAGCACGGTGCGGCTGAACTCCTCGCTCTCGACCATGTCCAGATGCGCCAGTTCGGCGGGCCGGACCACGCGCCGGTTGTACCAGAACAGATAGCCGGCCCCGGCCGCCAGCCCCACGCCGAACATCAGCAGCACGGCGATCGGCAGCCACATGTTGGCGCGAAAGAAACTGCCGTAGTTCAGCCGGTAATACGCCGTCCAGGTATCGGACCGGTCCGCGATGCGCAGGATCAGGCCTTGCGAAGTGAAATGAAAGCCTGGGCGCGCAAGCTGCGGCGGCGGCCCATCGCCGATCATCAACCCGTCGCCCTGGCGCTGCAACCAGAACTGATCGTATAGCGGCACATTCAGCACCCGTTCCGAAATGCTGACGCGGCTTCGATTCAGCAACGAGACGGCGTAGACATTTCGCCGCTGCGTGACCGTGCCATCCTTGGCGTTCAGCGGCAGCATTACCGGCGTCATGGCGATCATGGAATTGGGCAGTTCCGCGTCGCGCAGCCAGGTGATTCTTGTGCTTTCACTGATCGACCGGTCGTCAGGATCGGTGCCGCCGGCTGCCAATTCCACCGCATCCACCACGGACAGGAACGTGGCGCGGGTCAGCGGCTCGTAGCCTGACACCGCGGAAATGGCTGGCACGCTCAGGCTGAGCTGCTGGCTAGGGGAAATGATGAACAGGGGCGCCGCTGGAAACACCGAGGCAGCCCAGCGGGTTGAATAGAAATCCGACATGTAGCCGCCAATGCCGGTGAACACGCCATGGACCACCGGACACGAATCCGGGCTTTGGCAGAGCAGCGAAAAAGGCATCGCCGCGATCGCGTGCTGGCCGTCGAAGAACTCCCAGGACGCCCGCTCGAAGCCCGACGTCTCGCTGACGGGCGTGGCCGACACCAGCCGGTGGCCATCCGGGTTGAGGCCCTGCGCGTTCAGGCCTTGCAGCACGGTTTCGTGGGCGCGGATGTATCCCGTGAGAATCGAGAAATCGATGCGCAGCTTTTCTTCTTCCTGCTGCAAGATGCGGTGGCCGCCCCAATACAGCACCCCGCCCAGCACCAGCAACAGCGGCAAGACACCGAACAGCGCAATGTTCAACCGGCGCGAAGCGCGTATGACCTTGATGAGCGGTGTATCCAGTTTCATGGACCCAGTCGGCTAGTAGGGAATCGCCTGGCGCGGCACGGGATCGCGCATCGCGCCATGGCCAGGTTCGTTGGCCAGCAAAGCATTGAACGCGGCCAGGTCCACGGCCGCGGAAATCAGGAAACCCTGCACGCAATCGCAGCCGATACGGCGCAAGAATTGCAGGTCATCGAGGGTTTCGACGCCTTCGGCCGTAACCTGCAAGCCAAGTTGCCGGCCGAGTTGCACCGAGGACACCAGCGCAGCGGCCCGGACCTCGTCGCCCGCGGCCCCATGGACAAAGGCGCGGTCGATCTTCAGCTCGGTAAACGGCGTCGAGATCAGGCTGTACATCGAACTATATCCCTTGCCGAAGTCATCTTGCGACAAGCCGAAGCCCTTCAACCGCAAGCGGCTGGCGCCCATGTAGTAGTTGCCTGGAGCCACGGTCATATCGTCCTCGAGGAGTTCGAATGTTACGTCTTCGGCCGGAATGCCGCTATGGGTGACCTGCTCGTACAGTTCATCCGGCAATTGCGGCCGGTCCAGCAGGCTGACCGGCAGATTGACCGACACCGGGATGCGATGCCCCAGCCGGCGCCAGGCGCGGCAGGCGGCCAGGCTGTCTTCCAGCATGCGCATCAGCAGCTCGTGGTCAAGGCCGTACTCGCGCAGGGTGCGCAGAAAGGAGCCCGGCATCATCAGCCCCAGCCCCCGGTGCTGCCAGCGCACCAGCGCCTCGGCCCCGACGATGGCCCCCGACGCCAATGATTTCTTCGGCTGGAACCAGGCCTGGATGCTGCCGTCGCGCAAGGCCGCCACCACGCTTTGGCGGTCCAGCAGGCTGCCGGCGTCGCCGGCTTCGTCTTGCGGCGCCAACCCTGCGCCAGGAGTCCGCCGGCCCAGGCGGTCGGCCAGGCAGGCGATCTGCTCGCGGGTCACCGGCTTGACGAACGAACCCAGCATCGCAAAGCCGTTCTCCTTGGCCATCAGGCCGATACTGTTGGCCATGCGGCGCGAGCACGCGGTTGCGATCGCCAGGATCGGCCGCAGATTCAGGCGCGCCAGTTCATGGATGAACTGCGCGCCGTCCATGCCGGGCATGCTGACGTCCATCAGCACAAGGTGATAGCCCTCGTCGCGTATCCGCGCCAGCGCCTCCGGCGCGCTTTCCACCGTATCCACGCGGCCAAAGCCAGCCTCTTCCAACAGGTCCTTCAACTGCAGGCACTGCAGGGCATGGTCATCCAATACCAGCACTTTGTAGTCAGACAGCATGTTCACTTCAGTTCCTTTGCGATGCCATGCAAGGTTTGCGCCAACGCCATGAACGGCAGCGGCTTGGACAACACCTGGCTCATGCCTGCGGCCAGCCCGCGCTGCGCGACTTCCGCTGCGGAACTCGATGTCAGGCCGATGATGGACCCGGCATAACCGCCGTCACGCAACGACCGTGCCAGCTCATAGCCGTTGACGATGGGCATGTTCAGGTCGGTCAGTACCAGATCAAACAGTTCGGCGTTCCAGAGCCGCAGGGCTTCGCCGCCATCGGAGGCCAGCGTCGTCGCGCAGCCCAGGTGTTCCAGCTGCTCGCGCAGGATCAGCTGGTTGATGGCGTTGTCTTCCACCACCAGGATGCGCAGCCCCAGGTGCCTGGGCTGGGCGCCATCCCGGCCTTGCGCGCCGCTTTCGACGCCATCCTGCGCCCGTTGCACCGCGCGGCAGATGCTCACCGGATTGAAGGCGCTCGCCATAGCCTGGCGCGGCGCCGGGGCCATGAACGTCTCCTGGCCCGAACCGGGCGCCAGCACCCACACCCGCTCGTGGCGCCAGCGCGGTTCGGGCACGGCCGGCGGCCACGTCTGCACCAGCACGGTGCCCGGCCGGTCCACGGCGTCCGCCTGCTTGCGATACGGCAATGCAATCGCACCGCAGGCGTTCAGCCAGGCGCACACATTGGCCACCACCTCCGGCACGGCGCCGTCCACGTACACCGCGCGCGGCTGCAAGACGATCGGCGCGGGCGCCAGGACGTCGCCCCCACCCGCCGGCAGCGGCAAGCAGAACGAAATGCTGGTGCCCAGCCCCTCTTCGCTGACTACCGACAGCGTGCCGCCCATCAGGTCCGCCAGCCGGCGGCAGATCGTCAGGCCCAGGCCCGTGCCAGCGACATCGCCGTCCTGGCTCGCCGGCGCGCGGAAATACGGTTCGAACAACCGCAGACGGTGGCTCTCGCGGATGCCCGGCCCGGTATCGGCCACCTGGAACCGCAAGCGCAGGCCCCCGATTCCGTCGGCCTCGGCATGGGCCCGCAGCACCACCCGCCCCGACTCGGTGAACTTCACGGCGTTGCTGACCAGGTTGTTCAGAATCTGCAGGATCCGGATCGCGTCGCCCATCACCGTCAAGGGCATGCCGACCTCGGTGATGGCGTAGAGGTCCAGCCCCTTGGCCTGCGCCCGCGCCGCGTAGTTGGCCACCACCTGCTCGACCAGGTCCGCCGGCGAGTAGGGGCCGATCTCCAACTCTTCGCGCCCGGCTTCGATACGCGACAGGTCCAGCGTGCCGTTGATGGTGCGCAGCAAGGTCGACGACGACTGCTGGATCGTGCTCAGGTACTGCTCCTGCTGGCCCGACAACCCCGTCAACGCCAGCAGTTCCAGCGTGCCCAGGATGCCGTACAGCGGCGTGCGGATTTCATGGCTGATGGTGGCGAAGAACATCGCCTTGGACTCGCTCGCCTGGTCGGTGGCCAGCTTGGCGCTGCGCAGCGCGTGCTCCACATTCTTCTGCGCGGTGATATCGCTGATTCCGCACAGCACCACGTCTTCGGACTGGTAGGTCGTGGCGGCGAAGGTCAGGTAGGCGCTGCGGCCGTCCGTCAGCGCATATTCCTTGCCGCCCGTCTCGGCGCCGGCCTGGCGCAGCGTCTCGCGCCACTGGTCCTGTTCGCCCAGCCACTGGCGTGCCGCCGCGTTGGACAACAGCAAGGCCCCATCCGAGCGGCGCAGCAGGCACAGGCCCACCGGCGCCACCTCCACGATCTTCTGGTTCAGCGCCACGCTGTCGACCAGCGCCTGGTACTGGCGCACCGCAGGCTTGACCAGCCGGTTCCTGATATAGCGCACGGCCAACAGCACAATCACGATCAGCAATACCGCCACCGCGCCTGCCGTCCAGAACGATCGGGCGCCATCTTTCAACAGGTCGCTGATAGGCACGTAGTACGCCAGGCGCCAGCCCGCCTCGCCCACTGACTTGACCAGCACCAACGTCTGCGGCCACCAGCCGTCGCCCTGCAGGCGAAAGGAATCGCGCGACAGGTAGGCCGCCGTCTCGCCGACCCGCGCGGGCAAGCTGCCGCCGTGCAGCGCCATCACGCCGTTGCCGTCATACAGTGCATAACTGGCGCCGTCGCTGGCGCACTGCGCCTGCCCGATCACCGAGCCCAGCCCATCGACCTCCAGGCCGATCCAAGTGCCCTCCACGCCGTCGATATCGACGGGGGTGTAGAGGAACAGCCGGCTGTCCGCGTCCATGGGCGGACGCAGCCAGACAATAGGCGCACGGCCGTCCGCACCCGGTTGGGTGGTGCGCTGACGCAGCGTCTGGGCCAGCCATCGGAAGCTCTCGTCCTTCAGCGGCGCCGCCGCATGCGTCGCATCGGCCTGGGCCGACAAGGGCCGGGCCGTGGCATCCGCCGGCGACACGTACACAATGTGTGCCTTCAGCCGCGCCACATCCGCGCGGTCGCGCGGCGTCAGGATCAGCGCCCATTCGTAGCCGCCGTCCGGCGCAATCAACGGATCCACGCTGATCTGCCCGGTTTCACCGAACGTCTTGGGCGTGCGCGACACCGGCATGCGATCCGTGTTGCGCACGGCGGACGCCGCCACGGAACGCAGCAGCGCCTCGCGCTGGTCGAAATACAGCTGCGCGTTGTAGGCGCCCGCGTTCATGCGGCGGCGATACTTGGAAACTTCCCCTGTGAACGACCAGTAGGCGTAAAGCGCCGTTCCCACCACGATGCAGGCCGTCAGGGCGACGGCGAACAGGTGAAGAAGAAGCATGGGCAACCCAGGGGCCGCCGCCGTCAATGCTTCCCGCGGACGGGGTTTTACGATCATGAATTGATCATAAAATTCCGCTTTGCCGGGGGGCTCAAGAATATTCTCAAATGTTGCGTGACGCGGCTCCGGCCGAGAAGCGCTACGTGAATCCGCAAGGGGCGAACGATCATGGAAGCGACGGATCGTCTTCAGCCCGCCGCATCGGGCCGCGGCGCCGCAACTAAGATGTGAGGCTACGATTTCGCCCTTCGTTCCATGCGACACAGAGCAAACATTGTCAGCAGATACAGACGCATCGCACGGCCTGCCCCTCCCGTTGCCGGCCGGCAAACACGACCTGCTTGCCGCGCAGGCGATCGTCGCCGCAGGTTACCCGGCCGTTCAAGCACAACTGCCTGCCCTGCTCACCTGGATGCAAGACATCAATTGGCCCGTCGCCCGAGTGCTGGCGCCCTTCCTCGCAAGCATCGGCAAACCCTTGGCGCCCCCCCTGGCCCAGGTCTTCGAATCCAATGACGCCATCTGGACCTGCAACGTGCTGACGTATCTGGTCAGCGCCTGCCCCCCGCTCGCGATCGCCCTGGAACCCCAACTATCACGCCTGGCTGCGCGCCCTACCCAGGCTGAGCGCGACGAAGGCGTCGATGACATCGCCAGGCAGATCCTGGCGACACTGCCCGCACGTCGTTAAAAACAGCCGTAGCCCGGGCAGCCTTCCCCGCCACATGTAACAAAAATAAAAAAATCTATGCGACGCCATGGGCAGTTTGCCCGCGCCCCGTGGCTCGCCGTGCAGGCGCCGGCCCTATGCCGCCCCCATGAAAAGGCCTCGTTTTTCTCCAAGCTTGCCCCATGGGAACCCCGGTAAAACCGATTTACCAGGTGGGTAACGGCAAGCACGGGGTGTTGAATACACGCCACACCCCCCTCTCGCCATGTTCACGACCTGCTGGCATGATGCGGCGCGTAGGGCACCTGTCAAGCATCTGAACAAGGAAAACAAAGTGCGATTCAGTCTCTTCAAGGCCCTGCTGGCCTGCCTGTGCGGCGCCATGCTCAGCGCCTGCACCACCTGGGACGTGGCGATGATGCGCCACAAAGGCAAGCCGGTGAACGACATCGTGGTCGACTGGGGCGTCCCCGACCGCGTCTATGCCAGCGAAGACCTGCCGATCGGGCAACTGGTCTACATGTGGCAGACCTCCGGCGAAGTCTCGTGGGATGAAGCCGTCGGCAGCTTCTACGTGCCCCCGCCCGGCGGCGTCAGCTACGGCTTCGGCAACAACACCGGCACCATCTACCAGCGGCGCACGGGCGTGGCCAGTTGCTACACCATGCTGTACGTCGACGAGAAGGGCATCGTCGTCGGCGGTGACCTCGTCAACAACGGCACGACGTGCAAGATGTGGTGATGGCAACGACCCGCAGACCTCCCATGCCCCCTGACGGCCGGCCTGCTCTCGGACAACCCGCGAAAGAACTCCTGATGACGACCATGAAAGCCACTCTCATCCCCCTGATCGCCCTGGCCATGTTGACCGGACCGGCCTTCGCCGCCGAAAAGAAACCCACCGAGGGCGACATCTCACGCGCCATCGCCTATGCCGACGTGATGCGCGCCTTTGCCTACAGCAAGCAGGCCAACGAGTTCAAGGCACGCTACGACAAGATCGGCCCCGGCCAGGACGGCCTGGAAGCCATGACCCACGCGGCCAACCTGATGACCCTGGCCAACCAGGCCATGCGCGCGGCCTGCGCGCGCGAACCGCACTACGTGGAAAAAGGCATCGAGGCCTTTCGCTGCAGCAAGATCAAGTAGCGCGCTGCCGGTATGCGGCAAAGAAAAAACCCGCAGAACTTGCGTTCTGCGGGTTTTTATTCAGCCTGGCGAACCAGGCTGAGAATCTGGCGGAGATGGTGGGATTCGAACCCACGATGCAGTTTTTAGCCACATACTCCCTTAGCAGGGGAGCCCCTTCAGCCTCTCGGGCACATCTCCGAAGAGAACGAGATTCTAGCACGACTTTTTAGCCATTTTCCCCGGGCAGGGCCCGGGGTATGAAAAAAATCGTGCCGGAGCCGCGAGCCTCAGGCCTTGGTCGCCGGCGCCTGGTCCAGGCCAAAGGCCTTGTGCAATGCGCGCACGCCCAATTCCATGTACTTGTCGTCGATGATGACCGAGGTCTTGATTTCGCTGGTGCTGATCATCTGGATGTTGATGCCTTCTTGCGAAAGCGTCTGGAACATCAGGCTGGCCACGCCAACGTGCGAACGCATGCCGATGCCGACGATCGAGACCTTGGCGACCTTCTCGTCGGTGGACAGCTCGCGAGCGCCCACGGCGGGAATGACTTCGCGCTTGAGCAGGTCGACCGCGCGGGCGAACTCGTTGCGGTTCACGGTGAACGAGAAGTCGGTCGTGCCAGCCACGGACTGGTTCTGCACGATCATGTCGACATCGATATTGGCGGCGGCAACCGGACCCAGGATCGAGAAGGCGATGCCGGGCTTGTCGGGAACGCCCAGCAGGGTGATTTTGGCTTCGTCGCGGCTGAAGGCGATGCCGGAGACAACGGCGGCTTCCATTTTTTCGTCTTCCTCAAAAGTAATCAGCGTGCCCGAACTCATTTCTTCGTCGAGCGGGATGAGCGGGTCGGTCAGCGAGGACAGCACCCGCGTCGGCACACGGTATTTGCCGGCGAATTCGACCGAGCGGATCTGCAGGACCTTGGAGCCCAGCGAGGCCATTTCCAGCATTTCCTCGAAGGAAACGACGGCCATGCGGCGCGCTTCGGGCACCACCCGCGGATCGGTCGTGTAGACGCCATCCACATCGGTGTAGATCAGGCATTCATGGGCCTTGAGCGCCGCCGCCACGGCCACGGCCGAGGTGTCGGAGCCGCCACGGCCCAGGGTCGTGATGTGGCCTTCGGGGTCCACGCCCTGAAAGCCGGTGACGATGACCACGCGGCCGGCGTCGAGGTCGGCGCGGATGCGGGCGTCGTCGATGGACGTGATGCGCGCCTTGGTGAAGGACGAATCCGTGCGCACCGGCACTTGCCAGCCCGCATAGCTGCGGGCGGCCACGCCTTCGGCTTGCAGTGCGATGGCCAACAGGCCGCTGCTGGCTTGTTCGCCGGTGGCGGCGATCATGTCGAGTTCGCGGGCGTCGGGCTGGGGCGTGATTTCGCGGGCCAGGCCGAGCAGGCGATTGGTTTCGCCTGCCATGGCCGAGGGCACCACGACAACCTGGTGGCCGGCAGCGTGCCACTTTGCGACGCGTCGCGCCACGTTCCGGATGCGCTCTACCGAGCCCATCGAAGTACCGCCATATTTATGAACGATCAGGGACATCTCGTACTCTGGCTGGGAACCCGCCGCAAGTGTTGACGGGCAAAACCTCATATTCTATCTCGCCGGTAAAAATTTGCGCAGGCCATGGAATTTTCTTTCCATTCCACGGTCATTTTTCCCCGAAAACTGTCGTTTTGAGCGAAATTCCCTGGCGCTCAAGAAACATCGGCCCCGGCTTGCGGGCGCGGCTCGATCCATACGCGCCCGCGATGGCAGCGCACCACGTGGCCGGCTTGCTCCACCCGCAGTTGCCGGTCGTGGCCCAGGCTGTGCAGTTCGCGCAGCTGGCGCAGCAGGTCGCGCAGACGTGCGTCGGTGGGCATGCGGGCGCCGTTCTGTGCCAGCCAGTAGCGCAGCGCCTGGGCCTGGCGGGCCGGCGACAGGCGGCGCCAGGCCGCCAGCGAAAAACTGGCGCCGTCGGGGCTGGGTTCCAGCCCGGCCAGGTCCTCGCGCGCCACCTCGTCCAGGATCTCGGCGGCCTCGGCCATATGGCGGGCGTGGCGGGCGACGATGGCGCGCCAGCCGGGCCAACGGCCATCCAGCACGGGCGCCAGCAGTTCGCGCAGCGCGGCCCGGGTATAGCGCGGGTCGGCATTGGTGGGGTCCTGCACGGGATGCCAGCCGGTAGCGCTGGCGAAACCGTCCGCGGCCTGCAGGATCGCTTCCCTGCCCTGCTCCAGCCACGGACGCAGGTACACCACGCCGTCGCGTTCTGATTGCGCCGCCATCGCCGCCATGCCGGCCAGGCCCGTGCCGCGCAGCAGACGCAGCAGCACGGTTTCCGCCTGGTCGTTGCGATGATGGGCCAGCAGTACCAGCGCCACGCCATCGTCCTGGGCCAGGCGGGCCAGCGCCGCATAACGCGCGTCGCGGGCAGCGGCCTCGATGCCTTTGCCGCTGCCCTCGTCCACCTGCACCCGGGCCAGGCGCAGCGGCAGGCCCAGCAAGTCGGCCAAGGACTGCACCTGCTGGGTCCAGCCATCGGCCGCGGCCTGCAAGCCGTGATGGACATGGAACAGGACCACGTTCAAACCTGCCGCGCGCGCCAGGGCGGCGGCATGCACGGCCAGCATGGCCGAGTCGGCGCCCCCGCTGACGGCCACGGCAATGCGCGCCGGCGGCTGCGGCAGGCACGCCAAGGCGCGGCGCAGGGCCCCGATCAGTTCAGGCGAGACGGGAAACGGGAAGGACTGCTCCGCGGCGGCCGGCTCAAGCGGATCGGCGTCGGCGGCGGGGGTGGTCATGGCGGACGGCGCAAGGGTTGCTCGGCCGCGGCGCCGGCGGTGGCCGGCGCGCGGGAGCCCTCAGGCGCGCACTTCCTGGAAGGCGCCGAACGACAGCAGGCGCTGGACGCGCTGTTCGACGAGCTGCTCGGGCGTCATGCCCTGCAGCTGGCGCAGGGCATCGCCCAGCGCACGGCGCAAGAGGCGCGCCATGACGCGGGGATCGCGGTGGGCGCCGCCCACCGGCTCGTTGATGACGCGATCCACCAGGCCCAGGTCCTTCAGGCGGGGCGCGATGATGGCCAGCGCATCGGCGGCCTCGGGGGCCTTGTCGGCGCTGCGCCACAGGATCGACGCGCAGCCTTCCGGCGAAATCACGGCATAGGTGGCGTACTGCAGCATCAGCACGGTATTGCCCACGGCGATGGCCAGGGCGCCGCCCGAGCCGCCTTCGCCGATGATCGTGGCGATCACGGGGACCTTCAGCTCGGCCATGGCGTACAGGTTGTGGCCAATGGCTTCGGATTGGCCGCGTTCTTCGGCGCCGATGCCGGGATAGGCGCCCGGGGTGTCGACGAAGGTGAACACGGGAACGCCGAATTTTTCAGCCAGGCGCATCAGGCGCAGGGCCTTGCGATAGCCTTCGGGACGCGGCATGCCGAAATTGCGCGCGGCGCGCTCTTTGGTGTCGCGGCCTTTCTGGTGGCCGATCACCATGCAGGGCGTGCCGTTGAAGCGCGCCAGACCGCCCACGATGGACTGGTCATCGGCGTACATGCGGTCGCCGTGCAGTTCGTGAAAGTCGGTGAAGATTTCGCGCACGTAGTCCAGCGTGTAGGGACGCTGGGGGTGGCGGGCGACCAGCGCCGTCTGCCAAGGCGTGAGCTTGGCGTAGATTTCCTTGGCCAGGGACTGGCTCTTCTGCTGCAGACGTCCGATCTCGTCGGAGATGTCTACCGCCGAATCGGCCTGCACGTAGCGCAGCTGCTCGATCTTGTTTTCAAGCTCGGCGAGCGGCTGTTCAAATTCCAGAAATGTATTGCGCATGTAGTGTGGTTCCGTAGATGGGCGACCTGGCTTGCGTCAGTATTGGACCGGCGTCGGTTCCAGACTGCGCCACAGATACCAGGTTGCCACGGTACGCCAGGGTTGCCACGCCAACGAGACTTCGCGAGCCTCGAAGCGCGAGACAGGCTCGCCGCTGAAATAGTGTAGCGAGATTGCCTTGAGCAACCCAGGATCATCCAGCGGCAGAACATCGGGCCGCTGCAGATTGAAAATCAAAAACATCTCCGCCGTCCAGCGTCCGATGCCCCGGATGGCGGTCAATTCAGAAATGACGGCTTCGTCGTCCATCGCCGCCCATTTTTCGGGGTGGACCCGGCGTTCGCCGAAATGCACGGCCAGATCCAGCACGTATTCGGCCTTGCGTTGCGACAGGCCGGCATTGCGCAGGCCTTCCAGGCCGACGCGCAGCACCGCCACCGGGGTGGGACGCTTGCCGGCGGCTTCCAGGAACCGTTCCCAGACGGCGTCGGCCGCCTTGGCCGACACCTGCTGGCCGATGATGGCCCGCGCCAGCGTCACGAACGGCGTGCCGCGCGAGGTCAGCCAGACCTCGGGATGCTGGGGAATGATCTTTTTCAGGATGCGGTCGCGCCGCATCAGGTGGGCGACGGCGGCCTCCCAATACTCAGGCTTGGGAATGTCGGTATCTGCGATGGACATGTCGGGCGCTTCCTGGGGGTTCACGCTCGACGCCATTGCGTCAGGCCGCCCGGTTTGTCATCGAGTTCGATACCGGCATCGCGCAGCTCGGCGCGAATGCGATCGGCCTCCGCGAAGTTGCGGGCCGCCTTGGCGGCCGCGCGGGCATCGATCAGGGATTGGATGGCGTCGGCGCCCAGCTCAGGCCGCGCGCCCTGCTCCATGGCGGCGGCCGAATAGCGGGTGGCCGACTGGAAGTAGGCGGCCGGGTCCTGTTGCAGGAGGCCCAGCAGACTGGCCAGCGCCTTCAATTGACCGGCGCTGCGCGCGCTTTTGGTGCGATTGGCCTCGGACGCCAGTTCGAACAGGGCCGCAATGGCGCCCGAGCTGTTGAAATCGTCGTCCATGGCGGCCTTGAAGGCCTGCGCCTGCGGCTCGTTCCAGTCGATGCCCTGGCCGTCGGCCGGCACGTTCTGCAGCGCCTGGTACAGGCGGTCGAGCGCGTTCTGCGCGTCGACCAGATTGTCCGGCGTGTAGTTCTGCGGGCTGCGGTAGTGGTTGCGCACGATGAAGAAGCGCACCATTTCGGCTTCACGCGGATTGACCTGGTAATCGGCCGTGTCGGCCGGCGGCTCGCCCTGGGCGATGGTCTGGCGGATAGTGCGGAAATTGCCCAGCGACTTGGACATCTTGTCCGAATCGACCATCAGCGGGCCGCAATGCATCCAGATGTTGGCCAGCACGCCGCCGAAGGCGCCTTCGGTCTGGGCGATCTCGTTTTCGTGGTGCGGGAATTTCAGGTCGGGACCGCCGCCATGGATGTCCAGGGGCAGGCCCAGCAACGACTTGCTCATGGCCGAGCACTCGATGTGCCAGCCGGGGCGGCCCAGGCCATAGGGCGATTCCCACTTGGTGTCGGCGGGTTCGTCGGCCTTGGCCGACTTCCACAGCACGAAATCGAGCGGATCGCGCTTGGACGAGCCCACGGCCACGCGTTCGCCGGCGCGCAGGTCGTCCAGCGTCTTGCCGGACAGCTTGCCGTAGCCTTCAAAGCCGCGCACGGCGTAGTTCACGTCACCGTCGTCGGCCTGGTAGGCCAGGCCGTTCTGTTCGAGCTTGCCGATGATGTCGAGCATTTCGCCGACATACTGGGTGGCGCGCGGCTCGCGGTCGGGCGGCGCCACGCCCAGCGCGCGCTCGTCGGCGTGCATCGCGGCGATATAGAACTCGGTCACTTCGCCGATGCGGCGGCCGGTTTCGACCGCGCGGCGGATGATCTTGTCGTCGATGTCCGTGATGTTGCGTACGTAGTCGACGGCCAGGCCGCTGGCGCGCAGCCAGCGCTGCACCACGTCGAACGACACCAGCATGCGGGCGTGGCCCAGATGGCAGAAGTCGTACACGGTCATGCCACACACGTACATGCGCACCTGACCGGCCTGGGCCGGCTTGAACGGTTCTTTGGTACGCGATAACGTGTTGTAGATTTGCAGCATGGCGCTTTTGATTTGTCCTAATTTTTTCCGAGGCGGCTGCGGAAAACGTTGTGCCCGAAGGACGATACCTTCAAGGCTTGGCCGGCCTTTTTACCCAATGTCGAGCCAAAAACTCAACCGAGGCTAAAATGGCGGTCGTCAAGTATAGCAAGCGGCCCGGCCCCACGCGTAAGCGCGGGCTGGCCACGACTTTTAACGGATGCCCACGTGACTATCAAGCCGCGTTTTTGCGTCACCCTGCTCGCCCTGGCTCTGGCCGGCTCGCCGGTGACCGGCGCTTTCGCCCAATCCATGGCGGGGGGATCGGGAGAAAACCCGAACGCCAGCCGGACTACCCTGGATCCCATCCCCCCAGAGGGCGGCTGGGAGGGCTTGGCCAATGTGCTCAAGTCCGTGCAGCCCAGCGTGGACACGCGTCTGCAGCCGACCGCCTCGCAGATCACCACCTACATCGAACGCCTGCTGAACCGCGGTGAAAATGCGCAAGCGCTCGAAATGATCGAAAAGCGTGAAGCCGAAATCAAGGACCAGCGCGGCACCGACGTGCAACTGATGTTCCAGCACGCGCGCGCCCTGGCCGCCCTGGACCGCAAGGCCGAAGCCATCGATCTCTACACCGAGATGACGACCCGCTTCCCCGAATTGCCGGAACCTTGGAACAACCTGGCGGCTCTATATGCCAGCCGGGGTGAACTTGAAAAAGCGCAAGACGCCCTGCAAATGGCCTTGCGCGCCGACCCGGGCTACGCCGCCGCGCGCGCCAACCTGGGCGACCTGCAATTGCTGCAGGCGCTGCGCACCTACAAGCAGGCCGCCAGCGAAGGCGTGCCGGGCATGCAGGACAAGGCTCGCGAAGTCGAAACCATGCTGAAGGACAAGCAACACAAATGATGTCTCGCTACTCCCCTCTCCACCTGCTGCGCCTGACGGCGTGCTCGTTCGCGCTGGCCGCCTTTGCCCCAGCGCTCGTCAGCGCCGCGCCTGCGGCCGCCCCCTCAACCTCCCCTTCTGAAGGCACAAAATCCATGAGCACCAACCCCCGCGTCAAGCTTCACACCAACCAAGGCGACATGGTCATCACCCTGGACGCCGCCAAGGCGCCCAAGACCGTTGAAAACTTCCTGACCTACGTCAAGGAAGGCTTCTACAACGGCACGGTGTTCCATCGCGTGATTGACGGTTTCATGATCCAGGGCGGCGGTTTCGAACCCGGCATGAAGCAGAAGCAGACCCACGCCCCGATCGAGAACGAGGCCAACAACGGCCTGAAGAACGACAAGTACACCCTGGCGATGGCCCGCACCAGCGACCCGCACTCGGCGACCGCCCAGTTCTTCATCAACGTGTCCAACAACGACTTCCTGAACTTCACCGCGCCCACGCCCAATGGCTGGGGCTACGCCGTGTTCGGCAGCGTCACCGAAGGCACCGACGTGGTCGACAAGATCAAGAACGTCAAGACCGGCAACAAGGGCTTCCACCAGAACGTGCCGAACGAAGACGTGATCATCGAGAAGGCCGAAGTTCTTGAATAAGCTTGCCCTGGCCGGCCCGATCTGGCTGGCGTCCGACCTGCACCTGGGGCCGGCAACGCCGGCCACCTCGGAGGCCTTCCTGGCCTTTCTGCAGGCCGCTGAAGAAGAAGCCGCCGCCCTGCTGTTGCCGGGCGACATCTTCGACGCCTGGATCGGCGACGACGTGATTCGCGCCGCGCCGCCCTGGCTCGCCACGGTGCTTAAGGCGCTGCAGGCCACGGCCGCGCGCATTCCCGTGTGGCTGGGCCGCGGCAACCGCGACTTCCTGATCGGCGAGGAACTGGCGGCCGCGGTCGGCGCCAAGCTGCTGCCCGAACCGGCGCTGCTGCAGACCGACTACGGCAATGTGCTGCTGACCCACGGTGACGAATTCTGTACCGACGACGCGGCGTACCAGCAGTTCCGCCAGATGGTTCGCAATCCGCAATGGCAGGCCGAGTTCCTGTCCAAGACGATCCCTGAACGCCTGGCCATGGCGCAGCAGGCCCGCGGCGAAAGCCAGGCCGCGAACCAGGCCAAGTCCATGGAGATCATGGACGTGAACGCCGGCGCCATCGCGCAGGTGTTCCGCGACACCGGCGTCAACGTGCTCGTGCACGGGCATACCCATCGCCCGGCCCGCCACGTGCTGGATGTCGACGGCGCCAAGCGCGAACGCTGGGTGCTGCCCGACTGGGACTGCGACCACGTCTCGCCGCCCCGCGGCGGCTGGCTAGTCATCGACCGCGACGGCTTGCAGTTCTACGACCTGGAAACCGAGGAATAGGCCCGGGGCCCGCGCCCGCCTTGCCTCGACCCAAACGAAAAGGGCCGCGTCACAATGACGCGGCCCTTTTTCCATTGACCCGCCCCTTGCGGGGACAGCGGCCTTAACGGGTGAAGATCCAGGCGGCCACGATGGCGCCGAACACGATGCGATACCAGGCGAACACGCGGTAGGTGTGATTGGCCACGAAGCGCAGCACCGCGCGCACCACCACCATGGCGCTCAGGAAGGCCGCCACGAAGCCCACGGCGATGCCGGACAGATCGTGCTGGGTCAGCAGATCCATGTTCTTGTACATGTCGTACACGGCCGCGCCCAGCATGGTGGGCATGGCCAGGAAGAACGAGAATTCGGTGGCCGTCTTGCGCTGGATGCCCGCGATCATGCCGCCGATAATGGTGGCGCCCGACCGTGAGGTGCCTGGAATCATGGCCAGGCACTGGGCCACGCCCACGCCCAGCGCCTGCTTCCAGGTGATCTGTTCCAGCGTGCGCGCCGTGGCGTGCTCGTCGGAAGCGGTGTCGTCCGCGGCGCCCGGCACGTCGCCAGGGGTGTGGCGGGTGCGGCGTTCGACGTACAGCATGATCAGGCCGCCCAGCACCAGCGTCACCACCACCACGCCCGGGTGATAGAACACCTGCTTGATGGACTTGATGAAGATGGCGCCGATGACGGCGGCGGGCAGGAAGGCAATCAGCAGGTTGCGGGTAAAGGCCACCTCGCTGGGCACCCCGGTCAGGGTGCCGCGGATCAACTGCATCAGGCGGGCCCGGAAGATCCACATCACCGCCAGGATCGACCCCAGCTGGATCACGACTTCAAAAACCTTGCCTTGGCTGGATTCGAAATTGATCCAGTCGCCGATCAGGATCAGGTGACCCGTGCTGGACACGGGGATGAACTCGGTCAGGCCCTCGACGATGCCAAGGATGAAGGCTTTGATCAGGTATAGCGTGGAGTCAGTCACGATGGCGGGATTCCAGGTAAACAAGGGCGGGGCTAGGGCTTATCGGCGCTAATCGCTGGTCAGCGAGGCGTCTTCGTCCAGCGGTTCCGGCGCGCGCTTTTCGACGCGCACCAGCGCGATGCGGCGGCCATCCATTTCCACGACTTCAAAGCGGAAATGGTCGTGGTGGATATCGTATTCGCACACGTCGCCCGGCTTGGGCAGGTGGCCGAAGCGCGACAACAGGTAGCCGGCCAACGTGGAGAATTCCTGGGCGTCGTCGACCAGGCCTTCGGTTTCGAGCACCTGCTCGACATGATGCAGGTCGGCCGCGCCGTCGATCTTCCAGGTGTTGGGGCCGTCGGCGACGATGTCGGGCAGTTCGTCTTCGTCGGGGAATTCGCCGGCGATGGCTTCAAACACGTCGATCGGTGTCACCAGCCCCTCGATGGCGCCGAACTCGTCAGCCACCAGCACCAACTGGCCGCGCGAGCGCTTGAGCGTATCCATCAGGCGCAGAATGCCGATGGCCTCGTGGACGATGATCGGATCGCGCAGGCGGTTGCGGCGCACGCGGCCTTCGGTGATCAGGTCGGCCACCAGGTCCTTGGCGCGGGCGATGCCCAGCACTTCGTCCAGCGAGCCGCGGCACACCGGGAAGAAGCTGTGCGGCGCCTCGGTGATCTGGCGCCGGATGGTTTCCGGGTCGTCGTCGATGTTGATCCAGGACACGTCCGTGCGCGGCGTCATGATCGACCGGATGGAACGCTCGGCCAGGGTCAGCACGCCGCTGACCATATTGCGCTCTTCGACCCCGAACGCCGGCATGGCCGGGCCGTCGGCGCTGGGCAGGTCGGGTTCTTCGGCGGGCGGGCGCTTGCCCAGCATGCGCAGCACGGCCGACGCGGTGCGTTCGCGCATGGGGCGGCGGGCGTCCAGCTTGAGCAGGTTGCGGCGCGCCACCTGGTTGAGCGCTTCGATGGCCACCGAGAAGCCGATCGCGGCGTACAGGTAGCCCTTGGGCACCTTGAAGCCGAAGGCCTCGGCCAGCAGCGAAAAGCCGATCATCAACAGGAAGCCCAGGCACAGCACCACGACCGTGGGGTGGGCGTTGACGAAGCGCGTCAGCGGCTTGGACGCCAGCAGCATGATGCCGATGGCGATGACCACGGCGATCATCATGATGGCCAGGTGGTCGACCATGCCGACGGCGGTGATGACCGAGTCCAGCGAGAACACGGCATCCAGCACCACGATCTGCGTCACGATGACCCAGAAGCTGGCGTACACGCGCGGCCCGGACGAGCCGCCATGCTGGCCGCCTTCCAGGCGCTCGTGCAGCTCCATCGTGCCTTTGAACAGCAGGAAGAAACCGCCGGCCATGAGGATCAGGTCGCGGCCCGAGGGCGATAGCGGTCCGACTGAAAACAGGGGGGTGGTCAGGGTGACGAGCCACGACATGACCGACAGCAGGCCAAGCCGCATGAAGAGCGCCAGGCTCAGGCCCAGGATGCGCGCGCGGTCGCGCTGCGACGGCGGCAGCTTGTCCGCCAGGATGGCGATGAAAATGAGGTTATCAATTCCCAGGACGATCTCAAGGACGACCAGGGTAAGCAAGCCGACCCACGCAGCGGGGTCCAGCAGCCACTCCATCAGGAGCTCCAGAAGTTACACGACCGGTAATCGTACATGGAAAATCCGTGACACGCCGGTGACACGCCTCGTCCACACGCCCTACGGCCGCGGGTTGCGCGGCACTGACGCGTGCCGCGGCGCGCATGAAAAAACCGGCCGCAAAGGGCCGGTGGGCAGGCCGCGCGCAAGGCGCGGCCGGATCGCGCCGCCGTCTCAGGCGGCCGACCGGCGGGCAATGGCCGCCGGACCGGACAGGCGGCTCAGGCCGCCGGCGCCGGGTTCAGGGCCGACAGCATCTGGGTGAAGATCTTCGGGCTGGCGGCCAGCACGTTGCCGGTGTCCATCCAGCCTTGCTCGCCGTCGAAGTCGGCGATCAGGCCACCGGCTTCCAGCACCATCAGGCTGCCGGCTGCCAGGTCCCAGGGCTTGAGGCCCACGCCGCAGAAGCCATCCAGGCGGCCGCAGGCCACGTAGGCCAGGTCCAGCACCGTGGCGCCCAGGCGGCGCACGCCCGTGCTGCCTTCGGCCATGTTGCGAAAGCGCGCCGAACCTTGCTCGGGATCGCCGGAGTTGGGCCAGTGCGCGCCCAGCAGGGCCTCGTGGTAGCGGGTGCGGCCCGAGACGCGCACGCGGCGGTCGTTCAGGAACGTGCCGCTGCCACGGCTGGCGGTGAACAGCTCGTTGCGCGACGGGTCATAGATGACCGCCTGCGTGACCTGGCCGCGCTGCGTCAGCGCGATCGACACGGCGTAGTTGGGCAAACCGTGGATGAAGTTGGTGGTGCCGTCCAGGGGATCGATGATCCATTGGAATTCGGCTTGGTCGGGACCTTGCAAGCCGAATTCCTCGCCCAGGACCGCGTGATCCGGGTAAGCGGCGTGCAGCGTCTCGACAATGGACTCCTCGGCGGCGCGATCCACTTCCGTGACATAATCGCGCGGCCCCTTGCGAGCCACGGTGAGTCGTTCCAAATCCATGCTGGCACGGTTGATAATGGTGCCGGCACGCCGGGCCGCCTTGATGGCGATGTTGAGCATCGGGTGCATAAAATTCCGTACGTATGCGGTGAGTAGGCCGCTAGCCGCCCCCCGGGCCGGCCGTTGTCCCCATAGGGGAAATCGACCCAAAAAACCAGGAAGGCACTAAGCCAAACGTGCCATTTTAAATGACTCAAGCATTTTCACGCGTTCGCTTCATTATGGTGAACCCCAGCCACCCCGGAAACGTCGGTTCGGCGGCCCGTGCGATCAAGACCATGGGCTTCTCCGAACTGGTGCTGGTGGGGCCCAAATTCGCCGATGTGACCACCCAGCCGGAAGCCGTGGCCCTGGCCAGCGGCGCCCTGGACGTGCTGGAGAACGCGCACATCCACGACACCCTGGAAGAGGCCCTGGCGCCCGTGACCCTGGCGTTCGCCCTGACCGCCCGGGTGCGCGACCTGGGTCCCCCGCCCTGCGACATCCGCCAGGCGGCCGACCTGGCGCGGGCGCACCTGACCGACACGACCGAAGGCAGCACCGCCATCGTGCTGGGCACCGAGCGCGCCGGGCTGACCAATGAGCAGATCGGGCTGTGCCACCGCATCTGCCACATCCCGGCCAATCCGGAGTACAGCTCATTGAACGTGGCTCAGGCCCTGCAGCTGGCCGCCTGGGAATTGCGCTATGCCCTGCTGGTGGACCAAGGCGCCCCGCTGCTGCCGGCCTCGACGGCGCAAGAGCCCGCCCGCGGCGCGCAGCCGGCGTCCGGCGAGGCCGTGCAGGCCTTCCTGGCCCACTGGGAAGAAGCGCTGGTGGGGGTGCAGTTCCTGGATCCGGCCCACCCCAAGAAGCTGATGCCGCGCATGCGGCACCTTTTTTCGCGCGTGGCCCTGACCCGGGACGAAGTCGACATGCTGCGCGGCGTCTGCACCGCGATGCTGGCCACCGCCCGGGGCGAGCGCGGCACAAAAAAATAGGGACGGGCATCCGCCCGTCCCTGCTCATCGGTCGCGGGCGGCAAGCCGCCCGCGGCACGAAGCGGGTCAGTCGACCGTGGCGCCCGAGGCCTTGACCACCGGCGCCCAGCCTTCCACTTCCGACTTGATGAACTGGCCGAATTCGGCCGGCGTGGTCTTCACGCCCACGGCGCCCAGCTTTTCGAAGCTGAGCTGCACTTCGGGCTTGTCCAGCGCCTTGACCATGGCGGCGTTCAGCTTGTTGACCACGTCGGGCGGCGTGCCGGCCGGGGCGATCAGGCCGAACCACGACGACACGTCGAAGTTGGCGAAACCGGCTTCCTTCATGGTGGGCACGTCCGGCGCGCTCTTGGAGCGTTCGGAGGTGGTCACCGCCAGCGCGCGCAGCTTGCCCGACTGCGCGTGCGGCCAGGCCGACGGCATGTTGTCGAACATGAACTGCACCTGGCCGCCGATCAGGTCGGTGATGGCCGGGGCGCTGCCCTTGTAGGGCACGTGCAGCACATCGATGCCGGCCTGCATCTTGAACAGTTCGCCGGCCATGTGGATGGACGTGCCGCTGCCCGACGAGGCGAATGCCAGCTTGCCGGGGTTTTTCTTGGCGTAGGCCACCAGTTCCTGCACCGTCTTGACCGGCACTTGGGGATTGACCACCAGGATGTTGGGTACCTTGGCGCCCAGGGCAACCGGGGTGAAATCGCGGGTCAGATCGAACGTGACGTTCTTGTACAGCGTCTGGTTGATGGCGCTGGTCACCGCCACGAACAGCAGCGTGTAGCCGTCAGGGGCGGCGCGCTGGACCTGGTCGGTGGCGATATTGCTGCCCGCGCCCGGCTTGTTTTCGACCACGAACGACTGGCCCAGGGCTTCGGTGAGCTCCTTGGCCATGATCCGGGCGATGACGTCGGTGGTGCCGCCGGCGGAAAAGCCGACCACGATGCGGACAGGTTTATCGGGATACGCAGCCTGGGCAGAACCCATTGCGAAAGCGCTTGCGGCGGTAGCCAGCAGCGTGGCGGCAATACGCCGCAAACCAGGCTTTTGACCGGTAATCATAGAGTCTCCGTGCAGATACTGTCCATCTAGTGGACGATTTGAATTATTGGATGACGCATTCTGATCTATACACGAGCAGTGCATCAAGGTAGAGTCCACGCTACGGACTATGGTTTTCCCTTGACCGTTCCGCAATAACCCCAAAAGTTCAGAGAGTTGCATGCAAGACAGCGATGCCGCGGCCGCAGGCCCACGCACATTGCGGCGCGGATTGGCCGTTCTGGCCGCCCTACGGGACCAAGGCCCCGACGGGCTCAGCGTGACTGATATCGCCCGCCTGACGGGCATACAACGCCCCACCATCTACCGGCTGCTGGCGGCCCTGCTCGACGCGGGCCTGGTGCTGCCCGTAACGGGCACCAAGAAATACCGCGCCCAGCTGGCGGTGGACCCCGACACGCGGTCCCGCGATCCGCGGGTGCGCCAGTTGCTGCCGGTGCTGCGCCGATTGGCCGACCGCACCGGCGACGCCGTGTTCCTGGTGGTGCGCGACGAAGACGATTCGATCAGCCTGCACCGCGAGATCGGCAGCTACCCGGTGCAAATCCTGGCCACCTACGCCGGCAAGCGCCAGCCGCTGGGCGTGGGTTCGGGCGGCATGGCGCTGCTGGCCGCGCTGCCCGACGACGTCGCCCGCGGCATCGTCGAACGCAATTCCAGCCGCCTGGACGAATACGGCGGCATGACGCCGCAAGAGATGTTCCGCCTGATCGAAAACACGCGTGCGCGCGGCTATTCGGTGGTGGGCAACCATGCCGTGCGCGGCGCGCTAGGCGTGGGCTGCGCGCTGCTCGATGCGCAAGGCGCACCGCTGCTCGCGGTGAGCGTCACGGCCATCATCGACCGCATGCCGGCGCAGCGCCAGCGCGAAATCGCCGGCTGGATCAAGGGCGAACTGGCGCGACTGGCGATGCAGGCCTGAACCTGCGCGCGACGCCGGCCAGGTGCCGGGTCGACCGCAGGTCATGAATCGCGGCGCGGCGGCTTACCGCGCCTCGTCTCGCGATGAATCCCCCCAAGAAAAAGGGCGTCCGTGCCAGCACGGACGCCCTTTCCGTTTGCGCGGGCAGCTTAAGCCGGCGCGTTGGTCTTGGGGTTCTGGATCTCGCGCAGCGGAATCGGCGCCTGGAAGCCCGCGGCTTCGAGCGAGCTGCGGATTTCCTGGTACAGGCCCCAGCGCAGGTCCCAGTACTTGGCCGCTTCGGCCCACACGCGCACGTTCACGACCACGCCGTTTTCCTTGTAGTCGATCACCTTGACCAGCGGCAACGGATCTTTCAGCGCATTGGGATTGGCATCGACAATGCCTTGCAGCTTGGCCAGCACCGCGTTCAGGTCGTCGCCATAGCGCACCGGCACCGGAATATCCAGGCGGCGGGTCTTGTTGCGGCTGTAATTGGTAATGGTGGCGTTCCACACCGTGCTGTTGGGCAGCGTCAGGTGGATGCCGTCGACCTGGACGAGGCGCGTCAGGAACAGGCCGACCTCTTCGACCGTGCCTTCCGCGCCGGTGCTCAGGCCCACGTATTCACCTGCGCGCACCGGGCGCAGGATCAGAAGCATGATGCCCGCGGCGATGTTCTGCAGCGTGCCCTGCAGCGCCAGGCCGACGGCCAGGCCGGCGGCGCCCAGCACGGCGATCAGGCTGGCGGTCTGCACACCAAAGCGCGCCAGCACCGCGATGAGGGTGAAGATGCGCACCGTCCAGACCACGGTGCTGTAGAACATCGGCACGATCGTCGGATCGATCTTGCTGGAACGCGTGGCGATACGCCGCACCCAGCGGCCGAGCAGCGCCGACACCCACCAGCCGATGACCAGGATCAGCAGGGCCACCAGCAGATTGATGCCCAGATCCACCAGCCTGGGGGCCCAGGCGTTGAATTCCTTCAAGGCGTCTTCCATCGTTAACGCTCCCTCATGCAAAAAAGACAGCCGAAAACTTTATCAGATGCGGCTTGCAGGCAGGGGCGGATGACGCGCCGGGTGTGTCAAGCTTTGTAAGGACGCAGCCCGTGGATCGCCACTGGCCGGCATGCCGCGATGGCGACGGCGCGAGGCTTACGTCGCGCCGGTCACCTTGCGCAGGTGGTTGTCCCAGGCGCGCTCGCGCGATGGGGTCATGAGCGGCTGTTCGCGGCCGGCGGCGTCGGTGCGGAGCATGGCACCCAAGCCGCTGCTGATCAGAAAGCCCGCGCCATCCGCGGGCGCCACGCCGCAGCCGTCGGCCAGGCGCGTTTCGCCCAGGCTGCGGCCGCTTTCCGCGTCCCAGTACATGACCTGCCCACCCACCGGACTGGACGTGGCGACCACTTTGCCCGCCACGTCCACCGCCACCGATCCCACGTAGTTGCGCATCTCCCGCAGCGCCGCCGTGGGGCCCGGGAACAGTTCCATCGGCGCGCCGCGGCGATGGCGGCCGACCAGTGCGGGGCGATCCCCCGCCGGCCCCATGTACTGGCAGCCGAACCAGATGCTGCCGTCGGCCGCCAGCGCCAGGTGGCGGATCGACAGGCGATGCAGCTCGGGCGCCAGTTCCACCCGTTCCAGCAGCCGGCCGCTGGCCGCGTCGATATACGCCAGCGACGCGCGCATGGTATCTAGATTGAGTTCCAGCTTGCCGTAGTCCGGATGCGTCAGGATGCCGCCATTGGCCACGCACAGCGTCTTGCCGTCGGGCATCAGCACCACTTCGTGCGGGCCGATGCCGCCGCTGTCGAATTCGGCGATGCGGCGATAGCCACCGCCGGGCGTGGCATCGTAGATGCCCAGCACGCCGCGGCCGCCTTCAAAATCGTTCTCGGTGGCGGCCAGCAGCCGGGCGCCATCGAAATAGGCACCGTGGCCGAAGAAATGGCGATCCTCGGGCAGCGGCAATGCCACGGGCGCGCGCTCGCCGCTGACATCGAAGGCCAGGGCGAAGAAGCCCGGCTGGCGGCCGAACACCACCGCGCGCGTGCCGGCCGGATCGATGGCGAAGCTGTGTCCGCGTGCCGGCATGGGCAGCACGCGGCGGTCCTGGCCGGCGGCGTCCAGCACCACGGCTTCGTCGCGTCCGCCGCGTTGACGGGCCGTGAGATACAGCGCCGCGTTATCGCGCGCTGGCCCGGCCAGCGCCTGGCCAGGCCAGCCCAGCGCCGCGCCCAATGCGCCGCCGCAGGCGGCGCCGAACACGCCGGCCGCAGCCCGCGCCAGGAAATCGCGGCGTGCAGGTTGCGCGGCGCGTGCGCCAGGCCCTTGCGGAATCATCGCCGCCGCAGGTTGCGGGTCAGTCGCCATCGAGCGCGTTAAAGCCGATGGTGACGCCCAATGCGGGCGCCAGGTCTTGATCGACGATGGCCTTGGCGTTCTTCAGGGTCAAGGCGGCCAGGCCCAGCAAGCGGCGCCCTTCCGCGTCCGCCAAGGCCTGCTCCAGCGGCGCGGGCACCTCGCGCAGCGTCTTGGCCGCGCTGGCCAGTTCGCCCAGCACCGCGGCCGGCATCCATTCGCCGCCCTTGGGCGACTCATAGCCGCCCGCCGTGTAGAACGCCGCCAGGCCGTCCAGGTTGGCCGCCAGCATGCGGGTGGACAGGTCGCTGCGCCAGAACGCGGCGCGCTTGGGGCGGGCGCTTGCCGCGGCATCGCCCAGCACCGGCAGGATCTTCACGTCGCGCGCGAACTGCAGGCCGGTGGACAGCGCCTTCATGGCTTCGGCCGCCACTTCCTGCGGATCACGGTACAGGTCGTTGCCCGCCTGCGGCCGCGCGAACTGGCGGCCGAATTCCCCCTGCGCGCTCCAGGCCTGCGCTACGTCGCGCGACATGGCCGCGACGTTGGCCGACACCGCCACGGCGTAACCGCAGGCGTAGGCAAAGGTGGGCGTGCCAGCCTGCTTGAGCAGCGCGGGCTCGCCGTACAGCACGAATTCCAGCGCCGGCAGGCCCTGCACCGCCACGCTGCGCCCGGCCAGCGCGCCAGCCTTGAGCAGCTCGGCGTCCTGCGCGGCGATCAGCGCCTGCACCTGCCTGGGCATCACGCCGCGGGTATCCGGCCAGAACGCCAGGCGCTCGAAGCGGTTGGCCTGCACCAGCGGCCCGAAACGCAGCAATTCCACGCGCGACCAGGCCAGCGCCAGCGCCGTGAAGGCGTCCTGCACCCGCTTGGCGCCGGCCGCATCCGGCTTGGCGCACCACGGTCCCAGCACGCCCTCCAGGCGGCCGGCGGCCTCGGCCATGCCGGTGGCGGCCGGGCGGGCATAGCCCTGCGCCAGGCGCTCGCCCAGGTCGGCGGGCAATTCGGCGTGGGCCGCCACGGGCCAGGCCGACGCGCCGGCCAGCAATAGCGCGGCCAGCGCGGCCTTGGCCGGACCTTGCCGGCGCGCAACAGGGGATGGCATCACAGCGACTCCAGGAAACGGATGAGATCGGCGCGTTCTTCGGGTGTCATCGCCACCACGCGGTCACGCGCGGGCTGGCCCGCGCCGCCGTGCCACAGCACGGCTTCGAGCAGCGTACGGGCGCGGCCATCGTGCAGCCAGGTGGCGGTGGGGTTCACCGTATTGGTCAGGCCGATGCCCCAGAGCGGCGGCGTGCGCCATTCGCGGCCCGTGGCCTGTCCGTCGGACACGCCATCGGCCAGCTCGTCGCCCATGTCATGCACCAGCATGTCGGTGTAGGGCCAGATCAGCTGGAAGCGGTGCTCGGCCTGCCTGGCGTTGCGGCTGGTGACATACTTGGGCACGTGGCACGCGACGCAGTTGGCATCGTAGAACAGTTTCTTGCCCGCCAGCACGCGGGCATTGTCGGTATCGCGCCGCTGCGGCACGGCCAGATTGGTGGAATAGACAGTGACGAAATCCATCAGCTTGGCCGGCACTTCTTCCGGGCCAAAGCGCGGCTGCGCGCCATGCGGCATCTTCAGACACTGCGGCTGGGCCGGCGTGCAATCGCCGTAATGGCTGGGAAACAGCGGCGTGGACAGGCCCATGTCGTTGGAAAACGCCGCAGCGCTCTGCTGCTCGACCGTGGGCTGGCCGGCCTTCAGGTTGAAGCGGCCCAACGCCCGCTCACCGGTGCGCGCGTCGGTGACCCAATTGGCCTTGCCCACGATGCCGTCGCGCTTGTCCGCGCCGATATTGGCGAGGATGTCGGATTGGTGGATGGATTCCAGCAGCCCCAGGCCGATCATCGGCGGCGCCAGGCGCGGCGAAATCTGCGTGTCCTTGCGCATCGGGCCGTAGCCGAGGTTGTCGATGCGGTAGACCGGCTTCATCAGCGTAGCGGTTTCGCCGCCGTTGAGTTTGACGGTGACCGGCGTATATTCGATTTCCATGCGGCCTTCGGCGGGCAGGCCCGCCACCGCGAAGTTCTGCAGCTGCACGCCATAGACGGGCTCAGGCAGCGCCGCCAATTCACCGGGCGCCAGTTTCGGATGGCCACGGTCCGGGCCTTCCGGCACCGCCAGGCGCAGCAGCAGCGCCACGGCGTCGGGACGCTCCAAAGGATCGAAGCCTGGCACGGAGCCGCGCCCGTCCTTGGTATGACAGGCCTGGCACGAGCGCGCGTTGAATAGCGGCCCCAAGCCGTCGGAGGCCTGCGTGGACGCGGGGGCCGAGACCCAGTCCTTGCGGAACAGGCCGTTGCCCACCTGAAACTCCTGGCGGCGCTCGAAACTCATGTTGGCCGATGGCTGCGAAAAGATGTCGGCGTTGATGAGTTTGTTGGTGGTCGTGGCGCCCGCCTGCATGGTCTCGAAGGTCTCGGCCTTGGAGAAATCGCGCGTGGGCGCGGTAATGGCGCGGACGCGCTTCCAGTCTTCGGCGGTCAGATCGTCGCGCCCGGCAGGCGCGGGGGGAGCGGCGGCGGCGGCGGCGGCGTGAGCCGACGCCGCCAGTACGGCGGCGAATACGAGCTTCACTTGAATACGGCGTCGGGTTTATCCAGGCTGTCGGAACCTTCGATGGCGACCTTGCCCAGGTCCAGCAGCGTGATCACGCGCTCCAGGCTGCGGGTCTGGTCGACCAGGCGGTCGATGGCGGCCTGCACCACCGCGTTGCCTTCCTTGTTGCCGTCCGCGATCATCTGGTCGTAGGTCTCGACCGTCTCGGCGCGGGTCTTGAGCGCCTGCATGGCGGCCACGGTAGCGTCCAGCTTGGCGCGCACCTCGGTGTCCAGCTTGGGATCGCGCGCCTTGACCAGTTCCGACAGGCTGGCGCCCGTCACGGTCTTGCCGTCGATGCGCGTGTACGAACCCAGGTAGACATTGCGGATGCCGATCTGGTCGTAGTAATGCGAATTGTGGGTGTTGTCCGAAAAGCAGTCGTGCTCTTCCTCGGGATCGTGCAGCATCAGGCCCAGCTTCATGCGTTCGCCGGCCAATTCACCGTACGACAGGCTGCCCAGGCCAGTCAGCATCGCGATCAGGCCGGCCTTGGGATCTTCTTGCACGGCCTTGCGGGCGGCGCCGTCTTGCTTCCAGTTGCCCACCATTTCTTCCAGGTCGGTCACCAGCAGATCGGTCACGGCCTTCAGGAATTCGATGCGGCGTTCGCAGTTGCCGCCGGTGCACTGCTTGGGATCGAAGTCGGTGTGCGGGCGGTTGCCGGCGTGGCGCTCTTGCGGCGTGCCCTTGCGGTCGGCCGGCGCGGGGCCGGTGCCGTTCAGGTCCTGGCCCCACAGCAGGAATTCGATGGCGTGGTAGCCGGTAGCCACGTTGGCTTCGTTGCCGTCGGCCTCGTGCAGCACTTCGGACAGCAGCTTGGGCGTGATCTTGCTGACATCGACGGTCTTGCCGCCGACCGAGATCTTGGCGTTGGCGATGACGTTGACCGCGTAGTAAGCATTCTCGTCGTTTTCCGTGCCGTAGGATGCGTCGACGTAGTCGATCAGGCCTTCGTCCAGCGGCCAGGCGTTCACGCGCCCTTCCCAGTCGTCGACGATGGGGTTGCCGAAGCGGTAGGCCTCGGTCTGCTGGTAGGGCACCCGCGCGGCCAGCCAGGCGTCGCGGGCGGCCTTGAGCGTCTGCTCGCTGGGCTTGGATACCAAGGCATTGATGGCATCGCGCAGCGTCTTGGCGGAGGCCAGCGAATCTTCGTAGCCCGCCAGCGCCAGGTCCGAATAGGTGGCGACCACGGCCTTGGGCTGCACCGCGGCGTGCGCCGTTCCCCCGAACACCGCGGCTGCCAGCACCGCTCCCAACAACAACTTGCGCATCGACTTCTCCCGTAACGCGAACGAGGTTGCGCCCCGCGGCGGCCCCGTCCTGACTTGAATTTTGTGGATGCGAGTGTAAACAATTTTCGTTTGATATTCAGCGAAAAGTCAGATACCTGACGTTTTGCCGAACAAATCGGTCGCTCCGCGGCCTGGCCTAGACGAAAAAAAGGGCCCGGAATCCGGGCCCTGCCGCGTGGCCGGGGCCTGCCCGGCCCCGGTGCGGGATCAGCGCTGCAGCGGCGACTTGGCCGTTTCCTTGGCGGCCAGCACCGACAGGGCGGTCACCACCAGCGCGGCGGCGACATACAGCGAAATCGCCAAAGTGGAATGCCACGACTTGAACAGGCTGGCGATGATCAGCGGCGCGAAGCCCCCGCCCACGATGCCGGCCAGGGTGTAGGCCAGCGACGATCCGGCGTAGCGCACCCGGCCCGGGAACTGCTCGGTGATGAAGGCGGCCTGCGGGCCGTACATCATCGCGTGGATCAGCAGCCCCACCACCACCGCGGCGCAAATGGCGATGGGATGCGCGGTATCCATCAACGTGAAGAAGACGAACGCCCACACCATCCCCAGCACCGCGCCCGCCAGATACACCGGACGGCGCCCGATCCTGTCCGACAGATGCCCGAACAGCGGCACGGTCACGGCGTTCAGCGCGGCGCCCAGCATGGTCGCCGTCAAGGCCATGGGCCGCGACAGGTGCAGCACCGTCGTGACATAGGTCAGCGTGAACACCACCACCAGCGCGTACAGCACGTCGGAACCGATGCGCGAGCCGCCCGCCACCAGCAGCTGGCGCCAGTACTGGCCCAGCACTTCCTTGATCGGCGTGCTGGCGGTTTCGCGCTTTTGCTCCATTTCCAGGAACACCGGCGTTTCTTCCACGCCGCGGCGCAGCCACAGCCCGAACAGCACCAGCGCCACGCTCGATATGAACGGCACGCGCCAGCCCCAGGCCTGGAATTCCTCGGGACTGAGCCAGGCCGAGATCACGGCGATGAAGCCGGTGCCGATCAGCGTGCCGCACGACGGGCCCACTTGCGTGAACGACGCGTTGCGGCCGCGCTGATTGGGTTTGCCGTGCTCCATCGACAGCAGCACCGCGCCGGCCCATTCGCCGCCCAGGGCCACGCCCTGGATGAAACGCAAGGCCACCAGCGCCACCGGCGCCCACACGCCCCAGCTGGCGTAGGTGGGCAGCATGCCCATCAGGCCAGTCGAGATGCCCATGATCACCAGCGTGGCGACCAGTACGAACTTGCGGCCCAGGCGATCGCCCAGGTGGCCGAAGACGAAGCCGCCCAGCGGCCGCGAGACGTACCCGACCGCGTAGGTCGAGAACGCCAGGATGGTGCCGGTCAGCGGATCGAACGACGGAAAGAAGATCGAATTGAAGACCAGCGCCGCCATCAGGTTGTAGATGGTGAAGTCGTACCATTCCAGCGTGGTGCCGACCGAGCTGGCCATCGCCAGGCGTTTCATCTTGTCCGGCGAGGCCGCCGGATGCGCCGATGCCGGCGCGTGCAGCGTGTTTTCAGCCATTGTGTTTCCCCATGTTGTGGTGTGTGGAGGGCGCTTCGGCTCAGCGCAGATCGGCGGCCGCCAGCTTCCAGCCCAGTTCCAGCAGCCAGGTGTCGGCGGCGCGCGCGCCCAGCGCGGCGGCGGCCTGCTCGCCCAGCGCCCGCGCCGCGTCGGCCGAGCTGGCCTCGACGACGAACAGCGGATCCAGGCGGCGGTTTTCAGTGGATTCGCGCGGCAGCGGGCCGCTCAGGGCGGCATCCGGCGCCAGCAGGTACGACTGCACGAAGCCATCGGCTTGCGCCAGCGTGGCGCCCGCGTCGGCGGCGCGCGCCGTCAGCGCGGCGGCGGCGCCGCCGAACACCAGCGGCAGCACCGCGATGTGGCTGCCGCTGCCGAAGCCGGTCACGGCCTGCACGGCGCAGACGCGGCGCATCGGGTCGCGCATGCGATCCAGATTGGTCACCGACCACGGCGTCTGGCGCTCGAACGCGGCGCGGTAGTCGGCCGTGGTGAACGCGCCCAGCGATTCGGTGCGGTACAGGCCCAGGTACTTGCGCCCGCCCGACAGCGAAAAGTAGCGCGCGCCGGACAGAAAGCCCGGGATGCGCACGCGCTCTTGCACGTGCTCGCGGTCGTACCAGCGGTTGAAATCGGTTTCGAACGCGGGATCGACGTCGCAGGCGACGAACAGCATCCCGTTGGGCAGCGGCGTGGAAGACGTGGTGGCTTGGCTCATGGAAGACGAAAACCCTTCGATTGCAGAAGGCTTCATCTTCGGTCTACCGGCCTTGCCAAGCCAAACGAGTAATTCTTCGCGGCGGCAACAGAATTACTGAAAGCCCACTAAGGGCCTGTTCACACTAGAAGGCGCCTCGCACAGGCCGGTAATCGGGCGCCAGGCTAGGCGCGGTCGCCGCCGCGTGGCTGTGCCACGCAAGGTGAGCGCAACGACGCCTGGCGCCCGATTACCGGCCTGCCCGAAGGGTGAGTACCCAAATGAGCGCCTCTCAGCGTTGCGAATGCTCGCCGGGGGCCGGCCACGACTGCGCTTCGCGCCTTGATAGCCACTCATTTGGGTACTCATGCGAGGCGCCTTCTAGTGTGAACAGGCCCTCAGGGATAACGCTATTGCGCCGAACCGAATTTGGGCGGCGCGACCGACGCGGTGTACTGATCCGACGCCCGGCTGGCCAGTTCGGCCACGAGGCGGATGGCATCGGACCCGGCGCCTTCCAGGTAGCTCACCACCAGCAACTGCGGCGGCACCGGCATGTCGCTGCGGATCACCTGCATCTCGCCGCGCGCCACGTATTCATAGATGGGCGGCAGTGGCACCAGCGCGCGGCCAAAGCCGCTGCGCACCAGCCGCGCCAGCGCCGAGATCGAGCTGACGCAATGCACCTTGCCCAGCGGAATGCCGGCCTCGCGGAACAGGTTCTTCAAGGCCTCGTGCGGCTGCGAGCCGGGGCTCATGGTCAGCACCGGTTCGCTGAGCAGCTGCTGCACGGTCAGCGATTCTTCGTCCCCCGCCGGCCCCACCCAGCCCATTTCCATCGGCAGGCACGGCGTGCTGATGACGCCCGTGTCCGTCAGTAAATCCGTCTGAAACGCGATGTCCAGCGTGCCTTCGCGCAGCCCGCGATGCAACGCGCGGGTGGTTTCCGACGTCAACTGCACCTCGATGCCCGGATAGGTGGACCGCAGATTGGTCAGGAAACCGATCAGCCAGGTGTGCACCACCGTTTCGATGGCGCCGATGCGCACCAGGCCAAACACTTCTTCGCCGGTGCGGCCCAGCGACAGGATCTGCTGGCGCAGTTCGAGCAGGCGCTCGCCGTAGTCCAGCAGGCGCGTGCCCACCGCCGTCAGCCGCAGTTCCTTGGCATCGCGCTCGAACAGGCGCGCGCCGATGTCTTCTTCGAGTGAGGCGATGCGGTTGGCGACCGCCGCCTGGGTGATGTGCAGGCGGTCGCTGGCCGCACGGAAACTGCCCAGCCGGGCTGACCACAGAAACGCTTCGACAAAACGGGTATTCATATCCACGCCGCGGCGCGCCAGACGGCGCGCCCCCTTCCTAGAACGCCAAGGCGGCAAGCCTTGATCCGCCCACATCCTAACGCCTGACGGCGCGCGGCCGCCACTGCCGCCCTGCCGCGGTGCCGGCACGCACCAATCTGGTTCATGCCGGGCCCCGCGGCGGCACCCGACCGTGCGTCGCCCCAGTAAACCCTGCCATGTTCACAAGTTGGCACGGCTCTTGCTTATCTGCTGGTATGCAAGCTTGTCTACAAGCGTCCATCCAGCCGACCAGGAGTTCCGCATGACCCACCGCCCCGCGCCCTTTGCCTTCAACGCCACCCGCCGCAAGCTGATGCAGGGCGCCGCGCTGGGCGCCGCCGCATTGGCCGCGCCCGCGCTGGTGCGGGCCCAGTCCGGTCCGGTGATCCGCATCGGCTACTGGCCCGTGGCGGCCGGACTGCCGTTCTATGCCGCCATCGAAAAGGGCTACTTCAAGGAAGCCGGCCTGAACGTCGAGGCGCTGAAGTTCGCCGGCGCCCAGCAGGTCATGGAAGCCATGCTGGCCGGCCGCGCCGACGGCAGCGCCAACGGCACCGGCTCGGCCAACCTGGCCATCGGCGAGATCGCCTCGCCCGGCCTGTTCAAGATCTTCGCGTCCAATCCCAGCAACGCGAAGAACGTGCTGGACGAGTTCATTGTCGCCAAGGACAGTCCCATCCAATCCATCGCAGACCTCAAGGGGAAAAAGGTCGGTTCTGGACCCGGCATCCAGAATGCCACGCTGGCCAAGGCAGTACTGGAGCGCGCCGGCGCAACCGGGGCAACCGTGGTCGAGTTGGCGATCAGCCAGCACGTCGCCGCGGTTGCCGCCGGCCAGTTGGACGCGTGCTACACGCTGGAACCCACCGGCACGGTCGGCCGCCTGAACGGCACCACCCGTGTGCTGGAGACCGGCGTGATCGCCAAATACGTGCTGGGCGATCCGATGGCGCCGTGGTTCGGCGGCTCGGCATCGCTGACCACCGCCTTCCTGAAAAAGCATCCCGAGGAAAGCAAGAAATTCATCGCCGCCTATGCCCGCGGCATCGAGCTGATCCGCAGCAAGCCGGACGAGGCGCGCCCCTTCATGAAGGGCTACACCGCCATCGAAGGCCCCATGACCGACGCCGTGCCGCTGGCCGCCTACACGCTCTACAACGAGTTCACGCCCAGCGACATCCAGTACTTCCAGAAGTTCTTCGACCTGTTCGCCGACAAAGGCATCTTCGCGCAGAAGGTCGACGTGGCTTCGATGCTGTACAAGGGCTGAGCCATGGACGCGATCAACGTGAACCGCGCGGCCACGGCGCCGGCCGCCGCCGTAGCGGCGGCACCGCAAGCCGCGAGCGCCCCCCATGGCATGACCGGCGCGCCCGCCTCCCGTCCGCCGCGCCAGTGGACCGCCGCGCGGCTGCTGCCGCTGATCGGCCCGCTGGCGCTGTTCGTCGTGTGGGACCTGGTGGTACGGCTGCAACTGGTCAGCCCCGTCCTGCTGCCCACGCCAAGCGCCACGCTGGTGGCGCTGGCCAAGGGCATGGCGGGCGGCCCGCTGCTGGGGGATTTTCTGTCGTCCGTCAACCGCACCCTGCAGGCCTTCGTGATCGCCGGCGTGATCGGCGTGCCGCTGGGCGTGCTGCTGGGCAGCAACGAAAAAGCCTACCGCAGCGTGGAATTCCTGGTGGACTTCTTTCGCTCCACGCCGTCGTCCGCGCTGATCCCGCTGTTCCTGATGATCTTCGGCGTGACCGACATGAACAAGATCGCCATTGCCGCCTTCGCGGCCGTGCTGGTGATCCTGTTCAACAGCGCCTACGGCGTCATCAACGCCCGCAAGCAACGCGTAATGGCGGCGCGGGTCATGGGCGCTTCGCGCTGGCAGATCTTCAAGGACGTGCTGATCTGGGAAAGCCTGCAGCCGACCTTCGTGGGCCTGCGCAGCGGCGTGTCGATGGCGCTGGTCATCGTGATCGTGGCCGAGATGTTCATCGGCGCCGACAGCGGGCTGGGCAACCGCATCATCAATGCCCAGCAGGTGCTGAACGTGCGCGAGATGTACGCATCGATCCTGGCCGCGGGCGCTCTCGGCTATGTGCTGAACATTGTCTTCCTGGTGCTGGAAAAGCGCGTGGTCCACTGGAGCGGCCGATAACCATGTCCACCGTCATCAACCCCATCATCGCCCCTGCCCCCACGCCCGCGCCGTTCGAGCCGGGCCCGGCAGGCACCCACATCACGATCCGCGGCCTGACCAAGTATTTCGCCGGCTGGCCGCTGTACGAGAACTTCAACCTGGACATCCCCAAGGGCAAGATCGTCTCGGTGTTCGGCCCCAACGGCTGCGGCAAGTCCACGCTGATCAACATGATCGCGGGGCTCATCCCCATCGATGCCGGCGAGATCCTGTTCGACGGCAAGTCGCTGGCGCAGACCAAGATCGGCTACGTGTTCCAGAACTATCGCGAAGCCATGTTCCCGTGGCTGCGCACCATCGACAACATCGCCTATCCGCTGCGTCTGGAAGGCCGCAGCAAGGCCGAGGTCGATGCGCGCGTCGAGGAATTGGTAGCCTCGTTCGACGTCAAGTTCGACCTGAAGCGCTACCCCTATGAGCTGTCGGGCGGCCAGCAGCAGACCGCGTCGATCATGCGCGCCCTGGCGCCGGGGCCCGAAGTGCTGTTCCTGGACGAGCCGTTTTCCGCGCTGGATTTCGAGATGACGCTGTTCATCCGCGAAAAACTGCAAGAGGTCTTCATGCAGACCGGCACGACCATGCTGCTGGTGTCGCACGACCTGGAAGAAGCCGTCTACCTGGCCGACCAGGTGCTGCTGCTGACCAAGCGCCCGACCCGCGTGGCCGAAATCCTGGACTACGGCGATGCCCGGCCGCGCACGGTCGAAACCCTGTCCGAACCCAGCTTCATCGGCATGAAGAAACTGAGCCTGGAAATCTTCCAGCGCGAAGTGCGCCGGTAAATCCTTCCCCAATTCCTTCTGGAGAACCCGCCATGACCCAGGAAACCATCGACCAATACGTCCGCAGCGCGCTGGCGCTGTCGGGCTACGCCCTGCGTGACGCGGACGTCGCCGATGTGGCGCAGCAGTTCTCGCGCATCCATGACATCGCCTCGACCTTCATTGACGAAGCGCTGCCGGTGGAGTTGGAATCGGCTTCGGTGTTCCGTCCGTGAGCGGCGCCGCCCTGGAGATCGCGCGGCAGGTGCGCAGCGGCGAACGCAGCGCGACGGCGGTGCTGGAAGCCGCATTGGCGCAAGCGCATGAACTTGGCCCGCGCTACAACTGTTTTACCGCCGTCACCGAAGGCCGGGCGCGGCGAGAAGCCGCCGCCATCGACGCCCGCCGTGCGCGGGGCGATACCCTGCCGCCCCTGGCCGGCGTGCCGTACGCGGTCAAGAACCTGTTCGATACCCAGGGCGAGACGACCCTGGCCGGCGGCCGGGTCAATGCCGGCAATCCGCCGGCGCAACGTGACTCGGCCTTGGTGGCGCGCCTGCGCGACGCCGGCGCCGTGCTGGTGGGCGCGCTGAACATGGACGAGCATGCCTACGGCTTCACTACCGAAAACACCCACTACGGCGCCTGCCGCAACCCGCACGACCTCACCCGCATCGCGGGCGGCTCGTCGGGCGGCAGCGCCGCCGCGGTGGCCGGCGGCCTGGTACCGCTGACGCTGGGGTCCGACACCAACGGCTCGATCCGCGTGCCCGCATCGCTATGCGGCGTGTTTGGCTTGAAGCCCACCTTTGGCCGACTGCCGCGCACGGGTTCGTACCCCTTCGTCGGCAGCCTGGATCACCTGGGCCCCTTCGCTGCCAGCGCAGCCGACCTGGCCCTGGCCTACGACGTGCTGCAAGGCCCGGACGCCGACGACCCGGCCTGCGCGCAACGCGCCATCGAGCCCACGCTGACCGCATTGACCTCGGACCGCCCGCTGCGCGTGGCCGTGCTGGGCGGCTATTTCGCGCATTGGGCCGGCCCCGAGGCCCGCCTGGCGGTGGAGATGGCCGCGCGCACCTTGGGCGCGGCCGATACGATCGAACTGGCCGGCGCCGAGCAGGCGCGCGCCGCGGCCTTCATCATCACCGCGGCCGAAGGCGGCGCCCTGCACCGGCAACGGCTGACGACGCGCTACGACGACTACGAGCCCCATTCACGCGCCCGCCTCGTCGCGGGCAGCCTGGTGCCCGCCGCCTGGGTACAGCAGGCGCAGCGGATCCGCCAGCGCGTCTATCGCGATGCGCTGGCGCTGTTTGCGCGCTACGACGTGCTGATCGCCCCCGCCACGCCCGTGCCCGCCACGGCGATCGGCACCGACACGCTGATGCTGGCCGGCCGGCCCCTGCCCGCGCGCGCCACCATGGGCCTGTTGACGCAACCCATCTCGTGCCTGGGCCTGCCCGTGTGCGCCGCGCCGCTCTGGCCCGGCATCGGACCAGACGCGCATCTGCCGCTGGGCGTGCAGTTGATCGGCGCGCCCTGGCGCGAGGCCGACTGCCTGTTGGCCGCGCACCGGCTGGAACAAGCAGGTGCGGCCGACGCGCGCCTTTTCCGATAACCAGACCGTTCATCCAGGCCCCGACATGGACTCTCCCTTCGCCGTCCTCGACACGCCCCGCAACCTGGCCGACGCCGCCTACGGCGCGCTCAAGCGCGACATCCTGGATTTCCGGCTGGCGCCCGGCGACCGTTTCACCGAAACCGAAATCGCCGACCGCCTGCGCGTCAGCCGGACCCCGGTGCGCGAGGCCCTGTTCCGGCTGGAACGCGAAGGCTACCTGGAGGTCCGCCAACGCAATGGCTGGCTGGTGAAGCCGCTGGACTTCGACACGCTGGATCATTTCTATGAACTGCGCAGCGTGCTCGAAACCGCGGCGGTGCGCGCCCTGTGCGCGCCGGACCAGGTGCCCGATCCGCGGCGCGCGCTGCAGCCGCTGACCGACACCTGGCTGGTGGATGCCGGCCATTACTCGCAGGACGGCGAATGGCTGGCCGACCTAGACGAACGCTTTCACATGGAGCTGGTCGCCGCGGCCGGCAATCCCGAAATCGCCCGCGTGCACCGCGCCGCCACCGAACGCATCCGCATCGTGCGGCGGCTGGATTTCACGCAGCCCGAGCGCATCGCCCGCACCTACGCGGAACACGGCGCGATCCTTACCGCCATCCTGCAACGCGACGCGGATGGCGCCACGAAACTGCTGCAGGCCCATATCGGCGACAGCCAGGCCGCCGTGCGCAAGATCACGCTGCATCGGCTCTATGCCACCCGCCGCGCGCAGGCGGCCTAGGAATGTCCCACGCGCAGCGGCGCCCAGCCCACGCTCAACGGGGCTGCAACCAGCGGCTGAGCCGGCGCGTGACGAACGGAATGCAGACGAACACCATTACCGGCGTCATCGCCACGCTGGTGACCAGCGCGCGCCAGAACACCGGCAACACCGCCAGGTGTTCGCTGACCAGCAGCGAAAACGCCAGCAGCACGGGGAAGTACGCCAGCCAGATGCTGACCGCCTGCTTCCAGCGCGGCGGCGTGCTGCTACCTTGCGGGCCGAACCAGCTGTCCATGCCGCTGACGCGGCGCGCATGGCTGGTGCGCACCAGCGCCGCGCCGCGTTCCAGCCACATGCGGCGCGGCAGGGATTTTTCCCAGCGGTTCAGGCTGGCCTCGTCGTTAAAGCGCAGCACGATCTGGTACTGGTCGCCGCCCTCGGGCGGCTGCAGCACGCCCGAGCCGAGAAAGCCGGGAAAGCCCGCGGCCAGGATTTCGCCCTGGCGCATCCAGGACAGGAAATCCCCGTAGCGTTCGGGCGTGATGTGGCGGGTGACCAGCATGGTGACCGGGGCGGAAACTGCGGAACTGGACATGACGGAACTCCTGGGGCAGCGTACAGCGTGTTATGCCGTGTTTACCCTAGCAAACGGCGTGCCAGCCTTGCGGCGCAGCATGCCGCCCTTGCCAGAAGCACCTGTCGGCTCGCGGGCGAAATTTGCGCACCGCAGCAGACACCATATTGGTGATTACCCTAAATTACGCACCACGACGGTGCGTGCAACGAAACCATAAGGAAACCGATGGACATCAACCTGCCCGACGTCGTCGCCGACGTCACCGCGGCCTTTGCCCGCTACGAGACCGCCCTGGTCAACAACCAGGTCGATGTACTGGACGAGCTGTTCTGGAACAGCCCGCATACCCTGCGCTACGGCGCCGGCGAAAACCTCTACGGCTACGACGCCATCCGCGCCTTTCGCGCCGGCCGCTCGCCGCAAGGCCTGGCACGCCAGGTGCTGCGCACCGCGATCACCACCTATGGCCGCGATTTCGCCACCACCAACATCGAGTTCCAGCGCGACGGCAGCGACCGCATCGGCCGCCAGAGCCAGACCTGGATGCGCACGCCGCAAGGCTGGCGCGTGGTGTCGGCGCACGTCAGCCTGATGGCGGGGTGAACCGCGGGCCGGCGCATGACGCGGATCAAGCCGCGTCATAAGGTTATTGGCCGGCTGGCATTGAGCCGTCATGAGGACAGGTCTACACTGGGCTTTCCCTAGTCCCCTGGAGCACCCGCCCCATGAGCACCTACAAGATCGCTGTCTTCGTCGGCAGCCTGCGCGCCGCGTCGATCAACCTGCGCCTGGCGCGTGCGCTGGAAAAACTGGTACCCGCGGACTTCAAGTTCGACTACGTCAGCCTGGGCGATGTGCCGCTGTACAACCAGGACAACGAGAACAACCTGCCCGCGCCCGCCGCCAAACTCAAGCAGCAGATCCAGGACGCCCAGGGCATCCTGTTCGTCTCGCCCGAGCACAACCGCTCGCTGCCCGCCGCCGTCAAGAACGCCATCGACTGGGGCTCGCGTCCGTGGGGCCAGAATTCCTGGACCGGCAAGGCCGTCGGCATCCTGGGCACCTCGCCCAGCGCCGCGGGCACCGCGCTGATGCAGCAGCACCTGCGCAACATCCTGGCCGCCGAAGGCGCCGTGGCCCTGACCACGCCGGAAGTCTTCCTGCAATACACCGACGGCCTGGTCGACGATCAATACAACATCACCAACGAAGGCACGCGCAAATTCCTGCAAGGCTGGATCGACCGCTACGTCGACTGGATCAAGAAGTTCAACGCCTGATCGCCGCCGTTGCCGGATACGGGGCGCCTCCCCGCCCGGCACAGATCGCCCGCCTACCTCCGGGCGATCAAGCCCCCCGATGCGTCGGGGGGCTTTTTTTTTGCAAGGACGACCGCGTGGCGGCACGGATCGATAGTTACCCCCGGGAACTGTGGAAAACACTGAGGACAGCTTGGGGGGAGAGTCAAAATTCCCTGTCTCGCCAAGCACTTGCTGGGCACGATCAAAAAATGCGCAATCCTCCGTATGGATGAAATCCGGCGCACTTATACACATCAACCCTGGATGCATGACCAGCTATCCCGGACGCAAGCGGTCGCGTGGGGATTTGTCCCAGCATTCTGTGGGCAAGCATGAGGACAGCTCGGGGGCAGGTCGATAATCTCCTTGCATATCAACAGCCTGCAAGGGGTGAGCAAGAATGGTGCAATGGGCCGTGCGACGGCCGAGGTTGTCCCCGTCAAATGTGGATAAGCCTGAGGACAGCCTGCGCGTAGCCCGAGAAAACGCTTATGCACCAACGACTTGCAGCAAGCGGGCAAAGAACGCTCAGTTGAGGCACCGGCGCCAGACCCGGCGCCGGTCCTCGGCGTCGCGCGAAGAACCTGGCCGGCTTGTCCCCATCGAATGTGGACAAGCCTATGAACAGTCGCACAACAAGTCGAAAAACCCGTTATCCGACAATCACTTGGACGGTGCGGTCAAAAACTCACCAGCGCGGGTTATTCATTGCCTTCCAGGCGCATGCCGATCTTCAGACCCACTTGCCAGTGGGCGACCTTGCCGTCCTTGATGTGGCCGCGCACTTCGGTGACCTCGAACCAATCCAGGTTGCGCAGGGTCTCGGATGCGCGCGCAATGGCTTGGGTGATAGCGTCGTCGGTGGACTTGGTGGAAGAACCCACCAATTCGATCTGCTTGTAGACATGATTCGACATAGCTCGTCTCCGCGGTAGAGGGGGTGAGTCGTGAATCGTCAGGCGCGCGCGGTGTTCCGGCGCTTACGACCGGCAATCCATTCGAACACACAGGATACCCGCTGGGCGCTAGAGTGGTGTTACGAGTTCCGTCGCCGCGGCCTCGGTCGCGACGACGGATTCGATCCCGCAACCGCAAGCAAGGAGGTCTCGTCATGCCTGAACGAAAAACCCTGCAACGCGCCGCGCGCGACAAGCAGCAAGGCAAATCCGCATCCACCCAGGCCGGCGAATTCGTCCGCGAGGAAATCGACCGGGTCCGGCAGGGCAAACACGGTGTGCGCTCGACCAAGCAGGCCATCGCCATCGGCCTGTCGCAGGCGCGGCGCGCCGGCGTCGATCTGCCCGCCCCCAAGAAGGCCAGCGCGAGCACGCGCCGCAAGGCCGAGCAGGACAGCCAGGCGGCCCATGACGGCCACGCCAAATCCGCGACCCGCGCCCGCGCCACCACCCGCGCCCTGAAACAGGAAAGCACCAAGCCGGCCTCCAAGGCTGCGTTGTCGCGCCATGCCAGCAAGGCGGCTGCCTCGCGCACCGCCGCGAATCGCTCGGCCGCGGCCAAGAAGGCTGCCGCCACCAAGGGTGCGGCGGGACGTTCGGCCGCCGCCAAGAAGGCCGCCCGCACCCGGGCAGCGAATGCGCGGGCCGCCGCAAATCATTGAGCGGCGCATCGCGGGCTGAAATCGCGTGGGCAGCGGCGTCGCGACGCGAAGCATCCGCGCCCCGGACATCGCTGGCCGCGGTATCAGCGTGCAGGCTCGGCGCCCGCCTCGAACTCGCGCAGGCGCGTCTGCAGGAATTCACGCAGCCGCTTGACCGTGGGCGACAGCAGGATGCGGTGCACGCACAGCAGGTATAGCGGCGAGGGCTCGCTGGCGTAGTCGGACAGCGCCTCGACCAGCCTGCCCGCGCGCAAGTCGGACAACACGTCATAACGCGACTTGTAGGCCACGCCATGCCCCGCCAGCGCCCAGCGCCGCACCAGATCGCCGTCGTCGCCCACGCGGTCGCCCTTGACTGGCACGGTCTGGCTGACGCCCGCGCGCTCGAACGACCAGCGGTCGTGCAGCGACTCGCCCAGCACGAAACACAGGCAGTTGTGGCGGCGCAGGTCGGCCGGCGCCTGCGGCGTGCCGTGACGCGCGAAATACGCCGGCGACGCGCACACCACGCGGCGGTTGTGCTCGCCCAGCGGCAACGCCACCAGGCTCGAATCGTTGGGCGTGCCGTAGCGCAAGGCGATGTCAACGGGCTGGCGGTACAGGTCGGCCAGGCGGTCGCTGATGCGCACCTGGAAACTGACACGCGGATGGCGCAGCTGGAATGCATCCAGCCAGGGCAGCAACACGTTGCGCCCCAGGTCCGACGGTATCGACACCGACAGGCTGCCGGATATCGCAGTCTTGTCCCGCGCCAGGGCGTTCTGCCCCGCCTGCAACGTCGACAGCGCGGCCCGCGCATATTCCAGGTAACGCTCGCCGTCGCTGGTCAGCCGCAGGCTGCGGGTGGACCGCACGAACAGGCGCGTTTCCAAGGTCAGCTCCAACCGCTTGAGGGCCGCGCTGGCTACGGCGGGCGTCAGGTCAAGCTCGCGCGCCGCCGCGGAAAAACTGCCGTGATCCGCCGCCGCCACAAAGATCCGCAGGTCTTCAAACCGAAGCATGATGGGCTCATTTTCAAAAAAATATTGAAACTGAGTCCGATGCTAGCCGGTTTTTCATTGTCCGCGGACAGGTAATGATGGCCACACACCCGAACCTGCAATGGAGTCCCCCATGAAAATCGAACTGAACGGCAAGAAGGCCCTGGTCACCGGGTCATCCGGCGGCATCGGCCTGGCCATCGCGCAAGGCCTGGCCGAGAGCGGCGCCGCGGTCGTGCTGCATGGCCGCAACGCCGACAAACTCAAGCACGCCACCGACGCCATCGCCCGGCAGCATCCCGGCGCGCAGGTCAGCACCGTGCAGGCCGACATCGCCACCGCCGACGGCGCCGCCTCGATCTGCGCCGCCCATCCCGACATCGACATCCTGGTCAACAACGCCGGCTACTTCGCGCCCAAGTCGTTCACCGAGATCACCGACGACGACTGGCAAGTCATGCTGGACACCAACGTCATGAGCGGCGTGCGCCTGTCGCGCTACTACCTGCCGCGCATGCTGGCCGCCAATTGGGGCCGCATTGTGTTCATCTCCAGCGAGTCGGCGCTGCACATCCCGGCCGAAATGATCCATTACGGCGTCAGCAAGACCGCGTTGCTGGGCGTGTCGCGCGGCCTGGCCGAACTGACCGCCGGCACCGGCGTCACCGTCAATGCCGTGCTGCCCGGCCCCACGCGCTCGGAAGGCGTGGCCGACTTCTTCGCCGAAATGGCCAAGGAACAAGGCATCCCGCAAGAACGGATGGAACGCGACTTCATCGCCCAGCATCGCCCGACCTCGCTGCTGCGCCGCCTGGCGACCGTGGAAGAAGCGGCCAACATGGTCGTGTACGCCTGTTCCAAACAAGCCTCTGCCACCAACGGCGCCGCGCTGCGCGTCGACGGCGGCGTGGTCCGCACCATCGCCTGATCCCCTTTCCCCGTCCACGAGCCCCTCCATGAAAGCCATCGCCTATTTCAAGAACCTGCCCGCCAACGATCCCCAAGCGCTGCAGGACATCACCATGGCCGACCCCGTGCCCGGCGACCACGACTTGCTGGTCGAGGTCCACGCCATTTCCGTCAATCCGGTGGACGTGAAAATCCGCGCCAACCGCAAGCCCAAGGACGGCCAGCCCGAGATCATCGGCTGGGACGCGGCCGGCATCGTGCGCGCCGTGGGCGCCAAGACCAGCCTGTTCCAGCCCGGCGACCGGGTCTGGTATGCCGGCGCCCTGACGCGCCCCGGCGCCAACAGCGAATTGCACGTAGTGGACGAGCGCATCGTCGGCCGCATGCCGCAAAGCCTGGACTTCGCCCAGGCGGCCGCCCTGCCGCTGACCACCATCACCGCGTGGGAGCTGCTGTTCGACCGTCTGCGCGTGCTGGACAACGCCGCCCCCAGCCAGGGCACCCTGCTGGTGATCGGCGCGGCCGGCGGCGTCGGCTCGATCCTGGTCCAGCTGGCGCGCCAACTGACTGGCCTGACCGTCATCGGCACCGCCTCGCGGCCCGAAACCCAGGCCTGGGTGCGCGCGCTGGGCGCGCACCATGTCATCGACCACAGCAAGCCCCTGACCGAGGAGCTCAAGCGCATCGGCTATCCACAGGTGAGCTTCATCGCGGGCTTGAACCAGACCGACAAGCACTTCGCGCAGATGGCCGAGGCCATCGCGCCGCAAGGCAAGATCGCCCTGATCGACGACCCGGCGGCCATCGACGTGCGCCTGCTCAAGGGCAAGTCGGCCTCGCTGCACTGGGAGTTCATGTTCGCCCGGCCGCTGCACGGCACACCCGACCTGATCGCCCAGCACGAACTGCTGAACCAGGCCGCGCGGCTGATCGACAACGGCACCCTGCGCACCACGCTGGGCGAGCACTACGGCAAGATCAATGCCGGCAACCTGCGCCGCGCCCACGCCTTCATCGAAAGCGGCAAGGCCCAGGGCAAGGTGGTGCTGGAAGGCTTCTGAGGGAGCCGCCTTTCCTGGCGAAACAGGACGGGCGTCTCGCATTACCGTAAAGAAAGAGGTACAAACTCGACTGCGCGCCACGGGCCTTCAGCCCGCGGCCGCGCTTTCGGGAGTCTGCTCTGATTTGTCACCTGTTTCGCCAAGCGCAGGAACCCATGCTCTGGGGCATGGTGGCGTTCACCCTGCTGATGCTGCGGCTGGTCCCCTTGCAAGGGTGGCGGGCCGTCGTCATCGCGGGCGTCACCGCCGGGCTGGTGTTCGACACCATCCAGTTCCGGGTCGGCCCGCCGCGCCTGTGGGACGCGCTGGTCCTGGGGTCCGTCCTGGCCGCGCTGCTCGCGGCCGCCGTGCTTGAAGGCCTGTTCCAACTGCTGCGATACCTGCGCGCCGCGCGCGCTCGGACGTAAGCGCGGGCCGGCAGCGCACTGCCTGCGCCGGCACCGGCATTCCCACCGGCAACCGCTACGCGCCGTCGCAGGCTGGGGCCGTATGGCTGTACTCCGACCCGCCGCATGCTCAGTTTGCAGTCGTCGGCCTGCTCCAAGCGGAAAGCGCGGCCGGCATCAGCGCCCAGGAATCCCTGGAATACGCCATCGAGCAACTGAACAAGCAGGCCGCGCGCAGACCCAGGGTCAGGCGTGGCCTTCGCGCTTGGCGCGTGCATGGGGGTCGCTGATCTCGGCATCCAATTCGGCGATCAGCCAGTCGAACCAGCCATTCTCGGTGCGCGCGTACACCACCGCCGACGGCGTCTTGCCTTCGCGCCAGCCCGGCTGGTGCGCGTCCATCCAGGCGGACAGGCTCTTGTGCGGCGCCAGCAGGCCGGACAGCCACGACCAGACATAGTCGGGCACGTTGCGCCGGAAGCCTTTGGCGCTGGCGTAGATCGTCGGCTCGAGCGGCAGGTTGCCCGCGCGGGCCAACTTGGCCTGCGCACGGCGCAGCGTCTCGGCCGCAGCCTGCAATTGTTCGGTGCTGAGCTTTTTCACGTAACGACTCCTGGACTGGGTTTTGCCGGATTATCGCCGCAGGGCCGGCCGCATGCCAGTGGCCATTTCGAATCAACGATTCGCGCGCGGCGGCTGCAACGCCAGCAGCAGCGTGGCGCTGAAACGCGCGCCCGGCTCCAGCACCTGCATGCCGGTGCGGGTATCGCCCGACGCCGCCAGATTGAAGGCGTCGGCCACGTTGGTCACCGGCTCCACGCACAGGAACGCCGAGCCCGGCGCGGTGTAGACCACCAGGTGCGCAAAGGCCGGATCGGCATGCAGCAACAGTTCGTGCCCGTCCGGCCAATGCAGCGTGGCGTGACCGCCCCATTGCGACAGATAGGTATCGCAACCCTGCGCCGAACGGCCCAGTTCGCGCACGTGCGTCGTCTGGCTGGCGGCTGGCAGGCCGTCCGCATCCGCCGGCCAGATGCGGCGCGCGTGCAGGGCCACCCGCTCGGCGGTGAAGTACGGATGGATGCCGCAGCCGAACGGCATCGGCGCGTCGCCGTGATTGATCATCAGCAGCGTCAGCGACAGGCCCCGCGAATCCAGCCGGTAGCGCTGCACGCATTCAAACGCCCAGGGCCAGCCCAGCACGCCGGCCGGCTGTTCCAGCACCAGGTCCACCGCATCGTCGGCCAGGTGTCGCACCTGCCACGCCTGATACAGGCCACTGCCGTGGATGGCCTGCGGCCGTCCAGGCAACGACTGCAACGCGTGACGCGCGCCATTGAACGTGAAACTGCCGCCGCGCACGCGGTTTGAGTACGGCGCCAGCGGATAGGACCCCGCGCGCGGCCAGTCGGCGGGCGGCCAATCGGACTCGGTCAACGGCACGATCCACTCGTGCACGCCGGTGGCCAGGCGCGTCAGCCGTCCGCCGCCGCCCGGGGCGAACTCGGCGCGGTGGACGCCGTGGGCAATCGTCACCCGTTCGCTGGCGTCCAGCGTGGCGGGAAAGGGAATCTCGGACATCGGGTGCTCCGGCGGCGCTGCAACGGCCGCGTCGCGCCATTGTGCATGGCCGGGTCGGCCAGCGGCAAGCCAGGGAGCCGGGCGTTGCGGCCTGGATGCCCCTGGCGGCGCATGCCCACACGGCCATGAACCAGCGCCCACGCATGAGCCTGGATCCGCCGGAGCGGGCCGAAGCGTCAGGCCAGTGCCTTGGCCTGGATCGGCGCCCCAGGCAGGCAACCGAGCCCGCACAACGTCGCTTCCACTGCCTCGTCCCGCGGCGTGTGCGGTTCGGCGCCCAGCCATTCGACCAGCCGCGCATTGTCCATGCGCAATGGCTGACGCCACAGATAGCGCATTTCCATCAGCTCGCGCAGCGTCGGCGCGAACGGCGCCGCCAGACGCAGCAGCCCCCACGGAAACGCGCGCAGTCGCGGGTTCATGCCATGGCGCCGGGCCACGCGCACGATAGCGGCGGCCATCTGCGTGCCATCCGGATCCCAATGTCCCGCCATATGAAACGCCGCGAACGGCGGCAGCGCCTCGCGGCGCGCCAGCAGTTGCACGAGCGCGCGCGCCACATCCGGCAGATAACTCCATTGGTGGCCCACGCCCGGCTCGCCCGGCAGCTGCACCGCCCGCACCGGCTGCCCCGGCTTGACCAGCCCCTGCGAGAACCAGTTGTTGCCCGCCCGTGGCCCGAAGAAATCCCCCGCCCGCAGCACGATCACGCGGACGCCTTGGCCGCTGGCCAGTTGCAGCCGGTGTTCCAGCTCGACCCGGATCGCGCCCTTGCGCGTCAAAGGATGCTGCGGCGACGTCTCGGTCAGCACCGGAAACGCGTCCGGCCCATAGTTGTAGATCGTGCCCGGCAGCACAATAGCGGCCCCCTGCGCGGCCGCCACCGCGATCGTGTTGTCGATCATCGGCAGCACCAGTTCGCTCCAGCGGCGGTAGCCTGGCGGATTCACCGCATGCACGATCACGTCGCACCCTTGCGCCGCCCGCGCCACATCCCGCCGGCGCATTGCATCGCCACGTAGCCACGTCATGCCATCGCGCTGCGCCGTTTCCGTTTCCAGCCCGCGCACCAAGGCGCGCACGCCCCAGCCGGCGTCGCGCAATTGCCGCGCCGTCTCGCCGCCGACTCCGCCAGTGGCGCCCAACACCAAGGCCGTCCCTGGCCGGCCCGCATCAATCGTCTTCATGGTCTCGCTCCTGTCGTCCATGGCAATCATTCTGGCGCGGTCTTATCCATAAATAAATTGCCGAACAAAGGCGTGCCGCTATACATTTACGCATGACCAATCCGATCGGCTGGGAACTGTATCGCAGCTTTCTCGCGGTGCTCGACGAAGGCTCGCTATCCGGCGCGGCACGCGCCCTGGGCATCACCCAGCCCACGGCGGGCCGCCACATCGCGGCCCTGGAAAGCGCCCTGGGCCAGGTCCTCTTCACGCGCTCGCAGACCGGCTTGCTCGCCACCGACGCCGCCCTGGCGCTGCGCGGCTACGCCCAAGCCATGCAAAGCAACGCCGCGGCGCTGCAACGCGCGGCGGCCGGCCACGGCGCAGGCATCGCCGGCACCGTGCGCATCTCGGCCAGCGAAGTCATCGGCATCGAGGTGCTGCCTGCCGCCCTGGCGCAGTTGCGGCGCGATCACCCGCGCCTGACCATCGAACTGGCGCCGACCAACCGCGTGCAGAACCTGCTGCTGCGCGAGGCCGACATCGCCGTGCGCATGGCTCCGCCCAGCCAGGAACAGCTGATCGCCCGCTCGGTCGGCGCCGTCGACATCGGCCTGTTCGCCCACAAGGACTATCTGCGCCGCCACGGCACCCCCTCCACGCCAGCCGACCTGGCCGGCCACGCGCTGATCGGCTATGACGCCGAAACCCCCTTCCTGCGCAATGCCCGCAAGCGTTTCCCGGTCCCCGCCTGGAACCGCGACGCCTTCGCCCTGCGCGCCGACAGCGACCTGGCGCAGCTGGCCCTGATCCGCGCCGGCGCCGGTATCGGCACCTGCCAGGCCGCGCTGGCGCGGCGCGACAAAGCGCTGGTGCGCGTCCTGCCGCGCGACGTCGCGTTCCCGCTGGAAACCTGGATCACCATGCACGAAGACCTGCGCGCCAGCCCGCGCTGCAAGGCCGTGTTCGATGCGCTGGCGGATTGCCTGCTGGCGCACACGGGCACGCCAGCGGCTTGATTGGCCGGCTGGCGAGCGGGATTGATGTCGCCGGCCTGGAAGCCGGCGCCCCATGGCGTCGCGACGGACACACCAGAGGCCCACCTGTCCGCCCTACCCTCGCGATATCAGACCGATGCGACATCGTGGCTCTGGAAAGTAGGACTGTTCGGATATACTGTTTATTCATACAGTATTTAGACCACCTTGGCGTCCCACCCATGACCAGTCTGATCAACTCCCCACCCCCGCGCAGCATCTGGCTCAGCGCCTTCCCGCGCCTGGCCGGCGTGAAAAATGGCGACTACCTGCCCCTGGGCCGCCTGCAGGAGGCCACGGGCGTAGACGGCGGCCAGAAGCTGCGCGAAGTCCTGGCCGCCGCCGAGCGCGAAGGCCTGCTGCTGATCGACCGCGCCGCCTCGCCCGCGAGCTACCGCGCCACGTACGCGCTGGAACGCCAGGTCACCCTGTTCGCGGCCGATTGAACGTCAAGGCCCGGCAGTCCCCTGCCGGTAGAGTGCTAACGATCACTTGCAATGCTGTTACATCCGGCGAAATAGAATTCCCCGGGAATGCACGACAAGGAGAAGACCATGCAAGAAGACACCACCAAGCCCGAACCCACCCGCCGCCGCTGGCCGTTCGGGTATGGGCAGGAAACGAAGATCGGCCGTTAACTGCGCCTTTGCCGACAACATCGTAGAACGCGTCTGGCATCCACAGCCAGACCGAAATTATCCAGCCCCGTCAGGGGTTTACGCGCAGACGCGCGGCTGGAATTCAGGCTACCCGCAGTGCCCCCCAAGACCGTTTCGACGTCTGCTCATCTGATAGGGCAGCCGAGGCGCGAGCTCGTCCTATAAGCGGGCGCGTTCGCCGTTTGACCGACCCGTTTTGATTATTCTGCTTCGGTTGATTAAAAAAAATGGAACGGCAGTGAAGCAGGATGGACTGACACTCAACCACCGGGCCCCGGGAGCCCGCGGGCCCTCGTTTGGCACGGGGGTCCATGGAAGCGATAATGCGCGAATGAATCGCTTGGCACACCTTGAAAAGCGGGTAGATGCTATCGACGGCCGACTTGGCCGAATCGAGAGGGACGTCGACACGCTCAAGGGCGATGTCAATACGCTCAAGGGCGACGTCAACACACTGAAAGGCGACGTCAACACGCTCAAGGCCGACGTCAATACCTTGAAGGGCGATGTCAGCGCCGTCAAGACCACCCTCGCCAGCATCGACTCGAAGCTGGATATCGGAAGCATTCGCGCCTCCGTGGAGCGGGCTCATACAGACATTTACAAGTGGATCGTCAGCATCATCGCTGTCATCGGGGCTATTTACTTCGGCCTTCAACGCATGCCGCCGGCGGCCTTTCCGCAGGTGTACTCCTATGCGCCCTCGCCAGCGCAAGCAGTACCGGCACCTCTGGCCCCCGGCGCACCGCCCGCTTCGAGATAAAGCACGGTCTGCGGTCCTCGCTCAATCGCGGCAGACCTGGCTGGCCTGAAATTCTTGTCCAGCCCGCCGTCCTGGCCCCAACCCCACCCCACATCCCCCGCCTCAGCCCGATACAATCACGGGCATGAATTCCGCAACACAACTCTCCGCCGCCGAGGCCCACGCGGGCCACACTCCCATGATGCAGCAATACCTCCGACTCAAGTCGGAGGCAGGTCCGTTGCTGCTGTTCTATCGCATGGGCGACTTCTATGAAATGTTCTACGAAGACGCCGAGCGCGGCGCGCGGCTGCTCAATCTGACGCTGACCAAGCGCGGCTCGTCCAACGGCACCCCCATCCCGATGGCTGGCTTGCCGGTGCATGCGATGGAGCAGTACCTGGCGCGGCTGGTGGCGGCGGGCGAATCGGTGGCCATCTGCGAACAGATCGGCGATCCGGCGACCTCCAAGGGGCCCGTCGAGCGCCGCATCGTGCGCATCGTCACGCCGGGCACCTTGACCGACGACGCGCTGCTGCCGGCCAAGGCCGACCGCGCGCTGGCCGCGGTGTTTGTGTCCGGCAACGCCCGGGCGCCCCGCGCCGGGCTGGCATGGATGAACCTGGCCAGCGGCGACTTCCGCGTGACCGAATGCGCGCCGGCGCAACTGGAATCCGAACTGCATCGTGTCGCGCCGGCGGAGATCATCTGCGCCGACAGCGCGGAATTCGATTTCCCGTTTGAAGGCGCGCGCTCGCGCGTGCCGGACTGGCATTTCGAAAGTGACGGCGCGCGCGCGCATCTGCTGGCGCATTTCAAGACCGACACGCTGGCCGGTTTCGACATCGAAGACATGCCCGCGGGCATCTGCGCCGCCGGTGCGCTGCTGCGCTACGCGGCCCGCACGCAGTCGCAGGCGCTGGCGCACGTGCAGAGCCTGTCGGCCGAACGCCCCGGCCAGTTCGTGCTGCTGGACCCGGTGACGCGCCGCAACCTGGAATTGACGCAGACGCTGTCCGGCGAAGATGCACCCACGCTGTTCTCGTTGCTGGACGGCTGCCGCACGCCGATGGGCAGCCGCCTGCTGCGCCGCTGGCTGCATCATCCGCTGCGCGAGAACGAGCAGGCCCAGGCCCGCCAGCAGGCCATCTCGGCCCTCCTGGCCGGCCGCATGGACGTCGAGCAGACCTTCGGCTCGGCCGGCCTGCTGGAAGCGCTGCGCGGCGCCCTGAACGCGTTTCCCGATATCGAGCGCATCGCCGCGCGGCTGGCGCTGCGCTCGGTGCGCCCGCGCGAGCTGGCCAGCCTGCGCGATGCGCTGCAGGCCCTGCCGGCGCTGCGCGACCTGGTCGAGCCCATGGCCGATTCGCCGCGCCTGGGCCAACTGATCTCGCACCTGTCGGTAGACCCGGCGCTGGCCGCCCTGCTGGTGCGCGCCATCGCCGCCGAACCCGCGGTCGCGATCCGCGACGGCGGCGTGCTGGCCGCGGGCTTCGATGCCGAATTGGATGAGCTGCGCGGCCTGGCCGCCGACGGCGGCGACTTCCTGGTGCAGCTGGAAGCGCGCGAGCGCGAGCGCACCGGCATCAGCAACCTGCGCGTGGAATTCAACCGCGTGCATGGCTTCTATATCGAAGTCACCAAGGGCCAGACGGCCAAGGTGCCGGAAGACTACCGCCGCCGCCAGACGCTCAAGAATGCCGAGCGCTACATCACCCCGGAACTCAAGACCTGGGAGGACAAGGTACTGTCGGCGCAGGACCGTTCGCTGGCGCGCGAGAAATGGCTGTTCGAGCAACTGCTGGACGTGCTGGCTGAGCACGTGCGGCCGCTGTCCGACTGCGCCGGTGCGCTGGCCGAGCTGGACACGCTGGCCGCGCTGGCCGAACACGCGCGCCGTCACGACTGGATCGCGCCTGAATTGTCCGAACAGGCCGACATCGATATCGACGCGGGCCGCCATCCGGTGGTCGAGCACGCGATCGAGCGCTTCACCCCCAACGGCTGCCGGCTGGACCCGGCGCGCCGCATGCTGCTGATCACCGGCCCGAACATGGGCGGTAAATCGACCTACATGCGGCAGGTGGCGCTGATCGTGCTGCTGGCGCGCATCGGCAGTTTCGTGCCGGCCGCCCGCGCCCGCATCGGCAAGATCGACCGCATCTTCACCCGCATCGGCGCCGCCGACGACCTGGCGGGCGGACGCTCGACCTTCATGATGGAAATGACCGAAGCGGCAGCCATCCTGTCGGCCAGCACGCCCAACAGCCTGGTGCTGATGGACGAGATCGGCCGCGGCACGTCCACCTACGACGGTCTGGCGCTGGCCTGGGCCATCGCCTGCCGCCTGTTGGCGCACAACCGCGCGCTGACGCTGTTCGCCACGCACTACTTCGAACTGACGCGCCTGCCAGCCGAACAGCCCGCCTCCGCCAACGTGCACCTGGCCGCCGCCGAATCCGCGGGCGGCATCGTGTTCCTGCACGAAGTGCGCGAAGGCCCCGCCAGCCGCAGTTACGGGATCCAGGTGGCGCAACGCGCCGGCGTGCCCGCCGCCGTGATCCGCCAGGCCACCCGCGAGCTCGAGCGCCTGGAAGCGCAAGGCGCGCCCACGCCGCAGTTGGGCCTGTTCTCGGCGGCAGCCGACGCTGACGCGCAGGCCTACGCCGACGCCGACCGCGCCGACGCCATCGAGGCGCTGGACTCGCTGCGCGAAGAACTGGCCGGCATCGACCCCGACAGTCTGACCCCGCGCGAAGCGCTGGACGCCCTCTACCGCCTGAAGAAGCATCTGCAATGAACCTCGACCACCCCCTGCCGCTGCTGGGCGACCAAAGCCCCAACGACTTCATGCGCCGTTACTGGCAAAAGAAGCCGCTGCTGATCCGCCAGGCCATTCCCGGCTTCAAGCCGCCGGTGACCATCGCCGCCATCAAGAAGCTGGCCCGCCGCGACGACGTCGAATCGCGCCTGATCTGGCGCGAGAACGGCGAATGGCAGATGGAAAGCGGCCCGTTCGCGCGCCTGCCGAAAGACAACGAAGGCGACTGGACGCTGCTGGTGCAAAGCGTAGACCTGCACAGCGATGCCGCGGCCGAGCTGCTGCAGCAGTTCCGCTTCATTCCGGATGCCCGCCTGGACGATGTGATGATCAGCATCGCCAGCCACGGCGGCGGCGTGGGTCCGCATTTCGACAGCTACGACGTGTTCCTGCTGCAGGCTGCCGGCGAACGCGAATGGCGTTACGGACGCCAGAAAGACTTGTCGCTGGAACCCGGCCTGCCGCTGAAGATCCTGAGCCGATTCGAGCCCGAAGCGCAGGCCGTGCTTGCGCCCGGCGACATGCTGTACCTGCCGCCGCAGGCCGCGCACGATGGCATCGCCGCAGGCGACGGCTGCATGACCATCTCCATCGGCTTCCGCGCCCCCACGCAAGCGACGCTGGCGCGCGGCCTGCTGGAAGCCGCGGCCGACCAGGTGATGGCCCGGGTCGGCCTGCTTGGCGGCCCCTACGGCGAACCGGCGCTGCCCGGCCCCAAGCTGTCGGCCGTGTACCGCGACCCGGCCCAGGCGGCGGTCACCACGCCCGCCCAGGTGCCGGACGCGCTGGTCGAGGCGACGCTGGAAACCGTGCAGAAACTGCGCTTTGACGACGCGCTGGCCTCGCGCTTCCTGGGCTGCTGGCTGACCGAGCCCAGCAACCTCAGCGTCTTCGACGCGCCCGAAGGCCTGGACGTGGACCTCGAAGACCACTGGCCCGCCACCGGCAAACTGGTGCTGGATCGCCGCAGCCGCATGCTCTACCGCGGCAAGCAGCTGTTCATCAACGGCGAGACCGCCATGACGCCGGCCTCGGCCGCACTATGCGAGCTGGCCGATGCGCGCAGCCTGGATTGCGCCGATCCCGCCTGCGCCCGCTTGACGGACGAGGCGCGCTCCTGCCTGGCGGATTGGCTGGATTCGGGCTGGATCCATTACGTGGCTTCGTAGTATCCAGACACCTGCGCGTATCCGTTCCACACAGAACGCAATGAGGTCTGAGCATCGGGTCACATAAGGAAAGACATCACACCTTGCGGAAAGGTTTGTTGCCGTTGGGATGCCACCTCTTTAATTTTCACACTCGCATCCCTGACGGCTTCCTGTAGCCTGGGTTCTGGTTTCCCCTAACGGGGTTTCAAGAGTCGTCATCTACAGGAGTCCAAAAATGATGAGCAAAACCTTGATTATTGCGTCGGTGCTGGCCGTGTCGCTCAGCGCCTGCAACAAGAAGGAAGATGCCGCGGCGCCCGCGAACAACCCCACTCCGGGCGCAAGCAGCCCCGCGCCGGCCACGACGCCGCCGGCCACCTCTCCGGCTCCGGCCCCCACGCCCGGCACGACGCCTGGCGGCGGCTCGAACACCCCGGGCGGCTCGACCACGCCCGCATCGTAAATAGAGAAGAACCCCCGCTCTAAGCACGACAAGGCCCCGGCAGCGATGCCGGGGCTTTTGCTTGGAGCAAGGGCAGGCGTTCCCTGGATAGCGGCCCGTTAGAGGCCGGAAAGACGTCAGCCAAAAGGCCTTTACGCCCCGCCCAAAAGAAAAGGCCCCCGCAGGGGCCTTTTAGCCGTGCAGACGCTGTTTTCAAGCGCCTGCAACTGGCATGGATCACATCTTGTCTTTCAGCACGCTCAGCAGACGCTGGGCCGTGGCGCTGCTGTCGCGTTCGCCCTTGGCGTCCAGCACCGTCACGTTGGTCTGCTCGCCGCTGGCGGTCAGGTGAATGCGGTACTGCGGCGCCTCGGCCTTCTTGTCGCCCGAGAACATGCGGCTGAAGAAGCCCGGCTGGTCGATCTTTTCGCCCGTGTCGGTATCGAAGTAGCGCACGAAGTAGTCGCCGGCCGAACGGTCGCGATCGTCCACCGCGAAACCGCCGCCGTCCAGCGCCACGCCGACGCGGCGCCATGCGCGGTCGAACGATTCGTTGACGACCAGCAGCGCGCCCTGGGCGCGGACGTCTTGCTGCACCGCGGGCTTTTGCGGCGCGGCTTCCGCCTGCTGCACCAGCTTGCGGGCGTTGTCGACGTCGGAACCCAGGTAGACCATCATGCGCGCCAGCATGGCGGCGTTCAGGCCCGGATCTTCCTTGCCGTTCTGCCATTGCACTTGCGAGCCGTCGCCGCCGACGCGCTTTTCCAGCATCTGGCGGTGGCTGACGTAGACTTCGGTGTGGCCGTTGACGCGTTCGACGCGGGTGCGGAATTTCTCGCGCTCGCCGCTATCCCAAGCCGATTCCAGCACCGCGCCCAGCGCTTGGCGCAGCCAGCTTTCCGGGATCTTGGCGCGGTTTTCCGCCCAGTCGGTTTCGATCAGGCCGGCGCCAGGGTTGTTGCTGGCCACGGTGAAACCATTTTCGGTCCAGAAGTCGACCAGACGCGGGAAGACATCTTCGGGGGCACGGTCGACCACGAGCCAGCGCAGGTCGCCGTCGCGTTCGACACGCATGTCCTGGCGGCCGGGCAGCACATTGCTGGCCTTGGGGCTGCTGGCTTGCGCCTGGCCCTGTTGCTGGAACTGCGAGTACGTCGTCGAGCCGGAAGCGGGCGCGCGGTAGCGCGGATCGCTGGCTGCCTGGGTCAGGTCAGGCGGAATGCTCAGAGGCTCTCCACGCTGAGTGACTGCGCTCTTGTAGTTGACGGATTCTTCATTGCCCAGGAATTGGTTGACCTCGCTGCAGCCGGCCAACAACACCAGAGACATCAATGCCGACAGACCGGCATGACGCTTGTTCATACGTATCCTCACGATATTTAGAGCAGACCCGTTTCCTGGAGCACACGACGCACCGTTTCGTGGTGCTGCGCCCCCAGTTCAACCAGCGGAAGCCGGTAGCCCAGTGCGGTGCGGCCCATTTCGGCCAACGCCCACTTGACGGGGATAGGATTGGCTTCAACGAACAAAGCCTTGTTCAGACGGGCCAAATGCGCATTAAGTTCACGCACCTTGGGAACATCGCCCGCCAGTGCGGCCGCGCACAGCTCGCGCATGAGCTTGGGCGCGACGTTGGCGGTAACGGAAATATTGCCGCGGGCCCCCAGCAGGATCAGGGCGGCGGCGGTGGGATCATCGCCGCTGAAGACCTGGAAGCTGGCAGGCGCCTCGCGCAGCAGCAGGCCGCCGCGGGCGATATCCCCGGTGGCGTCCTTGATGCCGATGATGCCCGGCACCTGGGCCAGGCGCAGAACCGTTTCGTTGCTCATGTCGGCAACGGTGCGGCCCGGCACGTTGTACAGGATGGTGGGCAGGTCCACGGCTTCCGCGATCGTGCGGAAGTGGCGGTACAGGCCTTCTTGCGAGGGCTTGTTGTAGTACGGAACCACTGACAGGCCTGCCTGCGCGCCCACGGCCTTGGCGTGGCGGGTCAGGTGGATGGCTTCGTCGGTGGAGTTGGCACCCACGCCGGCGATGACCGGAATGCGGCCAGCGGCATGCTCAACCGCCACGCGGATGAGTTCCGCGTGTTCTTCCATGGAAACCGTCGGCGACTCCCCCGTGGTGCCCACCACCACAAGTGCGTCGGTTCCTTCCTGGACATGCCAGTCGATCAACGACCGGTAGGCAGCGTAGTCAAGGCTGCCATCGGGCTGCATCGGGGTGACGAGGGCCACCATGCTGCCCTGGAAATTAACGCCTGCGGCGGTTGCAGGGGATGCCATAAATGAAGGGCTCCAACGCCCCATGGCGGGATGCCTCAGGGCCAGAATCAATGAAACCGCTGAGTTTAACGGATATTGGCCGAAATCCTACAGAAACCACTGAACGATTGTCGTTCCTAACGCCAGGATCGGACTCATCAATACCCAGAGCACATTGGTGACCAGCAGCACGATCACGATCACCATGCCATACGGCTCGATTTTCGCGTATTGCCACGCCAAGCGGTTGGGCAGCAGGCTGAACAGGATGCGTCCCCCATCCAGCGGCGGAATCGGCAGCAGATTCAGGGCCATCAGCACCAGGTTGACCTGCACGCCGGCCATTGCCATTTCGAACCAGAAGCTTTCCTGCATGCCGGATTCCAGGAACAGGCGCAGCGAAAACACCCACAGGATGGACATCAGGAGATTGGCCGCGGGACCGGCCAGCGCCACCCACAACATGTCTTTCTTGGGGCGGCGCAGGCGGCCGAAGTCCACCGGCACCGGCTTGGCCCAGCCGAACAGCATGCCCGAGCTGCCCATCAGTTTGGACATCAGCAGGATCACCACCGGCACCAACAGCGTGCCGACCGGATCGATGTGGCGCGCCGGATTCAGGCTGACGCGGCCAGCCTGGTAGGCGGTGGGGTCGCCCAGCATGCGCGCGACGTATCCGTGCGCTGCCTCGTGCAGGGTGATCGCGAAGATCACCGGTATCGCGTAGACCGCGATGGTTTGGATGATGTCATTCATGGAGAAACGCGGCGGGCAGGGTCAAGCCAGGCCCAGCGTGGCCGGATCGCCGCGGCCCACGCGCACCACGACTGGCTCTTCGCTGGTCAGGTCGATGACGGTGGTCGGCGAATGGGGGCAAGCACCGGCGTCGATGATGGCAGCCAGTTCGTGATCGTAGCGCTCGCGGATGGCTTCAGCATCGTTCAGCGCGTCGGTCTCATCCTTGGGGATGAGGGTGGTGGACAGCAACGGCGCCCCCACCTGCTCGAGCAAGCCCAGCATAACGGCATGGTCGGGCACGCGAATGCCGATGGTCTTTCGCGACGGATGCGATACGCGGCGCGGCACTTCCTTGGTGGCTTCGAGAATGAAGGTCCAGGGGCCGGGCGTGGCGGCTTTCAGCAAGCGGTACTGGCGGTTGTCCACGCGGGCAAAATGGCCGATTTCAGCCAGGTCGCGGCATAGCAACGTGAGATGATGGCGTTCGTCCAGGCCGCGCAAGCGCCGTAGCCCGTCGGCGGCGTTCTTGTCGTCCAGGCGCGCGACGACCGCGTAGCTGGAATCGGTGGGTACCGCCACCAGCCCCCCGTCGTTCAGCCATTGGGCGGCCTGCTTGAGCAGGCGCGGTTGGGGATTCGCGGGGTGGATATCTAAATGAAGGGCCATGGGATTATCCTAACACTCTTGAAGGCCGCCCTGCCAACGGCGGCAACGCAACACATGGCGGCCTTGCCGGCCTGCCCGGAGACACAGTATGCGCCTGGATGATTCCCGCGAAAGCGACAATGTGGAAGACCGCCGCGCCGGCGGCCCGCGTATCGGCGGACGTGGCACCATCGGTATCGGCACCATCGTGCTGGCCTTGGTGGCCATGTATTTTGGGGTGGACCCCAACGTGGTGCTGCAGATGGCCGAAGGCCCGCCCACACAGCAGCAACAGGCGCCCGCCGCCAAACCGCCCGCCAACGACCCGCAGGCCCGCTTCGTGTCGAAGGTGCTTGGCGAGACCGAAGACACCTGGAGCGCCATTTTCCAGAAGGACCTGAACCGCCAGTATGTGGCCCCCAAGCTGGTGCTGTTCCGCGGCGCCACGCCCACGGCCTGCGGCACGGGCCAAGCGGCGATGGGGCCGTTCTATTGCCCCGGCGACAGCAAGGTGTATATCGACCTGGCATTCTTTGACGAGCTGCAGAACAAGTTCAAGGCGCCCGGCGACTTCGCACAGGCCTATGTCATTGCGCACGAAGTCGGCCATCACGTCCAGCATCTGCTGGGCATATCGGACCAAGTCGACAACCTGCGCCGCCGCAATCCGTCGCAGGCCAACGCCCTGTCGGTACGGCTTGAGCTGCAGGCCGATTGCTTCGCAGGGCTGTGGGCGCAGCGCGCCAACGCGGCGCGCAACATCCTGGAAAGCGGCGACGTCGAGGAAGCGCTGGCCGCCGCCACCGCCATCGGCGACGACCGGCTGCAGAAGCAAAGCCAGGGCTATGTGGTGCCCGACGCCTTCACGCATGGCACGTCGGCGCAGCGGGTGCGCTGGTTCAAGCGCGGCCTGGAAAGCGGTAGCGTGAAGCAATGCGACACGTTCGCCGCCAGTTCGCTGTAGCCGGGGCAGCCGGGGCGCGGTTTACGGCCTGCGGGCCGCGCCGCGCTGACGGGGGCCCGCCTTGGCCGCCCCGCCGCCTCTGACTGTATATCCATACAGATTCAGGACTGACCCCGTCTTCATCTTGTAAGATTACGGCCCCGCGCCCTGTGAATGGCGCGGACCAGCTCCCGCGAGGGGGCTTTTCCCATTGGGCGGCCCGATGGGAAAAGACCGCGCCCCCGCAATGCCGCGCATGCACACGCGTTCGCCGCGGCAAGACGGGCGGCGCATTTCCAGACACTAGATCCGTTCCATGGCCAACAAGTTCGAACCGTTAATCACCGTTGATGAGGTGCAAGAGATCCTTGCCGAACCCAAGGAAACCATCAAGCAGATCACCTGGATCCCCAAGCCCGGCGGCCTCAGCATCCAGTGGATGGAATTTGCCAGCCCCTGCCGCATCAAGGGTGAAGTGCGCGACGACGTGATTTTCCGCGCCACCTACCGCGGCGCCCGCACCGTGGTGCACGGCCAGGCCACCATTTTCCTGACCGAAGCGTTCTGCGCCAGCCTGTTCGTAGGCCCGCACCGCGTGTTCGGTGTGGACACAGACGATTCCTTCCATACCAGCCTGGTGGGCGAAGGCCGGCCGCAATACCGCAAGCCGCTGGCGGACCGCAGCCACGAACATATCTGGGTGGACGAAGGGGAAGGCTATGCCGAACCCATCGTGCCCGCCCTGCACACGATCGGCGAGCTGATGCAGTATTTCCTGCCCAGGGCCAACCTGACCCTGACCGGTGGATTCGCGCATCCCCTCAAAGGCCGACAAATCGAATTGATCCTATGAGCACTTTCCTGGAAGCCTCCGGCTGGACCGTCCTGCCGGCGGGCGAACACGCCATCCGCGCGATCTCGCCGATGACGCTGGGCCTGGACGGCCAGCACGCGGCGTTTTTCATCGCGCATCCGGACGACGCCACGTTCTATCTCACCGATGCCTGTGAGACCGCGATGCACGCGTCCAGCTACGGCATCGACCTGGCGGCCAAGCGCATCGACATCCTGAACGAAACGCCGGGCGTCAGCCTGGCGCACTTCGACAAGTCGGGCGCCATTGTCGCCTCGGGCCCCAACGAGCAGTTGCAGGAAGCGCTGTGGGACGCGGTCAAGCTGGCCATGGCCCTGTCGTTCCAATGCGCCAAGTGGATGCCCAAGTTCAGCCAGCTGCGTTTCCGTGCCCAGGTCGGCCGGGCACTGGCAGCTGGCGTGGGCGTGAACCGCATGGTCAAGGGCGCGCGCGCCAAGGGCAGCAGCGGCCACACCGCCGACTTCGCCTTTGCGGTGCGGGCAGCCGGCAGCACCGCGCTGACCTATATCGAACCGATCGCGCTCAAGGCCGGCAAGAAGATGGACTGGACCCAGGTCTACCAGACCCACGGCAAGATGTCGGACGTGAAAATGGCGGACGCGCGCAACTCGCGCATGGTCATTCTGGAAGACGGGGCGTCGGCCGAGGAATTCAAGAAGGCCGTGACCATCCTGGAGCAGTCGGCGAGCGTGCAGACGCTGGCCAAGGCTCGCGACTGGCAAGCCGTATTCGCCGACTAGGCCGGCAGCGAACGTCGATGGCGGCCCGTCAGGCGGCCATGTTGGTCAGGCCGTCGACGATTTCGCGGCCATGCAGAATGGCGGCATGCACCGCTTCGCGCGGACTGAAGACAAAGCCGCCTTCGGCGAAACGCGGTACCGGATATTCGTCGCCGCCTTCGCGCACGGCGCCAGCCTGGACCACCATGATCGATGCGACGAAGACAGGGCCGCTGGGCAACGCTTGAACCTCATCGCCTGCGCCCCGGGACACTTTGGCCGTCAGCCGGTATCCCTTGTAGATCAAGTTGTTCTGATGCACTTCGGATGCCCTCTTTCTGCGATTCAGCATACCCCGGCTGTTCATGACAGTTCGGATATGTTTTGTAACGCGGGCATCTACTAGAAACATTGTTGCGATCACAGAATTACGTCCCCGTTTTCTCGGACGGAATGGACGGTGCCCCCGGATGCGTCGATCCGCAAGCGGGGCGCGGCTGACAGGCAGATGAAGCCGATTGGCCCCGCCCGCCTGTCCGCCCCATCCCGGGGATTTCCCTAAAGCTGTTGCGAAAGCGCACCATCGGACGGACTCATACCCGTCGCGCGCAGGTAATCGGGCAACGTCCAGCCTCGCCCCAGCAGGAACATGCGGGTGTGCAGATCCTGCAGCACCGGCGGCGTCACCGTGCGGCCCAGATAGGTCAGGTGCTTGCGCCGCAAGTCGGCATAGCCCAGCTCATAATGGCGCGCCAACCGCTGCCACAAGCGGCAGGCGCCGACCGATTGGCGCGCCCCGCTCATGATGCACAGGCCCGCGTCCAGCCCCCAGCGGTAGACCGAGGTCGCCAGTCCCATGCCCTGGTAGGGCGCGGCGTACTTGGAATGCGGCGCGCGCACGTAGGGATCGGCCCGCCGCGCCACCTCGATCAGGCGGTTGAACACGGTGTATCCCGCCAGCCTGCCCCGCCGCACGTCCACCACATACACGTAATACTCGCCGTCGGCTTCGCGGTAGCGAAGCACCATGCCAGGGATGTCGGTTTGAACCTCCGGCAAAGCGTGCAGACGGTCCGAAGGACGGTTCATGCGGTGGTAGATGGCATCGAGTTCGTTGTCCACTTCGCGCGGACCATGGTTGACGTCGATGCGCAGTTCCGTCGCGATAGGCAAGATCCGACGAAAAGCGTGCAGGGCCAGCGTAGGCAAGGCCACCTCCTGTATAGGGCGAATGCCCGTTGAAAAAAGCCGTGGTTAGCGCGCCCGCAAGGCGGGCGCCGGTCGTGCAATGGGAAAAGGGCCGCGCGGCGGCCTGGGCCGGGCGGCGTTCAACGGCGGAGCCGCCGCGAGAGAGGCGCTAGGCCGCCACGTGACCGCCCGAACGGGTCCAGTCCGCCGTATCTCCCGGCGCCTGCCCAGGCATGCCGAAAAACGCCGGGAACTGCCGCGCGCCTTTGCGCGTGACGGAGAGGGCGCGCGAATCCAGGTCCTTGTCGACCCAGCCGCGCCGCAGCAAGGCGTCCAGCAACGCGGCACCGAGCGCGCCGCCCAGGTGCGAGCGGCGCTCGCTCCAGTCCAGGCAAGGACAGGCGAAGCGGCGGCGCCGCTGACGCGCCTGCGCCACGTCCACGCCCACCTGCGCCAGCGAGGCTTCGCCCAGCGGCGTCAGCACGTAATCACGGCCGTCGGCAGCCAGCCATTGGCGGGCCAGCATCGCGTCGTGGATGCGCACGGCCAGCGTGCCGGCCATATGGTCGTAGCAGGTGCGCGCCTCGCGCAGCGCCGACGGCGTGTTGGGCTTGAACGGCGTGCGTTCGGCGCCTGCCACCACCAGCAATGCCTCCAGCGCCTGCGCCACCTCGCCGTTGGCCAGCCGGAAATAGCGGTGCTTGCCCTGCACCGCCATGTCCACCAGGCCTTGCTCGCGCAGCCGCTGGAAATGGCTGCTGGCCGTGGACGCGCCGATATCCGCTGCCGCGGCCAATTCCGTGGCGGTGCGCGCGCGGCCATCGAGCAGCACGCATAGCATGCGGGCCCGCGCCGGGTCGGCGATGGCCCCGGCCACGGCCGAGAGATTGATGTCGGCGAACTTGGATTCCATAATTCGGCGCAGACCAAAGTGTTGTGTACAGGCCCAAGCATACTTCGAGTCATCTCAACAAGACAGCCGGCCCCCTCGTCGGCTCCCATCATGCGTAACGCACCGCGCTTTTTCGGTTGGAACGTCCTGTATGCCACCTTCGCCCTGGCCATCTTCGGCTGGGGCGTGGGCTTCTACGGCCCGCCTGTTTTCCTGCATGCGGTGGTGCAACGCACGGGCTGGAGCGTGGCGCTGGTATCGGCCGCGGTCACGCTGCACTTCCTGTGCGGCGCAGTGGTGGTGGCCAACCTGCCGCGGCTGTACCGGCGCTGGGGCGTGCCGGCATCGACATTCATGGGTGCGGTGCTGCTGGCGCTGGGCGTTTCGGGCTGGGCGCGGGCAGACGCGCCGTGGCAGTTGTATGTAGCGGCACTGTTTTCCGGCATGGGCTGGGTGACCTTGGGTCCAGCCGCGGTCAACGCCCTGATTGCGCCCTGGTTCGTGCGGCGCCGGCCCGCGGTGCTGGGCATGGCGTACAACGGCGCCAGCCTGGGCGGCGTCATCTTTTCGCCGTTGTGGGTGTTCCTGATCGCCAGCTACGGGTTCCCGCAAGCCGCGCTGTGGGTGGGCGCGGCGATGGTCCTCCTGATCGCGGTACTGTCACGCAAGGTGTTCGCCGTCACGCCGCAACAACTGGGTCAATGGCCCGATGGCGCCACGCCGGATGCGGCGACGCAAGCGGCGGCCGCGGCGCAGCCCCTCGTGCCGCGGCTGTGGCGCGACCGCGCGTTCCTGTCGCTGGGCGCGGGCATGACGCTCGGTTTGTTCGCGCAGATCGGCCTGATCGCGCATCTGCTTTCGCTGCTGGCGCCGCTGCTGGGCGCGCAGACCGCGGGCATCGCGATGGGGCTGGCCACGGCCAGCGCGATTGCCGGGCGCACGCTGGTGGGCTGGCTGATGCCGCCCTCCGCCGACCGGCGCAAAGTCGCCTGCGTGGCCTATGGAGTGCAAATCGCGGGCTCGCTGGTGCTGATGCTGGCCGCGGATCACACGTGGGCCGTTTGGGCGGGTGTATTGTTGTTCGGATCGGGCATCGGCAACGCCACCTCGCTGCCTCCGCTGATCGTGCAGACGGAGTTCGCGCGCGAAGACACATTGCGGGTGGTGCCGTTGATCACGGCGGTGTCACAGGGCGCCTATGCCTTCGCGCCGGCCGTGTTCGGCGTGCTGCGGTCCGTGTCGGGCGAAACGAGCCGCTCGATGTTCTGGTTCCTGGCCTTGGCGGCCTGCCTGCAAGCGGCGGCAATCGCCTGCCTGGCGTGGGGACGCGGCGCCTCGGCGCGCCGGCAAGCAGTCACGGCCTGAGCGCGATGCGCCAGCACACACCCGGATCCCATGCACTGGGCCGGCGCGTTGCGCGGCCCAGGCAGGATCAGTCCAGCCCGCCGCGGCGCGCGACCAGGCCGGCCATGACGGCGTCGCCCTGCTCGTTGGCCAGGCCCGCCGCCACGCCCTGGCGGTCCGCCGGCGTGCGGTTCTGGCTGACTTTCCATTTGCCTTCGATGCGCGAGATGGCGATTTCCACGCCGACGATGGCGCGCATCTGCGCGGCGATGAAGTCTTCGGGTGCATCTTCGACCCGCCAGGGGTGGGCCCGCGCCTTTTCCTGCGCGTCGGTCAGCGCGCCGATCTGTGCACGCACCCATGACGGATCATCGTGAACCTGGGGCGTGCCCCAGACGTGCACGGCAACGAAGTTCCAGGTGGGCACGACCTTGTGGGTCTCGGCCTTGGTCGCGTACCAGGACGGCGTGATGTAGGCCTGCGCGCCATGGAACACCACCAGGCACTCTGCGCCCGCGGCCAGTTCCTTCCATTGCGGATTGGCGCGGGCCATGTGCAGGCGCAGCACCCCTTGCGGGCCTTCCGGATAGAGCAGACAGGGAATGTGGTTGGCCATCAGCCCGCCCTCCCCGCTGGTCATGAGCACCCCCAGGGGATGCGCGCGGATGAAATCGTGCTGGACCTCGGGCGATTCTTCGCGAAAAGCGGACGGCAGGTACATGGCGGGAATGGGCGTCTTGGGGAGAAAGACACACGATAGCGCCGGCCTGGCCCCATAGCCAGAGCCATATACCCTGCATTTCATGGAGCCAGAATGCCTTCCGGGCGAGGATACCGGCCGGAAGGCGGCGGAGCGGTTCAGCTCGCCAGGGATTTCACCAGCAGCACCGTGGTAAAGCCGCTGTCCCACTCTTCGTCGGGATAGGTGTCGACCTCGGCGTAGCCATGCTTGCCGTAGAACGCCCGGCTCTGGGTATTGAAGGTATCGGTTTCCAGCCGGGCGTCTGCGTAGCCCGCCGCCCGCATGCCGGATTCGGCCAGCGCCAGCAACGCCGCCCCCACGCCGCGCCGTTGCTGGTCCGGATGCACGTGCAGCGCCCAGATGAAGTTCTTTTCCCAGTCCACCATGCCCGCCACGCGGCCGTCGACCTCGCAAACGTGAAACAGCGCACCGCGCTCGGCCACGTATCGCGGGATCTTGCCGCTGTCCAGAAAATGCCGGTATTTTTCCGGCGTCATCTGCGGCTGCCAGGTGCCTTCGTAGGTACGCGTCAGCACATCCTCGAGCGCAGCCGCGTCTTCGGCGCGCGCCGGCCGGATCGTCAGGGGGGAACGTATTTGCGTCATGTACGGCAGTTTACAACCGCCGCGCGCAGGTCATTTTCGGACGCGCTCGTAAGCTTCGTTCATGCGCTCGCGCGCGCTGGTCTCGTGTGCATAAGCGCGGTCATAGGTCTCCAGGCACCCTTGTGTGGGATTGGGCCATTTGATCGCGGCGACCGCGGCGGTGAGCTCGTCCCGCGCGCGCTGCCATTCCTTGACGGCGGCATACCATTCCTTGGTCGTGTCCATAGTTTCCTCCCTATGTGCACGCCCCCATGGTATTCCTGCCCGGTCCCGCATGATTGATGCCTGCGGCGACGCAGAAGGATGAGTTGCGTCCATTACAGGGTGGCTGCTTTCGGATGAGATACGCCCGCCCGCGCCGCCAAGGTAGAATTGCGCGCCGCGACCTCGCGGCCCGCGGCAGCGTGCTGAAAAAAGCGCCCCTGCTGCTGCCGAGTGAACCCGACGCCGCCGCCGCTGTCCATAAGCTGGCCGGCCTTGCCGCCAAGCTTGCTGCCGCCTTTCAAGACCGCCCGCGCGCGCCGCCGCGATTCCCCCCGTTCATATCACGATGTGATGAATATTGACGTCAACCCTCACTTACCCACGGCCACAGCTAATGCTACTGTTCCGCCTGTGCAAGGAGTACTAGCAATGGATCAGAAAACGAAGCCCTGGGCCTTTCCCAAACCCCATCCGGAAAACACCCCGCGGGGCGAACGGAACAAACAGGAATTCGACGCGCCCGTCGCTTCGAAACCGGCCGCCACCAAACCGCGCGCCAAGAAAATCGCCGCCGCGGCCGCCGCCGCCAAATCATGAAGCGCTGCTGACAGCGCCTACCCCCACGCCCCCATGCGTTTGTCCGCCTTTACCCTGATCCGCCGCACCGCCACCGGCGCGCTCTGCGCCCTGTCGCTGGCTGCCACAGCGGCGCCCGGCATGCAGACGGGCGACCTGGTGTTCCAGCAATCGCGATCCGCGCAAAGCCTGGCCGTGCAGCAGGCCACGCATTCGCCCTACAGCCACATGGGCATGATCGTGCTGCGGCAAGGCCGCCCCTATGTGCTGGAAGCCGCGGCCACGGTGCGCTATACGCCGCTGGCCGCGTGGGCCGCGCAAGGCGAGCGCGGCGCCTATGTCGTCAAGCGCCTGCGCGATGCGTCGCAGCTCACATCGCAGGCCCGTGACCGCCTGGCGGCCATCGGTGCCACCTACGCAGGCAAGCCATACGACGCCGCGTTCGGCTGGTCCGACGACAAGATCTATTGCTCTGAATTGGTCTGGAAAATCTACCAGCGCGCGCTTGGCATCGAGATCGGCGCGCTGCAGCCCTTGAAGCAATTCGACCTGAGCGCCCCGGCCGTGCGCGCCAAGATGCAAGAACGCTACGGCGAGGCCATCCCTTGGGAAGAACCTATCATCTCGCCCGCCGCGATGTTCGATTCGCCCTTGCTGCGCACGCCATGACGGCTCGCATCGATCCGTTCATGAACCCCGTGCTGCACGGTGCGGGCAGGATCACCGGCGTTTTCTTCAACCCCGCCGGCGACATCGCCGCCGTGGCCTCGACGTTTCCGCTACTGACCAATCCGCGCGCCCGGGCCGCTTATGGCGGCGCGGCGCTGCGTTACCGCGTCGGCCTGTACTGGCGCGGCGAAACCCTGCCGTTCGCGGTCCATGACGCGCTGCGCCTGCCGGTCAACGACGTGGCATTCCACCCCGGCAAACCGATAGTCGCGATCGGCGCGGGCAGCTACGACGGCGGCTATTCGTTCGACGGCGACCTGGTTTTCTGGAACTGGCAAAGCGGCAAGAGCCGCCGCCCCTACGCGGCCATTCCCGAAGTGGTGCGTTGCCGCTATCGCGACGACGGCGGCATCCTCGAAGCCTGGGTCAGGCCCTGGGACGAAGAATGGGGCGACCGGGAGCGCGATCCCGACGGCGACTGGAACCAGATCCTGGACACCTTGTACCGGGTGCAAGCCGACGACACCGACGCGGCCTGGCGCGTGCGTACCCCCCTGACGCTGGAATTGGACGAGGCCACGGCCAGCACCGGCGGCGCCCCCACGCCGGATCCCGGCGTGGCCAGCCGCCTGGCCGACTGGCTGGGCGTGCGCGACCTGGCCCTGCGCAGCGCGATCTGGGATATTGCGTGGCTGGATGCAACGACCCTGGGCGCCACGCACGACGGCTGCCTGCTGGATCGCTACGACACGCAAGGCGCGCTGATCGCCCGCCATGAAGGCGGCGGGCATGGCGCGGAAATCCTGCGCGGCGCGGCGGTCACGGTGCATGCGATCGCCCCGCCCGACCCGGCCGATATCTTCCGGCGCGACTCGCGCCTGTATGTCCTGAAGGACGACGCGCTGATTGCCGCGCGCGATTATCCCGGGCAATACACGTTTTCAGTGGCCGCCGACGGCCACCTGCTCGGGCGCCAGGACCGCATGGGGCCGACGCGTCCGCGCGCCTTCGACGTCCTGCTGGATGCCACGCTGGCCACCGAACGGCGCCTGGACGCCGGCCACTACGATTGCTTCAACCACTACATCGGCATCAACGGCGCACCTGCGCTGTTCTGCCTGCAAGGCACGCCGCCCAGCTCGCACGAAGGCAAGCACCTGTGCATCGTCCATCCAGACGGGCGCATCGAACGCCTGTGGCCGCTGCTGCAACCCGATGGCACCCACGCCAGCCACGCCATGGAGTGCCGCGGCGCCTACGTCGACGACGCGCAAGGCCCGGGCGTCGTCATCGCCGGCAAGCATTACTCGCCCACGGTCGACAACCGCTACCAAGGTTTTATCTTCCGCAAACGCCTGGCGCGCGGCCAGGTGGTCTGGCGCCACGCCACCGGCGCGTCGCCCACGAGCATCGTGCCACTGACCGCGGCAGGCCTGGTGGCTGCGGCGTTCCTGGATGGCCGCCTGATGCTGCTCGACGCGCAAACGGGCGAACAGCAATTGGACGCCAAGATTTGCATGCACGGCATCGCCACGGTTATCTACGCGATGGACGCACGCGACAACACGCTGGCGGTAGGCACGATAGACGGACGCATCGCCGTCATCAGCCTGGATGCCTTGCTGGCCACGCCCGTGACGGACGGCGCCATCGATCTGGCGTAACGCCTGCCAGGCGCGTTCGGCGCCACGCGGCATAATCGGCGTTTCCCGTCACGGCATCCGTTCATCATGCACTACACCCAAGACCCCAATACGCCGCCTGCCCCCACCGTCAGCTTCGACGACTTCATGAAGGTCGACATCCGCGCGGGCACAATCATTGCCGCCGATCCGTTTCCCGAGGCGCGCAAGCCCGCCTACAAGTTGACGATCGATTTCGGCGCCGGTGTCGGCGTGAAGAAAAGCTCGGCGCAGATCACCGGGCGCTATGCGCTGGCAGACCTGCCGGGCAAGCGCGTGCTGGGCATCGTGAATTTCCCGCCGCGCCAGGTCGGTCCGGTGCGCTCGGAGGTGCTGGTGCTGGGGTTGGCTGACGATGCCGACCACACGGTACTGGTCACGCCAGAACGGGACGTGCCCAACGGGGCCCGCTTGACCTGACGCCACCCGCCACACGGCCGGCCCTGCCCCCTCTCTCGGCGAGCGAGGGCCGTCATGCCCGTGCAACGCGCCTTTTGGTACACTGGCTGACCTCTTTGGGGAGTAGCCTCTTTCGGCCCGTCCGAAAGCGTTTGCGTCAACATTCTTGGCCCCCCTGGCCATGGCGCAAACAACCGATACGGTTTGGCGAGACCATGGACTTTTCCGTAGCTTCTGACCGGGCGATAGGGAAAAAGTCTATGCGTTTCGCCCGGTCGGAGCTTCTCTCGCATGAACGCCCTTTCCACGATTGTCCTGGCCTTCGCCATGTCCACCGACGCCTTTGCCGCCGCGGTCGGCAAAGGCGCCGCGCTGCATAAACCCCGCTTGTCCGAAGCCCTGCGCACCGGCATGATCTTTGGTGTGATCGAAGCGATCACACCCGTGATCGGCTGGGCCCTGGGCTCCATGGCCGCGCAATTCGTGCAGGACTGGGATCATTGGATCGCCTTCGGCATGCTCTGTATCCTGGGCGCGATGATGATCCGCAACGGCCTGGGCGCGGACAAGGAAGAAGCCGCGCCGGTCGGCCGCCATTCGTTCTGGCTGCTGGCCGCCACGGGCTTCGCCACCAGCATCGACGCCATGGCGGTCGGTGTCAGCCTGGCCTTCATCGACAACAACATCGCCGTCACGGCGCTGGCGATCGGCCTGGCGACCATGCTGATGGTGACCTTGGGCGTCATGATTGGCCGGCTGGTCGGCAACGTGGCCGGCAAGCGCGCCGAAGTGTTGGGTGGACTGGCGCTGATCGGCATCGGCGCCACTATCCTGTATGAACACCTGAAGGCTTGATGCCAGAGCTGTGCGCGCAGGCGATCCCGGTCCAGGGCTTGATCAGCAATAGCACGGCCACGACCGAGTCCAGCGCGGTCAGCGCGGCCCCGCTGACGCCTCGCGCTACACCCCGCTGGCCCGCATGACCGGCACCGCTTCCGTCTTGCCCGGGCGGACGCGCGGCGCGATGCGCCTGGCCCAGAAGGCCGTCAGCATGGGCACCAGCAGCGCGGTGATCACCACGCAGGCCGCAACCAAAGCCGTAGCCGCCGGCGCCCACGGCTGAAACTGCGGCGCGGCTGCCGCCACCAGGCTGGGCGTAGCCGCCGCGGCGCCGGCGGTACTGGAGGCCGCCACGCCGGCCGTCCCGCGGCCGCCGCCGATCAAGATGTCCGAGATCACCAGCGCCACGCCCGACGCCAACATCACCCCCACCGCCACCACGATGCCGAGCAGGCCCGTGTCCACAATGACGGACAGGTTGATCGTGTTACCCAGCGCGAAGGCGAAGAACGGGATCAGCATGCGCGGCCCGCGGCTGAAGAATTCGCGCAGGTCTTCGTCCAGGTTGCCCAGCGCGAAGCCGATCAGGAACGGAATCACCACGCCGACCAGGTGATGCGCTTCGAACGCCGCCAGGCCGGTCGTGCCCAGGATGATCATGGTCATGAGCGGACCGGACTCCATGCCGATCAGCACCGAGGCGCCCGCCTCTTCGCGCGTGCCGTATTCCTCCATCAACGATGCGAACAGGCCTGCGTTGGTCATGTCCAGCGCCGCCACCAGCGCCAGCACCGACAGGCCGGCGAAAAAGCCCGTGGCGATGCCGCCCTCGGGCAACCAGCGCGAGGCCAGGAGCGCGACGACCCAGGCCAGACCGAGCTTGGCGCCAATCAGCGCGCCGGACTTGCGCAGCACGGTGCCGGTAGCGCGCAGATTGATCGACGCGCCCAGGCAGAACAGCCAGACGGCCAGAATGGGCACGACGCCGGTGATCAGGCCGTTGGTGAAGGAGCCGAAGTACTTGCCGGTATTGGGCCAGAAGGTGTGCAGCGCGGATCCCAAGAGGAGCGGCACGAGCATCATGCCGCCGGGGATCCGTTCGATCGAACGCTTGATTTTCATGGTGTCTCCGTTATTGCGCGTCGCTTGGTGCGTTTCGGTGCGCTTTATTTTTCTAATGAAATCAAGTTTTACGACAAATCACCACCAGAAAAGTCAAAAACACGGCTTATTTAACGAAAAATTCGGGTAATCACCTAAATCCCAGGTGAAATTTCTCAAATTTATATTTCATAGGTAATATTTATTTTTATAAATAAAATAACCTGACCCAAAACCCGTCTGCTGGCCGAAGGGCGTCCGCCGCAGGCCACGGCGCCGCCTATTGATACTGCAGCGTGATGGTGACCGCGCCATTGGCGCCCCCCGGGGTCACGCCAGGCGACGTCTGGTAATACCTCGCGCTGTACGGCAGGTCCCAGCCGGGGCCGTGCCTGCCGTAATCAATCGTCGTCCCCAGCGGCACCGGATTGCCCGCCCAATCCAGTATCTGAATGGCGACGCCGGCCGCACCACCAGAGACTTCAACCAAACCGCGCCCGGCATCGGCAACCCGGGCGGCCGTCACCACCACCGTCACGTTGGTGTTGGCCTCGCAGGAAAGTCCCAGACTGAACGGCCTGGCCCCCGTCGTGGTGCCCACGCTGCGGAATAGGTGCGTGCCGAAATCGCCCAACGGAATCGTTCTATTCATCCCGCCCGTCACCGTGCAGCCGGGCGGCGTCGGATTGAAATCGATATTGATCGGACCGCTGCACCACGAATGGAAGAGCGGGTTATCCGCATTCGGCCGCAATGACGACCCGGCCCAGAGCTGCGTGCTGACCGGACCGCCAGGCGTATAGACCGCCGTGCACGAGGTTCCGCCCCCCGCCTGGCACTGGACCGGCGCCCCGTTTGCCGAGCGCAGCATCCTGTTGTTGGACGTGTAGAGCGTGATCCATGGCCGCGCGCCGCCCGTTCCGCTGCCCTGGCGAAAGGAAAACGTGATCGCCTGCGTGGTCTGGCTGGTGATCGACACCCCCACGGTCTGCGCCTGGCAACGGAAAGGCGCGGCCTGGGCCGCCACCGAAAAGCAGATTCCCGACAAGGCGAAAGCCGTGTTGCGCAGCATCGCTGCCGAGAGGAATTGAGCATGAGTCATCGGTATACGATCGTAAAGGTGGCCGTCCCGTTGGCGGAACCGGCCACGATTCTGTTCGGCGCCGCCTTCTGGTAGTAGGCGGCTTTCAAAGAGACAAAGGCGCTGCCCGCCCCCGCGGGCGCCTGCACATAGATCGGCGCGCCCCAAGTGATCGGCGCGCCGGTGCCGTCCATGACCTGGATGACGATGCCCGCCGCGGTACTGCCCGGGCTCAAGGCCATCGCGCCAGCCACCACGGGATCGGGCCGCGCGGCCTCCAGGTAAATGCCGAGGGTGCCCGGCCCTCGCGTGCAGTCCAGGCGGACGGTGAAATCCGTGATCCCGACCCGTTTGCCTATCGCGGTAAACGCCGTCTTGTAGTGCTCGCCCAACAAGACATCCTGAGAGGGCGCGGAGGCCTTGCAGGCGGTTTCAAGAATGCGCCCATTGAATGCAGCGCTGACATCCGCGTGCGTCTCCATGGACAACGCAAGCAGCATCGCCCAGAGTCCGCCCACCCATGCCTGGCGCACGTATCGGCGGCGCATGCGGCAGATTCGCCATTGATCGCGCGAGCTCATTGGTATTGGATCGTGAATTGCGCCGTGCCATTGGCGTTGCCCGCGCCAATGCTGGTGCCGGTGCGGTAGTAGCGGGCGTAATACCCCAGGTCCCAGTTGCTGTCATGCCCGTCGCCATAGTCGGTCTGGGTTCCAAGGCTGACCGGCTGCCTGCGCCAATCGAGCAACTGGATGCCCACGCCGGTGGCTCCGCCCGTGACACCGAACACGCCGATGTTCGACGAGATGACGTTCGAGGCGGACGGCGTCACCAGCACCCTGACAGACGTGGAAGGGCAACGGATTCCCAGCGTGAAGTATTGCTCGCCCCGCGTCGAACCGATCGGGCTGTCGAAATCGGCGGCATCGTGCGTGCCCAGCGAGAGATTGATATTCGGACTGACCACGGAGCAGGCCGAAGCGGTGATCCTGCCCGTGAAATTGGCATTGACCGTGTCCGCGCCGTGCGCGCTTCCCATGGCACCGGCGGACAGCCCTGCGCAGGCCGCGACGAACGTTCGTATGTACCGCGACGAAATAGCGGATTCTTTGATCATGATTGATTCCTACGAGAATTAGTCAATCCTGTTGGCGCACGTCGCCTCGGCGCGCTGGAATTGCGCGTTTTCATCGATGGGCTTGTGCAACACATACCGCGCATCGCAACGCATCCCCTCGGCCTCGCCCCACCGGATGCGGATCAATCCCTGCTCCTTGGCACCCGAGATGAACGCCTGCCCGTCGTTACCGACCACGCCGACCTCCTTGCCGTCGTCATCGCTGATGAGGGATCCGAACGGCGGCACCTCGCCCCGCGCATCGCGGATATTGAGCATGACGCGATAGCCGACCGTGGTCTGGTAGGCGGCCAGCACCACCGCGCCACGGGTCGGGATCACCTCGACCGCCGCGTTGGCAACGTCCACATTGCTGCCCAGATCCTCCGTGCGCAGCGCCAGGCGGTTGATGCGATAAGGCTGGACATAGGGCACCACCGTTCGGCCGGCAACATCGGTGCGCACGCCTGTATACCCCTCGACCCCGACGCCATTGGCGGCGGGCGCGTCGACCAGCGCCACGGTCTCGCCCAGGGACTGCGACAGGGTCACGCCGCGGTCATGCAGCAACACGCCCCCCTGCATGCCGACCGTGGTCTGCCCATAGCCGTTGCCCTGCGACCGGCCGAGATCAAACTGCGCCATCTGGCCCAGATAGCTCGCCGATGCGCTGGTGTTCGAGCCCCTGCCTTGATTGGACTGCCCCGCCGTGAGGGAATAGGCAAGGCGGCTGTCATCGAAGGCCGAGCCGAAGACCGAAACCTGATTGTTGGTGCGCCCGCCGGACTCGGTGGTCAGGTTGTATTGCGCGGAGGCCTTGGACGATCCGAGCGGAATCTGCAGCGTCAGCATGAACTGCCGATTCGAGGGCATGCCGCCCATCTGCGTGTAGTTGAAATACGCACCGACCGCCAACTGCCTGTAAGCCGTGTTGTAGCCCAGCTGCAGGGTTCTTTCCGGCGCGCCGCCCTGCCAATAGGTTTCATTGCGGGCCGTCACATAGGCGTAGCCCAGCCCGCCCAGTTGCTGGCTGATCTGGCCTTCGATGCGGCTGCGGCGGCCCTGGCGCTGCATGGGGTAGCGCTGGCCGTCCTCGCTGAATCCGCCTGGCTCGGCAGCTTCGGCAAAGGTACGGAACCCCTCGGTGGAATAGCGATAACCGAGAATCCGAAAATCCGTGCCAATCGGGACGAACGACTTTGCGTACAACATGCGCAACGACTGTCCGCTGCGCCAGAGATTGTCCTGCGCCCTGCTGCGCGCATGCGTGGCATCGACGGACACAGCGCCAAAATCGCCGAGATTCTTGCCCACGCCCGCCAGCGCCGATTGGTAGACGTCCGCGCCGATCGCCCCGCCATACAGCGAAAAGCCCTGCGGCATGCCGCGGGCCACGGTGACTTGCGCGAAAATCGGCTGGCTGGCGCGTGTGTAGCCCGAACGGTACTTGCCGGACGTGGCGCTGTAGCGCCATACGCCTTCACGCAGCAGCGTGGGCACCGCCGAGAACGGCTGTATGAACCGCGTCTCCCGGCCATTCGCCTCGGTCACGACCACTTCCAGATCGCCGCTGGTCGCCGTGGGATAAAGATCGTCGATCGCGAACGGGCCCGGCGCCACGTATTTGGTATAGACGATGTAGCCATTCTGGCGAACAGTGACCTTGGCATTCGATTGCGCGATGCCGCGGATGACCGGCGCATAGCCCTGCAGGCTGTCTGGCAGCATCTGCTCGTCCGAGGCCACCTGGATGCCACGGAATTGAATGCCGTCAAACAGATTGCTGGGCGTCGTGCCATCGCCCAGCAGCACACGCCCCCGGATGGCGCTGACGTCCCGCTGCGCGTAGGTTTCGATCGCGCGCCAGGTGGACGCGCCGGACAGATCGCGGTTGTAGGTCGAGAAATGGCGCACCCGCCAGGCATCGAGATTCACCCCGCCCCGGAGCGAGCCAAAATACGTATTTCCCGCTGGAGCACCCGACGAATAGCCGCCGCGGGTATTCGCATAGTTCAATTGATAATTCAGAAGCGCCGCGTTGATGCCGTTGTCCCACCGGTCCATCGACACGCTGCCCCGCGCCACATTGATCATCGCCGCCTGGGGAATGCTGACAGACAACCGCTGGCTCGCGGCCTCGTAGGCGACCGTTGAATCCGGTATGACTGTCTCAAGATTGATGCAGTCTCCTTCAGCCGCGGCAACGACGGCCGGAAACGCGGCGCCATTGACCTTCCAGGCAGTCAATTGCTGCCGGGTCACGCAGGGCGCCGCATCCCCATCGCCCGCCTCGGCAAACCGGATTTCCTCCTGCCCGACGAAAGCCTGATTGACGAACACATCCACCCGGTAAATACCGGGCACGACCCGGTTGCCTTTGCTGAACAACGACAGATCCGCTGGCGCGGTGCCATTGATCTCCAGAAATCCGGGATTGAACTGCACGTCGCCGGCATCGGCCGCGGACGACGCCAATTCGGCAGCGCACGCGGACGCGCTCCAGGCGACCGTCAGGGGCAACAGCGTGCAGCTCAGCCATGTGCCGGCCAGGCCAGATCGATTCCGGCCCGGCGGGCACGGCGAATGAACAGAATGCACAGCCATATTCATCCGCTCAACGTTGAGGCGCATCCGCCGCCGATTCGTCGGCGACGAGACGGCCATCCGCATCAAGCAGCAGCGACATCTTTGGGGTCACCGCCCCGAAATCGTTGATCGTCGTATAGGTGACGCGTGTGGCGCCATTGCGCGGCGCGCTCTTCACCGCAAGCGTGACCGACTGCTTGGGCGCGATCATGTCGGGCTTCAGTTCCTCCCGATCCGCGCCGGACCCGACATCCAGCGTAGCCAGGGTCACGTGATAGACCGTGGGGTTGTCGATCTTGAGCGCCATGCGCCGTCCGTCGCCATCCGGCACGAACGACCAGGTCAACTGCGCCGGCGCGCGGTCTGCCTGACCGGGCAGGCCGGACGGCCGGTAGAACAGCTTGATGCGAGTCCGCATGGCGATCTGCAGCGTGTTCTCTCCCGCGCTCTTGGGCGGAATTTCCTTTACGTTCAACCAATAGACGGACTCTTGATCCTGGCGCACTTCGCCCGCAAGCAGGACGCGCAGGATGTTTTCTTTGCCGGGGTCCAGGCGAGACAACGGCGGCGTGACGAAAAACGGGGTCTTGTTATTGCCTTCTCCCGCATCGACCCAGGTTTGAACCACATAGGGCGTCTTGCCGTCGTTCTTGATGGAAACAGACGCTTGCTGCTTCGCTTCCTCGAATATCACGCGCGTCCCGCCCACCATGACCGCAGCCGATGCCGCATTGACCAATGCCACAAGCAGGCACCCTGCAGCGCAAACCAACCGGAGGCGAGCGTGATTCATAGGGGTTCCATTCCAAATAAACAGGCGATAGCTATCCAGCCGCGCACCGGAATGCGCGGTCAATGACCATCTGGGGAGTCGGCCGGCGAAGCGCCGGCCGCATGAGGACTTGGCGCGAAGCGCGCCGGACTTAGTTGTAGGCGACCGTGAACTGCGCGGTGGCGTTGGCGGTACCCGCGGTCACGGCCGAGCCGCCAGCCGCCGGGTTCTCGGCCGTTTGAATGTAGGCCGCCTGGAACTGCAGCTGGTTATCACCCCGGAGCACGGCGTAGTTACCCGAATCGGCCCCCACCTGAATGGCCGTGCCTGACGAATCCTGCAACTGGATCGCAATGCCTCGGGCGACCGACGAGATCACTTCGCCCGCGCCGATGCGCAGATTGCCGTCGGCATCGGCAATGCCGTCAAAGCGAACGTTCGCCGTTCTGTCGGCGCTGCAACGCAGCAGATCGATCGTGAACTTCGACGCCGCGGTCGTCGATCCCTGGGCGGTGAAGGAATCGGTGTTCCAACTGCCCATATTGACCGTCATGTTCTGGCTGGCCGGGGAAATGGCGCAAGGCGAGGTATTCACCAAACCCTGGAAGCTGATGTTGCCATCCGCAGCCAACGCCGTGCCGGCGGCAAATGCGCCACTCACGGAAACCGCAACAATCAGGAGTTTCTTGATGTTTTTCATGATTGGATAATCTCGCTTAAAGTAGACCAAGGAAACACTGAAAAAACCGGTCCGCCTGGCACAAGAACCGTCGCCGGATCAATGGCGCTAGCGAGGTATTTTCAGCACTGACTAACGCCTGCCCCTGCTTTTTTCCAAGGGCTTACCGGCAGCGAAAATATAAATCCATCATGCTCGACCGCGACGTAAGAGAAATCCGAAAAAAAATGGCGCGACGCGCCCTACCGTCTGCGAAAGGCGTTTAAACGCGATATGCCGCACCGCTCGGCACATAGCGGGAAGTGCCTCGCCGAAGTAACAACCATTAGGAATATTCCGAAAAATCCTGGATTTTCTTCAAATATCCCATCCCGCACTCCATCATGAGCGTCATCGTGACCATCCTCTCGGACATGCGCTGTGAAACACGACGTCGTTATTGCAGATGACCATCCTATTATCCGTGCCGGCATCGAGCTGGCGATTCGTCAGATTCCATACTGCCGTTTGACTGCGCAGGCCTCGCACGGCAAGGAGTTGATCGACCTTCTGGCCGCGCACAAATGTGACGTTCTGATCGCTGATTACTCCATGCCGCACGAATCATCGCCGGACGGCTTGGCACTGATCGATTTCGTGAGGCGACGCTACCCGCAGACCCGGATAATTATTCTCACGATGGTGGATAACCCCCTGCTCATCCATCGGATATATGAACTTCGCGTCGCGGCGTTGTTGAGCAAGATGGACTCTTTCGAACACATCGAGAACGCCATGCATGCGCTGGGCGGCGAGACGCCCTATTGCTCGCCGATCGTGCAATCGATTCTGAAGACGTATCGGAAGGGCCGCGGGGATCATCCGCCGCTCGAACGGCTGTCGCCCCGGGAATTGGAAGTACTGAGACTGTGCGCCTCGGGACTACCGGTGGGAAAAGTCGCCGAACAGCTCCGGCGCAGCATCAAGACAATCAGCTCGCAGAAAATCGCGGCCATGAAAAAACTCGGCATCAAGAACGATGCAGATCTTTACTGCGCCATCTTCGAACACAAACTGCTCAAGAACATCGCTATCTGACGATCTCTGCTGCCCGGTCAGCCACGAGTGCGACGGGGCTAGTCGCTATCGCGCGGCATCGTTCGCGCCGTGTTCGATCTTCGTGCCACTGGGGATCACAGGCGGTATCGAATCGGCACCCATGCCCGAGCAATCAAGCCCAACTCGAATCGCCTGTCCCGTGACGGCTTTACTTCAAGAGCATGAATAGGCGGGCGCGCAAGGGTTCCGGCCGGGCGCGCGGATCATACAGATACTGCTCAAACAGCGGGAACGCTGCCGGCTCCCTGCCGCTGGCCGGCAACCACTCGGCGAACAGCCACTGATACGCCTTGATGACCCCGGCCGCGGGCCCCGCGTAGTCCAGAATCGCATACTGCCCCGCGGGAATCTCAAAGCGCTGGAGCTTGCCCCCCAGATAGGCGCCTGGCGCCACGGATACACCTGCCAGGGAACGCAGCTTGGCAACCGGCACTTTTTCAGGATCGTCAAAGTAGACGCCATAGCCCTGGGCATTCTTGCCGGCCAGGCCCCGTTCGGTGGCCAGCGTCAGGGCGCGTTCGAATACAGGGCCGATTTCGTGATAGCAGCCATGATGAAGCAGTACGGCAAGGCTGGTTCCGGAGAAAGAGTCAATGGTGATGGGATACAAGCGTTGCTCCTGAAGACGAGAGCCCGACCGGGCTGGGAGGCTTCTCCAGGAGCAATCTACGGGGCGCGTCTCTCAAAGCACCATTGGAAAATTCTGATTTTTGAGCCAGAGGCATCGCGCCCCGGCCCGGCGGGCGTGGATCCGGGACGGCAACGTTGGTCGTGCCTGGTCAGGTGATCCGGTAATCCCCCTGCAAAAACGATGATCGCTAAAAATGAGGAGATTACCTTGGATGTTCAATCGCGTCCCCTATAGACGAAAAAATCCCGCCGAAGCGGGTTAATAAATGATCAAATCGGCAGCGTCGATTAAGACGCTCGCCTGTCTACTCTTGCTCTTTTTGCTCGGGGTCCGGCATATCGTCGATGATCGCCTGCTTCACCTGCCCCCCCTTCGTACTGACAATGACTTGCAGGTACACCATAGTCTGCTCTTGGACCGCCTTCCAAAATTTCTCCCGTTGCTCAGCCGACAGTGGCCCTCCTTCAGAGAGGTCGACAATTGCCGAAAGTTCACCACTTTTGTTGCTGAGGGAGAAACGAGCCATGTCAGCACCAGGCGGCCGACGATGCCCTGTGACTAAGAACCAGTCACGAACCACATCACGTTCCGTGGATTCGCGAGCGGATCGCGCTTTGATTTCCTTGACGGCATCCTGATCGAAGCTCACTACACCCAACGAAGCCGCTATCACGTTTGGAGACGCCTTCACCGCTTGCTTCGTTCCTTCAGCCGTTGCATGCTTGAATGCAGCAACCTCCGGCAACTTGCTCACGACGTTATCCACGATTTCAGCAACCTGCCCTAGGCGCGCCGTTTCACCTTGACTGCGCAGTTCTTCCACGCGGATCTGCCCATCAATTTCCAGCCGCTTTACCTTGGCGTCGTAGTGAGCCGCCCCGATCTTAGTCGCCGCATACCCGAGTGCCAGCACCACGGCGATTCCGAGGATTGCGACAAGCTTGTAGGTGTCATCCATGTTGCTCAGCCCCTCGCCTAGTTTTGTCAAGAAGCCTGAGATACCAGCTTCAAACTCGCTGCTACCTTCATTGACGTGGAAAACAAGATTAAAGTTCTCGAGATCTTCCTTGGATAGCTTACGCAAATCGTCAGTCTTGTACAGAGCAGCAGCAACCGCCCTATATATTTCTTCTTGGAATCCCCACAACCCTCGTGCAAACGCTCCCGGCACGGTGCGATGGAAATCCGGTCCTTCTATGCGAAGCTCGACAGACCTCAAGTCACCCGCGAAGACGATCTGCTTCGGAAACTCAAACTGCTGACCCAACTGCACCTGGGCCAGAATCTCCTGAATCTCCTCAAGGGTCGAGATAGTCAGTATGCCATTCTGCCCGAGTTCAGCCATTCATCTTCTCCTAAGGAATGCGCAGAATCATACTGTATCCAAGTGTCACGACCAAAACCGAGCTTCGAAGAATAGAAGAGCCAACTACTTTTTTCCCGTAAGAGCTTATATGTTCAACATGGACGAAAAAAATGCCCGCCGAAGCGGGCTAACACTGTGCACCTTGTCACACTAGGCTCAATTCCTGGTGCTTGTCGCCGGAGCAGCCCGGTGGCGGGATGTCCTCCGACACCCATTCCCCGTTCTTCACGCTGTAGTGCTTACCGTCCTAAATGCTGCTTGGAGGAGCCTTGTCGCTCGCCCCTCCCTGGATGAGATATACCCCGGGCTTCAGAGGCGATTCATCAAGAGTGACGGGGTCGACCAGAAATCCCATGGAGTCCTACTGCGAAACGATCTTTCCCATTTCATCCCCGATCAGTATTTGATGCACGCCAGCAGCGCGACGTTGCGCGGGAGAGGTTCAGCACCAAAGTTGGCAGGGTTTGCGCCGGAACCGGAAATCCCCTGAGTGTTTTGGGCATTGCCGGACGAGCTCACCACATATTGCTGATTACCGGTGGTGGTCCCGCTAGCAAGATACCGTGAGCGTGGCTGTGGTTCTGGAGCTGGTCAGTCTGATTCGACCCGAATGCGCGACGGGGGGCGGTGCCTTTCCCACTTTCCCATCATCCCAGCCGCGTACGAACTCCCCTCGCAGATTCGGAAGAACGATATAGGCCCCAGTGGTGCTGCGGGTCGTTGCAGGATTGGCTGCATCCGTGCAGCGATACCCGAATGAGGCCGTAGCATGGAGAGCGTTGCCGCAATAAATGTTTGTTGCCAACGCCGCATAAGTGGCTACAGACACAGCCGCGCCGTTGGCCTGAGCGAGGTCGCGGGAGCGGTGGTCATCGCGAGTGATGTATCGCCCCCGGGAGTGCCTGCGACACTACCGACTGCACAAATACGGTGGTCGCAAGCTGGGTGGTGTTCGTCCCAGTTGCGGCGGTGGGCGCGGCAGGGGGACCCCGTTAACTGAGGAGAGTTCAGAATTGCAATTCCTGTCCAATTCGCCGATGGCCTAGAGTCTGGATTTACCGTACTGTTACCAATTGGATCGTCGTGGGCATTGTCGGGACAGGTCCACCGTCCGGGCCGGAGTGTTCCCCCCGATCCTTGAACATTTCAAGGTGGCGCCCTATATCGACCAGCGCGCCCTTCTTGTCAAGCAGCTTAACCTTTAGCCCTTCGCGGCCTTCGGATATCGCGGAGATCGCCGCGGCGGTGTTGTCGTCGATATCGTCCGCGCTCACCAGTGCCAGGCCGTGACAGGGCTCGGTCACTTCACCCTCATGGTCGCCGGCTTCCGTGACTCGCAGTTCCGTCTTGCCCCTGCGGACGACCTTGTGGATATCACTGAAACCGATCATTGCCAGCTCGCGCAGGACCATGTCCTGAGTGATCTCGGTACGCTCGGCACGCGCCGCCAGGGCTTCCTGAACCGCCGCGGCGATTTCAAGTTTCTTCAAGTTTTGCTCGCCGATCTGGCCAGCAGTTTTCTGGCTACACCTGGCCCTTATCGACGCTTGTGTGGCATTGAAATCAACCAGGTACTCACCCACGAAACGACGCTGTTTGTGTGTCAGCGGCATTATCTATATATTCCATTCAGTAACAAAATAGATCTTTCCAATTCCACCTTGAGCAGCGAGGCAATACCAATGACCATCAATAAGCAAGATCTAATGACTGTGTGCCTTTGCGGGGATGCGGACGGCAGGCGCGTCAGCGCTGGCCCGAGCATGGGCCGTTTTAATGGCTCCGGCACGGTCTATCTTTTGACCCCCGTAATTGACGTGAATCATGAAGAACCACGGGCGTTCTACGTCGATAAAACTGCTCCCCCCACAAAATGGGAACCTCTAGCAAAAGAGCGCTGGGCCGACGGAGTCGAATGCCGACGGCTATATGGCGCCCCCACCCCGGCAGGGCATATCGCCGAAATTAGGGAGCTCGCGGCGAGGCTGTATGGCACGAACATGCGAATCAACCTTCTTCGTCTAGCGGCTGGCTCAGCCGCCATCGTTGAAACGAATATGCGAATCCAGGAGCTTGCCACGCTGCAACAAAACATCCTTGCGCTAGGCGCAACGCTTTCCTCGCGCGACGGCTTCGAGGGCGGAGATCTGCCGATCGTTAAAATCATCCACGAAAACTATAAGGTGGAAGAGATTAACTACAATTTCGGCAGGCTCTGGAATGAGCGCATGTCCAATGGGGATTGCTGAACGCTGCACTCCATACGGCTCAACCTTGTCACAAACGCGCTGTCGAATGTCCCTTTCCCACAAACTCGGACTCACAACGAATGCCATACGACCCAGCATCTATTAGCACATCTGACTTTGCAGCATTGAAGGATGATGATTTCATATGGATACATTTGCATGCTCGCCCCACGACGCACTGCCGATCTCACGCAATTCTGTCGACTCTAGGCGTTGCACTTTCAGAGTCTTGGTCGGCAAAGGCGAACAACCACACTAGCGTCTTTCTGCCCCTATTAGGCTTATTTGCAGCTCTCGACCAAATCGGAAGCACTTATGCCGATTCGGCAAAGATGCACACCGAAAACCCAGCGTGGTCTGGCATTAAAAAGGCTCTTCACCACTTTAGCCACATACCGGGCGACAGCGACGAATGCAAGGCGCTGTATGGCCTACGGAACGCGCTCGTTCACAATGGGAGCATTGCAACCCGAGGACGGCTAGATAGCGCCGGCAATGCTCAAGGCCCCTTTCATCGCTTCTCATTCGAGACCCGCGGCGCTGGGGGAAGCGTCGTTGAGTTTCCCCCCACACCATGGGACGGCGCCTGGGGGAAGGCCCCTTATACCGTCCTCAACAAGGATCGCTTTTACGATTTAGTGGAAGAGGTTGTTCGTAATGTAAAAGGCTTATTTATCAACGGCGGGCTTCAGGTCAGAATCACCTCCGATGAATTGGTTGACTCATTCATCATGACTTTGCCTCACCCGCCCAAACCAAGGACTTAGATCGCCTCACTAGCTCAGCGCCAATCGGCATTGATTTTTAGAGCGCAAGAACCCGCACTTATAGTCCCGCTTCTTGTCCCGCTTTTGTGGCCGTCATGTCCCGGAAGCGGGACACAGAGTACTCTGCCGACGCGCCAGACACCTCTGCCGGCTGAGTTACCGCGATGGTTCCCGCGGTGATCAGCGCATCCAGCACGCGCTTCACCGCCTTCCGGGCTGCTTCTCGCTCTACCACAGTGAGAGGCTGGCCCCGTGTGGCATGCCGTACCAACTACCCTGAACGAGCGCGCCGGATACGCCTCCATCAAGTCCAACACTTCGTGCGCGTACTTCACGCGAACCTCCTTTCAACCTGGTTGCAGAAAAGGCCCAGGTACAGCTTGTATTCGTTCTCGGTCATGCGCTCGAAGCCCAGCATAGGCTTGTCCGTGCCGTTAGTCAGCACCTGCTTGGCGTTGCCCGCATTGCCGATCAGCATAGGCGCCTGGGACTTGAATCCATTCTGACTGTTCTAAGCCTCGGCGATCCCGACAAGCGTGCGCGGGACCCACCCGCATTTCGGCCCTAAGCCCGTGGACGTCTTCGTCCTGAACGTCGAGCCGCTTCCCGGCGAGCACTGGAGACCCAGCAACGGCACCGTGGGCTACTCGTTCGTCACCGAAATCTGCGGCACCTACGCCCGGGACCAGGATGATAACTGCCCTATCTTGGTCAGGTCATTCCACGGCGAGGCCGTTGAATGGCGCAGCACGGCCAGCGGCCCAATTTGCGTGGCCTACTCGCCTGCCGGAGAGTCCATCCCGAGGCAGCAGTGCGCGCACACTATGGCGCTGCCGCTGGGCGCCGACACCGACAAGAAGGAGAGATAGATGGCTTCCCCCTACCTCACGCCAGATGAGACCAAGGCGCTGACCGGCTATGCCACGCGCCGCAGCCTGCCGCTGGCTGGAACGAAACGGCTCGCCCTTCGCCCGTGCTGCCGGCGACGGCTGGCCGCGCATCCTGCGCGAGTACCATGATGCCCGTCTGTCGGGCGAGGAAAAGCGTCGGCCAAAGGGTGGCGCCGAGCCAAATTGGAGATGCGCGGCATGATTGCCAGGCGAACTAAGAACCTGAAACTGGGCCTGCTGCCCCGCATGGACGCTCGGCCCCGTGCAAAAGGCGGTTGGACGTTCCGCTACTACACCTATGATCGGAAGTACATCAACCTAGGCCATGACCGGGCAGAGGCGATCAAGCGCGTGCTGGAAATGGAGCGCCGCGCGCCGGACACAGGAACCGTGGGCGAGCTGATCCGGGAATACATGGCCAGCGGCGGCTTCAAGAACTACCTGGCCCCCAAGACGCAGGACGACTACATCACGGCGAGCAAGCAGGTGCTGGAGCGATTCGCCGCTATGCAGGTTGATGACGTCAAACCGCCCCACATCGCGCGATATCTACGCGTGGAGCGCGCTGCGGCGCCGGTGCGGGCAAACCGTGAAATGGCGTTCCTGGCATCGGCCTTCCAATTTGGGATTGAGCAGGGGTATGCCACGACCAATCCCTGCCGACAGGTGCGCCGGAACAAGGAGCGCCCGCGCTCGCGCTGCCCGTCCTGGGAAGAGATCGAATCCTTCTGCGCCACCGCGGCCAAGAAGGGCCCGTCGTCGCACGTCATTGGCTTGATGGCCAAGTTCATCGCGCTCACCGGGCGCCGCCGCGTGGAGTTTCTGGAGCTGCGCAAGACCGACATGGGTACGGCCGGCATTTCGGTGGGCTTTGCCAAGGCCAAGGCGGGCGATGCATTGCGCCGGGGGCTGATCGAGTGGACGCCAGCGCTGCGTCAGTTGTTTGCCGAGCTCGCCCAGCTGGATCGCCGCGCACGCGACGGGAAATCGGCGATCCCTGAATCGATGTTCGTGTTTACCAACCGCGATGGGCAGCCATACACGGAGCAGGGTTTCAAAGCCCTGTGGTCGAAGATCATGGCCGATTGGGTCAAGGTTCCAGGCCGGGAGCGATTCACCTTCCACGACCTGCGCGCCTACTACGTGACGGTGCTGGTGGGCCGCGACGAGAATCCGGAAACCCATGCAAATCCGGCCACCACCAGGCGGGTGTACGACCGCCGGCGCGTGGTCAAGATCAAAGGCAGCGCCTGACGCATGCCACCATTGTCGGATCTTGCCACCATTCGGGAATGAAAAAAGGCACTCCGCTTTCGCGTAAGTGCCTGTTTTCATACTGAATTCTTGGGGTGGCTGATGGGGCTCGAACCCACGACAACTGGAATCACAATCCAGGACTCTACCAACTGAGCTACAGCCACCACTGGTTTTCTTTGCCACTGAAATAAAGCGTCTGGCTTTGTGTTCAGCAGCGAAGAGGCCGAATTCTAGCACGTTTTTTTCGCGTGTGTAAAACCCCCGGTGCCGAACCCGTCACAATTCCAGTTGCCCCCGGGATGCACCGCGCTGCCGCCTTGCTATCCTTGCGCCTTGGAACACGCTTTGGATCCCTTTTTGGAGGCCCGCCCCGCGCCGCAGCTATGGATCGCCTACACGAATTATTGATCGCTTATTGGCCGCACATGGTGTTCGGCATCAGCTTGGTGGCTGGCGCCGGCGCGGCCGTGCATGCGGCCATGACCAAGCAGGACGTGCGGTCGGCCATCGGCTGGGTCGGGCTGGCGCTGTTTTCGCCGCTGTTCGGGGCGCTGGCCTACTTCGTGGCGGGGATCAACCGGATCCGCAAGACGCGGCTGTCGCAGCAACGCGACGAGGCCATGCTGGTGGACGCGGCGCAGGTGGAAACGCCGAGCGTGGACGTCGCGCCGATCTCGGGGCCGCAGTTCGCATCGCTGAAGGTACTGGGCGACCGGGTCAGCCGTTTCCGGCTGCTGGGCGGCAATACGGTGCAGCCGCTGGCGGGCGGCGACGAGGCCTATCCCGCCATGCTGCAGGCGATACGCGGCGCCCGCCATGCGGTGGCGATGCAAAGCTATATCTTCGACAACGACGCGATCGGCCGCGAAATGGGTCAGGCGCTGATCGAGGCGCAGGCGCGCGGCGTGCAGGTGCGGGTGCTGATCGATGCGATCGGCTCCAAGTATTCGCACCCGCCGATCGTGCGGATGCTTGCTCGTGGCGGGGTACCGGTGGCGCGCTTCATGACCAATCCGCTGGGCGTGCTGCGCATGCCCTACGCCAATCTGCGCAGCCACCGCAAGGTGCTGGTGGTGGACGGGCGCATCGGATTCACGGGCGGCATGAACGTGCGGGCGGCGTTTGTCACGGCGCTGGCGGGCGCGGCGACCAACGTGGATACGCACTTCCGGGTGGAAGGCCCGATCGTGACGCAGCTGATGTCGGTGTTCGCGCACGACTGGAATTTCACGACCCACGAATCGCTGCCAGCCGCCCCCTGGTTCGATCCCAGCGCCCAGCCGCCACACGGCAATGTGCCCATGCGCTGCGTGCCCTCAGGCCCCGACCGGGCCATGGGCAGCGCCCACAGCATCCTGCTGGGCGCGCTGGCGGTGGCGCAGCGGCATGTGCGGATCCAGTCGCCCTACTTCCTGCCCGACCAGCCGCTGATCGGCGCGCTGGCCACGGCGGCGCGGCGCGGGGTGGTGGTGGATATCGTGATTCCCGGCAAGAACAACCTGCGGCTGGTGGACTACGCCATGACGGCGCAGCTGGACCAGGTGGTGCGCACGGGGTGCCGGGTGTGGCGATCCAGCGGCGCGTTCGACCATTCCAAGCTGATGACGGTGGACGACGGCTGGGCCTACGTCGGCTCGTCCAACCTGGACCCGCGCAGCCTGCGGCTGAATTTCGAACTGGATACGGAAATCTACGACCCGGCGGTGGCGCGCTGGATCGGCGCGAAGATCGACGCGCTGGTGGGCAAGGCGCGCCGCGTGACACTGGAAGATCTGCAGCAGGCGCCGTTCGCCAAGCGCCTGCGCAACAAGGTGATCTGGCTGGCTACGCCTTATCTGTAGGCGGCCGGTGCACGGACCGCTGGCGCGGCCGCCGCGCGGGAAGACACCTGCACCGCCTGCCTGCTGGCTTGGCCAGTCTGCGCTGCCTTCCCCCGATCAACCGTCCGACGTCGGCGTGGCCGCTTGCCGCACCGCGAAGACCGCGCTGGCCTTGAGCACCAGCCGGTCATCCACCTGCAGCCGGCAGGTGGCGTAGATCAGGCGCTTGCCGCGTTTGTCGATGGTGACGTGCGCTTCGAGCCAGTCGCCGGGCATGACGGCGTTCAGGTATTCCACCGACATCTGCGCGGTGACGACCGAGGCCTGGCACCGGTGCGCAATGACAAATCCCAAGGCGCTGTCGGCCAGCGTGGCCAGGAAGCCGCCGTGGGCCATGCCGTGCATGTTGCCGTGGACCTGGCCCACGCGCAGGGCCAGCACGTCGTCGGCCTCGCGCCGGTAAAAGCCGCTCAGGTCCGCCAGGTGTTGCATGAAGGCGCTGCTGGGGCGCCAGGGCGCAAAGCCGGAGGGAATGGAATCTGTCATGGCAAAAAGGGGAAATCCGCTGCGGAATCTGCAACGGTAGCGCAATCCGGCCGCCGCGGCCGGGCGCGGGGTCCGGACGGCCGGTGACCGGACAATATCGCTCCTGGCTGGCGCGGCCGTCGCGCCGGCGCTACATTCTCGCCATGCAACCGCCCGACTTTCCGCTCCCCGCATGAACCCCATCAAGACCTACGGCATGGCCGAGCGTGCGGATTATTTCGATTTCGATATCCGCGCGCAGCAGGTGCGCGAGCCGCTGGAGCAGCCGCACCGCCACGAGTACTTCCAGATCCAGGTAAACCTGGACGGCGATACCCGCCAGACCATCAGCGGCACGGTGCGGCCGTTCAAGCGCGGCTGCCTGAGCTTCGTGCTGCCGTACCGGGTGCACCTGGTGCCGCATCCGCCGGGCGCGCGCTACGTGATCATCAACTTCGCGCAGCGCTTCCTGTGGCCGGAACTGACCGTGGACCCGCTGGACCTGGAAGAGGTGCCGGTGTCGCAGGCCCCGGCGCTGGCGCCCTTCCTGTTCCAGGAATACCTGGATTTCGAGCTGGACGAAGAGGCTTTCGCCCAGGTGCGGGACCTGATCGAGCGCCTGACCGAAGAGAACCAGCGGCGCGGCTTCGGCTCGTTGACGACGATCCGCGGGCTGACGCTGCAACTGATCGGCCTGGTGTGCGGGCGCCATGAGGCGGACCTGCTGCATATGGCACGCCACCACGCGGGCAGCAGCCGGCGCGGCAGCGTCAAGCGGGTGCTGGCGCATATCGGCGCGCACATCACCGAAAACCTGACGCTGAACGACGCAGCCGCGGCGGCGTTCCTGTCGCCCAATTACCTGGCACACCTGCTGAAGAAGGAAACGGGCAAGACCTTCACCGAGCTGGTGGCCGAGCGCCGCATGGCGCTGGCCCGCGACCTGCTGGCCCATTCAGCGCGCAAGGTGAGCCAGGTGGCGCATGCGGCGGGTTTCGCGGACGAGGCGTATTTCTCGCGGCGCTTTCGCCAGCTGGAAGGCATCAGCCCGACCGAATACCGCGAACGGCTGCGCGCGGGCGGCACCGAGGGTTGAACGCCGCCAGTCCGCGCGACGGCGGCCTGCCTGAAGGCCGGGCCCTCCGTCCCGATACGCGGAATCGTCCAGGGATTGCGTAATCGCCTCCAGTAGAAGCGCGCGCTGCCGCCATAAGCTGGCGGCAACCCTCGCAACGATCAGGAGACCCGCGATGAGCCAACCCGTACAAACCCCGTTCACCGTCGCCCAGACCACGGTGCCGATCGCCGGCAGCGCGCAGCGCTTTCCGGTGCGCCGCATTTACTGCATCGGCCGCAATTACGCGGCCCATGCCATCGAGATGGGCTCGGACCCGACCCGCGAGCCGCCGTTTTTCTTCCAGAAGCCCACGGACGCCATCCAGGTGGTGCCGCCGGACGGCGTGACGGACCATCCCTACCCGCCGCTGACCAGCAACTACCACTACGAGGTGGAGCTGGTGGCGGCGCTGTCCAAGGGCGGCCGCGATATTTCGCCCGAGCAGGCGCTGGACTGCGTTTACGGCTATGCGCTGGGCCTGGACATGACGCGGCGCGACCTGCAACGCGGCATGGGCGATCAGAAAAAGCCCTGGGAAATCGGCAAGAGCTTCGACCACGCCGCGCCGATCGGCCCGATCCATCCGGTGGCCCAGACCGGCCACTACAAGGAAGGCGAGATCTGGCTGTCGGTCAACGGTGAACGCAAGCAACAGGCGACGCTGAGCCACATGATCTGGTCGGTGGCCGAGCAGATTTCGCGGCTGTCGCAGGCCTTCGAGCTGTTCCCCGGCGACCTGATCTATTCGGGCACGCCCGAGAACGTGGGACCGGTGGTGCGCGGCGACGTGATCCGCGCGCACGTGGACGGCTTGCCGGAACTGAGCATCCGCATCGTCTGACGCGCAGGGGCGCGGACGGCCCGTGGGCCGTCCCGCATCTGAGAGTAAGATTTACGCCATAACAAACGAAACGCCCGCGAGGCAGGAGCAGTGGAAGATGGCGAAGATCGGTATGGTTGGCATCGGCCTGATGGGCCATGGCATTGCAAGCAATCTGGTCAAGCATGGTCACGCGTTGACCGTGCTGGAACATCCGGGCAACCAGCCGCTGGATGCCCTGAAGGCGGCTGGCGCCACCAGTTGCGCCGACGGTGCGACGCTGGCGGCGCAGTCGGACGTGATCATCCTGTGCGTCACGGGCAGCCCGCAGGTCGAGGCCGTGCTGTTGTCGCCGGGCGGCGTGCTGGAAGGGCTGCGCCCGGGCACCGTGATCATTGATTGCTCGACGGCGATCCCCTCGTCCACCCTGAAGGTGGCCGAGGCGGTCATCGAGCGCGGCGGCCGTTTCCTGGACGCCCCCATGACCCGCACGCCCAAGGAAGCCGCCGAAGGCCGGCTGAACCTGCTGGTGGGCGGCGACGCCGCGCTGTTCGCGGAGTGCCGGCCGGTCCTGGCCTGCTTTGCCGAGAACATCACCCATGCCGGCCCCATCGGCGCGGGCCACCGAATGAAGCTGCTGCACAACTACGTGTCGCTGGGCGCGATCGCGCTGCTGTCCGAAGCAGCCGCCTGCGCGCTGCGCGCGGACATCGACCCGGCGGTGTTCGCCGAGGTGCTGACCAAGGGCGGCGGCGGCGGCGTGGCGCTGGAGCGCTTGAAGCCCTACCTGCTGGAACAGGACCCGTCGTCGCTGCGCTTTTTCATGTCGAACGCGCAGAAGGACCTGTCCTACTACAACACCATGGCCGCCGAGACGGGCGCGGTGCGCGAGATCGGCGCCGCGGTGCTGCACACCTACGACCAGGCCGTGAACCAGGGCGGCGGTGACCGCTATGTGCCCGAGCTGGTGTCCCTGCTGAAAGACCGCTGAGGCCGCGACGGCGGGCCCGGGTGCAAACCTGGGTCAGGAACGCGACCGGTGCGCCGGGCCGGATGTGCCTGGCGCTCACCTGAAACGCCGCGCCCCTACGACCGGCTCGCCGCCATTGCCGGCACGGCGCGCAATGCGCCGCGCCGCGGCAGCTGCATCGAAATGATGGCCGCCAGCAGCAACAAGGCGCCGGCCGCGCCGAACGCCACCCAGTGCGTGTGGAACCGTTCGAAGGCCCAGCCACCCAGCCACGAGCTGATCATGCCGCCGACCTGGTGGCCCAGGTACGTCAAGCCATACAGCACGCCCACCAGCCGCACGCCATAGACGTCAGCCAGGATGGCGGACGACAGCGCGATGCTGCCGGCCCAGACGATGCCGCCGATGGTGGCGGCCGCGTACAGTTCCCAATGCGCGCCCACCATGACCAGCGCGAAGAATCCCAGCCCGCGCACCAGGTAGATGGTGGCCAGGATGTTGCGCCGCTCGACCTGGTCGGACATGCGGCCCAGCACTAGCGTGCTGAAGATAGCGACCAGGCCGATCAGGCCGATGCCGAGCGAACTGGTGGTGGCGTCAAAGCCGTGGTCCATCAGCATGGGCATGCCGTGGGTGCCCAGCAGGTTCATGCTGAAGCCACAGGCGAACAGGCCCAGCGCCACCTGCCAGAACGGCAGCGTGCGCACGGCGTCCTTGACCCGGGTGTCCGGCGCCTTGGCGGCGGCCTTGCCCGAGGATTTTTTATCGACGATCTGGTGCGGCAAGAGATCGGTGTGCTCCGGCGCCGTGTCGCGCATGACGAACAGTGCCACGGGCACGGTCAGCAGCGCGAACAGCACCGCAAAGCCCAGCAGGGTTTCCCGCCAGCCCACGGCCGAGATCGCGAAGGTCAGCGTGGGCGTCATCAGGGCGATGCCCGCCATGGAGCCGGTGGACAGGAAGAACAGCGCCATGCCGCGCTGGCGGGTGAACCAGCGGCTGATCACGGGAGTCAGCGCGACGGGGCTGGTGAAGGCCAGGCCGATCGAGAGCGCCACGCCGAAGGCCAGCAGGAATTCGATGGGACCGCGCGCGAAGACGGTCCAGATGGACGAGGCCACCACGATGGCGGCGCCGGTCAGCAATACGAAGCGGGTGCCGCGCGTGCTGACCAGGTAGCCGGCCAGCGGCATGCCCAGGCCGTAGCACAACATGCCGACCGCGACGATGCCCGACAGCAGGCTGCGCGAAAACCCCAGGCCGTCGGCCATGGGCAGGAAAAACGGCCCGATACCCATGCGCAGGCCCACCGTCAGCAGGGTGAGCACCGTGGCGGCGCCCACGATGTTCCAGCCGAAATACCAGCGGCCTGGTGCTTGCTTGTCCACTTGCCTCGCTCCTTGATGTCTTTTTATTGGTGATTTCCTGCCGTCGCCCGGGACGCTTCAAGAGTCAGACACCACAAGGGATGCGCGTAAACAGAAGCCGGCCGCCGGACGCGCCATATTACTCCCGGCTATATGAGGCGGACGTGGCGGGCGCAAGAACCTGTCCGGTGACCGGTCGCCCGGGCTACCGTTCGCAATTTCCGGCGGAGCAAATATAATTGATAGCTATTTTCATTACCGAACCGCTGCCCTGGCGGCTTTCTCCCTTTCCGCCTCTTGCGCGTTTTCGATGCCCACGGCCGCGTCCCGCCCCGATCCCGACCTGCATGCCTGGTATGTCGACCACGGCGGCTGGCTGCTGGCCTGGCTGAAGAAAAAGCTGGGCTGCCCGCATAACGCCGCCGATCTGGCCCACGACACCTTTGCGCGCATCCTGGCCTCGCGCGATACGCTGGCCGCAGTCAACGAGCCGCGCGCCTATCTGTCGGTCACGGCCAGCCGGCTGATCATCGACCAGGCGCGGCGCCGCGAGGTCGAAGCCGCCTACCTGGCCGAACTGAGCCTGGCGCTGCGCGACCAACCCGGCGCGCCGTCGCCGGAACAGATCCTGATGACCTCGCAGGCGCTGGCGCAGATCAGCGCCATCCTGGACGGGCTGGCCGAGCGCCCGCGCCAGGCCTTCCTGCTGCACTACCTGGATGGCGACACGCATGCGCAGATCGCCGCCAGGCTGGGCGTGTCCGACCGCATGGTGCGCAAGTACCTGATCGCGGCGCTGGTGCACTGCCACGAACAGGTGCAGGCATGAGCGCGGCCGGCGCGCCGTCGATTGCGCACGAGGCCGCCCAATGGCTGCTGCGCCTGACCGAGGATGGCGCCAGCCCGGCCGAACGCGCGCAATTGCGCGCCGGCTTTGACGCCTGGAAACGCGAGAACCCGCAACACGAGGCCGCCGCGCTGCGGATGGAGTCGGTGCTGGCGCAACTGGGCGCGCTGCGCGACGACGCGCAGGGGCAGACGCTGCCGCTGCATGCGGGCATTGCGGCCGGCTGGGCCGCGGGCCGGCGGCGCCGGCTGCGGCGCGCCGCGGCCGCTCTGGCGCTGGCGGGCGTGCTGGCCGCGCCGCTGGCGGTGTTCCTGCATTTCTATCCGTCGTCCTACCTGCTAGCCGACATGCGCAGCGGCGCCGGTCAATGGCAGACGCACGTGCTGTCCGACCAGAGCCGCGTGACGCTGGAGCCGGGCACCGCGCTCAATCTGCATTTCGACCCGCAACGCCGCGATGTGGAGCTGGTGCGCGGCGACATCCTGGTCGAGGTGGCCAAGGACGCGGCGCGGCCCTTCACGGTGCGCACCGCCGAAGGCACGGTGCGCGCGCTGGGCACCCGCTTCGTCGTGCATGCCGAAGACGGCGTCACGGTGCTGACCATGCTGGAATCAACAGTGCTGGCCACGCCGCGCGCCGGCGCCGCGCGCGAGGTGACGGCCGGCCAGGCCGTGCGCATCACCGCGCAGGGCGTGGGCGAGCCGGCCGCCGTGGACGCGGCGGCGATGGAAGACGCCTGGAAATACCGCCGCCTGGTGGTGCAAGACCAGCCGCTGGCCGACGTGCTGGACACGCTGGCGCGCTACCGGCCCGGCGTGATGCGCATCGACCGCGATGCGCTGGCCGGCCTGAAGGTCAACGCCGTGCTGCCCCTGGGCGACCCCGAGCGCGCGTTGCAGCTACTGGCCAGCAGTTTCCCGATCCGGGTGCGCACGCTGACCCCGTGGGTGGTCATGATCGACCGGACGCAGGCGCCGCGTTGATTATTTTGCTGGAACGGTTCCGCTTTTTTCGCGTGGCGCGTCATAGCAATCAGGACACTCACGCACACGGAACCCGCTATGCCCTTGCCGACCCTGACCCTACGCCTCACCCCGCTGGCGCTTTGCCTGACGCTGGCCGCGCTGGGCGCCGCCACCGCCCTGCCAGCCCAGGCCCAGCAGCAAACCGGCGGCGCGCTGCTATACGACATCCCCGCCGGCCCGCTTGCGCCGGCGCTGAACCGCTACGCCCAGCAGGCGGGTGTGGCCATTTCGGTGGACGCCAGCCGCATCCAGGGCTTGAGCACGCCGGGGCTGCGCGGCCGCTACCAGGTGGACGAAGGCTTTCGCGCCTTGCTGGCCGGCAGCGGTTTCGCCGCGACCCGCAGCGCGGGCGGCTATGTGCTGACCCCGCTGCCGCAACCCGGCGCCACGACGCTGCCGGCGGTGCGTGTCAGCGGCCAGGGCGTACCCGGCGCGCTTGATCCCACCGCGGGTCTGCTGGCCTCGACCAGCTCCAGCGCCACCAAGACCGACACGGCCTTGATCGAGACGCCGCAGTCGGTGTCGGTGATCACCCGCGAACAGCTGGACGAACAGAAGCCGCGCAGCGTGTCCGAGGCGCTGCGCTACACGCCGGGCGCCTTCACCGGCCTGGTGGGCGCCGCCGACCGCTACGACTACGTGGCGCTGCGCGGTTTTATCGAGAACAGCACCGACAACACCATTTACGATGGCCTGAAGCTGCTGAGCGATTCGGGCACGTTCAGCTCGATCCAGATCGACCCCTACTTCGTCGAGCGCATCGACGTGTTCCGCGGCCCGTCATCGGTGCTGTTCGGCCGCAGCGCGCCCGGCGGCCTGGTGCAGCTGACCAGCAAGCGGCCCCTGTTCGAGCCGTACCGCTCGGTGGAGGTGTCGTACGGCACCCAGGGCCAGAAAAGCGCGGGCTTCGACCTGGCCGGGCCGGTGGACGACAACGGCAAGGTCGCCTACCGCGTGACCGGCCTGGGCCGCTCGACCGACACGCAGTTCGACAACACCCGCGAGGAACGCTACGCGATCGCGCCGCAGGTGATGTTCAAGTTCACCCCCGACACCAGCCTGCTGCTGCAGGCCTATCTGCAACGCGACCCCAGCGGCGGCTTCCATAGCGGCGTGCCGGCCGACGCCAGCATCACCAACGACCACGCAGGCCAGCGGATCTCGCGCCACTTCGTGGATTCGGATCCTGACGACAACCAGTTCAAGCGCAACGAACGCATCTTCGGCTATCAGTTCGACCACCGCTTCAACGACCGCTGGACCTTCCGCCAGAATGCCCGCTACGTATCGTCGGACGTGCGGCTCAAACAGGTCTACGGCTATGGCTGGGCCAATGGCACCGAGCTGACGCGCTATTACTCCGGCGCCCGCGAAACGCTCAGCGCGTTCGCCATCGACAACCAGTTGCAGGGCCAGTTCGAGACGGGCGCGGTCAAGCACACGCTGCTGCTGGGCATGGACTACCAGCACCGCCACGCCGACGGCCGCTGGGATTCGGGTTCGGCGTCGAACCTGGATGCGTTCAATCCCGACTACGCCAACGGCGACGTACAGATCACCAGCCGCACCTTCTTTGACCGCAAGCTGGAGCAGACCGGCTTCTACCTGCAGGACCAACTGGCCTACGACCGCTGGCGCCTGACGCTCAGCGGCCGCCAGGACGAGGTGCGCACCACGGATTCCAGCCGCACGGGCGCCTATCTATCGGACAAGAACTGGAACGGCTCGAAGTTCACCAAGCGCGGTGGCCTGGTCTATCTGTTCGACAACGGCATCTCGCCCTACGTCAGCTACAGCGAGTCGTTCAACCCCAACGCCTATGTGGACCGCCAGGGCAATCTGCTGCCGCCGACCCAGAGCAAGCAATATGAAGTGGGCGTGAAATATCAGCAGCCCGGCACCGAGAACATGGTGACGCTGGCCGCCTTCGACCTGACGCAGGACAACGTGGCCAACCGCGTGCTGGCCCAGACCTACTACACGGCCGCGGGCAAGGTGCGGTCGCGCGGGATCGAACTGGAGGGCAAGGCGCGCCTGACCGACAACCTGACGATGTTGGCCGCCTACACCTTCACCGACATGAGCTACCGCGAGTCGGCCGAGGGCCTGGCCGGCAAGACGCCGTACCAGGCGCCGCGCCACATGGCCTCGCTGTGGGGCGACTACCAGTTCGACAACGGCCTGGGCGTGGGCGCCGGCGTGCGCTACGTGGGCACCAGCTGGGCCGACAACGCCAACACGCTGAAGGTGCCGGCCTACACGTTGCTGGACATGTCGGTGCGCTACGACCTGGGCCGCCTGTCGTCGTCGCTCAAGGGCATGAGCGTACGGGTCGCGGCCAACAACCTGCTGGACAAGACCTACGTGGCGTCGTGCGCCAGCCTGAACTACTGCTACTACGGCGAAGAGCGCAATGTCGTGGCGACGCTGAAGTACGAGTTCTGAGGCGCGGGTTCTACAGCAGGTCTCCCGGCCGAAGCGCACCCTTGCGCCGCCGCACGGCCCGCGGCGCAAGGCTCTCTGCGCGGCTACCAGCGGTAGCGCGCCGTCATCATCACCGTGCGCTCGGCGCCGCGGTAGCACTCGCCCATGTAGCAGATCGAGTAATAGTCGCGGTTGAACAGGTTGGTGGCGTTCAGCGCCAGGCGCCACGGTCCGGTCTCGTAGTGCACCACGGCATCGACCAAGGCCACGCCGGGCTCGCTGGACGTGTTGTGCTCGTCATTCTGGCGGCGGCCGGTATAGCGCACCCCGGCGCCCGCGCCCAGGCCTTGGGCCAGCGTGTAGTCCAGCCACAAGGCCGCGGTGTGCTTGGGCACGCCCATCGGGATCTTGCCGACTTCTTGCGGATCGCCGCTGCTGCGCACCTTCATGTCCAGATAGGTATAGGACGCGGCAACGTTCAGGCCGCGCACCAATTCGCCCTTGGCTTCGAGCTCGATGCCGCGGGCACGCTGCTTGCCGGTCTGGCGCTGTTCGTCGGTAATGGGGTTATAGCTGACGATGTTGGTCTTGTTCAGGTCGAACACGGCCAGGGTGTACAGGCTGCGCGAGCCAGCCGGTTGGTATTTGACGCCCACTTCCACCTGTTTGCCGCGGCTGGGCTTGAATGGATTGTTGTCCGCGTCCACGCCGCTGTTGGGCACGAACGATTCTGAATAGCTGAGGTAGGGTGCCAGGCCGTTGCCGGCCAGGTAGGTCAAACCGGCACGGCCACTGAAGGCGTTGTCCGTTTGCTTTTGGTAGGTATTGTGCAGGCGGTCGTCTGTGGTTGAAGTGACCCGGTCCTGCCGCCCGCCCAGCGTCACGATCCAGTGATCGTCCAGCTTGATCTGATCCTGCAAATACAGGCCGGCCTGGCGGATCGTCTGGCGGTAGTCGGCCAGCGGATTCGTGGGTGTCGCGATCGGCACGCCGTAGATGGGGTTGCGCAGGTCCAGGTCGGGCGCCGGGCCAATGTAGCGGTTCGCCTTGGCGCGCTGTTCGCTCCAGTCGAACCCCATCAGCACGGTGTGCTCGGTACCCCACAGCCGCAGCTTGCCCTGCATCTGGGTATCCACCACCGACTGGCTCAGGGGGTCGTCCCAGGTGCGGGCGACGCGGGAAATGGCGGTCACGTCTTCATTGACCTGGTCGGTCCAGATCACGCGCCGGTCCATCGACAGGTGGCTGTAGCGGAAGTTCTGACGGAAGGTCCAGGCATCGTTGAAACGGTGTTCCAGCAGGTAACCGATCGACGCCTGTTCGCTGCGCATGCGGCTGAAACCGGGGTCACCCATCTTCACGTCGGTCAGCTTGTAGTCTTTGGCGAAATAGTAAGGATCTTCGCCGGTCTTGTTCTTGATGTACTCGGCCAGCAACGTCACCGATGTCGCCGCGCTGGGCTGCCATCGCAGCGAGGGGGCCAGGTACAGCCGTTTGCGATTGATTTTGTCGCCGTTGGGGTATTTGTCCTGGTCATCGCTGTCCAGCCCTACCCCCACCAGGCGGTAGCTGAGTGCATCATCCGGACCGAAGGCGTCGCCCAGATCGAAAGCCAATTGCTTGCGCTCGTAGCTGCCGTACTGCATTTCCACTTCACGGATGCGTTCGCCGGTGGGCCGCTTGCTGATGCGGTTAAGAACGCCGCCGGCGTCTCCTTGGCCGAAGGTCATCGACGACGGGCCACGCAGCACTTCGATGCGCTCCAGGCCGTAAGGCTCGGTGGAGTACCGGGTGACGCCGGTCGGGGTCTGCGCCAGGCCGTCACGGAACGACACGTAATAGGTCGAGAAGCCGCGCAGGTTGATGTATTCCCAGCCACGGTTGTCGGGGCCGTACGTATTGCCGCTTACGCCCGGGGTGTATTGGACGGCGTCCATCACATCCAGTGCGCCGCGTGCCTCCATTTCCTCGCGGCCCACCACCGAAATCGACTGCGGCACTTCCAGGATCGGCGTGTCGGTCTTGGTGGCCGTGGCGGTGCGGCTAGCGGCATAGCCAGGCACGGCGCTGAAGGCGGTTTCACCCGTGACGACTACGGCGGGCAATATGGCGACGCCGGCCGTGGGCGCCTCGCGCAGCACGTAGTTGCCGTCACCGCGATGGCGGGCTTCGAGCCCGCTGCCGGCCAGCAGGTACGCCAGGCCCGCCTCCACGGTGTAGGCGCCCCGGATGCCGGCGGACTGGCGGCCACGGGTCTGGTCGGCGTTGAACGACAGGGTGATGTCGGCCGCGGCGGCGTAACGGCTCAGCGTCACGTCCAGCGGACCGCCAGGGATGTCGTAGCTGCGCGCCGCGGGTACCGTCTGGGCCGATGCGGCGGGCGCCAAGGGACTTGCGGCCGACGCGGCCCAGACGGCGGCGGCGACCAGCACGGGCAATAAGCGCGGCGCGGCCAGGGCGCGCGGCGGCCGAGAAGGTAGACCGGACGTCAAGGAGAATTCGGGATGGGACGCGGGGCGGACAACGGCGGCTAGCGGCTTGCGGGACACGGCGGCTCTCATAGGCAGGACAGGACATGCCGCAAGGTCCAGGCAGGGTTGGCACACCCTGGACCAGGCGGCCCTATCTGACAGGCCGGATGAGAACGGGAAAGAGCAACCCCGCGACGAAAATATTCCGGGATCAACGCGGCACGATGCGCACCCAGTAGCGGGTGCGGGTGCGCAGCGCCACGGGCAGCGAGGCCGCCACGTTTTCCAGCACCGCGTCGGTATCGGCCAGGCGGAAGGCGCCCGACAGGCGCAGATGGGCCACCGCCGGATCGCAGGTGAGGCTGCCGCGCCGGTAGCGCGCCAGCTCGGCGATGAAGTCACCCAGCGGCTGGTCGATGGCCACCAGCCGGCCGTCGACCCAGGCAGCCTGCCCCTGCGACACCGGCTGGGGCACGGCGGCGGCGCGCGCCGTCAACAGGCTTTGCTGGCCGGCCGCCAGGCGCAACGCCACGGCCCCCGCGTCGGCGGGCTGCAGCAGCACCGCGTCCTGGAAGACCGCGACCCGCGTGGCGTGATCTTCGCGCCGCACCGAGAAGCGCGTCCCCAACGCGCGTACGCTGCCGTCTGGCGTCAGCACCTCGAACGGCCGGCGGCCGGCGTTGTCGGGCGCGGTCTGCACCAGCACCTCGCCCTGGTGCAGACGCAGCAAGCGGCGTTCGGACCCGTAGTCGACATCGACGGCGGATCCGGTATTCAGATAGAGCATGCCCCCGTCTGGCAAGGTCACGGTGCGCCGTTCGCCCGTATCGGTGCGCAGGCCAGCCGTCAGCACCCGCCAAGGCGGCGCGCTGTACAGGCCCAGGGCCGCGCCGCCCCCGGCCAGCAAGGCCAGGGTCAAGAGGCGCCGGCGCTGCTGCTGGCGGGCCGCCTGCAATGTGGGCAGCAGCACGTCACCGGGCACGCTGCCCAGGCGTTCCTGCAGGTCCAGCATGCGCGCCCAGGCCTGGCGGTGGCGAGCGTCGGCGTCCAGCCAGCGGCCCCAGCCGGCACGGAGGGCATCGTCGGCGTCCGTATCCTGCAAGGCCACGTACCAGCGCGCAGCGGCCTCGAGCGTTTCTGCGGAAATCGTCATGGATCAGCACGTCCGAACACGAAAGGGAGCCCCTAGGGCCTGTTCACACTAAAAGGCGCCTCGCACAGGCCCTACTCGGCGGCCAGCAACAGGCACTGCGTCAACGCGCGCACCATGTGCTTTTTGATGGTCGTGACGGACACGCCGAGCTTGGCGCCGACCTGGGCGTAGGTCAGGTCCTCAAACTGCACCAGCAGGAAGATTTCGCGGGTGCGCGGCCCCAGCTCGTCCAGCATGCGGTCGATGGCCAACACCGTTTCCAGCAGGATGGCGCGCGCCTCGGGCGAGATGGCGACCGGTTCGGGCCGCGCGGCCAGGGTTTCCAGATAGGCGCGTTCGATGGCCTGGCGGCGGTAGGCGTCGGTCGCCAGCCCGCGGGCAATGGTGGCCAGGTATTCGCGCGGCCGCAGAATGGCGTCGACGTTGCGGTTGGCCAGCACGCGCAGAAAAGTGTCCTGCGCCAGATCGGCGGCGCTGTCGCGGTTGCCGAGCTTGCGCCGCAGCATGCCCACCAACCAGGGATGGTGATCGCTGTAGAGCGCTTCAAGAGAGACGACGGGGGCCTGTTCTGACATGGGACGGACTTGACGCCCATGCAACCGAGCGGCTTAAGAATGAATATTATTCTCGATTCTAGCCGAGAGGCCAGCCACCGTGGCAGAGGAAAAAATCGGGCCGTTGCGGCAAACCCACGGCTGGCCGCTGCACGGGTCCCAATCGCGCCGCGCTTCACGTCCTGGGTCGGGCTTGCGGCCGGCGCAACATCGGGGCCAGCTTGACGGTGGATCCGCTGGGCGTGGTGATCGCCCAGGCGGGCGAGCAAGGGCCCTGGCATTCGCCGACCTGGGGCCCGCGCGCATCCGCGATGCCCGCGAGGTGCAGCCGGTGCTGAAGAACCGGCGTTTTGCGCGGCCTGAATTGGCGTAGCGGGATTTGCGCAGACATTGACGTCAGGCGCGGTGGCTTGCCGCCACCGCGCCTGACGCGTTATCTCAATACATTGCGCACGAAGCGCAGCGGCGTCTCGCCATCGTTGCGGTACGAATACGGCTGGGCGCTGCTGTAGATGACGAAATCGTTCGCCTGCACCTGCTGTTGCGCGCCCGACAGTTCCAGCAGCAGCGTGCCTTCGATGACGTAGATCATCTCGTGCCAGCCCGGCGGATCGGGTTCGGCGACATACGTTTCGCCCGGCCCCAGCGCCCATAGCCACAGTTGCGCCTCGCAGCTGGCGGGGGCCGCGCCCAGCAGCACCGCCTGGCTGCCCGGCCGCTTGCCACGCCAGGCGCGGGCCTCGATGCGGCGCCGTTCGCGCGCCGGGTCGCTGACCAGGTCCACGAACCCCACCTCCAGCGCCTGCGCCAGCTTGTCCAGGCTGGACAGGCTGATATTGGCCGTGCCGGCCTCCACGCCCGCGATCATGCGGCGGCTGATGCCCGAGGCGTCGGCCAAGGCCGTCTGGCTCAGGTCCGCCGCCTTGCGCAGCCGCTTCAAATTGGCCCCGACGTGCGTGAGGACATCACTCTCGGAATTAGTAATGTGCAGTATATTGCTCAAATTAGTGACACCTGAAGTCTGCCGTGAAGCCCAAATCGATGTTCGCCTTGTCGCGCCAGGAAATCGCCCTGGTGCTGGTCACCATGCTGTGGGGAAGCACGTTCCTCATTATCCATATCGCCATGCAGCATAGCGGACCGCTGTTCTTCGTGGGACTGCGCTTCACCATTGCCGGGGCCTTGTCGATGCTGCTGTTCCGCAAGCACATGGCCGGCCTGACGCGGCACGAGGCGGGCGCCGGCATCGCCATCGGCTGCGCATTGTTCCTGGGCTACTACCTGCAAACGCACGGGCTGCGCACCATCACCAGCAGCCAGTCGGCGTTCATCACCGCGCTGTATGTGCCGATCGTGCCGCTGTTGCAATGGGCCGTACTGAAACGCCCGCCCGGCCTGATGAGCTGGATCGGCGTGGCGCTGGCATTCACCGGCCTGGTGCTGCTGACTGGGCCCGAGGCCGGATCGCTGAATTTCAGCCCAGGCGAAATCGCCACGCTGGCGGGCGCCGCGGCCATCGCCGCCGAGATCATCCTGATCGGCCATTTCGCCCAGTCGGTGGACAGCCGCCGCGTCACCGCCGTGCAATTGCTGACGGCGGGGCTGGTGTCGTTTGCGCTGATGCCGGCGCTGGGCGAAGGCATCCCCGAATTCTCTTGGCTATGGGCGGGCGCCGCGATCGGGCTGGGGCTGGCCAGCGCGGTAATCCAGCTGACCATGAACTGGGCGCAGAAATCGGTGTCGCCCACCCGCGCCACGGTGATCTACGCCGGTGAACCGGTGTGGGGCGGCATCGTCGGCCGGCTGGCCGGCGACCGCCTGCCGGGGCTGGCGCTGGTGGGCGCCGCCTTGATCGTGGCCGGCGTGCTGGCCAGCGAAATGAAGTTCAAGCGCCGCGCCAAGCAGAAGCTGCGCGAGGCCTGACAGGCGTTTGCGAGACGTTCAGCCCGCCTGCTCCAGAAATGCCTGCAACGCCGGCACGGTGTTCAACACGTGCTGGCGCATCGCCGCTTCGCATTTGTCCGGGTCGCGCGTCTGCAACGCGTCGATCAGTTCCTGATGCGATTCGCGCACTCGCAGCACGCGGCCCGGCTGGGCCGCCCACAGGCGCATATAGGGTTCGACCACCGAGTGCAGCTCGGATATCTGGCGCAGCAGCCGTGGCTGCTGACAGAAGCTGCACAGGTATTCGTGGAAATCGCGGTGGGCGGTGGTCCAGTCCAGGTAGTCGCCCGAGCCTTGCTCCAGTTGATCCAGCATGCTGGCCAGGCGGCGCACATGTTCGGCGCTCATATTCAGCACGGCATTGCGCATGGCCAGGCCTTCCAGCACCGAGCGCATTTCAAAGACTTCGCGCATTTCCTGCTGGTTCAGCCCGCGCACCACGGCGCCGCGGTTGGCGCGGATATCCACCAGGCCTTCGGAGGCCAGGCGGCGCAGCGCGCCGCGCACCGGCATGCGGCTGGTGCCGATTTCAGTGGCGATGACTTCCGGGACCAGCCGGTGCCCTGGCGGGTAATTGCCCAACCGGATCTCGCGCTGCAGGTGCAGATAGGCTTCTTCTTCGGCGCTGACGGCTGTCTTCTGGAATTGCAGCATCTTCGTCCCCGGGTTCGCAAAGCCGCCATGATAGATAAACGCAAAAATAACACAAATTGGATCCAATGATCCATGGATGCAAATACCTATGGTCGCGGGCGGCCTGCTCGCGTCAAATCCAGTCTGGCGCGCCGGCCGTGCGCGCCCGCCGGAACCGCAACGGGCGCCAGACCCGCCCGGCGCAACCGCCGGGCCAGCCAGCCCGGGCACGTAGCCTGACTACACAGCGATCAAGGGGAATCCATGCAATTTCGTCTCATCCGGGCCTTAGGCGCCGCCGCCACGCTCTTCGCCGCCCAGGCGGGCGCCCAAACGGCCCCCGCCGCCACCGATTGGCCGCAGCATCCCGTGCGCATCGTGGTGCCCTTCCAGGCCGGTTCGGCCACCGACCTGATCTCGCGCCAGCTGGGCGCGGCGTTGTCCACCGAACTGGGCCAGCCCTTCGTGGTGGAGGCCCGTCCCGGCGCGGCCGCCGCGATCGGCAGCGCCTCGGTGGCGCGTTCGACGCCGGACGGCTACACGCTGCTGATGGGCGGCCCGGCCGCCATCGTCACCAACCGCTTCCTGCAAAAACGCCTGGCCTACGATCCTGACGCCTTCGCGCTGGTGTCGATGGTGGCCTACACGCCCAACATCCTGCTGGCCAATCCGCAACAGCCGTTCAAGACGCTGCCCGAAATGGTGGCCTACGCCCGCGCCAACCCGGGCAAGCTGACCTATGCCTCGTTCGGCACCGGCACCACGTCGCACATGGCCGGCGAGATGCTCAAGTCCGTGGCCGGTATCGACATCCTGCACGTGCCGTACAAGGGCGCGGGCGAAGCCATCCCGGCGCTGCTGAGCGGTCAGGTGTCGATGTACTTCGACACCATCATGACCGGCCTGCCGCAGGTCAAGAGCGGCGCGCTGCTGGCGCTGGGCATGTCCAATTCGCAGCGTTCGGCGCTGGCGGCCGACATCCCCACCATCGCCGAACAGGGCTATCCCGGCTACGACATCGCGCCGTGGTACGGCCTGGTGGCGCCGGAAGGCACGCCGGCCCCGGTGCTGGACAAACTGAACCGCGCCGTCAACAAGGTGCTTGCGGATCCCGTGCTGCGCGGTAAGCTCGCCGAAGCCGGCGCCGAGCCGCGTGGCGGCAGCCGCGAGGAATTCGCCGCCTTCATCAAAGCCGAAATTCCGCGCACCAAGCAACTGATCGACCAGGCCGGCATCACGCCGCAGTAATCACCCTTAACCATCCTTTGCCCATGTCTTCCCCCTTCGATTGGTCCTTCCCCTACGCCTCCCGAAAAATGCCGGTGCTGGCCGCCAACGCGGTCGCCACCAGCCAGCCGCTGGCGGCGCAGGCGGGCTTGCGCATGCTGCTGGCCGGCGGCAACGCCGTGGACAGCGCAATTGCCACCGCCATCGCCCTGACCGTCGTCGAGCCCGTGATGAACGGCATCGGCGGCGACATGTTCGCGCTGGTCTGGCACGAAGGGCGGCTGCATGGGCTCAATTCCAGCGGCTGCTCGCCGGCTGCGTGGACGCCCGAGTACTTCGCCGGCCGCGACGCCATGCCCGGCACGGGCTGGGGTACGGTCACCGTGCCGGGGCAGGTAGCCGGCTGGAAGGCGCTGTCCGACCGCTTCGGCAAGCTGCCGTTCGCGACGCTGTTCGAACCGGCCATCGCCTATGCCGAGGAAGGCTTTCCCGTCAGCCCCACCATTGCGCGCCAATGGGCCACGCAAATGCCCAAGCTGGCCAACGAGCCGGGCTTTGCCGAGGCCTTCCTGCCGCAAGGCCGGGCGCCGCAAGCGGGCGAATGGTGGCGCTTTCCCGACCAGGCGCGCACCTTGCGCGAGATCGCCGAAAGCGGCGGCGACAGCTTCTACCGCGGCGCGCTGGCCGCCAGGATCGCCGACTTCGCCGCCCGCACCGGTGGCGCGCTGACCGCCGCCGACCTGGCCGAGCATCGCGCCGACTGGGTCGAGCCGATCTCGCAATCGTTCCGCGGCTACGAACTGCACGAAATCCCGCCCAGCGGCCAGGGCATCTCGGCGCTGATGGCGCTGGGCATGCTGGACCAGTTCGACCTGGAAGCCATGGGCCGCGACAGCGCCGACTACTACCATGTCAGCATCGAAGCCATGAAGCTGGCGTTCGCCGACCTGCACCAGCACGTCGCCGACCCGCGGCACATGCGCACCGATGCGCGCGCCCTGCTCGACCCGGCCTACCTGGCCGACCGCGCCCGCCTGATCTCGATGGACCGCGCCGCCGTGCCGGTGGCCGGCACGCCCGCCACCGGCGGCACGGTGTACCTGACCGCCGCCGACGCATCCGGCACCATGGTGTCGTTCATCCAGTCCAACTACCACGGCTTCGGGTCCGGCGTGGTGGTGCCGGGCACCGGCATCAGCCTGCACAACCGCGGCCTGAATTTCGTGCTGACACCGGGCCACGCCAACCAGGTGGCGCCGCGCAAGAAGCCGATGCACACCATCATCCCCGCCTTCGTCACGCGCGGCGGCGAGCCGGTGATGTCGTTCGGCGTCATGGGCGGCTCGATGCAGGCGCAAGGCCATCTGCAGATGATGACGCGCCTGGCGGCCTTCGGCCAGAATCCGCAGGCCATGAGCGACGCGCCGCGCTTCCGGGTCGAGAAAGGCCCGGTGGTCAACGTGGAAGCGCACCTGCCCGCCGATGTGGTGCAGACGCTGCGCCAGCGCGGCCACAACGTGGCCGTGGCGCCGGCCGACAGCCTGGAATTCGGCTCGGCCCAATTGATCTGCCGGCTGCCGCAAGGCGGTTATGTGGCGGCGTCGGACTCGCGCCGCGACGGCCAGGCCGTCGGCTTCTGAAGACGGGCAGCAGCACGCGGCGCCAGGTGGCGCCGGCCAGCGCTTGCCCTGACGCATCCCTGCCGGCCCTGGCCGGCAGAAATCGGCGATACCGGCCACGAAGCGGGCTTTATCGGTCATATGGGCGACGCGGCGCGCGGCGATACTGGCGCGCTGATCTCCCACACAGGCCCAGCCTGCCGGCCCCATGCCCTTGATCCCGTGCGCGCTTGCGAGCGCGCGTTTGTCCCGCCGCACGGCGCGCGCCCTGATATTGGCCGCCGCGCTTGCCGTGTCCGCGCTCGCCCCGGCCGCCCAGGCTGCCCTGCCGATGGCCGTGGACGGCCAGCCGCTGCCCTCGCTGGCGCCGATGCTCGAACGCGTAACCCCGGCCGTCGTCAACATTTCGGCCCAAGGCGACAGCCGCCAGGCGCCCGCCTTCGGCCAGGCCGCGGGGGCGGGCCGCCAGAGCATCGGCTCGGGCGTCATCGTCGACGCGGCCCAGGGCAACATCCTGACCAACCATCACGTCGTGCGCGGCGCCACGTCCATCCGCGTGTCGCTGCAGGATGGGCGCAGCTTCACCGCCACGGTGGTCGGCAGCGATCCGGACACCGACCTGGCAGTGCTGCGCATTCCGCCGGATAAGCTACAGGCGCTGACGCTGTCGGATTCCAGCGATCTGCGGGTGGGCGATTTCGTGGTCGCCATCGGCGACCCCTACGGCCTGGGCCAGTCCGCCTCGTCGGGCATCGTCTCGGCGCTGGAGCGTTCCAGCCTGCGCGCGGCCGGCTACCAGAACTTCATCCAGACCGACGCCTCCATCAACCCCGGCAACTCCGGCGGCGCGCTGGTCAACCTGAATGGCGAGCTGGTCGGCATCAACACCATGATCTACACGCCGTCCGGCGGCAACGTCGGCATCGGCTTCGCGATTCCGTCCAACCTGGCCGGCGAAGTCATGCGTCAGCTGCTGCAACACGGGCAGGTGCAGCGCGGCGGGCTGGGGCTGGATACCGTGGACGTCACGCCGCGCAATGCCCGCCAGTTGGGCCTGGCGCCCGGCACCACCGGGGTGGCGGTGGCCCGCGTGGCGGACGGCTCGCCGGCGCAGCAGGCGGGCGTACAGGCGCGCGACCAGATCCTCGCGGTGGACGGCAAGGCCATCGCCACCAGCGCCCAGCTGCGCAATGCCGAAGGGCTGCTGCCCGTGGGCAAGCAGGTGCGGCTGACGCTGCTGCGCGCCGGCCAGCGCACCGAAGCCGTGCTGCGCATCGAACCCGAAAAGAACGAGCGGCTGCACGGCGGTGCGCTGGACGCGCGGCTCAATGGCGTGGAGTTCGCCGAGATCGGCCGTGACCAGCGCCTGAAGGGCAATGATGGCGTAGCGGTCAGCGCCACCTATCCCGACCGCGGTCCGGTCGCGGCGCGGATGCAGCGCGGCGACATCATCATCGGCGTGAATCAGCGGCCCGTCAGCCGGCTGGCGGACCTGCGCGGCCTGCTTGCCGGCGCGGCGCAGGGGCAGCCGCTGCTGCTGACGCTGGTGCGCGGCCAGGCGATGTATACCTTGCAGGTCAATTGACCGTCGCCCGCCGGCAACAGCCGGCCGGGCGCGGCATGGTCCCCCGGGGCCGGGCGGGCGATAATCCCCGCTCCCTGGCCTTTGCCCCACCGCCGCTGCATCCATGCCTTTCCCTGACGCCTCCCTTGCCCTCTGGGCCGTTTCCGCCCTGGCGATCGTCGGCATCCTGCTGCGCCCCTGGAACCTGCCCGAATACGCCTGGGCCGCCGGCGCCGCCGCGCTGCTGACGGCGACCGGCCTGATTCCCTGGCAGGCGGCGCTGGGCGCAATCGGCAAGGGCCTGGACGTCTACCTGTTCCTGATCGGCATGATGGTGCTGGCCGAACTGGCGCGCCAGCAGGGGCTGTTCGACTGGCTGGCCATGGTGGCCGCGCGCCACGCCCGCGGGTCCGCGCGGCGGCTGTTCGATCTGGTATTCCTGGTGGGCATCCTGGTCACCGTATTCCTGTCCAACGACGCCACCGCCGTGGTGCTGACGCCGGCCGTGTACGCGGCAGCCAAGGCCGCCGGCGCGCGGCCGTTGCCGTACCTGTTCATCTGCGCCTTCATCGCCAACGCCGCCAGCTTCGTGCTGCCGATCTCCAACCCGGCCAACCTGGTGGTGTACGGCAGCCAGATGCCGCCCCTGCTGGACTGGCTGCGGCAGTTCACCCTGCCGTCGCTGGCGGCCATCGGCCTGACCTATCTGGCGCTGCGCTACACCCAGCGCGACGCGCTGCGCCAGCCGCTGCGGGCCGACATCGCGGCCCAGCCGCTCAGCGCCGGCGCGCGCCTGACCGGCCTGGGCATCCTGCTGACCGCGGCCGTGCTGATGCTGGCGTCCGCCTTCCATGCCGACCTGGGCCTGCCGACCTTCATTGCGGGCCTGGCGACCGCGGCGGGCATCCATGTGCACCAGCGTATCAGCCCGCTGCCGGTGCTGCGGCACGTGGCCTGGGGCGTGCTGCCGATGGTGGCCGGCCTGTTCGTGCTGGTCGAAGGCCTGGCCGAGAGCGGCGCGATCGACGCGCTGGCGCGGGCGCTGGTGCAACTGGCCAGCCAGTCGGCCGGCCAGTCCCTGTGGGGCGCCGGCATCGTGTCGGCGCTGGCCAGCAACCTCATCAACAACCTGCCCGCCGGCCTGATCGCGGGGTCGGTCGGCCAGATCGCCCACCTGCCCGCGCAGACCACCGGCGCGCTACTGATCGGCGTGGACCTGGGGCCCAACCTGTCCATCACCGGCTCGCTGGCGACGCTGTTGTGGCTGATCGCGGTACGGCGCGAGGGCCAGCACGTCAGCGGGCTCGCCTTCCTGAGGCTGGGCGCGCTGGTGATGCCGCCGGCGCTGCTGGGCGCGTTGCTGGCGCTGGCCGCCGGCTAGCGCCAAACGCCTGGCGGCCTTGCCGTCAGGCTGCGCGGCCGGCGCGGCGCCCGTTTCAAGGCTGCGCCAGCAGCCGCTGGATCTCGGCCTCGGTCTGGGCATAGTTCCCTTCGCCGAAGTGGCGGTAAACCACATTGCCCTGCTTGTCGATCAGATAGAACGCCGGCCAGTACTGATTGCGGTAGGCGTCCCAGGTCTTGTACTGGTTGTCCTGCGCCACCGGATAGCCGATGCCGAAGCGCTTGATGGCGTCCTCGACGTTCCTGGTGCTGCGCTCGAACGGAAACTCCGGCGTGTGCACGCCGACCACCACCAGCCCCTTGTCCTTGTATTGCTGATGCCACTGCTTCACGTACGGCAGCGTGTTGATGCAGTTGATGCAGGTATAGGTCCAGAAATCGACCAGCACCACCTTGCCGCGCTGGCCGGCCAGCGTCAGCGGTTCGCTGTTCAACCAGGTCTGGATGCCGGTGAACTCCGGCGCGGGCGCCGGCGCCGATGCGGCATGGGCGGCCGAGCCCAGCAAGAGGCTGGCCAGGGTCAGCTTGACGGCAACAAGGACACGTTGGGCGGGGATACGGGTGAACATCATGGTGTGCTCCTTCAAAGGTCGAAAGCCGGGACAAGCCGGCACGGCAAACGGGTCACGGGAAAAGGCGGCTGATCCAGGCGTAGGCCAGCACGTCGTACTGAAAATGGATGGCGATGGCCGAGGCCACCAGCAGCACGCCGAACACGCGTTGCAGCCGCACGGCGTGGCGGGCGATGGCGCTTACCCGCCGCGCGGCGAAACTGCCGCCATAGGCGATGGCCAGCATCGGAATGCCCGCCCCCAGGCCGTAGGCCAGCAGCAACAGGCTGGATTGCCCCAGGTCTTCGGCACGCGCGGCCAGGATCAGGATCGACGCCAGCACCGGCCCGGCGCACGGGGTCCAGACAGCGCCCAGCGACATGCCCAGCAAAAAGCCGCCGGCATTGCCGTCGCCGCCCTTGCCGCCCAGCCCGATCACGCCCTGCAACGGACCGCTCAGGCGCGCCGCCAGCCAGTCGTAGGGCTGTGGCCAGATGCGCGCCAGCCCGAACAGCGCCAGCAACACCACCGATACCGAACGCACCGCCTCATGGGCCGATTCCACGGCGTTGGACAGCAGGCTGAGCGCGATGCCCAGCCCGGAAAACGCCAGCACGAAGCCCAGCACGATGCACAGGGGCCGCAACCGGCCCGATCGTTCGACCGCGCTGCCCAGCAGGATCGGCAACAAGGGCAGCACGCAGGGCGAAGCCACCGTCAGCATGCCGGCGGCCAGCGCCAGAGGGGTGTTGATGAGGGTCATGGTGCAGCGGTCCGTTTCGTCTCGATGACCGCATTGGACGCGCGCCGGGTATCTGCCCTGTGCCTGGCGAGGGGCTTTTTGCACCGTTTTTGTATCGTGCGGGGGTCTGCATACACTACGACACACTTCGCGCCGCAGGCGGGGCTATAACCTGCCGGACACCCCTGGCAGGAGCCCGCCATGTCCCCCGTCCCC
>NZ_LZZT01000057.1 GCF_014170305.1 Achromobacter sp. UMC71
AAGATGCGGTGGCCCAGGGTTTCGAGTTTGCCGCGGGGGATTTTCAAAAGCAGTTGTTCGCAGCCGGCTTCCCAGTGCAGCTTCAGGGCGCGGTTGGGGGCGATGACGGCGGCGCAGTCGGGGTGGGTATCCACGCTGTCGGCGCCGCATTCGATGCGGGCGCGGCCGCTTAAGGGGACCTGGACCAGCATGAAGTCCTGCAGGCGGTCGGGTTCGATGTGGACTTCGGCGCCGTAGCGCAGCGTACAGACGCTCAGGGCGCCGAAGCGGCCCCGGTTCAGTTCGGCGTCGACGCGGCCGCCTTTCCAGGTCAGGCGGTGTTCCTTCAGGGCCTCGGACACGCGTTCGCGCGTTTCCGCCGGTTGGGTGGAACTGAAGACGCGTCTTTTGAGCAATGGTGCCAGCTCGATGCGGGACCAGCCGTGCATGGATGCCTCCGGGACGGGAACCCTCCCGTGTTGCCGTCGAGCGTAATGCAATCGGCGGGCGGTGGGAATTAAGTGAATCCCGGATAAGCGTGGGTGGATTCGGATAGAGCGGCGGGCCGGGCGGGCCTACTCTGGGGGTTGTTGGAAGGCGGCGCGGCGGCGCGTAAGCTGGCGGTTTTCATGGCGGCTTGCGGTAACCGGCGGCAGACGGCTTCTGTCAGCATTGCGCCGGCGGCGCCGGCGGACACATTCGGGGTGGCTCATGAACGGAAAACGATGGGGGCGGCGCGCGCTGGCCGCGCTGGTTTGCATGACGGCCGCGGCCGGGGTGTCGGCACAGGACAAGATCAAGGTGGGGTTGTTGACCACGCTGTCCGGGCCGGGCGCGGCGCTGGGCAACGAGATTCGCGACGGCTTCAATCTCGCGCTGCAGCATACCGGTGGCAAGCTGGGTGGGTTGCCGGCCGAAGTGGTGGTGGCCGATGACCAGCAGAAGGCCGACACCGGCCGCCAGGCGGTCGAGCGGCTGCTCAAGCGCGACAAGGTCGACGTGATGACCGGCATCGTCTTCTCCAATGTGTTGCTGCCGGTGATGCCGGCCATTTTGCAGTCGGGCACCATCTACCTCAGCACTAATACAGGGCCCGAGAATTACGCGGGCGTGGGCTGTAATCCGAATTTCTTCGCGGTCGCCTGGCAGAACGAAGATATCCCCGCCGCCATGGGCAAGTACGCGGCCGACCAGGGCTTCAAGCGGGTGGCGCTGATCGCGCCGGATTATCCGGGCGGACGCGAGTCGCTCAACGGTTTCAAGCGCCTGTACAAGGGCGGCCTGTCCGAAGAGATCTATACCCAGCTGGGCCAGCTGGATTACGGCGTTGAGATCACGCGGCTGCGGGCCAGCAAGCCGGACGCGGTGTTCTTCTTCCTGCCGGGCGGCATGGGCGTGAATTTCATCAAGCAGTTCAATGGCGCGGGCCTGGGCAAGGACATCGTGCTGCTGGCGCCGGGCTTCTCGGGCGACGAAGACACGATCGGCGCCGTAGGCGCGCCGATCGAAGGCCTGCGCAACACGTCGCAGTGGGCGGCGGATCTGGACAATCCGGCCAATCGCCAGTTCGTGGCCGACTTCAAGAAGGCCTACAACCGCAGCCCCACGCTGTACGCGTCGCAGGGCTACGACGCGGCCATGCTGCTGGACAGCGCGGTGCGCCAGACCGGCGGCAAGCTCGGGGCCGATGCGTTGCGCCCGGCGCTGCGCCGCGCCGACTTCAAGTCGGTGCGCGGCGACTTCAAGTTCAACCGCAACCAATACCCCATCCAGAACTACTACCTGCGCACCATCGAAAAGGGCGCGGACGGCAAGCTGGCCAACAAATTGTCGGGCACGGTACTGACGCAGTACCAGGACCCGTTCGCCGCTGCCTGCCAGATGAAGTAGGCGTGGCGACGTTCGCAAAGGAGTGATGCATGACAGCGACTATTTCGACCCGCGAGGTGACGCTGACCTCGCACGACGGCAAGACGTTCGGCGCCTACCTGGCCGTGCCCGCCTCGGGCCATGGGCCGGGGCTGGTGCTGTGCCAGGAAATCTTCGGCATCAATGACGTGATGCGCCGTACGGCGCAGGCGCTGGCCGAAGAGGGCTACGTGGTGCTGACGCCGGACCTGTTCTGGCGCCAGCAGCCCGGTGTCCAGCTGACCGACGGCGAGGCGGACATGCCGCGCGCGTTCGAGCTCTACCAGGGCTTTGACGTGGATCTGGGCATCAAGGACGTGGCCTCGGCGCTGGCTGCGTTGCGGGCTCTGCCCGAGCAGCAGGGCGGCGCCGGTGTGCTGGGTTATTGCCTGGGCGGCAAGCTGGCCTACCTGGCCGCCTGCCGCACGGATGCCGACGTGGCCATCGGCTATTACGGCGTGGGCATCGAAGACAGCCTGGACGAAGCCGCCAATCTGCGCGGCCGCCTGGTGCTGCACATCGCCGAGCAGGACGGCTTCTGTCCGCCGCCGGCGCGCCAGCGCATCCTGGAGGCGCTGGGCGGCAAGCCGGGCGTCGAGCTGTACGTCTACCCCGGCATGGACCATGCTTTTGCGCGCCTGGGCGGCGCGCACTACGACAAACCGTCCGCGCTGATGGCGCACCAGCGCAGCATGGCGGCGCTGCAACGCGTGATCGGCCCGCAGTTCGACTATTCCCACCTGTGGGACAAGCACTGCGAGTACGAATTCGGCACCCGCGACGTGCCCGCCACCATGGCCACCATGGTGGCCGAGCCCTACGTCAACCACATCCCCACCATGACAGGCGGGGTCGGCTACCGCGAGCTGTCGCGCTTCTACCAGCACCACTTCGTCAACAGCAATCCGCCCGACACGCGGCTGGTGCCGCTGTCGCGCACCGTGGGCGCGACACAGATCGTGGACGAGGTGCTGTTCTGCTTCACCCACACCACCGAGATGGACTGGATGCTGCCGGGCGTGGCGCCCACGGGCAAGTATGTCGAGATCCCGTTGGTGGCCATCGTGAAGTTCCGCGGTGACAAACTCTGCCACGAACACATCTATTGGGACCAGGCCAGCGTGCTGGTGCAGGTGGGCCTGCTGGACCCCAAGGGCCTGCCGGTGGCCGGCCGCGAAACCGCGAAGAAGCTGCTGGACGAGACACTGCCGTCCAACACCTTGATGGCGCGCTGGCAAGACAGCGAGAACAAGTAGGAGACCGCCATGCCGTATAGCGAGCAACAATTGGGCGACATGGTGCGCGGCGACAGCGTGCACCGCAGCCTGTACACCGACCCGGCCATTTTCGACCTGGAGATGCAGCGCATCTACGGTCGCGCCTGGGTCTATGTCGGCCATGAAAGCCAGGTGCCCAAGACGGGCGACTATCACACCACGCGGCTGGGCGATCAGGACGTGCTCATGGTGCGGGCCAACGACGGCCGCGTGCACGTGCTGTACAACCGCTGCCCGCACAAGGGCGCCAAGGTGGTGGCCGACGGCGACGGCTGTGTCGGAAAATTCTTCCGCTGCCCATACCACGCCTGGACCTTCAAGCTGGACGGCAGCCACCTGGGCGTGCCGCTCAAACAGGGGCTGGAAGGCACGTCCTATGACCCGGCCGACCCCAGCTTCTCGATGCGGCGCCTGCCGCGGGTGGAAAGCTACCGGGGTTTCGTCTTCGCCAGCCAGGCCCGCGATGGCCAGGGCCTGGAAGACTTCCTGGGCGGCGCACGCTCGTCCATCGACAACCTCTGCGATCGTTCGCCGGTGGGCGAGGTGGAAGTGGCCGGCGGTATCTTCCGCGTGATGCAGCGGTCCAACTGGAAGGTGTTCTACGAGAACCTGCACGACACCATGCACGCCCGCGTGACGCACGAATCGTCATTCGCCGCGGCCCGCGACGAGGCCAAGGAAATCGGCGAAATGCCGTTCGAGCTGCACATCATGGACGGCAATGGCGAGCCCTACGAGTTCTGGGAAAAGCTGGAACTGCGCGCCTACGATAACGGCCACGGCTACATGGAAGGCATCTTCAACCCGGGCGCGGCCGAACGCGACCCGATCTCGCGCGAGCACTTCGAGACGCTGGCCGCGGCCTATGGGCCGGAGCGCGCCCGTGAGATCCTGGGCATGAACCGCCACAACACGGTGATCTACGGCAGCGGTTCGCCCCACACCGTGTTCCAGCAGTTCCGGGTGATCCGCCCGATCGCCGTGGACCGCACGTTGATCGAGATCCAGACGTTCCGCTGCAAGGGCGCGCCGGCCGGCGTGTTCAAGCGCGCCATGCTGTATGCCAACGTGATCAACTCGCCGTCGTCCAACGTCATGCCGGACGACATCGAGCTGTACAACCGCTGCCAGGAAGGCAACGCCACGCGCGGCGGCGAATGGGTCAGCATGCATCGCTACCACGGCACCGACCGCAGCGACGCCGACGGCATGGTGTCGGTCAACGGCACCAGCGAGCTGCCGATGCGCAACCAGTTTCGCGCCTGGAAACAATACATGGAGGCCGGTCCGGTGAACCTGGCGCCGGCCCAAGGAGAAGGCGCATGCTGCTAGATCTGGAATTCGACGTCTCGACCACGGCCCTGGCTCCGGCCGACGTGCCAGCCGAGGCCTATCACCGCATCGCCCAGTTCCTGTACCGCGAGGCGCGCTTGCTGGACGAGCGCCGCTACGACGACTGGCAGTCGCTGTGGACGGAAGATGGCATGTACTGGATGCCGCGCGAACCGGGCCAGGCCAGCCCCTACGACCATATCTCGCTGTTCTGGGAAGACCGTATGCTGCGCGACGTGCGCATCCGCCGGCTGGAGCATCCGCGCAACTGGTCGCAGCAGCCGCCCACGCGCAGCGTGCGGCTGGTGGGCGGCGTGCAGGTCGAAGGCATGGACGCCGGCGGCAACCTGGTGGTGCACTCGGCCTTCCAGATGACCGAATGGCGCAAGCGCCAGCCGCGTCAGCTGGCCGGCCGCTACACCCACAAGCTGGCCGCGGACGGCGATGGCTGGCGCATCCGCATGAAGCGCGTGGACCTGGTCAACTGCGACGATGCGCACGACGTGTTCGAGGTGTTCGTGTGAACGCGACCGACGCCGCGGTGCTGGCGCTGCACTACCAGAACGACGTGCTGCATCCCGAGGGCAAGATCCGGGTCGGGCTGGATGCCGACGGCGGAGTGCGCCAGCGGCTGTTGCGCGCAGCGGCGGCGCTGCTGGACAGCGCCCGCAGCCACGGGTTGCCCATCGTGCACGTGCGTATCGCGTTCCGGCCCGACTACGCCGATCTGCTGCCCAATTGCGCCATCTTCCGCAACGTGGCCAGCATCGGCGCGGTGCCCGAGGGCCAGTGGGGCAGCGACTTCTACGAAGGCCTGCAACCGCTGGCTGGCAGCGCGCGCGAATTCGTGGTCAAGCACACCCGTATCAGCGCCTTCTACGGCACGCCGCTGGAAGAGACGCTGCGCGTCCTGGGCGCGCGCCGGCTGGTGGTGGCCGGCGTGGCCACGCACTCGGTGGTCGAAGGCACGGTGCGGCATGCGGCCGATATCGGCTTTAACGTGATGGTGGCCGAAGACGCCTGCGCCTCGGCCGATCCGGCGGTGCACGCTGCCTCGCTGGCCAGCATGCGCCTGATTGCGCAGACCGGTTCGGTGGCGCAAGCTGTGCGCTGGGCCGCGACGCCCCACTGATCAAGGATTTTCCATGGATTTTTCAGGCTTTTCCGGCTTGGCCGGCAAGACCGCCATCGTCACCGGCAGCACGCAGGGCCTGGGGGCCGACATCGCGCGCGGCCTGGCCGCGGCGGGCGCCCGGGTGGTGCTGGTGGGGCGCAACGCGCAGGCCGGTCAGGCGCTGGCCGCCGAACTGGGCGAGGCGGCGTTGTTCTGCGAAACCGACATCGGCCAGGACAGCCAGATTCAGCGCTGTCTGGACGCGGCGCTGGCGCGCTTCGGCCGGGTAGACATCCTGGTGAACAACGCTTGCCAGTACGCCGACCGCGGGCTGGCGTCCAGCCGCGAGGAATGGCACGCCACACTGGATACCAATCTCGTGTCGGCCGCCATCTTCACGCAGATGGCCGCGCCGCTGTTGCCGCGCGGTGGCGCGGTGATCAACCTGGGCAGTACCGGCGGCAAGTTCGGCGCGGCCGGGCGTGCGTTGTATCCGGCATCCAAGGCGGCGCTGCTGCAGATCACCAAGAATTTTGCGGTGGAATTGGCCCCGGCCGGGATCCGCGTGCTGGCGGTGTCGCCGGCCTGGACCTGGTCGCCGTCGGTGGAACAACTGGCGGGCGGTTCGCGCGAAGCCGCCGACGCCGTGGGCGCGCACTTCCATCCCTTGGGCCGGGTGGGCTCGGGCGAGGAGATCGCAGCAGTGGTGTGCTTTGCGTGTTCCGACGCGGCGTCGTGGATGACGGGCGTCGATATTCCAGTGGATGGCGGCTTTTCGATCCTGGGGCCGGACCGCGGTATTTCGCCGCGCACCTGGTTCAAGCAACTGACGCCCTGACGCGCATGTCCTGATCCCGGCGCGGCGGTCATGCGGACGCTGCGCCGCGTGCATTGCAATGGGCGAGGGCCGGCGCAGATGGCGTCCGTCTTGCCTGTGGCCAGGCGTGCCGCCGCCCGTCGTCAGCGGATGACGATCTGGCCTGCTTCCAGCGCGGCCTTGCCGCCGACCTGGTCTTCCAGGAATTCCTGCTGCTTGTTGCCCACCTGGATTTTCGCGCCGCCGCAAAAACGTCGTGCGGCAATGATGGTGGCATCATGCAGGGGCTGCAGATCGCGGATCAGCTGGGCTTCTTCGTCATCCAGCTGGATCAGGTCGCGGCCCAGCTTGGTGTGGGTGTTGCGGGCGCGTTCGACCACGTCGCCAGCGGCGCGCTCAGGATGCGAATGCAGGAACAGCAGCAATTGTTCCAGCTTGGCCTTTTCCTCATTCATCTTCAGGCGCTTGCGCGTCAGCGCCATCCGCTTGATGTCGGCGTGCGGGTCCAGACCTGCCTGCACTAGCGTCGGCAAGCCCGCGGGCGAGCCGATGGTGCCGGCCCGTACCGATTTCAGGGCGCGGATGTGCCCGCCGATGATGGCGGTCTGTTGCGTGTTGGGTGCGCCGACGTTGACGCTGCCGCCCGCGGCGATGCTGCTCTGACGGATCTCGCGTTCCACTTCCACGTTCTGACCGGCGCTGATGATGGCGTTTTCGATGAAGCGCACTTTCAGGTCACCGCCGCAGACGATGTGCGCGGTGCGGGCGGCGGTGGCGGCGGCGCCGGTGCTGTCCTTCGCGGCTTCATTCATGCCGATGACGCCGCCTTTTACCGTGACATTGCCGCCGGCTTCCACCAACGCGGCTTCCATGGTGCCGTTGACGACCACATCGCCTGTCACCCGCACTTCCATGGTGGCGTTGATGTCGCCACGTACCAGCAGCGAGCCTTCGAAATTGATGTTGCCGGTGGTCAGGTCCACCGCATCGACCTCGACCACTGGATTGACCTGGGCACCCTGGTGGATCAGCTTGGGCGAACCGGCGATGCTGGCACGCAACAGATTCGGGTCTTCGGCGTCGACCTCCACGCCGGAGATGTCCTTGGAAAACGGCGTGTCGGGCAGTTCTTCCGGTATCACCGGCTGGCCCAGCACGTCACAGCCGTCGATGCCCGGTAGCGGCGGAATGCGGCGCATCAGCGGCGTGCCGGCCGTCACCAGCAGCAGGCTGCCCAGGTCGCGGTAGTCGACCTGCGCCAGTTCGTCGATTTCCTGGGCGCGGGGCTTCAGGCGGTCCAGCAGGCTTTCAAAGCGGGTGGGGGTGCCGCGCGTGGGCGGCGTGCCCTGGGCGATCAGCACCGTCGCGCTGCCGCCAATGGCCACGGCGTCGGCCAGTTCCTTTTCCAGCACGCCATGCACGATACCCTGGTCGGCCACGGCCTGGCGCAGCACGGCCAGCGCCACCGGCTTGCCGCCCTTGGGCGGGTGCAGGGTCACCAGGGCCGACATGCAAGAGGCATCCACTTCCAGGTCGAACGAGCCGTCGACCACCTTGCCCACGGGGGCCTGGACGGGGTCCACGGCCTCGCGGCACAGGTCGATGAAGGTGATAACGGCATGGTTGTCCAGCGCCTCGGTGGACCAGCCTTGGGCGGTGGCCAAGGCGGCCAGGGAATCCCAGGAGGGCAGGTTTGCGGGGGCGGGCCGGACGGCGGCTTCCGTATCGGAGGACGGATTGGCCGATGTGTCGGCAGCCGATGCTGCGGCAGCCGGTGCTGCGGCAGCCGGTGCCGCGGCCGTTGCGGTAGCGCCGGTGGAGCCGTCCGTTTGGGCGGCAGGGGTGGCCGCAGACGGTGGCGGCGTGTAGATCCCCGTCAGGACGTTGGTAGTGGCATCCAGCACTAGCTGGAGCGTGTTGTCTGCGCCCATCTCCGCCTCTCCCGCCCTGCGTGTTCCGCCGGGTTCATTCATTTAGTAATTAAACGAAATATTGCGTCATATGTTAACCCATGAACCCCGCGCTACTGCGCAGTAGGACGAGGGAAACTCATACAAAAGATGTAATGCCGCCCCTTATTTTTGCGTGTCTGTTTTGTTACAAACGCAGGGCTGGCGGGACGGCTCGGCGCGGGCTTGGCGAACGCGGGCGCCTTCTCGTGTGAACAGGTCCTAGGGCATAGGCACGAGCGACAAAGCGCGGGCGCCGGCTCAGCATAGGCATTCGATTCCGCGTCCCTGGACGCCGCCGGAGCGCCCACGCCATGTTCCGCCTTTCCCTTTTCTTGCCGCCCGGCCTGCGCGCCAGCTGGGCGCGCGCGGCCAGCCTGGCGGCCGCCGCCACGCTGGCCGGTACAGTGGGGACGCTGGCCCCAACGGGCGTGGCGCATGCGGAAGAGATCTACCGTTACAAAGACCCGTTCGGCGTCTGGCGCGCGATGAAGGTGCCCAACGGCTACGCCAAGTACTACAAGCGGGCCCAGGTCCGCACCGCGCTGCGCGGCAACCGCATCAAGGTCTGCCTGGATTGCGAGCCGCAGCAGGGCGACGGCGCCAGCGTGCTGGCCCTGGGCAACCGGGTGCTGCGCTGGGGGCCGGTGCCGCCGTCCACGGCGCACGACGGCCTGATTGCCCAGGCGGCGAAGGATTCGGGCGTGGATCAGGCGCTGATCACCGCCGTCATCGCCGTGGAGTCCGGGTTCCGCAGCGATGCCCGTTCGCCCAAAGGCGCGCTGGGCCTGATGCAGCTGATGCCGGCCACGGCCGCCACCTTGCTGGCGTCGGACGACATCGAGCGCGCGCTGGTGGATCCGGCGACCAATGTGAAAGCGGGCTCAAGCCTGCTGCGCCGGCTGATCGACCAGTATCCCGGCCGGCTGGACCTGGCGCTGGCGGCCTATAACGCGGGGGAAGGGGCGGTGCGCAAGTACGACGCCGTGCCGCCCTACGCGGAAACGCAGCAGTACGTGCGGGATGTGACGGCGCTGTACAAGCACTACAAGGCGCCCTAGGGGCTCCGGCGGTGCCGCATGCCGCCCCGGCTGACGGGCAGCCTGGCGGCTGCCCGTGGGATGGCCTCAGATCGAGGCGAAGACCTTTTCCGCGATATCCAGCGTCGACTGGATGACGGCGTCGTCGTGGGTGGCCGAGACGAAGCCGGCTTCGAATGCCGACGGCGCGAAGTGCACGCCGTGGTCGAGCATGGCGTGGAAGAAGCGATTGAAGCGCGCGGTGTCGCAGGCCGAGACCTCGGCGAACGAGGCCGGAACCTTGTCGCTGAAGTAGATGCCGAACATGCCGCCCACCGAGTCGGCCGAGAAGGCCAGGCCGGCGGCGCGGGCGCGTTCCTGCAGGCCCTGGGCCAGCTTGGCGGTCTGGGCCGCCAGCTTGTCGTAGAAGCCGGGCGCGGCGATCAGGCGCAGCGTGGCCAGGCCGGCGGCCACGGCCACCGGGTTGCCCGACAGCGTGCCCGCCTGGTACACGCCGCCCAGTGGCGCGATGTGCTTCATGATCTCGGCGCTGCCGCCGAAGGCGCCCACCGGCATGCCGCCGCCGATCACCTTGGCCAGCGTGGTCAGGTCGGGCTTGACGCCCGACAGCCCCTGCACGCCCTGCGGACCGACGCGGAAACCCGTCATCACTTCGTCGAAAATCAGCAGCGCGCCGTGCTGCGTGCAGACCTCGCGCAGGCCTTCCAGGAAGCCGGGCGCGGGCTTGATCAGGTTCATGTTGCCGGCGATCGGCTCGACGATGATGCAGGCGATGTCGGCGCCGTGCTGCGCGAAGGCCTCGCGCACCGCGTCCAGGTTGTTGTATTCCAGGGTCAGCGTGTGCGAGACGAACTCGGGCGGCACGCCGGCCGAGCTGGGGTTGCCGAAGGTCAGCAGGCCCGAGCCGGCCTTGACCAGCAGGCTGTCGGAATGGCCGTGGTAGCAGCCTTCGAACTTCACGATCTTGGCGCGGCCGGTGGCGCCGCGCGCCAGCCGGATGGCCGTCATGGTGGCTTCGGTGCCCGAGCTGACCAGGCGCACCTGTTCCAGCGACGGCAGGCGGGAGATCAGGGTCTCGGCCAGCTCGATTTCGGCTTCTGTGGGGGCGCCGAACGACAGGCCGTTGACGGCGGCTTCCTGCACCGCGCGCACCACTTCCGGATGCGAGTGGCCCAGAATGGCCGGGCCCCACGAGCCCACGTAGTCGATGTACTGCTTGTCTTCGGCGTCCCAGACGTACGGACCTTGCGCGCGCTTGATGAAGCGCGGCGTGCCGCCCACGGAGCGGAAGGCGCGCACGGGCGAGTTGACGCCGCCGGGAATGCTGCGGCAGGCGCGTTCGAAAAGCTGAGCGTTACGGGACATGGCGGTCAAGGCTTCTGGTTGCGGTTAACGGAGTAGGGCGCCGAGCAGGCCGCGGCGGCCGCGCGGATGGCGGGCGCCTCGAACAGGCCGGTGATGACGGCGATGGAATCGGCGCCGGCGGCGGCGACCAGCGCCGCGTTGTCGGGGGTGATGCCGCCGATGGCGACCACGGCCGGGCGGGGGGCATCGCGTTCTTCGACCAGTGCGCGGGCTTCGGTCAGCACGGATAGCGGCGCGCGCACCGTGTCGGGTTTGACCTGCGAGGCAAACATGGCGCCGAAGGCGATATAGTCGGCGCCAGCGTCGAGCAGTTCGCGGGCGCGGGCCAGATCGTCGTAGCTGGAGCCGCCCAGGATCAGGTCGGGGCCGACTTCGGCGCGGATGCGCGCCAGGCTGTCGTCGTCGCGGCCGACGTGGGCGCCGTCGGCGCCGACTTCCAGCGCCAGGCGCCAGTCGTCGTTGATCAGGAACACCACGCCCAGTTCGCGGCACAGCGGCGCCAGGGCGCGGGCCTGCTCGGCGCGCACGGCGTCGGGCACGTTCTTGCGGCGCAGCTGCAGCGCCCGCATGCCGCCGTCGGCGGCCTGGCGCACCGCGCGCATCATGCGCTCGGCGTCGTCCCATTCGGGGGTGACGCCGTACAGGCCGGCGGGAAATCGCAGGGCTTTCATTGCGGTTGGATCCGGTTGGGGATGCGGCGGCCCATGCCCGGCAGGAAGCTGGCAGCCACCGCCGAATCGGCGTGGGCCAGGCCCTGGCGCACGGCCTCGGGCATTTCCAGCCCGCGGGCCAGCAGGGCGGTGATGGCGGTGGCGGCCAGGCCGCCGGCGTCGCCGTTGCGGTCCGGGGGCGCCTGCCACGGTAGTGTGGTGGTCTGGCCGTTAGGGCCCAGTAGCACGTTGGCGTAGTGGCCCGGGCGCTGCGGGCTGCCCAGCACCAGCACCCATTCGGCGCCGGCCGCCACCAGGGCGTGCATCGGCGACGGTGCGTCCCCGATATCAATGTCGCCGTCGGCATGCCACTGCGCCAGGCGCAGGTGCTCGATGACCAGCAGATCGGTCTGCGGCAGCACCAGTTCCAGGGTGGCCGCCAGCAGGTCGTCGGCGTCGTCCTCGTCGGCGGCGTCGGCCGGCACCTGGGCGCGCTGGCCCAGGTGCAGCACCAGCGGCACCTGGCTGTAATCGGCGGCCACCTGGGCGGCTACGCTTGCCGTTTCGGCGGTGTATAGTCCGCCCACCTTGATTGCCTGCACGGACATGTCTTCGAGCAGGCAGCGCGCCTGGTCGTCCAGCAGGTCGGGCGATACGGGATGGATTTCTTCGATGCCGGCGGTGTCCTGCACGGTCAATGCCGTGACGGCCGCAAGGCCATGACAGCCCAGCCGGGCGCAGGTGACGGCGTCCGCGGGCAAACCGTCGGCGCCCGAAGGGTCGAGCGGGCCGAAGACCAAAACGAGAGGGGGAGTAACGGAGGCCACGTGGACAGCGCTTGAGTGAGGGCGCCCCGTGACTCATTTGCGGTGAATCAGGGGAACCCCTATTGGGTTTCGGTAAGATTGTCCCCATTCTAATGGATGCCTTCCGCCTTTGCCCCGTTGCGGGGAAGACGGCGGGGAATTGATGTAAGAGAGAACTATGCGTACTTGGATGTGTCTGATTTGTGGTTGGGTCTACGACGAAGAAGCCGGCCTGCCCGACGAAGGCATCGCACCCGGCACCCGCTGGGAAGATGTGCCGCCCAACTGGGTCTGTCCTGAATGCGGTGCCCGCAAAGAGGACTTCGAGCTGATGGAAATCTGATCGGCCGAGCCGACGTATTCCGCCAATAAAGGGGTTGCCATGACGGAAAAACACCACGAAGACCCCACGACCCAGGCGGCCAACTTCGCCAACCAGTTCCTCATCGCCATGCCGGGCATGGTCGAGGGCAGCTTGGCGGGTTCGGTCATCTACGTCTGCGAACACACCGAGCGCGGCGCGCTGGGCCTGGTCATCAACCGGCCCACCGACCTGACGCTGGGCACGCTGTTCGAACGCATCGACCTGGCGCTCGAGATCGGCCCGATCAAGGACACCCTGGTGTTCTTCGGCGGCCCGGTGCAGACCGACCGCGGCTTCGTGCTGCACGCGCCCGCGGGCGACTACAGCTCCACCATCAAGATGGGCGGCATGGCCTTGACCACGTCGCGCGACGTGCTGCAGGCCGTGGCCGACGGCAATGGCCCGGCCCGCATGCTGGTCACGCTGGGCTATGCCGGCTGGGGCGCCGGCCAGCTCGAAAGCGAAATGGGCCAGAACGCCTGGCTGTCGGTCGCCGCCGACGACCACATCATCTTCGACGTGCCGCCCGAAGACCGCTACCCCGCAGCCCTGAAGCTGCTGGGCATCGATCCCGTGATGCTGGCCGGCGATGCGGGCCATGCCTGAAGAAACCCTGCTTGCCTTCGATTTCGGCGAGAAAAAGCTCGGCATCGCCATCGGCAATACGCTGACGCGGCACGCGCGGCCCCTGGAAATCATTTTCAGCGAGGTCCGCGACGTGCGCTTCTCGCGCATCGCCGCACTGCTCAAGGAATGGCAACCGCAGCGCGTCGTGGTAGGCCTGGCGCTGGACGCCGACGGCGGCGAACAGCCCGCGACCGCGCGCTGCCGCCGATTTGCCAACCAGCTGCACGGCCGCTTCGGCGTCACGGTCGAGCTGGTCGACGAGCGCGGCTCCAGCATGGAAGCGCAGCGTCTGCTGGGTACCCACGATGCCGACGACGCCATGGCCGCCGCCGTCATCCTGCAACGCTATCTGGATAAACTGCCGGCGCCCTGACGCCGGCGATCCGGTCCGCCCATGCTCAATCCCCAACTCGACCGCCGCGGCGAACTCCTCCACCTGCTCACCACGGAAGGACTGCCGCGTCGCCACGTTGAACGTCTGCTGGACATTGCCGCGGGCTTTGCGGCCGCCGATTCGGCCGCCGCCGGCGCTACCGCCCACGATGGTGCCACGGGGGCGCCGCTTGCCACACCGCTGGACCTGCCGCTGTTCCTATGCCTGCCCGCGGGCGAGGCCGATTTGCGCCAGGCCAATGAAGCCGCCGCCGTGCGGCTGGGCTTGCGGCCGGTGGCGCTGGACGCCGCCGCGTCCGCTGACGGGGCTCCGGTTCTGGCACCTGCCCATATTGCCGCCGGCTTGCCGCAGGGCATCCTGGTGTTGCGCCACCCGGCCAGCGGCGCCGCTGTCAGTGCAGCCGGCGCCGCGGCGCCGGGCCTGCGCATCATCAACGCCGGCGACGGTATCCACGCCGATCCCTTGCCCGCTTTGGCGCGGGTCGCGGCGATGCTGCGCGCCAAGCAAGACCTGACCAACCTGGCCGTCGCCGTTGTGGGCGACATCCACCACTCCGCCGTAGCCCGCAGCCTGATCCACGCACTGACCACGCTGGGCGTGCCGGAAGTGCGCGCCGCCGCGCCCCGCACGCTGCTGCCCGACGGCCTGCCGCAGCTGGGCGTGCGCGCCTGCGCCACGCTGCACGACTGCCTGACCGACGCCGACGTGATCATCGTGCTGCCCTTGCGGGTCGAGCGCCTGAGCGGCGCGCTGCTGCCATCGGCGCGCGAATACGCCGCCCATTACGGCCTTACCCTGGCTCGCCTGACCACCGCCAAGCCCGACGCGCTACTGCTGCCCGCCGGCCCCTTGACGCCCGGCATCGAAGCCGACGGCGACGTCGCCGCCAGCCTGGGCGGCATCGAAGCCGAATTGGCCCAATCCGAACAACATCTGCGCCAGGCCGCTTTCAGCCTGCTGGCGGGGGGCGTGGCATGAGACTGCACATCGCCAACGGCCGCGTGATCGACCCGGCCAACGGCCACGACGGCCCGCAAGACCTTTTCATTGCCGATGGCCACATCGTCGCGGCAGGGCAGGCCCCTGATGGTTTCCACGCGGACCGGCGCCTGGACGCCACCGGCCTGGCCGTGCTGCCCGGCCTGGTAGACCTGTCGGCCCGCGTATTGCGCGATCCGGCCGACCCGCACATCGCACCCGCCGAGCTGCGCGCCGCGCTGGCCGGCGGCGTGACGACGCTGGTATTGCCGCCCCAGCCAGACGCCGCCCTGGACGAACCCGGCAAGATCGAGGCGCTGTTGCGCGCCACGGCGCCGGACCATCCCCGCGTGTTGCCGCTGGGCGCCCTGACGGTCGGCCTGCGCGGCGAAACCCTGGCCGAAATGGCGCTGCTGGCGCAAGCCGGCTGCCTGGCGTTTTCGCAGGGCGATCTGGGCATTGCGGACACCCGGGTGCTCTGGGGCGCCATGCGCTACGCCAGCGGCCTGGGCCTGGCGCTGTGGCTGCACCCCCAGGATCCCTGGCTTGCCCGCGGCACGGTCGCGGCCAGCGGCGCCTACGCCGACCGCCTGGGCCTGTCCGGCCTGCCGCCGCAAGCCGAAACCCTCGCCTTGCAGACGATTTTCGAATGGCAGCGCGCCACCGGCGCACGCGTGCACCTGTCGCGTCTGTCCACCGCCGCGGGCCTGGAACTGCTGCGCGCCGCGCGCCGCGAAGGCCTACCGGTCACCGCGGACGTGTCGGCCAACAGCCTGCACCTGACCGATGTGGACATCGGTTTTTTCGACACGAATTTCCACCTGACGCCGCCGCTGCGCGGCCAACGCGACCGCGAAGCCATCCAGGCGGCGTTGCGCGACGGGCTGGTCGACGCGCTGTGCTCGGACCACACGCTGGTGGACGGCGCTGGCAAGGCCGTACCATTCCCGTTGTCCCAGTCTGGCGCCACGGGCCTGGAGCTGCTGCTGTCATTGACCCTGAAATGGGCCCGCGATAGCCGCGTGCCGCTGCCCCAGGCGCTGGCCCGCGTGACGTCAGGCCCCGCAGCGGTGCTGCGCGGCCTGTCGCCGGCTCAATCGCGCCTGGGAGAACTGGGCGTTGGCGCGCCCGCCGACCTCTGTCTGGTGGACCTGCAAGCCGAGTGGCTGGCGGCCCCCGCCGCCCTGCAAAGCCACAGCCGTCATACGCCGTTCGCGGGTATGATGCTGCCCGGTCGTGTCCGCGTCACCCTGGTGGGTGGCAGCCCGGCCTGGGAGACCCCTGCTTGAAGCTGCTGCGCTTTGTCCTCCGGCTTATTCTCGTTGTACCCCTGATCGTGTTCGGTCTGCTATGCGTGGGCCTGGTGTACCCGTTGTTGCGCCCCAAGTCCCGGGCCTGGCTGAACCGCACTTGGTCGCGCTGGCTGATGGCGGCCTGTGGACTGCGGGTCGTCTTCAAGGGCGAACCGCGCATGACAGGTCCGGTGCTGCTGGTGGCGAACCACGTCTCCTGGATCGACATCTTCGTGCTCAACTCGGCGCGCGCGACCTCGTTCGTGGCCAAAAGCGAAATCCGCAGCTGGCCCGTGATCGGCTGGCTGGTCGCCGGCGCTGGCACGCTCTTCATCGAACGCGGCCAGCGCCACGCGGTCCACGCGATGGGCGAGTCGATGCAAGCCCGCTTCAAGCTGGGCGACGCCGTCGGCCTGTTCCCCGAAGGCACAACGAGCGACGGCTTCGCCCTGCTTCCTTTCCATGCCAGCCTGTTCGAACCGGCGAGATCGGCCGCGATAGAAATCCAGCCTGTCGCGCTGCGTTTCCTGAAAAACGGCGAACGCAGCGGCTTCGCGGCATTTGTTGGCGAAGAGACGCTGGTTGCCAACCTGTGGCGAGTGCTGGGGACGACAGGGCTGACTGTCGAAGCGGTCTTCCTGCCTGTGCTGGCGGCAAGGCATGCCGATGGATCGTTGCCGACGCGATTGGAGTTGTCGCATCAAGCTCGGGATGCGATTCAGGCGGCGCTCTGAGTTTTCGTCGACCGCTTGTCGGTCTTCGTGCGTCGGCCTGCGCTTGGCGGCGCGGGCGGTTCAGAAATGCGCGCCCGCCTCTCGCTAATGCCTGCCTCCAGACGCAGAAAAATCACAGCAACTCAACGCCAATTCCGCCACGCTCTCGCAGAAAGCCACATCCGCATCCCGTCTGAACATCGCGCAATACACCGACTGCGGCGCCGCGATGCTGGTGCGCGCAATCATCAACTGCCGACTGCTCACCATCTCCGCAAAATAATCCCGCGGCAGGCAACTCACCCCGAACCCGGCTGCGGTCAGGCCGGCCATGGCGATCAGGCTGTTGATCGTGAACAGATTGTTGGCCGGCGTGTGGGGCTTTAGCCAGCCGTCGTAGATCATGTTCAGACCCGATTCCCGGCTTTGGCGCAGCAGCGGCAGCGCCGCGATATCCGCGGGCGTGTACACGCGGCTCGGGTCGATCAGGTCCGGGCTGCCCATCCACGCGAATTCCAGCCGTTGCAGCGCCACGACCTGCAGTCCGGGTTCCGCGAACTCGCCATGCAGGAACGCCATGTCCAGCTGGCCGGCCTGCAAGCGCTTTTGCAGGTCCGCGCCCAGATCGATGTGCGGCTCCAGCGTAATGCGAGGATAGTGCGCGCGCAGCAGGCGAATCAGCGCCGGCAGCCACGTCATCGCCGTGATCTCCGTGATGCCGAAACGGAACGTGCCCGTCAGGGTGTGCTGGCCCTTCAGCCGCACCAGCAGGCGGTCGCGGTGACCCAGCATTTCCTCGGCCAGCGCATAGACCTCGTGGCCGCGCGCCGTCAGTTCGGCGCGATGGCCCGAGCGGTCGAACAGCGCCACATCGAAGTCGGCTTCCAGTTCCTGGATGCGCTTGGTGATCGCTGATTGGGTCGTGTGCAGCTTCTGCGCCGACGCCGAAAAAGTGCCCAGGCGCACCGTCCAGTACAACGCCTCGATCTGCTTGAACGTCAGCATGCCGCGTATCCGTTCGTAGGTAAGTTCATTCCGAAATTTCCGTTAAGGGCTAACCCTTATATTCCTAAAAGGGATGAAGTTCGTGGAAATTTAATCCCTTTTTCCGATCGCGGAAAGCGCCCACCATGCGGTCTGACTCATTTGAATCAGGACTACGCAGATCGCCATGGCCACTCTTCTTACCGGCGCGCGCCTCTTGCCGGCCGCACCCGTCGCCGACGCCAGCTTGCTGCAAGCGCTGGCCGGCATCGTCACTCCGCACCTGAGCGACAACCTGGCCCGCCGCGAAGGCATTGCCGGGCTGCATCGCTACAACAGGACCGGCAAACTGGTCGGCACCGCGCTCACCGTCAAGACCCGTCCGGGCGACAACCTCATGATCTACAAGGCCATGATGCAGGTGCAGCCCGGCCACGTGCTGGTGATCGACGCGGGCGGCGATCTGAGCAATGCGGTGCTGGGCGAGATCATGAAACGCTACTTGCAGGCGCACGGCTGCGCCGGTGTGGTGGTCGATGGCGCCATCCGCGATGTCGGCGCCTTCGAGGCGGACGCCTTTCCCTGCTATGCGCGCGGCCATATTCATCGCGGGCCCTACAAGGACGGCCCGGGCGAGGTCAACGTGCCCGTGTCCATCGGCGGCCAGGTGATCCTCCCGGGCGACATCATCGTGGGTGACGAAGACGGGCTGGTCAGTTTTCCCGCCGACGAAGCGCCGGCCCTGATCGCCGCGGCGCGGGCGCATGCCGAGAAAGAGGCGCGCATCATGGCCGAGATCGACGGCGGCGAGAAAGTCCAGAGCTGGATGCAGGCCGCGTTTGCCGCCAAGGGGCTGGCATGAGCGGCGCCGCCACGGAATTCCTGGCGGCGCGGGCCCGCGCCATCAAGCCCTCGCCCAGCATGGCGGCCAAGAGCCGGGTCGACCAGTTGCGCGCCGAGGGCCGTGACATCATCGACTTCACGGTCGGCGAACCCGACCAGCCCACGCCTGCGCATATCGTGCAGGCCGGCATCGATGCGCTGACCAGCGGCGACATCCGCTACACCGCGTCGACGGGCGGACGGCCGTTGCTGCAAGCCGTGCGCGCCAAATTCCAGCGCGAGAACGGTCTGGATTACGCGCTGGACGAGCTGATCGTCGGCGTGGGCGCCAAGCAGATCCTCTACACCGCGCTGGCCGCCACCGTGCAGGCTGGCGACGAGGTCATTATTCCCGCGCCATACTGGGTGTCGTATCCGGACATGGTGCTGGTCAATGACGGTGTGCCCGTGGTGGTGGCTTGCGCGGAGGCCGACGGCTTCAAGCTGACGCCGCAGGCGCTGGAGCGCGCCATCACGCCGCGCACCAAGTGGTTGCTGCTGAACACGCCCAGCAACCCCACCGGCGCCATGTACAGTGCCGCCGAGCTGCGCGGGCTGGCCGACGTGCTGGCGCGTCATCCCCACGTCTGGCTGATGACGGACGAGATCTACGAACACCTGGCCTACGGCGGCCGGCGCCACGTATCGCCGGCGGCCGCCGCGCCCGAGCTGGCCGGCCGCACGCTGACCGTCAACGGCGTATCCAAGGCCTACGCCATGACCGGTTGGCGCCTGGGCTACGCCGGCGGGCCGAAGGTCTTGATCAAGGCCATGGCCACGCTCATTTCGCAAAGCACCAGCTGCGTCAGCGCCATCAGCCAGGCCGCCGCCTGCGTCGCGCTGACGGCGGACCAGGCCTGCGTCGGCCACGCGGCCGCCATGTTCGAGGCGCGCCGCGACCGCATCGTGGCCGGCCTGAACGCCGCGCCCGGCATCCGCTGCCCGCAGCCCGACGGCGCCTTCTACGTGTACCCCGGCGTCCAAGGCCTGCTGGGCCGCCGCAGCCCAGCCGGGCATCTGCTGCGCACGGACCTGGACGTGGTGATGTTCTTGTTGGACGAGGCCGGCGTGGCCGTCCTGGACGGTCACGCCTATGGCCTGTCGCCGTACCTGCGGCTGAGTTTCGCGACATCGATGGAGAACATCGAGGAGGGGTGCCGTCGCATTGCCCACGCCTGCGGCCGGCTGGCGTGAAAGGCACGGCTCGTGGGGCGGCGGCAATGCCTGCAAGCCGCCGCGCCGGCCGGCTGAGCGGACTGGCGCCGATCGCGCATAGGGCATGAAGCAGGGCGCTTGCGGCGCATGCACAAAGCCGCAAGCAGGATGGATATAGCGACGAGGACGAAGCCGCAAGCAGCCGTTGCAGGCATGAACGGGGCAGGCACCAAGCAGGTACGAAGCAAGCACCACCCAGCAAGCACCACCCAGCAAGCACCACCCAGCAGGCACCACCCAGCGGGCAGCACCGGCCACACGTCGCCGCATAAGCTGCCTCATACCAATATCTCAAGGGAACGACATGAAGCAACGCCTCACCACTCTCGCGGCCGCCATCGGCCTGGTCGCCGTCCTGGCGCCCGCGGTCCACGCGGACACGCTGCAGGACATCAAGGCCCGCGGCAAATTCATCTGCGGCACCCTGGGCACGGCCGAGCCCTTCAGCTTCCAGGACCCCAAGACCCGCGCCATCGTCGGTTACGAGGTCGACATGTGCCAGGCCGTGGCCGATAGCCTGGGTGTGCCGCTGGAGCTCAAGCTCATCGCCGTCGAGGCCCGCATCCCCGAGCTGATCGCCGGCCGCGTCGACGTAGTGGCGGCCAACCTGGGTTGGAGCCCCGAGCGCGCCCAGCAGATCGCCTACTCCCACCAGCACTTCGTGAGCTTGCAGAAGGTGCTGGCGCGTGACTCGGACAAGGACCTGAAGACGCCTGCCGACCTGGCCGGCAAGCGTATCAGCGCCGTGCGCGGTTCGTCGTCGGAGCAGGGCGCGCGCAAGTTCATTCCCAACGTCGAACCCGTCACATTCAAAGATCCCAGCGGCGCCTTCCTGGCCCTGCAACAGGGCAAGGTCGCTGGCTTTGTCGGGTCCGAGCTGATGCTGGTCAAGCTCAAGCAACAGGCCGCCAGCAGCGCCGTGCCCGCAAAGATCCTGGAGCCTGCACTGTTCGTCGAACCCTGGGGCATGGGCGTGCGCCGCGGCGACACCGCGATGCTGGGCCAGGTGAACCAGGTACTGGACGGACTGGAAGCCTCGGGCAAGGCCGCACAGATCTTCGACAAATGGTTCGGCGCCGGCACCCCGTTCAACATGAAGCGCGACTTCCGCATCGAAGCCATCAAGGGTTGACGCGCCGCGCGCCGGAGCCTTTCGACGATGCATTACGTTTTTGACTTCTCTGCCATCTTCCAGGGTGAATACCCGGTCTGGCTGCTGCGGGGGTTCATCACCACCCTGGCGCTGGCCGGCCTGGCCTGGATCCTGGCCTTCCTGGTGGGCAGCCTGCTGGCGGTCATCCGCCTGACGGGCTCGCCCGTGGCCAACGCGCTGATCGCGCTGTACGTGGCCTTCCATCGCAACGTGCCCATGCTGGTGCACATCCTGTTCTGGTATTTCGGCGTGCCGGCCTTGTTACCGCAAGCGGCAACGGATTGGCTCAACGGGCATGGCAGCGAATTCATCCTGTCCTGTATCGCCATTGCCTTGGTGATGTCGGCCTACGTCTGCGAAGATCTGCGCAGCGCCGTACGCGCCATTCCGCCCGGCCAGGTCGAGGCCGCCCGCGCCCTGGGCCTGGGCTTTCTGCGCACCATGCGCTGCGTCGTCTTGCCGCAAGCCTTCCGCATCGCCATCCCGCCGCTCTTGAATCAGACGCTGCTGCTGGTCAAGAACACCAGCCTGGCCATGGCCATCGGCGTGGCCGAACTCACTGCCGCGGGCCGCGAAATCGAGAACTACACGTTCCGCACCTTCGAGGCCTATGCCGTGGTGACGGCGATCTACCTGGCGCTGTCGTTCCTGATCATGGGCGGGGGCGCGCTGCTGCAACGGCGCTACCGGCCGCTGGGAGGCCATTGAATGTGGGACATCCTGAAAGACAATTGGCTGCTGCTGCTGCTCATCGGCCAGTATCCGCACGGCCCGATAGGCGGCCTGGCAGCCACGCTGGGACTGGCCGCCATCAGCCTGGCGCTGGCCTTGCCTTGCGGCATCCTGCTGGCCCTGGGCCGCATCAGTCCCTACCGGCTGCTGCGCTGGCCTGCCTCGGCCATGGTGTACCTGGTACGCGGCCTGCCGTTGCTGATGTTCATCTTCTGGGCCTATTTCTTCGTGCCCATCATCATCGGCCGTCCGGTGGCCGGCACTACCACGATGGTGGTGGCGCTGGTCTGCTACGAAAGCGCCTACCTGGCCGAGATCATCCGCGCCGGCATCCAGGCGCTGCCTCCCGGGCAGCAAGAGGCCGGCCGCGCCCTGGGCCTGTCGTACCTGCAGACGATGCGCCGGGTGATCCTGCCGCAGGCCCTCTACAACATGCTGCCCAGCATGCTCAGCCAGTTCGTCTCGACGGTGAAGGAAACGTCGCTGGCCTACGTCATCAGCGTGCAGGAACTGACCTATGCCGCCAACCAGATCAACAGCGTGTTGTTGACCCGCCCCTTCGAGGTTTTCGCGCTGTTGGCGTTGACCTATTTCATCCTGAACTTTGGCTTGAGTTCCCTGGTGCACCTGACCGAACGCCGCATCGGCAGACGCCGCGCCGGCCTCACGCCCGTAACCACAGTGGTGCCGACATGATCCGATTTACCGACGTGCAAAAGTGGTACGGCGCTTACCAGGCGCTGGCCGACGTAACGGCCCAGGTGAAGCAGGGAGAAGTCGTGGTGGTCTGCGGCCCGTCGGGCTCAGGCAAGTCCACGCTGATCCGCACGGTGAACCGCCTGGAACCGATCCAGCAAGGCAGGATCGAGGTGAACGGCCAGGACATCTACGGCAGCAAGATCCACCTGGACACGCTGCGCAGCCACATCGGTTTCGTGTTCCAGCAGTTCAATCTGTTCCCGCACTTGTCGGCGCTGGAAAACCTGATGCTGGCCCCGCTGCAGCTAAAGCGCGCCCGCCGCCCGCAAGCCCGCGAGCGCGCGATGCAACTGCTGGACCGCGTCGGGCTGTCGCACAAGGCCGACGCCTATCCCGCCCAACTCTCCGGCGGCCAACAACAACGCGTGGCAATCGCCCGGACCCTGGCAATGAACCCGCCGGTCATGCTGTTCGACGAACCGACGAGCGCCCTGGACCCGGAAATGGTGGGCGAAGTGCTGCAAGTGATGAAAGGCCTGGCAAAGGACGGCATGACAATGGTCTGCGTCACCCACGAAATGGGATTTGCGCGGGAGGTTGCTGACACGGTTTGGTTTATGGATGCTGGGCGGATTGTTGAGGTGGCGGGGCCGGAGGCGTTCTTTAACAGGCCTGGGAGTGAGCGGGCGAAGCGGTTTCTGGCGGAAATTCGGCGGTAGAGGTGTTTGTTGTTGTTGTTGTTGTTGTTGTTGTTGTTCGTGGGTTATTGGCGGGGTGGGTTTACCGGGAAGAGAAATATCGGTTGCCTTGAGTTGAGTTCTTGAGCCGCGCGTGGCGGTGTCGGGGTGGGG
>NZ_LZZT01000058.1 GCF_014170305.1 Achromobacter sp. UMC71
CGGGCTCGGCGGCCGGCGCCGCCGGGGCTGCCACCGGAGCGGGGGCTTGTTCGGCCTGGGCCGGAGCCGAGGCTTCAACCGGGCGGGCTTCAACTTGCGTGGCCTGGGCTTGCGCCGGGGCGTGCGGGGTGTCGGCCTGGGGCGCTTGCGCCGGGGCGGCTGCGGGGGCCGTGGTCACGGCCTCGGCTTGTTCGCCGGCGTCGTCGTCCGAGCCATCGTCCAGTTGCTCGTCGTTGCCTGCCACGCCGGATTCTTCCTGGCTGCGGCGGCCACGGCGGCTGCGGCGGCGACGGCGCTTGCGTTCCGGATCGGCGCCGGCTTCGGCGCCTTCCGCGGAAGCGGGAACGCCATCGGCGGTCTGTTCGGCGGCGTCGGCCTGTTCGGCCGAGGCATCGGCGGGCAGCTTGGCTTCAGGCAGCGCGGTCGCGACCGTCTGGGCCAGGGCGGCAACCATGCTTTCCTGTTCGCTCATCGGCGCGTCGGACTGGCCCTCTTCGCGGCGGTTACGGCCACGGCCGCGGCGGCGGTTGCGGCCAGCGCCAGTGTCGTCGCCATTGGCGTCCACGGCGACGTCGGGACGGTTCGACGCTTGCGCGGTTTGCACGGCCTGATCGCGTTCACCGCGGTCGCTACGCTCGTTGCGGTTGTTGCGTTCGCCGCGTTCTTGGCGCTCGCCACGCTCGCCTTCGGGGCGGCGGTTGCCACGGATGTGGTGGCGGCCGCCTTCGCTGGCCTCGGCGCTTTCAGCGCGAGGTTCGCCACGGCGGTTGCGGTTGCGGTCGGAGCCGTGGCGTTCGCCGCGGCGTTCCTGGCCGTCGTGGCCGCTGCGGCCCTTGCCGCCGCGCGAGGACGACGAGGCGCGCTTGGCGCTGGTGTCTTCCTGGGCGGCGGGGGCTGCCTTGGCGGGTTCGGCGTTGCCGGTCAGCCAGCCGACCAGGCGCTTGAACAGGCCGCCCAGGCCGCCCGACTGCGCTTGGGCAGCGGCGGGGGCCGGCGCCGGAGCGGGCGTCGACACGGGAGCGGGCTGCGACGGGGTGATGCCCTTGACCAGCGCTTCCGGACGGGCCTTGATTTCGCTTTCGCGCGGCTGCCAGGGGGCGTCGGTGGCCGGCGCTTCAACCAGTTCGAAGCTGGTCTTCAGTTCTTCCAGGCGCGGGTCATCGTGGCGCAGGCGCTCGATGTGGTGGTGCGGGGTTTCCAGATGCTTGTTGGGGATCAGCATCAGGTTGACCTTCAGGCGGGCTTCCATCTTGGTGATGTCGGCGCGCTTTTCGTTCAGCAGGTAGGTCGCCACGTCGACCGGCACCTGGGCGTGGACCGCCGCGGTGTTTTCCTTCATGGCTTCTTCCTGCAGCAGGCGCAGGACGTGCAGTGCGCTGGACTCGGCGTCGCGGATCACGCCGGTGCCGTTGCAGCGCGGGCAGGTGATGTGCGAGCCTTCGTTCAGGGCCGGACGCAGGCGCTGGCGCGACAGTTCCATCAGGCCGAAGCGCGAGATCTTGCCCATCTGGACGCGGGCGCGGTCGAAATGGAGGGCATCACGCAGGCGCTGTTCGACGGCGCGCTGGTTCTTGCTGTCTTCCATGTCGATGAAGTCGATGACGATCAGGCCGCCCAGGTCGCGCAAGCGCAGCTGGCGGGCCACTTCGTCGGCGGCTTCCGAGTTCGTCCGCAGGGCGGTTTCCTCGATGTCGGCGCCGCGGGTGGAGCGGGCCGAGTTGACGTCAACGGAAACCAGCGCTTCGGTGTGGTCGATGACGATGGCGCCGCCGGAAGGCAGCGTGACCGTGCGCGAGTAGGCCGTTTCGATCTGGTGTTCGATCTGGAAGCGCGAGAACAGCGGGATGTCGTCGCGGTAGCGCTTCACGCGCTGGACGTTGTCCGGCATCACCACGCTCATGAACGCGGTGGCCTGGTCGGCGATTTCGTCCGTGTCGATCAGGATCTCGCCGATTTCGGGCGAGAAATAATCGCGGATGGCCCGGATGACCAGGCTCGATTCCAGATAGATCAGGATGGGCGCGGAATTGTCGCGCGCGGCGCCGTCGATGGCCGTCCAGAGTTGCAACAGGTAGGACAAGTCCCACTGGAGCTCTTCGACGTTGCGGCCGATGCCGGCGGTGCGGGCGATGATGCTCATGCCCTGGGGCAGCTCGAGCTGCTCCATGGTGTCGCGCAATTCCTGGCGGTCTTCGCCCTCGACGCGGCGCGAAACGCCGCCGCCACGGGGGTTGTTGGGCATCAGGACCAGATAGCGGCCGGCCAGCGAGATGAACGTGGTCAGGGCTGCGCCCTTGTTGCCGCGTTCTTCTTTTTCGACCTGGACGATCAGTTCCTGGCCTTCGCGCAGGGCGTCCTGGATGCGGGCGGTGCGGACGTCGACGCCTTCCTTGAAGAAGCTGCGGGCCACTTCCTTGAAGGGAAGAAAGCCGTGGCGGTCTTCGCCGTAGTTGACGAAGCACGCTTCAAGGCCGGGTTCGATCCGGGTGATGACACCTTTGTAGATGTTGCCTTTGCGTTGTTCGCGGCCGGCAGTCTCGATGTCTAGGTCGATGAGTTTTTGCCCATCGACGATAGCGACGCGTAGTTCTTCCTGGTGCGTCGCATTGAACAGCATGCGCTTCATGAGAGGGTTTCTCCGTTGTCATGACGCGCCGATATCGGCGCGTGACCTCGGGCCACTCGGGCTGCGGCTGAAGCGAGCAAGAAGATGCGGACCGTACCTGGGCGGCGCCCAGGCGTATCCGCCGCGGGTCAGGCGGGCACGTCGTGCCGTGGGGCACGGGGTTCTTTCAGCAGGAGGGTCAGCTTCACTGAATGTGGTTTGACGGAAATGTGCTGTGAACGGCAGTTGCGGTCGGATTGGTTGCCTACACGCAGCTGGTGCTTTAAATATGCGACGATTCTTGCAGTGCTTCAAGCCGCTTGCGGCATGCAACGGACCTGCTGGGACAGCGGGCAAAGTGAATGCCACACCACTATCCGGCAGGGCGCGGTTGCGCCGGCGACCAAATGACCCAGGGGTTGAATGAGCAGGCAGTACAATGGCGGCCCACGCGCTCGACGGAGTTGCGTACTTGAGTTGCATCTCTACGCCAGCGGCTGATTCAGCCCCTTAAGGCTGTCCCGATTATATGTCGCTTTCCGCAATGCGCAAAGAAACTTCCTCCCCTATGGCAACCCCTTCCGTCCGCATGGTGGAGGTCGGTGCCGAGCATGCCGGCCAGCGCCTGGATAATTACCTGATGCGCCTGTGCAAGGGTGTCCCCAAAACCCACATCTACAAGGCCATCCGTGGCGGCGAGGTCCGGGTTAACAAGGGACGCATCTCCGCCGACTACCGCATCGTCGAAGGCGACATGGTCCGCATCCCGCCGTTGCGGCTGCCGGATCCGGGCACGCCCAAGCCGGTCCCCGGTGCCGAATTCCCCGTGGTGTTCGAGGACGACGCGATGCTGGTGGTCGACAAGCCCGCCGGCGTGGCCGTCCATGGCGGCAGCGGTGTGTCGTTCGGCGTCATCGAGCAGTTGCGCGCCGCCCGCCCCGATGCCAAGTTCCTGGAGCTGGTGCACCGGCTGGATCGCGAAACCTCGGGCCTGCTGATGGTCGCCAAGAAGCGCAGCGCGCTGCTGGCCCTGCACGCCATGCTGCGCGAGGGGCGCAGCGACAAGCACTACCTGGCCCTGGTCGAGGGCGATTGGGTCAATGACCGCCAGCACATCAAGCTGGGGCTGTCCAAATGGACCACCCAGTCGGGCGAGCGCCGGGTCAAGGTCGATCCTGACGGTCAGACGGCCCACACCATCATCACCCTGAAACAGCGTTTCGGCGGCTACAGCCTGGTGGATGCCGAATTGCGCACCGGCCGCACCCACCAGATCCGGGTGCACCTGGCCGCCAGTGGCTTTCCCATCGTGGGCGACGATAAGTATGGTCACGACGAGGTGCGCGCCGAATTCTCGCGCCTGGGCTTTGGCCGGATGTTCCTGCATGCCCACCAATTGACCCTGGCCCACCCCCTGACGGGAGAGCCGATGACGCTGACAGCGGAATTGCCGCCTGCCTGCCGGAAAATACTGAAACAACTGGAGTCGGTCTGATATGTCGTATTCGCTGGTCGTTTTTGACTGGGATGGAACCCTGATGGATTCCACGCACAGCATCGTGGCCGCCATCCAGGGCGCCTGCCGCGATCTGGAGCTGCCCGTACCGTCGGCGTCGGAAGCCAGCTGGGTGATTGGTCTGTCCCTGGAAAGCGCCTTGCGCCGCGCCGTGCCGGAACTGACCCAGGCGATGCTGCCGCGCTTCCTGGAGCGCTACCGCACCCACTATCTGCTGCGCGATCCCGAGCTGCGCCTGTTCGACGGCATTCCCGAGCTGCTGACGGAATTGGCCGGCCAGAACGTCCGCCTGGCCGTGGCCACGGGCAAGAGCCGGGTCGGGCTGACCCGCGCGCTGGCCGCCACCGGCCTGGGTCCCATGTTCGACGCGACCCGTACCGCCGACGAAACCTTCAGCAAGCCGCACCCGGCCATGCTGCACGAACTGATGGTCGAGCTGGACGTCGACCCCGCCCGCGTGGTGATGGTGGGCGACACTTCGCACGACCTGCAGATGGCCGCCAACGCGGGCGTGCATGGTCTGGGTGTGACCTACGGCGCGCATACCCTGAAGGAACTTGAGGGTTGTTCGCCCCAGGCGGTGCTGGAAAGCGTGCCCTTGGTGCGCGAATGGCTGCTCAGCCGGACGCTGGCGGCCGCCGCCTGACGCGGCATTTCCCCTGAATCAAGGCGGCAATGACCGGCGGGCGGCGGGCAAGTGGCCGCCTGTTTCGGGAACGCCCGCGTCCGGTCCGGGTCTATCCCTGATGCCCGCTGGCGCTGCCGGCGGAATATCATGGGGCCGCGCAACGTCCATGGTTTGCGCGCGGGCCGGCAGCGATCCGCGCTGGCCCCCAGGAGACCCCGATGCTGATACGCAAGCCCGATGACATCCTTCCGTCCGATATCACCCCCGAGACGATGTGGCGCTCGCGCCGCGAGCTGATCCTGCGCGCGGGCGTGGCGGCGGCGGGGCTGGGGCTACCCGGCTGGGCAGCTCGCAGCGCGTTTGCACAGGATGCCGACGCGCTGGTCGGACGACCCAATGCCGCGTTCAGCGTCATGGACAAGCAGACGTCCCTGGCGGATGTCACGTCATACAACAACTACTACGAGTTCGGCGTGGACAAGGGCGAGCCCGCGGCCAACGCCGGTAAGCTGCAGACGCGGCCCTGGACGGTCAGCGTCGAGGGCGAGGTCGGCAAGCCGCGCACCTTCGGCATCGAAGATCTGCTCAAGCTGGCGCCCATGGAAGAGCGCGTCTACCGGCTGCGCTGCGTCGAAGGCTGGTCCATGGTGATCCCCTGGGTCGGCTACTCGCTGTCGGCTTTGCTCAAGCAGGTCGAGCCTACGGGCAACGCCAAGTACGTGGAATTCGTGACCGCCGTGCAGCGCGAGAACATGCCGGGTGTGCGCGCGGCCATCCTGGACTGGCCCTATGTCGAGGGGTTGCGCATCGACGAGGCCATGAATCCGTTGGCAATGCTGGTCTTCGGCGTCTACGGCAAGGTGCTGCCCAACCAGAATGGCGCGCCCGTGCGTCTGGCGGTGCCCTGGAAATACGGCTTCAAATCGGGCAAGTCGCTGGTCAAGATCCGGCTGGTGGAAAAGCAGCCGGTGTCCTCCTGGATCAAGGCGGCGCCGCAGGAATACGGCTTTTACGCCAACGTGAATCCCACGGTGCCGCATCCGCGCTGGAGCCAGGCGACCGAGCGGCGCATCGGCGAAGACGGCCTGTTCTCGCCTAAGCGCAAGACCTTGATGTTCAACGGTTATGCCGACCAGGTCGCCTCGCTCTATCAGGGCATGGACCTGAAGGCCAACTACTGACGCCATGACCGAAGCGAGCAGGGTGGCCGGCGCGGCCGCCACGCGCAAGCCGCAGTGGTCGGCGCGGGCCGTGGGGCGTTTCAAGCCTCTGCTGTTCCTGCTGGGGCTGACGCCTTTCGCCCGCTGGATCTGGCTGGGTTTCAACAATGGCCTGACCGCCAACCCGGTGGAATTCCTGACCCGATCGTCCGGCACCTGGACGCTGGTCTGCCTGCTCGTCACGCTGTCGATCACACCCTTGCGGCGATTGACCGGTCAGCCGGCGCTGGTGCGCCTGCGCCGCATGTGCGGGCTGTTCGCGTTTTTCTACGGGGCCATGCACTTCATGGCCTGGGTCTGGTGGGACCGCGGCTTGGACCCCGCGGCCATGCTGCAGGATATCGGTGAGCGACCATTCATTACGGTGGGTTTTGCCGCTTTCGTGCTGATGACGGCGCTGGCGGCCACTTCGACCCAGTGGGCCATGCGCAAGCTGGGCAAGCGTTGGCAGCCGCTGCACCGCGCCATCTATCTGATCGGCCTGCTGGCGTTGCTGCATTACTGGTGGCACAAGGCCGGCAAGAACGACCTGACCCAGCCCGCCCTGTATGCCGCCGTGCTGGCGTTGCTGCTGGGGTGGAGGCTGGCGGCGTGGTGGCGCCGGCGCCGGGGCTAGGCCCGACGCCGTTGCCATCCGTGCATGTTGGCGGGGTGCCGGCCGCGGGTCACAGCATCGCCAGCATGATCGCCGCCGTTTCGGCGTCCGGCTGGCCGTCGTGCCGGGCGGGACGGTAGTGCATCTGGAAGGCGGCCAGCACATTGATCGTGGCGCGATCCAGCGTGCCGTTTTGCGGGCAGGCGTAGCCCAGCCGCTGCAATTGCTGCTGGAACCAGGCGGCATCGGGCGTGCCCTGGATCTGCAGGCGCGCCAGGTGCGAAGCGGCGCCCGCTTCGTCGTACCAGCGGCCGATGCCGGCCGCGGCCAGTTGCTTCCAGGGGAACAGGGGGCCAGGATCCACCTTGCGCTGGGGCGCAATGTCGCTGTGGCCCACCACGTTCTCGGGGGCAATGCCGTTGCGCTGGATGACGTCGCGCAGCAGCAGGGTCAGGGCGCGGATCTGCTTGTCGCCATAGGCGTGCCATTGCGGCTTGCCATCATCGCCGTCGGTCCAGCCCAGGTTGACGATTTCGATGCCGACCGACGTGCTGTTCATGGCGTTCAGGCCAAACCACGAGCTTTCGCCGGCATGCCAGGCAGCGCGGGTTTCGTCGACCAGCCGGTAGGTCCGACCTGATGTATTGATCAGGTAGTGGGCGCTGACCTTGCCCTGCGACAGCAGCCGCATCGACAGGGCGTCGTCGGCCGAGGTGTAGTGCAGCACCACGAAACGCACCCGGCTGCTTTGGCTGACGGCGGTGACGGAAGTGTCCAGGTCCAGGCCGGCGGGGCCTCGGTGCGCGCAACCCGCCAGGGCCGCGGCGGCCAATAGAACGGCGGCGAAACGGATCATGTCAGCGCGCCAGGTACAGGAACAGCGTGGGCATCTTGTCCAACTGCGGCGCGGGCTGCTTTTTCCAGTCGGCGATGCTGCGGGTGGCGATCCATTCGTCGGTGGTGGTCAGGGCGCGCGCCACGCACAGCTTGGTGTCGCCTTTCAGGCTGGCCAGCAGCGTCGCGAACATGGCGGCATTGCGGTAGGGCGTTTCGATCAGCAACTGGGTCTGGTTGTGCTTGGCCGAGTGCAGTTCCCAGGCCTTGAGCTGCTTGGCGCGCTCGGCGGCATCCACCGGCGCATAGCCGTGGAAAGCGAAGCGCTGGCCGTCCAGTCCGCTGGCCATCAGGCCCAGCAGGATGGACGAGGGGCCAACCCAGGGCTTGACCGTCACGCCCAGCCGGTGGGCGGCGTCCACGACCTTGGCGCCCGGGTCCGCGACGGCCGGGCAACCGGCTTCGGAAACCAGGCCGATATCGGCGCCTTGGCGCACGGGTTCCAGCCAGGCCTTGATCTGCGCTGCGTCGGTCTTGTCCGTGAGCGTGTGGATGGTGATTTCCTGCAGGGGGCGGCTGGTCCCGATCTGCTTGAGGAAGGCGCGCGCCGTCTTGGCGTTTTCGGCGATATAGGTGTCCAGCTGGCTGGCCAGCGCCCGGGCGTCGGCGGGCAGCCAGCTTTCGGGCGCGGCTTCGCCCAGGCCGACGGGGATCAGGTGCAGCGAGCCGCTCATGCGGGCGCTCCCGGGGCGTGCAGTGGATCCAGCCCGAACTGGCCCAGCATCCGCGTCAAGGCGATCAGCGGCAGGCCGATGATGGCGGTGGGGTCGTCGCTCTGGATGCTTTCCATCAGGGCGATGCCCAGGCTTTCCGCCTTGGCGCTGCCTGCGGTATCGTAGGGTTCTTCGGCGCGCAGGTAGGCGTCGATGGCGTGGTCGGACAACTGCCGGAAGCGGCACCGCGTAACAATGTCGGCTTTTTCCACCCGCTGGCCGTCAGTGACCGCCAGCGCGCTGTGAAATTCCACGATTTGTCCCGAAAGCGCCCGCAATTGGGCCTGGGCGCGCGGAAAGTCCCCCGGCTTGCCTATCGGCTGGCCGTCAATCGTGGCGACCTGATCCGATCCGATAACGATGCTGCCCGGGTGCGAAGCCGCCACCGCCATGGCCTTGGCCACCGACAGGCGCAGGGCCAGCGCCTCGGGCGTTTCGCCCGGGTGTGGCGTTTCGTCTACATCGGGCGAAATGGCGGCAAAGGGCAGCCGCAGGCGGGTAAGCAACTCTTTGCGGTAGCGCGAGCTGGAAGCGAGGATCAGGCTAGGTCGTTGGGGCATGCGGTATTTGACGCTGATACGTAAGTCACAGTATTATCTAACGTTTTGCGGCATTTTTGCAGTGCAATAGCAGCGCAGTGAGGTACAGCGGTCTAGAAGCGCGGTACTGGAAGTGCGGTGCTGGGGTGCGGTACTGCGGTACTAGAAGCGCGGTGCTAGAGGCACAGTGCCAGAGGCACGGTACTAGGCGGGCGAGCTGAAAGCAGCGAGCCTGAAAGCAAAAGCGGCCGCGAATGCACAGGACTCTGTGCGAAAGGACTGATTATCAAGCCCATCGACGCATTCGCATTCGCCCACCAGGGCAGGGAAGCGCAAGGCACCATACCTCTTGTGCGGTTGACGCGCGCGGTTGACGGGTTACCCGAGCAGCCGCTGGGCGACGCCGGGCTCGTGACGTGGTCCGCGCGCGGCGAGATGGGCAAGACGGGGCTGGTGCTAGGCCAGCCGCTCTTGCGCATCCGTGTGCAGGCGAATCCGGTCGTGGTGTGCCAGCGGTGCAATACGCCGTTCGCCTACCCGGTCGACAGCGAAGTTCTGCTGCAGCTGGTCAAGTCTGAAGACGATCTCGACGACGGCATTGCCGGTGGCGACCACGCCGCCGGTCTTGACGACGAGGACGACGAAGACGGAGAAGTGGAAGGTAAAGGTTTTGTGTCCAACCAACCTGAAAAGGTGGTGGGGTCGCATCATTTCGATCTGCTGGCCCAGATCGAAGATGAGCTCATTCTGAGCGTTCCGTATGTGCCCAAGCATGATGTATGCCCGGGCGCGCAGGCCAACGACAACGAAGCTTCCCAAGAGCCCGTTGTCAAGCGTCCGTCGCCGTTTGCGGTGCTGGAACAACTGAAGCACAAAGATTGAGATCAACATCGGGCCGCATCGCGTACAATGCGCCCCGTTTCTAGGAGTCATCATGGCTGTTCAACAAAACAAGAAGTCCCCGTCCAAGCGCGGTATGCACCGCTCGCACGATTTTCTGGTGAATCCGTCGACGGCTATCGAACCCAACACGGGCGAGACCCATCTGCGTCACCACATCAGCCCCAACGGCTTCTATCGTGGCCGCAAGGTCCTGAAGACCAAGGCCGACGAATAAGGCCCCGGGCCGAACTCGTACTCGGACCAATTCGGCTGAGCGCTGATACCTGGCACCCGTGATACGCATCGCCATAGACTGTATGGGCGGAGACTTCGGTCTGCCCGTCACGATTCCGGCTGCGATCGAGTTCGCCCGGCAATTTCCGGATACCCGGCTATTGCTGGTCGGGCTTCCCGACGCTATCGAAGCGGCGCTCTCCGAGCACCGCGGCGTGGCGCGTGATCGTCTTGAAATCGTGGCGGCTTCCGAAGTCGTCACCATGGACGACCCGGTCGAGGTCGCCCTGCGCCGCAAAAAAGACTCCTCCATGCGCCTGGCCGCCCAGTCCGTCAAGGACGGGCGCGCCGACGCCTGCGTTTCCGCGGGCAATACCGGCGCCTGGATGGCCATTTCACGCTACGTGCTCAAGACGCTGGACGGCATAGACCGGCCCGCGATCGCCACGTCCATTCCGAACCAGACGGGCCGCGCCACCACGGTGCTGGACCTGGGTGCGAATGTGGACTGCACGGCCGAGCACCTTCTGCAATTCGCCATCATGGGCGCCGCGCTGTCGCAGGCGGTGGACCATCGCGAGAACCCCACTGTGGGCTTGCTCAACATCGGCGAAGAGGTCATCAAGGGCAACGAGGTCGTCAAGGAAGCCGCCGAGCTTCTGCGCGCCAGTCCCCTGAACTTCTACGGCAACGTGGAAGGCAACGACATTTTCAAGGGCACGGTCGACGTCGTCGTCTGCGACGGTTTCGTCGGCAACGTCGTGCTCAAGTCCGTCGAAGGCCTGGCCAAGATGTTGTCCAGCGTCATTCGCGAAGAGTTCAAACGCAACCTGATCACCCTGCTGGCCGGCGTGCTGGCCAAGCCGGTGCTCAACCGCCTGCGCAACCGCGTCGACAACCGCCGCTACAACGGCGCGGCGCTGCTGGGCTTGCGGGGCGTGGTCATCAAGAGCCACGGCTCGGCCGATGCCTACGCTTTCGGCTTTGCGCTGCAACGGGCGCGCGAAGCCGTAGTGAGTAAACTGCTTGAGCGCACCGCTCAGACGGTCGCACAGATCAACCAGCGCGTTCAGTCGGGCTCGGGCGCTTCGGCGCTCGAATCGGGCGCGGCTGGGGACACCGCTTGATGGATACCGCAATGAAATATTCCGTGATCGCGGGCACCGGCAGTTTCCTGCCGGAACGCGTGGTTTCGAATGATGCCCTGGCAGCCGAGCTGGCAACCCGCGACATCGCCACTTCCGACGAGTGGATCGTTGAGCGCACCGGCATCCGCCAGCGCCATCTGGCCGAACGCGGCGTCACCACCAGCCAGCTGGCCACCGAGGCCTCGCGCCGCGCGCTGGCCGATGCGGGCGTCGATGCTTCTGACGTCGACCTCATCGTGCTGGCCACGTCCACGCCCGATTTCGTCTTTCCCAGCACTGCCTGCCTGGTGCAGGCCAATCTGGGCGCCAAGGGCTCGGCCGCCTTTGACGTACAGGCAGTGTGCAGCGGTTTCGTCTACGCGCTGACCACCGCCGACAGTTTCATCCGTGCCGGCCGCGCGCGCTGCGCCCTGGTGATCGGCGCCGAAGTGTTTTCGCGCATCCTCGACTGGAACGACCGCAGCACCTGCGTGCTGTTTGGCGACGGCGCTGGCGCAGTGGTGCTCAAGGCTTCCGACAAGCCCGGCATCATGGCCGCGCAACTGCACGCCGACGGCAGCCAGATGAAGATCCTCAGCGCCGCCGGCAACGTGGCCTATGGCGACGTCACGGGCGACCCTTTCCTGCGCATGGACGGACAGGCGGTGTTCAAGCAGGCCGTCACGGTGCTGGACCGCTCGGCGCGCGATACCTGCGCCGAAGCCGGCATCGAGGTCAGCGACGTCGATTGGCTGATTCCGCACCAAGCCAACGTCCGCATCCTGAATTTCCTGGCGCGCAAGCTTGCCGTGCCGGTCGAAAAGGTTGTCATTACCGTCGACAGCCACGCCAATACCTCCGCGGCCAGCGTGCCGCTGGCCCTGGACGCCGCGCGCCGCGATGGCCGTGTCAAGCCGGGTCAGCTCATCCTGATGCAGGGCGTAGGCGGCGGATTCACCTGGGGTTCCGTACTGGCCCGCATGTAAGGGCAAGTCCGGCCTGGGCGCGTTACCGCGTCCATCCGGATGGTGCGCCCGACATTCCCACAGACTCTGAATCAATCCACACGGTCAAACATGAAAATCGCTTTTGTCTTTCCTGGCCAGGGTTCCCAGTCGGTCGGCATGCTGGACGCCTGGTCCGATGTCGCCGCCGCGACCGACGCCGTGGCGCGCGCCTCGCAGGCGCTGGGCCAGGACCTGGGCGCGCTGATCGCGCAAGGCCCCGCTGAACAACTGAACCTGACCACCAATACCCAACCGGCCATGCTGACGGCCAGCGTCGCGTTCTTCGCAGCCTGGCGCGCGGCCGGCGGCCGCATGCCCGATGTCGTGGCCGGTCACAGCCTGGGCGAATACGCCGCGCTCACCGCCGCCGGTTCGCTGGCGCTCGAAGACGCGGTGCGCCTGGTGCGCGTGCGCGCCGACGCCATGCAGGCTGCCGTGCCCGTGGGCACCGGCGCCATGGCTGCCATCCTGGGTCTGGACGACGACGCCGTGCGCGCCGCCTGCGCTTCGGCGGCCCAAGGCGAAGTGGTCGAAGCCGTCAATTTCAATGCCCCGGCGCAAGTCGTGATCGCGGGCCACAAGGCCGCCGTCGAACGCGCCTGCGAACTGGCCAAGGCCGCGGGCGCCAAGCGCGCGCTGCTGCTGCCGGTGTCCGCGCCGTTCCACTCCAGCCTGCTCAAGCCTGCCGCCGACGTGCTGGCCGGCGCCCTGGCGACGGTGAACGTGTCCGCGCCCCAGGTGCCGGTGATCAACAACGTCGACGTCGCCTCGCCCGTCGAGCCCGGGGCAATCCGGGATGCGCTGGTGCGTCAGGCATGGCATCCTGTGCGCTGGGTGGAAACGCTGCGCGCCATGAAGGCGCAGGGCGTGACCCACGTCATCGAATGCGGTCCCGGCAAGGTACTGGCCGGCCTGACCAAGCGCATCGATCCCGAACTTACCGGCTTGGCCATCACGGATCCGGCTTCGCTTGAAGCCGCGCTGGCCGCGGTTAACGGAAATTAAGAGCATGGAAAACACCTCGATCGAATTGCAGGGCAAGATGGCCCTGGTCACCGGCGCCACGCGTGGCATTGGCCGTGCCATTGCCCACGAACTGGCCGCGCGCGGTGCCGTCGTCGTAGGCACCGCCACGTCCGAGTCCGGCGCTGCCTCCATCACCGAAGCCCTGGCGCCGTTCGGTGGCCGTGGCGTGGTGCTGGACGTGACCAACGCCGAAGCCTGCGACGCGCTGATCGAAACGCTGGGCAAAGAGGGGGGCGGCCCCCACATCCTCGTCAATAATGCAGGCATCACCCGCGATACGCTGGCAATGCGCATGAAAGACGACGACTGGTCCGCCGTCATCGACACCAATCTGGCATCCGTCTTCCGCCTGTCGCGGGCCGTGCTGCGCAACATGATGAAGGCCCGTTGGGGACGCATCATCAACGTCACCTCGGTGGTGGGTTCCAGCGGCAATCCCGGCCAGGCGAACTACGCCGCCGCGAAGGCCGGCGTGGCCGGCATGTCGCGTGCGCTGGCCCGCGAACTGGGCAGCCGCAACATCACCGTCAATTGCGTCGCGCCGGGCTTCATCGATACCGACATGACGCGCGCCTTGGGCGAAAACCAGACCGCCGCGCTGCTGCAGCAGATTCCGCTGGGCCGTCTGGGCTCGCCCGCGGACATCGCCCATGCGGTGGCCTTTTTGTCCGGGCCGCAGGCGGGTTACATTACCGGCACCACCCTGCACGTCAACGGCGGGATGTACATGCAATAAGTCACGAAGCGCGCGGGCGGCCCAGGCCGCCACGCCGTTGCCGGGCAACCGGCGAGGCAACGCGCGATTCACCGGAAACGCCGCACGCCGGTATTCCTGCGCCCCAAGGGCGACAGATCGAAGTGCGCGGTGTTATTTTTGTCACGGCCTGGCGTTTGCAGTACTCTGCGCTTGGCTATAATTCGCGGGATTTTTCCCATTTGGAGATCTGCATGGAAAGCATCGAACAGCGCGTCAAGAAGATCGTCGCTGAACAACTTGGCGTGAACGAAGCCGAGATCAAGAACGAATCCTCCTTCCTTGACGACCTCGGTGCCGATTCGCTCGACATGGTCGAACTGGTCATGGCGCTCGAAGACGAATTCGAGACCGAGATCCCCGACGAAGAGGCCGAAAAGATCACGACCGTGCAACAAGCGATTGATTACATCAATTCGAACGGTAAGCAGTAAGCTCAGCCTATATCCTTCTGGTTGCCCGAAATTCGATTTCGGAGTCAACCGGGAACCGGGGCGGTTTCAGGAATTTGCCGTGTGGTTCACGCGCGGGACGGGGGTTAAAGCCCGACCCGCTTTTGCGTGTTCCGCACGTGCAGTGCATCCCGAAAACCGCCTTTCTTTTGTCTGTTTGAGGAGTCATCCGTGAAGCGACGAGTCGTCATCACTGGCCTTGGTATCGTTTCGCCTGTTGGCAACGACCTGACCACCGCTTGGGACAATATCGTCAACGGACGTTCTGGCATCAGCCGCATCAGCCGTTTCGATCCCTCGGCCATCACCACGCACATCGCCGGCGAAGTCAAAGACTTCGACATCAGCGCCTATATCTCGTCCAAAGAAGCCCGCCAGATGGATACCTTCATCCATTACGGCCTGGCTGCCGGGATGCAGGCCTGGCGCGACAGCGGCCTGGAAGTCACCGACGCCAACGCCGAGCGCATCGGCGTGATCGTGGGCTCGGGCATCGGCGGCTTGCCGCGCATCGAGGAAACCCAGGTCGAGTACATGGCCAAGGGGCCGCGCCGGATCTCGCCGTTCTTCGTGCCGGGTTCGCTGATCAACCTGATCTCCGGCCACCTGTCTATCGCCTACGGCATGAAGGGTCCCAGCTACGCCGTCGTGTCGGCCTGCACCACGGGCCTGCATTGCATCGGCGACGCAGCCCGCCTGATCGAGTACGGCGACGCCGACGTCATGCTGGCTGGTGGCGCCGAGTCGACCGTGTCGCCGCTGGGCATCGGCGGTTTCGCCGCCATGCGCGCGCTGTCGACCCGCAACGATGATCCTCAGACGGCATCGCGTCCCTGGGACCGCGACCGCGACGGCTTCGTGCTGGGCGAAGGCGCCGGCGTGCTGGTGCTGGAAGAATACGAACACGCCAAGAAGCGCGGCGCGCGCATCTATGGTGAGTTCGCAGGCTACGGCATGAGCTCGGACGCGCATCACATCACGGCCCCCGACAAGGACGGCCCGCGCCGCGGCATCATCAACGCGCTGCGCAACGGCGGCCTGAACCTGGAAGACATCCAGTACGTCAACGCGCACGGCACCTCGACGCCCCTGGGCGACAAGAACGAGACCGACGCGCTGAAGCTGGCTTTCGGCGACCATGCCAAGAAGCTGGTGGTGAACTCGACCAAGTCCATGACCGGCCACCTGCTGGGCGCGGCCGGCGGCATCGAGGCCGTGTTCACGACCTTGGCGGTCTACAACCAGGTCTCGCCTCCGACCATCAACATCTTCAATCAAGATCCGGAATGCGATCTGGATTACTGCGCCAACGAGGCGCGGCAGATGAAGATCGACGTCGGCCTGTCCAACTCGTTCGGCTTCGGCGGCACCAACGGCTCCATGGCCGTTCGCCGGGTCTGATTTGGAAGGCCCGGGCCAGGGGCGCTGGACGTTTCGCGTGCCTGTCTTGCGGCCGCGCGGCGTCGCGGCGCTTCCGGCCTTGGCGCTGGCCGCCGCGGTGGCCAGCACGGTGACCGCGGCCACCTGGCATGGGGCGGCCTGGACGGCAGCCGCCATCCTGGCGTCCCTGCTGGCGGCGGCCGGGCTGTTACACTCGATCCGTAGCAGCCTGTCCCCGGTATCGGCATTGCGCACGGCGCCCGGGGCCGGCCGCTGGCAGGTGCGCCTGCCAGGCGGCTGGCAGGACGCGGCGCTGGTGGACCAGCACCGCGGGCCGGCGTGGCTCACGCTCACCTTGCAGCCCTTGCCCTCCGGGAGTACGGCCTTTAACCACAACAATGTAACTTTCACCGTCTGGCAGCGGACGTCACGACCCCAGGCCTGGCGGCGTCTATGCCTGCTGGCTGGCGCGGCGCGGCGTGCGTCCACGGCGGTCCGCCTGCGGGAGGCCTCATGAGCGAGCGCGAAGTCGACGCCGAGCTTGTCGCCCGCGTCCAGCGGGGCGACAAGAAGGCCTTCGATCTGCTGGTGCTCAAGTATCAGCGCAAGATTCTTCGCCTGCTGGCCCGGATGATCCGGGACCCGTCCGAAATCGAGGACGTGGCCCAGGAAGCGTTCATCAAGGCCTATCGGGCCTTGCCCCAGTTCCGGGGCGAAAGCGCGTTCTATACCTGGTTGTATCGCATCGCCATCAATACGGCCCGCAATTGGCTTGCCTCGCAGGGCCGACGGCCGAGCGCGCCCAATGCGATAGAAACGGAAGACGGTGAAACTTTTAACGAAACCGACAACCTAACCGATATAAGCACGCCGGAATCCATGGTCGCCAGCCGCGAAATCGCCGAAACGGTGAACGCGGCCATCGAGGAATTGCCCGAGGAATTGCGTACCGCAATTGTCCTGCGTGAAATCGAAGGTATGAGTTACGAAGACATCGCCCAGAGCATGGACTGCCCCATTGGTACGGTGCGTTCCCGCATTTTTCGTGCGCGCGAAGCCATCGCAACCAAGTTGCGCCCATTGCTTGGCACCGATGCCGAGCGTCGCTGGTAAGGAGTGGCAGTCATGCAGACAACAGCAGCCAAGTCCGTCGTTTCTTCCGATATCTCCTGGGAGGAATCCGTTTCCGCCTGGATGGACGGTGAAGAATCCGACGATATTCTCCCTGGCCTGTCGACCCGAGAAGGGCGGCAGACCTGGGATACCTATCACCTCATCGGTGATGCCCTGCGCAATACCGATCTGGCGTTGACGCCCAGCGCGGGCTTTCACGCCCGCCTGTCGCGCGCCCTGGACGCCGAATTGCCGATCGTGGCGGCGCCCCGGCGCCGTTCGCCGTTGCGCATGGGCCTGTCTGGCCTGGCCGTGGCGGCCGCGGTGGCTACCGTCGCCTGGGTGGCCCAGCCGTACCTCGCGGGCGGCTCGCCCGGCACCGAGACGCGCGTGCTGGCCGACGCCAGCCTGAGCGGCACCGACACTTCGGGCCTGAGCGACTACCTGGAGGCCCATCGCCAGATGGCCGGCCCCAGCGCGGTGCGCCAGGTGTCGTTCGATGTCGGAGCGGGACGCTGATGGCCTTAGTGCTTCCGACCCGCTGGCCGGTGCTGGGACGGGCTGCCTCGTGGCAAGCCCACCGCGCTGGCTGGTTTGCCGCTACGCTCCTGACCGCTTTCCTGGCCGCGCACGAACCCGCGCGCGCCGCTGATTCCACGCCGGCCCAGCAGGGCGACGACGTGGTTCAGCTGCTCTCGCGCATCCAGCAGGCGGCGCGCAAGCAGGACTACGCGGGCGTGTTCATGTATCAGCAGGGCGAGATGATCCAGTCCTCGCGCCTGGTGCACATCCTGGACGGCACCGGCGAACGCGAGCGACTCGAGATCCTGGACGGCCAGCCGCGCGAATATCTGCGCCACAACGAAGACGTCCAGTGCCTGATCCCCGAGCGCAAGACGGTCCTGATCGAGCGCCGCCGCGGCGACCGCTTCCCCGGCCTGTTGCTGGGCAATCCGGCCAACCTGACCGAACACTACAAGATCCGTACTGAATCGGCCTTGCACCGGGTGGCCGGGCGCGAGTGCCGCCTGATCACTATCGAACCGCTGGACAAGTTGCGCTATGGCTATCGCCTGTGCGCGGACGTCGAAACCAATCTGCTGCTGAAGGCGCAGACGCTCAACGCCGCCCGCGGCGTGGTCGAGCAGGTGTCGTTCACCTCGCTGCGCCTGGGCGCCGAAGTCGATCCGCAATCGCTGACCTCGCGCTGGAACACGCGCGACTGGAAGGTGCTTGAACCCTCCATGAAGCCGGTCGACCTGGGCGCGCTGGGCTGGCGCATTCCGGCGCCCAAGGGCTTTTCCGTGGTTATGCAGGTGTCGCGCGCGATGGGGCGCGGCGCGACGGTGAACCAGATGGTGCTGTCCGATGGGCTGGCGGCGATCTCGGTGTTCATCGAACCCTACGACAGCCAGCGCGATCATCACCCGCCGCCTGGCGCGGCGCAGCGCGGTTCGATCACCGTCTACGGCACCCGCATCGCCGATTACTGGCTGACCGCCGTGGGCGAAGTGCCCGTGGCAACGCTGGAACAATTGGCGGAAGCGACAGAATACGTACCCGTGGCGAACGCTCCGGCGGCCGGCTCCAAGTGACCGGCCTCTGCGGCAAGAAGTAAATTCGGAGCAATCTATGAAAGCATTGATGGTGTCGAACCCTGGTCTGCGGCGCTTTCTGGCGGCCGCGACGGCGGGGCTCTTGATGTCGGCCGCCTTGGCACCGGTGTCGCAGGCGCAGACCGCCGCGGCCGCCGCGACCGATACGCCTACCCCGACGGTGGCGTTGCCTGACTTCACCAGCATCATCGAGAAGGCCGATCCGGCGGTGGTGAACATCCGTACCACCGCGACCGTGCCGATCCGCGGCGTGGGCCCGGGGGGCAACGACCCCGCCGAGCTGTTCCGCTGGTTCTTCGGCCCGGACTTCCAGCCGCCGGGCCAAGCCCCGGGCCAGCGCCAACGTCCGCAGCCGCAGCAGCCGCAACCCGAAGAGCGCACCGTGCCGCGCGGCGTGGGTTCGGGCTTCTTCATTTCCGATGACGGCTACATCATGACCAATAATCACGTGGTCAGCGATGCAACCGACATCTTCGTCACCCTCACCGACGGCCGCGAATTCAAGGCCAAGGTGATCGGCACCGACGAACGCACCGACGTGGCGCTGATCAAGATCGAAGCCAAGGACATGACACCCCTGGTCATCGGCGATCCCAAGAAACTCAAGAAGGGCCAATGGGTGCTGGCCATCGGTTCGCCGTTCGGCCTGGATTCCACGGTAACGTCCGGCATCGTCAGCGCCATCGGCCGCGACACCGGCGAATACCTGCCGTTCATCCAGACGGACGTAGCGGTCAACCCGGGCAACTCGGGCGGTCCGCTGATCAACCTGGCCGGCGAGGTGGTGGGCATCAATTCCCAGATCATTTCGCGCAGCGGCGGTTTCATGGGCATTTCGCTGGCCATCCCGATCGACGAAGCGATGCGGGTGGTGGATCAGCTGCGCGCAACCGGCAAGGTCACACGCGGCCGTGTGGGCGTGCAGATCGGCGAAGTCGGCAAGGACGTGGCCGAAGCCATCGGCCTGCCCAAGGCCGAAGGCGCCCTGGTCAGCAGCGTCGAAGTCGACGGTCCGGCGGAACAGGCCGGCGTGCAGCCGGGCGACGTGATCCTGTCGTTCAACAAGGAACCGATCAAGCGCTGGTCCGATCTGCCGCGCATCGTCGGCGAAACCAAGCCGGGCACCCGCGCCGACATGGACGTGTGGCGCAAGGGCAAGAAGATGACCCTGTCGGTCAAGGTCGGCGAGATTCCCGCCGAGAAGGCTGCCGCGGGCAAAAAGGCCGCGACGCCGGCGCCGGAAATCACCAATGCGCTGGGCCTGGGGGTGGTGGACGTGCCCGCCGACGTGCAGAAGAAGCTGCGCATCAAGGGCGGCGTGCAGGTCAAGGTCGCGGAAGGGGCTGCCGCCAAGGCCGGCCTGCAGGAAGGCGATATTGTGTTGGCCTTGAACGACACCGACGTCACCGGCGCCAAGCAATTCGCCGAGCTGGTGGGCAAGCTGGACAAGGGCCGCGCGGCGGGCTTGCTGGTGCGCCGCGGCGAGCAGACTCAGTGGGTAGCGGTACCCGCAAGCAAATAAGGCCCAAGACCGGCTAAAATGGCTGGTTGCCGCAAGAGGGGGCGCCTGGCGCCCCCTCGTTTTTGCCTGGAACGCCGTGGGAATCGCGGCCCGGCAGGGCGGCCGGGTCAGTGACCCGAGGCGTTTGCCTAAAACCCCGTCAGCCGTGCCTACCTGGGTGGCGGCGTCTTCCGGCAGTTTGCCGAGTGTTCCGTCCCTTTTAAATTCAAGCATGCAGCATATTCGCAACTTCTCCATCATTGCCCACATCGATCACGGCAAATCGACCCTGGCCGATCGCCTGATCCAACGCTGCGGCGGGTTGGCGGATCGCGAAATGTCGGCGCAGGTGCTCGACTCCATGGAGATCGAGCGCGAGCGCGGCATTACCATCAAGGCCCAGACCGCGGCCCTGCACTACAAGGCGCAGGACGGCAAGGTCTACAACCTGAACCTGATCGACACCCCGGGGCACGTCGACTTCTCGTATGAAGTCAGCCGCTCGCTGTCGGCCTGCGAAGGCGCGCTGCTGGTGGTGGACGCCTCGCAGGGCGTGGAAGCCCAGACTGTGGCCAACTGCTACACCGCCATCGAGCTGGGCGTGGAAGTGCTGCCCGTACTGAACAAGATGGACTTGCCCCAGGCCGACCCGGAAGGGGCGCGCCAAGAGGTCGAGGACGTGATCGGCATCGACGCCTCGCAGGCCGTGCTGGCCAGCGCCAAGACCGGCATGGGCATCGACGAGATTCTGGAATCCATCGTGGCGCGCGTGCCGCAGCCCAAGGGCGATCCGGACGCGCCGCTGCAAGCGCTGATCATCGACTCGTGGTTCGACAATTACGTGGGCGTGGTGATGCTGGTGCGCATCGTCAACGGCGTGCTCAAGCCCAAGGACAAGATCCTGCTGATGGCCTCCGGTGCCACTCACCTGTGCGAGCAGACCGGCGTGTTCACTCCGAAGTCGCAGCAGCGTCCGCATCTGTCGGCGGGCGAGGTGGGCTTCATCATCGCTGGCATCAAGCAGCTTGAAGATGCCAAGGTCGGCGACACGGTCACGCTGGCCAACAAGCCGGCCGCCGCGGCCCTGCCTGGCTTCAAGGAAGTCAAGCCACAGGTGTTCGCCGGCCTGTACCCGGTCGAAAGCTCCGAATACGACCAGCTGCGCGATTCGCTCGACAAGCTCAAGCTGAACGACGCCGCGCTGATGTTCGAACCTGAAGTGTCGCAGGCGCTGGGCTTCGGTTTTCGCTGCGGCTTCCTGGGCCTGCTGCACATGGAAATCGTGCAGGAGCGTCTGGAGCGAGAATTCGACATGGACATCATCACCACCGCGCCGTCGGTGGTGTACGAAGTCGAGCAGCGCGACGGCACCGTGATCACGGTCGAAAGCCCGTCCCGCATGCCGGAAGTGGGCAAGATCCAGGACATTCGCGAACCGATCGTGAAGGTCACGCTGTTCATGCCGCAGGACTACGTCGGTCCGGTCATGACGCTGTGCAATAACAAGCGCGGCTCGCAGATCAACATGAGCTACCACGGGCGCCAGGTGCACCTGGTGTACGAAATCCCGCTGGCTGAAATCGTGCTGGACTTCTTCGACAAGCTCAAATCGGTGTCGCGCGGCTATGCCTCGATGGACTACGAGTTCCTGGAATACCGCTCGGCCGACGTGGTGCGGGTGGACCTGCTGATCAACAACGACCGCGTCGACGCGCTGGCCGTGATCGTCCACCGCAGCAACGCCCGTCACCGCGCCCGCGACGTCGTTACGCGCATGCGCGGGCTGATTCCGCGCCAGATGTTCGACGTGGTGATCCAGGCCGCCATTGGCGCCGAAATCATCGCCCGCGAAAACGTCAAGGCGCTGCGCAAGAACGTGCTGGCCAAGTGCTACGGTGGCGACATCTCGCGCAAGAAGAAGCTGCTTGAAAAGCAGAAGGCCGGCAAGAAGCGCATGAAGCAGGTCGGCACGGTGGAAATTCCCCAGGAAGCATTCCTGGCCATCCTGCAAGTGGACGACAAATAGAACCCAAGAAGGCGGTTAGCTGATGAGTTGGAACTTTGCCCTGATCCTGTTTGTTTTGCTGGTCCTGACCGGCATTATCTGGGGGCTCGATCTGGCCGTATTGCGGCGCGGCCGCGAGCGCCGGGCCCAAGAGGCGATGGCGCAGTACGACACGGCCCTGGCCGGCGGCGACGCGCAAGAGGCCGAGCGCCTGCGGCGCGAAGCCGGCGACAAGGCGCGTCGCGTGCCGTGGTGGATCGAATACGCGGTCAGCTTCTTTCCCGTGATCCTGTTCGTGTTCGTGCTGCGTTCGTTCGTGGTCGAACCGTTCCGCATTCCGTCCGGTTCGATGCTGCCTACGCTGCAGTCGGGCGATCTGATCCTGGTGAACAAGTTCAGTTATGGCCTGCGCCTGCCCGTCGTCGACAAGAAGGTGGTCGATATCGGCAAGCCGCAGCGCGGTGACGTGTTCGTGTTCCGCTATCCGGTAGATCCCGATGTCGATTACATCAAGCGCGTGGTCGGCTTGCCCGGCGACGAAGTGGCCTACATCGACAAAAAGCTGTACGTGAACGGCGAATTGGTGACGCATGTACGCGACGGCGACTATTTCGAACCCGACCGTGTCTCGTATATCGCACAATATAAAGAGAAGTTGGGCGAAGTTAGCCACCAAATACTGCTTGATGAAAGCCGGCCGCAAGAATATCGGCCGCAGTACCAATTTCCGTCCCTTGGGAACTGCCAATATTCCCGCGATGGGGTACGCTGCAAAGTACCCGAGGGGCATTACTTCGCCATGGGCGATAATCGGGATAACAGCGCCGACAGCCGATACTGGGGTTTCGTACCTGAAGCCAATATCGTCGGGAAGGCGTTTTTCATCTGGATGAATTTCAGCGATCTCAGCCGGATCGGCCGGTTCAACTGATTATGTCGCTAGCCACGCTAGAAAACCGGCTGGATCACCACTTCGGTGATCCAGCATTGCTTGAACAGGCACTGACGCATCGTAGCCACGGTGCGCGCCACAACGAGCGGCTGGAATTCCTTGGGGATTCCGTGCTGAACTTCGTCGTCGCGGCGATGCTGTTCGAGCGCTATTCGAAAATCGACGAAGGCGACCTGTCGCGTTTGCGGGCCAACCTGGTCAAGCAGGCGTCGCTGGCCGACATCGCCCAGCGCCTGGAATTGTCCCAATACCTGCGCCTGGGCGAAGGCGAACTGAAAAGCGGCGGTTTCCGCCGTCCGTCGATCCTGGCGGACACGGTCGAGGCCCTGTTCGGCGCCGTGTTCCTGGATGCCGGGTTCGATGCCGCCCGCCGCGTGATCGTGCGCCAGTACCAGCCGGTGCTGGCCTCGGTCGATCCCAAGACCCTGGGCAAGGACGCCAAGACCTTGCTGCAGGAATTTTTGCAGGGCCGCAAGCTGGCCCTGCCCGTGTATACGGTCGTGGCCACGCATGGCGCGGCCCATAGCCAGCAATTCGAGGTCGAGTGCGCCATTCCGGCGCTCGAGATCAAAGTGACGGCTCCCGGCGCCAGCCGCCGCGCCGCCGAGCAATCGGCGGCCAAGTTGGCGCTGGAAGCCGCGCTGGCCGTCAGCCCGGCGGCCAAAGCTGCCCGCAAGTCGGGCAAGGCGCGCAAAACCGCGCAATTGTCGCTGCCCGTGGCAGTGTCCCAAGAGACTAAATGAGCGATACCCCTTTTCGTACCGGCTTCGTGGCCATCGTCGGCCGCCCCAATGTGGGCAAGTCCACGCTGACGAATGCCCTGATCGGTTCCAAGATTTCCATCGTGTCGCGCAAGGCGCAGACGACGCGCCACCGCATCCATGGCGTGCTGACGCGCGACCATGAGCAGTTCGTGTTCGTCGATACGCCCGGCTTCCAGACGCGCCATGGCGGCGCCATGAACCGCATGATGAACCGTGTTGTGACCCAGGCGCTGGCCGATGTCGACGTGGTGGTGCATGTGGTCGAGGCCGGCAAGTGGTCCGAAGGCGATGCCAAGCTGCTGCCGCTGCTGCCGTCGCCCGAGCGCACCATCCTGGTCGTCAGCAAGATCGACGCCCTGAAGAACCGCGACGAGCTGTTCGCTTTTGTCTCCAAGATCATGGCGCTGCATCCGTTCGGCGCCGTGGTGCCGGTCAGCGCCACCAAGAACCAGCAGCTGGACCAGCTGCTGCAAGAAATCGCGACGCGCCTGCCGGAAGGCGAGGCGATGTTCGAGGAAGACACCCTGACCGACCGCCCGATGCGCTTCATCGCGGCCGAGCTGGTGCGCGAGAAGATCTTCCGCCTGGTGGGCGACGAGCTGCCCTACGGCTGTACGGTCGTCATCGAGCAATGGGAAGAAAACGACAAGGGCGCGCGCATCGCGGCCTGCGTCGTCGTGGAGCGCGACAGCCACAAGCCCATCCTGCTGGGCACAGGCGGCATGCACATGAAGCGCATTGCTTCCGAAGCGCGGCAGGACATCGCCAAGCTGTTGGACAAGCCTGTACACCTGGAGATCTACATCAAGGTGCGCAAGGGCTGGTCCGACCGCGAGAGTGCGCTGCGCGATTTGGGCTATGAGTAAACGGGCGCCACGCGTCCAGGATCGCCCGGGATACATGCTGCACGCCACCGCGTGGCGTGAGACATCCCTCATCGTTCAGACTTTCTCGCGCGACCATGGCTGCGTCGCCATGGTCGCCAAGGGCGCCAAGCGCCCGTATTCCGTTTTGCGTCCCGTGCTGTCGGCCTTTCAGCCCTTGTTGCTGTCCTGGACGGGCAATGGCGAGGTCAAGACTCTGACACGGGCCGAGATCATGGGGGTGCGCGCCCTGAGCGGCACCGCGCTGATGTCGGCCTGGTACATGAACGAGCTGCTGCTGCGGCTGCTGCCGCGCGAAGACGCCCACCCCCTGCTGTTCGACGCGTACGACATGGCTTTGCAGCAGTTGTCGGGCGGCACCCGTGCCGCGGGCGCTCTGCGCCGTTTCGAGTGGACGCTGCTGCGTGAAACCGGCTATGGCGTGGACGAAGCCGAACCCGACTTTGACGATCCGGTCATCGAGCCTGCCCTGCGCCGCGATCTGCGCGAGCGCCTGGCCGAGAACCTGGCCGGCCGGCCCCTGGCGACGCGCCGGGTGCTGATGGACCTGCAGCGCATCTGAACTTGCGGCGCGCCCGGCCATGACCTTCACGCTCAAACAGGTTGAGACCTTCCGCACGGTCTATGAGACAGAAAGCGTGACCGCCGCGGCCCGGCGGCTGGACGTATCGCCCGCCACCGTCAGTGCCACCTTGGCCGCTCTGGAAGCCAGCATCGAATTGCGCTTGTTCGAGCGCGTGCGCCAGCGCATGCTGCGCACGCCCGAAGCCACGCTGCTATACGAGGAAATCCGCCGCCTGAACGTCGGCCTGGAAAGCCTGGGCCGCAAGATCCGGGCTATTCGCGGCGCGGCGCAGCCGCGTTTGCGCATCGGTTGCATCCACGCATACAGTGGCGCGGTCGTCAGCGATGCCATCGCGCGCTTCCGTCAACGCTATCCGGATACGCCGCTGTACCTGCAGATCCGCGATTCAAACACCTTGCGCGACATGGTCGTCTCCGGCGAACTGGACCTGGCGGCCGTGGCCGACGAGTCCGAGCTGGAAGGCTTGCGGGGCCATCGCCTGGCCAGCCTGCGCGCCGTGGTGGTGTTTCCCAAGGGGCACCCCTTGGCGCGGCTGGAGCAGGTAGGCTTTGCGCAGATGGCTGATGCCGATGTTATCGCGTTGAATGCCGAGGACGCCTCGCGCCAGCGTCTGGACGCGTTGTTGCTGCAGGCCGGGCTGAACCTGAAGATCGCGATCGAGACGCCGTATTCGGCCACCATCTGCCAGCTGGCACTGGACGGCCATGGCGTCGGCATCGCCAATCCCGCGACCGCGGTAAGCCTGGAAGCCGCCGGGCTGAGCCACCGGCCGCTCAGCGCGCCGGTGCATTTTGAATGCCACATGATCGTGCATGGCAGCCGGCCCCTGTCCGAGGCCGGCAAGTTCTGGGCCACTTGTTTGCGCGCGGCGCTGGCGCCGCTGGTGGAGCGCTACGGGGTCGACCTGGCCTAGGGCCTGTTCACACTAGAAGGCGCCTCGCATGAGTACCCAAATGAGTGGCTATCAAGGCGCGAAGCGCAGTCGTGGTCGACCCCCGGCGAGCATTCGCAACGCCGAGAGGCGCTCATTTGGGTGCTCACCCTTCGGGCAGGCCGGTAATCGGGCGCCAGGCGTCGTTGCGCTCACCTTGCGTGGCACAGCCACGCGGCGGCGACCGCGCCTAGCCTGGCGCCCGATTACCGGCCTGTGCGAGGCGCCTTCTAGTGTGAACAGGCCCTAGGGCCTTTTAGTGTTAACAGGCCCTAGGTCCTGCTAGCGCATTCGCTTGCGCTGGCGTGCTACCCGTTCAAGCCATCAACCGCGGCGTCCGTCAGACGTCAGGATCAGCACCACCGAGGACTCCGCATCCAGCTGCCCGGCGCGGCGCAGCCGCGTCACCGCGGCCAGTGCGGCGGCCGACGACAGCTCGGCCGCCAATCCCATGCGTTCCAGGCGTTGCTGCGCCTGGGCGGCGGCGGGGTCCGATACTTCCACCGGCGAGCCTCCCGAGCGCGCCAGGGCCGCCAATGACTGCAGCGTGGTGGTGCCGCCGGCGATCGAGTACTGGTCCGTGGCGCCATCCCATTGCCCTCGCGCATCGCCGGCAGCCCGGGCCCGCGACAGGCGGGCATAGGGTTCGACCGCGTGCAGGCGCGGCAGCCGCGGGATCAGGCCCGCAGCCAGCAGATGCTGCCAGCCCAGCAGGATGCCCCACAGCAGGTCGCCGCGCGCGGTCGGCACGACGATGTCCGTCGGCAGCCCGCAAGTATCGAAAATCTCCTGGGCGATGGGCTTGTAGCCCTCGACGCCATAAGGATGGGTGCCGACCGGCGGATTCAGGTAATTGGTGCCGGCGAAGGCCCCCTGGTTGCGGCATAGGTCCGCCACGTAAGGCCAACGCCCCAGACTGTCGTCGAACGCGGTCAGCCGGGCGCCGAAGCGTTGCATGGCCTCGCGCTGCAGCGGCGGACAGCTGCGGGTGATGGCGATGTCGGCCTGCAAGCTGGCCGCGGCGCAGTACGCCGCCAGCGACACGCCGGCGTTGCCGCTGGAGGCCGCGGCCACGCGCGACGCGCCGGCCAGGCGGGCCCGCGAAACCAGCTGGGCCGCCATGCGGTCCTTGTGGCTGCCGGTGGGATTGGCACTTTCGCACTTGAGCCATAGCCGGCCGACGCCTTCGGCCTGCGCGAGCGCGGCGGCGTCCAGGCAGGGCGTGGCGCCTTCGCCCAGCGTCACCGGATTGAGCACCGGCAATGCCATGGCGGTTTCGCCGGCCGGGGTGTCGTAGCGGCACTCCAGGGAGGCGGGGTGGCCGGCTTGCAGGCATTGGGGGCAGCCTTCGGAATAGTCGGCGGGCGGCAGCAGGGCTTCGCAGCGGATGCAGCGCAGGCCGGACAAGCGGGGATTCATCTGCATGGGAAATGGTCAGTACAACGAGGGCAGGGAGTCCAGGGGAAGGGCGGGCGCCACCTGCAGCAGGCAGTCGCCGTCGTCGCTGCGGGCGATGGCGCGCAGGCACACGACGGTGCCGGCCTGCGGACTGGCCAGGCTGCGCAGCGGAGAATCGGGGCGCGCGGGCTCGATCAGTTGGCCGATGGTCTGTCCGGCGGTCACGGTCTGGCCCAATGTCACGCCGGGGATGAAGACACCGCTTTCCCGCGTGCGCAAGGTGGCAGCGGGCGCGTCCAGGTCGTAGAGTGCGGGGCTGGCGGCGGGGGGCGGCGGGTTTGCCAGCAGGCCCAGTTCGGCCAGGCATCCCAGCAAGCCGTCGCGGCAGTGTTCGACCAGGGCTTGAGTGGTTTCCCGGCCGCCGCCGATTTCCGCGCTCAGCCGCAGCACGCCCAGGCGGCTGGCGGCGGCGGGCAGGGAGCCGGATTCAGTGCCGCGGAAAAACACGCAATGGGGCAGGCCGAAGGCACGGGCCAGCGCCGGCAGACGTTGATCGAACGCGTCGTTGCCGTAGCGGGTGATGACCGACGACGGCAGGTAGCGCAGGGATGCGCCGCCGCTGTGCACGTCGATCAGCGCCTGGATGCGGGGCAGCAGCCGGGATTCCAGCGCGGCGGCCACGCTTTCGGTGTAGCCCCGCACGGGGGCGCCGAGGAAGGCGCGGTTGAGATTGCCGGCATCTGACGGGGACAGGCGGGTGCCGGCCAGCGAGGCCTCGGCATTGGCGGCGGGCAGGAGATAGACGGTGCCGCGTTGCAGGACGCCGGGCAGCAGGTGCCACAATTGCAGGATGGCGGCCTGGCCTTCCCATTCGTCGCCGTGCACGCCGGCCATCAGGGCCACGGCCGGGCCAGGGCCGGCTTCGATCTTCAGCATGGGCACGGTGACGCGCCGGTAGGCCGAGGCATTGGTCGCGGCGGCGCAGGTGAAGTCTTCGCGGCTTACCTTGACCATGAGACGGCTCCGGGCAATCGGGGGCGCGGCGTCAGTCCAGCGTGGTGCCGGCGGCTTTGATGATGCTTTCCCATTTGGGCAGTTCCTTCTGGATCTGGGTTTTCACGGCGTCGGGCGTGCCGCCCAGCGGTTCTTGCGAGCGGCTGCGCAGTTCCTTGCTGACGGTGTCGGAACGCAGCGCGGCATTCATGGCGGCATTCAAGCGGGCGATCGCCGCGGGCGGGGTGCCGGCCGGCGCCACCAGCGCGCTCCAGGCCGATTGCTCGTAATCGGGGTAGCCTTGTTCGGCCACTGTCGGCACGTCCGGATTGGACGCCGCGCGGGTCTTGGTGGTGACCGCCAGCGCGCGCAGGCGGCCATCTTTCAGGTTGCCGATCAGCGGCGGCAGGTTTTCCATCATCGAGTCCACATGCCCGCCCAACAGGTCCGAGAGCTGGGCGGCGGTGGCCTTGTACGGGATCTGGCGCACGGCCGCGCCAGTCTGGGCGATGAAGAGCTTGACGCCGACTTCGCTGGTGGTGCCGGGGTCGGCCGAGGTCATGGTCAGGCGGTCGGGCTGCGCTTTACTGGCCGCGATGAAGCTCTTGAGGTCGCGATAGGGCGAGGCCGCGTTGACGACGATGACGTTGGGGGTTTCAGCCACCAGCCCGATGGGAACAATGTCACGGTCCAGGTCGTACAGCTGCTGCTTGAAGAGATAGCGATGCAGCACCAGGGTGCCGACGTGCGCGTAGCCGATGGTGTAGCCGTCGGGCGCGGCGCGCACCAGCGCCTGCGTGCCGATGCGTCCGCCTGCGCCCACGCGGTTTTCCACCACGACCGGCTGCCCCAGCGTGCGGCTCATTTCCTGGCCGACGAGGCGGGCGGTGATGTCGGCATTGCCGCCGGCCGCGGCCGGCACGATCAGGGTGATCGGACGTTCGGGATAGTCGGCCAGCGCGGGTTGCGCGGCAAGGCAAAGCAACAAGGCGGCGAGGCGGGTGGTGCGTGTCATGACGGATTCCCGGAACATGGAGGGCGGCGCGGTCAGGCTGCGCGATGGGCTGCGCTATTGTGCGGCGGTCCGTCAGGAAATCCGTTCGGTCTATTGAGATGGGTGTTCAGAGGAATCTAACGTTTTAGGCGTGAGGTCCGCGCAGGGCTGACGGTCCGCGCGGCGCCCCAGGCCATAGCCGAGCGCCGCGGCCGCGAGCGCGCACACGGCGCCCAGCGTGGCGATCAGCGCGACGCCGTGGCCCAGCGCGTCGACGCCTGCCTTGACCCAGCCGCTGGCGGCATCGCCGGCACGGTAGATCACGGTGTCGATGACGTTCTTGGTCTTGTATTTGTCCTCGGGCGAGACCGCCGTGAACAGCATTTCGCGCCCGGGCCGGATCAACGCGTATTCGCCTGCGCGGCGCAGGATCATGGCGCCCGCCAGCACGGCAAACACCGGGTAGGCCGCCAGCGCCAGGAAGGCCAGCGCCATCGCTAGCGGCACCGCCGTCATCAGGAAGCGCACGCCCAGCTTGGCGGCCACGCGGCCGGTGATGAACAGCTGCGACAGCAGCGCCAGCGCCTGGACCGTGAAGTCCAGCGCCGCGAACACGCGGATGCGCTGGGCGGTATCGGCAAACGCGCCTGCCACCAGGCGGGCCTGCTCCATGTAGAGAAAGGTATTGAGGGTGGCCAGCAGCACGACCAGCGCGGCGATGCCCAGCAGATAGCGCGACTGGAATACGCGCGCCAGGCCAGCAAGCAGGGCGCCCGGAATCGGCCGGGCCATGTCGGCGGTGTCGGCGTCGGAACGCGTTGCCGCGCGCCAGCGCAGCAGCCAGCGCTTGAGCGGCAGCGTTGCTGCCAGCAGCAGGGCCGACAGCAACAGCAGGCCCGCCGGGCCCAGTGCCCCGGCCAGCAGTCCGCCCAGCAGCGGACCGCACAGGCCGCCAGCGCTGGCACCTGCTGCGATGAAGGCGAACAGGCGCTTGGCCGAGTCCATGCGGAACACGTCGGCCATCAGGCTCCAGGCCAGCGACACCACGAACAGGTTGAACACCGACAGCCATACATAGAAGCTGCGCGCGGCCCAGACGCTGTCGGGGCGCCAGTGGAACAACGCGGCATAGCCGGCCATGGTGGCGGCGAAGGCGGCGTAGACCCAGGTTATCAGCGTGGCCCGCGGTACCCGCGCGGACAGCCAGCCGAACAGCGGCACGACCGCCAGCATGGCGACGAAGGTGGCGGTGAACAGCCATTGCAACTGATCCACGCCGGCCTGGATGCCGAGCGTTTCGCGGATCGGCCGCAGCATGAAATAGCCGCAGAACAGGAAAAAGAAGAAGGCGAAGCCGCAAGCCCCCGGCGCCAGTTCCTCGGCGCGGATGCCGAAGGCTTGCGCCGCGCGCTGGCGCCAGGAGCCGGCAGCCAGGGGCATGGCCTCAGTCCAGCAGGGCGGCGATGCGTTCGCGCTGCGCGGGGTTCGGCAGGGGCCCGAAACCCGCCAGGATGTTGTCCGCCATATTGGCCGGCTTGGAGGTGGCGGGAATGACGGCTGTGACGGCGGGGTGGCTGATGATGAATTTCAGGAACAGTTGCGCCCAGGAACCGCAGCCGATCTCCGCAGCCAGGTCGGGCAGCGCCCGCCCCTTGACCCCGCGGAACAGGGCGCCATCCTGGAACGGGCGGTTGATCAGGACCGCGACGCCGTTCGCCAGGCAGGCCGGCAACAGGCGCTTTTCGGCGTTGCGGGCGCCCACCGACAGGTTGACCTGCAGGAAGTCGGGCTTTTCGCGTTCGACCAGATCGGTGAGTTCGTCATGGGCGTAATCGGTGTAGTGCGTGATGCCGATATAGCGCGTCAGGCCCTGTTGCTTCAGTTCGCGCAGCAGCGCCAGCTGGTTGCGGGTGTCGATCAGGTTGTGCACCTGGATCAGGTCCAGTTTGTCGGACTTGAGCGCGCGCTGGGAGTTCTGGATCTGGCGCATGGCCGACTCATGCCCTTCGGTGCCGATCTTGGTGGCCAGGAACACGCGGGGCCGCGGGTCCGGCGCACGCGCCAGCAACGCTCCGGTGACGGCTTCGGCTTGCCCGTAGCTGGGCGCGGTGTCGATCAGCGTGCCGCCCGAATCCAGCAGCGTGCCCAGCACCTGCGCCAGGGGCGCCATGGCGGCCGCGTCGGACGGCGCTACATTGAAGGTGTCGGCCGTGCCCAGCCCCATCACCGGCAGCATTTCGCCGCTGGACCAGATTTCGCGGACGCGCATGGGGCGCTTGGTGCTCAGGGCGTTGGCCGTCCAGGGGTGGGCGAGCAAGGGCAGGCAGGCGGCGGTCTGGAGGAATCGACGGCGGTCGGACATGGCGCGCTCCAATGAAAAAGGGCCTGCACATTCCATGCAGGCCCTGCTTTGCCGGTAAAGCGGTGCGCGATTACTCGCGGTTGCCGCCGAAGATGCCCAGCAGCATCAGCAGGTTCGAGAAGACGTTGTAGACGTCCAGGTAGATGGCCAGCGTGGCGGAAACGTAGTTCGTTTCGCCGCCGTTCACGACGCGTTGCAGGTCAACCAGCATGAACGCCGAGAAGATGACGATGGCCAGCACCGAGATGGTCAGCATCAGGGCAGGCAACTGCAGGAAGATGTTGGCCAGGGCGGCAACCAGGATGACGACCGCGCCGATGAACAGGAACTTCTGCAGACCGGACAGATCGCGCTTGATCGTGGTGGCCAGCGTGGCCATGGTGCCGAACACGATCGCGGTACCGCCGAAGGCCGTCATGACCAGCTGCGAGCCGTTGCTGAAGCCCATCACGAAGCCCAGCAGGCGCGACAGCATGACGCCCATGAAGAACGTGAAGGCGAGCAGCAGCACCACGCCCAGGGAGTTGTTCTTGTTCTTTTCGATCGCGAACATCATGCCGAAGGCGCCCACCAGGAACACGATGGCGGACAGGCCGGGGCTGGCGCCCATGACCCGGTTGATGCCGGTGTAGAGGCCGACAGCCGCGCCGAGCACGGTCGGGATCAGCGAGAGCGCCAGGAGCCAATAGGTGTTGCGCAGCACTTGGTTGCGCGCGACCTCGCCCGGCGCGCCGGCGATGGTGCCGGAACGGTTAAAGGGGGACGGACGATATTCGTTCATGGAGGACTCCTGTGTACGGCAGAAATTTATTTGCCTTGAAGGCTTAGATGCCAAGGATACCTTACAGTTCCCTGAAGAATCCAGTTTTTGGAAGAATGAGGGCAGGTGTAGCGGAGTGTAGTCGGGTTGTGGGGGCGGCAGGGCCGCTTTCAACCCGGCCGCAGGTCCTGCAGCACCCGGGCCACGATGCGGGGCAGTTCTTCGTCCATGCGGGCCTGGAGCTGCTCGACGGCATCGGCCAGGGCCAGGCGCATGGCCTGCTCGACTTCCGCCTGTAGACGGGCGGCCAGGATGGAGGCCGGCGGCGGGGACGTCAAGGCGGCGGGTGCCGGAGCGTTGGCCGCCGCGGAAGGCAGATCGGCCGATTCGGTCAGCAGGGGGAAATCGTCCGCATCTGCCGCGTCCGTCAGAACCGGAAAGTCGTCCGCTTCGGCCACGTCGGTCAGCAGCGGAAAGCTTTCGTCAGGGTACGCCCGTCCGCCGCCGTCCGCCACCTCGGTCAATACGGGGGTGTCCGGCAGCGACGCCGAGGGCGACAGGGTGGGTTCGGCCCGCTGGGTCAGGGTGGGAATGCCGGGATCGGAGGGGTGGGGCATGAGGGGCTCCCGAGGGTCGAGATGGCGCCGCCCGGGGACGGCGCGCGGGTACGGGGGGCGGTCAGTTGCCGGCCTGCTGCCGGGACAGGTCGTGGCTTTGCGGCGTATGGCCGGCACCCACATAGGTGCGCCAGCGTTGGCGCGCGGCCAGTTTGTCGTCGGGGTCGTCCGAGACGATTTCGAGCACGCGCTCGAAGGCGTCGAAGCCCGGCGGACAGCCGTCGTCCAGGTTGAGCAGCCAGGGCAAGGCTTGGTCTTCCTGGGCGGGCGCCTGGATCGCCTGGCGCGGATCGCCGGCAGTCAGGACGACCGGGGTTTCCGCCGCCAGCGGATCGTTGGCCAACACGTGCGGCACGAAGGAGGTGTCGTCGAACGCCCACAGCATGCGGTCGAAGGCGGTCAGCCGCGAGCCTTCCTTACAGTACACCACCAGCCGCTGGCCTGCCAGGTAGCGCTTGCGCACGACCTGGCAGGCCATGCGCAAGCGGTCTGGCGCGCCGAAGGCGAAGTCGATGCGCGTCATGCCGGGTTCCGTGGCCGGGAGATCAAGCCTGATCCAGCAGGAACTGCATCAGCAGCGGCACGGGGCGGCCCGTGGCGCCCTTGTCCTTGCCGCTTTTCCAGGCGGTCCCGGCGATGTCCAGGTGGGCCCAGCGGTACGACTTGGTGAAGCGCGACAGGAAGCAGGCGGCCGTGACGGCGCCGGCCGGAGGGCCGCCGATGTTGGCCAGGTCGGCGAAGTTGGACTTGAGCTGCTCCTGGTAGGCGTCGTCCATGGGCATGCGCCATGCGGTGTCCAGCGCCTGGCGGCCGGCGGCGGTCAGGGCGTCGGACAAGGCGTCGTCCTTGGTGAACAGGCCGGTGTTGACGTGGCCCAGGGCCACGACGCAGGCGCCCGTGAGGGTGGCGATGTCGATGACAGTGGACGGCTTGAAGCGTTCGGCGTAGGTCAGGGCATCGCACAGCACCAGGCGGCCTTCGGCGTCGGTATTCAGGATTTCGATGGTCAGGCCGGCCATGCTGGTGACCACGTCGCCCGGCTTGTTGGCGGTGCCGCTCGGCAGGTTTTCGCAGGCCGGGATCAGGCCGACGACGTCCAGGGGCAGCTCGAGTTCGGCCAGGGCGCGGAACGAGCCCAGCACGCTGGCGGCGCCGCACATGTCGTACTTCATTTCGTCCATCGTGGCGGCGGGCTTGAGCGAGATGCCGCCGGCGTCAAAGGTGATGCCCTTGCCGACCAGCACGATGGGGCCTTGCGCGGCCTTGGCGCCCTTCTTGACGGGCTTGCCGGCATGGCGCAGCACGATGAAACGCAGGGCTTCCTCGGAGCCGCGCGCCACCGACAGGAACGAGCCCATGCCCAGGGCCTCGACCTGCTTCTTGTCCAGCACTTCGACCTTGATCGACTTGAACTCGCGGGCCAGCTTCTTGGCGGTTTCGCCCAGGTAGGTGGGGGTGCAGATGTTGCCCGGCAGGTTGCCCAGGGTGCGGGTTAGCTCCATGCCGTTGGCGATGGCCGCGCCTTCGCGCAGGCCTTTCTGGGCCTGGCTGGCGTCGGCGCGCTCGACGATCTGGACGATCTTCTTGAGCTTGGGGCGAGCATCGCGGTCGGGCTTGCCGAAGCTGGCGTCGTAGTGATACGTGGCGCTGCCGGCCGCGATGGCGGCGCTGCGGGCGCGGGCGATGATGGCGACGTCCGGGATCGGATTGGCGGCCAGGGTCGACACGCCTTCGGTCAGCTGGGCCGACACGCAGGCGGCGGCAAAGGCCTGTTCGGCCGAGGCGTGGGCGCGGGCCGAGTATTCGTCCTGCTTGCCCAGGCCCACCAGGACCACGCGCTGGGCCGCCACGCCCGGCAGGGAACGCAGCACCAGGGTGGCGCCGGCGCGGCCGCGGAACTCGGTCTTGGCGACGGCGCGCACGGCACCGTTGGAGGCTCGGTCGATGAGGTCGGCGGCGGGGCTCAACACGCCGTCGGCAAAGACCCCGACCGCCAGCGCGGCCGTTTTGACTTGGTGCAGGGAAGCGGTGGTCTGTGTGCTAAATTCCATGAGGGTTTCCCGTGTGCGTCTGTATGATGCGGTCGATTATCCCGCATATTCTCCCATGTCTCTATTCAAACGCTCTGTCGTCAGCGAGATCACCAGTCACGCTGGCGTTGTCTTTTCCACGTTGCTCATCGTATGGCTCAGCGTGCTGCTGGTGCGCCTGCTCGGTGAAGCGGCGGGCGGCAACATCGGGGCGGACGTCGTGCTCGTGCTGGCCGCGCTGTCCACCATCACGGCGCTGCCGACCATCCTGGCGGTCTCGATCTTCATCGCCGTGCTTACCACCGTCACGCGCAACTACCGGGAATCCGAAATGGTCGTCTGGTTCGCCAGCGGCCTGTCGCTGGCGGATTGGCTCAAGCCCGTGCTGCGCGTCGCGATTCCCGTGGCCATCGCGGTGGCGGGCCTGACACTGGTCGCGGCGCCCTGGGCGTACCGCCAGATCGGCGAATACCACGAACGCTTCGAACAACGCTCCGACCTGTCCAAGGTCACGGCGGGCCAGTTCGCGGAATCCGCCGGCGGCAACCGCGTGTTCTTCGCCGAAGACCCGGCCAAGCCCACCGACGAACTGGGCAACGTGTTCGCCCGCGAAACCGGCCCCGAGTGGCTCAGCGTCCTGACCGCCAGCAGCGCCCACAGCGAAACCCTGCCCAACGGTGACCGCTTCCTGGTGCTGGGCGAAGGCCATCGCTATGACCTGAAGCCGGGCACGCCCGAGATCCGCCTGGTGCACTTCGACAAATACGGGCTGCGCCTGGAAAGCAAGGGCGGCGATGATCCGGTCGCCTCGGCCCGTGCCGCCGCCGAGCGCTCGTCCAAGGCCCGCACCACGCCGCAACTGATGGCCGACAACACCACCAGCAGCTGGTCGCAGGTGATGTGGCGCATCTCGCTGCCGCTGGCCGCGCTGAACCTGGCGCTGCTGGCGATTCCGCTGGGCGCGGTGAATCCGCGCCTGGGCCGCTCCGGCGACCTGCTCATCGCCGGCCTGGTGGGCCTGCTGTACATGAACCTGATCAACCTGTCGCGCGCCTGGATCTCCAACGGCAAGCTCAGCTTCGGCGTGGGCACGTTCGCGATCCACATCATCGTGGCCATGTTGACGGCCTTCCTGCTGATGCGCCGCCTGCGGGTCAAGGCGCCCAAGAACAGCTAGGGGCCGCGGCCCGCGCCGCCCGGCGCGGGCGCCAGGCCGGGGCGCGGGCCCCGGCGGCCCGTTTCAGGGCAGATACTTCATCGTGCCGCGCTTGCCGGCCAGCAGGTCGGCGTTCTTCAGCACCGACTTGCGGATGAATTCCCACAGCACCGTCACGCGCTTGAGCTTGCGCAGGTCTTCGTGGCAGTACATCCAGAACGACCGCGTGATTTCCACTTCGTTTTCCAGCACGGGCTTTAACCGCGGGTCCTGCGCGGCGATGAAGCAGGGCAGGATGGCCAGCGACTGGCCCTGCAGCGCCGCGTGGTATTGCGCCACGACGCTGGTGCTGCGCAGCACCACCCGGCTGGCGGGCAGCAGGTCTTCCAGGTAGCGCAGGCGTTCGCTGAACAGCAGTTCGTCCACATACCCGATGAAGCTGTGGCCGGCCAGGTCGGCGCGGCTTTCGATGGGCGGGTGACGCGCCAGGTAGCCTGGCGTGCCATACAGGCGCAAGGTGTAGTCGCACAGCTTGCTGCAGACGTATGGACCGCGCTGGGGACGTTCGATCGTGATGGCCAGGTCGGCTTCGCGCTTGGACAGGCTGACAAAGCGCGGCACCGGCAGGATGTCCAGCGTGATGTGCGGATAGCGGCGCTGGAAATCGGCCGCCAGCGGCGTCAGCACATAGCTGCCGAAACCTTCCGTCGCGCCGATGCGCAGGTGGCCCGACAGGGCCTGCCCGATGCCGGACAGGTTCTCGCGCGCGGTGTGCACCGTGCTTTCCATCTGCTCGGCATGCACGAACAGGCGCTGGCCGTCTTCGGTCAGCACGAAGCCGGCGCTACGCGATTTCTCGAACAGCAGGGTGTCCAGCTCGGTCTCCAGCGCGCGGATGCGCCGCGACACCGTGGTGTGTTCGACCCCGAGTTTGCGCGCTGCGGCGCTGACCCGCTGGGTGCGGGCCACTTCCAGGAAATACCGCAGGCTGTCCCAATCAAGCACGTCGCTGGCCTTTATTCTGGTTGTGCATTGATGCACAAGGAATGTGCATTTCTAGTGTTGCTTGTTGATTTTCACACATCTACACTGGGTCGGCAGGCCCTAGGGCAATGCTCCTGGAGCCGCAGGCCGCAAAGACGGTCCCATAACGTATAAAACTCAGGAGACAAATCCATGGAATTGCACGTACGCGGACTGGCCGCAGGCTTGTGTCTGGGCGCAGCGCTGGTCAGTCAGGCACACGCGGCGGACAAGCCGCCGGTAAAGATCGGCATTCTCACGGACATGTCCGGCACCTATGCCGGCATGGGCGGCGCGGGTTCGGTGGCGGCGGCGCAACTGGCGATCGACGACTGCCTGGCGGCCGAGTGCAAGGGCATGAAGATCGAACTGGTCTCGGCCGACAACCAGAACAAGGCCGACGTGGGGGCGGCAAAGGCGCGTGAATGGTTCGACCGCGACGGCGTCACCGCCATCGCCGACCTGACCAATTCCGCGGTAGCGCTGGCGGTGCAGGGCATCGCGCGGGAAAAGAACAAGGTCGTGATGTTCTCGGGCCCGGCCACCACGGCGCTGACCAACAAGGAATGCTCGCCGGTCGGCTTTCACTGGATGTTCGACACCTATTCGCAGTCGGCCGGCGGCGCCAAGGCCACGGTCAAGGCGGGCGGCAAATCCTGGTATTTCATCACCGTGGACTATGCCTTCGGCCACTCGCTCGAAGCGGACACGGCCAAGGCGGTCAAGGCGCTGGGCGGCACGGTCGCCGGCAGTGTGCGCCATCCGCTGAACGCGCCGGACTTCGCCTCGTATCTGCTGCAGGCGCAAAGCTCCAAGGCACAGGTCGTGGCGCTGGCCAACGGCGGGCAGGACACGGTCAACGCGGTCAAGCAGGCGCGCGAGTTCGGCATCGTGGCCGGCGGCCAGCGCCTGGTGTCGCTGCTGATCTTCCTGTCGGACCTGCGCGCGCTGGGGCTGGAAAGCGCCCAGGGCCTGTCTTACGTGGACGGTTTCTATTGGGATTACGACGACGCCTCGCGACAATGGGCCACGCGTTTCGAGAAGGCCTTCCGCGGCCTGAAGCCCACCATGACGCAGGCCGGCGTGTATTCCAGCGTGCTGCACTATCTGCGTTCGGTCGCGGCCTCGGGCAGCACGGACGGCAAGGTGGTGGCCGACAAGATGCGTGAACTGCCGATCAAGGATCCGATCATGCGCAACGCGTCGATCCGCCCCGATGGCCGCGTGATCCACGACATGTACCTGTATGAAGTGAAAAAGCCCGCCGAGTCCAAGGGCGGCTGGGACTATTCCAAGCTGGTGGCAACCATTCCGGCCGCCGAAGCCTTCCAGCCGCTGGCCGATTCGACCTGCCCGCTGGTCCAGAAGTAAGACGCGGGTGCGGCGCCGGACCTGTGCCGGCGCCGCGCCCGCAACGATTCATGAACGCGGATTCCATCCGCATCGACGAAGCAGTGTGAGGAGCATCAAATGAGTGAAGTCCCCCGCGTTCCGCTATTGATCGGCGGCAAGCTCGTGCAGTCCAAAACCACCGAATGGCGCGACGTGATCAACCCCGCCACCCAGGAGGTCGTCGCCAAGGTGCCCTTCGCCACGCGTGAAGAACTGGACCTGGCTGTCTCCAACGCCAAGGAAGCCTTCAAGACCTGGCGCAACAGCGGACAGGGCATGCGCATGCGCGTCATGCTCAAGTTCCAGGAACTGCTGCGCGCCAACACCGGCAAGCTGGCCGAGATGATCACCCGCGAACACGGCAAGACGCTGCCGGACGCCGAGGGTGAAGTCGGCCGCGGCCTGGAAGTGGTCGAACATGCCTGCTCTATTGCCAATCTGCAGCTGGGCGAATACGCCGAGAATGCCGCGTCCGGCATCGACGTCTACACGCTGATCCAGCCGCTGGGCGTGTGCGCGGGCATCACGGCGTTCAACTTCCCCGTGATGCTGCCTTGCTTCATGTTCCCCATCGCGGTGGCCTGCGGCAACAGTTTCGTGCTTAAGCCGTCCGAGCAGGATCCGACCGCCTCGCTATTCCTCGCACAGCTGGCGCTGGAAGCCGGCCTGCCCCCGGGCGTGCTCAACGTGGTGCACGGCGGCCCGGACACGGCCAATGGCCTGTGCGAGCATCCGGACATCAAGGCGGTGTCGTTCATCGGCTCGACCCGTGTCGGCACCGAGATCTACAATCGCGCCTCAGCCGCGGGCAAGCGTTGCCAGTCCATGATGGGCGCCAAGAACCACTGCGTGATCCTGCCGGATGCCGACCCGGAAGTCGCGCTGAACCAGTTGGTGGGCGCCGCCTTTGGCGCGGCCGGCCAGCGCTGCATGGCGTCGTCCGTAGCGGTGCTGGTGGGCGATGCCCGCAATTGGCTGCCTGACTTTGTGGAGCGCGCCAAGAAGCTCAAGGTGAATTCCGGCATGGATCGTGCCGCCGACCTGGGCCCCCTGGTGTCGCCCAATGCCAAGAAGCGCGTCGAAAGCCTGATCCAGAAGGGCGTGGACGAAGGCGCCAAGCTGCTGCTGGACGGCCGCAATCTGAAGGTGTCCGGCTTCGAGCAGGGCAACTTCGTCGGCCCCACGATTTTCGACGGCGTTACCGAGAACATGACCATCTACACCGAAGAGATCTTCGGGCCGGTGCTATGCGTGGTGGGCGTGGAAACGCTGGAAGACGCGGTGGAATTCATCAACCGCAACCCCAACGGCAACGGCGTGGCCCTGTTCACGCAGGATGGCGGCGCCGCGCGCTACTTCCAGAACAACATCGACGTGGGCCAGGTGGGCATCAACGTGCCGATTCCGGTGCCGGTGGCCTGGTTCAGCTTCACGGGCTCGCGCGGTTCCAAGCTGGGCGACCTGGGCCCCAACGGCAAGCAGGCGGTGCAGTTCTGGACGCAGACCAAGACCGTGACGGCGCGCTGGTCGGCCCATGCCAAGACCGTGAACACCACGATCTCGATGCGCTGAAAGAGGGACGCCTTGCGCCTAAGCTTATACAAATAAGTTATAAGACAAGGCGTCCTTATTACTTATAATTGGCCCGTCTATCAGGGGCCAATTCATGAACCTGCAGCAATTTCGTTTTGTACGAGAAACCATCCGGCGCGACTTCAACCTGACCGAAGCCGCCCGGATGCTCTACACCTCCCAGCCGGGCGTGTCCAAGGCAATCATCGAGTTCGAAGACGAACTCGGCATCAAGATCTTCGAACGCCATGGCAAGCGCATCAAGGGGCTGACCAAGCCCGGTCTGGCGGTCTCGCAGGTGATCGACCGCATCATGCGCGAAGTCGACAACCTCAAGAAGGTCAGCGATGAATTCGCCCGCCGCGACGAAGGCGGCCTGGTGATCGCTTGCACCCACACCCAAGCCCGTTATCTGCTGCCGCGCGTCATTCCGGCATTCCGCAAGCAGTTCCCCAAGGTGCATCTATCGCTGGCCGAAGGCAGCCCTGCGCAACTGGCGGAAATGGTGCTGCACGAACAGGCCGACCTGGCGCTGGCGACCGAATCGCTGGCCCTGACCCCCGGCCTGGCGACGTTGCCCGTCTATGCCTGGGAACATACCGTGGTGGTGCGCCCTGACCATCCGCTGGCCGAGCTGACCTCCAGCGCCGCCAAGCGCCTGTCGCTGGCGCAACTGGCTGAATTTCCCATCGTGACCTACGACCGCGCCTTTACCGGCCGCAGCACGATCGACGAGGTCTTCGCCAACCAGGGCATCCACCCGGATATCGTGCTGGAAGCCATCGACGCCGACGTCATCAAGACCTATGTGGACGTGGGCCTGGGGATCGGCATCATCGCTGGCGTGGCCTACGACCCGCGGCGCGATTCGAACCTTGTCGGCCTGCCGGTGGGCCACCTGTTCGGCACGCACACCACCCGCGTGGGCGTGAAGGCGGGCGTGTTCCTGCGCGACTACGTCTACACCTTCCTGGAAATGCTGGCGCCGTCCCTGACCCGCGCGGTCGTGACCGAAGCCGTGCAGGGCGCGCCGAAGTAGGCGCGGCCGGCATGGGCGCCCCAACACAAGACGCGGCTTCCTTCGGGCGCCGCGTTTTTTTTGGCCGTCTAGCCTCTGCGGGAGAGGGCGGAACGGGTGTCTCGCTATCTCTTTCCATAAGCTCATAAAAATAATTAAATAAGAACTGATCTCATTTAAGTTGACTAAAAAATAGGAATCATTATCATTACATCCAGTCTCAACGACCCAGTGAGGTTCAACATGACGGCAGGATTGAGTGCAGTGGTAGTGGGCGCCGACAGGCTCGGCAACATCCCGGATCTGCTTAAAGGACACAATATTTCGATCACGCACCACATCAGTGGCCGTGACCCCTCGCATCAGAAGAAGACGTTGCAATTGCCCTCGGGCACCCAGCTGGTCATTTTGCTGACGGATTTCCTGGGCCATAACGTCATGAAGACGTTCCGCAATGCGGCGCAGCGGGGCGGCATCCGTGTCGTGGCTTGTCGCCGTTCGGTGTGCAGCATGCAGCAGGCCCTGCAGCAGTGCGGGCTGTGCTCGAGAGCCGCGGTTCACTGACGGCTCGCCGCGCCGCTGCGGACACTAAGAACTGGGGAGGCCGAAACGGCCTGCGGCCCCAAGGCCGCGAAGAGAAATGAAAAACGCCGCCGGACTGGAAAGTCCGGCGGCGTTTTGCTTGTTGGGGGATGGCGCGGGGCAGGCCGCCGTGCGAGGATGCCGGATCAGTTGGCCGCGCGGGCGCTGGCCATCAGGCTGTTGTCCAGGCGGCGGGCGCCGTTGTAGCGCTTGGTCCAATAGGCCATGGTCATGTTTTCGACGCGCACTACGCCGCCGGCGCTGGGCGAGTGCACGAAGCGGTCGTCGCCCAGGTAGATGCCCACGTGGGAGTAGCGGCGGCCCATGGTGTTGAAGAAGACCAGGTCACCGGCCTTGAGTTCGTTCTTGCTGACGGAGGTGCCTTGCTGGGCGATTTCGGCGGCGTTGCGGGGCAGCTTCAGGCCCAGCGAACGTTCGGCCGAGTAGGCCACCAGGCCGCTGCAGTCGAAACCGGTGTCGGGGGAACTGCCGCCGAAGCGGTAGCGGATGCCCAGGTAGTTCAGGGCTTCGCTGACCATGGCGTTGTCGCTGCTGACGCCCGACTGGGCGCGCTGTTGGCGGTCGCGCTTGAATTTCTGCACCACCAGCATGCCGATCGGGTCATCGGCGGTGGCAACCCATTCCGTCTCGTAGGGATCGATCTCGGACGAAAAGGCGGTGGATTTTTGATTGGTGTTTGCACAACCCGCCAGACCCGCGACGCAAGCCACCAGCGCCAGCAAACGCAGACCGCGGTTTGCCTGGCCAGAGGATGAATTCAGTCGCGCGCTTTTGGAGTGTCGATGCATTCGCCTGGGGATGGCCAACCGCTTATTTCGCGCATCAGGGGCAATAAAGCGTCAAAAACGCTAAAAAACACCTGAACAGCTGGAATAAAGCAGCGAACCAACAGATATGTTGTCACAACTTCGCGGGGATTCTACCAAACTTTTAAGACTGGTTCGTTACTGTAACCAGCCGAGCGCCCGTGAGGCGTAGACGCGTGGCAGAATTTTTTGATCTGCGGCAAGCCTGGTGCAAGGTTTGCCAACCAAAATGACCGAAGAATTCAAAAAGAAAGCAATCGGCCATAAGGCGTATGCACAATAACAGGAGACAAAAATGCAAAAAACCAGGGATTTCCATTACCGCTCGGTGCATGACCGCGACGCCTTCTGGCGCGAAGAGGCCGGCCGAGTGCATTGGGACACGCCTTTCGAGTCGGTTCTGGACTTTTCCCGGCCGCCGTTCGCCAAGTGGTTCGTGGGCGGCACCACCAACCTCTGCTACAACGCCGTGGACCGCTGGCTGCCGACCCAGGCCGACAAGCCGGCCCTGATCTGGGTGTCGACCGAAGTCGATCGCGAACGGGTCTACACGCGCCAGGATGTCTATGACGAGGTCAACGCAGCGGCCGCCATGCTGCGCGACCTGGGCGTGGGCCGCGGCGACCGGGTGCTGCTGTACATGCCGATGGTGCCCGAGGCCGTTTTCACCATGCTGGCCTGCGCGCGTATCGGCGCGGTGCATTCGGTGGTGTTCGGGGGATTTGCCTCGGTCAACCTGGCGCAGCGCATCGACGACGCCTCGCCCAAGGTGATCGTGTGCACCGACGGCGGGTCGCGCGGCGGCAAGGTGGTGCCCTACAAACCCCTGCTGGACCGGGCGCTTGGCCTGTGCAAGACCCCGCCGGCTTCGGTGGTGGTGTTTGATCGCGGCCTGGCGCCGTTCGAACCGGTGGCCGGCCGCGACCTGGACTACGCCACGCTGCGCGCCGCCCAGCATGGCGTGCACGTGCCGGTGACCTGGCTGGAGTCGTCCGAGCCCAGCTACATCCTGTATACCTCTGGCACCACCGGCAAGCCCAAGGGCGTACAGCGCGACACGGGGGGCTATGCGGTGGCGCTGGCCTCGTCGATGGAATACCTGTTCAACGGCCGCGCCGGCGATACGTTCTTCTGCACCAGCGACATCGGCTGGGTGGTGGGGCACTCCTATATTGTGTATGGCCCGCTGATCGGCGGTCAGGCGACCGTGCTGTACGAAGGCACACCGGTGCGTCCGGACGGCGCCATCCTGTGGAAGCTGGTCGAGCAATTCGGCGTCAACACGCTGTTTTCGGCGCCCACCGCGGTGCGGGTGCTCAAGCGCCAGGATCCGGCGCTGCTGGCCAAGCATGACCTGTCCACGTTGCGGGCGGTGTACCTGGCGGGCGAGCCGCTGGACGAGCCCACCGCGAAATGGATTTCGGAAGGGCTGGGCAAGCCCATCATCGACAATTACTGGCAGACCGAGTCCGGCTGGCCCATTCTGTCGGCCCAGCCGGGCGTGGAAAAGGTGGCGACCCGCTACGGCAGCCCGTCATTCCCGGTGTATGGCTTTGACGCGCGCATCGTCAGCGAAGCCGATGGCCAGGACCTGGGGCCCGACCAGAAGGGCGTGGTGGCCATCGTGCCGCCGTTGCCCCCCGGCGCCATGTCCACCATCTGGGGCGACGACGAGCGCTTCGTCCAGACCTATTTCACGTCGATCCCGGGCCGTCAGGTCTATTCCACCTTCGATTGGGGACTGGTCGACGCGGACGGCTACTGGTTCATCCTGGGCCGCACCGACGACGTGATCAACGTGGCGGGTCACCGCCTCGGGACGCGAGAGATCGAGGAGTCGGTCAACAGCCACAGCGGCATTGCCGAGTGCGCGGTGGTGGGCGTGGCCGATGCGCTCAAGGGCCAGGTCGCGATGGCCTTCGCGGTGCTGAAGAATCCCGCGATCGCGGACAGTTCCGAGGGCGCAAAGCAGCTGGAAGGGGATATCATGCGGCTGGTGGAAGATCAGCTGGGAGCGGTGGCTCGGCCGGCCCGGATCCGGTTCGTGGGCGCGCTGCCCAAGACCCGTTCCGGCAAGGTGCTGCGCCGCGCGATCGTCGCCGTCTGCGAAGGCCGCGACCCCGGAGACCTGACCACCATCGAAGATCCCACCGCTCTCGAACAAATCAAGGAGTCGCTGCAATGAACACCAAACCCGTGCTGACCGCCGAAGACGTCAAGAAAATCCTGGCCGCGGCCGAAGCACACGCCCTGCAGAACAAGTGGGCGGTCACCATCGCCGTGTCGGACGATGGCGGTCATCTGCTGGGCATGCTGCGACTGGACGACGCCGCACCCATTTCCTCCCATATCGCGCCGGCCAAGGCCAAGACCGCGGCGCTGGGCCGCCGTGAATCGCGCATCTACGAAGAAATCATCAACAACGGCCGCTACTCGTTCCTGTCGGCGCCGCTGCTTGAAGGCATGCTGGAAGGCGGCGTGCCGATCCAGGTCAACGGCCAAGTGGTTGGCGCCGTCGGCGTGTCGGGCGTGAAGTCCACCGAAGACGTCCAGGTCGCCCAGGCGGGCATCGCCGCGCTGGGCCTATGAGCCAGGAAACGCCGCGGCAAGCGCCCACCAGCCTTGCCGCGCCGGCCGGGGGGGCGGCGGACTCCGGTCCGCTGAACCCCGGCGTGGCCAAGCGCGAAGTCTGGGCCTGGGCCATGTACGACTTCGCCAATTCCGGCTACACCACCGTGATCCTCACGGCGGTGTTCAGCACCTATTTCGTCAGCGTGGTGGGCGGCCGTGCGCCGTGGGCCACGCTGGCCTGGACGGCGGCGCTGTCGCTGTCCTACCTGCTCATCATGCTGACCATGCCCACGCTGGGCGCCCGGGCCGATGCCCGCGCCAGCAAGCGGCGCCTGCTCTACACCAGCACCACCGGCTGCGTGGCGGCCACGCTGGTGCTGACCCAGGCCGGCCCGGGTGATGTCTGGCTGGCCCTGGCGGCCATCGTCGTCTCCAATTACTGCTATTGCATCGGCGAGTCCGTGGTGGCGGCGTTCCTGCCTGAACTGGCCAAGCCTTCGGCGCTGGGCCGGGTGTCGGGGTGGGGCTGGAGCTTCGGCTATTGCGGCGGCATGCTCACGCTGGGTTTGTCGCTGGTCGTGGTCAAGCTGGCCGAGGCCGATGGGCTGGATGCCGAGCATTTCGTGCCGCGGGTCATCCTGGTGACCTGCGCGGTCTTTGCGCTGGCGGCGTTGCCGTCGTTCTTCATGCTGCGCGAACGCGCGCGGCCGCAGGCCGAGCCCAAGCAGGCGCTGGATGTGTTCAAGCGGCTGGCCTACGCCTGGCGCGAAACCGGCCAGCACTTTCCCGAATTCCGCCGCCTGCTGATGTGCATCGCCTGCTACCAGGCGGGCATCTCGGTGGTGATCACGCTGGCGGCGGTCTACGCGTCCGAGGTCATGGGCTTCACCACGCCGCAGATCATGCTGCTGGTGTTCACGGTCAACATCGGCGCCGCCGCCGGCGCATTCTCGTTCGGCTATGTGCAGGACCGCATCGGGCACAAGCCCGCGCTGGCCATCACGCTGTGCGGCTGGATCGTGATGGTGCTGGTGGCCTATGCGGCTGTGACCGCGCCGGTGTTCTGGGTGGCCGCCACGCTGGCGGGCCTGTGCATGGGCACCACCCAGAGCGCGGGCCGCGCCATGACCGGCGCGCTGGCGCCGGCGGGGCGCCTGGCGGAATTCTTCTCGCTGTGGACCTTCGCGGTGCAACTGGCCGCCGTCATCGGTCCGCTGACCTACGGCCTGGTCACCTGGGCCACGCACGGCAACCACCGCCTGGCCATTCTGGTCACCGGGCTGTTCTTCGTGGGCGGCCTTGCGCTCCTGTCGCGCGTGGACATGGCGCGCGGGCTGGCGCGACAGGCCGCGTAGCGGACGCGCCCGCCGCAGCCACCCGCTGCAACTGATATTCTTACGAAGTCCCGGACGCTGTCCCGCGCGCGGCGCGGCGTCCGGTGGTTTGCGTATGCGCTGTCAGGTTGTCGATGCCGTTTGCCGCCGTGGCCAGCGGTTGCGCTCTTGTAGCGATGCGGGCTCTGGCCCGCATTTTGCGTAAGGTGCCCGTAAGAGCGTGGCGATACGGTTGCGAGTGGGCAATAAAAGAAAACAGCATCAACAACAGAATCACAGATTGGAGACAAAGATCATGTCGAATGCTATTGAGTCCGTACTGGTAGAAACCCGGGTCTTTCCGCCGCCCGAGCGCGCGGCGCAGGGCGCCGCGATTCCCAGCATGGATGCCTACAACGCGCTGTGCGCGCAAGTCGAAAAGGACTTCGACGGCTTCTGGGCCGGCCAGGCCCGCGACAACCTGCAGTGGACCAAGCCGTTCACCGAGGTGCTGGACGAATCGAACGCGCCGTTCTACCGCTGGTTCGGCGACGGCGAACTGAACGTCTCGGCCAACTGCCTGGACGTGCACCTGACCAACGGCAACGCCGACAAAACCGCCATCATCTTCGAAACCGATGACGGCAAGGTCAACAAGGTCAGCTACCGCGAACTGCTGGCGCGCGTGTGCCGCTTCGCCAACGGCATCGCCGCGCTGGGCTACAAGAAGGGCGACCGCGCCATCATTTACATGCCCATGTCGATCGAGGCCGTGGTGGCCATGCAGGCCTGCGCTCGCCTGGGCGTGACGCACTCGGTCGTGTTCGGCGGCTTCTCGGCCAAGAGCCTGCAGGAGCGCATCGTCGACGTCGGCGCATCGCTGGTCATCACCGCCGACGAGCAGGTCCGCGGCGGCAAGACCATTCCGCTCAAGCCGGCGGTGGAAGAAGCCATCGCCATGGGCGGTTGCGAAGCCGTGCGCCAGGTGATCGTCTACCGCCGCACCGGCGGCAAGGTGCAATGGAACGACACGCGCGACCTCTGGATGCATGACGTCGAGGCGGGCCAGCCCGACACCTGCGAGCCGGTACCGGTCAACGCCGAGCATCCGCTGTTCATCCTTTACACGTCCGGTTCGACGGGCAAGCCCAAGGGCGTGCAGCATTCGTCCGCCGGCTACCTGCTGTGGGCGCTGTTGACCGTCAAGTGGACCTTCGACGCCCGCAAGGACGACGTCTATTGGTGCACGGCCGACGTGGGCTGGGTGACCGGCCACACCTACATCACTTACGGCCCGCTGGCCGCGGGCCTGACGCAAGTGGTGTTCGAAGGCGTGCCCACGTTTCCCAACGCCGGCCGCTTCTGGGACATGATCGCGCGCCACAAGGTCACCACGTTCTATACCGCGCCCACCGCGATCCGTTCGCTGATCAAGGCCGCCGAGGCCGCGCCCGAAACCCATCCGTCCAAGTACGACCTGGACAGCCTGCGCATCATCGGCACGGTGGGCGAGCCCATCAATCCCGAAGCGTGGATCTGGTATCACAAGAACATCGGCCGCGAGCGCTGCCCCATCGTCGATACCTGGTGGCAGACCGAAACCGGCGGCCACATGATCACGCCGCTGCCGGGCGCTACGCCCACCAAGCCGGGTTCCTGCACGCTGCCGCTGCCGGGCATCGCCGCGGCGATCGTGGACGAGACGGGCGGTGACGTCGACCAGGGCAATGGCGGCTTCCTTGTCATCAAGCGTCCGTGGCCGGCCATGATCCGCAATATCTGGGGCGACCCCGAACGCTTCAAGAAGAGCTACTTTCCGCCCGAGCTGCGCGGCTACTACCTGGCCGGCGACGGCGCGCAGCGCGACGCGGATGGCTACTTCTGGATCATGGGCCGCATTGACGACGTGCTGAACGTGTCGGGCCACCGCCTGGGCACCATGGAAGTCGAATCGGCGCTGGTCGCGCACGAACTGGTGGCGGAAGCTGCCGTGGTCGGCCGCCCCGACGACACAACCGGCGAAGCCGTGGTGGCGTTCGTGGTGCTCAAGGGCGCACGTCCCGAAGGCGCCGATGCGCAAGCCATCGCCAAGACGCTGCGCGACTGGGTGGCCAAGGAGATCGGCCCGATTGCCAAGCCCAAGGACATTCGCTTCGGCGACAACCTGCCCAAGACCCGTTCCGGCAAGATCATGCGCCGCCTGCTGCGCGTGGTCGCCAAGGGCGAGGAAGTGACCCAGGACGTGTCGACGCTGGAAAATCCGGCCATCCTGGAACAGCTGTCCAAGCCGCTGTAAATGGCTTGCGCCCGTCCGCAACGCGGACGGCGTGGCCCGATCCCCGCGCGGCGGGAGCATAATGCGAGATGCCCATACCGGTTTGCCGGTATGGGCATCGTCGTTTTGTTCCCTTTCAAAAATAATCCACCGGAGACGCCGCCGTGAGCCGCAGCAGTTTTGATCGCGCAGGGCTTGCCCTGATGTTCAGCACCATCCTCGTGTGGGCCGGCAGCTGGATCGCGATGAAACTGATCGTGCCCTACATCGGGCCCTTCGATTTCGTGGCGTTGCGGTATGTGGTGGGCAGCCTGGTGCTGTTCGCGCTGGCGATCGCGACCCGCCGGCCGCTGGCCATGCCGCCATGGAAACTGACCCTGTTGATCGGCCTGACCCAGACCGCGGGGTTCCAGGGCTTCGTGCAGACCGCGCTGGTGTCCGGCGGCGTGGGCAAGGTGTCATTGATGGCCTATACGATGCCGTTCTGGGTGGTGCTGTTCGCCTGGGGCATGCTGGGCGAGCGGCCCACGGCGCGGCACGGCGTGGGCATCGGCATGGCGGCGATCGGCCTGGTGCTGTTCATCGAGCCGTGGCATGGCCTGGGCGACCTGAAGCCCGTGCTGCTGGGGCTGGGCAGCGGCTTGTGCTGGGGCGTCGGCACCGTGCTGTCCAAGCGCATGTTCGACCGCCATGCACCCGATGTGATGACTTTCACCGCCTGGCAGATGCTGTTCGGCGGCCTGGTCGTGACGCCTGTGGCGTTCCTGGTGCCGCAGATTCCCGCGCAATGGGGCTGGCAGCTCTGGACCGGCATGACCTATATCGTCCTGATCGCCACGGCCGCTGGCTGGCTGCTGTGGCTGCAGGTGGTGCGACGGGTGCCGGCATCCATCGCCGGTCTGTCCAGCCTGGGCGTGCCGGTGGTGGCGATGCTGATGGCGTGGGTGGTGCTGTCCGAACGTCCGTCGCTGGTTGAGCTGGGCGGCATGGCCTTGATCCTTGCCGGTATTTTCGTGGTGAGCCGCGCGGCGCCGGCGGTGCGCGCGGACTGAACCCGCGGTTTTCCGAATTCCGTTTTCTATCCGAGGCATTTTCATGATCGATTTGCGCAGCGATACCGTCACCCGGCCGACGCCGGGCATGTTGCAGGCCATGACCAGCGCCCCGCTGGGCGATGACGTGATGGGCGACGACCCCACCGTCAACCGCCTGCAGCAGGCCGTGGCCGAGCGCGCCGGCAAGGCCGCCGGCCTGTTCTTCCCGTCGGGTACCCAGAGCAACCTGGCCGGCCTGATGGCCCACTGCGAACGCGGCGACGAATACCTGGTGGGCCAGCTAGCGCACACCTACAAGTACGAAGGCGGCGGCGCCGCGGTGCTGGGCAGCATCCAGCCCCAGCCGATCGAACACGCCGAAGACGGCTCGCTGCCGCTGGAAAAGCTGGCCGCCGCGGTCAAGCCCCAGGGCGATCCGCATTTCGCCCGTACGCGCTTGCTGGCGCTGGAAAACACCTTTCACGGCAAGCTGATTCCGGCCGACTACATCCGCGCGGCCACCGATTGGGCGCGCGGCCAGGGACTGGGCACGCACCTGGATGGCGCGCGCGTCTTCAATGCGGCGGTCGCCAGCCGCAAGCCGCTGGCCGACCTGTGCGAGCCGTTCGACTCGGTCTCGATCTGTTTTTCCAAGGGCTTGGGCGCGCCGGTGGGTTCGGTGCTGGTGGGCAGCGCCGAGCTGATCGCCCGCGCGCGCCGCTGGCGCAAGATGCTGGGCGGCGGCCTGCGTCAATCGGGCGTGCTGGCGGCGGCCTGCCTGTACGCGCTGGAACACCATGTCGACCGCCTGGCCGACGATCACGAGCATGCGCGGCAATTGGCCGCCGGCCTGCGCGGTATTGCCGGCGTGCGGGTGCTGAGCCAGGACACCAATATGGTGTTCGCGGAATTCGAGCCGGCGCGTTGCGATGCGCTGACCGAAGGCTTGGCCGCCGACGGCATCCTGATGCGAGCGGTCTACGGCGGCCCGACCCGGCTGGTGACGCATCTGGACGTGTCCGCCGAGGACGTGCGCCGGGTGGTCGAGGCCGTGGCGCGCCGTCTCGGCTGACGAGGGGGGCTACGGGCTTTGCCGGGCGCAGGATGCAGGATGCGGCGCGGCCCGGCAAAGCCGCTGCCCTGGATGGCGCCCGCGCTCAGGCTGCGGCGCGCAGCACGTCCGACAGCACCGAGAACAATTCATCGATCTGCGACCGCTCGATGATGAGCGGGGGCGACAACAGCATCGTGTCTCCGGCCGAGCGGATCAGGCAGCCGCGTTCCAGGCAGGCTTGGTGCACGGCAAAGCCGCGCTGGCCCGGCTTGCCGTCCTGAGACGCAAGCTCGATCGCGGCCAGAAGGCCGATGTTGCGGATGTCCACCACATGCGGCAGGCCTTTCAGGCTGTGCGCCGCGTCCTCCCAGTAGCGCCAAAGTTCGCGGCTGCGCTGGAACAGGCCTTCGCGCCGGCAGATGTCCAGCGTCGCCAGCCCGGCTGCGCAGGCCACCGGATGACCCGAGTACGTGTAGCCATGGGCCAGTTCGATGGCGCTGCCCGGGCCTTGCATGAAGGCATCGTAGACATGCTGGCGCACCAATGTGGCGCCCATCGGGATCGCCCCGTTGGTCAGGCCTTTGGCGCTGGTGATGAGGTCGGGCGTGACGCCGAAATGCGCCGAGGCGAAGGCGCCGTCGATGCGGCCGAAGGCGCAGATCACTTCGTCGAAGATCAGCAGGATGCCGTGGGCATCGCAGATCTGCCGCAGTTTTTGCAGATAGCCCTTGGGCGGCACCAGCAGGCCGGTGGACCCCGCCACGGGCTCGACGATGACGGCCGCGATGGTGGAGGCGTCATGCAGCGCCACGATGCGTTCGAGCGCATCGGCCAGGTGCGCGCCCCAATCGGGCTGGCCGCGGGTGTAGGCCATCTGATCGCGGTCATAGGTATGCGGCAGGTGGTCGACGTAGGGCAGCAGGTTGCCGAAGGGTTTGCGGTGGCCGGCGATGCCTGACACCGACAGGCCGCCGAAACCCACGCCGTGATACGACCGTTCGCGTCCGATCAGGCGCACGCGCTGGCCCTGGCCGCGCGCGCGGTGATAACCCAGCGCGATCTTCAGCGCGGTGTCGACGGCTTCGGAGCCGGAATTCGAAAAGAACACATTGGAAAAGCCGGCGGGGGCTTCCTGGCAGAGCGTCTCGGCCAGTTCGAACGCGAGCGGATGGCTCATCTGGAACGACGGCGCGTAGTCCAGTTCGTAGGCGGTGCGGGCGATGGCGTCGACGATCTCGGGGCGGCGGTGGCCGGCGTTCACGCACCACAGGCCCGCGATGCCGTCCAGCACGCGGCGGCCGTCGGGCCGGATGTAGTGCATGCCTTCGGCGGCGCTGAACAGCACCGGATCGCGCTTGTACCGCCGGTTGGCGGTAAAGGGCATCCAATAGGCTGCGGCGTTGAGGGCGGGAGCGGGGCGGGACGCGGGCGAAGACATGGGAATCCTGGTTTCTGGAAGTTCAGGGTCCGTCTATTTTGTATTAATACAAAGAAAAATACAATTTTGGGGGTTGCGAAGGCCGGCGGCCAGATGGCAGCCAGGCAGGCGGGGCGGTCCGGCGTGAAGGCCGGCGGATATCGAAGGGGAAATGCCGAAGCGGGCAGAGGGGGCGCCGGCCGCCGGCGTCAGGACGCCTGCAGCGAGGCCTGCAAATGGCGCCGCATCAGCTGCGCCGCGCGTTCCTGGTCGCCGGCTTCCAGGGCGTCGATGATTTGCAGATGCTCGCGGGTGGAGCCGATGTAGCGCGCGTCGCGGTGGAAGGCGGCGTGTTCCTCCAGGCGGCGCAGCTGGTTCTGCTGCTGCACGGCCTGCAAAAGGTAGCGGTTGCCCGAGAAGCGCGCCAGCAGTTCATGGAACGAGGCGTTCAGAGCGAAGAATTCGGTGGCCGAGATGGCGGCGTCGTCGCGCTCGGCCAGCGCTTCGTGCGCGGCCCGCATGCGGGCCAGGGCGTCGCGATCCACTTGGAAGGTGGGTTCCAGCAGGCCGGCGCATTCGATCGCCATGCGGAAGCGGTAGCTTTCATCGAGCGCTGCGCGGCTTTCCAGCGACGGCGCGAATTGCCAGCCGTGGCCCTTGCGCTTTTCGATCAGGCCGTCGGCCGACAGTTGCAGCAAGGCCTTGGCCAGCACGCTGCGCGGCGCGCGATAGCGTTGCAGCAGGTCGCGTTCGGTGAATTGGTCGGGCAGCACGCGGGCGGCACGATCGTCGATCAGGCGGCGGTAGAGCTCCTGCTGGGTCGGGCCGGCGCCGGCAATGGCGGCATCCGCCAGCGCGGCATTGTCGGCCACGGTATAGCCGCTGTTGGGCCGGTGCGTGATCAGGCCCTGCGTCGCCAGCAGCTTGAGCGCGCCGCGCACCGGGGTGCGCGACACTTCGTAGCCAGCGGCAAGCGCTTCCTCGGACAAGTGGGTGCCGGGCATGTAGCGCCGGGTCACGATGTCCTGCGCGATCAGGCGGGCCAGATCGACTTGCAGCGGGGTGGGGCGGGCAGGGGCGGCGGCGGACATGGATGGGCGCGGGATCGGCGATGGGGCAATGGTAACGGACAGAAGCGGCAAGCAGGCTGGCGGTGACGCGCGCGCTGATGCGGATTCCGGCTTCGCTGGAGAAAAAAAGGCGTACCAACTCGCGTTGGTACGCCCCAAGAGACCCAGTTGGCCCACCAGGCCCCTCTCCAGCGATATCCGCGCTTGCGCGCGGATATCCAGCGAATCTGCCTTTAAAAGCGCCAGCTCACGTTCACGGTGCCCGTGTTCTGCTGGTTGCCATTGCCGAACTGGCCGGAATAGGCCAGGCCGAGCGTGGCGTTCTTGCTCATTGCCATGTCCACGCCCAGCGCGACCACGGCCGCGTCGCGCGACAGCGGCGTGCCTGCCACGGTGAAGGGCTGGCTGCCGTCGAACGACATCGTGGTTTCCGGGTTGACGTCGCCGTAGGCATGGCGCCAGCCCAGCGTGCCGCGCAGGCGGGCGGCGTTCTGGCCCATGTCGAACGTGGTCTGGGCGTGCAGGCCCAGGGTAGTGGTGGCCACCTTGTTGCTGTTGCCACGGCCGCTGAGAGCGGCGTCGCCGCCCGACTCCGAGAAACCGCGGGTGCGCAGGTCGCTGAAGTCCGCGCCGACGAACGGCTCGAGCGTGACGCGGTCATTCAGCGGGATGGCATAGCCGACCTCGGTGAAAACCTGGCCCGTGCTGGCGCTGTAGTCCGCCTTCAGGGCCTGGAGCTGGCCCGCCGCGTTGATATTGCGCTTGCTGCGCACGTCATGCCACGTGTAGGCCACGCCGCCGCTGACGTTGAGTTTGCCAGCGCCGGCCTCGAAGGCCTTGCCGCCGTAGACGATCGCGCTGTAGCTGTCGACGTCGGTCCGGGCCGAACGGTCGTTCACGGTGATGCGGCTGCCGGTGTAGCCCAAGGCGCCGCCCAGGCGCCAGCCATTGCCCACGCCGTGATCGCCGCCGACGAACAGGCCGGCGTCGGTTTCGCGGGCTTTGGCCGCATTGCCGTTGCCGTCCATGGTGCGCCAGTTGCCGAACACCTGGGCCCACATCGGCTGCGCGGCCGAACGCGGTAGGGCGGATGCGTCGCCGCGGCCGACCTGGGCCGTGGCGGGGCCCGGCACCCAGCCGGCGTTCATGTTGGCATGCAGATGGGCCAGCGGCAGGTTCACCACGTTGTTGGTGACGTTTTGCATGGCCGACACTGTGCTGACGTGCGACTCGCCCGCCAGGTCGGCGAACACGCCGGCCGGCGCGCCTTCGGGCAGGTTCAGCACGCGGCTGTACAGGGTGTTGGTGGTCGGCAGGCTTTGCAGCGCGCGCGCGGTCGAACGCTGATTGCCGGTCACGGCCAGGTCGGCGAATTCGATGGGGCGGGTGGTGCCGCCCGATCCGCCCGGGGTAACGGGCGGCGTGCTGGTGTCGACCGGCACGCTCTTGAGATCGACTTGCAGCACGACATCATTGCCGTTGTAGGCCAACTTGGGGTCCAGGAAGGCCAGGTTGCTGGACACGCTGGTGAACTTGCTGCCGTTCAAGCCGCCGTCCGCCGTCAGGATGGTGTAGGCGGTGGAGGCCGCGTAAGAACCTCCGGAACCCACGTGCAGCACGGAACCGGCCAGGTTGGCCACGCCCAGTGCGTGGACCTTGTCGCTCCTGCCGTCGGCGGTGGCGTCGACCCGATAGGTCGAATTGGCGTCAAAGGTCAGGTCGCCGTTGACCTGCAGGGTGCCGACCGGGGTAGCGGCCGAACCCGGCGACAGGGTCGCGCCGGCCAGCAGCGTGGTCGGGCCGACTTCGCCCGATCCGGCCAACGTGCCGGCCACCGACAGCAAGCCCTTCACTTCGCTGCTGCCCATCGTCAGGGTGGCGCTGCGGGCTACGTTGACGTTGCGCCCGCGGATGACGGCCACCGGGGTGTAATCGATATTGATGTTGACAGTGCCGGCGCTGCCGTCGACGACACCCGTGATAAGGCCGCCATTGATGTCCAGCGTTCCCGAGCCCAGCCGCACGATGCCGTTGATCGTGCCGGTGTTGGCGATATTGATGGGCGTGGTCGCGCCTGACACATCCACCGCGACACCGTCGATCTTGCTGTTGATGGTGCCCGTGTTGGTGATGCCGCGCCGAACCGTTGCGCCCGACACCACGATGCCCGCGTCGATGGTGCCGCTATTGCTGATGCGTCCGCTGATCGTACTGCCGCCGGTCACTTCAAGGCCCACGCCGGTGCCGTAGCTGCCGGAGATGCGGCCGACGTTGACGATATCGCCAGTGATCGAGCTGGCATTGCGGATGCTGATGGCGGAGTCGCCGGTCACCTGCCGGGTGTCTTCATTGCGGATCGAGCCGTCCACGGTCGACGTGTCGATCTTGATGCCCGAGCCCCCCGTGGCCGAGTTCCACAGCGTGCCGTTGTTGATGAGATTGCCGCGAAGAATGGCGCCGTTGGTGAGGTTGACGGCGGTGTCTGTACCCGTGTTCGTGAGGTTGCCGATTTGCGTCGTGCCATTCAGGTCGACCGCGAGGGCGGGCGTGGCAGCCAGGGGCGAAAAGCTGACGGCCAGGACAAGCGCCAGCGGGGTGAGTTGGAAGCGGGGATGCATGTGTAGAGACCATGTAAATTTCGTGTCTGAAATATACCGATCATTGCATCCTCAAATCTGAGCAAATCTGAGCGTTTTGTAAAGCGATGGGAAAACGAGGGAATTGGGCGATCAATGGGCTGAAAATAAAATCAGATACCGGAAGTTGTGGTTTTTCCGGATCGGCGGGAAAGATACAAATAGATGCTTTCGCGCAACATATTGTCGACAGATCCTCGGGGCACCCTACCTGCCGGCGCGCTGCGGCAAGCTGAGCCGAAAGCACACCGGTTCGTCGCCTCCGGCGCCCGCCAGCGCCACCGTGCCGCCCAAGCGTTCGGCTATCGCCTTCACCAGATACAGCCCCAACCCGGCGCCGGGGTGGCGCAGCGCGTTCTGGCCCCGATAGTATTTCTGGAACAGGCGTTCCTGTTCTTCGGTGGGAATGCGCTTGCCCGGGTTGGCGACCTCAATGTGCAGGCTGTCGTCCTGGGCATGTACCGAGACAGTCACCGCTCCCTCGTCGGTGCAGTGTCGGTCCGCGTTCGCCAGCAGGTTGCGCAGGGCGATGTGCAGCATGCTGGCATCGCATTCCAGACCGTGTTCGCCCGGGCCATAGATGCACTGGATGCGGCCGGGTGCGAAGTCCCGTTCCAGGTCGGCCAGCATGGCCGGCACGTCGCAACACGCCAGGCGCAGTTCGGCCCGCGGCTCACGCATGCGGTCGTGGGTCAGGTATTCATCCACCAGCGCCAGCAGGCGCACGGCGGCATCGCGGATATTGCCGCAGCGCGCCAGGCTTTTCTCTACAGGCGCGGCCAGGTTGCGGCCCAGTTGCTGCGCCGACGTGGTGATGATCGCCAGCGGGGTGCGGAATTCGTGCGACACCATGGCGACGAAGTCGCGCTGCTCCGCGAACACCTGCCGTTCCTTGTCCAGCGAGGTCCGCAGTTCACCCTCCAGTTCGACGCGGCGTTCGATCTCTTTCTGCATTTCGGCCGTGCGCAATGCCACCTCTTGCTCCAGCCGATGGCTGTGCTGCCGCGCCAGGTCGGCGGCCAGGTTGGCTTGCTGCCGTTCGCGGATGCGCCGTTGACGCTCATGTCGTCCGACAATGAACAGGCTCAAGAGCAGCATGTGCAGCATTGTGCCCAGCGTGGACACATACTCGGTGAATGCATTGACCGGCAGCACGCCCAGGTTTCGCAGGAAGGCGATCAGCACGCTGATGTAGAACACCCCGAAGGCCAGCGCGAAAAAGCGCGCCGGGCGCCAGCCGCGTTTCAGCAGGTAGGCCGCCAGCGTCGAAAAGCCGACGATCAGCAGCAGGGCCAGCAACTGGATCGGCTGCACGCCCCAGGCGTACCGTCCGGCCACGACCAGCCCCGCGCAGACCAGCGCGATGCCCCAGAACAGCCGCTCCAGCCAGCGCACCGCCCGCGGATACAGCGCCGCCAGGTTCAGTTGGCGAAACGCGATCCGTAAGGCCACCGGCAGGCTGAATGCAATGCCCACGCCCAGCAGGCGGTCGCTCCAGCCCACCGGCAATCCGGTCAATTGCTGGACTAGCCCCAGCGACAGCACTTCATTGAAAACACAATTGCCGATGTAGGCCAGGAACAGGCCGCTCATCGGGGCGCGCGTGACCAGCCAGAAGGCGCCGTGCGCACAGATCAGCAGCAGATAGAAGCCGAAGTACAGCCCGAACAGCAGCCCTTCGCGGCGCGACTGGTTGTCGTAGGCCAGGCGTTGCCAGATCTCCAGCCGGGTCGCCAGCGCGTTCTTGCTTTGCAGCCGCGCCAGGATCACGTAGTGGCCAGGCCCGGGCGGATCGAACTGGATCACCGGGCTGCGATAGTCTACGGGCCAGTCCCTGCGCGGCAGGTCCTCGCCGCTGCGTCCCAACGGCGTCCAGCCCGCGCCGTGGTTCACATAGACCCTCACGTCGTCCAGCAGCGCGTTGCTCAGGCGCAGCATCCATCCGCCTGGCGGGACGCGATCCACCTGCACCGGCAGGCGCAACCAGACTGCCGCGGGCGTGAAGCCGGCGCTCAGGCTGCCCGGCAGCGCGGTCCAACCGGCGGACGCGGCCACATCGGGTACATCGAGCGCGCCGCTGGCATCGTCCAGCCGTTCGAGATGGCCGTCCGCGTCCTGCATGCGGACGACGCTGTCCAGGTGCAAGGGCTCGGCCAAGGCCTGCGCCATCGCTGCAGGAGCGCCCGCCAGCAACCACGCCAGCAGCCCCAGCCACGCGAGCGCCGTGGGATAATATTTCCGTTTCATCGAATCGCATTTTTTGTGCAGCCGGGCAGATTACACCAGCCTTGCGCGGCACTCTTGACTGACGCGCCTCATGCCTGAAGTAATTCTTCTCGAAGACGAACCGGTGTTGCGCCAGGAGCTTGGCGAGTTTCTCGAAGAGTTGGGTTATGCGCCGTTGTGCGTGTCCAGTCTGCAGGAATTCGACCTGGGTTTCGACCCCGGCCGCCATCATCTTGCCGTCATTGATATCGGGCTGCCCGATGGTTGCGGGCTGGACCTGATCCAGCGCCTGCGCCAGGACGGCCAGCGGGTCGGCATCGTAGTATTCAGCGCGCGCCAGACCAGTCCGGACCGGATCATGGGCCTGGGCATGGGCGCCGATCACTACCTGGGCAAGGGCTGCGATCTCGACGAACTGGCCGCCACGCTGGCGGCGCTGGTGCGCCGCCTGGGGCTGCAGCAACGGCCTCCGGAGCAACCCGCCGCGGACTGGATGCTTGAAGTCGGCCCGCGCCGGCTGCATATTCCCGGTGCGCCTTCCATGCCGTTGTCGCAACAGGACCTGACGGTGCTGCGCTGCCTGATGGACCAGGCCGGCGAAAACGTCAGCCGCCGGCAGATCATCGAAGCCCTGGGCGCTGATTACCTTGAATACGATCAGCGCCGGCTGGACACGCAAATGCGGCGCTTGCGCCGCCGCGTCGAAGCCGAGAGCGGGCAGACGCTGCCGGTCAAGACGCTGCGCAACAGCGGCTACTGCTTCTATCAGCCGGCGCGGGTCCAGGCCTGAAACGCCGCGGCACGGCCGGGGTACCGCGATCGGGCTGCGACCCGATACGCGCGGCGGGCGAGGCCATCAGCCATGTCTTGCGCGGCTGTCGCCCGGCGCCTCGTCGCGTTCCTGCATGCCATAGTCGCGCAGCACCTGCGCCACCCGCAGACGGTAGTCGGCGAACACGCCGCCGCGCCCGGCTTCCTGGGCCTGGCGATGCGATTCCAGCGAACGCCAGCGCTTGACCGCGTCCTCATCGCGCCAGAACGACAGCGATAACAGCTTGCCCGGCGTGGTCAGGCTCTGGAAGCGTTCGACGGAAATGAAGCCGTCGATGGCCTTGAGCTCGTCAATCAGGCGGGCGGCGATGCGCAGATAGGGATCGGGGTTGCCCTCGGCGGGCTCGACTTCGAATATCACGGCAATCATGGGGTGGCGTCCTTGGGGATGGCAAACTGGGGAATGCGGGCGTTGGGCAGGGCGCGATAGCGAAAGCGCGCGGCCAGCGCCGCGGCGTCGGTGCCGGCTTGCAGCAGATGGCGCAGCGCACCGGCAGCATGCTGGCGCGCCAGGTCGCGGCCCGGGCAGGCATGGGCCAATGCGCCGAATGGCCAATGCGCTTGCGGCTGCACCGTCGCGGCGGCGGCCAGTACCAGCAGCACGGTGGCGCCGGCCTCGATGTGTTGGCCGCCGGCGTCGATGGGCTCGGCCAGGAAACGGCGCGTGTTGTGGATCGCCGGATCGTCCCGTAGCGCGGTGTCCACCAGCGTCTGGGCCTGCTCCCGCGTCAATGCGGACGATGCGCCGCGCCGGCCGGACAGGACCAGGGCGTTGCCCAGCAGGCCGGCCCCAGCTTCGCACGATTGGAACAACAGGCCAACGAGGTTCGCGGCCAGCAGCGCCGGATCCAGGCCGGCGCGTGCGCCTTCAAGACGCAGTTCGCGCAGCGCCGGGCTGGCTTGCGGGGCCTGCAGATGCGCGTGCAGCCTGGCGGACAGGCGCGAGGCGGCGGCATGTCCGGTGGCGATGACGGGGGCTGCCGCGGCGGGCGGCAGGGCGGCGAGGAAGTCGCGGATGTCGCGGGCGCAACCGGCCAGGACCGCGGCGGGCAATCCGAGGAAAGCGGCCTGAGCATGGACCGGCGCGGCGTAGAGATAATGATCGACGTCCACTGCGTCAGGGCCGGTGTCCGTCGTTGTGTCCGCGCGCGATTTCGTTTGCGGATCCGGCCATGCCGGGCTACAGGCGTGTTGCGCTTGCCGCGCCACGAAATTGGCCAGCAGCCGCTTGCTGCAGGCATGCGCGGCGCCATCGGTCATGCGGGCGAAACTGCCGAACAGGGCGCCTGCCGGACCGGCGGCGATTCCTTTGGGAACAGGCTCGGCCATGGGCCGCACGCGCGCGGCCGGATGACGCATGACTTCCAGGATGGCGCCCGGACTGCTCGCGACCCACAGGCCCAGCCGCGCATCGTGGTACAGCGGCCGGTCGCGCGCCAGCGCGGCGTAATAGGGGTAGGGGTCTGGGTGCGTCACCGCCTGGAGCGGATCGAGCGGGTCGGGAATGGGCATGGCGGGTCCGGCAGGGGAGTCAGGAGGCCAGTATCCTCCTGCCGGGCACGCAACGATTCGTCGCTGGCCGAACTATGCCTGCTGGGCGGCGTTCGCCAGCAGGGCGGCATAACCGATGCGGGCATCCGGCCATTGCAGGGCCAGGCCGCTGGCACGCAGGCGGGCATTGCTGAGCTTCTTGCTGCCGATGTTGGCGGGGGCGGGCGCCTCGGCCGGCGCCGGTGCGCCGACCAGGCGCGCCAGGTCGGCGTACAGCTCGTGCAGCGGCAGCGGCGTGTCGTCGCAGCCGATGTACACCGCTTGCGCCTCGGGCAGCAGCGCCAGGTGCACGATCGCGGCCGCGGCGTCGTCGATGTGGATGCGGTTGGCCCAATGCGGCGGCTGTGTGGGCGCGCCGGCGGCGCCCGCGCGCAGCCGTTCGATCAGTTGCAGGCGGCCGGGCCCATACAGGCCGGCGAAACGAATCGTGGTGTGCGGCAGGGGGCGGGCCGCCAGGGCGGCTTCGGCGTCCAGCAGGATGCGGCCGTTGAAACCCTGCGGCGCGGGCGGAGTGTCTTCGGTGACCCAGTCGCCGTGGTGCTCGCCGTAGACCGCGCTGGAGGACACGAACAGCACGCGCTGGACCTGGGACGTATCCAGCGCGCCCAGCACGCGGTTCAGACCGTCGACGAACACGGCGCGGTAGGCGGCCGGATCGCGCGCACCGGCGGTGGCCACGTGGATGACGCGGCTGATGCCGGCGGGCAGCGCCGGCAGGCCGCCGGCCACGGTGATGTCGCCTTGCAGCCAGCGGATGCCGCTGGCGTCGCCAGCGGGCGGGTGGCGGCGCAGCGCGTAGACCTCGTCGCCGCGCGCCAGCAGGCGGTGCGCGGCGCGTTGGCCGAGGTCGCCGCAACCGATGAAAAGCACGCGTTCAGCCATGTCGCGCGCCGCCTTCTACATGCCGCTGTAGACGGGCCCTTCGCCGCCCTGCGGCGCCACCCAGACGATGTTCTGGGTCGGGTCCTTGATGTCGCAGGTCTTGCAGTGCACGCAGTTCTGCGCGTTGATCTGCAGGCGGTCGTCGCCGTGGTCATCCTTGATGAACTCGTATACGCCGGCCGGACAGTAGCGCGCTTCCGGGCCGCCATACGTGGCCAGGTTGACCTTGACCGGCACCGAGGCGTCTTTCAGCGTCAGGTGGACGGGCTCGTTTTCATCGTGGTTGGTGTTCGAGATGAACACCGAGCTGAGCTTGTCGAAGGTCAGCTTGCCGTCGGGCTTGGGGTAGTCGATGCGGGCGCACTGCGAGGCCGGCTGCAGGCAGGCGTGGTCCGGCTTGCTGTGGCGCAGGGTCCAGGGCATCTTGCCCTTGAACACCAGTTGCTCGATGCCGGTCATCAGCGTGGCGACGGTGCGGCCCTTCTTGAACCACTGCTTGAAGTTGCGCGCCTTGTTCAGTTCGTCGTGCAGCCACGAGGCCTTGAAGGCTTCGGGGTAGGCGGCCAGCTCGTCCTGGCGGCGGTCGGCGACCAGCGCGTCGAACGCGGCTTCGGCGGCCAGCTTGCCGGACTTGATGGCGGCATGGCTGCCCTTGATGCGCGAGGCGTTCAGGAAGCCGGCTTCACAGCCGACCAGCACGCCGCCCGGGAAGGTCAGCTTGGGCAGCGACAGCAGGCCGCCCGCGGTGATGGCGCGCGCGCCGTAGGCGATGCGCTTGCCGCCTTCGAAGGTGCCGCGGATGGCGGGGTGGGTCTTGTAGCGCTGGAATTCGTCGAACGGCGACAGCCACGGGTTGGCGTAGTCCAGGCCGACGATCATGCCCACGGCCACCAGGTTGTTGTCCAGGTGGTAGAGGAACGAACCGCCGTAGGTGTCGGAATCCAGCGGCCAGCCGGCGGTGTGGATCACCAGGCCGGGCTTGGACTGGGCCGGGTCGACCTCCCACATTTCCTTGATACCGATGCCGTAGGCCTGCGGGTCGCGGCCGTCGTCCAGCTTGTAGCGATCGATCAGCTGGCGGCCCAACTGGCCGCGCGCGCCTTCGGCGAACACCGTGTAGCGCGCATGCAGTTCCATGCCGGGCTGGTAGTGGTCGGTATGGCTGCCGTCGCGGGCCACGCCCATGTCGCCGGTGGCCACGCCGCGCACGGCGCCGTTTTCGTCGTACAGCACTTCGACCGCGGCAAAGCCGGGGAAGATCTCGACGCCCAGCGCTTCGGCCTGTTCGCCCAGCCATTTGACGACGTCGCCCAGGCGGACGATGTAGTTGCCGTCATTGTGGAAACAGGGCGGCAGCAGCCAGTTGGGCGTGGCGCGCGCGCCGTTTTGCGACAGGAACAAGAACTTGTCCTGCGTGACGGGCACGTTCAGCGGCGCGCCCTTGGCTTTCCAGTCGGGGATCAGTTCAGTCAGCGCCAGCGGGTCCATGACGGCGCCGGACAGGATATGCGCGCCCAGCTCCGCGCCCTTTTCAAGGACGCAGACGCCGATTTCCTGGTTTTTCTCAGCGGCCAGCTGCTTCAGACGGATGGCGGTGGCCAGGCCGGCGGGTCCACCGCCAACCACAACCACGTCATATTCCATCGACTCGCGTTCAGACATTGCAAAGCTCCCCGTATGTATTCCATATATGGCTGGAAGTATTATCGGCGATTGTATTGCAGCCGGAGGCCTTGCATGTCTTCGGATTTCTTTCAGCCATCAGGAGCAATTGGTGAACCCGGACACTCAGTCTGCGCGGATTCTGGCGGTGGGCGACACCCATCAAGTGGATTTGCCCTTGCGTTGGGGCGACTCGGACGCCTTGAATCATCTGAACAACACGCTGTATTTCCGCCTCATGGAAGAGGCCCGCATGCAAATCCTGTACGACGCGGGCTTTGAATTGCCGGCCGACGACGGCGCCATCCTGGCGCACGCATCCTGCGATTTCCTGCGGCCCCTGACCTATCCGGCGACCGTACGGGTGACGCACAAAGTGACCCGCATCGGCCGCTCCAGCGCTGAATTCGAGCTACTGCTCGAGAAGGTCGGCGATGACGCTGGCCCCTACGCGCGGGGCCGCAATGTGCTGGTATGGATGGATTACGTGGCCAATACGTCCGCACCGTGGCCGCCGGAGGTGCTGGCCAAGATGGCCACGCAGTTCCGGCCGGCGGCGTAATTCAAGGCCTGGCGATTGGTCCGGCTTTGCGACGCTGTTTGAAACAGCGCGCGCATTTGCCGGGCATGCCGCTAAAATCAGACCAAAACCATAATAGAAATCAATGGGCGCGCCACCCTCGGCGATGCGGCCCAGCAGGCATCGGGCTCCGCCGCGATGCCGCTGGCCAGCGGAGCCGGCAGCCGCGCCTTAAGGAAAAACAGGGCTCGCCGCCATGCTGCGAGACTCTCTTCAGTTCGACCTTAATTAGGAGTTGGAGCGATGGACAAGGTTTATGCAAGCGCCCAGGAGGCGCTGGCAGGCATCGTCAAGGACGGCCAGATGATCGCCGTGGGCGGTTTCGGCCTTTGCGGCATTCCCGAAGCCCTGATCGCCGCGTTGCGCGATTCTGGCGTGAAAGACCTGACCTGCATCAGCAATAACGCGGGCGTCGACGGCTTCGGCCTGGGCCAGCTGCTGAACACCCGCCAGGTCCGCAAGATGATTGCGTCCTACGTGGGCGAAAACAAGGAATTCGAACGTCAGTACCTGTCGGGCGAACTTGAACTGGAATTCACGCCGCAGGGCACGCTGGCTGAAAAGCTGCGCGCGGGCGGCGCCGGCATTCCAGCCTTCTTCACCCGTACCGGCGTGGGCACCATCGTCGCTGACGGCAAGGAAATCCGCGAATTCGACGGCCAGCAATACGTGATGGAACGCTCGCTGGTGCCGGACGTGTCGCTGGTCAAGGCGCACATCGCCGACCGCAGCGGCAATCTGGTGTTCCGCAAGACGGCGCGCAACTTCAATCCGAACGTGGCGATGGCCGGCAAGTTCACCGTGGTCGAGGTCGAGGAAATCGTCGACACCGGCAGCCTGGACCCCGACCAGATCCACCTGCCCGGCATCTATGTGCACCGGATCGTGCTGAACACGACCCCGGAAAAGCGCATCGAACAACGCACCACTCGCCCGGCCTAAGGAGAACACGACATGGCATGGTCCCGCGATGAAATGGCGGCGCGCGCCGCGCGCGAGCTGCAAGACGGTTTTTACGTGAACCTGGGTATCGGCCTGCCGACCCTGGTTGCCAACCACGTGCCCAAGGGCGTGGAAGTGTGGCTGCAATCCGAAAACGGCCTGTTGGGCATTGGTCCGTTCCCGACCGACGCCGAAGTCGACGCCGACCTGATCAACGCCGGCAAGCAGACGGTCACGACGCTGCCTGGCTCGTCGATCTTCTCGTCGGCCGATTCGTTCGCGATGATCCGCGGCGGCAAGATCAACCTGGCCATCCTGGGCGCGATGCAGGTGTCCGAAAAGGGCGACCTGGCCAACTGGATGATCCCGGGCAAGATGGTCAAGGGCATGGGCGGCGCGATGGACCTGGTGGCCGGCGTCGGCCGCGTCGTGGTCCTGATGGAGCACGTGGCCAAGAAAAAGGACGGCACCGAAGACATCAAGTTGCTGCCCGAATGCAACCTGCCGCTGACCGGCGTGGGCGTGGTCGACCTGATCATCACCGACCTGGGCGTGATGGAAGTCACCGACAACGGCCTGAAGCTGCTGGAAACGGCGCCTGGCGTGACGGTGGACGAAATCCAGTCCAAGACCAGCGCCAAGCTGGACGTGTCGGCGGTGAAGTAAACCCCACCGACCTGGAAAACGAAAACGCCCCGCAAGGGGCGTTTTTCATTGGGGCGCGGCAACAAAGGACTGGGCGGCGGGGCGCCGGGTCAGGCCGCTTCCCGCAGCAGCATGCCCACGTGCGGGATGCCGTCTTCGATGTATTCCTCGGTGACCGGCACGAAGCCGTGGCCGCCGTAGTACGTCTTGAGCCGCGCCTGGGCGCCCAGGTACACCGGCTGGCCGGGCCACAGGCGCGCCACTTCGGCCTTGGCGCGGCGCATCAGCTCATGCCCCAGTCCGGTGCCGCGGGCCGCCGGCGCCGTGATCACGCGGCCGATGACGGCCTGGCCGTCGTTCAGCGCCGGTTCGAGCAGGCGGCAGTAGGCCAGCAGGGCGCCGTCCTGCCAGGCCATCAGGTGTTCGGTCTGCCCCAGCAGATCCTTGCCGTCCATATCCAGGAAGACGCAGTTCTGTTCCACCACGAAGACTTCCGAGCGCAGGCGCAGGATGGCGTAAAGCTCGGCAGGAGTGAGTTCGGCGTGGGGTTTGCTGATCCAGGCGGGCATGCGGACGGTTCCGGAAATCGGGGGTGAAGGAGAGGGCAAATAGCGTACCTCAAACCGGCCCCGTTTCTTTTGATGCACTGTTACATAAATTCACGGGTATACCCTTAGTATGAAAATGAATTTTCTTATCTAAAATTTATGTGTAAACAGATTTACACAATCGCCCGCTACTCTCCCGCTCCCTTCCCCGATGAACAAGGCCGTACTCACGATCGCTGATCGGATCGCCCGGGCCCAGCCCGCGCTGAGCCGCACGCAGCACAAGATGGCCGAATACGTCCTGGCGCACCAGTTTCGCGTCGCCACGATGACCATCGATGAATTCGCGGCGGCGGTGGGCGTATCGGTCGCCACGGCCAACCGCTTCGCGCGCGCCCTGGACCTGCCCGGCTACCCGCAATTTCGCGCCGAACTGGCGCGCGGCTTCGAGGCGGCGCTGGAGCCCGTCGAAAAGCTGCGCACGGAACTGGCGCACTCGGCCAGCGCGGTGCAGATCTTCGCCGCCACGCTCGAAGAGGACATCCGTAACGCGCAGCGCAACCTGCAATCGCTGGACCCCGCCGCCTGTGATCAGGCGGTGGAAGCCATCCTGGCCGCCGACCGCGTCTTCATCATCGGCTTCGGCGCCAGCGGTTTCCTGGCGGGCCTGTTGCAACGCGGCCTGTGCATGCACCTGCATTCGGTCGAATCGCTGGCCGGTCCTGGCGGCGTGTCGCACGCCGCGCGGCAGATGTCGCGCATGACCAGCAAAGACCTGGTCATCGCCATCGGCTTTCCGCGCTACCTGGCCGATACGGTGACCCTGGCGGGCGCCGCCCAGCAAGCCGGCGTGCCGGTGCTGGTCCTGACCGACAAACCCACGTCTCCGCTGGCGCCCACGGCATCCGTGGTGCTGTACGCGTTTTCCGCGCGCCAGCTGATCCCCAATTCCGAAACCGCCGCGCTGGGCCTGATCGAAGCCCTGTCGGCGGCGGTGGCCTACCGGGCCAAGAATTCCGTCGCGGCCGCCGCTGGGGTGACCCAGTCCGTGATGCCGTGGCTCATCCATGGAGTAGGTAAACGATGATTCAACCCGTGATTGCCATTCACGGTGGCGCCGGCGCGATGTCCCGCGCGGCCATGTCGCCCGAGAAAGAACAGGAATACCTGAGCGCGCTGGAGTCCATCCTGAGCGCCGGCCAGGCCGTGCTGGCCCGTGGCGGCAGCGCCCTGGACGCCGTCACTGAAGCTGTGCGCCTCCTGGAAGACTGCCCGCTGTTCAACGCCGGGCATGGCGCCGTGTTCACCAGCGCCGGCACCCACGAGCTGGACGCCGCCATCATGGACGGCGCCACGCTGCGTTCGGGTGCCATCGCCAACGTGAACCGCGTGCGCAACCCTGTCTTCGCCGCCCGTTCGGTCATGGAAACCAGCAAGCACGTGTTCTTCGTGGGCGAGGGCGCCGAAGCCTTCGCCAAGGACGCGGGCCTGGAACTGGTCGACCCGTCGTACTTCTCGACCGAAGCGCGCCGCGAGCAACTGTTGCGCGTGCAGCGTGAAACGCCGGAAGCGGCCGTGCTGGATCACGATGGCCAGGCCATGGTCGCCCGCGGCCAGCCCGCCCCGGCCGATCCGCTGGATTCGGACAAGAAGTTCGGCACCGTCGGCGCCGTGGCGCTGGACGCCCAGGGCAACCTGGCCGCGGCCACGTCCACCGGCGGCATCACCAACAAGCAGGTCGGCCGCGTCGGCGATGCGCCCTTGATCGGCGCCGGCACCTACGCCAGCAACAAGACCTGCGCCGTGTCCACCACGGGCACCGGCGAAATGTTCATCCGCATGGTCGCCGCCTATGACGTGGCGGCCCAGATGGAATATTGCGGCGCATCGCTGGAAACGGCGGCGGACCGCGTTGTCATGGAAAAACTGCCCACCATTGGCGGCAAGGGCGGCCTGGTGGCCGTCGACGCCAAGGGCAATGTGGCCTTGCCGTTCAACACGGAAGGCATGTACCGCGGTTACGCCCGCGTCGGTGAGAAGCCGGTCACCGCCATCTATCGCTGAGCGGCGGCGGGCTTCGTTTTTGTCAGTTTTGGGGATTACTAAAGATATGGTTGATCGCGCAAACAGCCTGGCGCTGCCGGATAACCGCGTGGTCCAGGTCAACGACCTGACGGTGCGCTTCGTGGGTTCGGAGCGCACGGTCGAAGCCGTGCGCAACCTGTCGTTCCATGTGGACCGGGGCGAGACCCTGGCCATTGTGGGCGAATCGGGTTCGGGCAAGTCGGTGACCTCGCTGGCGCTGATGCGCCTGGTCGAGCACGGCGGCGGCCGCATCGCCCAGGGCCAGATGGCGCTGCGCCGGCGCAATGGCTCGGTGATCGACCTGGCCGGTTCCAGCCAACGCGTCATGCGCAATGTGCGCGGTGCGGATATGGCCATGATTTTCCAGGAGCCGATGACCTCCTTGAACCCGGTGTTCACGGCCGGCGACCAGATCGCCGAGTCCATCCGCCAGCACCAGGGCAAGGACGCCGCCGCCGCGCGCGCCGAAGCGCTGCGCATGCTGGAACAGGTGCGCATCCCGGAAGCCAAGTCGGTGCTGGACCGCTACCCGCACCAGCTGTCCGGCGGCATGCGCCAGCGCGTCATGATCGCCATGGCGCTGGCCTGCAAGCCGGCGCTGCTGATTGCCGACGAACCGACCACCGCGCTGGACGTCACCATCCAGGCCCAGATCCTGCAACTGATCCGTCAGCTGCAGGAAGAAATGCACATGGGCGTGGTGTTCATCACCCACGACATGGGCGTGGTGGCTGAGGTGGCCGATCGCGTGCTGGTCATGTACCGCGGCGACAAGGTCGAGGAAGGCCCCTCCGAATCCGTCTTCGCCGCGCCTCAGCATGCCTACACCCGCGCGCTGCTGTCGGCCGTGCCGAAGCTGGGTGCGATGCAAGGCACCGACCTGCCGGCCCGTTTCCCCCTGCTGCAAGTGGACGGCAAGGCTCAGCCCGTGGCCGAGCCCGGCGCGACCAGCACCCAGGAAGTCCCGGCCGAGCGCCGCGAGCCGATCCTGAGCGTGCGTAACCTGGTGACCCGTTTCGATCTGCGCGGCGGCATCCTCAGCCGCGTGCAGCGCCGCGTGCACGCCGTGGAAAAGGTCAGCTTCGATCTGTACCCCGGCGAGACGCTGTCGCTGGTGGGCGAGTCCGGTTGTGGCAAGTCCACGACGGGCCGTTCGTTGCTGCGCCTGGTGGAAAGCCAGGGTGGCGAAATCCGTTTCGGCGGCCGCGATATCGTGCGCCTGAAGAACAGCGAGCTGCAATCCCTGCGCCGCGACATCCAGTTCGTGTTCCAGGACCCGTTCGCGTCGCTCGATCCGCGCGTGACCGTCGGCTTCTCGATCATGGAGCCGCTGCTGGTGCACGGCGTGTCCAAGGGCCGCGAGGCCGAGCGCCGCGTGTCCGAGCTGCTCGAGCGCGTCGGCATGCCGCCCGAAATGGCGCAGCGCTATCCGCATGAATTCTCGGGCGGCCAGCGCCAGCGCATCTGCATCGCGCGCGCCCTGGCCCTGAATCCGAAGGTCGTGATCGCCGACGAATCGGTGTCGGCGCTGGACGTGTCGATCCAGGCGCAGATCGTGAACCTGCTGATCGATCTGCAGCGCGACATGGGTATTTCGTTCCTGTTCATCTCGCACGACATGGCGGTGGTCGAACGCGTCAGCCATCGCGTGGCCGTCATGTACCTGGGGCAGATTGTCGAGATCGGTCCGCGCCGGGCGATTTTCGAGAACCCGCAGCATCCGTACACCAAGAAACTGATGTCGGCCGTGCCGATCGCCGATCCGGCGCGCCGCCATCTGAAGCGCACGTTGCTGTCCGATGAAATTCCCAGCCCGATCCGCAGGCTCGACGACGAGCCGGTGGTGCAGCCGCTGGTGCAGGTAGGCACCGATCACTTCGTCGCCCGCCATGCGGTCGGCGGAGCGTATTGAGTCAGTTGTTGTACTTGTTTTTCTTCCACCAAACCCCCTAATTCCATTCTGGAACCAGGAGTTGCAATGATGAAAGTTCTGCGCCCCACCAAGCTGATGGCCGCCGCTGCGGTGGCCTTCGGTGTGCTCACCTCGCCGCTGGCGCATGCTGCCAAGGACGTGACGTTTGCCGTCTCCATCGCTCTGGAAACGCTCGACCCGTACAACACCAACAGCACGCTGAACCAGGCGGCCGGCAAGGCCTACTACGAAGGTCTGTTCGAATTCGACAAGGACCTGAAGGTCCAGAAGGTCCTGGCCACTGACTACACCGTCAGCGAAGACGGCCTGGTGTACACCTTCAAGCTGCGCGACGGCGTCAAGTTCCACGACGGCACCCCGTTCAACGCCGAAGCCGTCAAGATCAACTTCGACCGCCCGGCCAATCCGGAAAACCGCCTGTCGCGCTACATCCAGTTCAGCGTCATCGAAAAGATCGACGTGATCGATCCGCTGACCGTCAAGATCACGCTGAAGAAGCCGTTCTCGGCCTTCATCAACGCGCTGGCCCACCCGGCCGCCATGATGATCTCGCCGGCCGCGCTGGCCAAGTACGGCAAGGAAATCGGTTTCCACCCGGTGGGCACGGGCCCGTTCGAATTCGTCGAATGGAAGCCGGCCGAATACCTGAAGGTCAAGAAGTTCGATGGCTACTGGAAGAAGGGCTACCCGAAGGTCGACACCCTGACGTTCCGTACCGTGACCGACAACAACACCCGCGCCGCCGTGGTGCAGACGGGCGAAGCGCAGTTCGCTTTCCCGGTGCCGTTCGAGCAAGCCGCCGTGCTGAGCAAGAACGACAAGCTGGACGTGGTCGATCACAAGAACTCGATCATGGCGCGCTACCTGTCGATGAACGTGCAGCAAAAGCCGTTCGACAACGTCAAGGTGCGTGAGGCCATCAACTACGCCATCAACAAGGAAGCCCTGGCCAAGGTCGCTTTCTCGGGTTACGCCACCATCGTCGACGGCGTCGTGCCGACCGGCGTGGATTTCGCCCACAAGACCGGCCCGTGGCCGTACGACATCAAGAAGGCCAAGGCCCTGCTCGCCGAAGCCGGTTACCCCAACGGCTTCGAAAGCCAGCTCTGGTCCGCCTATAACGACGGCACCTCGGTGAAGGTGGTGCAGTTCCTGCAGCAGCAGCTGGCGCAAGTCGGCATCAAGGTCTCGGTCGAAGTGCTGGAATCGGGCCAACGCGTGCAGCGCGTGCAACAGGTGCAAAAGCCTGAAGACGCCAAGGTCCGCATGTACTACGCCGGCTGGTCGTCCTCGACCGGCGAAGCCGACTGGGGTCTGCGTCCCTTGCTGACCACCGCCGCTTTCCCGCCGGTGCTCAACAACGTGTCGTACTACTCGAACAAGTCGGTTGACGACGGCATCCAACTGGCCCTGGCCACGACGGACCGCGCCAAGAAGACCGAGATCTACAAGAACGTTCAGGAAACCATCTGGAAGGACGCCCCGTGGGCCTTCCTGGTGACCCAGAACAACCTGTACGTCAAGTCGAAGAACCTGTCGGGCGTGTACGTGGAACCGGACACCTCGTTCTGGTTCGGCGACATCGACCTGAAGCAGTAATCCGGCGGTAACTCTCGGGGCCGCAAGGCCCTTGCAAGGCCACATACGGCGGGGACGCGGTGTCCCCGCCGATGTTGCAGGAATTTCAATGCTGACCTATATCGTCAAACGTCTTTTGGGCATGATCCCCACGCTGCTGCTGGTGGCCGTGGTCGTGTTCCTGTTTGTGCACATGCTTCCGGGCGACCCGGCGCGACTGGCCGCGGGCCAGGAGGCCGACCAGCAGACCGTCGAACTGGTGCGCAAGGAACTGGGGCTGGATCTGCCCCTGCCGCAGCAATTCGTGCGCTACTTCAGCCACATGCTGCAAGGCGACCTGGGTACCTCGCTGCGTACCAAGCGTCCCGTCTTGACCGAAATCTCCGATCGCTTCATGCCCACGCTGTGGCTGACGATCGCCAGTATGGCCTGGTCCGTGACCTTCGGCATGATCATCGGGATCGTGTCCGCCGTGTGGCGCAACCGCTGGCCGGACCGCCTGGGCATGACACTGGCCGTGTCGGGCATCTCGTTTCCCGCGTTTGCGCTGGGGATGATGTTGATGCAGGTGTTTTCCGTGAACCTGGGCTGGCTGCCGACCGTGGGCGCCTCGACCTGGCAACACTACATCCTGCCGTCCATCACGCTGGGCGCGGCGGTGGCCGCGGTGATGGCGCGCTTTACCCGCGCTTCGTTCGTAGAAGTCATCCAGGAAGACTTCGTGCGAACCGCCCGCGCCAAGGGCCTGACCGAGCGCCGCGTGGTCATCAAGCACGCGCTGCGCAACGCGCTGATCCCGGTCGTCACCATGATGGGCCTGCAGTTCGGCTTCCTGCTGGGCGGCTCGATCGTGGTCGAGACGGTGTTCAACTGGCCCGGCCTCGGCCGCCTGCTGGTCGACGCCGTGACCCAGCGCGACTATCCGGTGATCCAGGGCCTGGTGCTGCTGTTCTCGTTCGAATTCATCCTGATCAACCTGATTGTCGACGTGCTCTACGGCGTCATCAATCCCAGCATCCGTTACAAGTGAGGCGGCCATGAGCAATACGACACCCGCCGCGACCATCGCCGCCGTTCCCAAGAACGACGTGCGCACGCCCGCCACCGAGTTCTGGCGCAAATTCAAGAAGCAGAAGCTGGCGCTGGGCGCCGGCCTCTTCGTCCTGCTGCTGGTCGTGGTGGCGATTCTCGCCCCCTGGATCGTGCCGTTCGACGCCGAGAACTTCTTCGACTACGACGCGCTGAACGCCGGCCCCTCGCTGACCCACTGGCTGGGTGTGGATTCGCTGGGCCGCGACATCTTCAGCCGCATCATCATGGGCGCGCGCATCTCGCTGGCCGCGGGCTTCCTGTCCGTCGCCATGGGCGCCATCGTCGGCACCTTCATGGGCCTGATGGCGGGCTACTACGAAGGCTGGTGGGAACGCATCACGATGCGTATTTCCGACGTGCTGCTGGCGTTCCCCGGCATGCTGCTGGCGATCGGCGTGGTGGCCATCCTGGGTTCCAGCATGGTCAACGTGATCGTGGCCGTGGCCGTGTTCAGCGTGCCGGCGTTTGCCCGCCTGGTGCGCGGCAATACGCTGTCGATCAAGCAGATGACCTACGTCGAAGCCGTCAAGAGCGTGGGCGCGTCCGACTGGACCATCATCATGCGCCACATCCTGCCCGGCACGATCTCGCCGATCGTGGTGTACGGCACGATGCGTATCGGCACCTCGATCATCACCGCGGCCAGCCTGTCGTTCCTGGGCATGGGCGCATCGCCTCCCACGCCGGAGTGGGGCGCCATGCTGAACGAAGCGCGCGCCGATATGGTGATCGCGCCACACGTGGCGATCTTCCCGGCGCTGGCGATCTTCCTGACGGTGCTGGCCTTCAACCTCTTGGGCGACGGCCTGCGCGACGCGCTCGATCCCAAGATCGACCGCAAGTAGGCACACGCAATGGCTGCCCGCTCGCCGCGCCCTATCGGTTCAGGGCCTGGCGTGGCGGCCGCCGAGCTCGCCGCCGCCCGCGTTCGGGCGCTTGCCATCCGGCAGGCGCTCCGGCCACGCAGGACGGCGGCGTTTCGCATTCTGGAGCCTCTAGACAGGCAGTAAGCATGGACAAACAAACGCAGGACATTCCCCGCATTGGCACCTTGCCGTCGGGACCGCTGGATTCGATCTGCGACGTGGGCGGCATCACCGTCGGCCATAGCACCCTGTCGGACGGCGCGCTGCAGACGGGCGTGACGGTGGTCAAGCCGCATACCGGCGACCCGTACCTGGACAAGGTGCCGGCAGCCGCGACCATCCTGAACGGCTTCGGCAAGAGCACCGGGCTGGTCCAGGTGCAGGAGCTGGGCGTGCTGGAAACGCCGATCGCGCTGACCAACACCTTTGGCGTGGGCACCGTGGCCAATGCCCAGATCCGCGCCGCGGTGGCGGCCAATCCTGGCATCGGCCGCGGCATGGCGACCGTCAATCCGCTGGTGTTCGAGTGCAACGACGGCTACCTGAACGACATCCAGGCGCTGGCAGTGCAGGAATCGCACTACGCCGACGCCCTGGCCGCGGCCGGCAAGCAGATGGAGCAGGGCGCGGTGGGAGCGGGGCGCGGCATGTCGTGCTTTTCGTTCAAGGGCGGCATCGGCTCCGCGTCGCGGGTGGCGTCCGTCCAGCCGGACAAGCGCTACACCGTGGGCGCGCTGGTGCTGTCCAACTTTGGCCGCCTGCCCAACCTGACCGTCGCGGGCCGGCCCTTTGGCCGCCGGCTGGCGGACCAGTTGGACCGCGGCCTGGCGCAGGCAGGCGAGAACGCCGCCATCGTGCCCGAGAAGGGCTCTATCATCTTGCTGGTCGCCACCGACGCGCCGCTGGACGCGCGCCAGTTGCGGCGCCTGTCGCTGCGCGGGGGCGCGGGGCTGGCGCGCACCGGCTCGGTGTTTGGCCACGGCAGCGGCGACATCGCGCTGGCGTTTTCCACCGCCTACACGGTGCCGCAAGAAGCCGAGCGCCCGATGCCCGCCATCGCCATGCTGCACGAGACCCGCATCGACCCGCTGTTCGAAGCCGCCGCCGAAGCCTGCGAGCAGGCCATCATCGCCGCGCTGTGGCGCGCAGAAGGCGTGCACGGCCGCGACGGCCATCATCGCGCCGCCATCCGCGACGCCGCGCCCGACTGGCGGCAGTGGCTGGCGGACACCGCATTCTGAATCCTCGAAAGGCAAACCCATGAAGATCCTGATTTCCACCGATATCGAAGGCGTCGCCGGCGTCTTCCATGCTGAACAGATCCGCGCCGGCAATGGCGAATACGAGCGCGCCCGCGCCTGGATGACCGCCGAGGCCAATGCCGCTGTGCAAGGCGCCATCGCCGGCGGCGCCGAAGAGATCCTGGTCAACGATTCGCATGGCGGCTTTCGCAATCTGCTGCCGGACGGTCTGGACGAGCGCGCCCGCCTGGTGCTGGGCAAACCGCGCTACCTGGGCATGATGGGCGGCCTGGAAGAAGGCTGCGATGCCGTCTTCATGATTGGCTACCACTCGCGTTCGCAAGGCCGCGGCGTCCTGGCGCACACGATCAACAGCTTCGCCTTTGCCCGCGTCTTCATCAACGGCATGGAGCTGGGCGAGGCCGGCCTGTACGGCGCGCTGGCCGGGGAAATGGGCGTGCCCGTCATCCTGGCCACCGGCGACGACGTGTTCATTGCCGAGACCACCGACCTGTTCCCGGGCGCCCAATGGGTGCAGACCAAGGTGGCCCATGGCCAGGGCAGCGGCGTGACGCTGTCGCCGGCCGCCTCGCGCCGCGCCATCACCGCCGCCGCGGAAACCGCCGTTCGGAATCTGAAGAAGGCGATCCCCTTCCGCATCCCCGCCCCTATAGAATGCCGGTTGCAGACCCAGACCTCGGCGCTGGCCGACCTGTTCTGCATGTGGCCCACGCTTGAGCGCGTGGACGGCGTGACGCTGCGGTTCACCACGGACAGCATGCAGGCCGCCATCCGGACGCTGAACAGCCTGGCCGCCATGTCTTTCATGTTGCGCTAAGGAACCCCATGTCTAGCACCGACGCCCGTATCGCCCAACTGCGGCAGGCCATGAGCCGCCGCGGCCTGTCCGCCTATATCGTTCCGTCTTCGGATCCGCATCTGTCCGAGTACCTGCCCGCGCGCTGGCAGGGGCGGCGCTGGCTATCGGGCTTCACGGGCTCGGTGGGCACGCTGGTCGTCACGGCCGATTTCGCGGGTTTGTGGGTAGATAGCCGCTACTGGGTGCAGGCCGAAGCGCAACTGGCCGGCACGGGCGTGCAACTGATGAAGATCGCCGTGGCCACCACGCCCGGGCATGTGGACTGGCTGGCCGCCAACACCCGGGCAGGCGAAGTCATCGGCGTCGATGGCCAGGTGCTGGGCCTGGCGGCCTTCCGCGCCTTGTCGGCGGCCGCCGCCGCGTCGGGCGCCACGCTGGAAATCCGCGCCGACCTGCTGGACGATATCTGGACCGACCGCGCCGGCCTGCCCGCCGCCGCCATCTACGAACACGTGGCGCCGCAGGCCTGCGTATCGCGCGCCGACAAGCTGGCCCTGGTGCGCGAGGGCATGCAGGCGCACGGCGCCGACGTGCACTTCGTCAGCACGCTGGACGACATCGCCTGGCTGTTCAACCTGCGCGGCGCCGACGTGGACTACAACCCGGTGTTCGTCGGCCATGCGCTGATCGGCCTGGACCACGCCACCCTGTTCGTGGCCGACGGCAAGATCGACGAAGCGCTGCGCGCCGTGCTGGCCGCCGATGGCGTGCAGGTGGCGGGCTATGCCCAGGCCGCCGACGCGCTGGCGTCGCTGGAACTGGACCAGAAACTGCTGATCGACCCGGCCCGCGTCACCTGCGGCGTGTTCCACGCCATGGATCCGGCCGTGCCCCGCGTCGAGGCCATCAACCCGTCCACGCTGCTCAAGTCGCGCAAGACGGAAGCCGAACTGGCCAACGTGCGCCAGGCAATGGCGCAGGATGGCGCCGCGCTCTGCGAGTTCTTCGCCTGGTTCGAAGGCGCGCTGGGCCGCGAAACCATCACGGAACTGACTATCGACGAGCAGATCACCGCCGCCCGCGCGCGCCGGCCCGACTATGTCTGCCCCAGTTTCACCACCATCGCCGGCTTCAACGCCAACGGCGCCATGCCGCATTACCGCGCCACGCCGCAATCGCACTCGGTCATCGAGGGCGACGGCCTGCTGCTGATCGATTCGGGCGGCCAGTACCTGGGCGGCACCACGGACATCACGCGGGTCGTGGCGGTGGGTACGCCCAACGCCGACCAGAAGGTGGACTTCACGCTGGTGCTCAAGGGCATGATCGCGCTGTCGCGCGCCTCGTTTCCGCGCGGCACGCCGTCGCCGATGCTGGATGCCATCGCGCGCGCGCCGATCTGGGAAGGCGGCGCCGAATACGGCCATGGCACCGGCCATGGCGTGGGCTACTTCCTGAACGTGCACGAAGGCCCGCAGGTCATTTCGTACCGCGCGGCGCCTGGTCCTCACACGGCCATGGAGCCAGGCATGATCACTTCCAACGAACCGGGCATCTACCGTCCGGGCCGCTGGGGCGTGCGGATCGAGAACCTGGTGGCCAACCGCAGCTGGCTCACGTCCGAGCTGGGCGAGTTCCTGTGCTTCGAGACCTTGACCTTGTGCCCGATCGACACGCGCTGCATCGAACCGGCGCTGCTGCGCGCCGACGAGATCGCCTGGCTCAACGATTATCACAAGACGGTGTTCGAGCGCCTCGCGCCGCTGGTGCAGGGCGAAGCCCTGGCGTGGCTGGAACGCCGCACGGCGGCGATCTGATCGCGCCGTTCCGCGATTGAAAAAGGCCCCGAGGGGCCTTTTTCTTTGGGCGCGCCGGACAGGCGGCCACGCTGCGCTTGAGCCGTTCAAACCCGCCCGGCGTTGTGCAGCGTGTCGTGCTCGACGTGGCGGCGGTAGAACAGCCGCGCGCCGATGACGCAGCCCAGCGCCAGCAGCGCGATGTACACCGCCAAGGAGAACACGGAGGCGCTTGTCGAGGATGACGCGCGGGCCAGTTGCTCCCAACTCATGGCGCGCAGGGCCAGGATGGCCAGGCCGATGCCCAGCACCTGACCGACCCAGAAGGCAAAGGTGCCGTGCGCGACCGCGCGGCCGATGCCGGCCGGGCCCAGTGCCTGGGGCACCGCCTTGCGGCACGCCAGTACCGCCGCCGCCAGCGCTACCGCGGGCAGCACCCAGTAGCCGAACGCATACTGGACCAGGTCGGCCGACAGCGTATGCATCTGCAGGAAGGCGCCGAGGGACAGCGACACGTGCACTTGCCACAGCAGCAGTGTGATGCCGGCGATCCAGGCCGCATGGCGGGCCAGATAGGGCGGCGCGCCGGTGCTGCCGGTGGGCGTCACGCTCCAGGCAGCCACGCGTACGGCCAGCCAACTACCCAGGATCGACAGCAGGATGCCGGCCAGCTTGAGCGGCAGGCCAAGCAGCAGCACGCGGGTCGTCGTGCGATAGAACCCCAGGTTCTCGTCCAGCCATTCCCGGTGATGGGTCATCAGCGAGAACACGCCGTGCTGCAGCAGCGCCAAGGCGGCGGAATTGAGCACGCAGTACACCAGCAGGACCGCCAGCAGCACGACCACCATCTTGCCCGGGCGATCCACGCCGGCGGCGCCCTGGCGGTTCAGCCAACGATGCGCCGTGCACCAGGCGACCAGGCCGCCCAAGAGGGCGCCGGCGATGATCTGCGCGACATTGGGCGCCAGCATCTCGGGGCGCTCATACATATCGCGCATCCGGTCGGCCATGGGCGAGGCCACCACGATATAGGCTTGCAGCGCGATCGCGTAGATCAGTTGCAGGCAGACGGAGGCGATGGCCAGGCGCCAGGGCAGGGAGGGGGGG
>NZ_LZZT01000059.1 GCF_014170305.1 Achromobacter sp. UMC71
AGACACGCGTAGCCCGTCGTGCAGGGCTTCGTGGCGGCGGGCAACCTCGATGCGCCCGAGGGAATCTGAAGGGAAGGCCGAAGGCCTGGACGAAGATGACGAAGGGGAAGTCCGGCGCCCGCGCGCCGGACCGCAATCGTGGGCGCTCGACACCGAGACCCGCCGCCAGACGGGCGGCCTACGAAGCGCCAAACCCATGCCTACGAAGCACCAAACCCACGACCCCTAAAGATCCTGATCCTCCTCCACCTTAGGCATCAAATAAGCCGTCAACGCACTAGCAGCCCCCGCCATCGCCCAAAACAAAAAGAACGACACCGTATAAAACCCGCCCCGCCCCGAAGGCACGTACCCCATCACCGCCACATCCAGCGGATCGATCAAGGCAAAGACCACTCCGCTCCCGATGGCCGCCGCCAGGAACGACGGCCAGAGAATCCACATCAGCGACTTCAAGCCCATGGCATGGCTCCCTCGCAAGATCATCAACGCGCCGGCGTCACGGCCGGCCCGGCTTCGCGGCCCGGCGCATCGGCCTGCTCGATCACCAGCCCGCGCTTGACCACCCCTTCCACGATCGGCTGGTTGCCGAACTGCGTATACGCCAGATAGATCGTGATCGCGCAGCCCACCACCGCGACGAACGGGCCCGCCATCAGCAGCCAGGGCCACGGCTCCCGATACCAGGGTTTCACCGCGCGGGGCGCGGACAGGGAAGAAGCAAGCGGGGCAGCAGAGGTCATCGTCGGCATCCTTTTACAGAAGGCACATCCATCAATCGGGTACGTAGAAACTGGCGGCTTCGTCGGTCTCGACGGGCCGGTTCTCGGCATCATGGGCGCGGGCCCGCAACGTGATCGGGTGCGCGCCCGGCTCGGCGCCCGCCGGCGCGCGGATCACCATCGGTACCAGCTTGTTGGCCGCCGCCTCGACCTCGACCACGTCCGATCCGCTCTGGCCGGCCAGCACCGCCAGCCCCGGCATGCCGTCGGCCGACAGGCGCAGTCGCAGCGGCGCGTCCGAGGTATTGATGATCTGCAGCCGGTACACGTTTTCGATCATGCCGCCGGCGACCTCGCGGCCCAGCGAGCCGCGGTCGCGGATCACGTCGACCCGCAACGGATTGCGCAGGGCCAGCGACACCACGAACGCCACCGCCAGCCCCAGGATCAGGGTGCCGTAGATCAGCACCCGCGGCCGCAGCAGGTGCGAGCGCGCGCTCTGGGTCGACAGGCCGTCCAGCATGGCCCGCTCGGAGGTATAGCGGATCAGCCCCGACGGATACTGCATCTTGTCCATCACCTGCTCGCAGGCGTCGATACAGGCGCCGCAGCCGATGCACATGTATTGCAGGCCCTCGCGGATATCGATGCCCGTCGGACAGACCTGCACGCACAGGCTGCAATCGACGCAATCGCCCAGTCCGGCGGCCTTGTGATCGACCTTGCGCGAGCGGCTGCCGCGCGGATCGCCGCGGCGCTTGTCGTAGGTGACGACGAAGGTGTCCGGGTCCACCATCACGCTCTGGAAGCGCGCATACGGGCACATGTACTTGCAGACCGACTCGCGCATGAAGCCCGCGTTGCCCCAGGTGGCAAAGCCGTAGAACAGCATCCAGAACCATTGCCACGGGCCCAGCTGCAGCGTGAACAGTTCGTGGCCCAGCTCGCGGATGGGCGCGAAATAGCCGATGAAGGTCGATCCCGTCCACCACGCCAGCGCGATCCACAGCGCATGCTTGGTGACCTTGATGCGCGCCTTGCGCCAGGACCAGGGCGATTCATCCAGTCTGATGCGGGCGATGCGGTCGCCTTCGACCTTGCGCTCGATCCACATGAAGATCTCGGTGTAGACGGTCTGCGGACAGGCATAGCCGCAGAACAGCCGCCCCGCCACCGCGGTGAACAGGAACAGCGCCAGCGCCGAGATCACCAGCAGCACCGCCAGGTACACCACGTCTTGCGGCCACAGCACCAGGCCGAACAGGTAGAACTTGCGCGCGCCCAGGTCGAACAGCACGGCCTGGCGGCCGTTCCATTGCAGCCAGGGCAGGCCGTAGAAAATCAGCTGGGTCAGGAAGACGAATGCGATGCGCCAGCGCGCGAAGATGCCGCTGACCGAGCGCGGATAGATCTTGCTGCGCACGCCGGCCAGCGTCTGCTCCAGCGTTTCCTGGCCGGGCCGCGGCGGCCGCGTGTGCGGCCGCCAGGGTGGCGGGTCGCCGCCAGGCGGACTGCTGACGCTTGCGGTTGACCCATCATCCATGTGCTGCTCCTGCCGTATGTCCATGTGATATGGGGGCCGCCTTGCCGGCGCGCCCCCACCTATGCGCCGTCTGCTACTTGGCCGGTACCGTCGCCGCGGCCTGCGGCGCCGGGGCGGCATCCGTTTTGTTGGACAGCCCCCAGACCCAGGCCGTCAGGATCTTGATCTGCTCGGGCGTGAGGATGTCGCCGTGGGCCGGCATGCGGTTGTCGCGGCCATCCAGGATGGTCTTGACGATGGTGGCCTCCGAACTGCCGTACAGCCACACGTCGTCGGTCAGATTGGGCGCGCCCAGGGCCTGGTTGCCCTTGCCGTCGACACCGTGACAGGCAACGCAGTAGTTGGCGAACTCGCGCTTGCCGCGGAAGACCCGCACCGGGTCGGCCGTCAGGCCCGACAGCGACCGCACGTACTGCGCGATGTCGCCGGCGGTCTTGGCGTCGATGGCGGCCTTCCAGGGCGGCATCATGCCGATGCGGCCGTTGGTGATGGTCTGCGTAATGGCTTCGGGCGAGCCGCCATGCAGCCAATCACCGTCGGTCAGGTTGGGAAAGCTGGGGCCGCCCTTGGCGTCCGACCCGTGGCACTGCGCGCAGGTGTTCAGAAACAGGCGCTGGCCGATTTCGCGGGCGCCGGGGTCGGCGGCGATCTGCGGCACGGTCATGGTCTCGAAGCGTGCGTAGATGGGGCGCACGGCTTCGGCCATCTGGGCCTGCTGGCGCGCCACTTCGTCGGCGCTGCTGTAGCCCAGTTGGCCCTTGTAGGAACCCAGGCCGGGCATGAAGAACAGGTAGCCCAGCGCGAACACGCAGGCCAGCAGGTACATCCAGGTCCACCAGCCGGGCACGGGGTTGTTCAGCTCGGTCAGGTCGCCGTCCCAGACGTGGCCGGTGTCTTGCACCTGGCCATTGGCCGGCTTGGTGCTGAGCCAGCGGCGCTGCGTGTACAGCAGCCATACGCACCAGACCACGCCGCCGACCGCGACGATCGAGATGAAATATCCCCAGAAGCCATTGACGAAATCGCTCATGACCGATCCGCTCCATCTTGTTGTGCAGGCCCGAACTCATCGGGCAGCGCGAACGGCAGCAGGGCCGATTCGCTGTTGGCGCGCTGGCGGCCGCGCGAGCAGGCCCACCAGACGATGCCGAAAAAGGTCGCCATCGAAATGGCGGTGACGATTGCGCTCAGGAACGCCATGATCAGCCTCCCGTGGCGGCCGGTTGGGTGGCCGTGGCGGCGGGGGCCGGCGCGGGCTGGGCCGCCCTCCTGGCTTGCTCGGCTTTCTTGGCCTCTTCCGCCTTCTTTGCCTGCTGTGCCTTGCGTACGCCCACACCCAGCCCTTGCAGGTAGGCCACCAGCGCGTCCTCTTCGGTCTTGCCTTCGATGGCCTTGGGCGCGGCGGCGATTTCGTCGTCGGTGTACGGCACGCCCAGGGCGCGCAGCGCGCGCATGCGCTGGTCCACGTTCTGACCGGTGATCACGGTCTGTTGCAGCCACGGGTAGGCCGGCATGTTGGACTCGGGCACCACCTTGCGCGGGTCGCGCAGATGGATGCGGTGCCAGTCATCCGAATACCGCTCGCCCACGCGTGCCAGATCGGGACCGGTGCGCTTGGAGCCCCACAGGAAGGGATGATCGAACACCGATTCCGATGCCAGCGAGTACGAGCCATAGCGCTGCACTTCGGCGGCCAGCAGGCGCACCTGCTGCGAGTGGCAGCCGACACAGCCTTCGCGGATGTAGACGTCGCGGCCCATCAGGCGCAGCGGGCTGTAGGGTTCGACCCCGGCGACCGGCTGCGTCGTGCTGTGCTGGAAGAACAGCGGCACGATCTGGACCAGGCCGGCGAAGGACACCACCAGGATGCTGGCGATGATCATCCAGCCGATGTTCTTCTCAAGCGTCTGGTGAGAAAAAAAGCCTTGTTGCTTGTTGGCCATGATGTCCTCGTCAAACAGTAGCCGGCGCGGCGGCGATGGCCGGCGTGCGGGCAGCGTGGGGGTCGTCTTGCGGAATCGCGGGGTTGACCGCTTGCGCGCCGCGCACGGTCTTCCATACGTTCCAGGCCATGACCAGGACACCCGACAGGAACAGCGCGCCCCCCAGCAGGCGGATCAGGTAATAAGGCACGCGCGTCTTGAGTTCTTCGACGAAGCTGTAGACCAGCGTGCCGTCGGATGCCGTGTCGCGCCACATCAGGCCCTGCTGCACCCCGGCGATCCACATCGCGGCGATGTACAGCACCACGCCGATGGTGGCGATCCAGAAATGCAGTTCGATGGCCTTGACGCTGTACATCTTTTCGCGGCCGTACAGGCGCGGAATCAGGTAGTACAGCGAACCGAACGTGATCATCGCGACCCAGCCGAGCGCGCCGGAGTGCACGTGGCCGATGGTCCAGTCCGTGTAATGCGACAGCGCGTTCACGGTGCGGATCGACATCATCGAGCCCTCGAAGGTGGCCATGCCGTAGAACGACAGCGCGGTCACCATGAACTTGAGGATCGGGTCGGTGCGCAGCTTGTACCAGGCGCCCTGCAGCGTCATGATGCCGTTGATCATGCCGCCCCACGAGGGCGCCAGCAGGATCAGCGAGAACGTCATGCCCAGCGACTGGGTCCAGTCGGGCAGCGAGGTGTACAGCAGGTGGTGCGGGCCCGCCCACATGTACGTGAAGGCCAGCGCCCAGAAGTGGACGATGGACAGCCGGTACGAATAGATCGGACGGCCGGCCTGCTTGGGCACGAAGTAATACATCATGCCCAGGAAGCTGGTGGTCAGGAAAAAGCCCACGGCGTTGTGGCCGTACCACCATTGCACCATCGCGTCCTGCACGCCCGAGTAGGCGGAGTACGACTTCCACAGCGTCACCGGCATCTCGATGTTATTGAAGATGTGCAGGATGGCAATGGTGAGGATGTACGAGCCGAAGAACCAGTTGGCCACGTAGATGTGCTTGGACCGGCGCTTGATGATGGTGCCGAAGAACACGATGGCGTAGGCCACCCAGACCAGTGTGATCAGGATGTCGATCGGCCATTCCAGCTCGGCGTATTCCTTGCTGCTGGTAAAGCCCATCGGCAGGGTGATGGCGGCGGCCACGATGACGGCCTGCCACCCCCAGAAGGTGAACGCCGCGAGCCGGTCGCAGAACAGGCGCGTCTGACAGGTGCGCTGCACGACGTAGTACGAGGTCGCGAACAGCGCGCTGCCGCCGAAGGCGAAGATCACCGCATTGGTGTGCAGCGGACGCAGGCGGCCGTAGCTCAGCCAGGCGGTATCGAAGTTCAACTGAGGCCAAATCAGCTGCGCGGCGAGAAAAACGCCCACAGCCATGCCGACAATGCCCCAGACCACCGTCATGAGCGCGAATTGCCTCACGATCCTGTAGTTGAAGGTATCGGCCTTGCTTGCGATTGCGGCGCAATCGTTCATCACCCTTCCCCTAAAAGAAACAAATAGCTCCAGGTTTCAATGATGGGGGCAGGCGCGCAAACGGGTGTTGATATGCGTCAAACGCGGCACGGAGCGCGGGGGAACTTGCGCGAATCGCGCGACAACGCGTGTCAGCCGCGCGACGCGGGCCCGCTGTCGTCGTCCCGCAGGATGGCGGCGCCGGCGCTGTCGGTGTCGTCGTACTGGCCGTTGAACACGGCCCACCACAGGAAAATGCCAATCGCGAACACGAACAGCAGCGACAGCGGCAGCAGCAGGTACAGGATGGTCATGGCGCGGCTTCCAGCGCGCCGTCGGCGGCCTCGTGGACGCTGCCGCCATGGCGCGTCAGCCGCCATGAGTTGTAGGCCACAGCCAGCGACGACACCAGCATGGTGATCGCGGCCAGCCAGGGCGTGACCCAGCCCACCAGCGCCAGCGGCGTCATCAGCAGGTGCCAGGCCAGCGAGCCGTGCAGGTTCTGGCGCGCCTTGCCGCGGGCGCGATCCAGCAGCGCGTCCAGCATCGCATCGGACATGGCCGGGTCGGCCGCCAGCGCGGCATGCGCCGAGGCCATAGCGGTGGGCACCGCCATCGACATGGCACAGGGACAGCTCATCACCAGCAACGCCACCATCACCGGCACGCTATGCGCCGGGTCGATATAGGCCCAGACCGCGCCCGCGCCCAGCGCCAACGCCACCTGCGCCAGGACGAAGCGCGAGGCCAGGCGATCGGCGCTGGCGCCCAGGGCCAGCCGCTGCGTTTCGACCCGCGCGTGGCGCAGGCCTCCCGCGGCACCGCCGAACGACTGGCGGGCGCACAGCTCCAGATAGCGCGCGGTCAGCAGGAACGCGACGAACATCGTGACGGAATCGAAATAGACTTCGCCGCGCCCCGTATACGTCGCGTGCACGCTGGGGATGAAGGCAGCGACGATGCCTAGCGCCACTGGCACGTCCATGCCGGCGCGCCCCTGCCGCAGATTCGCCCCGGCGTGACGCCAGATCGGCCAGGCGGAATACAACACCACGGGCACGGTCAGCGCCAGGCTGGCCCAGTTCATCAGCACGATCGCCCAGTCCAGCGTGTCCAGCGCATCCTTGGGGATGCCCTCATGGCGCAGATACCCGGGCCAGGCGAACATCATCACCTGCATCATCGCCAGCCACGCCAGCGACAGGCGCACCAGCGCATGGCGGCGCTGCTGGCGTTCGGCGTCGGACAGGGTCGCCGGGACGGCGAAGATCGATTTTGCTCGCATGCGCCGATGGTAAGCCGCGCGCGCCCCTCTTCACCTTGATGTGGATCAAGGGGGCCGCCCACCTAAGGCCGCTGCGCCCGCAGCACCCCCACCACCGCCCGCATCAAGATATCCAATTCCTCCGCCCCGATAGTCAGGGCCGGCGTCAGATACACCACGTTGCCAAACGGCCGCACCCACACGCCCGCCTCGACCAGGCGGCGCTTGAGAGCCTCGCGGTCGTGGATGCCGTCCAGCTCGACCACGCCGATGGCGCCCAGCACCCGCACGTCGCGCACCCAGTCCAGCTCGCGGCATGGGGCCAGGCCCGCGGCCAGGGCCGCCGAGATCGCCCGCGCCTGGTCCAACCGCGGCTCGGTCTCGAACAGGTCCAGCGATGCATTGGCGGCGGCGCAGGCCAGCGCGTTGCCCATGAAGGTGGGGCCGTGCATCAGCGCATGCGCCGGATCGTCGGACCAGAAACCGTCAAACACCCGGTTGCTGGCCACGGTGGCGGCCAGCGGCAGCGTGCCGCCGGTCAGGGCCTTGGACAGCGTGATGATGTCGGGCTTCACGCCAGCTTGCTCGAACGCGAACATCGTGCCGGTGCGGCCAAAACCCGTGAAGATCTCGTCGAAGATCAGCAGCAGGCCATGGCGGTCGGCCAGCCGGCGCAAGCGCCGCAACACATCCGGGTCATGCAGCAGCATGCCGCCGGCGCCTTGCACCAGCGGCTCGACCAGAATGCCGGCCAACTGCGGTCCGCGGGTTTCCAGAAATGCGTCCAATTGGGCCATGGCCTCGTCGCTGCGCGGCAGGTCAACGATGTCGTGCTCGGCCAGCATGCCGCGAAACAGGCTGTGCATGCCCTCGTCCGGGTCGCACACCGCCATGGTGCCGAAGGTATCGCCGTGGTAGCCGCCGCGGAACGCCAGGAAACGGCTGCGGCCGCGTTCGCCCTGGTTCAGCCAGAACTGCACCGCCATCTTCATGGCGACTTCCACCGCCACCGAGCCCGAATCCGTATAGAACACGCGGTCCAGCCCCGGACCGAGCAGGCCGGCCAGGCGCCGCGCCAGGGTCAGGGCCGGCTCGTGGGTCAGGCCGCCGAACATCACGTGCGGCATGGCGTCCAGCTGCGCGCGCACGGCCTGGGCGATATGCGGATGGTTGTAACCGTGGCAGGCGGTCCACCAGGACGCCACGCCGTCGATCAGTTCGCGGCCGTCGGCCAGTTCCAGCCGGCTGCCGCGGCTGCGGGCCACGGGCAAGGGCGGCGTCGCCGTTTTCATCTGGGCATAGGGCAGCCAGATATGGGGCTGGCCCTGGGCCACCCAGTCGGGGGTCTGCATGTTTCACCTCCACTACAATGGCTCGCATTCTACGGCCTGGCCCGGGCCCTCCCCTGGCGCCGGCCGCTGCGGGAAATCGTCATGTCTAAGCTGGATCCTCTGTTTTCTTCCGAATTGGCGCTTGCCGAATCGCGCCATGTGCGCCGCCGGCTGCGCACCGCCACCGTCGCCCCGGCCGGGCGCATCGAGATCAACGGCGCGCCCGCGCTGAATTTCTCCAGCAACGACTACCTGGGCCTGTCCAAGCATCCGCTGCTGATCGACCGCGCCCGCGAATGGGCCGCCCGCCACGGCGCCGGCGCGCAGGCGTCGCGCCTGGTCTGCGGCAACCTGGACCTGCACGAGCAGGTCGAGGCCAAGCTGGCGCGCCTGAAGGGGACACAAGCCGCGCTGCTGCTGGCATCCGGCTGGCAGGCCAACGCCGCCGTCCTGCCCGCGCTGCTGCGCGCCGCCGCCGGCCAGGGCGAGGTGCAGGTCTACGCCGACAAGCTCAACCACGCCAGCCTGCACCACGGCTGCCAGGCGGCGGGCGTCAAGCAGATCCGCTTTCGCCACAACGATCTGGACCACCTGGAGACCCTGCTGGCTGCCCGCCCGGGGCCAGCGGCCCGCTTCATCGTTACCGAAAGCGTCTTCAGCATGGACGGCGACCGCACCGACGTGGTCCGCCTGGCGGCGCTGGCCGACCGCTACAACGCCTTTGTCTACCTGGACGAGGCCCACGCCACCGGCGTGCTGGGGCCGGACGGCATGGGACTGGCCGGACTGGCGCCCGGCCATATCGACCTGGCCATGGGCACCTTCAGCAAGGCGCTGGGCGGTTTCGGCGCCTACATCGCCGGCTCGCGCGCCCTGTGCGACTATCTGATCAACGCCTGCTCGGGCTTCATCTACACCACGGCACTGCCGCCGGCGGTGCTGGGTGCCATGGACGCCGCGCTGGACCTGGTGCCCACGCTGGACGCCGAACGCGCCCGCCTGGCCGCCTCGGGCGAGCGCCTGCGCCACGCCTTGCGCGGGCTGGGCCTGGATACCGGCGCCTCGTCGACGCAGATCGTGCCCGCCATGGTCGGCGACGCCGCCCGCGCCCTGGCGCTGGCGTCCAATCTGGAACAGCGCGGCCTGCTGGCCGTGGCGATCCGCCCGCCCACCGTGCCGGCCGGCACCAGCCGCCTGCGCATCGCCCTGAGCGCCGCGCATCGCGACGCCGACCTTGACCGCCTGATCGCCGGCCTGGCCGCCGCCCTCGCCTGACGACCGCCGCCATGCAAGCCTCCGCTCCCCGCCCCACCCTGCTGTTCGTGCACGGCTGGGCCTTCGACGCCGCGTTCTGGGCGCCGCTGGCCGCCGCGCTAAGCGACTGGCCCCAGGCCACATTCGACGCCGGCTACTTCGGCCCCGGCCGCGAACCCCTGCCCGACGGCCCGTGGGTGGCCATCGGCCATTCCCTGGGCGTGCTGCGGCTGCTGCGCGACCCCGCGCCGGCCCGCATCGGCCTGGTGTCCATCAATGGTTTCGCCCGCTTCGCCGCTGCGCCGGACTTTGCCGCCGGCGTGCCGGCGCGGATGCTGGACCGCATGCTGAACCGGCTGGCGATCCAGCCCGACGCGGTGCTGCGGGATTTCCGCCAGCGCTGCGGCGATGCGGCCGCGTTCGGCTCGCCCCGGCTCGCCCCCTTGACCCGCGACCTGCAGGCGCTGCGCGACGAAGACCAGCGCGCCGCGCTGGCCGGCCTGGCCGTGCCGCTGCTGGCGCTGGCCGGCGGGCAGGACCCCATCGTGTCCGCGCCGCTGACGCAGGCGACCTTTGGCGATGCCGCCGGCCTGCGCTGGCGCGACACCGGCGGCCACTTGCTGCCCGCCACCGACACCGATTGGTGCGCGCGGCAGATCCGCGATTTTCTCGCCGCGCTGGCGCCCGCCGCATGACGCAGGCGGCGCGCAACACCCAGGTCGGCGCCCGCTTCGGCGCCGCCGCGGACCAGTACGAGGCCCACGCCTGCGCCCAGCGCATCACCGCCCAGCGGCTGGCCGACGACATCCTGCGGCTGCCGCTGCCGCCGCGCCCGCGCATCCTGGAGATCGGCTGCGGCACCGGCCTGCTGACCCAGGCGCTGGCCGCCCGGCTGGGTCCGGCCGACTGGACCATCACCGATATCTCGCCCGCGATGCTGGCCCGTGCCGGGCAGGGCCCGGCCCTGCCCGGCACGGCCCGCTACCAGGTGCTGGACGGCGAGCATCCCGGCGAGCTGCCGGGCGGCTACGACCTGATCTGCTCCAGCCTGGCGGTGCAATGGTTCACGGACCTGAACGCCGGGCTGGGGCGGCTGGCCGCCCTGCTGGCGCCCGGCGGCCACCTGGCGGTGGCCACGCTGGCCGCCGGCACCTTCATGGAATGGCGGACCGCCCACGATGCCGCCGGGCTGACGGCGGCGACCCCGCCCTATCCGGCCGCCGGCGCCATCCATCCGGCCCAGGGCAATCTGGCCGGTGGCGTGCACAGCGAGCGACTGATACAACAACATCCTGACGGCCTGCATTTCCTGAAAGCGCTCAAGGGCATCGGCGCCACCACGCCCGCCCCCGGGCGCGCGCCGCTGGGCGCCGCCGCCTTACGGCGCGTGCTGGCCCATTTCGACCAACAAGGAGCCACGGTGACCTATCACCTGGCCTACGGCATGTGGACAAACAAGACTGACTCCCGCCCCAAGGGCGTATTCGTGACCGGCACCGACACCGGCATCGGCAAGACCCTGGTGTCGGCCATCCTGGCCCGCGCCTGGCACGCCGACTACTGGAAGCCGGTGCAGACCGGCGTGGCCGAGGAGCCGGGCGACACCGACACCGTCGCCCGCCTGGCGCAGCTGCCGCCCGAACGGCTGCACCTGCCCGCCTACGTGCTGCAGGCGCCGCTGTCGCCCTGGGCCGCCGCGCCGCTGGAAGACGCGGAAATCGACGCCACCGCCATCGTGCCGCCCGCCACCCGCGCACCGCTCATCATCGAAGGCGCCGGCGGCCTGTACGTGCCGATCGACGACAGCCACATGATGATCGACCTGATCGCGCGCCTGGGCCTGCCCGTGGTGCTGGCCGCGCGCAGCGGCCTGGGCACCATCAACCACACGCTGCTCAGCCTGGAGGCGCTGCGCCGCCGCGCCATTCCGGTGCTGGGGGTGGTCATGAGCGGACCGCTGTCGGCAGGCAACCGCGAAGCCATCGAGCGCTTCGGCAATGTGCGGGTGCTGGCGGAAATCCCGCCGCTGGACCGCGTGGACGCGGCAGCGGTAGATGCGCTGGCGGGCACGATTGCGCCGCTGGACGAGTGCCTGGCCGCGCTGAGCAACGCCGCGGCCTCCTAGGGCCTGTCAACACTAAAAGGCCCTAGCCCAACGCCCCCCTGGCGCGCAGCCGCGCCACCCGCGCCGGATCGATCCCCGCTTCCGCCAGCACCTCATCGCCATGCTCGCCAAAGGCGGGCGCGGCGCGCGGCGTGGCCGGTTGGCTGCGGCCGTACTTTATGGCCTGCGCGAAACCGCGGTAGCTGCCCACCACCGGATGCGCGAAGGTCGAGATCATATCTTCGGCCTGCACCTGCGGAAAATCGAACATGTCCTCGACGCCGCGCGCCGCGGCGCAAGGCACCTCTTCGCCGAACAGCGCCTCCCATTCCAGCGCGCCATGGGCTTGCAAGGCCTGGTGCAGCAGCGGCACGATTTCATCGCGATACTGCGCGCGCTTGCGCACCGAGTCATAGCGCGCATCCGCCGCCAAGTCGTGCAGGCCGGTCTTGGCGCACAGCGCCTGCCAGAAATGCGGTGTATTGGCCGATATGTACAGATAGCCGTCACGCGTGGGATGGATGCCGGTGATACCGCCCGACCGCATGTCGCGACCGACCTCGCGCGGCTCGCCCTCGGCCCACACCAGCCGCGCCGATTGCAGCGCCAGCGCGCTGCGCAGCAGCGACACGCCGACGAACTGGCCGCGCCCGCTGCGCTCGCGCTCGTACAGCGCGGACGCCACCCCCGCAGCCACCATGGCCGACGCGTAGTAGTCCACCACCGAGCCGTACAGCACTTCGGGCGGCCCTTCCGCGCGGCCTTGCAACGCGCACATGCCCGTCATGGTCTGCAGTACCTGGTCGTAGCCCGCCTTGTCCTTGAGCGGCCCGCTTTCGCCATAGCCGCTGACCGCGCAATAGATCAGGCGCGGGTTGATCTCGGCCAGTTGCTCGTAGGCAATGCCCAGCCGCGCCGGCACGCTGGGACGAAAGTTGTGCACCAGCACGTCGGCGCGCGCGACCAGCGTGCGCAGGACCTCGCGCGCCGCGTCCTGCTTCAGGTCCAGCACCAGTCCGCGCTTGCCGCGGTTCACGCCCAGGAACGCGCGGCTCTCGGCCTCCAGCGTGGAGGGATACTTGCGCAGGTTGTCGCCCGTGGGCGGCTCCACCTTGATCACGTCAGCGCCCTGGTCGGCCAGCAAGGCGCAACCGTACGGGCCGGCGATATAAGCGCTCAGGTCCAGCACCCGGACTCCGGCCAGCGGTCCGGTGGCCGCTTGCGGCGTCGCGGCGGCAGTCATCGCGCCTCCAGCGTGTCGGCCAGGCGCACGACGGTTTCGGCGCGGCGCAGGAAGGGGCCGTCGATCATGCGCCCGTCCACCACGAATGCGGCCACGCCTTGCGCCTCGGCCTGGCCGGCGGCCAGCACCACCCGCCGCGCGTGCGCGATCTCGGCATCCGTGGGCCGGAACGCCGCGTTGGCCAGCGGCACCTGGCGCGGGTGGATGCAGCTCTTGCCCAGAAAGCCCAGCCGGCGCGCCAACGCGGCCTCGGCCTGGAAACCGGCCTCGTCCTCGATGTTGGCAAAGGCCGAGTCGTAGGCGAACACGCCCGCCTCGGCCGCCGCCAGCCGCAGCGCGAACATGGCCTGCTGCACCGCCGCCGGCTCGCGACGGTCGATGCCGGCCGGCTCGAACAGATCGCCCAGCCCCAGCTGCAGGCCGGCCACGCTGGGGTGCGCCGCGGCCAACGCCGCCGCGTCGCGCAAAGCGCGCGGGGATTCGATGTTCAGCAGCAAGCCCACCGCTTGCTCGACGCCGTTGTCCCGGCGCGCCTGCTCGATGGCCTGCGCCGCGGCCCGCACCTGGTCCGCGGACTCTGCCTTGGGCAGGTTCACCAGCCGCAGCGCCGGGCGCACCACGGCCTGCACATCCGCCTGGAAGCAGCCGGAATCCAGCGCATTGACGCGCACGATCAACGTCTTGGCGCTGGCCGCCGCCGCGGGCGAGACCAGCAGGTCCGCCAGATGACGGCGCGCCTCGTCCTTGCGTTCGCCGGCCACGGCGTCTTCCAGGTCGAACGACAAGGCGTCGGCCGGGCCGGCCAGAGCCTTGGCGAACAGTTCGGGACGCGATCCCGGGACAAACAGTTTGCTTCTCATGCGGGCACTCTCAAATGCGGCGGGGGTTGCGGATCATTGAACGGTGATGTTGCGGTCGGCGGCGACCTGCTTCCAGCGGGCGGCATCGGCCTGCACCAGCTCGGTGAATTGCGCCACGGTCAGCTCGGCGGGCACCGCGCTTTCCTCGGCGAACATGGCGCGCATCTTCGGATCGTTGACGATGCCGCGGATCTCGGCATTCAGGCGCTCGACCAGCGGCACGGGCGTGTCCGCGGGGGCCAGCACGCCCCACCACAATTCGACCGAATAGCCCGGCTGGCCTTCGCCGATGGTGGGCAGGTCGGGATAGAACGGCGAGCGAGCCGGCGACGTTACGGCCAGCACGCGCAGCTTGCCGCCCTTGAGCAAGGCCGCGGTCGAGGCAAAGCTGCCGATGACGAAATCGACCCGGCCGCCGGCCAGGTCGTTAAGCGCGTGCGACATGCCCTTGTAGGGCACGTGCGTGAAACTGGTCTTCTCGCCGCCCGCCAGGATCTCGCTGGCCATCTGGTTGACCGAGCCCAGCCCGGCGCTGCCGTAGGTCAGCTTGCCGGGTTCCTTGCGGCCGGCAGCAAGCAGGTCGGCCACGGATTGATACGGCGAGTCCTTGCCCACCACCAGCGCCATCGGGCTGCGGGCCAGCATGGCCACCGGCGCGAAGCTGCGCGTCACGTCGTATTTCAGATTGGTCTGCACCGCCGCATTGGTCGTCAACGTCGACGACGACAGCATCAGCACCGAACCGTCCTTGGGGGCGCGCGCCACGTATTCGGCGCCGATGGCGCCGCCCGCGCCGGGGCGGTTCTCGACGATGACGGTGGCGCCCACGCGGGCGCCCAGCTTTTCGGCCAGTACCCGCGCAAACACATCATTGCTGCCGCCCGGCGGGAACGGCACCACCATCGTGACGGTGGGCGGCAGGGAGGGCGGTGCGGCCGAGGCGCCCGCGGCCATCAGCCCGGCCAGGCAAGCGGCCGCCAGGCCGCCCAGGATCTTCTTCATGGCATGTCTCCGTGTCCACGGTCTGACACCTAGGTGCCAGCCGCGTTGTTATGGTCGACGCCATGCTAGGCCTGTCGCCTGATGATATAAAGCGAGGATTCTTAAAACACTACGTGAGGATTCCTCATGAAGATCGAATCGTTCCGCACGCTCAACGCCGTGTTGCGCGGCGGCAGCTTCGCGGCCGGCGCGGCCGACATGAGCCTGTCGCCCAGCGCCGTCAGCCTGCAGATGAAGCAGATCGAGGAATATTTCGGCCAGCCGTTATTCGACCGGTCGGCGCTGCAAGCCCGGCCCAACGCGTTCGCGGCCGAGGTCGACGCCGTGCTGCAGGACGCCCTGTCGCGGCTGGACGAGCTGCGCCGGCGCAGTACGCCGCAAGTCGAAGGGCGTGTGCGGCTGGGCACGATCGAACCCTTGCAGGTGACCCTGCTGCCGCCGCTGCTGCGGGTGCTGCGCGAGCGCTATCCGCAACTGGACGTGCGGCTGATGCGCGGCCGCGCGACCGAGCTGGTCGAAAAGCTCAAGACCGGCGAAATCGACGCGGCGATCATCACGCAGCCGGAAACGGGCGGATCCCGGCGGCTGGCATGGACGCCGCTGTTTCGCGAACGGCTGGTGCTGATCGCCCCGCCCCAATCGCGCGAAAAATCGCTGGCCGACCTGTTCGAACGCTACGAATGGATCCGCTTTGACAAGACCACCATCGGCGGCCGGCTGGCGGCCCGTTATGTGGCGCGGCATGCGCCGCATGCGCGCTGCCGCATCGACCTGCAATCGCTGGCCGCGCTGACCGCGCTGGTGTCCGAAGGGCTGGGCGTATGCATCCTGCCCGAGCCCGGTCCCAATCTGCTGGACGTGCATCCGGTGCGCGTGCTGCCGCTGGGCAAGGACGCGCCCTATCGGCAGATCTCGTTCGTGTGCCGGCAGACGGACCAGGACAATCGCCTGGTGCAGGCGCTGCTGGAAGGCGCGCGCCGGTAACACCGCGCCCAACCCGCCCACGCCGCGGAACGGCCTGACGCACGAACCCGCCCCTCGCGCCTCAATCCGCCGCCACCGCATGCAAAAAGCGCTCGATCGCCGCCACCAGGGCCAGCGGCGTTTCATTCATCGGGTAGTGCCCCGCGTTCTGCAGCACCTGAACCGCTGCCCCCGGGTAGCGCTGTCCATACGTCGCAGTCATCAGCGCCGCGGTGAACACCGGATCATGTTCGCCCACCAGCGCCAACACCGGATGACGCCCATCGATCGCATCGCTGAAATCGGTATCGGCCCAGGCCGGCAGGTAGGCGGCAAATGCATCGGCTGAGGCGTGTTGCGCGGAATACGCCGCCTTCCACTGAACCCACGCCGCCGGCAGGCGTGCGCCGGTGCTGCGGTCGATGATGGCGCGGCGCTTGGCAAGGTCGGCGGCCGCCCCCTGCAGCAATCCCCGCGCGGCTGGCGCCATCGGCACGCCGCCGCAAGGCACCGGCGCCACCGGCACCAACGCACGCACCCGCCGCGGCGCCAACGTCGCGACCCGCTCGATGGCCATGCCGCCCATCGAATGCCCCACCAGGCTGAACCGGTCAAAGCCCAGCGCGTCCGCCAGTGCCAGGGTATCCGCGGCGATCTCGTCGATGCAGTACGCTCCCGGCGCATCCCGCATGCCGCCATAGCCGCGGTAGTCCATGAACACGTAGCTGAAGGCGTCGCCCGACAGCCAGGGCTCGATCGGTTCGAATGCATGCGCATCGCCAAACCAGCCATGCAGCACGATGACGGGATGGGGGCCTTGCCCCACGCGGTGAAAAGTATTGGGCATCCGGGTTCCAGAAGCGTTGTCGCGGCGCGCTCGCGGGCGGGCGGCCTTGGGTTGCAGAGACCTTGGCATCGTAGGCCGCCTCCGCCTGGCCTGCCTTCGATGCCAGGCCTATCAATGTAGAATCCGGGCCATGCGCAACACCCTGGTCGACCCCTACGAGGACATTGCCCGCGACGTGGTCGTAACCGCCTGCGACTACCCCGCGGGCCTGACGTTTCCCGTGCACGCCCACCGGCGCGGCCAGTTCGCCTTTGCCGCGCGTGGCGCGATCAGCGTCGCCACGCCCCACGGCCGCTGGCTGGTGCCGCCGCAGCGCGCCTGCTGGGTGCCCGCCGGCATCACCCACGAAATGACCATGGGCGGACCGGTGACCATGCTGAACACCTTCCTGGCCGATCCCGCGGCGCAGGCCTTGGGGCTGCCCGCGCATTGCTGCGTGCTGGGCGTGTCCCCCCTGCTGCGCCGGTTGCTGGACGCCGCCATCGACCTGCCCGCGCTGTACGACCTGGACGGTCGCGCCGGCAAGCTCATGGCCCTGTTGGCCGAGGAAATCGCCGCCATGGCGCCGCTGCCGTTGAGCGCGCCGCTGCCCGACGATCCCCGCCTGGCGCGCGCCTGCCGGCAACTGTTCGCCGAACCGTCCATCGCACCCAGCCTGGACAGCGTCGCCGCACAAGCCGGCATGAGCCGACGCGCGTTCACCCGCCTGTTCCGCGCGCAGACGGGCACAAGCTTCGCCGCCTGGCGCCAGCAGGCCTGCCTGCTGGCCGCGATCGAACGCCTGAGCCAGGGCCTGCCGGTGACCCGTATCGCGCTGGACCTGGGCTACGCCAGCCCCAGCGCCTTCACGTCCGCCTTCCGCCGCGCACTGGGTCAGCCTCCCGGCGCCTATCTGGCCGAAAAAAAAGGGTGCCCGAAGGCACCCTGAATCCACCCTACAACAGCACTACAACTGCAACTGCAAAATCTGATCCGTCAGGCTCAGGCGACCTTCTGCACCTTGCCGTGTTCGAACTGGGCCTCTTCCGTCGAGCCGGTCAGCGCGGTGGTCGACGACTGGCCGCCTTCGATCGTCTGGGTGACGGCGTCGAAGTAGCCGGTGCCCACTTCGCGCTGGTGCTTCACGGCGGTGAAGCCCATGTCGGCGGCGGCGAATTCCTTTTGCTGCAATTCGACGAAGGCGCTCATCTGGCGGCGGGCGTAGCCGTGGGCCAGTTCGAACATGCCGTAGTTCAGCGCGTGGAAGCCGGCCAGCGTGATGAACTGGAACTTGTAGCCCATGGCGCCCAGCTCGCGCTGGAACTTGGCGATGGTGGCGTCGTCCAGGTTCTTCTTCCAGTTGAACGACGGCGAGCAGTTATACGCCAGCAGCTTGCCCGGGAATTGACGATGGATGGCGTCCGCGAACTTGCGGGCGTATTCCAGGTTGGGCGTGGACGTTTCGCACCAGATCAGGTCGGCGTAGGGTGCATAGGCCAGGCCGCGCGAGATCGCCTGGTCAATACCGGCCTTGGTGCGGAAGAAACCTTCCACGGTGCGTTCGCCGGTGATGAACGGCCGGTCGTTTTCGTCGACATCGCTGGTCACGAGGTCGGCCGCGTCGGCGTCGGTGCGGGCCAGCAGCACGGTGGGCGTGCCCATCACGTCGGCCGCCAGGCGCGCCGACACCAGCTTGGCCACGGCTTCGCGGGTGGGCACCAGCACCTTGCCGCCCATGTGGCCGCACTTCTTGACCGACGCGAGCTGGTCTTCGAAGTGCACGCCCGAGGCGCCGGCCTCGATCATGGCCTTCATCAGTTCAAACGCATTGAGCACGCCGCCAAAGCCGGCTTCGGCATCGGCCACGATGGGCGCGAAGAAATCGATGTAACCCTCGTCGCCCGGGTTCTTGCCTTCCATCCACTGGATCTGGTCGCAGCGGGTCAGCGAGTTGTTGATGCGGCGCACGACCTGCGGCACCGAGTTGGCGGGGTACAGCGACTGGTCGGGGTACATCTCGCCGGCCAGGTTGGCGTCGCCGGCGACTTGCCAGCCCGACAGGTAGATGGCCTTCAGGCCGGCCTTGACCTGTTGCATGGCCTGGTTGCCGGTCAGGGCGCCCAGCGAATTCACGAAAGGCTCGCTATGCAGCTGTTCCCACAGGCGGGTCGCGCCGCGACGGGCCAGGGTGTGCTCGACGCTGATCGAGCCGCGCAGGCGGATGACATCCTCGGCGCTGTAGTCGCGCTTGATGCCCTGCCAACGGCCATTCTCGGCCCAGTCTTTCTGCAGATTGCGGATTTCGGTTTCGCGGTTGCTCATGGTCATGCTCCTTGGTCTATGGCTGAAAAGGCAAAAAAACTTTGGTTTGCATTGCGTGAATCGTTGGACAAAGTCTATGCCTGTGCTGCGGAGCAAGGTGAACCGGTCTCTTATATAAGATGAAAAATATTATTGAATAAAATCAATATGTTATTCGTTCAATTTTGTATTGTGGAACGAGATTGTCATCTGTGAAATGGCCCCGCGATGCGGCGCAGCACGAACTTTCACATACCGAGATCGGCGTTTCATCATGCGAAAAATGCACCATTCGCGAGCGCCTACAATGCGAACATTCCCAAGCATTTCGACGACCCATTCCATGACGCTGTCTCACGGCCCGCTGGGCCAGAGCGTGGCCTACGCCTCGCAATACGACCCCTCGCTGCTGTTCCCCATCGCGCGCAGCCACAACCGCCAGGCGCTGGACCTGGCCGCGGGCACGCTCCCGTTCACCGGCGTGGACCTGTGGAACGCCTACGAACTGTCGTGGCTGGACGCCAAGGGCAAGCCGCGCGTCGCCATGGCCACCTTCTCGGTGCCGGCCGACAGCCCCAACATCATCGAATCCAAGTCGTTCAAGCTCTATCTGAACTCGTTCAACCAGACCCGCCTGGTCAATTCGGCCGCATTGCGGGGCCGCCTCGAACGCGACCTGAGCGCTGCCGCGGGCGCCCCCGTGGGCCTGGACTTCATTCTGCCGCAGCGGTTTTCCGAGCTGCGCATGGGCGAGCTGGACGGTATTTATATAGATAAGCTGGATATCGAGATCGACACCTACGAGCCGGCGCCCGAAGTGCTGCGCACGCGCCCGGGCGATCCCGTGGACGAAACCCTGTGCTCGCGCCTGCTCAAGTCCAACTGCCCGGTGACCGGCCAGCCCGACTGGGCCAGCGTGCAGATCCGCTACCGCGGCGCGCCCATCGACCGCGAGGCGCTGCTGCGCTATGTCATCTCGTTCCGCCAACACGCTGAATTCCACGAGCATTGCGTGGAACGGATCTTCACCGACATCATGCGCGCCTGCGCGCCCGAGCAATTGACGGTCTACGCCCGCTACACGCGGCGCGGCGGGCTGGACATCAACCCATGGCGCAGCAACTTCGAAGCCGCGCCGCCGCCGGACGTGCGCACCGTCCGGCAGTAAGCGCCGCGCGGCCGCCTGCTACCCGGGCGGCTCGGCGCGAGGCTTGGCCGCTTGGGCCAGTGGCAGCGCCGGGCGCCGAACGCCGGTTGGCCGCCGGATCAGCTCCTGCCCTGCGAGGCCGCCGCTCAGTCCCTCAGCGGTTGCCTGCGCAGGTGATCCTCCAGGAAATCCACACAAACCCGCACCTTGGCCGACGCATTCACCCGCGACGGATACACCGCCCAGATGTTCGCTTCCTGCCGATATTGCGGCAGTACGGGCACGAGCTTGCCTGCCGCAATCAGCGGGCCCACGTCCCAGGCTGACCGCAGGATGATGCCGCGGCCGTCCACGGCCCACTGCACCACCATCTCGCCATTGTTGGCCGACAGCGGGCCGCGCACCTTGACGGTGTGTTCCTGGTCGCCGCGCCGCATGCGCCAGACGCCGAAGGGGTGGTCGCGCTCCTTGATGACCAGGCAATCGTGCGCCGCCAGGTCGGCCAGCTTGCGCGGCTCACCGCGCTCGGCCAGATAGGATGGCGCGGCGCACAGCAGGCGGTGGTTGTCGGCCAGCTTGCGGGCGATGACGTGCGGCGCGATGTCGTCGCCCACCCGCACGTCCAGGTCGTAGCCTTCGGCTGCCACGTCGACCAGACGGTCAAACACCTCGAAGCGCACCTGAACGGCGGGGTGCCGCGACACGAACGCCGATAGTGCCGGCGCCACCACCCGCCGCCCGAAACCGAAGCTGCTGCACACCCGCAGCAGCCCGCGCGGCTCGCGCCGCGTGGTGCCGACCTCCTCCACCAGATGATCCACATCGTCCAGGATGCGCTGCGCCCAGTGATAGACGCGCTCGCCCGCCTCGCTGACCACCACCCGCCGCGTGGTGCGATGGAACAGCGGCGTGCCCAGGCTTTCCTCCAGCAGGCGGATGCGCTTGGTGACGTAGGCGGGCGACATCCCGAGGTCTTCGGCGGCCTTGGAAAAACTGGATGCGCGCACCACCGCGTTGAAGACGCGCAGGTCGGCTGGCAGCAGGTCATTATTCATGATTCGTGCATAGTCATTTCACGGAACAGCCCATTGTAGATGGACTGTGTAGACCCCTACCATGACCGGGTTCCCGTTGCCGGCTGCCTCGCGGCGCTGCGCAGCGGGCCCCTTCCCCTTCTTTCCCAGGTTTTTCCATGTCCCACGTCTACAAGATCGCAGCCATCGCCGGCGACGGCATCGGCAACGAAGTCCTGCCCGAAGGCCTGCGCGCCGTGCAGGCCGCCGCCCGCCGCTTCGGCCTGGCGCTGCAGATCGATACCTTCCCCTGGGCCAATTGCGCGTACTACGCCCAGCATGGCGAGATGATGCCGCCCGACTGGAAGGCCCAGCTAGCCGGCTACGACGCCATCTTCTTCGGCGCGGTGGGCTGGCCGGCCACGGTACCCGACCACGTGTCGCTGTGGGGCTCGCTGCTCAAGTTCCGCCGCGAATTCGACCAGTACATCAACCTGCGTCATGTTCGGCTGTTCGACGGCGTGGCCTGCCCGCTGGCCGGCCGGCGCGCCGGCGACATCGACTTTTTCATCGTGCGCGAAAACACCGAAGGCGAATACACCAACCTGGGCGGGCGCCTGTTCGAAGGCACCGACCGCGAAGTCGTCATCCAGGAATCGGTCTTCACGCGCCACGGCACCGACCGCGTCATGCGCTACGCCTTCGAGCTGGCCAACCGCCGCGAACGCAAGCACCTGACCGTGGCCACCAAGAGCAACGGCATCGCCATCAGCATGCCGTGGTGGGACGAACGTGCCGACGCCATGGGCCAGCACTATCCCGACGTCAAGACCGACAAGCAGCACATCGACATCCTGGCCGCGCGCTTCGTGTTGCAGCCGCAGCGCTTTGACGTGGTGGTGGCGTCCAACCTGTTCGGCGACATCCTGTCGGACCTGGGTCCGGCCTGCACCGGCACCATCGGCATCGCGCCATCGGCCAACCTGAACCCGGAACGCAAGTTCCCGTCGCTGTTCGAGCCGGTGCACGGCTCGGCGCCGGACATCTACGGCAAGGGCATCGCCAATCCCATCGCCATGATCTGGTCGGGCGCGCTGATGCTGCAGTTCCTGGGCAGCCAGGACGCCCATGACGCCATCCTGGCCGCCATCGAGCACTGCCTGAAGGACGGGCCGCGCACGCCTGACCTGGGCGGCCAGGCCCGCACCGAAGACATCGGCCGGGCCATCGCGGCGCATATCGAAGCGGGAGCCTGACGCCCGGCGGTCCGGAATCGTGCCGGCCGGCATCAGGCCGACACGACTCACCCGCTCAACAAGCAGAACGCCGCCCGAGGGCGGCGTGCTGTTTATGGCAAAAGGCGGCCCCCGTCAGGAACGCGCCCCGACGGGCGCGGCGGCGGGATCCGCCCGGCGCGCCTGCACCGCAATCCACTGCGCCAGCAAGGCGGCCGCCGTGAACGCCACGCCTGCGCCGATCCACGGCCCCTGGCGCAACCCCGCATCCAGCAGCAACCCGAAGGCCAGCGGCCCCAAGGCCGAACCCACGTCCATGCCCGAATACACCAGGCCGTAGACCGACCCGGTGGAGCCCTTGGGCGTGACCTTGCGGATCAGCATGTCGCGCGACGGCGCGGCCACACCCGAGCAGAAACCGGCCAGGGCCACCACCGGGGCCGCCAGCACCGCCGGCACCAGGCCCAGGGCCAGCACCACCAGCGTCAGGCCCGACAGGATCAACGCCACCATCACGGTGCGCTCGGTCCGCGGATTGGCCGACACCAGGAACCCGCCGGCCGCCATGCCCACCGCCGACGCCACCATATAGCCCGACAACGCCGAGCTGGCCGCCACCTTGGACAGGTCGTACAGCTGGCCGAGCAGCGGAATAGTGTAGTTCTGCACCGACGACAAGGCGATGGAGGTGCAGGCAAAGAACAGGAACGCGCCCCACAGCGCCGGCTTGGACAAGAGCGTGGCCAACGTGGTCAGCACCCCTTCCTGCGGCTTGGGCGCGGCGCGCGCGCCCTTGGCATCCTGGCCGTCGGCCTGGGCCGCCGGCTCGGCGCCGCCCAGCAGGCCGCGCCAGATCACCGTCATCAGCAGCACCACCGCCACCAGGGCGGCGGCGCTGTAGGCCGCCACGCGCCAGTTGGCCAGCAGCGTGATCGTGGTCATGAACACGGGCGTAAGGGCCCAGCCCAGGTTGCCGGTCAGGCCGTGGGTCGAAAACGCGTGCCCCAGGCGCGGGGCAGTAATGCGGTGGTTGATGATGGAATAGTCGGCCGGATGGAACACCGAATTGCCGATGCCGCCCACGACGGCGGCCGTCATCAGCATGGGGTAGCCGGTGGCCGACCCGATCAGCAGGCCCGACAGCACGAAGCACGCCAGGCCGAACCACAGCACCGGGCGCGCGCCGATGCGGTCCACCACAAAGCCGGACGACGCCTGGCCAATGCCCGACACCACATAGAAGGCCGACACCAGCAGGCCCAGCCGGGCGAAATCCAGGCCGAACTCGTTGCCCAGCGACACATACAGGGACGGCAAGACCAGTTGGAAGAAGTGCGACGAGGCGTGGGCCACGCCGATCAGCAGAATGATCTGCCAGTCGCGCCGGCGGACAGCGGGGTCCGAGGCCAGGGGGGATGCAGCGGTAGTCATGGCACGGGGCCGCCCCAAGGGCGGCGATAGGCGGCCGCGCAGGGGCGCGGCTCGCGGGTTGTCTCCTCAACGTCCGGTCTGTCCGGCCGTTGTCCGTATGGCGAATGCGGCGGGTGGCCGTGCCGGCGCTGTGCCGGCATCGCTCTTTATAGGTAACGGCGGCCCCGGACGCGAGCCGGGCCGCCGTAAATTATTGGGCTTTCTCGCGGATGGCGGGCCAGGCGCGCTGCAGGTAATACAGCATCGACCAGACCGTCAGCACCGCGGCAACGATGATCAGCACGTCGCCCAGCATCTTGGTGGACACGCCGTACAGCGGCTGGTTGTACAAGAGGCAGGGAATCGCCACCATCTGGGCGGCGGTCTTGAACTTGCCCAGCCGGTGCACCGCCACGCTGGCGCTGGCGCCGATCTTGGCCATCCATTCGCGCAGGGCGGAAATCGTGATTTCACGGCCGATGATGATCAGCGAAATGAATGCGTCCACCCGGCTCAGGTCCAGCAGCACGATCAGGGCGGCGCACACCATCAGCTTGTCGGCCACCGGATCCAGGAACGCCCCGAATGCGGACGTCTGGTTCCAGCGGCGGGCCAGCCAGCCGTCGAACCAGTCGGTCAGCGCGGCGATGATGAATGCGCAGGCGGCGAAGGTGTCGCGCACGGGCACGGACATCCAGCTTTCGGGCAGGTAAAACAGCCCGACCACCAGCGGAATCATGGCGATGCGCAGCCACGTCAGAATAATGGGTACGTTAATTGGCATAGTGTCCGTATGCTACATCAGGCAGATGGCACTGACTGTCTTGGAAGCGGCGTCTGGCCAGCAGTTGACCCACGACGGGCAGAAAAAACGGGGCCTGCGAGCCCCTAACCGCGCAACGCTTCATAGATCCGCTCGGCCAATTCGTCCGAAATGCCCTCCACCGACGCCAGATCCTCGATACTGGCCGATGCCACCCCCGAGAATCCGCCGAAACGGGCCAGCAGGCGCTGGCGGCGGCGCGCGCCCACGCCTTCGATTTCCTCCAGGCGGGACACATTGCGGGTCTTGGCCCGCCGCGCCCGCATGCCGGTGATGGCGAAACGGTGGGCCTCGTCGCGCACCTGGGCGATCAGCATCAGCGCGGCGGATTCCCCGCCCAGCGCCACCGGTGGGCGGTCGTCGGCGAATACCAGGGTTTCCAGGCCGACCTTGCGCCCTTCCCCCTTGGCCACGCCCACCAGGGTCTGGATATCCAGACCCAATTCGACGAAGACCTTGCGCGCGACCTCGACCTGGCCCTTGCCGCCGTCGATCAGCACCAGCCCGGGCATCTGGGCCTCGCCGTCGGCGACCTTGGCAAAGCGCCGCGTCAGCACCTGGCGCATGGCCGCGTAGTCATCACCCGGGGTAATGCCGGCGATGTTGTAACGGCGGTATAGCGACGGCTGCATGTCGTGGTGCTCGAACACCACGCAGGACGCCTGGGTGGCCTCGCCCGCGGTATGGCTGATGTCGAAGCACTCGATGCGCAGCGCGTCCAGCGCGGCCTCGTCGGTGTCCAGGTCCAGCGTTTCGGCCAGCGCCAGCGTGCGCGCGGCGCGCGCGCCGGACTCGGTCAGGGCGCGGGCCAGCGCCATGTCGGCGTTCTTCTGCGCTTGCTCCAGCCAGGCGCGGCGCGTGCCTTGCGGCCGCGTCAGCACGCGCGATGGCCGCCCGCCCGCCTGCTCGACCAGCAGGTCGATCAGGCGGGCATCGGGCAAGGCGTGCGAACAGACCAGCACCGGCGGCAGCGCATTGTCGGTGTAGTGCTGCGCCACGAAGGCTTCCAGCACCTGCGGCGCGGCCTCGCCCTCGGCGTGGGTCGGGAAAAACGGCTTGTCGCCCAGGTGGCGTCCGCCCCGCACCATGGCCAGGTTGACGCAGACCTTGCCGCCCGCGATGGCAATGGCGACGATGTCGGTGTCTTCGCCGCTGACGTTTTCCATGGTCTGCTGGTGCAGCACCCGCGCCAGCGAACCCATCTGGTCGCGCAGCGCGGCCGCTTCCTCGAAGCGCAGCGCTTCGGCGGCTTCCAGCATACGGGCTTCGATTTCGCCCATCACGTCCTTGGCCTCGCCGTTCAGGAAACGCACCGCCCGCTGCACGTCCGATGCGTAATCCTCGGCCTGGATGGCGCCCACGCAGGGCGCCGAGCAGCGGCCGATCTGATGCAGCAGACAGGGCCGCGAACGGTTGGCGAAGACGGAGTCCTCGCAGGTCCGCAGGCGGAACACCTTCTGCAGGATCTGGATGGTTTCGCGCACCGCCCAGGCATTGGGGAACGGGCCGAAATACTGGCCGCGCTTGTTGGTCGCGCCGCGGTAGTAGGCAATGCGGGGCCAGTCGTGGCCGGTGATCAGCAGGTACGGATAAGACTTGTCGTCGCGAAACAGGATGTTGTAGCGCGGCTTCAAGCTCTTGATGAGGTTGTTTTCCAGAATCAGCGCTTCGGCTTCGGAGCGCGTCACCGTGACCTCCAGCCGCGCCACCTTCGCCACCATCTGGGCGATGCGCGGGCTGGCCAGGTTCTTCTGGAAATACGACGAGACGCGCTTTTTCAGGTCGCGCGCCTTGCCGACATACATGACCTCGCCGGCCGCATCCAGGTGCCGGTAGACACCCGGCAGATGCGGCAGGTCAGCCAGGAACGATTTGAGATTGAAGTCGTCGGGCATTCTGGTAACGGCTTTCGGCCTGCAGGGAGTCCCAGTCCAGCGCGTCGAAACGCGGCATCAGGCGGCGGATTCGGGCCACGGACTCGGGGGCGTGGTCAACCTTCAGGCGCGCCAGCAATTCATCGGCCAGGTCGGGCCGGTTGCACACCAGCACCATGTCGCAGCCGGCGCCCAACGCGGCATTGGCGCGCGCCAGGATGTCGCCCGCGACCGAGGCGCCTTCCATGGTCAGGTCGTCCGAGAACACCACGCCGTCATAGCCCAGGCGGGTGCGCAGGATGTCCTGCACCCAGCGCTTGGAGAAGCCGGCGGGATGCTTGTCGACCTTGGGATAGATGACGTGGGCCGGCATCACCGACGGCAGCACGGCGTCGCCCAGCCAGGCGTACGGCGCGCCGTCGTCCTTCAAGATGCGCTCGAGCGGACGCGGGTCGATGGGGATTTCATGGTGCGAATCGGCGCCCACGAAACCATGCCCCGGGAAATGCTTGCCGCAGGCCGACATGCCGGCCAGGGCCAGGCCCTGGATCAGCGCGCGCGACAGCATGGTGACCACGCGCGGATCATGGTGAAAAGCACGGTTGCCGATCACCTTGCTCACGCCGTAGTCCAGGTCCAGCACGGGGGTGAAGCTCATGTCCACGCCGCAGGCGCGCAGCTCGGCGGCCAGCACGTAACCGGCTTCGGTCGCCAGGCGCATGGCGGTCAAGGGGTCGCGATCCCACAGCACGCCCAGGTCGCGCATCGCCGGCAAGGCGGTGAAGCCGTCTTCGCGGAAACGCTGCACCCGGCCGCCTTCGTGGTCGACCAGGATCAGCAGGCGCTCTTTGCGCGCCTTATGGATCTGGCGGGTCAGCTCGGTCAGCTGGCGACGATTTTCGAAGTTGCGCGCGAACAGGATCACGCCACCCACCAGCGGGTGGCGCAGACGCTTCTTTTCTTCCTTGGTCAGCACGGTGCCGGCCACATCGACCATCACGGGACCGGGCGGCAACGCCCTGGATTTTTTCTTGGCCATCGGCTTGTCCTTCTGTATTTGGCTTGCAAACCCGCCGCGGGCGGTCAGGGCTTGCGTTCGACCACCACGTAGGCGGCGGCCATGTCGGATTCATCGGTGATGGACACGTGCGCGGCGCCGAAGCGCTGCACATACCAATCCAGCAATTCAGGGGCGATCACCAGCACCGGCCGGCCGCCCGGCGCATTCAGCGTCTGCACGCGGCGCCACGTCATCGGCATGCGCATGCCCAGGCCCACCGCCTTGGAAAAGGCCTCTTTCGCGGCAAAACGGGTGGCCAGAAAGCGCACCCCGCGCACCGGGTCACGGGCCCGCCGCGCGTGAAACTTCAGCAGCTCTTCGGGGCCCAGGATCTTTTCGGCGAAGCGGTCGCCGTGGCGCGCCAGCGCGCGCTCGATCCGGTCGATACGCAGAAGGTCCATGCCGATGCCGCCGATGGCGGCGGGCGGCGAAACGGCAGGGGCGGATTCAGGTTGGGACATCGCGGCGGCGTCTAAAGGGAATGACAGCTGGGAATGACAGTCACCAGAGTAGCAGTTGGCGGCCGGCCGCGTTGGCCATCGGCCGCCTGCGGTCAACGGCCGCGCACCGCTTCCAGGCGGGCCTGCACCATCAAGGCCTTCATGTCGCGTACCGCTTTTTCCCAGCCGTCGAACACCGCCTGCGCCACGATGGCGTGGCCAATGTTCAATTCGGAGATGCCGTCCAGGGCCGCCACCGGCTTGACGTTGCCGTAATGCAGGCCGTGGCCCGCATTGACGCGCAGACCGTGGCGCAGGCCCTCGGCCACCGCCACGCGAATGCGCTGCAGTTCGGCCTGGGCGGCCTCGCCTTCGCTTTCAGCATAGGCGCCGGTGTGCAGTTCGATGACCGGCGCGCCCGCGCGGGCGGCGGCTTCGATTTGCACGGGGTCCGGATCGATGAACAGCGACACGCGGATGCCGGCTTCGGTCAAAAGGCCAACGGCATCGGACACCGCGGCGAACGCGCCCGCCACTTCCAGCCCGCCTTCAGTGGTGAGCTCGGTGCGCTTTTCAGGCACCAGGCAGACGTCGCTGGGCTTGACCGCGCAGGCGATCTCGAGCATTTCGGCCGTGACCGCGCATTCCAGGTTCATGCGGGTGCGCAGCACCGGCCGGATGGCGTAGACGTCGGCGTCCTGGATGTGGCGGCGGTCTTCGCGCAGATGCAGCGTGATCAGGTCGGCGCCGGCGTCTTCGGCGCGCAGCGCCGCGGCTACCGGGTCGGGATAGGCCGTGTGGCGCTGCTGCCGCAGCGTCGCGACGTGATCGATGTTTACACCAAGTTCTATCATTGCACTTTCGTTGTTTCTTCCCAGCCGCCGCCCAACGCCTTGTAGAGTTCCACACGGTTGATCAGCGCGGCCAGGCCGGTTTGCACCAGCGCGAGCTGGGCATTGAAAAGGTCCACTTGCGCGGTCTGCACCTGCAGGTAGCTGTCGATGCCATTGGTATAGCGCAAATTCGACAGTTCCAGCGTGCGGGCCGACGAATCCTGCAACGCGCGCTGGGCATCCAGTTGCGCGCCATAGGTGGCTTCACCCGCCAGCGCATCCGACACTTCGCGGAACGCCTGCTGGATGGTCTGCTCGTACTGCGCCACCGCGATGTTGTCGCGGGCCTTCGCCAGGTTCAGGCCCTCGCGGATGCTGCCGCCCGCGAACAGCGGGGTGGTGATCGACGGCGAGAAGCTCCAGTAGCCCTGCCCGCCCTTGAACAGCGTATCCAGCGATGGGCTCGACACGCCCAGCAGGCCGGTCAGCGAGATGGTCGGGAAGAACGCCGCGCGCGCCGCGCCGATATTGGCGTTGGCCGACAGCAGCTGGTTTTCGGCGGCCAGGATGTCGGGCCGGCGTTCCAGCAAGTCGGACGGCAGGCCGGCCGGCACGCTGGCCAGCAACTGATCGCGGCCGAACACGGCCGGCGCCGGCAGGTCGTCGGGCAGCGGCGTGCCCAGCACCAGCACCAGCGCATTGACGGCCTGCGCCTTGGCGCGGGCCAGCTGGGCCAGGTCGGCCGAGGCCGTGTCCAGCAGCGACTTGGACTGATTCAGGTCCAGCTCGGACGCCACACCGCCGTCGAAGCGGCGCTTGACCAGGTTGTACGACTCTTGCCGCGAGGCCAGCGTGCGCTGCGTCAGTTCCAGCTGGACCTCGGCGGCGCGCAGATTGAAATACGACTCGGCCACCGAACCGATCAGGGTGATGTGGGTGGTCTTTTGCGCCTGCTCGGTCGACAGGTACTGCTGGTACGCGGCCTCGGACAGATTGCGCAAGCGGCCGAACAGGTCGATCTCGAACGTGGTCAGGCCGATACCGGCCTGGTACGAGCTGCTGATCGACGTCGAATCGGGGCCGCCCGGACGCATGTTGCGCGGCAGGTGCTGACGCTGGCCCTGGATGCCGGCGCCGATGCTGGGCCACTGCGCGCCGCGCTGCACGCCGTACTGGGCGCGTGCTTCTTCGACGCGCTGCACGGCCACGCGCAGGTCGCGGTTATTGACCAGCGCCAATTCGATCAGGCGCTGCAGGCGCGCGTCGCGGAAGAATTCGCGCCAACCCAGGTCGGCCGCGGGGGTGCCCGTCTGCGGCGCCACCGCATCCGCGGGCTGCGTGCCCAGCGTCATGGGATTGGCGTACGCGCCGTACTGCACCTTGGGCTGGTCCGGGAACGTGCCGGAAACCGGCGCATCGGGCCGCTTGTAGTCGGGCGCCAGCGAGCAGCCGGCCAACGCCACCGCCACGAAGGCGGACAGGGCGGTCTGTTTGAACATCAGGGCGCTCATTCCTTGCCCTCCTGGCCACCGTGTGCGGGAGATTGCGGGGATGCGGGCGGCGCGTCCGGCGGGGTCTGTCCCGCGGCCGCTTTCTTAGCCGCCTGCTCTTCTTCGAAGGCGCGCAGTTCGGCGCCCAACAGGCGTGGCTTGGTCTTGAACAGGCCCAGCACCACCACGAAGAAGGTCGGCACGAAAATCACCGCGAACGGCGTGGCGGCCAGCATGCCGCCCAACACGCCCAAGCCCACGGCGCGTTGGCTGGCGGCGCCGGCGCCGGTGGCCATGGCCAGCGGCACCACGCCCAGGATGAATGCCAGCGACGTCATCAGGATCGGCCGGAACCGCAGGCGCGCGGCTTCCACCGCGGCCTCGTAAAGGCCCATGCCCCGCGCGTACTGATCCTTGGCGAATTCCACGATCAGGATGGCGTTTTTGGCCGCCAGCCCGATCACGGTCACCATACCCACCTGGAAGTACACGTCGTTGGACATGCCCAGCGCGCTGACCAGCGCCACCGCGCCCAGCATGCCCAGCGGCACCACCAGCATGACGGAGATGGGGATCGCCCAGCTTTCGTACAACGCGGCCAGCACCAGGAACACGATCAGGAGCGACAGGCCCATCAGGATCGGGGCCTGGTTGCCGGCCTGGCGTTCCTGGTAGGACAGGCCGGTCCATTCGTAGCCAAAGCCTTGCGGCAACTGCGCCACCAGCTTCTGCATTTCTTCCATGGCCTGGCCGGTGGTGTAACCGGCCGCGGCGCTGCCGCCGATACGCATGGATTCATAGCTGTTGTAGCGCACCACCTGCACCGGGCCCTGCGACCACTTGGCCGACACGAACGTCGACAGCGGCACCATGCCGCCCTGCACGTTGCGGGCGTTCAGCTTGAGCACGTCCGACAACTGCATGCGGTACGGCGCATCCGCCTGCACCCAGATGTTCTGCATCCGGCCCAGGTTGGGGAACTTGCTCAGGTAGGCCGAACCGACCGCCGTGGAAATCAGCGAGGCGGCCTCGTCGAAGTTCACGCCCAGCGCGGCGGCCTTGTCGCGGTCGATGTCCAGCGTCAGCTGCGTGCCGGCCGACAGGCCGGTGATACGCACCTGCGACAGCACCGGGCTCTTCATGGCCATGCCCATCAGCTGGCCGGTGGCCGCGGCGAGCGCGTCGGTGCCTGCCGAACCGCGATCCTGCAGGCGCAGGTCGAAGCCCGTGGCATTGCCCAGCGACGAGATCGCGGGCGGCACCAGCGTGAACACCATGGCGTCGTGCACGCCCATCAGCTGCTTCTGGAACGCGTTGAACGCGATGGCGCCAGCGGAATCGCCCTTGCCCTTGCGGTCCTTGAAGTCCTTGAGCGTGGTGAACGCGATAGCGGCGTTCAGGCCGTTACCGTTGAAGCTGAAACCCTGCACCGTGATGATGTTCTCGACCGCGGGAATCTGGCGGAAGTAGGCTTCGACCTCTTCGATGACCTGGACCGTGCGGTTGGCGCTGGCGCCGGTGGGCAGTTCGATGTTGCTGATGACGTAGCCCTGGTCTTCTTCAGGCAGGAACGACGACGGCAGGCGCAGGTACAGCCAGCCCAGCAGAATCACCAGCACCAGGAAGGCCAGCATCATGCGTCCGCCCTTGTGCAGGATACGGGACACCCAATTCTGGTAGCCGTGGGTGGTGGCGTCGAACTTGCGGTTGAACCAGCCGAAAAAGCCCTTCTTGTCGTTGTGATGCCCCTTGGGCACCGGCTTGAGGATGGTCGCGCACAGCGCCGGCGTGAAGGTCAGGGCCAGCAGCGCCGAGAAGAAGATCGACACGGCCATGGCCACCGAGAACTGGCGGTAGATCACGCCCACCGACCCGCTCATGAAGGCCAGCGGCAGGAACACCGTCACCAGCACCAGCGTGATGCCGATGATGGCCCCGCTGATCTGGGGCATGGCCTTCTTGGTGGCTTCCTTGGGTGGCAGCCCTTCCGTGGCCATGATCCGTTCGACGTTTTCGACCACCACGATGGCGTCGTCCACGAGAATCCCGATCGCCAGCACCATGGCGAACATGGTCAGCACGTTGATCGAGAACCCCAGCGCCAGCATGACCGCGAACGACCCCAGCATGGCCACCGGCACCACCAGCGCCGGGATCAGGGTGTAGCGCACGTTCTGCAGGAACAGGTACATCACCAGGAACACCAGCACCATGGCTTCGGCCAGGGTGTGCAGCACCTGCTCGATCGAGACCTTGACGTAGGGCGCGGTGTCGTAGGGGATGGCGTAGGTGATGTTGCCGGGGAAGTACTTGGACAGTTCGTCCATCTGCTGGCGCACGCCCTGGGCGGTAGCCAGCGCGTTGGCGTCGGGCGAGAGCACGATGGCGAAGGCCGCCGTGGGCTTGCCGTTCAGGCGGGCGCCGAACTGGTAGTTGTCGGCGCCGACCTCAATGCGGGCGACGTCGCGCAGCAGCACCTTGGAACCATCGGTATTGGCGCGCAGGACGATCTTGCCGAAACCTTCGACCGTGCTGAGCTGGCCGTTGGCCACCACGGTGGCGGTGATGCGCTGCGATTCGGGGTTGGGCGGCGCGCCGATGCTGCCGCCGGACACCAGCACGTTCTGCGCCGAAATCGCCTGGTTGACCTCGGCCATGCTCAGGCTGAAGCCCACCAACTTGGCGGGATCGACCCAGATGCGCATGGCGCGCGGCGCCGCGAACAGCTGGAACTGGCCCACGCCGGCCACGCGCGACACCGGGTTCTGCACGTTGCGGGTGATGTAGTCGGCCAGCGCGGTCTGGTCCAGCGAGCCGTCGGTGGACGACAGCGTCACGATCATCAGGAAGCCGGTACTGGTCTGCTCGTACTTCAGGCCCTGCTGCTGCACGGCGGCGGGCAGCTGGGCGATCACGTTGGACACGCGGTTCTGCACATCCACCTGCGCCAGGTCGGGGTCGCGGCCCGGCGCAAACGTGGCGGTGATGGTCGAGGTGCCATACGAATCGCTGACCGACTCGTAGTAGATCAGGCCCTTGGCGCCGTTGAGCTTGTCCTCGATGATACTGGTGACCGATTCGGCCACTTCCTTGGCCGACGCGCCCGGGTAGGTCGCGGTGATGGTGATGGCCGGGGGCGCCACGTCGGGGTACTGGGACACCGGCATGTTCGGGATCGCCAGCACCCCAGCCAGCAGGATGAACAGGGCGACTACCCAGGCAAAAATTGGTCGATCAATAAAAAATTGCGGCATGTGGGCTGACTCTGAAAGCGATGCTCACCAAAGAGGAACGCAGCGCGTTGCGCTGCGGGCCGCTTACGATTTCTGGCCTGCGGCCTTGTCCTGCGGCGCCGGCTCGGCCGGCTTGGCGCCGGGCTCCGCGGGCTTGCCGCCGGGCTGCGCCGCCGGCTGGCCGCCAGCAGCGGGCGCACCGCCGTTCTTGTTCCAGGGGCTGGCCTGCACCGGCGCGCCCGGACGGATCTTCTGGAAGCCTTCGACCACGACGACGTCGCCGGCCTTCAGGCCGCTGTTGATGATCCAGCTGTTCTTGACGGCGCCGCCGGTGGTGACGGGCAGCTGTTCGATCTTGTTGTCCTTGACCAGCATCAGGCTTTGCGAACCGTCGGCGGTACGTTGCAGCGCCTGCTGCGGCACCACCAGGGCCTGGTCGTCCACGCCCTGCTCCAGACGCACGCGCACGTACATGCCGGGCAACAGGATGCCGTCGGGGTTGGGGATTTCGGCGCGCAGGTTGACCTGGCCGGTGGACGGGTCGACGGTGATGCCGGTGAACAGCAGCTTGCCCGGCTTGTCGTATTCGGAGCCGTCTTCGAGCACCACGGTGGCGCGCGCGGCGTCCTTGCCGACCTGCTGCAGCTTGCCGCTGGCAAAGGCGCGGCGCAGCGCCGCCAGGTCCGCGGTCGACTGGGTGAAGTCGACGTAGATCGGGTCCAGTTGCTGCACGGTGGCCATTTGCGTGGCCTGGGTGGCATCGACCAGCGCGCCTTCGGTCACCAGCGGCTTGCCGATGCGGCCCGTGATGGGCGAGACGACATCGGTGTAGCCGAGGTTGATCGACGCGTTGTCCTGGGCGGCCTTGGCGGCGGCCACGTTGGCCTCGGCCTGGCGGTACGACGCCACGGCGTTGTCGTATTCCTGCTTGCTGACGGCGTTGGCCTTGACCAGCGGCGCGTAGCGGTCAGCCAGCACCTTGGCGCTGAACAGGGTGGCCTGCGCCTGCTTGAGCTGTGCGGTGGCCTGATCGTAGGTGGCTTTGTAGGGCGCCGGATCGATCTTGAACAGTAGCTGGTTTTCCTTGACGTCGCCGCCCTGCTCGAAGGTGATCTTCTGGACGATGCCGGTGACCCGCGAGCGGATCTGGGCGTCGCGCACCGCGTCGACGCGGCCCGGCAACTCGGCCACGATGGGCGTGCGTTGCGGCTGTACGGTAATGACGCTGACCTGGGGCATGCCCGGGTTCATTTGCGGCTTTTCACCGCACCCCGCCAACAACAGCGCGAGGACGCCGCCGGAAAAAGCCAGACCTGAGACACGTTTAGGCGAAAACCGCATTGAAACCCCCGCGAAGTTGACCGCGCCAAGCGACCGCAACAATGTGACGGCGATAAGCAATCGCCGTGTCCCGTTGCCGAAGACAGCCGCAGGTTTCGGGGGGCCGCATCCGACCGCCGTATTTGACCGCAAACCCTGCCTGCGATCAAAGCAAAACGCCGCGCGCCGCGCGTGACACGTGAATAGCCCGTTAATGTAACTCAGTTATTGGGGAAATCACTGATTTTCACAGCACGGCGCAAGCAGGGGGCCGGGAATCAAAAGGCCGGAATCACAGATCGGAGATCTCTCGCAGGTTGCCCAGGAACACGTAGCCGGCGCCGTGCACAGTGTGCAGGGGCAGGCGCGCGTCCAGATGTCGCACTTTGCGGCGCAGCCGGCAGATCGCCACGTTCAGCGTGCGCAGGTTGGTGCCCTGGCGTGCGGCCATGAGTTCTTCGCGGAGAAGTTCGCGGCGCGGGTTACCCAGCAGGCACTGGAAGCAGGCGCGTTCGACTTCGGTCAGGTCCAGCCGCGCGCCATCCGGGGTCACCAGGGTCCAGCCGCGATACGCCAGGCTCCACCAGCCGTCGGGCGGAAAGGCTGACGCGGCGCACGCGGCCTCGGCGGCCGGCCGCTTGCGTGCCGCGGCGGTCCGTGACGCGCCTGCAGGAGAATCTGTACGGCCCGCGGCGGCGGGGGGAGCGGAAGAACGGGGAAAGGAAGCAGTCACGCCAAGGTCTCCACCGGGCAGGCCGCCGCCCAGGGGAGCGGCGCTCCGGATCCGGAACAAGGTTGCTAATCTTGCCGAAAGACTACCGGGCTTGGGCGGGTTGCGCCGTACAAAGGCCTTGAAATCAGACTAGTCCTAGGCAAATCGCGGCGCGGCGCAATCCTGCGTGACCGGCCGCCCCGGCGGGCGCCCGCGGCACCGCCTTAGGACACGTGCGTGCCATTACGGTGGATGTCGTGGGAAACGAAGCAGCTGTTCTGGGTCGGACGCGCCAGGATGCCCGGCTTGGCCAGCGTCTGGCGGATGTCTGCCAGGCCCGATTCCCAGTGTTCGCGCATGGCCTCGGTACCGAACTCGTAGTCCTTGGAAAAACGCTCGCGGTGCTTGGACTCGTAGATCAGGTTGATGATGTTGGTCGCCGGGGTATTGGCCAGCTTGCGGATGTCGGCCAGGTCGGGCGCGTTGCGTTCTTTCTCGGGCAGGCGGTCCAGCAGTTGCTGCAGGCCGTGGCGCAGCTTCAGCACCCGCCGCAATTGGTCGGTGACCATACGGGTACGGCTGGAATACTGGATGTCCTTCTGGCGTTCAGCGACTTCCTCGAGCGTGGTGGGCAGCCCGCCCCGGGCGGGCCAGAGGTCCACCTGGAAGGCCAGCGTGTCGCGCATGGTGTCGGTTGTCAGCACCTGGGCCAGGGGCGTGTTGGACACGACGCCGCCGTCCCAGTAGTGCTCGCCGTCGATCTCCACCGACGGGAAGCCCGGCGGCAAGGCGCCTGAAGCCATGATGTGCTCGGGGCCGAGCGTGTGCTTCTGGCTGTCGAAATAGGCGAAATTGCCGCTGCGTACGTTCACCACGCCGAAGCTGGCGCGCACCTTGCCCTTGTTGAGCAGGTCGAAATCCACGTACTGGCGCAACGTGTCCGCCAGCGGCGTGGTGTCGTAGAAGCTGGTGGAGGCCGCGCCCTTGCCGTGCAGCAGGTACGGCGGCGGGACACGCAGCTTGAAAAAACCCGGCTGCCCCGAGAACAACGCCTGGAAAGCCGACAGCTGGCCATTCATGGCGGGCGAGCCGAAGCCGAACGGAATGCCGTCGAACATATTGGCCAGCGTTTCGCCCCATGGCAGGGCGGCAAAGCCGGTGGGGCGGCAGATGCTCTCCCAGAAACCGCGCAGCCGCGCCACCCGCTCGTCCTCGGGCGACCCGGCGATGATCGCCGCGTTGATCGACCCGATGGAAATGCCCGACACCCAGTTCGGCCGGATGCCCGCCTCGTGCAGGCCCTCGTATACGCCCGCCTGGTAGGACCCCAGGGCCCCGCCCCCCTGCAAGACCAGGGCCACGGTGTCATAGGACGGCGTCGCGCCGGTGTCGGGGGTCTGGGCCTTGCGGCGTGTACTCATGCGGGAATCCTTTGAAAGTCACATAGCCCTAGGGCTTGCTCTTGTCCGGCAACTGCGGGGCGGCGACGCCGGCCCGGAACGGATACTTGGCGAAAATCAGCGCGACGGCTTTCTCGACGCTTTGCGCCGATGCCGCCATCTCGGGGTTCTGAACCTCGCCGACCGCCACGCCTTCCCAGACCAGCTGTTTGCGGCGCGAGTCGACCAGGTCGACGTTCAGGGTGCCTTCGGTGTACTGGTAGACGGTGTCGCCCCAGCCGTAGCCGGGCCAGCCGCCGTAGAAGCCGCCGCGGTAGCCGTAGTACGGCCCCATCGCCGGCGGTGCTTCGGTGACCTGGGTCTTTTGTTGCAGCTTGCCGTTGAAATTGACCAGCAGGTCGGGGTTGGAAGCACTGTAGACGTAGCCGCGCATCTCCATCTGGCCACGGGTGGCGTCTTTCAGCCTTTCGGTCAGCAGGGTGCTGTAGCCGGCCTTGTCGGTGCCCAGCGGCGACATGTAGCCGAACGTGCGGTACTGCGCGAAATCGGCCTTGTGATCGTAATCGCCCTTGACGGTGGGGCCGGAGGCGCAAGCCGCCAACAAGCCCGTCAAGGAACCCACCGCCAGCATTTTGAACGCTTTCATGTCGATCTCCGAGAGAACGAGCCCGCGCGGGCCCGGGTGTCAACAGGACTTAGGCGCATTCATAGTGCCGCGAAGCGGACAAAGTTTCAACAAGGACGCATTCTCATTGGATCAAGATCAAACCGCGGCGCGCGCGGGCTCCATTACACTCGGGGGATTATTCCAGACCCAGACCACACGATACCCCCATGTTGGAACTCGACGGCTCGATTTGGTTTCGTTCCGGCGCCCAGAATTGGGGCGGAAAGAACCGCATAGACCTGTTGGCGCAAATCGACGCCACGGGCTCCATCACCGCTGCCGCGCGCGCGGTGGGCATGAGCTACAAGGGCGCCTGGGACGCCATCGACGCCATGAACAACCTGGCGGGCGAACCGCTGGTGCTGCGCGCCGCGGGCGGCAAGGGCGGCGGCGGCACGCGCCTGACGGACCGGGCCCGCAGCCTGATCGCGACCTTCCGCGCGCTGGAGTCCGAGCACCGCAAATTCATGGAAAACCTGACGCGCGCCGGCCTGACCGCCCGTGGCGACATCGACCTGATGAGGCGATTTATGTTGAAGACCAGCGCACGCAACAAGCTCCTGGGCACCGTGATGGAAGTCCGCACCGGGGCCGTCAACGACGAGATCCTGCTGCGCATCGCCGGCGGCCACGTCATCACCGCCACCATCACGCGTGACAGCACGCAGGAGCTGGAACTGGCCCCTGGCAAAGAGGCGCTGGCGCTGGTCAAGGCCTCATCGGTGATCGTCGGCGCCCCGGGCCCCGGCCTGCGGCTGTCGGCCCGCAACCAGCTGCCGGGCACCATCGCGGCGGTGCGCACCGGCGCGGTCAACAGCGAAATCCTGATCGACCTGGAAGGCGGCACCACGCTCGTGGCAATTGTCACCAACGAAAGCGCCACCGAGCTGGGGTTGGGCGACGGCGCTCCCGCGGTCGCCATCTTCAAGGCGTCCAGCGTGATCCTGGGCGTGCTGGACTGACGCGCGCCCGTCGCTAACGGGCGGCGGGCAAGCTCCCGCCCTGCCCTCGCCCCTATACGCCCACGTCTTCGTCGCGCCGGCGCACCTTGCCCTCGCGCACCTCGAACACCTCATCGGCCAGCGCGTCGACGTCCGCCGGATCATGCGTGATCAGCAGCATCGGCACGTTCAGTTGGCGTTGCAAGGCGTTCAGTTCCTGGCGCATCTTGCCGCGCAACTGGGAATCCAGGGCCGAAAACGGCTCGTCCAGCAGCAGGATGTCGGGCTTGAGCATCAGCGCCCGCGCCAGCGCGACCCGCTGCTTCTGACCGCCCGAGATCTCGCTGGGATAGCTGCCGACGATGGCGCCCAGTTCAAAGGCGTCGACCCAGCGCCGCGCGTCGGCCGAAACCGCCCGCTTGGGCGGATTGAGCCAGCCGCGGCGCGAGCCGAAGGCAATGTTCTGGGCCACCGTCAGGTGCGGGAACAGCGCGTAGTCCTGGAACAGGTAGGCCACCCGCCGGGCTTGCGGCGCGACGCTGACACGGGCCTCGGAATCGAACAGCACGCGGCCGTTGACTTCGATGCGGCCAGCGTCGGGCCGCAGCAAGCCGGCCACCGCGCGCAGCGTCAGGCTCTTGCCGGCTCCGGACGGCCCAAACAGCGCAATCCGCTTGGACGCCGACGAAAACGCCACGTCCAGCGAAAAATGCCGATCGCCCGAGACCATGTTCTTGCGGATCCGCAGGTCGACGCTCATCATGCGCCTCCGCTGCGTCGGCTGGAACTGATCGGCACCAGTTTGCCGGCCGCCAGCAGCACCGCGATGCAGGTGATCGAAGTCACCAGCACCAGAAAGTTGGCGGTGGCATCGTCGCCCGCCTGCACCGCTTCGTAGATGGCCACCGACAGCGTCTGGGTGCGGCCCGGCAGGTTGCCGGCGATCATCAGCGTGGCGCCGAATTCGCCCAGCGCGCGGGCAAACGCCAGCAGCACGCCGGCCACGATGCCCCGCGCCGCCAGCGGCAGCGTCACCCGGAAGAAGACACCGGCTTCGCACACGCCCAACACGCGGGCGGCGCTTTCCAGCTGCGCGTCGACGTTTTCGAACGCGGCGCGGGCCGACTTGAACACCAGCGGAAACGCCACCACCGACGCGGCGATGACGGCGCCCTGCCAGGTGAACACGAGTTCAATGCCCAGCGCCGCCAGCTTTTCGCCCAGCACGCCGCGCCGGCCCAGCAGCACCAGCAGGTAATAGCCCAGCACCGTAGGCGGCAGCACCAGCGGCAGCGTCAAAATGGCGTCCAGCAGGTCCCGCCCCGGCCAGCGCCAGCGGGACAAGCCGTAGGCTGCCGCGGTGCCGGCCACGGTTGCCAACAGCGTTGCCCAGCCCGCCACTTTCAGGGTAAGCAGCAGGGGCACCCATACTGGATCGCTCATGACGCCTGCGATTCAAGATTCAACGTTCAATCCCGGCCTGGACTCAGGGCTTCTGGAAGCCGTAACGCGACAGGATCTCCTGGCCGGCGGGCGACAGCACATAGGCCACGAAGCTCTGGGCTTCCTTGGCGGCGGCGTCGCGCGCGGTCACGGCGATAGGATAGGTGACGGGCGTCTGCGACGGCACGCGCACGGCGACCTTGACCTTGTCCGGCATCACGGCGGCATCGGTGGCGAACACGAAGCCCGCGTCCACTTCGCCGCGCGACACGTAGTCCAGGCTCTGGCGCACGTTCTGCGCCAGCACGCTCTTGGCCTGCACCGCGTCCCACAGGCCGGCGGCCTGCAGCGCGCCTTGGGTGTAGCGGCCCACCGGCACCGAGGCCGGATTGCCGTAGGCGATGCGCTTGACGTCGTCGCGCGTCAGGTCCTTGAGCGCGGCGATGTTGAGCTTGCTGTCCGTCGGCACGATCAGCACGATCTGGTTGGACGCGAAGTCCACCCGCGAATCGGCCTTGACGGCTTTTTCCTCGACGGCCTTGTCCATCGCCTTCTGGTCGGCGGACGCGAACACGTCGGCGGGCGCGCCCTTGACGATCTGCTGCAGCAGCACGTCGGAGGCACCGAAGTTCAGGACGACCTTGGTGCCGGCATGCTCCTTTTCGTAGGCCTGCGCCACTTCCTTGAACGCGTTGGTCAGGCTGGCGGCGGCGGACACCACCAGGTCGCCGGCGTGGGCGCTGGAACCCCAGACGGCGGCCAGGGCCAGCGACACAGCCAGGATCGGGTGTTTGCGGAACATGGCACTCTCCTAGAACAAGATCAATATCGGTAACGAAATATATATAGGTATATAACGCCCGTCAATTTGCAGCCGGCAGGCGGCTTGCGCCAGGTCAAAGGTTGGGGGAATGCCGCCGGCGCCGGGCGTTCAGCCGCGGTCGACCGTAGTGACGCGCACGGTCTGGGGCGCCAGCGCCGCGTGCAGGCGCTCCAGCGCCAGCTCGGGCCGCGCCGCGCCGCACATGAAGATGTCCAGCGCCGCGAACTGGTGTTCGGGCCAGGAATGCACGCTGATGTGGGATTCGCTGAGCATGACCACGCCGGTCACGCCGGCGCCTTCGCCGAAATGGTGGAAATGGGCGCCCAGCACCTTGGCCCCCGCCGCTTCGGCGGCCAGGACCAGCTCGCGCTCCAGCGCCCGCGCGTCGGCCAGCAAGCCGGCCGGCACGCCGCGAAAGTCGGCCAGGATGTGACGGCCGGGCGTGGCGTGCGGCGTCACCGGGGCGGGACGCGGGTCTTGCGGGGTCGAAACCAGCGCTGTCACTTGTGCGATCCGCCCGAGGACCAGCCCGAGCTGCCCGATGAACCACCGCCCCAGCTGCTGCTGCTGCCGCTGCTGGTACTGCCGCCGCTGGTGAAGCGGGCGCCGGGCGAGCTGGCGCCGGTGGCGGCCATGACCACGATCACGGCGTAGATGGCATAGAGGAACTTGCCCATCCGCTATTCGTCCTTTGCGGACATCTTGTCCGCGAGGCTGGCCGGCAGCCACAGGAACGCCAGGCCGATCAGGATCGGCAGGAGGCGGCCGTTGAAAATATTTCCCAGGTTCAGGAAACCCATGGCGATGGTCGCGAACCAGGCCCACTTGCGGTAACCGCCCGGCGTGCTCGCCCGCGGCATGGCTTTCTGCTTGGCCAGTTCGGGGTTGCCGAACCACTCGGCCAGCTGGGCGGGTGCCACCGGCCCAGCGGCGGACCAGCCCAGTTCGGCCGGCCCCTGCTCGCGGGTGAGCTTGAGGTTGCCCGCCTTGTAGTCGGTGATCTGCGTGCTGTCGCCCACCTTCACCCGCCAGTTGAAGGCGCCCAGCGCCAGGTCGACGCGCGACGTGTAGTCGTACAGCTTCTGGTACAGCTTGTCGCGCCAGCGCACGCTGGTGGCATTGTTGCGACTGGGCCAGGTGTCGCAGACCTGCACACGTTCCCAGCCCTCGTCCGTTTCCACCAGCCAGATGAAGCCCTTGACCGGGTTGAACAGCAGGTATTCGATCCAGTCGGACGGCTCTTCGGGGTCCGGGTCGGCGCATTTCATCAGGCCGATCAGGGTATAGGCCGCGCCGTCGATCTTGGCGGTGGCGCCGAGCGCCAGCGTGGTCTTGATGGCCTTGACCTTCTGCGCCTTGGCGATGACCTCGGCGGTCTCGCCGGCGCAGTCGACCGTGGCGGCGCACGACGGGCACACCACCTGGGTGGCCATGGCCGCGACAAAGCTGATGGGCGCGCCGCAATTGGGGCAATCCAGCGCCTTGATCTGGCCGCGAAAGCGCCCCGCCGTCTCTTGCACCTGTTCGTTCGAACGCAACGAGGCCGCCTGCATGCCCGCCAGGTCGAAGGCCTTGCCTATGTACAGCTCGGGATCGGGGCTGTCGGAAAAATCCAGCGTCAGGAAGGCGTCCAGGCTGCGATAGTCGGCCACCTTGGCCTCCCAGCCATCGCCCGGCACGAAGGGCAACTCGCCCTGCGCGCCGCCGGCGCGGCAGGTGCGCACGTCGGACGCCGCGAAGCGCTGGCCGTCCAGCTTCAGTTCGTCGCCCGGCGCGATGTCGGCGAACGCCGGCATGCCCTGGGTTGACTTGACCTTGCGGCGGCGGGTGATGGCGTACTGGCCCGAGGCGTCCGACAACCAGCCGTCCGAGCCGTCGTCGAACCACAGATACCACTCGTTCCAGAAGCCGTCTTCATAGCGCAGCTGGATGCGGCCGATCAGGTCGAAGCGCTTGCCTTCGAACTGGCCGGCAGCGCCCAGGCACAGGGGCGAATAGTCTTCCAGCACATCCGCGGTTTCGCCGATGCGCTTGACCGACTCGGCGTCCTTGAGCAGCGTGCTGCGGCATGCGCCGCAGACCGCCATGACCGACGCCGTGGACGTGAACTTGACGGGCGCTCCGCACTGCGGACACAGGACCTGCTGCATGGGCGTTCGGCGCTCAGCTGGTGAGTTTCTTCAGCACTTCGGCCTTGGCCGAGTCGTAGTCGGCCGGCGTGATCAGGCCCTTGTCGAGCAGGTCCTTGAGCTGCTGCAGCCGCTGCACGGGGTCGCCCCCGGCCGCCGCGCCCGCAGCCCCTGCCGCGGCGGCGCCAGCCGCCGTGGCCTGCGCCGGCTGGCCCTGAGCCGCAGCCTGCCCCACGCCCAGCCCGGTCGCCATGGTCTGGCCCAGCGCCGCGCCGGCCGCCAGGCCCGCGCCGATGCCGGCGATGCCGCCTTCGTTCTGCGCCGCCAGCGGGATCGAGGTGGCCGTCTGGTACTGGGTGAACTTGCCCAGGTCGCCGGCCATGCCCATCGAGATCCGGGTGTCCAGCGCCTTTTGCAACTCTTCGGGCAGCGACACGTTTTCAACCGTGAAGTTGTCCAGCTTGACCCCGTAGCGATCGAACACCGGGGCCAGCTGCTCGCTGATGCTCTGCGACATCAGGCCCTGATTGCCGGCGATGTCCAGGAACGCCACCTTGGAGCCGCCCAGCGCGGTAGTCATGGCGGCGACCACCATGTTGCGCAGCTGCAATTCCAGGTCGTCGACGGTGTAGACGTCGCGCGTGCCGCTGATCTCGCGGTAGAACTTGGCCGGATCGGTGATCTGGTACGAATACACGCCGAAGGCGCGCAGCCGCACCATGCCGAATTCGCTGTCGCGCAGCGTGACCGGCTGCGCCGTGCCCCAGCGCCGGCCCAGTTGCAGGCGGGTACTGAAGAAGATCACATCCGACTTGAAGGGCGACTCGAACAGCTTGTCCCAGTTCTTCAGGTACGTCAGGATCGGCAGCGTCTGCGTCGTCAGCTTGTACATGCCGGGGCCGAACACGTCGGCCACCTTGCCTTCGTTGACGAATACCGCCATCTGCGATTCGCGCACGGTCAGGCTGGCGCCGTACTGGATTTCAAAATCCTGCATCGGATGGCGCCAGGCCAGCACGCCATCGCCATCCTCGTTCCATTGCAGGATGTCAATAAACTGCTTGCGGATAAATGAACCGAGACTCATGGCAAGTTCTCCTGTGTCAGATCGGAATCAGCGCGTTCGGCCCGCTCAGGTCAGGCAGGCGGCGTTGACGACGCCGGCGGCCAGCGAGATCGAACCGATCAGGCCGCCCATGGCGATATTGTTTTCTTCGATGGCTTCGTTCAGGCCGCGGATGGCCCGCGCCATGATCGCGTAGACGACCAGTTGCACCGCCATGGCGGCGACGCCCCAGACCACGAACATGACGAAGCTGGCGTGGATGGCGATGCTGGAGCACAGCGTGAAGGAAAAGCCCACCAGCGCGCCGCTGTACGACAGCACCGCGGCGATGTTGCCTTCGCGGATCAGGTCGAATTCCTTGTAGCGCGTCACCGTGGTGTAGACGGCGGTGAACACGCCCAGCATCACCAGCGCCGAGACGATGTAGATCAGATAGGTCACGGCCGGATGCATCGCTTCTCCCATATTCGCCCCCCTTCAGGCCCTAATTGCGCGCAGTATATACGGCGCCTTCGATATACTGCGAACGCATTTTCTGAGTCGGAACCCCCATGCGCGACCGCGTTCTCATCCTGTCGGTATTGATCGTCGCATCCTGCGGCTTGGGCTACGAGCTCATCAGCAGCGCGCTGGCCAGCTATTTGCTGGGCGATTCCATTCTCCAGTTCTCTTCCGTCATCGGCTGCTATCTGTTCGCGATGGGCATCGGATCGTGGTTGTCAAAATATGTAAAAGACGACGACGTTTTGAATCGCTTTATCGACGTCGAACTGGCCGTCGCATTATTGGGGGGAGTTTCCGCCGCCGTCCTGTTCCTGGTGTTCGCCTGGCTGTCGGCGCCCTTCCGCGCCGCCTTGTACGTGGGCGTGTTCATCATCGGCCTGATGGTGGGCATGGAAATCCCGCTGGTAATGCGCGTGTTCAACCAGCGCAAGACGGAATTCCGCGAAATCGTCAGCCGGGTGCTGACGTTCGACTACCTGGGCGCGCTGGCCGTCTCGCTGATCTTTCCGCTGCTGCTGGCGCCCAAGCTGGGCTTGCTGCGCACCGGGTTCCTGTTCGGCATCCTCAATGCCAGCGTGGCGCTCTGGACCACCTGGCTGTTCCGCGCCGAAGTGCGCCGGCCCGCTGAAAAAGCCATCCGCGGCGGCGTGGTGCTCGGCTTGCTGGCCCTGGGCTTCCTGTTCTCAGGCCAGATGACGGCCTGGGCCGAAAAAGGCCTGTACGGCGACGATGTGGTGCACGCCGAAACCACGCCCTACCAGCGCCTGATCGTGACGCGCTGGCACGACGACCTGCGCCTGTACATCAACGGCAACCTGCAGTTCTCGTCGCGCGACGAACACCGTTACCACGAGTCGCTGGTGATTCCCGGCCTGCAAGCGCTGCCGTGGGCCCGCAACGTGCTGGTGCTGGGCGGCGGCGATGGCCTGGCGGTGCGTGAAATCCTCAAGTACAAGCACGTCGAGCACGTGACGCTGGTGGACCTGGACCCGGCCATGACCGGCCTGTTCTCGCGTTCCGAACCGCTGACCCGGCTGAACCAGAATTCGCTGAAGGATCCGCGCGTCACCGTCATCAACGACGACGCGGGCCGCTGGCTGGAAAGCCATGCCGAGGTCTACGACTACATCGTGGTCGACTTCCCCGACCCGTCCAACTTCGGCCTGGGCCGGCTGTATTCGGTGCCGGTCTACCACCTGATGGCGCGGCACCTGGCCGAGAACGGCTACATGGTCATCCAGTCGACCTCGCCCTACTTCGCGCCGCGCTCGTTCTGGAGCGTGGACGCCACACTGAAGGAAGCCGGCCTGAACACCTGGCCGTACCACGCCTACGTACCGTCGTTCGGCGACTGGGGCTTCATCCTGGCCGGCAAGCGCCGCGACTACACGCCGCCCGCAGCCATCTCGGTGCCGACCCGCTACCTGGACCCGCCCACCCTGCGCGAGCTGTTCCACTTTCCCGCCGACATGCCGGCGCTGGCCATGCCGCCGAACCGCTTGAACGAACAATCGCTCGTGCGCTACTTCGACGAGGACTGGCGCAAGGTCATCCGCTGATGCGCCGCCGCACCTTCCTGTTGGGCACGGCCACCGCCGCCGCGGCGGGCACGGCGGGCTACTACCGGTCGCGCATCATCGAGACCACGCCCGACGTGCGCTATCCCGGCATGCAGGCCGGCCATGCGCTGCGCGACGGTGCCACGCTGCCGACGTCATCAAGTAGCCGCCGCTGCCAGGTGGCGATCCTGGGGTCCGGCGTGGCCGGCCTGACCTGCGCCTGGAAACTGGCGCGCGAAGGCCATACCGATTTCGTGGTGGTCGAGGGCCCCGAGTACGGCGGCAATGCCTCGGCCGGGCAGCGCGACGGCCTGGACTATCCACTGGGCGCGCACTACCTGCCGCTGCCGTCGCTGCAGTCCACCCACGTGCGCGAGATGCTGGCCGACTTCGGCATCGCCGAACGCGACGCCTACGCCGCGCGGCCCTATTACGACGAAACCGTCCTGGCGCATTCGCCGCAGGAGCGCCTGCTGCGCAACGGCCACTGGGAAGACGGCCTGCTGCCGATGACCGGCCTGCCCGACGGCGACGCCGAACAGCATCGCAAGTTCCTGGCGCTGGTGGATCAACTGCACGGGCAGGTCGGCAACGACGGCCACAAGGTCTTCTGCATTCCCATCGCGCTGTCGTCGCGCGACCCGGCCTGGCGCGCGCTGGACACGCTGACGTTCAAAGCGTGGCTGGACCGCGAGGGCTATACCTCGCCCGCGCTGCACTGGTACCTGAACTACTGCTGCCGCGACGACTACGGCGCGCAATACGACGTGGTCTCGGCCTGGGCCGGCCTGCATTATTTCGCCAGCCGCGACGGTCATGCCGCCAACGCCGCCGAGGGCGCGGTGCTGACCTGGCCCGGCGGCTTGGCGCCGCTGATGCAGCGCCTGCGCGATGCGATCAGCGCGCGGCTGGGCCACGCCGGCTGGCTGCTGCCCGGCACCGCGGTGCGCCTGCGCGAGACCGCCGCCGGCCCCCAGGTCGATTGCCTGGCGCCGGGCCCCGCCGCCAGCGTCTACACGCTGCAGGCGCGGCGCGCCGTCTGCGCCATGCCGTTGTTCGTGGCCCAGCGCATCCTGCCCGACATCCGCGCCTACGGCTACGACCCGGCGGTGCACGCTTCACCGCACGCGCCATGGCTGGTGTCCAACTTCGTCATGGACGGCTATCCGCGCGAAGCGCCCGGCGAGCCGCTGTCCTGGGACAACGTGGTCTACCAGGGCCGCGCATTGGGCTATGTGGTGTCGACCCACCAATTGCTGCGGGTGGCGCGTTCGCCGCGCACGGTGTTCACGGCCTACGACGCGCTCAGCGGCAAGACGCCGCAAGCCACGCGACGATGGCTGGCCAGCGCCAGTCCCGAAGCGCTGCGCGACGAAGCGGCGGCGGATCTGGTGGCCGCCTACGGCGATGACTTCTGGCGCCGCGCGCGCCAGCTTGAAATCACGGTGCGCGGCCACGCCATGGCCTCGCCGTATTGCGGCTACCTGTCCAACCCGGGCCTGGCAGCCCTGCGCGACGTCGACGGCCCGGTGCTGTTCGCCCACGCCGACCTGTCCGGCTATTCCGTTTTCGAGGAGGCGGCGTGGTGGGGCGTGGCCGCGGCCGGCCGGATCCTGGGGCAACGGCCGCCAACCTGAGCCGGGCGGCCTGCCGGCCCCTGCGGCCTGCGACGGCGCAGTCATCGCGCGGCCCTCGCCGCGGGCGTCCACGCCGTGGCCTGTCCCGCGCGCAGGCCGCCCCCCGCTGCCCTACAATCGCCGACGGGTCCCTTTGCCCCTAGCCTGAGTCCAAAAAAAGATGGGAAAACAAGTCATTGTGCTCGGCGCCGGCATCGTCGGCGTCTGCTGTGCGCTGGAACTGCAGCGTCGCGGCATGGACGTCACCCTGGTCGACCGCCAGGAACCTGGCCAGGAAACCTCGCACGGCAACGCCGGCGTGCTGGCCCGCAGTTCCCTGATGCCGTTCAACCATCCCGGCCTGTGGCGCCAGTTGCCCCGGCTGCTCAAGAACGACACCGTCCAATTCCGCTACCGCCCCGGCTACCTGGCCCGCAACCTGGGCTGGGCCGCCAGCTTCCTGTGGCGCGCGCGGCCCTCGGTCTTCCAGGAAACCGCCGCGGCGCTGGACAGCCTGATCCGGCTGTCGGCGCCCGAGCACCAGCGCCTGCTGGCTGAAGCCGGCATCAGCCACCGCCTGCGCGACACGGGCTGGATCTTCCTGTTCCGCAGCGAAGCCGCCTGGCAGGGCAGCGCCCTGTCGCGCGCCGCCTACGCCCGCCACCAGGTGCCGACCCAGGCGCTGGACCCGGCCGAGCTGGCGCGGCTGGAACCTGCCCTGGCCCCGATATTCACCCGCGCCCTGTGGATTCAAGGTTCGTATTCGGTGGACGATCCCGGCGCCGTCACGCGCGCCTACGCCGACCTGTTCCAGCGCCGGGGCGGCACCTTGCGCCGCCTGGACGCAACGGCCATCTGCCGCGACGGCGCAGGCTGGACCGTGCAAGGCGACCATGCGTCCGCCGCGCTCGCCGCGCCGGACTTGGTGGTGGCGCTGGGCCCCTGGTCCAAGTCACTGCTCAAGACCACCGGCATCGACCTGCCCATGGCGTTCGAGCGCGGCTATCACATGCACTATGGCGCCGGCGACGGGCCGGCGCTGACCCGGCCGGTCTACGACACCGGCGGCGGTTATGTGCTGTCCCCGATGGCCCGCGGCCTGCGGCTGACGACCGGCGTCGAGCTGAACGACTGCGAGACCCCTGCCCGCCCCGATCAACTGGACCTGGCGGAAAGCCGCGCCCGCGAAGCGCTGGCCCTGGGCGCGCGGCTGGATCCACAGGCCTGGCTGGGCCGCCGCCCGACCCTGCCGGACAGCCGCCCGATGATCGGCCAGGCGCCGCGCCGCCCCGGCCTGTGGCTGGCGCTGGGCCATCAGCACATCGGTTTCAGCACCGCGCCAGGAACGGCGAAGATACTAGGCGAACTGATGTCCGGAGCGGACGGCACGCCCTACCGCGCATTTCGTCCCGGCCGGTTCATTTAAGACGCCATCACAGCAGCACGGGCCGCCCGCGGCCCCGTACCAGACAGACCCCAAGGAGAAGCCCATGAACACCAAACGCAAATTCGTCGCGTCCGTCCTGGCGCTGGCCGGCCTGGCCTTCGCCGGCGCGGCGCACGCCCAGTCCGCCAACGAGACCGCCATGGAGCGCATCATGCGCACCAAGACGATCCGCATCGGCGCCATCGCCGGCGCCATCCCCTACTTCAACAAGAACATCAATACCGGCAAGTGGGAAGGCTTCGGCCCCGACTTCGCCGAGATGTTCGCCGCCCGCCTGGGCGTGAAGACCGAATACCTGGAAACCACCTGGGGCAATTCGGTGCTGGACGTGCAGACCAACAAGATCGACCTGATGTTCGGCATGGCGCCCACCCCGGCGCGCAAGGAAGTCGTGAATTTCTCCGACACCCTGTTCCAGAACACCTACACCACCGTCTGCCGCAAGGGCTTCCCGGCCAAATCGTGGGCCGAACTCAACGCCCCCGAGAACCGCGTCGTGGTCGACGTGGGCTCCAGCCATGACCAGCTCGCCACGCGCGTGCTGACCAAGGCCACCGTCACTCGCCTGGAGAATTCCGGTTCGGCCACGCTGGCGCTGTCGTCCGGCCGCGCCGATTGCCAGATCCTGGTGGTGCTGCTGGCCAAGCCGCTGCTGGAAAAGCGGCCCGGCATCGGCGTCATGTCGATCCCCAGCCCGGTTGAAACCGCGCCAGTCAGCATCGGTCTGCGCAAGGAAGCCGACGATTCGTTGCAAAAGGCCGTCAACGCCTGGCTGGCCGACATCCGCGCCAAAGGCGAGGTGCGTGGCGTGATTCTGTCCAACATGCAGAAGCTGGCCGGCGTGCCGCCCGAAGCCTTCCCGCCCGAAATCCAGTTCTAAGGCCGCGGCAATGAACGACCAGAACGAAACCCTGCCCCGCTCGCGGGCAGGCGCCTGGCTGCTGGGCGTGGCGGTGGCCGTCGCCGTGCTCGCGGTCATCGTCAAGCGCGAAGCCATCTTCGGCGCGGCGGTCCAGTACGACTGGGACTTCAGCGTGTTGTGGGAATACCGCAAGCTGATCGCCGTGGGCGTCATGAACACCATCCTGTTCACCATCCTGTGCGTGTTCCTGGGCCTGGCGGTAGGACTGGTAACCGGCCTGGGGCGGCTGTCGCGCAACGTGCTGGTCACCGCGCCGATCCGCGCCTACATCGAGGTGTTCCGCTGCACCCCGGTGCTGGTGCAACTGGTCTGGTTCTACTACGCCCTGCCCGTGGTCACCGGCATCGAGATGTCGCCGGTGGCGGCGGCCACGCTGTGCCTGGCGCTGTACGGCGGCGCTTTCTATTCCGAGATCATCCGTGGCGGCATCATTTCCACGGATGCCGGCCAGACCGAGGCGGCCAAGGCGCTGGGCATGACGCCGGCGCAGGCCCTGCGCCGAGTGATCCTGCCGCAGGCGTTCAAGAAGATGGTGCCGCCCCTGATGAATCAGTCCATCATGCAGCTCAAGAACACCTCGCTGCTGTCCGTGCTAGCAGTGCCCGACCTGCTGTACCAGGGCCAGGTGGTGGCGCACGACACCTACCGGCCGCTGGAGATCTACACCTTCATCGCGGTCGCGTATTTCGTGATCCTGCTGCCCTTCACGCTGTGGGCCAAGAAGCTCGAATTCGGCAGCACCGCCAAAGAGGCATGACCATGGGCAACCCTCTCATCAATATCCAGGGCCTGCGCAAGTCGTTCGGCGGACAGGAAGTGCTCAAGAACATCAACCTGCAGGTCGAACGCGGCCAGGCCGTGGCCCTGATCGGGCCGTCGGGCTCGGGCAAGTCCACGCTGCTGCGCTGCATCAACCTGCTGACCATTCCCGACGGCGGCCGCATCGCGGTGGGCGGCCAGTCGCTGGCGTTCCAGGGCGCCGCCACCCGCCTGCCCAGCGAGAAGCAGCTGGCCAGTTTTCGCGCCTCGGCCGGCATGGTGTTCCAGCATTTCAACCTGTTCCCTCACATGACGGCGCTGCGCAATGTGATGGAAGGCCCGGTCACCGTGCTACGCATGCCGAAAAAGGAAGCCGAGGAACGCGCCCGCGAACTGCTGCGCAAGGTCGGCCTGGCCGAGCGCGCCGACTACTACCCCGACAAGCTGTCCGGCGGCCAGAAGCAGCGCGTGGCGATTGCCCGCGCGCTGGCGATGCAGCCGGCCGTGATGCTGTTCGATGAAGCCACCTCGGCGCTGGACCCCGAACTGGTGGGCGAAGTGCTGAACGTCATCAAAGGCCTGGCCCGCGATGGCATGACGATGATCCTGGTGACCCACGAGATCGGCTTCGCCCGCGAGGTCGCCGACCAGGTCGTGTTCATGCGCGACGGCGTGGTCGCCGAAAGCGGGCCGCCGCAAGCCGTGATCGGCAATCCGCAAAACGAAGCCACCCGCGCCTTCCTGGCGCGCTTTCACCGCGCGCCAGGACAGGAGACTTCCGCATGAGCGCCGCCGGCTTCCTGGGCGTGCTGATGCTGGACACCCGCTTTCCGCGGCCGCCCGGCGACGTCGGCAACGCCCAGACCTATGCACGGGCCGGCATCCCGGTGCGCTTTGTCACGGTGCAGGGGGCATCGCCGCGCAAGATCGTGCAGGAGGCCGACCCGGCCTTTCTGCAGCCGTTCATCGATGCCGCCGTGGCGCTGGCGCGCGACGGCGCCGCATTGATCTCCACCAGTTGCGGCTTCCTGGCCAGGTACCAGTCGGCGCTGGCCGCCGCCGTGCCGGTGCCTGTGGTCACGTCCAGCCTGCTGCAATGCCGCGGCCTGGCGCGCGTGGGCGTCGTCACCTTCGACGCGCGGTCGTTGTCGCGCGGCATCCTGGATGCGGTCGATGTGCCGGCCAATGCCATCGTCGAAGGCCTGGCGCCCGGCTGCGAAATGCATGCGCGCATCCTGGAAAACAGCCCCGTGATGGACCTGGCCCAGGTCGAGCGCGATGTGGTGGACGCCGCCACGCGCCTGGCGGCGCGGGCGCCGGACCTGAGCGACATCGTGCTGGAATGCACCAATATGCCGCCCTACCGCGACGCCGTGGCGCGCGCCACCGGGCTGCCGGTGCACGACATCGAAACGCTGCTGCTCAAGACCTGGCGAAGCCTGGCCCCCTGACAGCCCAACCCGGCCACGCCATGAAAAACGCCCGGTGAGACGCCCCTGGAATGGGGCGCCGCACCGGGCGTTTCGCTGAGCGGGTCAGCGCGGGATCACCCCAGCAGCAACGCGTCGTCCGACAGCTTCTCGCCGCGCACGCGCTCGAACATCGCCAGCAGGTCCGGCACGTCCATGCCGCGGCGCTCCTCGCCGGACACGTCCAGCACCACCTGCCCCTGATGCAGCATGACCGTGCGGTCGCCCACGTCCAGCGCCTGGCGCATGCTGTGCGTGACCATCATGGTGGTCAGCTTGTTTTCCGCCACGATGCGGGCGGTCAGTTGCAGCACGAAGTCGGCGGTACGCGGATCCAGCGCGGCGGTGTGCTCGTCCAGCAGCAGGATGCGCGACGGCTGCAGCGCGGCCATCAGCAGGCTCACCGCCTGGCGCTGGCCGCCCGACAACAGGCCGATGCGGTCCGACAGGCGGTTTTCCAGGCCCAGGCCCAAGGTTGCGAGGCGTTCGCGGAAACCGTCCTTCATCGATGCCTTGACCGCGCGGCCGTAGCCGCGGCGCGCGCCGCGCAGCTGCGCCAACGCCATGTTTTCTTCGATGGTCAGGTCTTCGCAGGTGCCGGCCATGGGGTCCTGGAACACCCGCGCCACGCGCCCCGCACGGGCCCAGACGGGCTGGCGGGTGACGTCGGCGTCGTTGATCATGATGGTGCCGGAATCGATCGGCAGGTCACCCGACACGGCGTTCAGGAAGGTGGACTTGCCCGCGCCGTTCGAGCCGATGACGGTCACGAACTGGCCCGAGGGAATGTCCAGCGACAGGCCGCGCAGCGCGCGCGTTTCGATCGGCGTGCCCGCGTTGAAAGTGATCTTGAGGTCTTTTGCGGACAGCATATCAGCGCCCCTTCTTGCCGAGGAGCCGGCGCTTGAGCATGGGGATGACCAGGGCGATGGTGACCAGGACCGCGGTGACGAGGTTCAGGTCTTGCGCCTTCAGGCCGATGAAATCGCTATTGAGAGCCAACGCGATGAAGAAGCGGTAGACAATGGCGCCGATGATGACGGCCAGCGTGGCCAGCACCAGTTTGCGCGACGGCAGGATGCTTTCGCCCACGATCACGGCGGCCAGGCCGATGACGATGGTGCCGATGCCCATCGAGATGTCCGACCCGCCCTGGGTCTGCGCGAACAGCGCGCCCGCCATGGCGACCAGTGCGTTGGACAGCGCCATGCCGAACAGGATCATGCGACCGGTGTTCACGCCCTGGGCGCGGGCCATGCGGCCGTTCGAGCCGGTGGCGCGCACCGCCAGGCCCGTCTGGGTGGCGAAGAACCAGTCCAACGCCAGCTTGGCCAGCACCACGATGACCAGCAGGATCAGCGGCCGCGCCACGTAATCCGACAGCCAGCCCGGCTGCAGGATCGTGAAGACGGTGGGTTCCGTGATCAGCGGCACGTTGGGCTTGCCCATGATGCGCAGGTTCACGGAATACAGCGCGATCATCATGAGGATACTGGCCAGCAGATCCATGATCTTGAGCTTGACGTTGAGCCAGCCGGTGACCAGGCCGGCGGCCGCGCCCGCGAACGTGGCGACGATGGTGGCCACGAACGGGTCGGTGCCCGAAGCGATCAGCGTGGCACAGACGGCGCCGCCCAGCGGGAAGCTGCCGTCAACGGTCAGGTCAGGGAAGCGCAACAGGCGAAAGGAGATATACACGCCCAAGGCCACCAGGCTGAAGATCAGGCCGATCTCCAGTGCGCCTAACAACGAGAACAATGACATGGGTCAAATCCAATCAGGTAAGGAACGAGCATATTAGTGATTTGAAACGTCCGACTTCTTGCGTTTCGGGGTCAGTTTTACCCGAGCTTTCGCAATAAACGTTTCTTGCCGTGTGATTTTCTCTCGATTCCTGCCAAGGCGTCGCCAGGCTCGCCGGCCAGGGCCGCAAGCGGGCTGCTCGATGGACGCTCCAGGGGAGCAAAACGCAGCGTGGCGGCCAAGGCCGACATGCCGTTAAGACCAACGCCTTTGCGCCGGGCCGCGCGCACCTTGTGGATGCTGCCGCCCTGTGGGCCCCGCCTGCCGGCCGGGAAAACACAAGAAAACAAGATAAAAACAAGCCCCGCCCGCGCCGGGTGGGCACGGGCGGGGCAGACCAGCCATTACTTTACTTCACGACCACCGCGGCCGACTTGATGACCGCGTCGGACAACGTCACGCCTTGCTTGGCGGCCGCGCCCGGGTTCACGTAGAGCTCGAGCTTGTTGATGGTTTCGGACGGAATGGCGCCGGGCTTTTCGCCCTTCAGGATGCGCACCACCACCTTGCCGGTCTGCACGCCCAGGTCGCGATAGTTGATGCCCAGGGCGGCGATGCCACCGCGCTTGACGCTGTCGGTGTCCGAGGCGATCAGGGGGATCTTCGCGTCGTTGCCGACCTTCACCAGCGACTCGTAGGCCGAAACCACGTTGTTGTCGGTGTTGGTGTAGATGACGTCGACCTTGCCGATCAGGCTGCGCGCGGCCGAGGCCACGTCGACCGAACGCGGGGCGGCGGCTTCGACCAGGCTCATGCCCGACTTGGGCAGCAGTTCCTGCAGCTTCTTGACCACCACGACCGAGTTGGCTTCGCCCGGGTTGTAGACGATGCCGACGCGCTTGGCGTTGGGAACGATCTTCTTGATCAGGTCGACCTGCTTGTCCAGCGCCAGCAGATCCGACACGCCCGTCACGTTGGTGCCCGAGGCGTCCATGCTGGACACGAGCTGGGCGGCAACCGGATCGGTCACGGCGGAATACACCACCGGCACGTCCTTGGTGGCGGCCACGACGGCCTGGGCCGACGGGGTGGCGATGGCGACGATGGCGTCAGGCTTGTCGCCGACGAACTTGCGAGCGATCTGGGCGGCGGTGCCGTTGTTGCCCTGGGCGCTCTGGTATTGCCACTTCAGGTTCTTGCCCGGCTCGTAACCGGCTGCCTTGAGGGCGTCCTGCACCCCGTCACGCACGGCATCCAGCGCCGGATGCTCGACGATGGCGGTGACCGCCACCGACTTCTGCTGCGCCGACACAGGCGCGGCGATAGCCATCGCCAGCGCCATGGCGCCAACCGTCAGAAAATGTTTTTTCCCGATCAGCATAGGTAAGCTCCTCGAACCTTTGGTATTTGTTCATTGTTACGGCTGTTCCGTGGGCTTCCCCACAGTCCGGGCAACCGTAAAGCCGTATAGTCTAACGTGTTGCAACATATTTTGACTTCGGGGAATCCCTGAACCACCCAAAGGCCACGCCATGATCAAACGCGCACTAGGCCGCTCCGGCCTGCAGATCCCTCCCCTGACTTTCGGCGGCAACGTCTTCGGCTGGACCGTCGACGAGGCCGGCACGTTTTCCTTGCTGGACGCCCTGGTCGACGCGGGCCTGAACTTCATCGATACCGCCGACGTGTATTCGCGCTGGGTTCCCGGCAACCAGGGCGGCGAATCGGAAGCCCTGATCGGCAAATGGCTCAAGCGCTCGGGCAAGCGCGGCCAGGTCCTGATCGCCACCAAGGTCGGCATGGAAATGGGCCCGGACGCCAAGGGCCTGGCGCCGGCCTACATCCGGCGCTCGATCGACGCCTCGCTGGCCCGGCTGCAGACCGATCACGTCGACCTGTACCAGTCGCACAAGGACGATCCCGACACCCCGCTGACCGACACACTGGGCGAATACGCCAAGCTGATCGAGGCCGGCAAGGTGCGCGCCATCGGCGCGTCCAACTACACGCCGGTGCGCCTGTCCGAAGCGCTGATCGCCGCCGAACGGCACAACCTGCCGCGCTACGAAAGCATCCAGCCTGAATACAACCTGTACAGCCGCGAGCCCTTCGAGGCCGGCTTGCAGTCCTTGGTGAAGGCGCAGGACATGGGCACCATCAACTACTACGCGCTGGCCAGCGGCTTTCTCAGCGGCAAATACCGCAGCCCGGCCGACGTGGGCAAGAGCGCGCGCGGCAAGAAGATCGTCGATACCTACCTGAACGACCGCGGCTACCGCATCCTGAAGGCGCTGGACGAAGTGGCCGAAGACGCCGGTTGTTCGCCCGCCCAGGCCGCGCTGGCCTGGCAGATCGCGCAGCCCGGCATCACCTCGCCGATCGTCAGCGCGACGTCACTGACGCAGCTGGACGAACTGGTCAAGGCCGCCAGCCTGACGCTGACGCGCGACCAACTGGCCAAGCTCAGCCTGGCCAGCGACTGGCGCTGAGGCGGCAGTCGCTACCCGCGGGCCGCCACGCGGCCCGCGGCTCCCATCAATCCAGCTTCACCCCCGAATCGCTGACGACCTTGGCCCAGCGTGTCACCTCGCTGTCGACGAACTTGCCGAAGTCGGCGCCGGTCAAGGTCGGCACCGACGATCCGTTGCTTTCCCAGGTTTCCTTGATCTTGGGCGCATTCAAGGCCTTGGTGATTTCGGCCGTCATGCGGTCCACGGCCTCGGGCGGCGTGCCGGCCGGCGCCCAGATCGCGTACCAGGTCGACACCACGTAGTTCGGCACGCCGGCCTCGGCCGCGGTGGGCACGTCCGGCAACGACGGTGAACGCTTGTCGGCGGCCACGGCCAGCGGCTTGATGGTGCCCGAACGGATGTGGCCGGACGACGACCCGAGCCCGTCGAACGCCAGGTCCACCTGGCCGCCGATCAGCGCGGTCAGCATGGGCCCCGCGCCCTGGTACGGCACGTCGACCAGCTTGATGCCCGTCTGCATGGCGAATAGCTCGCCGGCCAGATGGTGCGTGCTGCCCTTGCCAGCGGTGCCGAAGTTGATCTCGCCCGGATGCTTCTTGGCGTAGTCGACGAATTCCTGCACCGTCTTGACTGGCAGCTTGGTCGCGTTGATGACGACCACCTGCGGCGGCTGGGCCACCAGCGCCACGGGCACGAAGTCTTTCTGGATGTTGTAGTTCAGGCTCTTGTACAGCGACGGCGCCAGCGCGTGGTGCGCGCCGCCCATGAAGAAGGTGTAGCCGTCGGGCCGGGCCTTGGCGGCCACGCCCGCGCCGACGGTGCCGCCCGCCCCGCCCTTGTTGTCGATCACCACCGACTGCCCCAGTTGCAGGGTCAGCTGCTGGGCCAGCGGACGGGCGAATGTGTCCGTGCCGCCCCCGGCGGGGAAAGGCACGATGAGCGTAATGGGCCGTTCGGGCCAGGACGCGGCGCCGGCGGCGTCGGCAAAACCTGCGGCCGCCGTGGCCAACAGGGCCGTAACGATTGTGCGGTATTTCATTTTGTCTCCTCTTGCTGCAGCGTGGGGACGGCGCGTTTCCCGCGTCTCGTCTCTTGTGTTCTTGGGATCGGATGCTGCCAGGGTCTGGGCTTGCGTGGGGATCGGGCTCCTTGAAAAAAAGCCGGTCCCAAGGGACCGGCATGGCATCGCGGCGCTACAGCGCTTGATAGGTTTCGCGCAGCACGTTCTTTTGCACCTTGCCCATGGTGTTGCGGGGCAACTGGTCAACGATGTGCAGGCGCTTGGGCACTTTGAAGTTGGCGATGCGCGCCTTCAGTTCAGCCTGCATCGCCACGGCATCGAGCGACACGCCGTCCTTGGGCACCACCACCGCCACCACCGCTTCGCCGAAATCGGCGTGCGGCACGCCGATGACGGCGGATTCGGCCACGCCGGGCATGTCGTCGATCAGGGTTTCGATTTCCTTGGGGTAGACGTTGAAGCCGCCCGAGATGATCAGGTCCTTGCTGCGGCCCACGATGGACAGGTAGTCGGCGGGCACGTCGCGGCCCGCGGATTCACCGCCCCAGCGGCCGACGTCGCCCGTCTTGAACCAGCCGTCGGCCGTGAATTCCTCGCGGGTCTTTTCCGGCATACGCCAGTAACCCGAGAACACGTTGGGCCCGCGCACCTGCACATTGCCGATCTCGCCCGGCGCCAGCGCAATGCCGGCGTCGTCCACCACCCGCACCTGCACGCCCGGCAAGGCCCGGCCGACGGTGCCGGCCAGGCGCTCGCCATCGGCCGGGTCGTAGGGGTTGGAGGTCAACATCACGGTTTCGCTCATGCCGTAGCGTTCCAGGATGGCGTGGCCGCTGCGCTTGGCAAAGTCCGAGAACGTCTCGGCCAGGAGCGGCGCCGAACCCGAGATGAACAGGCGCATGTTGGCGCACAGTTCGCGGTTGAAACGCTTGTCGGCCAACAGCCGCACGTAATAGGTGGGCACGCCCATCATCACCGTGCTTTGCGGCAGGTACCGCAGCGCCAGATCGGCGTCCAGCTTGGGCAGCCAGATCATCTTGGCGCCGGCCAGCAAGGCGCCGTGCGAGGCGACGAACAGGCCGTGCACGTGGAAGATCGGCAGCATGTGCAGCAGCACGTCGTCCGAACGCCAGCCCCAGTACTTGTGCAGCACCTGCGCGTTGGACGCCAGGTTGCCGTGCGACAGCATCGCGCCCTTGCTGCGGCCGGTGGTGCCCGACGTGTACAGGATGGCGGCCAGGTCGCCCGGCTTGCGCCTGACGGTCTTGAAGGTCTGCGGCAGGCCGCCGGCGGCGTCCAGCAGCGTGCCGCTGCGGTCCTCGTCCAGCGTGTAGACGTGGGCGCAGCCGGCCTTGTCGGCGGCGCGCTGGACCCAGTCGCGGTTCTTGCTGGCGCACACCACTACGGCGGGTTCCGCGTTGCCCAGGAAGTATTCGATCTCGGCTTCGCGGTAAGCGGTGTTGAGCGGCAGGTACACCAGGCCCGCGCGCAGCGTGGCCAGGTACAGCAGCAGGGCCTCGGGCGATTTCTCGACCTGCACCGCCACCCGCGCCCCCTCGGGCAGCTTGAGCGAACTGAGCAGATTGGCCAGGCAGGCCGTGGCGTGGTCGATGTCGTCCCAGGTGTATTCGAGGTCGGGCGTCTCCAGCGCGACCTGCTTGCGGTCGGCGGGGAATCCGCCTTCCAGCACAGCGTATAGATTGGCGTTGCTCACCGTTTTCAGTCTCCGGAAAAATGAGGGTCTACGCCGGCCAGGAAAGCGCGCACGCCTTCTTTGTGGTCGCGGCTGTCGGCGTAGGAGAAATAATCCTGGTATTCGTCTTCGGTCAAGGCGCCGCCGCGGGCCAGCCGGGCGGACAGACGCTTGTTGATGCGGGCGGCCAACGGCGCGCCCTGGGCGATGCGCTCGGCGCTACGGCGCGCCTGCTCGGCAACGTCGGCGTCGGCCACCACGCGAGTCACCAAGCCCAGCGCGTGGGCTTCGGCCGCGCCGAACACCCGGCCTTCCAGCAGGATGGCAAGCGTGGCCGCGCGCCCCACCAGCCCCAGCAATCCGCGCATTTCGTCCGGCGCCATCGGAAAGCCCAGCCGGTTGATCGGCACGCCGAAGCGGGCCGATTCGCCGGCGATGCGCAGGTCGCACTGGCTGGCGATTTCCAGCCCGCCGCCCACGCACACGCCCTCGACCTGCGCCACCACCGGATGCGGACAATCGGCCACGGCCTGCAGGGCCGGCGCCAGCACCTCACGGTGATAGCGCTGCACGCCCGCCGCATCGGCGCGCTCGACCGGGAATTCGCGGATGTCCGCGCCGGCCGCGAAATTGCCGCCTTCGCCGCGCACCACCACGCACCGCAGCGCGTCGTCCTGCGCAATGCGCGTGAACACGTCGCGCAATTCGCCCCACATATTCACGCTGATGGCGTTCAGGCGCCCCGGATGCGACAACGTCACCCAGGCCAAGTGGCCTTCGCGCTGCAGCAGCACGCGGCCTGCCACATCTTCTGTCATGTCTTCTCCACGCCCGGGCCTGTCGACGCTGCGCAGGCCCGGTTCCGTCTGTTTTTATGGTTGGGCGGGCGGATCAGGCCGCGCGCCCCACGCTGCGGCTGATCTGGGGCTTGCCGTCATGCAGGCGCGCCAGGTTGTCGTCCAGTTCGTCCAGGTCATACAGGTAATTGACCATCAGCGCGCAAGACTGCTTGAGCCCCTTGGCCGAGGTGTCGGCCGCCCAGTTCAGGCGTTCGATGCGGGCGCCGTTGCCCAGGTGAAAGCGCGCCACCGCGTCCAGCGGCAGGCCGTTCTTCATCGATTGCAGGTAGTGCGCGGCCAGCCGGAAGCCGGCGCGCTTGACCACGTCGGGCGTCTTCCTGGCCTGCGCCGCCCGCGCCAGCCGGGCCACCCAGCGCTGCCCGTCCGGCACGCCTTCGCGCTTGCGCGCCTTGGCGCGGGCCTTGTCTTCGCGCACGATGGCTTCGACCGCGTCGGCATCCAGCTTGCCCAGCCAATCGGCAAAGCCGGGAATCGGCGACAGGGTCGCGAACGACTTGAGCTTGGGCAGTTCTTCCAGCAATTGCTCGACCACGCGCTTGAGCAGGAAATTGCCGAAACTGATGCCCTTCAGGCCCGGCTGCGTGTTCGAGATGGAATAGAAAATCGCCCAGCGTGCCTTGTCCAGGTCTTGCCGGGGCGCGTCGCTGTCCAGCAGCGCCTGCACGTTGTCGGCCATCTGCCCGGCGAAGGCCACCTCGACGAAGATCAGCGGCACACCCGGCATCTGCGGATGAAAATACGCGTAGCAGCGGCGGTCGGGCGCCACCCGGTGACGCAGGTCGTCCCACGATTTGATCTCGTGCACGGCCTCGTAGAGGATCAGTTTTTCCAGCAGCGAGGCCGGTGAATCCCAGGTCAGCGGACGCAGTTCGAGCAGGCCGACATCGAACCACGCGGACAGCAAGCCTTCAAGGTCCTTGTCGAGCGCCTGGATGCCCGCCACCTGCTTGCGCCACCGCAGCATGTCGGCGCGCAGTTCCACCAGGAAACGCAGCCCCAACGGCTGCGCATTGAAGCGCTTGAACAGACGCACGCCCTCGCCGGCCTCGCCCGCGAAGCTGCCGCGCACCTGCGCCAGCGCGGCCAGCATCAGGCGACGGTCCTTGCCGTCGGCAGCGGTGTATTGCTCGCACCAGCGCCTCGCCAGCTTATTGGCGGCCACGTCCGTCAGACGCGCCTCGAACAGGCGCCGCACCTCGGATTCGCTGGGCAGGCGGCCGCGTTCCCACAGGCGGCCCAGACGCGTGATCAGGCTGGATCCGGCGTCGGCGGCAGCCGGGTCCACGGCATCGACGTCGGCCTCAGGCGTGCGTGCGCCGCGCGCGGGCGCGAGATTGGCGGGTGCGTTCATGGGCGGGTTCCTCTGCTACGGGGGGATCGGAAAGGGACGTGTCCGGGGCGGCCGGCGTATCGGGCGTATCGGCGGCGGCCAGCGTGCGCAACACCTCGAGCTGGCGCATCAGGTGATGGCGGGCGAGCGCTTCGGCGCGTTCGCTGTCGCGGGCCCGCAGGGCCTCGAAGATGGCCAGGTGTTCGCCGCAGGATTCCTCGATGCGGCCGGGCCAGGCCAGGCTGCGGTGGCGCGACAGGCTCAGCACCTTGCGCAGATTGCCCACCATGTCGACCAGCCATTGATTGCCAGCCAACGCCTGCACAGCCTCGTGGATCAGGTAGTTGGTCTGGTAATAGGCGTCGATGCGGCCGGCGGCGGCGTGGCCAGCCAGGGCCTCGTGCAGCGGCGCCAGCGCCGCCAGTTGCGCGTCGGTGGCCTTGCGCGCGGCTTCGAAGGCGCAGCGGCCTTCCAGCATGGCCATCAGCGGGAAGATGTCTTCCAGGTCTTGCCCCGACAGCTCATTGACGAAGCAGCCGCGGCGCGGTTCCAGCCGCACCAGCCCTTCGGTGGCCAGGACCTTCAGCGCTTCGCGCAGCGGGGTGCGGGAAATGCCCAGTTCGCCGGCCAGCCGCAGCTCGTCGATCCATTCGCCGTTGCGCAGCGAGCGCGCGTGGATCATGCCGCGCAGGCGATCCGCGACTTCCAGGTACAGGGCTTGCCGGACGATAGGGAGGGTCATGGGCGAACGGCCTGGCTGCGCCGTAATTCATAATTATGAATAAGCCCATCATATCCCCGTCCGGGAAATCCGGGCTAGCCCAATGCGCTAAGGATTTGCCCTAGGGCGAGCCTGGCAGGCCCGGCCCAGGTGTTCAGAACGACACGCAAGCGTTCTGCCTGACCCGCATGGTCGCTTCCTGCTGGAAGCGGGTCTTGTATTCGGCCTGCAGTTCCCGCACCGCGGTTTCGCTGACGGGGTCGTCGGGGTGGACCAAGTCCAGCACGAAGGACGGCTCTTTGACGATGCTGCCGTCATTGCCGCGCCATTGCCCGGCGGCGCGCCAGGCGGTCAGCCCCTGCGGAAAGCGCGGCGTGACCGCCTCGCGCAGGAAGTCTTCCCAGGCCTGCTCGGAGACCTGGCCGGCCGGGCTATCCGTCCCCAGGAAGATCAGGTCATTGACCATCACCGTTTCCTGCGGCGCGCAGGATCCGGCCGGGGGTTTGGCCGCGCAACCGGCCAACAAGGCAACGCACAGCGGCACGGCAAGACCTGACAAGGGACGGACAGGCATGAAACTCCTTGGCATCAGAAATGCAGGATCCCGTCGACCGCATGGCGGGTCAACGCGCGCGCCCAACGGCGGGCCGGCAGGCCGTATTTGGACTCGACCACTTCGGCCCGCGCCAGCAGATCGGCCGGCGTGATCGCCAGGCGGGGCCCGGAAAACGCCAGCACGATCTGGTTGCCGGCGTCGATTTCCGGCAGCAGCACGATGCGGTCGTCGAAGGCCTTGGACAGATTGTCGATGTTCTTGCCGAAGCTTTCATGACGGCCGAACAGGTTCACCGCCAACACCCCGACCTCGCCCAGCACGCGCCGGCAGTCGCGGTAGAACTTGACGCTGTCGCGCACGGGACCCGCGGCGGAGGCGTCGTACAGGTCGACCATCAGCACCGGGCAGCGCCCGGCATTGGCGGGGTCGGCCGCCCAGGCGGCGGCGTCGTCATGCTCGACCTTGAGGCGGTTTTCGCCCGGCAGGCGGAAAAACATGTGGCAGGCGGCGGTGACGCGCGGATTCCATTCCACCGCCAGCAGCGGGCTGCGGGTGTGCTTGACGCAATACCGCGCCAGCGACCCGGCCCCCAGGCCGAACAGGCCGATGGCCTCGTCCTTGGGCGGTTCCAGGAACAGCAGCCAGGCCAGCATCTGGGTGGTGTATTCCAGCACCAGTTCCGACGGATTCTTGATGCGCATGGCACCCTGGACCCATTCGGTGTTGAAGTGCAGATAGCGCACGCCGTCCACTTCGGAAAGCGTCGGCTGGTCCAGTTCGGACGGGAATTTGGATTTATGCATGGCCGCGATTGTAGGACGGGCAGGAATCCCCCGCCCGCCCCGCCATCAGATGCGCTCGAAGATCGCCGCGATACCCTGCCCGCCGCCAATGCACATCGTGACCAGCGCGTAGCGGCCCTGCACGCGTTGCAGTTCGTGCAGCGCCTTGACCGTGATGATCGTGCCGGTGGCGCCGATGGGGTGGCCCAGGCCGATGCCGCTGCCATTGGGGTTGACCTTGGCTGGATCCAGCTTCAGCTCGCGGGTCACGGCGCAGGCCTGCGCGGCGAACGCTTCGTTGGCCTCGATCACGTCCATCTGGTCCACCGTCAGGCCCGCGCGCTTGAGCGCCGCCTGCGTGGCCGGCACCGGGCCGATGCCCATGATATTGGGGTCGACGCCCGCGTGGGCATAGGCCACCAGGCGCGCCAGCGGCTTGATGCCGCGCTTGGCCGCGACCGACGCGTTCATCAGCACCAAGGCGCCCGCGCCGTCGTTCAGGCCCGAAGCATTGCCGGCCGTGACGGTGCCGTTCTCTTTCTGGAAGACCGGCTTCAGGCCAGCCAGGCTGTCGGCGGTGACGTCGGGGCGCACGTGCTCGTCAGTGTCGAACACGACTTCGCCCTTGCGCGTCTTTTGCACGATCGGCACGATCTGGTCGCGGAAATAGCCGGCCTCGATGGCGGCCGCGGCGCGGCGGTGCGATTCGGCGGCCAACGCGTCCTGGTCCTGGCGGCTGATGCCGAACTTGGCGGCCACGTTTTCCGCGGTGACGCCCATGTGCATGCGGCCGAACGGATCGGACAGCGCGCCCGTCATCATGTCCTGCATGACGCTGTCGCCCATGCGCGCGCCCCAGCGCTGCGCCGGCGCGATGTACGGCGCGCGGCTCATGCTTTCGGCGCCCGCGCCGATGGCGATCTCGGCGTCGCCCAGCAAGATGGTCTGGGCCGCCGACACGATGGCCTGCAGGCCCGAGCCGCACAGGCGGTTGACGTTGAAGGCCGGCGTTTCCTTGGCGATGCCGGCGTTCATGGCCGCCACGCGCGACAGGTACATATCGCGCGGCTCGGTGTTGATGACGTGGCCCACGGCAACGTGGCCGATTTCGTCGCCCGAGACGCCCGCGCGCTCGAGCGCCGCCTTGATGACGGTAGCGCCCAGGTCGCAGGGCGGCACGTCCTTGAGCGCCCCGCCGAAATCGCCGATGGCGGTACGAACGGCAGACGCGACGATGACTTCATTCATGGTGTTTCCTCCTTGTAATGCGTTCCATCATACCCGCGGGGCCTGGGGCCTTACCGGCGTCCCCGCGCCTGCTGGCGGGTTATCGCCGGGGCTCCAGCGATAGCCGAACCGTATCGGAAACCCAAAAAATAATATTGGACAGGCCACAAGCGGCTCGCGGATAGTGGCCCCCGGCGCGCCGCCTCCGGCGCCCGCCAGACCCGGACCCGCCTGATGATCGATACGCTGGAATTGACCGCCATTCCCCCGCAGGACGAAGCGTTGCGCGCCGAGGTGCGCGCCTTCCTGGCCGAAGCCCTGGACGGCTTGGCGCCCGACCAGCGCGCGCGTTCCTGGATGGGCTACGACGCCGGCTTCAGCCGCCAGCTGGCCGAACGCGGCTGGCTCGGCCTGACCCTGCCGCGCGAGTACGGCGGTGCGGCGCGCGGCCATTTCGCGCGCTTCGTGCTGTCCGAAGAACTGCTGGGTGCCGGCGCACCGGTATCGGCGCACTGGATCGCCGACCGCCAGAGCGCGCCGCTGATCCTCAAGCTGGGCACCCCGGCGCAGAAGGATTTCTACCTGCCGCGCATCTGCCGCGCCGAGGCATTTTTCTGCATCGGCATGAGCGAGCCCGGCTCGGGTTCGGACCTGGCCAGCATCCGCGCCCGCGCCGAACCCAGCGCTGGCGGCTGGCGCCTGAGCGGCAGCAAGGTCTGGACCACCAACGCGCACCGTTCGCACTATATGATCGCGCTGGTGCGCACGTCCGGCACGCCCGAAGACCGGCACCAGGGCCTGTCGCAGGTCATCGTCGACCTGTCGCTGCCCGGCGTATCCATCCGCCCCATCCGGGACCTGGCGGGCGACGCGCATTTCTCGGAGGTGTTCTTCGACAATGTGGAGTTGGCGCCCGACGCGTTGATCGGCGAGGAAGGCGCGGGCTGGGCCCAGGTAAACGCCGAGCTGGCGTTCGAGCGCAGCGGCCCGGAACGCCTGTATTCCAGCATCGCGCTGCTGCAATGCTGGCTGACGCACTGCCGCGGCGGCGCCGCCGATGCGACGGACCACGCGCTGCTGGGCAGCATCCTGTCGCAGATGGCCGTGCTGCGCGCTCTGTCGCTGGCGGTGGCGGGCAAGCTGGCGACGGGACAGAGCCCGGCGATCGAAGCCGCGCTGGTCAAAGACCTGGGCACCGAACTGGAACAGGACATTCCCAGGCTGATCGCCGATGCGCTGGGCCGGCGTCCCGAGCAGCCCATGCCCATGCCATTGGCGCGCACGCTGGCCTACCTGGAGCAGGCCGCCCCCACTTTCTCACTGCGCGGCGGCACCCGCGAAATCCTGCGCGGCATCATCGCGCGCGGCCTCGGCCTTCGATAAGGACACGTCATGGACTCTCTTTTTGGCGATGCCGCCGAACGCCTGTTCGCGCAGACCTGCACGCCGCAACTGATTCGCCAGGCCGAACAAGGCCAGGCGCCCGCGTCCGCCTGGCAGGCCTGCGAAGAGGCCGGCTTTGCCGATGCGCTGGTGCCCGAGACACTCGGCGGCGCTGGCCTGGCGCTGGCCGATGCGCTGCCGCTGGCGCTGGCCGCCGGCCATCATCTGTGCCCTTACCCCATCGTCGACACGATGCTGGCGCGCGCCTGGCTGGCGCATGCCGGCCGCCCCCAAGCCAGCGGCTCGATCGCGCTGGCGCCGCAAGGCTGGGCCGTGCAAGCCGGCCATGCGGTGGCGGCAAACGTGCCGTGGGTCCGGTGCGCCGGCCACGTGCTGGCGTGCATCGACGGCCACGTGTGGCTGCTGCCGGCCGCGGCTGCCGCCATCGAACCCGGCGGCGTGCACGGCAGCCTGGCCGCGCCGGCGCGCTGGCTGCTGGATCATGGCGAGCGCATCGACGCACCCGCCGGCCTGCCCGCGCTGGAAACCTTGGCGGCCGCCGGCTATGCCGCGCTGATCGCCGGCGCGATGGACCGCGTGCTGGCCATGACGCTGGACTACGCCAACCAGCGCAGCCAGTTCGGCAAACCGATAGGCCGTTTCCAGGCCGTGCAGCAGCAGATCAGCGTCATGGCTGAACAGGTATGGGCGGCGCGCATGGCGGCGCAATTGGCGTTCCAGGGCCGCGCCGGCCAGCCGCAGCGGCAGCTGGCGGCGCTGGGCAAGGCCCGGGCCAGCCAGGCCGTGGCCCGCGTGGCCGATATCGCGCATGCGGTGCACGGCGCCATCGGCGTCACCGAGGAATTCGACCTGCAGCTGTACACGCGGCGGCTGCGCGAATGGCGCCTGGCGGCGGGTTCGGAATCCTATTGGCACGCGCGCATCGGCGCGCAAGCGCTGGCCGATGACGCCGATACCGTATCCTATCTGCGCAGCGCCCTGTTCGACAAGGAAGCCGCCTAGGGCCTGTCAACAACCCCTAGCCGCCAAACCGCTCAAGCGCGGCGCGTCATGCCGCCTGCGCCAGCATGCTGTCCCGCAGCCGCAGCACCGAAGCGCACGAGGTGTCGTGGTGCGTCACCAGCGACAGCGCCAACGCATCGCGCGCATCGGCGTCGACCAGCGGCACGAACGCCACATGCGGCGTGGAGTACGCGCGCGTCACGCCGGGCACCAGCGCCAGCCCCATGCCGCTGGCCACCAGGCTGACCAGCGTCTGCACCTGGATCGCCTCCTGGCTGATGCGCGGCGAGAAGCCCGCCTTGCGGCACAGCGCCTGAGCCACGCCGTGCAGGCCCGGCACCTTGGCGGGCGAATACATCACGAAGCTTTCCGAACGCGCGCGGGCCAGGCTGACCGGCGCGCCTTGCGCCAGCGGATGGCCCGCCGGCACGGCCAGGATCAGGTCGTCGCGTTCGACCACCCAGGAATCCAGCGCGGGATCCTCGGCCAGCGGTCCGCGCACCAGACCGGCATCGATCTCGTTGGCGCGCAGCATCGCCGCCAGGCCCACCGTGCTGTCTTCGCGCAACTCCAGCTGCAAGTCCGGATACTTGGCGCGAAACACCGGCAGGCAACGCGGCAGCAGCATGTAGGTGGCCGAGCCAACGAATCCCAAGCGCAACGTGCCCCATTCGCCCAATGCCACCCGGCGGGCGGCCTGGCGCGCCTGGTCGGTGTGGAACAACGCGCGCCGGGCATCGGCCATCAAGGCTACGCCGGCCGGCGTCAACGTCACCCCCTTGGCGCCGCGCACCAGCAACGGCACGCCCACCGCATGCTCGAGTTTCTGGATCGACACCGACAAGGCGGGCTGCGCGATGTGCAGCGTGTCGGCGGCGCGGCGGTAGCTTCCCAGTTCGGCGATGGTGACGAACTGCCGGAGCTGCCGTAGATCGATGGCCATAACGGATTCCATATCAAGCAATACCGAAGCCATATTAGACGCGTATACGCCGCGCCGATAGGATGGCCGCCATGACTTTCCCTACCCCTGCCCCTTCCGCCCAGCCGCAAACCGCCGCGCTGGGCGGCGTGCGCGTGCTGGACCTGACATCCGTGGTGTTCGGCCCCTATGCCTCGCAGATCCTGGCGGACTATGGCGCCGACGTCATCAAGATCGAAGCGCCCGGCGGCGATTCCACCCGCCATACCGGCCCCGCGCAAGAGCCCGGCCTGGCCGCCATTTTCCTGGGCTTGAACCGCAACAAGCGCAGCGTGGTGCTGGACCTGAAGCAGGCTGCCGCGCGCCAGGCACTGCTGACCCTGGTGGATCAGGCCGACGTGCTGATGCACAGCATGCGGCCGGCCAAGATGGCGGCGCTGGGCCTGGATCCCGGCACCCTGTGCGCCCGCAACCCGCGGCTGGTGTATGCCGGCTTGTACGGCTTTGGCGCGGGCGGCGCCTACGACGGCCGCCCCGCGTACGACGACATCATCCAGGGCCTGTCCGGCTTTGCCGACCTGGCGGACCGCCAGACCGGCACGCCGCGCTACCTGCCCACCGTGGCGGCCGACAAGACCTGCGGCTTGATCGCCGCGCACGCCATCCTGGCCGCGCTGTTCCAGCGCGAGCGCAGCGGCCTGGGTCAGCAGCTGGAAGTGCCCATGTTCGAAAGCATGGCCTCGTATGTGCTGGTCGAGCACTACTACGGCCGGCACCTGGCCGACACGGATGGCGAAGCCGGCTATCCGCGCGTGCTGACACCCTGGCGCAAGCCTTGCCGCACGGCCGATGGCCATGTCTGCCTGATGCCCTACACCGATACGCACTGGCGGGATTTCTTCCAGGCCACCGGCCATCCCGACCTGGCGGCGGACCCGCGCTTCATTGGCATCGCGGCGCGCACGCGGCATATCGAAACGCTCTACGAACTACAGGCTGGCATTGTCGCCGAGCACCCCACCGCCTACTGGCTGTCCCTGTGCGAAAAGCTGGAGATTCCCGCCGCGCCAGTCAACCGCCTGCAGGACCTGGAAGCCGACCCGCATCTACGTAGCGTGGACTTTTTCCAGCCGCTGCAAAGCGCGTCCGGCAGCCACTACCGCTTCACGCGCAACCCGGTGCGGCTGGCGCGTTCGGCCGTGCCGGCCGCGATGCCGCCGCAGCTGGGCGAACACACCCGCGACGTGTTGCGCCAGGCAGGCCTGGACGATGCCCGTATCGACGCGCTGCTGCACGCCGGCGCCGCGCAACAGGCCGACACCTTCCCCGCCCCTCTCAAGGACTCCGCATGAACCCAGACCGCAACGCCCCCGCCCAGCTCGGCCAGGGCTACTACTGGCAAGACCTGGCCGTGGGCCAGCGCTTTCGTACGTTCCGCCGCACGGTTACCGAGACCGACATCGTCAACTTCATCAGCGTCACCGGCATGCTGGAAACGATCTTCATCGACGCCACCTACGCGCATGGCGCGATCCAGGGCCGTCCCGCGCCAGGCGCCCTGACCTACGGACTGATCGAAGGCCTGATCATGCAAGGCATGGTGCAAGGCACCGGCCTGGCGTTGCTGGAGGTGCACAAGAAAATGCTGGCGCCCGTGGTGGCCGGCGACACCGTCTGGGCCGAGATCGAAGTCACCGGCGTGCGCCCCACCTCGCAGCACAATCGCGCGGTCGTCACGTCCCGCATCGACGTGTTCAACCAGCACGGCAAGCCCGTCATGACCTACACCGCCACGCGCATGCTGGCAGGCCGGCCGGAGCAGGCCGCCGGCTGAAGCCCCCCCGTTTCCCGGCATCCAGCGGACAAGCGCCCCGGTCAGAGGACGCTGCCGCGCTGAAGCCGGGGCCGCGACATAGCGCGAGCCCCGGCCTCATCCCTAGAAAAGCACAAGGAGACAACCCATGAAGCACGCATTGCGCGCGGCCCTGCTGGCCGCCCTGGCATTGGCCGGCGCTCCCGCCGCCCACGCCGCCTGGCCCGAACGCCCCATCACCCTGGTCGTGCCTTTCCCGCCCGGCGGGCCGACAGACCTGGTGGCGCGGGTGCTGGCCAAGCAGCTGACTGACCAGATGGGCCAGACGGTGGTGGTGGAAAACAAGGGCGGCGCCAACGGCAACATCGGCATGCAGTACGCCGCGGCGGCCAAGCCCGACGGCTACACGGTGCTGTACAACACCTCATCGATCGCGCTCAGCCCCAACCTGTACCGCTCGCTGGCGTTCGACCCGGTCAAGGACTTCGCGCCGGTCTCGTCCACCGCCGTCATTCCGCTGGTGCTGCTGGTGCATCCGTCAGTGCCCGCCAAGGACGCGCAGGGGTTCGTCGACTACGCGCGCCAGCATCCCGGCAAGCTGTCGTATGGCTCGGCGGGCGCGGGCAACGTCACGCATCTGGGCGCCCTGCTGCTGCTGCGTTCGCTGCAGATCGACGCGGTGCACGTGCCCTATCGCGGCAGCGCGCCAGCCATGACGGATCTCGTCGGCGGCCAGGTGCAGCTCATGACCAATACCCTGAACGATTCGCTGGGGTTCATCCGCGAAGGCAAGCTGCGCGCGCTGGCCGTCACCAGCCGGGAACGCAGCGAGCAGTTGCCCGACGTGCCGACCGTGGCAGAGACCGTGGCGCCGGGCTTCGAGATGGGGGCCTGGCAAGGCGTGGTGGTGCCCGCTGGAACGCCGGACGCGATCGTGCAGAAACTGAACGCCGAAATCCGCCGCGCGCTGCAATCCGAGCCAATGCAGAAGCAGCTCAAGGTACAGGGCGCGCAGGCGTTGGGATCGACGCCGCAGGAATACAGCGCCTACATCAAGAGCGAGATCCAACGCTGGGGCGCGGTGATCAAGGAAGCCGGCGTCAAGCTGGACTAACCCTCGTCCGCAGGGCAAGAAATCCGCCATCGCCCTCTCTTCGGGCCGCCCCTGCGCGGCCCGTCCGTCTGCCCCTCCCTCCCTCGAAAAAGCGCTTGAAAACCGGGATCGCCCCCGGGCAATCCCTAATCTCGACCACAATTGACAGCGCTGTCAATTTTGCAGACACTAGTTTCGCTGGTACCCACCGGACCACGAAAAACAAGCCGCGACGGCCTTCGGCACGGGCGGCGACAGGAGACAAAGTCATGGCATTACCTCCCTGCCTCACGGCAGCGGCAGGCACCGGCGTGCACCTCCGGCCTCGCCGTTCCCGCCGCTTCCTGCCCGCGTTGTTCACGGCCGGCCTGCTGTTGGCCGGCGCCCCGTCCGCCCAGGCCTACGACCTGCAGACCAGCCCCTACCTGTTCGGCGACTGGGGCGGATTGCGCACCCGCCTGGCCGAGCGCGGCGTCACCCTGAACCTGGGCTACACCGGCGAAGCCGCGCACAATTTCAGCGGCGGCCAGGACAAGCTGACCCGCTACACCGATCAATGGGTATTCGGCGCCACCATGGACCTGGACAAGCTGCTCGGCTGGCACGGCGGCACCTTCCAGATGACCATCACCGACCGCAACGGCCGCAACCTGGGCGCCGACGCCGGCATCGGCAACAACATGCTGATCCAGGAGGTCTATGGCCGCGGGCAGACCTGGCACATGACGCAGTTCTGGCTGAACCAGTCATTCCTGGACAACCGCGTGCAATGGAAGATCGGCCGCCTGACCGTGGGCGAGGATTTCGCCAGCTTCTCCTGCGACTTCCAGAACCTGACCTTCTGCGGGTCGCAACCCGGCAACCTGGTCGGCAGCTATTGGGTCAACTGGCCCACCAGCCAGTGGGCTACCCGCCTGAAGGTCAGCACGTCGGCACAGACCTACGTGCAGGCCGGCGTCTACCAGGTCAACCCGAACTACGTCGACGACGGCTATGCGCGTCGCCACGGCCTGTCGCTGGACAACCCCAACGGCACCACCGGCGCCCTGATCCCGCTGGAATTCGGCTGGCTGCCGGCCGTGAACGGCCTGCCCGGTTCGTACAAGTTCGGCGCCTGGTACAACACCTCCAAGGGCGCGGACCTGTACCAGGACGTCAATCATGCCGCGCGCGGCGAAACCGGCCTGGCGCCGCGCGAACGCAGCGGCCAGTACGGCATCTACATCAACTTCGAACAGCAGGTCACCGGCACCGCCGGCGGCCGCGGCGCCTCGGTGTTCCTGAATGCCTCGCAGGCCGATCGCAATACGGCCGCGCAGGACCACCAGATCGCGCTGGGGTTGCAGTACAAGGGACCCTTCGGCCAGGCGCGCGATGTCATCGGCGTGGCGGTCGGCGCCACCCACAACAACGGGCGCTACGCCGACTACGTGCGCCAGCAGGACCAGCGCCTGGGCACCCACAGCAAGGTCGGCGACGGCTACGAGTACGTGGCCGAGGCGTATTACAGCTGGTCGCCGATCCCATCCATTTACCTGCGGCCCAATCTGCAGTACATCAGGCATCCAGGGGGCACCAGCGCCAACCACGACGCCTTCATCGTAGGCTTGAAGACCGGCATCACATTCTGAGCGCATCGCGCCACAAGGAGACAGACATGACCCCAATCCTGCGCCGCCTGCTGGCCTGCGCGCTGGCACTGCCCGCCACGCTGTTCGCCGCCCACGCCGCCCATGCCAGCAAAGAGGCTCCCGTGATCGGCTTTTCCATCGACGACCTGCGGGTCGAGCGCTGGACCCGCGACCGCAACTACTTCGTCGAGGCGGCCACCGCGCTAGGCGCCAAGGTCAACGTGCAATCGGCCAACGCCAGCGAATCGCGCCAGATCGCCCAGGTCGAGAACCTGATCGCCGAAGGCGTGGACGCGCTGGTCATCGTGCCCTTCAACTCCAAGGTGCTGGGTAGCGCCATCGCCAAGGCGCACCGCAACGGCATCAAGGTCATCGCCTACGACCGGCTGATCCTGGGCGCGCCGCTGGATGGCTACGTGTCGTTCGACAACATCAAGGTCGGCGAAATGCAGGCGCAGGGCATGGTCGACGCGGTGCCCAAAGGCCGCTACTACCTGCTGGGCGGCGCCGCCACCGACAACAACTCGCGCATGTTCCGCGAAGGCCAGATGAACGTGCTCAAACCGCTGGTCGCCAAAGGCGACATCACCATCGTGGGCGAGCAATGGACGCCCGAATGGGATCCATCCAAGGCCCAGGCCATCATCGAGAACGCGCTGAACGCCAACGACAACGACATCCAGGCCATCGTCGCCTCGAACGACGGCACGGCCGGCGGCGCGATCCAGGCGCTGGCGAGCCAGAAACTGGCGGGCAAGGTCGCGGTGTCGGGCCAGGATGCCGACCTGGCCGGCGTGCGTCGCGTCGCCGCCGGCACGCAGACCATGACGGTCTACAAGCCGATCAAGGCCATCGCCGAGGCCGCCGCACAGATGGCCGTCAACCTGGTGCAGGGCAAGCCGCCCGCCTTCAACGCCAAGCTCGACAACGGCAAGGGCCAGGTCGACTCCCTGCTGATCAAACCCGTGCTGGTAACGCGCGACAATATCGACATCCTGGTCAAGGACGGCTTCTACACCGCTGACCAGATCTCGGGCAAGTAGCAAGGAAGCGCACCATGGATCCACGGCAGCCGCTGTTTGAAATGTGCGACATCGTCAAGGAGTTCTCGGGCGTGCGCGCTCTCTCGGGCGTCAGCCTGAGCGTGCGGCCCGGCGAATGCCTGGGCCTGTGCGGCGAAAACGGCGCCGGCAAGTCGACGCTGATGAAGGTGCTGTCCGGCGTCTATCCCCACGGCAGCTATACCGGCCGGATCCTGTGGGAAGGCCACGAGCTGCGGGCGCGCTCGACCCGCGACAGCGAGCGCGCCGGCATCGTCATCCTGCACCAGGAGCTGATGCTGGTGCAGCAACTGAGCGTCACCGAGAACATCTTCCTGGGCAATGAAATGCGACTGCCCGGCGGCCGCATGAACTATCCCGCCATGCACCGGCGCGCCGCCGAACTGCTGGCGCGCCTGAAGCTCACCGACATCAATGTGGCCGCGCCGGTCATGAACTACGGCAACGGCCACCAGCAGCTGTTCGAAATCGCCAAGGCGCTGGCCAAGGAAGCGCGGCTGCTGATCTTTGACGAGCCGACCTCCTCGCTCAGCGCCCAGGAAATCGAGGTGCTGCTGGCCATCATCGACGACCTCAAGCGCGCCGGCGTGGCCTGCATCTACATCTCGCACAAGCTGGACGAGGTCAAGCGGGCTTGCGACACCATCACGGTGATCCGCGATGGCCAGCACATCGCCACCCGGCCGGCCGATACGCTGGACGAGGACGGCATCATCGGCCTGATGGTCGGCCGTGCGCTCGAGTCCCGCTTTCCCCGCACCGAACGCCAACCTGGCGCGGTGATGCTGCAGGCGCGCAACGTGACCTGCTGGGACGTGACCAACCCGCAGCGCAAGCGCGTCGACGACGCCGCCCTGCAGGTGCGCGCCGGCGAAATTCTCGGCATCGCCGGGCTGGTGGGCGCGGGCCGCACCGAACTCGTATCGGCGATCTACGGCGCGTATGCCGGCCGCAGCAGCGCCCAGGTGTGGGTCGAGGGCAAGCCCGTGCGCATCGCTTCGCCCGCCGATGCGATCGCCCACGGCCTGTGCCTGGTGCCCGAGGACCGCAAGCGCCACGGCATCGTGCCGCTGATGAGCGTGGCCGAGAACATCACGCTGGCCAGCCTGGCCGACCACGCCCGCGCCGCACGGGTCGACGGCGACTCGGAACTGGCGACGGTGGAACGCGAAATCACGCGTCTGCGCATCAAGACCGCCAGCCCCGGCCTGCCCGTGGCCAGCCTGTCCGGCGGCAACCAGCAGAAAGTGGTGCTGGCCAAGATGGCGCTGAAGAATCCCAAGGTGCTGATCCTGGACGAGCCGACGCGCGGCGTCGACATCGGCGCCAAATACGACATCTACAAGATGATCTTCGACCTGGCCGACCGCGGCGTGGCGATCATCATGGTGTCCTCGGAACTGCCCGAGATCCTCGGCATGAGCGATCGGGTGCTGGTCATGAACGCCGGCCGCATCACGGGCGATTTCCCCATCCAGGGCCTGACGCAGGAACGCGTGCTGGCCGCCGCCCTCCACTCCGAACCGCCGCGGCACGCCGCCTGAACGCCATGACCCAGATGCTCGCATCCTCTTCCTCCGAACCGCGGCCGCGCAGCGGCCACCCGCCACTGCGCCAGCTGTTCGCGCGCCACAAGCTGCTGGCCATGCTGCTGGCGCTGGGCCTGATCTGGCTGTTCTTCTGGCACCAGACCCACGGCAGCTTCCTGCGCCCCAACAGCATCTCCAACCTGCTGCTGCAGATGTCGGTGACCGGCATGCTGGCCTGCGGCATGGTGCTGGTCATCATCGCCGGCGAGATCGACCTGTCGGTGGGCTCGTTGCTCGGCCTCTTGGGCGGACTGGTCGCCATTCTGACCGTCAACCTGGGCTGGAACACTTGGCTATCCGTGGCCGTGGTGCTGGCCGCCGGCGCAGGGTTCGGCCTGATCAACGGCTGCCTCACCACCCGCTTGCGGGTGCCGTCCTTCATCGTCGGCCTGGGCGGCATGCTGGCTTATCGCGGCCTGGTGCAGTTGAGCACCGACAGCGTCACCATCGCGCCGGTGCCCGACGACCTGGGCGCCATTGCCCAGGCCTTCGTGCCGCCCGCCTTGTCCTGGATCATTGTCGCGCTGATCATCGCCCTGTCCTGCGGCCTGACGCTGGCGCGCCGCCGCCGCCATCACCGGCTGGGGCTGGAGGTGGCGCCGCGCTGGATCGACGGCCTGAAGATCGGCGCCATCGCCATCGCGGCCGCTGGTTTCGTGCTGGTGCTGAACCAGGCTCATGGCGTGCCGCTACCCGTGCTGATCCTGCTGGCCTTGCTGGGCGTGTTCTCGTGGATCACCACCCAGACCGTGTTCGGCCGCCACGTCTACGCGGTCGGCGGCAACGTCGAGGCCAGCCGCCTGTCCGGCGTCAACGTCAAGCGCGTCAAGCTGATGGTGTTCATGCTGATGGGGCTGATGTGCGCCTTCGCCGGCATCGTCACCACCGCGCGCTCGGCCGCCGGCTCGCCGTCGGCTGGCGTGGGCGGAGAGCTCGACGCCATCGCCGCCTGCTTCATCGGGGGCACCTCGATGCGCGGCGGATCGGGCACCGTGTACGGTGCGCTGATTGGCGCGCTGGTGATGGCCAGCCTGGACAACGGCATGCAGCAGATGAACGTGGACACCTCCTGGCAGATGATCGTCAAGGGCGCCGTGCTGGTGCTGGCGGTGTGGATCGACGTCGCGACGAGGCCCGAACGTGCATAACCCGCCCCCCGTCAGCGCACCTGCCAGCTGCCTGCTCGCCGTCGGCACCTATACCGAGATCCTGCCTCACGTGCAGGGCCGCGGCCTGGGCATCCATCTGCTGGCCTTCGATGGCGCGACGGCCACGTTCCATGAACGGCAGGTGCTGGCCGGCCCGGTCAATCCCTCGTACCTGTGCGCGGCCGCCGGCCGCCTCTATAGCGTCAGCGAACAGGAACGCGATGCGGCGCTGGATATCTTCGCGATCGAAGACGGCGGCACGGCCCTGCGCCCCATCGGCCGCGCCGATATCCCCGGCAACGCGCCTTGCCACGTCAGCGTCAACCTGGCAGCGCGGCAGCTATACGTGTCGAACTATGGTTCGGGCGAACTGCTGTGCTACACGCTGGACGGCAACGGCCTGCCCCAAGGCGCGCCGCAAGTCATCGCGCGCCGCGGCGCGGGTCCGCGGGCGGATCGCCAGGAACGGCCGCACCTCCACTACGCGTCGCCGTCCCCCGACGGCACGCACGTCTACCTGTGCGACCTGGGCACCGACACGGTGGCCTGCCATCGCGTGCGGCCGGACGGCCTGGAAACCACACCGGTGCGGGAATTGCGCACGCGGCCCGGCGCCGGGCCGCGCCACCTGGCCCTGACGCAGGATGGCTTGCTGGCCGCCGTAGTGGAAGAACTGTCGAATACCGTCGCGGTGTACACGCTGGACGAACCGGTGCGTGAACTGGCCCGCGCCAGCACGCTGCCTCGCGACTGGCGCGGCGAGAATACCGCCTCGGCCGTGCGCCTGCATCCCGACGGCGAACTCCTGTATGCCGCCAACCGCGGCCACGACAGCGTTGCCGTCTACCGCCTGCGCCGCGCCGCGCCCTGGCTCGACCTCATCGGCTTCATCGCCGTCGGCGGCCGCGCGCCCCGTGATATCGCGCTCACGCCCGACGGCGCGTTCCTCCTGGTGGCGTCCCAGGACGACCACTTCATCCGTGCGCTGCGCCTGGACCCGGCCACCGGCCTGGCGTGCGCGCAGGGCGAACCCTACCCCCTGGCCTCGCCCGCCTGCCTTTGCCCCTTGCCTTGAACCGGAAGCTTTCACCGTGACCTCTCCCCTGCCCCCCGCCCGCATCGTCGTCACCGGCGCCACTGGCCAGCTCGGCCGCAAGGCCCTGGCCATCCTGGCGCGCCAACCCTGGTGCGAGCACCTGATCGGCATCGACCTGCACGCGGACGACACCGCCTTCAGCCCGGAAGTGCGCGACCGCCTGACGCTGGTGGCCGCTGACCTGGAGCGCCCCGATCCGGCCTGGACCCGCCACTTCACGGGCGTGGACGCCGTGCTGCACCTGGCGGCGCGGCACTCGACGCCCGACGCCAGCTGGGAAGAGGCGCTGGGTTCCTACAACATGACCCTGAATGTCCTCACCGCCGCCGCCACGCACGGCGTGCGCCGGTTGGTCTATTCGTCATCCAACCATGCCATGGGCGCGTACAAGGACCAGCCGCTGGCCGCCACCATCGGTCCGGGCAAGCTCACCGCTGCAACCGAGCCCGCCCCCGGCACGCGCTGGTTCGATGGCGAGCGCGACGTGCATTCGCTGGCCTACGGTACGTCCAAGGTGATGGGCGAACGCCTGTGCCGCGCCTACTCGGCGGTGACGCAAGGCCGGCTGTCCACGGTGCTGGCGCGCATCGGCTGGATCCTGCCAGGCGAGAACGATCCGCGCGACATGACCTACTCCGGCGTGGCGCACCAGCGCGCGCCCGCGCCTGCCGCGCTCGACGAGCCGGCTCGCCGCGCGCTGGCCTGGTTCCACGACATGTGGCTGTCCAACGAGGATTTCGAACGCTTGCTGATCGCCGCCTTGACGGCGGATTCCGCCGATTGGCCCGACGGCAGCGTCACGGTCAACGGCGTGTCCGCCAACCAGGGCAGTGCCTGGGACGTGGCGGGCGGGCAAGCCAGCATCGGCTACGCGCCACGCGACGACGTGCGCCGCCGCCTGGGCTGAGGCGCGGGCGGCTAACCGGCCGGCGGCCGGGTCGAATCGCGCACCACGATCTCGTACCCTAGCGTCCGCACCCGCGCCTGCGGTTCGCGCGAGGCCAACTGTTCCACCGCCGCATACGCCATGTCGCGGATCGGCTGGCGCAGGGTCGTGAGCTTGGGCCAGGTCTGGCGCGACAGCGGCGTATCGTCGTACCCCGCCACCGACAGTTCGGCTGGCACCTTGATGCCGCGCGCATGCGCCACGTATAGCACGCCGGCCGCCATGTCGTCGTTGGCCGCGAAGATTGCGCTGGGGCGGTCCGGGCGGTCGAGCAGGCTCTGCCCGCAACGCACGCCGGAATCGAAGGAATGCAGGCCCTGCTCCACCAGGCCGGCGTCGTACGCGACGCCTTGTTCGGCCAGCGCGTCGCGATAGCCCTGCAGGCGCCCGCCAACGGCGCCATGGTCGGGGTGTCCGGCCACGAAGCCGATGCGCCGGTGGCCCAGGTCGAGCAGGTAGCGGGTCATGTCGCGCGCAGCCGAGCGGTCGTCGGTGCTGACCTCCAGGCCCCTGACGCTGGGAGAGCTGGGCGCCAGCCGCACAAAGGGCACGTCGCCCTGGTCCAGCGCATCGATCAGGCTGCGCACGTCCGACAGCGGCGGCGTCAGCACCAGCCCGGCGCAGGCATGCTGGCGCGCCGACTGTTCGATCTGGGCGGCCAGGTCGGGCGCGCGGTAATCGCAGGGATGCAGCAGCAGGCTATAGAAATAGCGCTTGCAGGCGTCGAGCGCGCCCTGCTGGACGTTGATCAGGTAGTTGTCGCTGGGGTTGTCGTAGACCAGCATGATCAGGTCCGAGCGCTTGCTGGCCAGGCGACGGGCCGAGGGATTGGGCTGGTACTTGAGCAGCGCGATCGCCGCCATGACCTTGGCGCGCGTCTTCTCGCTGGTGTTGGGCTCGTTGTTCAACACGCGCGAGACAGTCTTGATGGACACGCCCGCCTCGGCCGCCACGTCGTCAACGGTGACGGAGCCCTTTTCCTTGCCGTTCGTCATGTCCGCCCTGGGGCCTGTCAACACTGAAAGCAGCTTCGCGCAGGCCTTAGCGGCCTGCGGCCTTGGCGCTCAGGCCATTGGCCACGCCCATGTCGGTCTTGGGCACGTCGCGGACCAGCACGCGCACGTCTTCGCCGGAAATACCGATGCTGGCGCACACGGCCTGGTTAAGCGCCGCGATCAGAGCCGATTTCTTCGCCTCGTCGCGGCCTTCAATCAGGGCCGCATCGACACGCGCCATGGCCTTGCCGATTTCACCCGCCACGATCACGTTGTCGGCCGGGATTTCCTGCAGCACGATGCGCACGCTGGCCAGCGGCGCGGCAATGCTTTCCACGACCGCCTGCGAGGCGGCTTTCAGCAGCGCGGCCTTCTGGGCGGCCGTGTGGCCCTGCATGATCTGGACATTCAAAATAGGCATGACGGGTTCCGATATTCCGACTAGAGGCATCCCGGCAAGGATAGCCGGCCAGCCATCATATCCGGACTGGCCCCGCGCGCAAGTCCGGCCGCGCGGGGGCGGGCGCCGTCACGCCGGGGTCATGCCGCCTCGCCGCGCTTGGCGGGCTGGGGCTGGCCTTCCAGGGGCCGGCCGTCCGGTTCAGGCGCCAGGGCGGTGGCTTCGGCTGCCACCGCGGCAGCGGCCGCCGCGGCATCGGCCGCCGCGGCATCGGCCGCCGCAGCATCGGCCGCCGCAGCATCGGCTGCCGATTCGGTCAGCACCGGCGTCACCAGCTCGACCACCTTCTTGCGCGACAGCATGCCCAGGAACTCGTCGTTCTCGCCCGTCACCGCCACCGGCTGGTCGCTGTGCACCAGTTGCGCCAGCACTTCGCCCAGCCCGGCCGTGGCCGGTACCGACGCCAGGTCCTCGACAAAGCGCGACACGTCGCGCCCGCCTTCCCGCACGGCCTGTTCGGCCGCCACCAGCGTCAGCACACCGGCCAGGCGCTTGCCGTCCAGCACCGGCGCGTACTCGTAGTTCAGCGCGCGCATGCGGTCCACGGAATGCGCGGGGCGCGAACGCATGGTCAGCGTCAGGCGCGCCGGGTTCACCGCGTGGGTCGCGTTCAGCACCTTGGTGCGGTTCACGTCCTGCAGGAACGATTGCACATAATCGTTGGCCGGGTTCAGCAGGATGTCTTCGGGCGTGCCTTCCTGCACCAGTTCGCCGTCCTTCAAGATGGCGATGCGGTTACCCAGGCGCAAGGCTTCGTCCAGATCGTGGGTGATGAAGACAATGGTCTTGTTCAGCTTGGACTGCAGCTGCAGCAGCTGATCCTGCATTTCGCGGCGGATCAAGGGGTCCAGCGCCGAGAACGCTTCGTCCATCAGCAGGATTTCGGCATCGGTGGCCAAGGCCCGCGCCAGGCCCACCCGCTGCTGCATGCCGCCGGACAATTGATGCGGATACTGCTGCTCGAAACCCGACAGGCCCACCTGGTCCAGCCATTCCCGCGCACGCTTTTCGCGTTCGGCGCGGCCCACGCCCTGCACGGTCAGGCCGTAGGCGGCGTTGTCCAGCACCGTGCGGTGCGGGAACAGGCCGAAGCGCTGGAACACCATGCTCATCTTTTTCTGGCGGAAGGTTTCCAGGTCGCGCTTGTTCAGGCTGACCACGTCCACGCCATCGACCAGGATGTGGCCCGCGCTGGGTTCGATCAGGCGATTGAAGTGGCGGATCAGCGTCGACTTGCCGGAGCCCGACAGGCCCATGATGACGTAGATGCTGCCCTCTTCGATCGACAGGCTGATGTCGCGCAGACCCAGCGTGTGGCCGCTTTCGGCCAGCAGCGCTTCCTTGGTCATGCCCTCCTGCGCGGCCTTCAGCCACTTCTTGGGATGCGGCCCGAAAATCTTGTAGATGTTCTTGACTTCAATCTTGCTCATCGCTGGCCTCCCATGCGCATGCGCTGTCCATACGATTGCGTGATCCGGTCGAACAGCACGGCCAACACCACGATGCCCAGTCCGGCCAGCAGGCCGCGGCCCACCTCCAGACGGTTGATACCCAGCAATACTTCATAGCCCAGGCCACGCGCGCCGATCATGGACGCGATCACCACCATCGACAGCGCCATCATCGTGGTCTGGTTGATGCCCGCCATGATGTTGGGCAGGGCCAGCGGCAACTGCACGCCGAACAATTGCTGTCGCGGATTGGCGCCGAAGGCGCGCGAGGCTTCCAGCACTTCGCGGTCAACCAGGCGGATGCCCAGGTCGGTCAGGCGGATCAGCGGCGGCACGGCGTAGATCACGGTGGCGATGATGGCGGGGATCTTGCCCAGCCCGAACAGCATCACGACCGGAATCAGGTACACGAAACTGGGCATGGTCTGCATCACGTCCAGCACCGGCAGCATGACCGACCGCAACCAGTTCACGCGCGCCATCAGCACGCCCAGCGGGATGCCGATCACGACAGACAGCCCGGCCGCCATGATCATCAGCGCCAGCGTCTGCATGCCGGCGTCCCACAGGCCCAACACGCCGATCACGCACAGCAGCGCGCCCATGCCCAGGCTCAGGCCGATACGGCGGCTGACCAGCCAGGCAATGACGATCGTCACGCCCACGACCGCCCACCAGGGCGAACTGCGCAGCAACTGCTCCAGCCAGACCAGCGCGTGTAGCACGGGCTGCGACAGCGTTTCCAGCGTGTCGGCGTAATTGGTGACCAGGTGATCGACGAAACCGTCGATGGCTCCCCGCACTTGGCGGGCAGGAATAATTTCAGGAAACATGCTTTCGACTCCATTTCAGCGCGTACGCCGCAAGGGCGCGCCGCTGGCGCAGGAGAAAATGCTCCTGCGCATTGCCCGCAAATGCGGGCCCTATGCCGGCCGAAGGGCTTTTTCCCCTTGGGGGCATCCCAAGGGGAAAAAGTCCAACTGGCGGCGCGCCCGGGCGGAGGATGCCCGGGCGGCTGCGCCGCCGAGGATGGCGGCGGGCGGTTACAGCGCGCTTTGCACGCGTCCGGCGACGTCAGCCGGAACCCACTTGGTCCAGACGTCGGGCTTGGTCTTCAGGAACCACTTGGCAATGGCGGCGGCGTCGTCGCCGGACTCTTCCATGTGGGCCAGGGTTTCGTTCATCACGGGCAGCGGCACCGAGACCTTGGACAAGAACTCGGTCAGCACCGGCGCTTCCTGCGAGAACTTGGTGTTCACGGCCGTGAAGACGGGATTGTCGGGATAGGCGCTGGCCTCGGGCTTGGCGCACTTGGGCGACGTCAGGCACTTGTGCTTTTCGGCGTCATAGGGCGGCAGCTCGAGCTTGACCAGGTCCATGGCGCCCACCAGCGGCGTGGGCGACCAGTAATAGAACACCACGTTCTGCTTGCGCTTGTAGGCCGACATCAGCGCCGCCTTCTGGGCCGCGCCCGTGCCGGGCGAGTACAGCGTGAAGGTGTCGTCCAGCTTCAGCGCATGGAACAGGTTGGTGCTGGCGACTTCGCAGCCCCAGCCCGCCGGGCAGCCGTAGAAGCGGCCCTTGCCGGGTTCCTCGGGATCCTTGAACTTGTCCTTGAACTTCGGCAGGTCGGCCGCGGACTTCAGTTCGGGCAGGCGCTCGGCCGTGTAGCGGGGGATGTACCAAGCCTCGCCGCCCATGTAGAGGTCGCCGATCCGCTTGACGCGGCCGGTCTTTTCAGCGCGCTCCCAGGGGTCGGCCACGCTGTTCAGCCAGATCTCGGTATTGATATCCAGGTCGCCGCGCTCGAGCGCGGCCAGGGCGGGCAGGGTTTCGGTGGGCAGGGTTTCGGTTTTGCAGCCGTAGCCCTTTTCCATGATGAAACGTTCAACATCGACCAGGACCAGGTTGGATTCCCAGTTCATGGCGCCGAAATTGACCGGACGCTTGAGTTCGCATTGCGGGGCATCGGCGGCTTGGGCCGACCCAGCAAAGGCAAACAAGACGGCCGCGGCGGCCAGGGTCTTGACGGGGATGAAACGCATTGGCTTTTTGCCTCCATAGGTTCAGGGACACGACGGCGCGAAACCGGCCGTGCCATGGAGCTAAGGGGGTGTGCGGAAGACGGGCAGAACCGCCAATACAGACCGACACTAGCAACAAGAGGATCCGCAGGGTGCGGAGTCTTGCAAGACAGGGGCCTCAAAAACGGAGTTTTCGAGCACCCACAGAAAGTGAGCAAACTGAACGAAGAAGGCAGCATCTTAAACGAAATTGATGCATCACCCAACCCCAGGCCAGAATAAAACAGATACATTCAGGCCAAAAACCGTCCGGGACAACCCGGATACCCAAGAGGCGATTCCGCGTTTTTCCCTAGGAAATCGTCCTACAAAAACAAAGAAACATTAAGTTAATATTTTGTTCGTATAAATACATTTGAAGGCAAAAATCGGGCCCAAATCAGGTCTGAAAACTGCTTGATTCAGCCTACGCTCAGGAAAAAAACACCCCTGGCAGGATCGAATCGGCATACAGACAAGACCGATTCAAGCCCTGCCGCCCGGCGCTCAGTTCCCCCGCCCGCCCTCGTTCCGATACATGTAATCGCGCCGCCAGGGATAGGCCAGGTCAGGCGGGTTATCCAGTTCATCCGCGCGCCCGCCCGCGGGCGGCTGGCCCAATATCTGGTGCAACGCAATCCATCCGTGCTCGAACGCCATGGCGCAGCCCGCCAGGTACAGCCGGTAGGCGCGCAGCGAACGCGCGCCCTGCTCACCGCTGAGAATCTGCGCGGCTTCGGGCAGGCGGGCCTCCAGCGCGTCGCTCCAGGCCCATAGCGTGCGGGCGTAGTGGGGCCGCAGGTTTTCCACATCCACTTCTTCCAGGCCGCCGTTGGTCATGGCTTCCATGACCACGCTGATGTGCGTCAGCTCGCCGCCCGGGAAGATGTACTTTTCGATGAACTCGCCCATGCCGTTGCCCAGCTCGGCGTTGTAGACCCCAGCGGCGGTAATGCCGTGGTTCATGATCAGTCCGCCCGGCTTGAGCAGGCGGCGCAGCTTGGCGAAATAGCTTTCCAGCTGGGCCCGGCCCACGTGCTCGAACATGCCCACCGACGCGATCTTGTCGTACGGGGCAGCCTCGTCCAGCTTGCGGTAGTCCAGCAGCTCCATCCGCACGCGGCCCGCCAGGCCTTTTTCCTGGATCAGGCGGCTCACATGCGCGTGCTGGTTGCGCGACAGCGTGATGCCCGTGGCATCGACGCCGTAGTTTTCGGCGGCCCACAGCAGCAGCCCGCCCCAGCCGGCGCCCACATCCAGGAAGCGCTCGCCCGGCTGCAACCGCAGCTTGCGGCAGATGTGGTCCAGCTTGGCTTCCTGCGCCTGCGCCAGATTCAAATCCGGCGTGCGGTAATAGGCGCAGGAATAGACGCGCCGCGGATCCAGCCACAGGGCATAGAAATCGTCGGAAAGATCGTAGTGAAACTCGATCTGGCGGGCGTCGCGTTCGACTGAGTGGCGCCACACCGACATCACCTTGCGCACCAGCTCGGTCAGCCAGCCGCCGCGCGCCGCATCGACCGGCGAGCCCGGCAGCATTGCCGACGCCGCCGCCATCACGTCGCGCATGGAGCCTTCGATATCGATGCGGCCCTCGACGTAATCCTGCCCCAGCACCCCCACCGCGCCTTCGGCCAGGTGGGCCAGCGCCGTCTTGTCATGCGTGACAAACCGGACCTTGGGGTCGGGCGGCCCCACCACGGTGCCGTCGGGCAGCACCAGCTGGACAGTGACAGGCAGGGCCTGGAGCTTGCGTTCCACAACAGACAACAAAGGACTCACAGCGTCTCCTCTGAAATACGTACGGACACGACAGACTGTATCGGAAATCTATTGCAATTTGCGTGTAAGGTGCTCCGTGATACAGTCTTCGGCTTGGTGCAAAACGTGCAATAAAGCGCAGCGCGCCCTGTCCCTCGCGCCGAGTTCCCCGCGCGACCCTTCGCGATCCTCATGCCCCCAACACTCTCTACCCGCGGCTCCCTGCCGGGCTGGCTCATTCTCATGGGCGCCCTGACGGCGATCGGCCCGTTCGCCATCGACATGTACCTGCCCGCGTTCCCCACGATCGCGGCGAACCTGGGCGTGCCGCGCGGTGACGTTGAACGCACGTTGGCCGCGTACCTGATCGGCCTGGCGCTGGCGCAGGTGTTCTACGGTCCCATGGCCGACCGCTACGGCCGCAAACCGCCGCTGATGGTCGGCCTGGCGCTGTTCATGATCGCCTCGCTGGGCTGCGCCCTGGCCGGCTCGGTCGAAGCGCTGACAGGCTGGCGCGTGGTGCAGGCGATGGGCGGCGCGGCCGGCATCGTCATCCCGCGCGCGGTCATCCGCGACCACTACGAAACCCATGAAGCCGCGCGCGCGATGTCGCTGCTGATGCTGATCATGGGCCTGGCCCCGATCCTCGCGCCGCTGGCCGGCGGGCAACTGCTGGCCATCACCAGCTGGCGCAGCCTGTTCTGGGTCATGCTGGCCGGCGGCGCCATGCTGATGACCGCCGTCGCCCTGATCATGAAGGAATCGCTGGCGCCCGAACGCGTGGTGCCGCTGCGCTGGCAGACTATCCTGCAGAACTACCGGGCGCTGTTCGCGCACCGCGGTTTCATGTCGCACAGCCTGGCCGGCGGCTTCGGCCAGGCCGGCATGTTCGCCTACATCATCGGCTCGCCGCGCGTGTTCATCGAACTCTACGGCGTCGACCCCAAGTACTACGGCCTGCTGTTCGGCACCAACGCGCTGTCGCTCATCATCTGCTCGCAGATCAGCGCGCGCCTGCTGCGCACCCACACCCCGCGCCAATTGCAGCGCCGCGCCCTGACCACGCTGGCCTGCGCCAGCCTGGCGGCAGTCGGGCTGACCCTGGCCGGCTGGATGACGCTGCCGCTGCTGATGGCCTGCCTGATCTGCTATATGGGCAGCCAGGGCTTCGTCAATCCCAATTCGGCGGCCCTGGCGCTGTCCGACCAGGGCAAGCGCCTGGGCGCCGCCTCGGCGCTATTGGGGACGCTTCAGTTGTCCTGCGGCGCCTTGGCCGGTTTCGCCGTCAGCGCCTGGCAAACCGATAGCGCCCTGCCCCTGACCACGACCCTGGCGACCTGCGCCTGCCTGTCCTGGATCTCCGGCCGCGTGGCGCAATCGCACACGGCTTAGCCCTATCGCTTGATTCATTTGGCTTTTTCGTATTAGAATCTACGTCTTCACATGAAGTTTCCCGTGCTGGACTACTATGCTTTGTAGTTCAACACTCTGACCCCCAAACCGCGCAGGTAATGCAGGCGGATGGCAGGCAGCGGGTATAAGCACTGGGTGGAATTGCAGAACAAGGCATATTCCATCCTCATCCACTAAGACTGGGTGGCCGGCAACAATGCTGCTGCATGCAGCGTCAACAGCCCGGCGGCTGAAACCCTGTCTACTCCCCCGGCGATGCGCGCACATATATAAAGGTGCATCCATGGCACGCGTATGCCAAGTGACCGGCAAAGGCCCGATGGTGGGCAACAATGTTTCGCACGCGAACAACAAGACCAAGCGCCGCTTCCTGCCGAACCTGCAATCGCGCCGGTTCTGGGTTGAAAGCGAAAACCGCTGGGTTCGCCTGCGCGTTTCGGCCAAGGCCATCCGCACGATCGACAAGAACGGCATCGAAGCCGTGCTGGCCGACATGCGTGCCCGCGGCGAACTGGCCTAATCGGCCCCCCGCCAATCTGACATACTAGGAGCACGACATGGCCAAAGGTATCCGCGAAAAGATCAAGCTCGAGTCGACTGCCGGCACGGGTCATTTCTACACGACCACCAAGAACAAGCGCAACATGCCCGAGAAGATGCTGATCAAGAAATTTGATCCGGTCGCTCGCAAGCACGTGGACTACAAGGAAACCAAGCTGAAGTAATTCAGCCGGTATTCCGCTAGTCGAAAAGGCCCTGCATCGCAGGGCCTTTTTCATTGGCGCGTGGGCGTTTTTCCCATGGCGGTCCGTTTTTCTTGGCTTGCGGCGAACACCCATGCTTCAATTGGGCCGACACCGCCCCCGCGCCGGGTGCGCTCAGGCTTTCGGCGCGGCTTCATTCCAGCCCTCCAGCCTGCGATACCCGCCATGCTCCGTCCCTGCCTGACCCTGCTGCGCCGCGCGCTCGCCCCCGCGCTCCTGGCCCTGGCGCTGACCCCGGTCGCGTCCGCCAAAGACACGGAACCGCCGATCCGCATCGGCGAGATCAACAGCTACAAAGCCATTCCCGCCTTCCTGGGGCCCTACAAGAAGGGCTGGCAGCTGGCGCTGGAAGAGGTCAACGCCTCCGGCGGCGTGCTGGGCCGCAAGCTCGAAGTCATCTCGCGCGACGACAACGGCAACCCCGGCGACTCGGTGCGCGCCGCCCAGGAACTGCTGGCCCGCGAAAAAGTCGACCTGCTGTTTGGCGGCTTCCTGTCCAACACGGGCCTGGCGCTGACCGATTTCGCCAAGCAACAGCAGGTGTTCTTCCTGGCCGCCGAGCCCCTGACCGACAAGATCACCTGGCAGGAAGGCAACCGCTATACCTACCGCTTGCGGCCGTCCACCTGGATGCACGTGGCCGCCCTGGCGCCCAAGGCCCTGGCGCTGCGCAAGAAGCGCTGGGCCATCGTCTACCCCAACTACGAATACGGGCAATCCGCCGTGGCCACCTTCAAGGCCATGATGAAGTCGTTCCAGTCCGACGTGGAATTCGTCGCGGAGCAGGCCGTGCCGCTGGGCAAGGTGGACGCGGGCGCGGTGGTGCAGGCGCTGGCGGACGCCAAGCCGGACGCGATCTTCAACGTGCTGTTCGCCGCCGACCTGACGCGCTTCGTGCGCGAAGGCAACACCCGCGGCCTGTTCGAGAACCGCGCCGTGGTGTCGGTGCTGTCCGGCGAACCCGAATACCTCGAACCCCTGGGCGCCGACACGCCCACCGGCTGGATCGTCACCGGCTACCCCTGGTATGCCATCGATACGCCCGCCAACAACGCCTTCGTCCAGGCCTACCGCAAGCGCTACAACGAAACGCCCAAGGTCGGCTCGGTGGTCGGCTACGCCTCGCTCATGTCGATCGCCCAGGGCCTGAAGGCCGCCGGCCAGGTCGACACCGAAAAGCTGGTCGATGCCTTCGCCGGCCTGAAGGTGGACACCCCCTACGGCCCGATCCAGTACCGCAAGATCGACCATCAGTCGACCATGGGCGTGTACGTCGGCGTCACCGCCGTGGAAGACGGCAAGGGCATCATGAAGGACTTCGCCTATATCGACGGCGCGCGCCTGCAGCCGCAGGACGAGGTGGTGCGCAAGATGCGCCCGGCGCACTGACGAGCCCGCTGCAATGAGCCTGTCCGGGCTGCTGTCGCAGTTGCTCAACGGCCTGGCCGACGCCAGCGCGCTGTTCCTGGTCGCGGCCGGTCTGTCGCTGATCTTCGGCGTCACGCGGGTGGTGAACTTCGCGCATGGCTCGTTCTACATGCTGGGCGTGTACCTGGCCTGGACCTTCACCGGCTATTTCGGCGCCGGGCCGGGCTATTGGGCCGGTTTGTTGCTGGCCGCGCTGGTCACCGGCCTGGTGGGCGCCGCCGCCGAACTGCTAGTGCTCAAGCGCCTGTACCGCGCGCCCGAACTGTTCCAACTGCTGGCCACCTTCGCCCTGGTGCTGGTCATCGGCGACGCCGCGCTGGCGCTATGGGGCCCCGAAGACCTGTTCTCGGCGCGTGCGCCGGGCCTGTCGGGCGCGGTCGAGATCCTGGGGCGCCGGTTTCCGCAATACGACCTGCTGCTGATCGCCGCCGGCCCCGTGGTGCTGGGCCTGCTCTGGCTGCTGTTGATGCGCACGCGCTGGGGCCGCTTGCTGCGCGCCGCCTCGGAAAACCGCGATATGCTGGCCGCGCTGGGCGTCAACCAGGCCTGGCTGTTCACCTCCGCCTTCACCCTGGGCGCCTTCCTGGCCGGACTGGGCGGCGCGTTGGCCGCGCCCCGCGTGCCCGCTACGTTAGGGCTGGACCTGGAAATCATCGCCAGCGCCTTCGTCGTCGTGGTGGTGGGCGGACTGGGTTCGATCCCCGGCGCGTTCCTGGCCGCGCTGCTGATCTGCTGCGTCAAGGCCGTGTTCGTCTTCATCGGCCAGGTGCAGATCGGCCCATGGGCATTCAACCTGTCCAAACTGACGTTGCTGGCCGAATTCGCCGTCATGGCGGTGGTGCTGGTGGCGCGGCCCTGGGGCCTGCTGGGCAAGCCGCCCGCGCCCTCGTCGCACGCGCCGGCCGCAGATCCGCCCATCGCCCCCGCCGGCCGCCGCCTGCGCTGGGCCTACGGCGCGCTGCTCGCGCTGCTGACGCTGGCGCCGCTGGCGGCGGCGCAGTGGCCTTACCTGGGGATCCTGCTGACCGAAGTGCTGATCGCCGCGCTGTTTGCCGCCAGCCTGCATTTCCTGACGGGGCTGGCGGGCATGACCACGTTCGGCCACGCGGCCTGGTTCGGCCTGGGCGCCTATGGCGCCGCCCTGCTCCTGAAGCTGGCGGCGGTACCGATGGAAGCCGCGCTGCTGCTGGGCCCGCTTGCCGCGGTGCTGGGCGCGCTGCTGTTCGGCTGGTTCTGCGTGCGCCTGTCCGGCGTCTACCTGGCCATGCTGACCCTGGCGGTGGCGCAGATCCTGTGGGCGCTGGCGTATCAATGGGACGGCATCACCGGCGGCAGCAACGGCCTGATCGGGCTGTGGCCCTCGCGCTGGCTGGCGCAGGGCCCGGGCTTCTATTACGTGACGCTGGCCCTGTCCGTGCTGGGCATCTGGTGGCTGCGGCGACTGGCGTTTTCGCCGCTGGGCTACGCGCTGCGCGGCGTGCGCGATTCGGCCTTGCGGGCCGAGGCGCTGGGCATGGATACGCGGCGCATTCAGTGGGCCGGCTTCGTCGCCGCCTCGCTGGCGGCGGGCCTGGCCGGCTCGCTGTATGCGTTTTCCAAAGGCAGCATCGCCCCGGACGCGCTCAGCGTCAGCCGGTCGGTGGACGGCCTGGTGATGGTGCTGCTGGGCGGCTTGCAGACGCTGGCCGGTCCCCTGGTCGGCGCCGCCGCCTACACCTGGCTGCAGGACGTCGCGGCGCGCAGCACCGAGTACTGGCATGCCGTGCTGGGGCTGGCCATTCTGGCGCTGGTCATGGTGTTCCCGGAAGGCCTTGCCGGCGCGGCCAGGCGGCTGCGGAGGCGCCCATGAACGGCCCGCTCCTGCAGGTGCGCCAATTGCGCAAATCGTTCGGCGGCATCGATGCGCTGGCCGATGTGTCCTTCCAGCTTGAAGCCGGCCAGATGCTGGCGCTGATCGGCCCGAATGGCGCCGGCAAATCCACCTGCTTCAACGTGCTGGGCGGGCAATTGCGACCGGATGCCGGTTCCGTGCGCCTGGACGGCCGCGAACTGGTGGGGCTGTCGGCCGGCAGGATCTGCCGGCTGGGCGTGGGCCGCACCTTCCAGACCGCCGCCACCTTCCGTTCCATGACCGTGCTGGAAAACGTGCAGACCGCGCTACTGTCGCGCGACCGCCTGCTGTTTCGGCCCTGGCGCCGCGCCGCGGCGCATGGCGCCGACGAAGCGCGGGCCCTGCTGGCGCAGGTCCAGATGGCCGAGCAGGCCAGCGTGCCCTGCGGCGTGCTGGCCTACGGCGAGGTCAAGCGGGTAGAGCTGGCGATGGCCCTGGCGCACCGGCCGCGCCTGCTGCTGATGGACGAACCCACGGCAGGCATGGCCACCAACGAACGCCACGCGCTGATGCGCCTGACCCGTGAACTGGCCGATACCCAGCGCATGGCGGTGCTGTTCACCGAGCACAGCCTGGACGTGGTCTTCAAGCACGCCGATCGCATCGCCGTGCTGGTGCGCGGCAGCCTGCTGGCCGAAGGCGCACCCGGCAGCATCGCGGCCGACGAACGCGTCAAGGCCGCCTATCTCGGCACCGAAACGCCGCAAACCTGAAGCGTGCACGGATTCAACCGCCGGACTGCGGGCTGTCCGGCTGGCATTCCCAGAACACCTTGGCCTTGCAGCCCGCGCAGATGCCGCGATCCAGTTTGGCGTAGATGGCGTGCAAGGCCGTGGCCTTGTCGGGAAACACGTGGTCCGCGCCCAGCTTGTCCAGGAAACCCGTGCGGCGCCACATCGCCAGCACCTCCGGCCGCGGCCGGTGAAAGTACAGGTCGCCCCCCATGGCGCGGCGAGCCGCCAGCTCGTCTTCCCAGACCTGGGCGCCGGCCAGGTCAATGAAATTCATGCTCTTGGCCATGACCAGCAGATGGCGCGGCGCATCGGGCCCGGCTCGCAATTCCTGCAGGCGCTGCGCCACGTGCGCGGCGGCGCCGAAATACACCGATCCCTCCATGCGCAACAGCTTGAGCTGCGGGCATTCCGGCAAGGCGTCATCCTGCGCCTCCAGCACCACGAAGCGGCGGTCCAGCCCGCGCGAATCGAAGCCCATCGTGCGCATCGCCGGCCGCGACGTGCGGTGCAGATACGCCATCAGCGACAGCACGGTGCCCAGCAGAATGGCCACTTCCATGCGGATGGTGACGGTGGCCAACAGCGTGGCCGCGGCGATCGCGCTTTCGCCAGGCTGGGTACGGATCAACTGCCGCCAGCGCGGCACGTCCAGCAAGGTCCAGGCCACCAGCAGCAACAAGCCCGCGATGGCCGCGTGCGGAATCTGCGCCAGCAACGGCCCGGTCAGCGCCACCAGCACCATCAGCAACAGCGCCGAAAACACCGAAGCCAGCGGCGTGCGGGCGCCCGCCTCGAAATTGGGAATCGACCGGTTCAGCGAGCCGCAGGACAGATAGCAGGAAAAGAATCCCCCCACCACGTTGGACAGTCCCTGCCCCACGAATTCGCGATTGGCATCGATGCGCTGGCCCGAGCGCGCAGCCACCGCCTTGGCGATGGAAATCGACTGCGCCAGCGCCACGATGGTCAACGCGAAAGCCAGGCTCAGCAGGTCGGGCAAGGCGCGCCAATCGACGCTGGGCACGTGAAACGGCGGCCAGGGTTGCGCCAGGTCGCCCAGCACCGGCACCGCCGCGGCGCCATGCCGCGCCATCGACGCATTGAACGCGGCCGCGGCCAGCGCCCCCGCAGCCAGACCCGCCAACATGTAGGGCTTGCGCTTGTCCCAACGCTTGACCAGCAGCGCGGCCGCCAGCGTCACCCCCGTCACCAGCACCGCGCCGGCCTGGATCTGGCCGGCGTTCGCCGCCACGCTGGCCAGCAGCGCGCCGGCCCCATGCGAGGCCGGCGCGGGCAGGCCCAGCGCATCCTTCAAGGCATGCACGGCGATCAGCAGGGCCGCGCCGCTGGTGAAGCCGAACAGCGCCGAAGGTGAAATGAAGTGCGCCAGCGACCCCAGGCGCAATGCGCCCACCAGCCATTGCATCAGCCCGACCAGCACCGTTACGGCCAGGGCCAGCTCGATATAGCCGGGGCTGCCCGCCACCGCCAGCGGCGTCAGCACGGCGAACAGCGCCAGCGAATTCGCGTTGGTGGGGCCGGACATGACATGGCGGCTCGAGCCGAACAGCGCCGCCACGATACAGGGCACGATGGCCGAATACAGGCCGTATTGCGGCGGCAGCCCGGCCAGCGTGGCGAACGCCACGCCCTGCGGCAACACCAACAGCGCCCCCAGCAACCCGGCGGCCAGGTCCGCACGCAGTGTCGCGGGGCCGACTTCCGGCACCCAATCGCCAAATACGCGTGCCAGCCACGCCTTGCGTCCCGCCACCATCATTGCCGCCACCCTTGCTTTTTTGGCTGTCCGCGCTCAGCGCAGGAACTTGCGTTCCAGCTCGCGCATGCCCGCGTCGCCTTGAAGGGCGATGATATCGCGCACCGTCGGTAATCCAGCATCCACGGCATGGATGCCGCCGTCTTGCCGGATGCGGGCAAACACGTCGCGCATCGCGCCCACGGCCGCGCGGATCGCATGGTTGCCGTAGATCACCAGCCCGACCTTGCCCAGCGCCTGGATATCGGCCTCGCGCAGCTGCGGATAGGCGGTGGGCACCAGCACCAGCGGCACACGCCCGCGCCAGGCCGCGATAAAGGCCAGCACCTCGTCGGGCGTGGTTTGCTTGGAATGAATCAGGATGGCATCGGCGCCGGCCGCTTCATAGGCCGACGCGCGCGCCAAAGCCTCGGCCTGGCCCAGGCCGGCGATCAGCGCCTCGGTGCGGGCGATGACGCAGAAATCGGCGTCGCGGCGCGCCGCGCAGGCGGCTTCGATCTTGCCCTGGAACTCTTGCGTGCGCACCAGTTCCTGCCGCCCATCGGCGCGCAGGCTGGTGTCCTTGGGAAAGGTCTTGTCTTCCATGACCACGGCGGACACGCCCGCCGCTTCGTATTGCGGCACGGCATAGGCCACGTTGATGGCGTTGCCGAACCCCGTATCGATGTCCGCGATGACCGGCACATCGACCGCGGCGGCGATGGCCCGCATCATGTCCAGGTGCTGGCCGGCCGACAGGATGTTGGCGTCGGGCACCGCGTAGCTGGCCGACAACTCGAAGCCGCTGCCCCAGATGGCGTCGAACCCCGCTTCGGCCGCCAGCTTGGCCGACAGCGGGTTGTGCGCCGACATGGCGTGCATCAGGGCGCAATCCTGCAGCTTTTGGCGAAAATGGGCGTGACGGGACATAGGGCGGTCAACCGGTATCCGGTGCGCAGCGCCCCGGCCAAGGCATTTTTTACACCAAATGCCCTGCCCGCTCACTCATGCCAGCACTACCCGCGCCACCACAAGCGGATCGAATCCCACGCGCGCCCGACGAATCCGGCCTCGGCCACCGGCTCCAGCGCCACCACCGGAAACTGCATGGCGGGCTTGCCATCGACCATGACGCGCAGCGCACCCACCGTGGCCTGCGCCGCGATCGGCGCCACCAGCGGATCCTGCGGCGTCCAGACCGGCTCGACCTTGGCGCCGACCGGCACTGTCACGTAGGCATCGCGCGCAAAACCGGCTTTCAGCGTGTCGGCCTGGCCCTTCCAGACCTCGGGCGTGGCCACCGGTTGGCCCTTGGCGTACAGCTTGACGGTCTTGAAGCCCTGGAATCCCCACTCCAGCAACTCGCGGCTTTCCTGGGTGCGCAGCTTGTCCGATGCCGTGCCCACCACCACCGTGATCAGGCGCCGCTGGTCGCGGCCATTCGGACGGCGCGCCGTCGCCACGATGCAATAGCCCGCAGCTTCGGTATGACCCGTCTTCAGGCCGTCCACGCTGGGGTCCAGCCACAACAGACGGTTGCGGTTGGGTTGGGTAATGTTGTTATAGGTAAAGGTCTTGGCCGAATCGTAGGCCTGGTACAGCTCGGGATAATCGCGGATAAAGCGCGTGGCCAGGATGGACAGGTCACTGACGGTGGAATAGGTGCCCGGGTCCGGCAGCCCGTGCGGACTGGCGAAATGCGTGCCGTGCAGGCCCAGTTTCACGGCCGTGTCGTTCATGCGGGCCACGAAAGCCTCGACGCTGCCCGACACGGCCTCGGCCAGCGCGATGGCGGCGTCGTTGCCGGACTGGATCATCAGGCCGCGCAGCAGGAGGTCCACCGACACCTTGGAACCTGGCTCCAGGAACATCTTCGAACTGCCCGCCGGTACTTTCCAGGCCCGCGTCGAGATGGTCACCTTCTGGTCGGGCGAGATTTCCTTGTCGTGCAGCGCGCTGAACACCACGTACGCGGTCATGATCTTGGTCAGCGAGGCCGGCTCGATCCGGGCATTGGCCCCTTGCGATGCAATCACCTGTCCACTGGTCTCGTCCAGCAGCAACCAGGCCTTGGCAGACAGGTCCGGCTGGGGCATCGATTGCGCCATGGCGCCTGACATACACGCGGTCGCAACGAGCAGGCTCGCCGCCAACTTCTTCATCAACATATAGCTGCTTCACTTCCATGCGGGGTGGGGATGGCGCGCCGGCAGCCAGAAAACAAGCGGCCGCCAGGCCGCCGCCCAACCTGCCGATGTGCGTCGCGATGCATTGGAACACGTCGCGCCCGGATGGTTCAAAACCGCTGCAGCCAAGCACTTTCAGCGTCGCTCGCGGCACTGAAAAAATCGCTGCGATTGTCACGACATTTTGCGAGAGCCCTTCCAGAAAGGGTTTTTCTGCGTGGAAAACAACAAACATTGATCGAAAGCCCCGTAGAAAGGCGCAAAAACCGCCGCGCTTCCGCTATCATCGGGCGCGTGGCGTTAAACGTCGATACCCGGCGCGCACGCTGCCCCAATGTCCTCAACATACGGATTTTGACCATGGCCACGAAAGCAAAAGCTCCTGCCAAGAAAGTCACCAAGCCCGCCGTCAAGGCGCCCGCAAAGAAGGCTACCGCCGCCAAACCCGCAGTGAAGCCGGCAGCCAAGAAGGTCGTTGCCGCAAAGAAGGTCGCTGCCGCCCCCAAGGCTATCAAGGCTGCTCTGAACAAGACCCAGCTGATCGCCTACATCGTCGAGCAGTCCGGCGTTGAAGCCAAGTCGGTCAAGGCCGTCCTGGCCAGCCTGGAAACCTCGGTGCTGAGCTCCGTGGACAAGAAGGGCGCCGGCGAATTCACGCTGCCCGGCCTGTTCAAGGTTGCCGTGCAGAAGGTTCCCGCCAAGGCCAAGCGCTTCGGCAAGGATCCGTTCACCGGTGAAGAGCGTTGGTTCCCCGCCAAGCCGGCTTCGGTCAAGGTGAAGGTTCGCCCGCTCAAGAAGCTGAAGGACGCCGCGCAGTAATTTCCGCGCGCGTATCCGGTCAAGCCGGAAAGGGCCTGCCCCGCATGGGGCGGGCCCTTTCTTTTTCCCGCGGCCGCAACACGCCGCCGCCCATCCCCCGCGCTTTGCATGAACCCGGGCCGAACTGTTAGAATTTATCTTTACGTGAAGAAACTTTATATAAAGCCATCATGAACGATCTCGTCGATCTGGTGCTGTCGCAGTGGGGCCAGGAATGCCCCAACCTGGACACCTCCCCCATGAGCGTCCTCAGCCGCGTGTTCCGCTTGAACGCCTTCGCGGCGCGCGACGTGAACCGCGCGTTCAAGCGCTACAACTTGCACCAGGGCGAATTCGATGTGCTCGCAACCCTGTACCGCACCGGCGCGCCCCACGCGATGAATCCGCAAAAGCTGGTCGATGCCCTGCTGCTGACCTCGGGCGCCATGACCAACCGCCTGGACCGCCTGGAGCAGGCTGGCCTGCTGGCGCGCACGCCCAACCCCGAAGACCGCCGCGGCGTCATCGTGGCCCTGACCGCCGAAGGCCTGCGCATCATCAAGCTGGTGCTCAAGGATTACTTGCGCGAACTGGATACGCTGCTCGCGCCCCTGAGCGCCGCCGAGCGCCGCCAGATGGCCGGCCTGCTGAAAAAACTGCTGATCCCGCACGACCAGGAAACGCCCGGCGGCGTCGGCGCCTGATTCCTGTCTTCTCCTTGCCCGCGGGCCCCAGGGCCCTGGATTCTTGCTACATGACTTCCGCTACAACCTCCGCCGCCGCGCCGCTGACCGCCCCCGTCATCCTGCTGATGTCGGTTGCCACCGGCCTGGCGGTCGCCAGCAACTATTACGCCCAGCCACTGCTGCACACCATCGGTCAGCAGTTCTCGCTATCCAACGCCGCGGCCGGCAGCATCGTCACCGTCGCGCAACTGAGCTACGCGGTCGGCCTGCTGCTGCTCGTGCCGCTGGGCGACATGGTCGAGCGCCGCGGCCTGATCGTGCTGATGACGCTGCTGTCGGCCGGCGGGCTGCTGGTATCCGCCTTTTCGTCCGATATCGTGATGCTGATGCTGGGCACGGCCATCACCGGCATGCTGTCGGTGGTGGCGCAGATCCTGGTGCCGTTCGCCGCCACCCTGGCCGCGCCGCATGAACGCGGCAAGGCCGTGGGCACCGTCATGAGCGGCCTGCTGCTGGGCATCCTGCTGGCGCGCACGATCGCCGGCGCGCTGGCCGACCTGGGCAGCTGGCGCACCGTGTATTGGGTGGCCGCCATCCTGATGCTGGCCATGTCCTGCGCGCTATGGAAGGTGCTGCCGCGCTACCAGAGCCCGGCCGGCATGAGCTATCCGCGGCTGCTGGGCTCGATCTTCCGCATGTACGCCGAAGAACCCCTGTTCCGCGGCCGCTCGCTGCTGGGCTTTCTGCTGTTCGCCGCGTTCAGCATGCTGTGGACGCCCCTGACCTTCCTGCTGTCCAGCCCGCCTTACCAGTTCAACAACACCACGATCGGGCTGTTCGGTCTGGCCGGGGCCGCCGGCGCCTATGCCGCCAACCGCTTCGGCCGGCTGGCCGACCGGGGCCTGGGCAACCAGGCCACCCGGATCGGCCTGCTGCTCCTGTTGGCCTCCTGGGGCCTGATGGCCTTCGGCCAGGCCTCGGTGATCGCGCTGCTGGCCGGCATCCTGATCCAGGATCTGGCGATCCAGGGCGTCCATGTCACCAATACCAGTTCGCTCTACCGCCTGCGCCCCGAAGCCCGCAGCCGCCTGACGGCCGGCTACATGACCAGCTATTTCATCGGCGGCGCCACCGGATCGCTGGTATCGTCCTGGCTGTACTCCCATTTTGGCTGGCCCGGCGTGGTCACCGCGGGCGCCGTTCTCGGGGCCATAACCCTGGCCTACGGCATGCTGGCGGCAAGCGCCCGCATCCCGGAAACGGCCCCGTCCCCTATCCGCGCCTAGCACCTCCTATAATCAGGGGTTTTGGCCGCCCCCGCGCTCCGTGCGCAGGGGCGGTTCACCCATTTTTTCGCCATCGCGCACGAGCCCATGCAGGAACGTTACCTCCCCACTACCGTCGAAGCGGCCGCCCACCAAGACTGGCAGGCACGCGACGCCTATCTGGTCCAAGAACACGCCAAGAACCCGGACGGCTCCGAGAAGCCGAAGTTCTACGCCTGCTCGATGCTGCCCTATCCCAGCGGCAAGCTGCACATGGGCCACGTGCGCAACTACACCATCAACGACATGATGGCGCGCCAGCTGCGCATGCGGGGCTACAACGTCCAGATGCCGATGGGCTGGGACGCCTTCGGCATGCCGGCCGAGAACGCCGCCATCAAGTCCAAGGTGCCGCCCGCCAAATGGACCTACGACAACATCGCTTACATGAAGAAGCAGATGAAGTCGATGGGCCTGGCGATCGACTGGTCGCGCGAAATGTGCGCCTGCGACCCCGAGTACTACAAATGGAACCAGTGGCTGTTCCTGAAGATGCTCGAAAAGGGCGTCGCCTACCGCAAGACCCAGGTCGTCAACTGGGACCCGGTCGACCAGACCGTGCTGGCCAACGAGCAGGTCATCGACGGCCGCGGCTGGCGCTCGGGCGCGCCGGTTGAAAAGCGCGAGATCCCGGGCTACTACCTGCGCATCACCGACTACGCCGACGAACTGCTCGGCGCCGTCCAGAACGACCTGCCCGGCTGGCCCGAGCGCGTGCGCCTGATGCAGGAAAACTGGATCGGCAAATCCGAAGGCCTGCGCTTCGCCTTCCCGCACCAGATCGCCGGCCAGGACGGCCAACTGATCCAGGACGGCAAGCTGTACGTCTTCACCACCCGCGCCGACACCATCATGGGCGTGACCTTCTGCGCCGTGGCGCCGGAACACCCCCTGGCCACGCACGCCGCGCAGTCCAACCCGGCGCTGGCCGCCTTCATCGAGCAATGCAAGCTGGGCGGCACCACCGAAGCCGAGCTGGCCACGCGCGAAAAGGAAGGCATGCCCACGGGTCTGACCGTGACCCATCCGGTCACCGGCGCCCCGGTTGACGTCTGGGTCGGCAACTACGTGCTCATGACCTACGGCGACGGCGCCGTGATGGGCGTGCCCGCCCACGACGAACGCGATTTCGCCTTCGCCAAGAAATACGACCTGGCGATCCGCCAGGTCGTGGACGTGGCCGGCAAAACCTACTCCACCGACGCCTGGCAAGAGTGGTACGGCGACAAGCAAGCCGGCCGCACCATCAACTCCGGCAAATACGACGGCCTCTCGCACAAAGAAGCGGTTGACGCCATTGCCATCGACCTGGGCGCGCAAGGCCTGGGCGAAAAGCAGACCACCTGGCGCCTGCGCGACTGGGGCATCTCGCGCCAGCGCTACTGGGGCACCCCGATCCCCATCATCCACTGCGCTGATTGCGGCCCCGTGCCGGTCCCCGAAAAAGACCTGCCCGTGGTGCTGCCCGACGACCTGATCCCGGACGGCAGCGGCAACCCGCTGGCCAAGAACGAAGCCTTCCTGTCCTGCGCCTGCCCCAGCTGCGGCAAGCCCGCGCGCCGCGAAACCGACACGATGGACACCTTCGTGGACTCGTCCTGGTACTTCATGCGCTACACGTCGCCCGGCAACCATACCGCCATGGTCGACTCGCGCAATGACTACTGGATGCCGATGGACCAATACATCGGCGGCATCGAGCACGCGGTCCTGCACCTGCTGTACGCCCGCTTCTGGACCAAGGTCATGCGCGACATGGGCCTGCTCAACTTCGACGAGCCCTTCACCAAGCTGCTGTGCCAGGGCATGGTGCTGAACCACATCTATTCGCGCAAGAACGCCCAGGGCGGCATCGAATACTTCTGGCCCGAAGAAGTCGAAAACATCTATGACGCCCGCGGCGCCATCACCGGCGCCAAGCTCAAGTCCGATGGTTCGGACGTGACCTACGGCGGCGTGGGCACCATGTCCAAGTCCAAGAACAACGGCGTCGATCCGCAATCCCTGATCGACACCCTGGGCGCGGACACGGCACGCCTGTTCGTCATGTTCGCCAGCCCGCCCGAGCAGACCCTCGAATGGTCCGACTCCGGCGTCGAAGGTTCCAACCGCTTCCTGCGCCGCCTGTGGTCCATCAGCTACGCGCAGCGCGACACCGTGGCCCGCGGCCTGGCCGCCGGCGCCCAATGGGCCGACGCCCCGGCTGCCGTAAAGGATCTGCGCCGCGAGGTCTACAACCTGCTCAAGCAGGCCGACTACGACTACCAGCGCATCCAGTACAACACTGTCGTGTCCGCGTGCATGAAAATGCTCAACGCCATCGACGACGCCAAGCTGCCCGAAGGCGCCCACGCCGATGCCGCGTATACCGAAACCCTCGGCATCCTGCTGCGCGTGCTGTACCCCGTGGTGCCGCACATCACCTGGCACCTGTGGCAAGACCTGGGCTACGCCAAAGAGCTGGGCGACCTGCTCGACGCGCCGTGGCCGCATGTCGACGAAGCCGCGCTGGTGGCCGATGAAATCGAACTGATGCTGCAGGTCAACGGCAAGCTGCGCGGCTCGATCCGCGTGGCCGCCAAGGCCGCCAAGGAAGACATCGAGCAGCTCGCCGCCGCCCAGGAAGAGGTCGCCCGCTACCTGGAAGGCCGCCCGCCCAAGCGGGTTATCGTGGTTCCGGGCAAACTGGTCAACGTCGTAGGCTGATGAGGTCAAGCATGTACTTCGCCGGGCAACAAACGCACTCTCCCCGCCAATCGTGGCTGCTGCGCGGCGCCTGCCTGGCGCTGTTCATGCTGCTGACGGCCTGCGGTTTCGCGCTGCGCGGGGTCACCCCGCTGCCGTTCCAGACGCTCTACATCGGCATCCCCGACAACACCTTGTTCGGCGCCGATGTGCGGCGCGCGCTGCGGGCGGCGTCCCCCGACACCAAGCTGGTGGCCACGCCCAAGGAAGCGCAAGCGATCCTGCAGCAGGTCGGCAACGAACGCACGCTGCGCGAAGTGTCGCTGAACGCGCAGGGCCGGGTCGAGGAATACGAACTCGGCATCAACTACACCTTCCGTCTCATCGACGACAAGGGCCGCGCCCTGATTCCGGACACCACGTTGTCGATCTACCGCGAAATGCCCTACGACGACCAGATCGTCCAGGCCAAGCAAGGGCAGATCGAAACGCTGTACAACGCCATGCAGCGCGACCTGGTCTCGCGCCTGCTGCGCCGCATGACCGCGCCGGAAGTGCGCAAGGCGTTCGAAACCCGCGAACAACGTGCAGAAGACGGCGAAATCCCGCTGTATGACCCGGCCGCGCCGCAGCAACGCAGCACCCCGGCGCCGTGGCAGACCCCGTCCACCACCGATCCGGCCAACCTGCGCTGACCGATGGCACAGCCTCTGGACGCGGATCGCCTGGCTGACCACCTGCAGCGGGCGGGCAACCGCCTCGCCCCGCTGTATACGGTGTCCGGCGACGAGCCGCTGCTGGTAACCGAGGCCGTCGACGCGCTGCGCGCCGCCGGCCGCAACGCCGGCTACACCGACCGCCTGTCGATGGTGATGGACGCGCGCAGCGACTGGAGTTCGGTCACCGCCGCCACGCAAAGCGTGTCGCTGTTCGGCGACCGCCGCATCCTTGAACTCAAGATCCCGACCGGCAAGCCCGGCAAGACGGGCGCCGACACCCTGGCCCGCCTGGCCGAACAGGCCGAAAAGCAGGCGGACAACCCCGATACGCTGATCCTCATCGCCCTGCCGCGCCTGGATAAGGCCACCCGCGAAAGCCGCTGGGTCCAGGCCCTGAACCGGGGCGGCATGATGGTCGACATCGCCAACATCGAGCGCACCCGCCTGCCCGCCTGGGTCGGCCAGCGCCTGGCCCGCCAGAACCAGCGGGCCGACAACGCCACGCTGCAATGGATGGCCGACAAGGTCGAAGGCAACCTGCTGGCCGCGCACCAGGAAATCCAGAAGCTCGGCCTGCTCTACCCGGAAGGCCAGCTGGCCGCCGAAGACGTCGAACGCGCCGTGCTCAACGTGGCGCGCTATGACGTGTTCGGCCTGCGCGACGCGATGCTCGCGGGCGACATCGCCCGCACCATCCGCATGATCGACGGCCTGCGCGCCGAAGGCGAGGCCCTGCCCCTGGTACTGTGGGCGGTCGGCGAAGAAATCCGCCTGCTGGCGCGCGTCGCCGAAGCCCGCAGCCTGGGCCAGGACGCCAACGGCCTGATGCGCCGCCTGCGCATTTTCGGGACCCACGAACGCCTGGCCCTGCAGGCGCTGGGGCGCGTCCACCCCGCCGTCTGGCCCGCCGCCGTGCAACACGCTCACGAAGTCGACCGCCTCATCAAGGGGCTGTCCGTCCCGGGGCGCCTGTCCGACCCCTGGGAAGAAATGACCCGTCTCGCCCTGCGCGTGGCTGCCGCCGGCGGCCGACCGTGAGGGCGGCCTAGCCGCCCCGGCCCAGCGCCTATCCCCCCCGGCCGCCTGGCCGGATAAACTATCCCCATCCCTGCCGGCGGCGCCCGCGCCGCCCTACTACTATGAACGACGCCGTCATGTCCTCGTCTTCCATCGAACAAGCCATGCTGACCCTGGGCGAGAACGCGCGCCGGGCCTCGCGCGCCATGATGCGCGCCAACAGCGCCGCCAAGAACCAGGCCCTGCTGGCCATGGCCGAGGCGCTGGCCGCTAACCAGGATGAGCTCCTGGCCGCCAATGCCAAGGATGTCGCCGCCGCCCGCGCCAACGGCCTGGAGCCGGCCCTGCTCGACCGCCTGACGCTGTCGGAAAAGACCCTGGCCCACATGGCCGAAGGCCTGCGTCAGATCGCCGCCCTGCCCGACCCCATCGGCAGCATCACCGCCACTACCGTGCGCCCCAACGGCATGCGGGTGGCCCAGATGCGCGTGCCGCTGGGCGTAATCGGCATCATTTACGAATCGCGCCCCAACGTCACCATCGACGCGGCGGCGCTGTGCCTCAAATCCGGCAACGCCGCCATCCTGCGCGGCGGCAGCGAGGCCCTGCACTCCAACGTGGCGCTGGGCCGCATCGTCCAGCTCGGGCTGGCCGCCGCCGGCCTGCCGCAAGACGCCGTGCAGGTCGTCGCCACGGCCGACCGCGCCGCGGTGGGCAAGCTCATTACCATGACCGAGCACATCGACGTCATCGTGCCGCGCGGCGGCAAGGGCCTGATCGCCCGCCTGGCCCAAGAGGCCCGCGTGCCGCTCATCAAGCACCTGGACGGCAACTGCCATATCTATATCGACGCGGCCGCCGATCCCGACAAGGCCCACGCCATCGCCTTCAACGCCAAGACCTACCGCTACGGCATCTGCGGCGCGATGGAAACCCTGCTGGTGGACGCGGTTGCCGCCGTGTCCATCCTGCCGGGCCTGGCCGCCGCGCTGACCGAACACGGCGTCGAACTGCGCGGCTGCCCGCGCACGCTGGCGCTGCTGCCGTCCGCCCTGCCTGCCACCGACGAAGACTGGGGCACCGAATACCTGGGCCCGATCCTGGCGATCCGTATCGTCGACTCGTTGGACGACGCCATCGAACACATCGCGCGCTGGGGCTCCGGCCATACCGACGCGATCGTCACCGAAGACCTGTCCTCGGCCCAGCGCTTCCAGCGCGAGGTCGATTCCAGTTCGGTCTACGTCAACCTGCCCACTTGCTTCGCGGACGGCTTCGAATACGGCCTGGGCGCGGAAATCGGCATCTCGACCAACCGCCTGCACGCCCGCGGCCCGGTCGGCCTGGAAGGCCTGACCACGCTCAAGTGGATCTTGACCGGCGAAGGCCAGACCCGCGGCTAACCCTTCACCCTTATCTTGCGGCGCCGCCGCGCACTTGTCGGAATTTTCATGCATTCACCCGCCATGGCCATGGCCTTCAGCCTTTTCGTGTTGTGCTTCATCACCTGCTCGCTCTGCGGCATCGTGGTGTTCTTCGTCAAAAGCAAACAGATCAACGCGGCCTTCAAGCACCCCTACCTGCAGCATCGCCCGTTCAAGGCCTACCCGCTGGCCATCCAGGCCGCGATCATGCTGGATTATTTCTTCCGCCTGATGTTTCCGGGCACGCGCTTCTGGCTCATCGGCAACGCCAATGACCTGCTGCCGCACCTCGATCCCAAGAAAGCGCCGCTGTCCCTGAAATGGCCCATCGTCGGTTTCTGGGGTTCGTGCTGGCTCGGCCTGATCGCCATGATCGCGCTGTGGACCATGCTGTACCTGGGAGCCTGACGCACATGCAGCTCCAGATCGAAGACTATCCCGGCTGCCTTGACGCCGCGCGCATCCTGATCGCGGCGCGTGTTGCCGGCGTGGCGGGCCCGCGCCTGCCGGCAGCCAGCCGCCCGCAAACCCTGGGGCAGGCCTTCGCCGTGCAGCAGTGCACGGCCCGCCTGCTGCGCGAGTCCGGCCAGGACGACATCGCGGCCTGGAAAAGCGCGCTGCCCTCGCCCGAGAAGACCGTGGTCGCGCCGATCTACGCCTCGACGGTGGCCCAGGCGGGCAACATCCCCAGCCGCACGCAGGTCGTGCGCATCGAACCGGAAATCGCCTTCGAACTGGCGCGCGACCTGCCCGCCCGCGATGCGCCCTATAGCCGCGCCGACATCGACGCCGCCATCGGCGGCGCGCGCCTGGCGCTGGAAGTGCTGGGCTGCCGCTACGCAGCGCCCGAACACGCCAGCCTGCCCGAGCTGCTGGCCGACCACATGTTCAATGCCGGCCTGGTGCTGGGCCCGCGCCTGTCCACGCCGGACGCCGCGCCTGCCAGCATGACGCTGACCTTGTCGGTCGACGGCGCCGAAATCGAGCAGCACGCCGGCATTCATCCCAACGACCACCCCAAGGCCGGGCTGTATTGGCTCGCCAATTTCCTGCGCGAACAAGGCCTGGGCCTGCGCGCGGGAGAACACGTCATCACAGGGTCGTACGCGGGTTTCCTGGACGTGCCGGCCAACCGCGACATCGCCATTGCCTACGGCGATCTCGGCACCCTGAACCTGCGGTTCACGGCCGCTTGAGAGTCCCCCCCTACACGTCAGGACTTCCCGCCATGCTGACCCTGCGCCCGTTTGCCCCGTCGGACTACCCCCTGCTTGCCAGCTGGTTCACCAGCCTGCCCGATGTCGTGCAATGGGGCGGGTCGCACGTGCCATATCCGATCACGCACGCCGCCCTGGACGTCATGCTGCAGGAAGGCCAGTCGCAGCCGCCGTCGCGCCGCTGCTGGATGGTGTACCGCGGCGACACGCCGGTGGGCCATGCGCAGCTGGCCTACGACTGGCGCGACGGCAACGCCCGCCTGGGTCGCGTCGTCATCGCCCCCGGCGAACGCGGCCAGGGCCTGGGCCGGCCCATGGTGACCCTGCTGATCGACGAAGCCTTTCGCACTCCTGGCATCGAGCGCCTGGAGCTCAACGTCTACACCTTCAACGAACGCGCCATCCACCTCTACAAGACGCTGGGATTCACGTTCGAAGGCGTGCGGCGCTCCTCCACCCAGGCCGGCGACGCGCGCTGGGATACCGGCATGATGGGGCTGCTGCGCACCGAATGGCAGGCCGCCGCGGCCCCCCACGCGGGCTGAAGGAAAAAGGCCCGGGTTGCCCCGGGCCCGTCTCAGGCGCTCGACGGACCGCCGCCGTCAGCGACGCCCGTTGTAGCGCGGTTGCGGCTGCGCGATGCTGACCGCCGGACCAGCCGCTTCAATCGCCTCGCCCGCCGCCAGGCAAAGATCCTCGCGGTAACGCCCCGCCACCACCTGCACGCCCACCGGACTGTCGCCCGCGTTGCCCATGGCCACCGTCAGCCCCGGCAGGCCCATGAAGGGCAGGCCGATCTGCGTCATCTGCGCGCGCCAAACGCGGTCGTAGGCGGCCTCGCCCTGCAGATCCAGGTTGTCGGCGAAAGGCAGCTCGGCGGACACCGGCAGCAGCAGCACCGGATACTCCGCCAGGAACAGCTCCCACAAGCGCGTCAAGGTCGCGCGGCGCGTCAGCACCGCCGAGAACCGCGCCATGTCCATGCCGGCCACGCGTTCGCGCTGACCGGCCAGCGCGGCGATCGCACCGGCATCGCCTTCTTTTTTGGCGGCCTCGACCATGCCTTCGTAGCCATCGGCCATCCACATGCGGATCTGCAGGTCGGCCGCTTCCTGCAGCGGCGGCACGACATCCAGCGTATCCACCGACCACCCCGCTTCGCTCAGGCGCCGGGCGGCGTCCTGCAAGGCCTTGACCACGGCGGGCTCGGTCTGCATACCGTCCGGGTTCAGGCACAGCGCCGCGCGACGCGGCGCCTCGGGTCCGGTCAGCGGCGCGGGCACCCACCAGGGATCGCGCGGATCCGGCGCGGCCATGGCCGCCAGCCCCAGCCGCACATCGGCAATCGTGCGCCCCAGCGGCCCCGACACCGCGGTAATCTGCCCGCCGATGGTGCGCTCGGGCAGCGCCGCGTTGTACGCCGGCACGCGGCCCAGCGACGGCCGCAAGCCATGCACGCCGCAGGCATAGGCCGGGTAGCGGATCGAGCCCGCGATATCCGTGCCGTGCGCCAGGTGGCCAATCCCCGCGGCAACCGCGGAGGCCGCCCCCCCGGACGATCCGCCCGGGGTCAGCGCCGGATTGCGCGGATTCAGGGTGTGCCCGTGCAGGCGGTTGCTGGTGAACCAGCGCAGCGAAAACGCCGGCGTATTGGTGCGCCCCAAGATGACCGCGCCCGCGCGGCGCAGATTGTCCACCACCGGATTGTTGACCGCCGCGATCACATCCTTTTGCAGCGTCACGCCATTGGTGGTGGCATAGCCGGCCTGGTCCACGTTGACTTTGACGGTCACCGGCACGCCTGCCAGCAGGCCGGGATCTTCGCCGCGCGCCAAAGCCTCGTCCACGCGCGCGGCCTGCGCCAGCGTGTCTTCGGGCCGGTAATCGACCACCGCATTGATCGCGGGATTCACGGCCTGCAGCCGGTCCAGGGCGCTTTGCGTTGCCTCGACTGCCGACACATCGCGCCGGCGGATACGCGCGGCAAGTTCAACTGCGGACAAACGCCAAAGCTCGGACACGCGCAACTCCTCGTTTCAGGTCAGGGAACACGACCGGCCGGCCCATCGCCGCCGGACGGTCAACCTTAGCGCCTGCCGAGCGCGGCCACAAGCCGGGGCGAAGTCAGTCCGACTCGAACACCTCGATGATCGCGTCGGCCACGGCGCGCACGCGGGCCGTCCGGTTCAGGTCGCCGTGCATTACCAGCCACAAGTCGTAAGGCTCGCTGCGGTTCGGCCAGATCCGCACCAGGTCTGGATACTGCGGCGCCATATGGACCGGCAGCTCGCCGATACCCAGCCCCGCCGCCACCGCCTCGATGATCATCAGCCCCGAATTCAGCTCCATCGCAATGCGGCCATTGCCGGTCGGCTCGCCGCAGAACGTATCGGACCAGCCAGGCAGCACCGACTGCTGGTAAGTCACCAGCGTATGGCCGGCGAACGCCGTGCCGGGCCGCGGTTCGCCGTTGGCCTTGAGGTAGGCTTTCGACGCGTACAGCCCGACCTCCTTGCGCGCCAAGTGGCGTTGGATCAGTTCCGGGTTGTCCGGCTTGACGTTGCGGATCGCCAGGTCCGCTTCGCGCCGCGTCAGGTTGCTCAATTGAATCGACGTCGACAGCGCAACGCGGATGTCCGGGTGCTGCACGTGCAGGCGGCGGATGGCTTCCATGATGAAGTAGCTGGCGACCGTCTCGGACGTCGCCACCCGCACCACGCCAGACAACCGGTGGTCCAGCCCCTGCATCTGGCGTTGCAGCTGATCGGCCGCCTGCTCCATGCGCTCGGCCGCGGCAAAGGCCTGCTCGCCCGCGGCCGTCGGCACGTAGCCGGAAGGCGTACGCAGGAACAACCGCGCATCCAGCGAGGTTTCCAGCGCCGCCAGCCGCCGGCCGGCCGTAGCCTGGTCGATCTGCAGCAACGCGGCCGCGCCGCGCAGCGTGCCGTTGCGGTAGATCGCCAGGAATATCCGCGCATTGTCCCAATCCATGAAGCGGACTCCTTTGCCGCCGCTGCGGCGCCGACCGAACCGGAGCAGCCACCGCCCGATTGTGACAGCAATGGCCCCGGCCGATGATGCAATTTTGCATCACTATAAAGCAGTTATTCCTCTTTTTTGCATCATAGAAACCTCCTAAGCTGTGCACCTCGGAAAGTCCCCCCGGAATTCTCGCAATGCGCACCGCCTGTCCCACCGCCCCCATCACGCCCACGCCGGCCGAACCCGCCTTGCGGCCGGCCGCCACCGGCTTGCTACCCCTGGTCACCCTGGCCATCGGCTTCGTCATGGCCATGCTGGACGTCACCGTCGTCAATGTCGCCCTGCCCAGCATCGCCCTGCAGTTCACCGTGCCGCTGACCGATCTGGTCTGGATCGTCGACGGCTACACCCTGACCTTCGCCGCCCTGCTGCTGGTGGCCGGCGCCCTGGCCGACCGCTATGGCGCCAAGACCATCTACCTGGCCGGCCTGGGCGTCTTCACCCTGGCCTCGCTGCTCTGCGGCATCGCCCCCAATGGCGACCTGCTGATCGCCGCCCGCATGCTGCAAGGCCTGGGCGCGGCGTTGTTCATGCCCAGCTCGCTCAGCCTGCTGACCCATGCCTACGAAGACGAACAGGTGCGCAACCGCATGCTGGCCGCCTGGTCGGCCATCGTCGCCGTGGCCGGCGCCGCCGGCCCGCTGCTGGGCGGCGTGCTGATCCACCAATTCGGCTGGCGCGGCATCTTCCTGATCAACCTGCCGCTGGGCCTGGCCGGCCTGTGGCTCGCCAGGCGCCGCATCCAGGCGGCTCCCCGCCGCCCACGCGCGCTCAACCCGCTCAGCCACCTGCTCGGCGTGGTCGCGCTGTCGTCGCTATGTTTCGTGCTGATCCAGGGCAACGCCTACGGCTGGTCGTCGTCCCCTATCCTGGGCGCGGTCGCCCTGTGCGCGGTGGCGACCGTGGTGCTGGTGCGCCGCGAACGGCGCCACGCCGAACCCATCATTCCGCGCGCCCTGTTCCAGACCTCGCAATTCGCGGCGGCCAACGGCGTCGGCTTCCTGATCAACCTGGCCTCGTATGGCCAGTTGTTCCTGCTCAGCCTCTTCTTGCAGCATGCCCGCGGCGCCGACGCCTTGCAGACCGGCATCCAGTTGGTGCCCATGCTGGCGGTATTCTCCATCGGCAATCTGATTTCCAGCCGCGTCTCGGCGCGCTGGAACGTGTCGGCCTCGCTGCTGGGCGGCATCTCGCTCGCGACGCTGATGAGCGCGGCCGGGCTGGCCGCGTTCTCGCCGGACATCGCCTACTGGCCCTTCGCCATCGTCGTCGCCCTGGCCAACCTGGGCGTCGGCATCGCCGTACCGGCCATGACCAGCGTCGTCATGCAGGTCTCCGGCAAGCACCACGCCAACAGCGCGGCGGCGGCGCTGAACGCCAATCGTCAATCGGGCGCCCTGGTCGGCGTAGCGCTGATGGGCACCGTCCTGCACCTGCTGCCTGACTGGCACGCCAGCCTGCCCGCCGCCTACAGCATCATCACAGCCGCCTACCTGATCGCCGCGATGCTGGTCTGGCGCCACCTGCGCCGCGCCCGCAACGCCTGATCCGCCCCGTACCGCAAGCCGTCGGCGCAGACAGGTTCTGCGCCGACCGCGGCGGCGCTATACGGCGGCGGCTGACGTACGGGCTTCCGGCAGGATCGCCACTCCCCGGCCCGCAAAGAACGTATCGAACACCTGCAACGGCACCACCGCGTCGGCCTGCACGCCAGGCTCGCCGGAAGGGTTGTGAAACGTCACGCTCTCCGCCGTGGCGCGTGTCACCAGCACCAGGTGCCCGCCCTTGGCCGGCGGTTCGCGGTCGGGCCAGCGTATCCACGGATGCACCGAGGCCATGAAGTATTCCGCCTGCGCCATCACGTCCGGCAATTCATCCGCGCCCAGCCCCACCCGCACCTCGGCCCGCAGGCCGAAATCCTGCGCCACGAACTGCACGAACGGCGCGTAGATCAATCCCTTGATCTGCCCGTCCGTTTCCGTATAGGCGCCATAAGGCAAGCTGCGGCGCGCCAGTTCGAGCGTCGGATGGACCTGTCCGCTGCGCGCGGCCAGCACCATCTTCAGACACGCCATGCCGCAGACATGGCTGGCCCAGCGCGCATATTCCGCCACGTCCCGGGCGCCCGAATCGCGCCACGCGGGATCATCCTCCAGACGCAGTTCCTTGCGGATGATCTGGCCGGCCAGGTGGGCGGACTCCCATTGGCAGAAATACGGCACCGCCGGCTGCCCGCCGGATCGTGACTTGTCCATCCACCACTCCAGTGATGTTCAGGGACTGCCATCTTGCCGCCACGCGCCGCGCGTGGCAACCCGGCGGCCTTTGCTTCACAATGAGCCTTCCCCGACACCCCTTCCGGAGCGCCGCATGACCGACACGTCCTCTCATCCCGCCATCCGCCGCGTCGCCATCGTCGGCGCGGGCACCATCGGCGCCAGCTGGGCCGCGCTGTTTCTGGCGCACGGCCTGGAGGTCGTGGTCAGCGATCCCGCCGCCGACGCCGAGCCCCTCACGCGCGCCCGCGTCGCCGCGGCATGGCCTGTGCTGAACGAACTCGGACGCGTCGCCGCCGGCGCCACGCCCGACGCCCTGCGCTTCGAACCCGACCTGAGCACTGCCCTGCAAGGCGCCGACTTCGTCCAGGAAAACGCGCCCGAACGCGAAGACTTCAAGACCGACCTGTTCGCGCGCATGGACGCCATCCTGCCGCCCCACGTCATCGTCGCCTCCAGCTCGTCCGGCCTCATCATGAGCCGCCTGCAAGCGCGCTGCCGTCACGCCGGGCGCTTCGTCATCGGCCACCCCTTCAATCCGCCGCACCTGATCCCGCTGGTCGAAGTCGTGGGCGGCGACAAGACGTCCGCCGACACCATCGACCGCTGCATCGACTTCTACCGCCAGCTGGGCAAGTACCCCATCCGCCTGAACAAGGAAGTGCCCGGCCACATCGCCAACCGACTGCAGGCCGCGCTGTGGCGCGAAGCCATCCACCTGGCCGCAGAAAATGTCGCCAGCGTGGCCGACATCGACGCCGCCGTCTCGCAAGGCCCCGGCCTGCGCTGGGCCCTGTTCGGACCGCACATGACCTTCAACCTGGGCGGCGGCGCGGGCGGCCTGGCGCATTTCATGGACCATCTGCTCGGCCCCGTGCAGACCTGGTGGGACGACCTGGGCACGCCCGACGTCACCCCCGCGCTGCAACGCCGCCTGATTGAAGGCGTCAACGCCGAAGCCGGCTCGCGCAACATCGCCGACCTGGTCCAGACCCGCGATGCGCAACTGACCGCGCTGCTGAAAGTCCTGCAACGCTGAACCGTCCGTCGGCTGCGATGCTGCCTGCCCGGACGGGCTGCAGCGCGCAGCCGGACATAGCGCGAGGAAGGCCGTCGCGGCCATGCGGCATCTCGGCCATACGAGAGCGGCCGGCAGCGGATCTGCGGACCTGCCGTTCAGGCCCCGGCCGCGCCGCTGGTATCCTACGGATTACCCGGCCTTCGGCCCTCCTTCATGCGCAGGAACTCCCCATGATTTCCGTGATCCACGACACCGATCATTCCCGCTACACGGCGACCGTCGACGGCGTGCTGTGCGTACTGGATTACCAGTTGCAGGACGGCGTGATGACCATCACCCACACCGGCGTGCCCAGCCACGTAGGCGGACGCGGCATCGCGGCCGAACTCACGCGCGTGGCGCTGGACAGCGCCCGCGCCCAGGGCTGGAAGGTCCGCCCGCGCTGCTCCTACGCCGACGTCTACATGCGCCGCCATCCCGAATACAACGACCTGCTCGCCTGACGGCAACCCTCCGTCTACCGGCAAGCCCGATGGCCCCGCGTCCGCGCCGGTCCATCCGCCCAGGCCATGACGAACCCGGGTGCAGGCCGGCCTTTTTTTGATTTCAGGCTTTTCCGTAATGACGTCTCTTTCCGCTGCCTGCCCCTGCGGCTCCGCGAATAGCTATGCCGCCTGCTGCGGCCGCTGGCACGATGGCCCGCAAGCGCTGCAAGCCCCCACCGCACAGGCCCTGATGCGCTCGCGCTACAGCGCGTTCGTGCTCGACAAGCTGCCTTATCTGCTGGACACCTGGCACCCCAGCACCCGGCCGGCCACGCTCGAACCAAATCCGCCCGGCCTGAAATGGCTGGGCCTGTCGATCAAGCAGGCGCGCGACCAGGACGCCGACCACGCCACCGTCGAATTCGTCGCGCGCAGCCGCCTGGCCGGCCGCGCCAGCCGCATGCACGAAGTCAGCCGTTTCGTGCGCGAAGGCGGGCGCTGGTACTACGTCGACGGCGACCTAAGCTGACGCCATCCGGCGCGGTGGTGGCGCGGCCTCCGCGCCGACCGCCTGCTTCAACACCGCCACCAGATCCGCCTGAGCGCCCAGCGCCGCTTTCGCGTTGCCCACGATCGCAAGCTCGGTATGCGGCGCCTGCGCCAGCCCCTGCGCCGGCCCTAGCACGCCGTGCTCGGGCAGACACGCAAACGCCGGCAACAACGACACGCCCAACCCCGCGGCCACCGCCGCCTGCACGCCCGCCAGGCTCTGGCTGTGGTATGCCGCGCGCCAGGGACGGCCCGCGCTCTCCAGGGCATAGATCATCCGCTTGCGATAAATGCAGCCTTGCGGAAACAGCACCAGCGGCACCGGCTCCCGCCCCAGCAGCAAGCGCTTGTCACCCACCCACGCCAGCCGCTCCGGCCACGCCGCCAGGCAGGGGCCGTCGCCCGGCTCACGCTTGATCAGCGCCAGATCCAGATCGCCCGCCGCCAGCCTGGCCTTCAGGTCCGTACTCATGCCACTGCCCGTTTCCAGACGAATCTCGGGATGGCTGGCCGCGAATCCCGCGAGCAGCGCCGTCAGGCGCGACACATCAAAATCTTCGGGCACCCCCAAACGAATCACCTGCGCGCCGCGCGGCGCCGACAGCACCAGCTCCGCCTCATCCGCCATCGCCAACAGCTTGCGCGCATAGGTCAGCATCAACTCGCCATCCTCGGTCGCGGTCACCTGATTGCCGGTGCGGTCCCGCAGCAACAACGTCTTGCCCACCATCTGCTCCAGCTTACGCACCTGCTGGCTCACCGTCGATTGCGTGCGATGCACACGGCCAGCCGCACGCGTAAAGCTACCCTCGTCCACCACGCATACCAGCGTTCTGAGAAGTTCAAGATCAAGCATGATGTTTCCGCTGTGAAGACCTATGTTTCCGCTATGAAGACCTATTACCCGCCATACCAATACGATTACGCGCCATACCAATACGCCTGATGTACCGACTTGCCTGGCGAAGACGTTCACCTCGTTGCTGTACTTGCCCCATCACGGTACTCCCCACGTAGATGGGTCCTCCCCGTCACCACGCTCATCGCACCGACGGGCTGGCCCCGTCACCGTGTGCGCCACATCGATGGCCTCGTCCCGTCACTGTGTTCGCCACATCGATGGCCTCGTCCCGTCACTGTGTCCGCCGTATCGATGGCCTCGCCTCGTCACTGTGTTCACCACATCAATGGCCTCGCCCTGTCACGGTATTCATCCCCAGCGTCAATGTCTTCGTCACGTCGATGCTTTGTGGCCCCTCAAACCGCGTCGCGATCCTCGTGAGAGGCAGCAAAGGCTGGCACCGTCACTATCGACGACAGCATTGCCGCGCGGAGTCGTAAACCGCGACTCACGTTATTTGATAAACCACTAGATAGAGTTTTATTATTAATTTTACAGCTTACCAGAGGGCTTTTAAGCTGGTCCGACATCGACCACTGATTACAAAGGATCCGCCATGCCCCTGGACCATCTTCCCCGCCCGCAGTGGCTTACCTTCGACTGCTACGGCACGCTGATCCAATGGGACGAGGGCCTGCAAGCCGCAGTGGCCCGCATCCTGGCCGCCGGCGAGCCCCAGCACACGCCCACGCCTGCACAGTTCCTGAGTGTCTACGACGAGCATGAGCATCGCCTGGAGCGCACACCGCCCCATATGCGCTTCGCCGACGTCACCCGCGAATCGCTGCGCCTCACCATGCGCGATCTGCAGCTGGCCTATCGCCCGGAGGACGCTACCTTGCTCACGGGCAGCATCTCGGCAATGCCGCCGTTTCCCGAGGTGGTCACCACGCTAGCCACCTTGAAGCAGGCCGGCTTCAAGCTCTGCATCATCTCCAACACCGACGATGCCATCATCGCCGGCAACGTCGCGCAGCTGGGCGGCCACATCGACCGCGTCATCACCGCTGAACAGGCGGGCGCCTACAAACCGTCGCGCCAAATCTTCGCCCACGCCCACCACAGCCTCGGGGTCACGCCAGACGAAGTCGTGCACATCTGCGCCAGCCCGCACCTGGATCACGCCGCCGCCCGCGACATCGGCTTTCGCTGCCTCTGGATCGACCGGGGCACCGGACGCCGGCCCTTGCCGGACTACCGTCCCGACGCTACCGTATCGACTCTGGACAAAGTCCCCGGCCTGTTCCAACAGGCCGGCTGGATGTAAGTCAGCATATCTGGCCGCAAGCAAGGCCCGCTTCTCTTGGCGCCGAGACCCGCCGCCCGAAAAACAGGACTTGCCGCGCCACGTATCTTCAAGACCTCCCCTGCAACTTCCCTCGGGCAGCCCTATGAATAAAGATCCCCACTTCGCCGATGCGCTCTTTCACGCCGATCACGTCACGAGCTTACGCAGCGACCTGGCACTGGCCTTGCGCGCCGCGGCCGCCCACGGACTCGGCGAAGGGGTCTGCAATCATTTCAGCGTGGCGCTGCCCGGCGATCCGGATCACTTTCTCTTGAATCCGCGCGGCCTGATGTGGAACGAAGTCCAGGCCGACGACATCGTGCTGGTCGACGCACATGGCCACAAGCTCGCAGGGCGTCACGAGGTCGAACCCACGGCCATGTTCATCCACGCCGCCATCCACCGCATCGCCGACAAGGCCTGTGTGCTGCACACCCACATGCCCTACGCCACCGCCCTGACGCTCACCGCGGATCGAACGCTGGACACCACCCTGTCCCAGAACGCCATGCGCTTTCACGACCGCATCGCGGTCGATGCCGACTACAACGGCCTGGCCCTGGACGCCAGCGAGGGGGAACGCATCGCCCGTGCCATGCAAGGCGCCGACATCGCCTTTCTGGGCAACCACGGCGTCGTAGTCTGCGGCGAACGCCTCGATTACGCCTACGACGATCTTTTCTTTCTGGAACGCGCCTGTACCGCCCAGGTCCTGGCCCAATCCACCGGCCGGCCTTTGGTCCCCGTGGATCCGGTCATCGCCGCCAAGGTCGCCGCGCAGATCCAAAGCGAACGCCTGCAGTCCGAACTGTTCTTCGCCGCCCTGCGGCGTCAATTACCCGACAGTGGACAGCACTAATCGAAGCGCAGCGCAAAACCACAACGCCGGCCCCATCCAGCCCCAAAGCAAAAACCCCACAGGCGCAAGCCTGTGGGGTTTTTCTTGGGAATAATTGCCTGACGCTGACCTACTTTCACAGACGTCCGTCCACTATCATCGGCGCAAAGGCGTTTCACTGTCCTGTTCGGGATGGGAAGGAGTGGTACCACCTTGCTATGGGTATCAGGCTTGACTTGCTGAATGCCACACCGCGATGGCGGACACTCGAATCCTGGGTACTGCGCACCAACCAGGCACCGCACGATCAGAGCCAAACTCGATAATCGCGCCGCACACAGGCGGGTGTTTCACACAAAGACAAAACCCCACAGGCGCTGAGCCTGTGGGGTTTTGAGCAATAAAAGCCTGACGATGACCTACTTTCACAGACGTCCGTCCACTATCATCGGCGCAAAGGCGTTTCACTGTCCTGTTCGGGATGGGAAGGAGTGGTACCACCTTGCTATGGTCGTCAGGCGTAACTGGTTGAGTTATTGCTTTGTGGGCAACAACTCCAATCTTGGAAGAAGCGCAACGTGTGGGTAATCAGAGCTAGCGGCTCGATGATCACGCACAGTGGGGTGTAATTGGTGTTGGCTGGCTGCTGACGGGGCAGCCAGATTTTGTATTGAACGACACTTGGAACGCTATATCACCAGGTCATAACCATCAGTGTTATAGGATCAAGCCTCACGAGCAATTAGTATCGGTTAGCTTAACGCATTACTGCGCTTCCACACCCGACCTATCAACGTCCTGGTCTCGAACGACTCTTTAGGGGGATCAAGTCCCCGGGATACCTAATCTT
>NZ_LZZT01000060.1 GCF_014170305.1 Achromobacter sp. UMC71
GTCTCCATGATGAATGCGCTTGCCCGTAAATCCTGCCGCGGCATCCGCCTGGCCGGCGCCGCCGCGCTGCTGGCGCTGGCAGCCTTGGCCGCGCCCGCCGCGGCGCAACAGGTGTATCCGACGCCGCAGGCCGCGGCCGACGCGTTCGGCGACGCCCTGGCGACCAGCGACCGCGACGCCATCGCCAAGGTGCTGGGGCCGGACTACCGGCAGATCGTGCCGGGCGGCGTGGCGCAGGACGATATCTACCGTTTCCTGGCCGCCTGGGCCCATAAGCATGAGGTGGTGGCCGACGGCGACCGGCGCGCCTGGCTGGCCGTGGGCGATTCCGGCTGGACCATGGCGGTGCCGATCGTGCGCGTGGCACAGGGCTGGCGGTTCGATCCCGTCGCGGGCAAGGCCGAAATCCGCCGCCGCGCCATCGGCCGCAACGAACTGAACACCATCGACACCTTGCGCGAGTTGCAGGCGGCGCAGGCCCGTTACCGGGACGGCGTGGGCCAGGGCCGCTACGCGGACCGGCTGGTCAGCCGGCCAGGCGCCACCGACGGCCTGTACTGGCCCGAGTTGCCGGGCTATCCGCCGCAGGCCTACGGCCCCGATGCGCTGGCGATGGGGCCGGACGTGCCGGCGGCGGACGCCTACTTCGGTTACCGCTACAAGGTGCTGCCGGCGCGTGACGGCGGCGGTTACTGGATCCTCGCCTGGCCCGCCCGCTACGGCCACACGGGCATCGGCAGCTTCGTCATCGGCGCCCAGGGCGGGGTGCGCGAGGCAGACCTGGGCGCGAATACGGCCAGCCGCGCGGTCAGGCTCCAGGGCACCGATGTGTCATTCGGCACCTTCCGCGACGTCGGCCCGCAGTCCGCCGTCGCGAAATGATTTTTCCGATTGTTGCGGACCTGCCGGAACCGGCCTTGTTGCGGTGTCGCAACAAGGCCGGGGCTTTGCCCGGAGCGCCCTGGCTTACGTTTTTGCTTACGGTTTTTTGACAGGCGGCTATGCCAAAATGGCGGGCATTGGGATCGGCTCCCGATCCCCTTTTGTCGGACCTGGAAATTGAATCCCTTGCATTTTGTCCGCTGCGCCATTCTCGGCGCAGGGATGGCGCTCAGCGCCGCCGCGGTGTCTGCTCCCATCTTTGTCCTGAACTCCCTGGACGCCAACGTCAGCATCGTCGACCCCGCCACCTACACGGAAGTGCGGCGCGTGCCCACGGGCAAGGAACCGCATCACCTGTATCTCACGCCTGACAAGAAGTCGCTGATGGTGGCCAATGCCACCGGCGACTCGATCACGCTGATGGACCCCAACACCGGCGAGGTGCAGCGCACCCTGACCGGCATCGTCGACCCCTACCAGTTGCAGTTCTCGCCGGACATGAAGTGGTTCGTCACGGCCGCCAACCGCCTGGACCACATCGACATCTACGCCTGGAAGCCGCTGGAAAAGGGCTTTGACCTGAAACTGGTCAAGCGCATCCCCGCGGGCAAGACGCCCAGCCACATCATGATCGACGCCAAGAGCACTACGGCGTACGTCACGCTGCAAGACAGCGACCAGCTCATCGCCATCGACCTGGCCACGCAGACGCCCAAATGGACCGTCTCCACCGGCAAGACGCCGGCCGACGTGTTCCTGACCCCCGACCAGAAGACGCTGCTGGTGGCCCTGACCGGCGATTCCTACGTCGAGGCCTACGACGTCAGCAACGGCCCGGCCAAGCTGATTTCCCGCATCAAGACCGCCGCCGGCGCGCACGCCTTCCGCGCGCAGGGCGACAAGCGCCACCTGTTCGTCAGCAACCGCACCGCCAACTCCATCAGCCGCATCGACCTGCAGACGCTGGCCGTGGTCGATACCTTCCCCGTGCCGGGCGGCCCGGACTGCATGGACGTCCTGGCCGACGGCAAGACGCTGCTGGTCACCTCGCGCTGGGCGCGCAAGCTCACCGTGGTCGACCTGGACCAGAAAAAGGTCGTCAAGCAGGTCAATGTGGGCAAGTCGCCGCACGGGGTCTGGACGTTGAACCATGCGCCGACCCGCTAAACGGCTGGTCGCCGCCGTCTGCCTGGCCATGACGGCCTCGGCCGCCACGGCGGCCCCGGCGGCGTGCGAAAAGCCGGTCTACCTGACCTTCGACACCGGCCACATGGGCGTGGCCCCGCTGATCGCCGACGTGCTGGCGCGCCACCACGTCAAGGTCACGTTCTTCCTGGCCAACGAGCGCACGCTTACCGACGGCAGCAGCCTGGACGACCAATGGGCGCCCTGGTGGAAGGCGCGCGCGGCCGAAGGCCATATGTTCGGCTCGCACACCTACGACCACGTCTACTGGCAGGGCGACCTGCCCGACGGCAAATTCCGCGTCAAACCCAGCGCCGGCCCCGACACGGGCAAGCGCCAGACCTGGACCGCCGAGCAGTATTGCGCCGAAATCACCCGATCGGCCACCCGTTTCAAGCAGATGACGGGCAAGACCATGCTGCCGCTGTATCGCGCGCCGGGCGGCAAGACCTCGCCGGCCCTGCTGCGCGCCGCCAAGGCCTGCGGCTATGAACACGTGGGCTGGGCGCCGGCGGGCTTCCTGGGCGACGAACTGCCCAGCGACAAGTTCCCCAACGCCAAGCTGCTGGACCAGGCGCTGCGCACCATCAAGCCCGGCGACATCCTTCTGGCGCACCTGGGCATCTGGTCGCGCCAGGACCCCTGGGCCCCCGCCGTGCTCGAGCCGCTGATTGAAGGGCTGCAGCGCAAGGGCTATTGTTTTGCTACTTTGGACACGCATCCCGCTTACCGCGATTGGATCGCTACGCATCACTGATCATGGATACGCTTAGTCAATGGTTCGGGAACTGCCAGCAATGGCTGTTCGAAACCCTGGTGCAGCCCGCGCTGTTCCACCTGGGCCTGAGCAATTTCATCGAAGACGGCTACGACGCCACCATGTGGCTGCTGGTGGGCCTGGTGCAGGTGGCGGTGCTGCTGCTGATCTTCGGCCCACTGCAGCGCCTGCGTCCGGTCGAGGCGGTCACCGACCGCCAGCAGATCGGCATCGACGTGCTCTATACATTGATCCACCGCCTGGGTCTGTTCCGCCTGGCGCTGTTCTTCACCATCGATCCCTTCTGGGACAGTGTCTTCGGCCAGCTGCATATCTGGGGCTTCGCGCCGTTCCAGCTCGATCAGTACTGGCCCGGCGTCACGGACAACGCCTGGGTCAGCCTGGTCATCTATCTGCTGCTGTTCGACCTGGTGGATTACCTCTACCACCGGGCGCAACACCGCTACAGCTGGCTTTGGGCGCTGCACGCGGTGCACCACAGTCAGCGCCAGATGACCATGTGGAGTGACGACCGCAACCACCTGCTGGACGACATGCTGCGCGACGTGCTGGTGGTGTTCGTGTCGCAACTGGTGGGCGTGCCGCCCGCGCAGTTCGTGGCGATCGTGGCCATTACCCAGCTGGCGCAGAGCTTCTCGCACGCCAACCTGCGCATGCACTTCGGCGCCATCGGCGAGCGTCTGCTGGTCAGCCCGCGCTTTCACCGCCACCACCACTCCATCGCCTACGACGCGTCCACGCCGGGGCCGGCCGGCGGCTACAACTTCGCCGCGCTGTTCCCCATCTGGGACGTGCTGTTCCGCTCGGCGCGCTTTGGCGTGGGTTACGGCCCCACGGGCATCCACGACCAGCAACCCGAGCTGGGCGGCCGCGACTACGGGCGCGGCTTCTGGGCGCAGCAGTGGCTGGGGTTGAAGCGCATGGTGGGCCGAGACCGCGAACCCGCGGTCAGTGCGCCGCCCCGCCCGCCGGGCGCGGCCGAGGGCGCGTAACGTTCTCAGTATCAGTGGTTCGTCACAGACGCCGCCGCATGAAAAAACCGGGCCTTTGCCCGGTTTTTTCATGCGTGTCCAGGCGCCTGCCGGCATGGCGATGCGTTGCCGGCGGGGCGGCGTGGGTTCAGCCGGTTGTTTCGCGCTTGATCTCGTCGTGACGGCGTTCCATTTCCTGGCGCAGCTCGCGGCGCAGGCGGGCGGCCTCGAAGCGCTGCTTTTCCTCCAGGTTGCGCGGCTCCAGCGGCGGCACCGCCGTGGGCGCGCCCGCATCGTCCACGGCCACCATCGTGAAATAGCAGCTGTTGGTGTGGCGCACCAGCTTCTTGCGGATGTCCTCGGTGACGACCTTGATGCCGATTTCCATCGAGGTGCGGCCGGTGTAGTTCACCGCCGCCAGGAAGGTCACCAGTTCGCCGACGTGGATCGGTTCGCGGAACACGACCTGGTCGACCGACAGCGTCACGACGTACTGGCCGGCGTACCGGCTGGCACAGGCATAGGCGACCTGGTCCAGGTATTTGAGAATGGTGCCGCCGTGCACATTGCCTGAAAAATTCGCCATATCGGGCGTCATCAGGATGGTCATCGACAGTTGGTGGCTAAAGGCGTCGTCCATGGCGGGCGTTCTACTCGGCGATAAAACACCTATGGTAGTGGCGAATGCCTGTCATATCGCCGTCTTCACGGCGTTTGCCAGGGTTTCTTCTCGGCGGCAGGCGTGGCTCGGGCTGTCCCGGCCCGGGGCGCCGAGGCCGCGGAGGCTGCTGTTGCCGGCGCGGCAGGCACCGGCGTAGCGGCGGAAGCCGCCGCAGGCACCGCTTCCGCTTCCGCCTGGGGTTCGGGCACGGGCTCGTCGCGCACGGCCGCAGGCGGCCTCCACAGTCCGTCCAGCAGCGCCGGGCCGGGGGCGTAGGCGCGCAGCAGCACGGTCACGGGCCCCGTCGCCGCCACGGGCAGCCAGTTGGCCTGCGCGCCGGGTTCGGGCGCGGCGTGGCTGATCACCAGGTCCAGCGACCCGTCGGCGTTGTACTGCAGCGGATCGCCGTCGCCCAGGGTGTAGCGGTCCAGCGGGTTGGCCACGGGCATGCCCTGACCGTCGTACGCCGCCAGCGACCACAGCGCGCCAACGGGCGGCAATTGGCCGCTCTCGAAGCGCAGCGTGTAGCGGTGCGCCCCGTCCAGCGGCCGCCCCTGGCTGTCGGTGGCCAGCAGCAGCACGGCCAGGTCTTCGGGCAGGCCCGCGCCGGGCTGGGCCTGGGCCGACAGGGCGCGCCGCAGATAGGCGTTGCCGTAGATGCCGGTGCTGGCGGTTTCACGCTGCCAGCCGTTGACGCCGCCCAGCGTGACGCCCGCGGCGGCCTGCATGCGGTCGCGCGCGGCGCGCAGGCCGCGGCGCAGGCCCTGTTTGACCGGGTGGTCCTGCTTGTCGAAATCGAACGGCCGGCCGGGAATCAGCCCCACCCAGCGCAGCTTGGCCAGCACCGGTTGATCGGTCACGTGCGGCGGGTTCTTGCGCAGCAGCTCGGCGGCATAGGTGAAGAAGGCGTCGGTCGGCATCGACTCGACCTGTTCGCGCACCGGAATCTTCAGATCCAGGGACGGGTCTGCCTTGACCCGCTGCGACTGCGGCGGCAGGTTCCACTGGGCCAGCGGCGTCACTGTGAAGCCGTCCTGCAAGGCGTTGACGGCGGGATAGTCGGCCGGGCCGCCGGTCTGGATCAGGTTCTTGGCCCAGACGTAGGCGGTGGGGGCGTCGATGCGCGGCATGCCGGACGGCAGCGTGCCGGTCCAGCCCGGCGGCACGATGGCGGTGTTGCCGCGCGCCGTGCCGGTGCTGCGCTTGCCCAGCGTGGCGAAGGCCTCGTTCCACATGTCCAGCAGGGTCAGGGTGTACAGCCGGCCGTGGCTGTCGGGGGCGGACAGCACTACGGGGCCGGCCGTCAGGTCCAGCCAGGCGGTGCTGCGCAGCATGTCCGGGTTGGCCCACGGCGTGGCGGCGCCCGGCCGCGGCAGGGCGCGCTGGTGCAGAAAGGTGTTGGCGGGCGCGCCTTGGGCGCCCTGCGACGGATGGGTGAACTGACGCCGGGTCAGGTCCATCGTGACCAGCGGATAGAAGTACAGATAGCCTTCCATCGCCGCGTCATGGGCCGCTTCGGTGGCGGCGGCGGCCGGTGACAGCGCGGGCGCGGCCAAGGCCGGGGTGGCGCCGAGGGCCAGGGCCGTCAAGGACAGGGCCAGGGGCGGAACCGCGCGGGACCGCGCCGACAGCGACAGGGACAGGGCCAGGGGGGCAAAGCGGCGCATCGGCGCTCCAACAGGCATGCGGGGGACAGGCGGAAAAGGCGGGCCGGAACCCGCCGCCGGCAATGGTAGCAGCCCCGCGACCATCCAAAATCTGCGAAAACCCCCGGTTTGGCCGCCAAATCCACCGGGAAAGTCCGTCCCCGTGAGCGATGGCGCCCGACGCGCGCTGCGCCTATACTTAGTTGCATATCCTTGGAAGTCGTAGGGCTTTTCTTCGGACGAGTCCGACATTTCCCCTATTCACCCGGAGAGGAGTGTTTCATGGTCAACATGAACCGCCGCCAGTTCTTCAAGGTGACCGGTACGACGCTGGCGGGCTCGAGCCTGGCCTTGCTGGGGGTAGCCCCCGGCACGGCGATGGCTGAAGTCCGCCAGTACAAGCTTGCGCGCATGACGGAAACGCGCAACACCTGTCCCTACTGTTCGGTCGCCTGTGGTCTCTTGATGTACGGCTTGGGCGATGGCGCCAAGAATGCCCGCGCCAGCATCATGCATATCGAAGGCGACCCCGACCACCCCGTGAACCGCGGGACCCTCTGTCCCAAGGGCGCGGCCCTGATCGACTTCATCCACAGCCCCAACCGCCTGAAATACCCGGAATACCGGGCGCCCGGTTCGGACAAGTGGGTGCGGATGTCGTGGGACGACGCCCTGACGCGCATCACCAAGCTCATGAAAGCCGACCGCGACGCGAACTTCGTCGAGAAGACCGCGGACGGCAAGACAGTCAACCGGTGGCTGACCACCGGCATGCTGGCCGCCTCGGCAAGCAGCAACGAGGTGGGCTACATCACGCACAAGACCGTGCGCAGCATGGGGATGTTGGCGTTCGATAATCAAGCCCGTGTCTGACATGGCCCGACGGTGGCAGGTCTTGCCCCGACGTTTGGCCGTGGAGCGATGACGAACCATTGGGTCGACATCAAGAACGCGGACGTAGTACTGATCATGGGCGGCAATGCCGCCGAGGCCCACCCGTGCGGGTTCAAATGGGTCACGGAAGCGAAAGCCCATAACAAGGCCAAGCTGATCGTCGTGGATCCGCGCTTTACGCGCTCGGCATCCGTGGCGGACTTCTACGCGCCCATACGCACCGGCACCGACATCATTTTCCTGGGCGGCGTCATCAAGTACCTGTTGGATCACGACAAGATCCAGCACGAGTACGTGCGCAACTACACCGACTTTTCCTACATCGTGCGCGAGGACTTCACGTTCGACGCGGGCCTGTACTCCGGCTACAACGCCGAGAAGCGCAGCTACGACAAGGCAAGCTGGGACTACGAGCGCGGCGATGACGGCTTCGTCAAGACCGACCCGACGCTGCAGCATCCGCGCTCGGTCTACCAGCTCTTGAAGAAGCACTATTCGCGCTACACCGAAGAGATGGTCGAGCGCGTCTGCGGCACGCCCAAGGACAAGTTCCTGAAGGTGTGCGACATGCTGGCGTCCACCGCCACCACCGACCGCGCCGCCACCATCCTGTATGCGCTGGGCTGGACGCAGCACTCTATCGGTTCGCAGATCATCCGCACCGGCGCGATGGTGCAACTGCTCCTGGGCAACATCGGCATCGCCGGCGGCGGTATGAACGCGCTGCGCGGGCACTCGAACATCCAGGGCCTGACCGACCTGGGCCTGATGTCGAACCTGCTGCCCGGCTATATGACCTTGCCCAACGAGCCCGAACAGGACTACGGCAAGTACATCGAGTCGCGCGCGCTCAAGCCCCTGCGGCCCAACCAGCTGAGCTACTGGCAGAACTACAGCAAGTTCCACGTGAGCCTGATGAAGGCCTGGTGGGGCAAGGCCGCGACCGCCGAGAACAACTGGGCGTTCGACTACCTGCCCAAGCTGGACAAGCTCTACGACATGCTGCAAGTCTACGAGCTGATGGTCCAGGGCAAGATGAACGGCTACCTGGCGCAAGGCTTCAACCCGCTGGCGGCCGCGCCCAACAAGGCCAAGCTGAACCAGGGGTTCGCCAAGCTGAAGTTCCTGGTCATCATGGATCCGCTGGTCACCGAGACCTCGGAATTCTGGCGCAACGCGGGCGAGGCCAATGACGTCGATCCCTCGCAGATCCAGACCGAAGTCTTCCGCCTGCCCACCACCTGTTTCGCCGAGGAAGACGGCGCGCTGGTCAATTCCGGGCGCTGGCTGCAATGGCACTGGAAGGGCGCCGAGCCTCCGGGCGAGGCCAAGAGCGACATCGAGATCATGTCGCTGATCTTCACGCGCCTGCGCAAGATGTACCAGGACGAAGGCGGCAAGTACCCGGACCCCATCGTCAACCTGTCCTGGCCGTATTCCAATCCGCAAAGCCCCACCGCGGAAGAATTGGCCAAGGAATACTCGGGCAAGGCGCTGGTGGACCTGGCGGACCCGAAGGACGCGACCAAGATCACGCGCAAGGGCGGCGAGCAGCTGGCCGGTTTTGCCGAGCTGCGCGACGACGGCTCCACGGCCAGCGGCTGTTGGATCTTCGCCGGCGCCTGGGGCCCCGGTGGCAACCTGATGGCGCGCCGCGACAACAGCGACCCCACCGGCATCGGCCAGACCCTGAACTGGGCCTGGGCGTGGCCGGCCAACCGCCGCATCCTGTACAACCGCGCCTCGTGCGACGTCTCGGGCAAGCCGTTCAACCCGCGCCGCAGCCTGATTTCGTGGAACGGCAAGGCCTGGGTCGGGGCCGACATCCCCGACTTCAAGGGCGACGAGAACCCAGACGGCGGCATGGGCCCGTTCATCATGAACCCGGAGGGCGTGGCGCGCTTTTTCGCGCGGGCGGGCATGGCCGAAGGGCCGTTCCCCGAACACTACGAGCCGTTCGAGACGCCGCTGGGCTACAACCCGCTGTATCCGAAGGCCAAGGGCGTCACCAGCAATCCGGCGGCGCGCGTGTTCAAGGACGACCTGGCGGCGATGGGCACGGTGGACAAGTTCCCGTACGTGGCCACGACCTACCGGCTGACCGAGCACTTCCACTACTGGACCAAGAACGTCCGTATCAACGCGATCCTGCAACCCGAGCAGTTCGTCGAGATCGGCGAAGTCATGGCCAAGGAATTGGGCATCGCCAACGGTTCGCGCGTGAAGGTCTCGTCCAACCGCGGCTACATCAAGGCGGTGGCGCTGGTCACCAAGCGCCTGCGGCCCCTGACCATCGAAGGCAAGACCGTGCACCACGTGGGCATCCCGATCCATTGGGGCTTCGTGGGCCTGGCCAAGCCGGGCTTCCTCACCAACACTCTGACGCCATTCGTGGGCGACGGCAATTCCCAGACTCCGGAATTCAAGTCGTTCCTGGTGCAGGTCGAGAAGGCATAGGTGACTGACATGTCCATGCAATCCCTAGACATCAAACGGCGCTCGGCCACCACCACGCCGCCGCCGGGCATCCGCGAGCCCATCACGGGCTCGGTGGCCAAGCTGATCGACGTGTCCAAGTGCATCGGGTGCAAGGCTTGCCAAAGCGCCTGTATGGAATGGAACGACCTGCGCGACGAGATCGGCACCAACGTCGGCGTGTACGACAATCCGGCCGACCTGACCGAGCATTCCTGGACCGTCATGCGCTTCTCCGAATACGAGAATCCGCAGGGTGACCTGGAATGGCTGATCCGCAAGGACGGCTGCATGCACTGCGAGGATCCGGGCTGCCTGAAGGCCTGTCCCTCGCCGGGCGCCATCATCCAGTACAACAACGGCATCGTCGATTTCCACGAAGAGAACTGCATCGGTTGCGGTTACTGCATCACCGGCTGTCCGTTCAACGTACCGCGCATCTCCAAGAAGGATCACAAGGCCTACAAGTGCACCCTGTGTTCCGACCGCGTGGCCGTCGGCCAGGAGCCCGCCTGCGTCAAGGCCTGTCCCACCGGTGCCATCGTCTTCGGCACCAAGGACGACATGAGACAGCACGCGGCCGAGCGCATCGAGGACCTGAAGTCGCGCGGGTTTGACCAGGCCGGCCTGTACGACCCGCAAGGCGTGGGCGGCACCCACGTCATGTACGTGCTGCATCATGCCGACCAGCCCGGCCTGTACCACGGGCTGCCGAAGGACCCGCACATCAGCCCGATGGTGTCGCTGTGGAAGGGCATCACCAAGCCGCTCGGCGTGGCCGTCATGGCGCTGACGGCGCTGGCCGGCTTCTTCCACTACGCCCGCGTTGGCCGCAACGAGGTCAGCGAGGAAGACGAACGCCGCGCCGAAGAGGAGGTGCGCCATGAGTGAAGACCACCGTCACCGCCGCATCAAGCGCTATTCGCCGGGCGAGCGCACCAACCACTGGATCATTGCGCTCACCTTCATCATGCTGGCGCTGTCCGGGCTGGCGCTGTTCCACCCGTCGATGTTCTGGCTGACCAACCTGTTCGGCGGCGGTCCCTGGACCCGCATCCTGCATCCGTTCATCGGGTTGGTGATGTTCGTCTGCTTCGTCGTTTTCGCGGGCCACATGTGGCGCTACAACCTCATGACGAAGGCCGATCGCCAGTGGCTGCGGCAATTGGACGACGTGCTGGACAACCGCGAAGAGAAGCTGCCCGAGGTCGGCAAGTACAACGCCGGCCAGAAGCTGCTGTTCTATGTGCTGATCCTGTGCATGCTGGGCTTGTTCGTCAGCGGTATCGTGATCTGGCGCGAGTTCTTCGCCTTCTATTTCCCGATCTGGGTCGTCCGCGCCGCGTCGGTGCTGCACGCCGTTTGTGCATTGGTGCTGATTTGCGCGATCATTGTGCATATTTATGCGGCGATCTGGGTCAAGGGCTCCCTGACGGCAATGCTGCGGGGCTACGTGACCGCGGGCTGGGCGTGGAAACACCACCGCGCCTGGTTCCGGGAACAGGTGGGCAAAGGCAAGTAATCGCCCGGCCGGTTTCAACGGGTCTGACCGCACGGCTGCCTCCCCTTGTCGGGGCGGCAGCCGTGTTTGTTTATCTGGAGACGAGAATTGCAGCGAATCCTTCCGCGCGGCGAGATCGAAGCGCTAGACCACAACACCATTGTCCGTGTCCAGTTGCCGGCGCGCGAGTCGGTCTTCTCGACGCGCGCGGCGCGCTTGCGCCAACTGGCCACGGATAGCCCGGTCGCCGACTATCTGTTGCTGATGGCCCGGCTGGTCGACGCCCAGCATCGCGCGCTGAAAGACTGCACCGCCCCGCCCGCGACACAAGACCGCATCGACCTGGCCCAGACCCACGGCATGCCGCCGCTGCAGGCGGTGGGCTGGCCGCGTGATCCCTTGTGGCGCGACCTCCTGCGCCAACTGGTCGATGACGTGGCGGCCGGTCCCGACGTGCCTGCCGAGGTTCTGGAAGTCTGTGCCTCGCTGCGCCGCGCGCTGGACGAAGACACCGAATCGCTCGAAGACCTGGCCGAGGCGGTGCTGTCCGAACAGCACAACGGGGTGGACGGCGCCGCGGCGCCCTTCGTGATGGCCGCGCTGCAGGTGTACTGGACCGACCTGGCCAGCCGCTTTGACGAAAAGCAGCTTCCGGTGGCATCGCCCTTCGGCGTCTGCCCGGTATGCGCCAGCCTGCCGGTGGCCAGCGTGGTGCGGGTGGGCGGCCAGTTCGAAGGCTACCGCTACCTGTGCTGCGGCCTCTGCGCGACCCAATGGCACATGGTGCGGGTCAAGTGCACGCACTGCGAAGACGTGGAATCCGTGGCCTACCAGGCCATCGAAGGCCGCTCGCCCGCCATCAAGGCCGAAACCTGCGACCGCTGCCATGCCTATCGCAAGATCTTCTACCAGGACAAGGACCTGCACGTCGAACCGGTGGCCGACGACCTGGCCAGCCTGATGCTGGACGTGCTGGTGGGCGAAGCCGGCTATTCCCGGGCCAGCGGCAACCCGCTGCTGTGGCACGGCGCCGACGAGGAATAAGCATGGCCGAGTTCGCCGCTGCCGCCGACATTCCCGCGCTGGACCGTCTGCTCAATGCCCCCGCGCTGGCCGCGGCCCTGGAAACCCATGGCCGCACGCTGGCGGTGGCGGCATTGCGCCGTCACCTGGACGCCTTGCGCGGGCGCGCGCTGGCGGGCGAACTGCCGCGCGCCGAGCTGGCCGAAGACGTTGTCGCCGCGGCGGTGTCGGTAGCCCTGGCGGCTGCCGCCGCGCCCCGCCTGCGGGCCGTCTACAACCTGACCGGCACCGTGCTGCACACCAACCTGGGCCGCGCGTTGCTGCCCGACGAGGCGGTGGATTCGGTGCTGCGCGCGCTGCGTTCGCCGGCCAACCTGGAATTCGACTTGGACACGGGCGGGCGCGGCGATCGCGATGACCTGATCGACGACCTGCTGTGCGAACTGACCGGCGCCGAGGCCGCCACGGTGGTCAACAACAATGCGGCCGCTGTGCTGCTGATGCTGAACGCGCTGGCGGATCGCCGCGAAGTCGTGGTGTCGCGCGGCGAGCTGGTCGAGATCGGCGGCGCTTTCCGCATTCCGGACATCATGAAGCGGGCCGGCGCCAAGCTCGTGGAAGTCGGCACCACCAACCGCACCCATGCGGCCGACTACGAAAACGCCATGGGCCCGCGCACCGCGATGCTGATGAAGGTGCATTGCAGCAACTACGCGGTCACCGGTTTCACCAAGAGCGTCAGCGTGGCCGAGGTGGCGGCGCTGGCGCATGCGCGCGGCGTGCCCGCCACCGTGGACCTGGGCAGCGGCACGCTGGTGGACCTGACCCAGTTCGGCCTGCCGCGCGAAGACACCGTGCGCGAGACCATCGCCGCGGGCGCGGACCTGGTGACGTTCAGCGGTGACAAGCTGCTGGGCGGGCCGCAGGCGGGCCTGCTGGTCGGGCGCGCCGACCTGATCCGCAAGATCAAGAAGAATCCGCTCAAGCGCGCGCTGCGCGTGGGCAAGCTGACGCTGGCCGCGCTGGAGCCGGTGCTGGCGCTGTACCGCGCGCCGGAATTCCTGGCGCAGCGCCTGACCACGCTGCGGCTGTTGACCCGTCCGCAGCGCGAGATCCGGCCGCTGGCCGAACGGCTGCGCGGCGTGCTCGCGCATGCCGCGGGCGCCCGCTACGACGTGCAGGCGGTGCCGATGTTCAGCCAGATCGGCAGCGGCGCCTTGCCGGTGGACCAGTTGCCCAGTTTCGGCCTGGCAGCGCGTTACACCGGCAGCGGCCGTCCGGGGCGGCATCTGGATCGCCTGGAAGCGCAGTTGCGGGGCTTGCCGGTGCCAGTCATCGGCCGCATTGCGGATGATGCGCTGTGGCTGGACCTGCGCTGCCTGGAAGCCCGCGACGAGGCCGCCTTCACGGCGCAACTGGCGGAGCCGCTGGCATGATCGTCGGCACTGCCGGCCATATCGACCATGGCAAGACCACGCTGGTGCGTGCGCTGACGGGTGTCGACACCGACCGCCTGAAGGAAGAGAAGGCACGCGGCATTTCCATTGAACTGGGCTACGCCTATACGCCGCTGGCCAATGGCGACGTGCTGGGCTTCATCGACGTGCCGGGCCACGAAAAGCTCGTGCACACGATGGCGGCCGGCGCCAGCGGCATCGATTTCGGCCTGCTGGTGGTGGCGGCCGACGATGGCGTCATGCCGCAGACGCGCGAACATCTGGCGATCCTGGCGTTGCTGGGCGTGGCGCGCGGCGCGGTGGCGCTGACCAAGACCGACCGCGTCGACGCGCCCCGGCTAGCCGCCGTGCGCGCCGAGATCGCGGCGCTGGCGGCCGATACCTTCCTGCAAGGCGCGCCGCTGTTCGAGGTCTGCGCGGCGCGTGCCGAGGACGCCGGCACGGCGGACCTGAAACGCCATCTGGACGGCACCGCGCAGGCGCTGGGCGCACGCGACCGCCAGGGCCTGTTCCGGCTGGCCGTCGACCGCGTGTTCACGCTGGCGGGGCACGGCACGGTGGTGACGGGCACGGTGCATGGCGGCCAGGCCCGCGCCGGCGATGACGGTGCGGATCTGCGGCTGATGCCGGCGGGCACGCGCGTGCGGGTGCGCAGCATCCATGCGCAGAACCAGGCCAGCGAAACCGGGTCGGCCGGACAGCGCTGCGCGCTGAACCTGGCGGGCATCGACAAGAGCGCGATCGCGCGCGGCGATTGGATCGCGGATGCGCGCTGTTTCCTGCCGTCGCGCCATGTGGATGTGGTGATGACGCTGCTGGCATCGGCCGATGCGCCGCTGCGGGCCTGGACGCCGTTGCATGTGCATCTGGGCGCGGCGCGGCACATGGCGCACGCGGTGCCGCTGTCGGCCGAGTCGCTGGCGCCGGGGCAATCGGGCTGGGTGCAGCTGGTATTCGACGAGCCGGTGTGTGCGATGCCGGGCGACCGCTACATCGTGCGCAACGCGCAGGCGACCCGCACGGTGGGCGGCGGCCGGGTGCTGGACCCGAACGCGCCGGACCGCAAGCGCCGCGCGGCGCCGCGGCTGCAGTGGCTGGGCGGCGTGGCCGAGATGCTGGACGGGGGCGGGCTGCATCCGCTGCTGGAGCAGGCGGTGCTGGGCCTGGACGAGGCCGCGCTGCAGCGCCTGACCGGTACGCCAGTGAGCGAGCTTGCCGCGCCACACGGCGCGTGCTGGATCGCGTCCAGAACGCCGCAAGGCGCGCGCACGCTGATCCGGTCGTCGCACTGGGAGGCCTTGCGCGCCAAGGTCGAGCAGGCGCTGGCGGCCTTTCACCAGGGGGCGCCGGACGAGCCGGGGCCTGACGGTTCGCGCTTACGCCGGATGGCCTTGCCGGCAGCGCCGGAGCCGTTGTGGCAGGAACTGCTGGACAACCTGCAGCAGCACGGCCGGCTGGTGCGCAATGGGCCCTGGTTGCATCTGCCGGGCCATACGGCGGTGCTGGCCGAGGGCGAGGCGCAATTGGCGCAGCGTCTGCTGCCGCTGTTGGCGGCCGGCGCGTACGATCCGCCGTGGGTGCGGGACATGGCGCGCCTGCTGGCCGAGCCCGAGGAGCGGGTGCGGCAGGTGCTGCGCAAGCTGCTGCGGCGCGGCGAGGTGGCGCAGGTGGTGAAGGATCTGTTCTATGACCGCGAACGGGTGGCCGAATTGAAGGCGCTGGCGGTGGAATTGGCGAGCGCGCCGGCGGGATTGAATGCGGCGGCGTTCCGGGATGCGACGGGGCTGGGCAGGAAGCGGGCGATTCAGATCCTGGAGTTTTTTGATCGGACGGGGGTGACGCGGCGGGTGCGGGATGCGCATGTGCTGCGGGTATCATAGGCGGGTCGCCGCGGAAGGCATTCGTGTCCGGTGGCACGGCCGGGCTTCAAACCCGGTTGGGGGCGTCAGACGTTCCCAGGTAGGTTCGACTCCTGCTGCCTTCCGCCATTCTTTTGCTGATGTTGCGGTGTTGTTGCTGGCGGTTGGTTGCGTTCTTCTGCCGCCGTGGCGTTGCCGGGCCTGGGGGGGCGGGCCTCCGATTGCGGTCCGGAGCCTTTGCTCCGGACTTCCCCCTTCTCATCCTCGTACGCCTTCGGCTCCCTTCGGATTCCGTCGGGCGCAATCTAAACGGCCCGCCACCCCAGGCCCGGCAACGCCACGGCTCATGTCGGATTGGGGGGCGCGATGCGGATCTGCAAGTGAGCGACTTGTTCGTTGTGGGGATTGACGGAAGGCTTTTTATTTTGGCGGGGGCGGCGCTTTGCGCCGCCTTTTGTTTGGGCGGGCGGTTTGGGTTGGGGGGGTCTATTGGTTACGCGCGCAGCATTTTGGTGACGACGCTGGTGACGTTGGCGGCGGTCCAGTCCAGGGCGCCCAGGTGCCAGTAGCGGGCGGTGCCGCCACGGTCGATGAGGTAGTTGGCGGGGAGGCCGGCGGCGTCCCATTTTTTGGAGGCGGTGCTGTTGCGGTCGTGCAGGACGGTGCCGGCGACGGGCCATTTGGCCAGGAAGGTGGTGATTTTGCCCAGGGCTTCGCCGACGTTGACGGCGACCAGGCGCAGGCCTTCTTCGCGGTGGCGGCGGGCCATGGCGGACATGAGGGGGATTTCGTCGCGGCAGGGGTCGCACCAGGTGGCCCAGAAGCTGACGATGACGACGTTGCCGCGCCAGGCGGAGAGTTTCTGTTCGCGGCCGGAGAGGTCGGGCAGGATCAGGGGCGGGGTGAGGGTGGTCCAGGGAGCCCAGTCGGGGCCGGTGGCGGTCTTCAGGGCGCTGTCGCTGGCGGCGCGGGCCCAGGGGGGCAGGGCGGCGAGCGACAGGCCGGATTGCAGGAGCTGGCGGCGGCTGATCATGGCGCGCGGGCGGGTCAGGTGGACAAGGGCTTGGCGGTCAGTTTGTAGCTGAAGCTGTCGGGGTCCAGGCTGTCCAGGCGGCCGTCGGCGGTTTCGCCGTTGGGGTACATCAGGAACGGCACGGGGCCGTGGGCGGTGCCGGGCAGGACGACGTCGTGGCCGTGGTTGTAGGCGACCCAGTTCATTTCCCAGGCGCCGAACAGCATGACGCGCGCGGCGCGGACTTGGGCATCGGTCAGGGGCAGGTCGCCCGGCGGCTCTTCGAGCATGACCTTGCGCACGTCGGCGGGGTCGACGGGCACCCAGCCGTAGCCGTCGGCGTAGAACTCGGCGCGGCAATGCTGGGCCTTCGTGACGTCGTCCGCTTTGCCCAGGCTTTTGTAGCCGAGCTGGGAGTTGGCCACGCGCAGGCCGTAGGCGTCGCGGGCGGGGATGCCGGAGGCACGGGCCAGGGCGACGAACAGCGCGTTGATGTCGGCGCATTTGCCGTTCAGGTCGTTGGCGGTGAGCATGTAGCGCACGTCGCCGACGCCGCAGCCGCGCGTTGCCGCGGTGCGGCAGGTGTTTTCCACGACCCATTCGTAGATGGCGCGGGCGCGGGCCACGTCGCCGTGATGGCCGCGGGTGATCTGGTCGGCGGTGGTCTTGACGATGCCGTCGGTGGGCAGCAGCGCCGTGGGCTTGAGGAATTCGCGCAGGGTGGCGGCGCTTTCGCGGGGTGTGCCGGCGGGCGGCGGCTGGGTCAGGTCGACGCGCCGGTTGCGGGTCTGGAAGCGGCTGGTCACGGTGACGTCGCGCGGCGCCTGCACGTCGGGCCATTGCACCGCCAGCATCTGCACGTCGTAGCCCGGCGCTTGCACCAGCCGCGCGATGCCGCCGCCGCTGACCTGCCAGGTGCTTTGCGCACCGCGCTGGTAGGCGGTGTCGGTGGCGTAGGGAACCGGAATCCAGATGCGCGTCTGGGCGCCGGGGTCTTTTACGCTGATGCGGCTGGTCAGTTCGAAGGCACGCCAGCCGGCCGTGACGGGGGCTTGCTGCGCGCGGGCCGTCAGCGGCAAGGCGGCCTGGGTGGCGCACACGGCGCCCGAGAAACGGAGAAAGTGTCGGCGATCCATGAAGCCCTCACACACGGTGAAGTTTGGCTGTCGGTGCGCCCGGTGGCGGGCGGGCCGTCCGTTGCTGCGTGCTGCCGGATCATCATAGGGCCATTTCAGGGGGCGATGCTATCCTTTTCCCATCCCAATGGAGAGACTGACATGACCCAGGATGCTGCGTCCGCGGCGGTGCCGCGCTTGACTTCCCTGTCCCACGGCGGCGGCTGTGGCTGCAAGATCGCGCCCGGCGTGCTGTCGCAACTGCTGGCCCGCTTCGGGCCGGCCGCCAGCTACCCGAACCTGCTGGTGGGCACCGAGACGGCCGATGATGCGGCGGTCTACCGGCTCAACGACGAGCAGGCCCTGATCGCGACCACCGACTTCTTCATGCCCATCGTGGACGATCCGTTCGATTTCGGCCGCATCGCGGCCACCAACGCGCTGTCGGATGTGTACGCGATGGGCGGCACGCCGATCATGGCGCTGGCGATCGTGGGCATGCCGATCAACGTGCTGCCGCACAGCGTCATCGCGGACATCCTGCGCGGCGGCGAATCGGTGTGCGCCGACGCCGGCATTCCGGTGGCGGGCGGCCACAGCATCGATTCGGTCGAGCCGATCTACGGGCTGGCGGCGATGGGCCTGGTGCACCCGGGCCGCATCAAGCGCAATGCCGACGCGCGCGCCGGCGACGTGCTGATTCTGGGCAAGGGCCTGGGCGTGGGCATCCTGTCGGCAGCCTTGAAGAAGAACCGGCTGGATGCGGCCGGCTACCGCGTGATGATCGATACGACGACCCGCCTGAACCGGCCGGGCTCGGCGCTGGCCGCCCTGGACGGCGTGCATGCGATCACGGATGTCACCGGTTTCGGCTTGCTGGGCCACGCGCTGGAAATGGCGCGCGGCGCGCAGTTGACGGCGCAGCTGCGCCGCGAGGCGTTGCCGTGGCTGCCGGGGGTGCAGGCTTTTGCCGCCGATGGCGTGGTGACGGGCGCGTCGGGCCGCAACTGGGCGTCCTACGGCGAGTCCGTGCGCCTGGGGGCGGGCGTGACCGATACCGAGCGCGCGCTGCTGACCGATCCGCAGACGTCCGGCGGCCTGCTGGTGGCCTGCGCGCCGGACTCGGCGCAAGCGGTGCTGGATCTGTTCCACCGCCAGGGCTTTGACGATGCCGTGGTGGTGGGCGAGATGGTACCGGGCGAGCCCCTGGTGCGCGTCGACTAGACGGCCGCGGTGTAGCGACGAGCGCCAAGCGCCAGGCTCCTTTTAGTGTTAACAGGTCCTAGGGCCGGTCGGGCCGTGGCGGCCCCTGGTTCTGCACCTGGTAGTTGATCTGCCATTGCAGCAGCGGGCCGTAGGCCTGCAATCGCGTTTGCTCGGCCTGCTGGCCGGGCGAGGCGGCCTGTTCCGGGGCCAGCGCCAGGCCCGTGCCGGCGGCCCACGGCAGGATGCGCCCCGGATGGTCCTTGCGGTAGGCGCCGTCGCGCGTAATCAGCAGGCGCGGGTTGTTATAGCCGAAGCACCATTGCGGATCGGGGTGCGCGGCCAGCAGGTCGCAGCCGCTGCGAAAGTAGGGCGTGTCGGACAGGCTCAGCTGGTACAGCGTCGGCAGGATGTCCTTATGGCTGCCGGGGCGCGACGGGTCATAGGTCGATTGCCCGCGATAGCCCTGCGGCACGTACAGGTAGAAGGGCACGGCGCGTGCCAGGACGGCGTCGGTGTCGGCCTGGTAGTCCACGCCCAGGATGTTGTGGTCGCCCGTCACCGCGACGATGGTGTTGGCGCCGTTGGGCGAGGCTTTCAGGCCGGTCAGGAAACGGCCCAGCTGGTCGTTGGCGTAGCGCAGCGTGTCGAAGGCGTCGTCCAGTCCGGTCCAGGAATCGTAGTACGGCAGCCGCATCACGTCGTCCAGATCGATGCCGCCGCGCTGGCCGCCCGCGGGCACCAGGAACGGCGGGTGATGGGTGGTGGACAGGGCGATGATGAACAGCGGCTGGCCATCGCGGTCGGCCTGAGTCAGCCGCTCGGCGATATAGCGGAACATGTATTCGTCGGGCACGCCCCAGGCGCCGGGCTGGGCTTCGGGATAGCGTGCTTTCAGCGCCAGCTGGTCAATGAATTCCCGCGCGCCCAGATGGGTGGCGAAGCTGCCCAGGTTGCGCCAGGTAGCCGCGCCCGAGGTCACGAACAGCACCTGGTAGCCGCGCGCCAGGAAGGGCGTGAAGGCGTTGCTGGCGTACGTGCCGCTGGCCGCCGACGACTGGCTGATGGCCGGTACCGGGCTGCGCACCAGCAGGCGGCTGAGCGAGTCGATGGTGCCGTTGCCTTCGGACAGGAAGCGGTCAAAGCGCCAGTCCTGTTCCCAGTGCGGCCGCAGCGCGCCCAGCAGGTCGCGTCCGGGGCCGTCGTACATGTTCATGTGGTGGCCCATGCTTTCCATGACCTGCAGCACCACGTGGGGCGGACGGGCTTTGGCTGCCGGGTTGGCGCCCGTGCTGGCCATGAAGGGCTCCAGCCCCTGGCCGGGCCGGCCCAGGAAGCGCTGGTAGAGCTGTTCGCCTTCCTGCGCCGAGACGGGCGTGAAGCGCTTGTCGTTGCCGCGCTCGTCCAGCGCCCAGAAGAACGCCGAGAGGCCGTTGGGCGCGATATCGTTCAACAGCCGCAGCGACGAGATGCTGGTGTCGTCCTTATTCAGCGGGAAGGTGCCGAGCGATCCGCGGCAGGCCAGCACGGTGACGCCGATGATCAGCAGCAGCCGCAGCGCACTGGGCGCCAGCGCGCGCCGGGCCAGGCGCGCGCGCACCACGCTGGCGCCCCAGCGGCGTCCGAGCCAGAACGTGACGCCCAGCACGGCCGCCAGCAGCGCCAGCGCCCGCAGCACCGGGTAGCCATGCCACAGCGTGACCAGGATGGCGTGGGTGTCGTCATCCATCAGGCCGAAGACGAAGATATCGATCGACCGCGAGAACGTGGCGTAGTAGCAGACGCTCACCACCGTGGTGGCGGCGAACAGGGTCGCCAGCGCGGCGCCCAGGTAGGGCAGGCTGCGCAGCCATCGCGCGTACAGCGCCTTGCGGGCGGGCAGCAGCAGAGCCGTCAGCAGCAGCGCCGAGAAGGCGATGGCGGACACCTTGATGTCGAACAGCAGGCCGATGCCCAGCGTGCGGCTGATGTCCTGCGGCAGCGTTGAATAGGCGGTGGGCGGCGCATAGGCGTACAGCAGGTAGCCGCGCCCGGCGCCTTGCGCCAGCACCGACACCAGCCACGGCGCCAGCAGGATCAGGAAGGAACGCTGGAAGTTCAAGAACCAGTCTTGCCACGCGTTGGCGGATCGGAAAAGCTTCATGGCGCCTTGTGGGTTGCGGGGTGGGCGCGCCGGATTCGGCGGCAATAGGCCTGCAGGCCTGCCGGGGGACGGCGGCGCAGGATTCCATCGCAAGAAGGCAGAGCTCGGACCCGTGCTTGCTACGCAGGCCGCAATCTACAGGAGGGGAGGCGGGAATGTATGAAAGTTTGTATAGATCTTGTACCGCGCTCGTCCGGCCCCATTATTGCGGCGTCAGGGCCTGGGCGGTGGCGGCGGCCTGTTGCACCAGCCAGCGGGTCACGATGTCGGCATCAGGGGTGCTGCGGCGGGCGTTGCGCACCAGCCAATAGGCGTGGTCGGTGGCGTCCGCCGGCTGTCCGCCCACGGTGGCCAGCCGCTGGTCAGCCAGCATCGGCGCGATCAGGGCCAGCCGCCCCAGGGCGATGCCATGGCCGGCCAGGGCGGCGTGCACGATCTGGTCGTATTGGTTGAACCGCAGCATGCCCTTGGGCCGCACGCGGCCCAGGCCGCGGGCATTGAGCCATTCGGACCATTGCAGCCACGGGCGGGTGGGGTCGTCGAATTCCAGCAGCACGTGGCGCTGCAGCTCGCGGGCGTCCAGGGCGCGCGCCTTGAGCGACGGGTGCGCCACCGGCACCACCGATTCGCCGAACAGCCAGACGGCGCCATCCGGCACGGTGTCGCGCAGGCTGTAGCGGATGGCGATGTCCACGCTTTCGCGGTCGATGTCGATGACCCGGTTGTCCGCCGCCACGCGCACGTCGATGGTCGGGTAGGCGGCCTGGAAATCGCCCAGCCGCGGCAGCAGCCACAGCGAAGCCACGCCGATGGTGGTGGTGACGGTGACCGGGGTGCGGCGTTCCGGCGCGCGCAACTGTTCGGTCAGGTCGCCCAGCTGGCTGAGCCAGATGTCGGCCATGCGGAACAGCTGCGCGCCTTCCGAGGTGAACGACACGCTGCGGAACCCGCGCAGCAGCAGCGGCACGCCCAGATGGGCTTCCAGCGCGCGGATCTGCCGGCTGACGGCAGATTGCGTCACGTGCAGGTCTTGCGCCGCCAGCGTGATGCTCATGCGGCGGCCGACGGCGACAAAGCCGCGGACCAGGTCAAGCGGGGGCAGTTTGGCCAGCGGATATGACATTCGTGAAACTCATGCGTAGGGGGCGGAAAAGTCGCTTGTGCAATATAACGCCTGCGGCGTCCAATCTATGCTGTTCCAACGTCACGCCGCCGGAGTCTTAGCGATGAATGCGCCTTTGTCCGCCACCCCCCGCATCGAGATGTGGTTCGATTTCGCCAGTCCCTACAGCTATCTGGCGATCGAGCGCATCGACGCCCTGGCGGCGCAGGCGGATGTGCGGGTGGACCTGCGGCCCTTCCTGCTGGGCCCGATCTTCCAGGCCCAGGGCTGGAACGACACGCCCTTCCGCCTGTTCCCGGGCAAGGGCGCCTACATGATGCGCGACATCGCCCGCCTGGCCGAAAAGTACGGCGTGCCCTACAACCGGCCGCGCTTGTTCCCGCGCATGAGCGTGCTGCCGGCGCGCATCGCGCTGCTGGGCCAGGACGAGCCCTGGGGCCGCGACTTCTGCGTGGCCGTGTTCCGCGCCAATTTCCAGCACGACCAGGACATCCAGGCCGAAGATGTGGTGCATGCGCTGCTGACGGGCCTGTCGCTGGACGCCGACGCCTTGATCGCGCGCGGCAAGTCGGAAGCCGCCAAGGAAGCCCTGCGCCGCCAGGTGGATCAGGCCCGTCATCTGGGCCTGTTCGGCGCGCCGACCTTCTTCGTGGACGGCGAAATGTTCTGGGGCAACGACCGCCTCGAAGATGCGCTGGAATGGACCCGCCGCGCGCCCGCCAACGCCAGCGCCGCTGCCGCCGGCTGAGTCCGGCCGCTGCACGCAAACCGCCCGCCAGTTTTTTCGTCAACGCAGTATCCGCAATGAAAAACGCCAGCAGTCCCCTACGCGGCGCCCCGATGCCCGGTGGCCGTTCGTTCACGCAATTTCGCGCCGCGCGCATCCGCCGCGTGTCGTTCCAATGGAAGCAGGTTGCCGCCGAGGCCGCCGCGGACAAGGGCGGAACACGGCAAGGGGCGTGATGCGGTGCGGGGCGTGGCCGCCGGCGTTTCGCCAGGATGCCTAGGGCCTGTTCACACTAGAAGGCGCCTCGCACAGGCCCTAGCCCCGCGTCACCGCCGCCACGTTGGCCCATTCCTCATCCGAGTACAGCCGCGAGCGCAGCAGGAAGCGCTTGCCTTCGGCGCTGTCCAATGAAAACGCGCCGCCGCGCCCCGGCACGGCGTCGATGATGAGCTGGGTGTGCTCCCAGTAGGCGAACTGGTCTTCGCCCATGTAGAACGGGCAGCCTTCCAGGTCGCCCAGCAGCACGTCCGAGTTGCCCACCATGAACTCGCCCAGCGCATAGCACATGGGCGAGCTGCCGTCGCAGCAACCGCCGGATTGGTGGAACATCAGCGGCCCGTGCTTGGCGCGCAAGGTGTCGATCAGGCGGCGCGCCTCGTCGGTGGCGACAACGCGTGGAGTGGGTTCTGCCATGATGCTGCTCCCGTGGGTCGCGCCGGGCCTGCCGGCCCGGCGCTGCCTGACGTTGCGGTCAGAAGAACCCCAGCTTCTTGGGCGAATAGCTCACCAGCAGGTTCTTGGTCTGCTGATAGTGGTTGAGCATCATCTTGTGGTTCTCGCGTCCGATGCCCGATTGCTTGTAGCCGCCGAACGCCGCGTGGGCGGGATAGGCGTGATAGCAATTGGTCCAGACCCGGCCGGCCTTGATGGCGCGGCCCATGCGATAGCACGTGTTCGCGTCGCGCGACCAGACGCCCGCGCCCAGGCCGTAGAGCGTGTCGTTGGCCAGGGCCAGCGCATCGTCGGCGTCCTTGAACGTGGTCACCGCCACGACCGGCCCGAAGATTTCTTCCTGGAACACGCGCATCTTGTTGTGGCCCTTGAAGACCGTGGGCTGCACGTAATAGCCCCCTTCCAGCGCGCCCTGCATCTGCGCGCGGCTGCCGCCGGCCAGTACCGCCGCCCCTTCCTGCTTGCCGATGTCCAGGTAGGACAGGATTTTTTCCAGTTGCTCGGTCGAGGCCTGTGCGCCCAGCATGGTGTCGGCATCCAGCGGATTGCCTTGCTTGATTTCAGCCACGCGCTTGAGCGCGCGCTCCATGAACCGGTCGTAGAGCGATTCCTGGATCAGGGCGCGGCTGGGGCAGGTGCAGACTTCGCCCTGGTTCAGCGCGAACATGACGAAGCCTTCGATGGCCTTGTCCAGGAAGTCATCGTCCTGCGCGGCCACGTCGGCAAAGAAGATATTGGGCGACTTGCCGCCCAGCTCCAGCGTCACCGGGATGATGTTCTGCGACGCGTACTGCATGATCAGGCGGCCGGTGGTGGTTTCGCCCGTGAAGGCGATCTTGGCGATGCGCTTGCTGGAGGCCAGCGGCTTGCCGGCTTCCAGGCCGAAGCCGGTGACCACGTTGACCACGCCCGGGGGCAGGATGTCGCCGATCAGTTCCATTAGCAGCAGGATGCCTAGCGGCGTCTGTTCGGCGGGCTTGAGCACCACGCAGTTGCCCGCGGCCAGCGCCGGCGCCAGCTTCCAGGCAGCCATCAGGATGGGGAAGTTCCAGGGGATGATCTGGCCGACCACGCCCAGCGGCTCGTTGAAGTGATAGGCCACGGTGTCGCTGTCGATTTCGGACAGGCCGCCTTCCTGGCTGCGGATGCACGAGGCGAAGTAGCGGAAGTGGTCGATCGCCAGCGGGATGTCGGCCGCGCGGGCTTCGCGGATGGGCTTGCCGTTGTCCCAGGTTTCGGCGGTGGCCAGCCGTTCCTGGTTGGCTTCCATCACGTCCGCGATCCGCATCAGCATCTGCGCGCGCTCGGCGGCAGGGGTCGCACCCCATTTCGGCGCGGCGCGATGCGCGGCATCCAGCGCCAGATCGATGTCGCGCTCCTTCGAGCGGGCGTTGCGGGTCAACACCTGGCCCGTCACCGGGGTGACGTTGTCGAAATATTCGCCATCGGCGGGCTTCTGCCATTTGCCGTCGATGAAGTTGTCGTACTGGGTCCGCAGGTCCAGGCGGGTGCCGTAGGATTCGGGGGTGACGCGGGTAGCGATGTCCATGCTTGTGTCTCCGATATTGTTGGGATAGCGGCAGTCGGGTGCCTATCCGGTATCAAGCAAACCGCGTGCCATCTCCGGGGTTCGCCGCTGGACAAGCGCGCGTGCCGCGTGCGAAAGTAGATTTCCACGCGCCGGCAAAGGGCGTGGGCGGCGATCGCCGCCTTTGGGTGTCGCGTTTCGCGACACTGTCGCGGAACAGGTGTCGCAGAACACCGTCCAAGGAGACATGCATGGCCACTCAATCTCGTCGGCAGTCGCTGACGCAAGCGCGCCAGCTGTTCAACCAGCAAGGCGCCGTCCCGGCCGGACTGGTGGCCGAACCCATCCTGCGGTCCTGGCGCCGTTGCGCCGACCTGGGCTTTGACATGCGCGGCGCGCGCCGCGGCGAACTCATGACGGCGGGTGAACTGCGCGAGGCGCGCCAGCGCAACGACGCGCTGCGCCGCCTGTCCGAACCCGCCATGTCCCTGCTGCGGCGCGAAGGCGGCAGCGCCGGCCTGGTGATCCTGTCCGACGCCCAGGGGCGGGTGCTGGACAGCGACGGCGACCTGGATTTCGCGCAGCGCGCCTCGCGCGTGGCGCTGATGCCCGGGGCGCCCTGGGACGAAGCGGCGGCGGGCACCAACGCCATCGGCACCGCGCTGGTCGAAGGCCGGCCCACCGTGGTCCATGGCGCCGAACATTATTTCGAGCCCAACCGTATCCTGACTTGCGCGGCGGTGCCCATCACCGACAGCGAAGGCCGCATGCTGGGCGTGCTGGACCTGTCCAGCCCGGCGCGCGAGGTCCGGCCCGACGTGCTGGCGCTGGTGCGCGCGGCGGTCGACCTGATCGAGCATCAGTTGTTCGAGGCGGCGCACGAATGCTGCGCCGTGCTGCGCTTGCACAGCGACCGTTCCGGCCTGGGCGCGCCGGGCGAAGCCCTGCTCGCCTTCCAGGGCGACCTGCTGGTGGGCGCCAACCGCCGCGCCATGCTGGCGTTGGGCCTGGCCGCCACTGCCCTGGGCGTCTATCGCTACGCCGACCTGTTCGACGGCGAGCTGGAACACAGCCCCGACGCCGCCGGCCGCGTCCATGCACGCTCCGGCGCCATCTATCACGCGCGCCTGCGCCTGCCGCGGACCCGGGCGCCGGTTGCGCCACAGCCGTCCTTGCGCCTGCCCGCGCTGCCCTTGACACCCGCGCCCGAGGCGCGCGCGGGCATTGCCAGTTTCGACGCGGCCACCCTGGGTGCGCTGGCACGGGCGGTGCATCTGTCGGACGCGGGCGTGTCGATCCTCCTGCAGGGCGAGACCGGCGTGGGCAAGGAAGTGTTCGCGCGTCAGCTGCACGCGCGCAGCCAGCGCGCGGCGGGGCCCTTCGTGGCGGTGAATTGCGCGGCCTTGCCCGAAAGCCTGATCGAATCCGAATTGTTCGGCTACGAAGATGGCGCCTTCACTGGCGCGCGGCGCCAGGGCAACAAGGGGCTGCTGCGGCAGGCACATGGCGGCGTGCTGTTCCTGGACGAGATCGGCGACATGCCGCTGGCGCTGCAATCGCGCCTGCTGCGCGTGCTGCAATCGCGCGAGGTCTCGCCGCTGGGCGCGGCGCGGCCGGTGGCGGTGGACTTCACGCTGGTCTGCGCCACGCATCGTCCCCTGGCGCATGACGGCCCGGATGCGCCGGTGCGCCCCGACCTGTATTTCCGTATCGCCGAATACACCGTGACACTGGAACCGCTGCGGGCGCGTGCCGATCTGCGTGAACTGCTGCGCGCGCTCTGGGCCGCGCAGGGGGCGGGGCCCGTGCTGCCGACCGAGATCGAAGACACGCTGGCGCAGTACGGGTGGCCCGGCAACTATCGCCAGCTGGCCGCGGTGCTACGCACCTTGCATGTGCTGGCGGGCGCCTCGGGCGTGGTCGATCGCGAGATGCTGCCGGCCGAGATCCGCGGCGCGGCAGCGGCGCCTGCGCCCATGGCCGCGAGCGCGGTCACGTTGCAGGCGATTGCCGATGACGCCATCCGCGACGCCCTGGCCGCTCACGCGGGCAACGTCAGCGCCGCGGCGCGCGCGCTGGGCGTGCACCGCAGCACGCTGTACCGGCGGGCGGCGGCCTTGGGGGGGCCGCAGGGACGGTCTTAACCGATCAGGCGGGCCAGTTCGGCCCCCGGGTCCTTGGCGCGCATGAAGGCCTCGCCCACCAGGAAGGCGTCGACCTTGTGCTGGCGCATGAGCTTGACGTCTTCGGGCTTGAGAATGCCGCTTTCCGTCACGACGCGCTTGCCCGCGGGGATGCTGGGCAGGAGATCCAGCGTGTTCTGCAGGCTGGTTTCGAACGTGCGCAGGTTGCGGTTGTTAATGCCGAGCAGCGGCGTCTTCAGCGTCAGCGCCACGTCCAGTTCCTGGGCGTCGTGCACTTCCACCAGCACGTCCATGCCCAGTTCCATCGCCAGCGTTTCGTAGTCGCGCAATTGCGACGGCGACAACGCCGCCACGATCAGCAGCACGCAGTCGGCGCCCATCGCGCGGGCGGCGATGATCTGGTAGGGATCGATCACGAAGTCCTTGCGCAGCACCGGCAGCGAGCACGCGGCGCGCGCCTGGCGCAGGTGGTCGTGCGAGCCCTGGAAGAACTGCACGTCGGTCAGCACCGACAGGCAGGCCGCGCCATGCACGGCATACGACGAGGCGATTTCAGCGGGCTGAAAGGTGTCGCGCAGCACGCCCTTGGACGGCGAGGCTTTCTTGATTTCGGCGATGACGCCGGCCTTGCCCTGCGAGATCTTGTCTTCGATGGCCTGGGCAAAGCCGCGCACGTCCTGGCGGGCCTGCGCTTCGCGCAGGACTTCGGCTTCGCTGCGCATCTGGCGAGCGGCGGCGACTTCCTCGGCCTTGACGGCGAGGATCTTCGCGAGAATATCGTTCATTTCTGGAATTTCCGGGTATATGCGCAGAAATCTTCCAGCTTGGCTCGTGCCGCGCCGGTGGAAATCAGTTCAAATGCTAGCGCTAAGGCTGCGGGAATGGAATCGGCTTTATTGCCTGCGTAGATGGCGAGACCCGCATTCAGCGCGACGATGTCGCGGGCGGTGCCCTCGACATTGTCCAGCGCCTCTATGACAAGTTCGCGCGACTGTTCGCGATTGGACACCTTGATGCTGCGATTGGACATCATGGATAGCCCGTAGTCTTCGGGGTGGATTTCGTACTCGCTGACCTTGCCGTCCTTGAGCTCGCCCACCATCGTGGCGCCGCCCAGCGAGGCTTCGTCCATGCCGTCCTTGCCGTGCACCACCAGCACGTGGCGCGACCCCAGGCGTTCCAGCACGCGCACCTGGATGCCCACCAGATCGGGATGGAACACGCCCATCAGCTGGTTGGCGGCGCCGGCCGGGTTGGTCAGCGGTCCCAGGATGTTGAAAATCGTGCGCACGGCCAGTTCCTTGCGGACCGCGGCCACGTTCTTCATGGCGCCGTGATGCGCGGGGGCGAACATGAAACCGATGCCGGTGGCCTGGATGCATTCGGCCACTTCTTCGGGCGTCAGCACCAAGTTGGCGCCCAGCGCTTCCAGCACGTCCGCGCTGCCGCTGGAGGACGAGGCGCTGCGGTTGCCGTGCTTGGCGATGGGCACGCCGGCCGCCGCCGCCACGAACATGGCGGTGGTGGAGATATTGAAGGTATGGCTGCCGTCGCCGCCGGTGCCGCACATGTCCAGCAGGTCTTCGGGGTTGGGCGTGACCACGGGCGTGGCGAATTCGCGCATCACCTGCGCGGCCGCCGTGATTTCGCCCACGGTTTCCTTTTTCACGCGCAGGCCCATCAGCAGCGCGCTGGCAATCTGCGGCGACATTTCGCCGCGCATCAGCAGCCGCATCAGGTGCAGCATTTCGTCGTGGAAAATTTCGCGGTGTTCGATGCAGCGCGTCAGCGCTTCTGCGGGGGAGATCGTCACGGTGCGTCCTTCTTAGGCGAGGTTCAGGAAATTGCGCAGCAGGGCGTGGCCGTGTTCGCTGAGCACGGATTCGGGGTGGAACTGTACTCCGTACAGGGGCAGCGTCTTGTGACGCACGCCCATGATGTCGCCGTCCGGCGCCGTGGCGGTCACGGCCAGGCAGTCGGGCAGGGTGGCCGGGTCGATAGTCAGCGAGTTGTATCGGATGACAGTGTACGGCGTCGGCAGGCCGGTGAAGAGGTCGGTGCCGGTGTGCGAGATCTGCACCGTCTTGCCGTGCATGATTCTCTGCGCGCGAACGATGTCGCCGCCATAGGCCGCGCCAATGGCCTGGTGCCCCAGGCACACGCCCAGGATCGGCTTCTTGCCGGCGAAGGCCTGGATCGCCGGCACGGAAATGCCCGCTTCGGCCGGCGAGCACGGGCCGGGCGACACGCAGATGCGGTCCGGGTTCAGCGCGGCGATCTCTTCCAGCGTGATCTGGTCGTTGCGCGCCACGCGCACGTCTTCGCCGAGTTCGCCGAAGTACTGAACCAGGTTGTAGGTAAACGAATCGTAGTTATCAATCATCAACAGCATTTTTTTCTCCAGGCGGGCCGTCGCGCGGTCCGGGGCGGTGTGGGGGCGGGCGCGGGGGGCCTCAGATGGGTTCGTCCAGGCCGTGCTGCACCTGCTCGGCGGCGCGCAGCACCGCACGGGCTTTGGCTTCGGTCTCGGCCCATTCGGCTTCGGGGTTGGAGTCGGCGACGATGCCCGCGGCCGCCTGCACATACAGCGTGCCGTCCTTGATGACACCGGTGCGGATGGCGATGGCCACGTCCATTTCGCCGCCATAGCTGAGGTAGCCGGCCGCGCCGCCGTAGATGCCGCGGCGCACGGGTTCCAGTTCGTCGATGATCTTCATGGCCTCGACCTTGGGCGCGCCGGTCAGCGTGCCGGCCGGGAACGAGGCGCGCAGCACGTCCATGCTGCTCATGCCGGGGTTCAGGTTGCCGGTGACGTTGGACACCAGGTGCATCACATGCGAATAGCGTTCGATGACCATGGTGTCGCTGACCTTCACCGAGCCCACTTCGGCTACGCGGCCCACGTCGTTGCGGGCCAGGTCGATCAGCATCACGTGTTCGGCCACTTCCTTGGGGTCGGCGCGCAGCTCGGCGGCCAACGCGGCGTCCTGCTCGGGCGTGGCGCCGCGCTTGCGGGTGCCGGCCAGCGGGCGGATGGTGATCTGCGACTTCGGCGCGCCGTCGACCACCACGCGTTCCTGGCGCACCAAAATCTCGGGCGATGCGCCTACCACCTGGAAATCACCGAAGTTCCAGAAGTACATGTAGGGGGAGGGGTTGAGCGACCGCAGAGCGCGGTAGAGGGACAGCGGGGAATCGCGGAAGGGCTTGGCGATGACCTGGCCGATCTGCACCTGCATCAGGTCGCCGGCGGCGATGTGTTCCTTGGCGCGGTGCACGGCCGCCAGATAGTCTTCCTTCTTGAAGTCGCGCCGCTCGTCGGTCTGCATGCTGGCGTGGCTGTACGGAATTTCCACGGGGCGTCGCAGGCGCGCGCGCAGGTCGTGCAGGCGCTGTTGCGCGCGGCTGTAGCTTTCGGGCTGGGCGGGGTCGGCGTACACCATCAGGTAGATGCGGCCGGCCAGATTGTCGACGATGACCAGTTCGTCCACGTGCATCAGCATCAGGTCGGGCGTGCCGCCTTCCATGCCGGCCGGGAAGGGCTTGACGGCCGGGCCCAGGCACGGCTCGATGTGGCGCACGGTGTCGTAGCCGAAATAGCCGGCCAGGCCGCCGCAGAAGCGCGGCATGCCGGGGCGCAGGGCGACCTTGAAGCGGCTTTGGTATTGCTCGATGAAGGCCAGCGGATCGCCGTCGTGGGTTTCGGTGACCAGGCCGTCCTGCAGCACCTCGGTGCGGGTGCCGCTGGCGCGGATCACGGTGCGGGCCGGCAGGCCGATGAACGAATAACGGCCAAAGCGCTCGCCGCCCACCACCGATTCCATCAGGCAGGTCATGCGGCCGGCCAGGGGGCCGGCGTGAGCCAGCTTCAGGTAGATGCCCAGCGGGGTGTCCAGGTCGGCGTAGGTCTCGGCCACCAGGGGGATGCGGTTGTAGCCTTGCGCGGCGAGGGCTTTGAATTCGATTTCGGTCATGTCGGGTCTCGTGGGCAATGGTGTCTGCTTGGGGACCGGGCACACAACAAAAAGCCCGGTCCAGGTTACTGGTTCCGGGCTTGGCTCTGTGTTTTGCACAGTATCGGCGCTAGGCGGTGGTGTACGCGTCTAGGGCCGGGAAGGGAATCATCGCCACCCGGAAGACAAACGCCACCAGCGCCACGAGGCGCCGAGCATTTGGTTCTGGATGGAAACGTTCATTGGGTCAGGATTCGGTGTTGCAGGTTTGGCTGTCAGGCCGGGGTTTTCGCGGCGTTCTGGTTCTGATTCCAGAGCGCCACCCACTGGGCGGCGTTGACAAGCGTGTCCACTATACCATCGACATCCAGCTCGCGCACGTCACGGCCTTCGTTGTAACCATAAGGCACCACCAGCACCTGGGTGCCGGCGCTGCGGCCCGCCTGGGCGTCGTTGATGGAATCGCCGATGGTGACGGCTTCGTCCACCGTCACGCCCAGCAGTTCGCAGGCGTGCAGCACCTGGTCCGGATCCGGCTTGCGGCGCGGGCAGGTGTCGCCGCACACCACGGCGTCGAAAAAGCCCGCCAGGCCCGTGCGCTGTAGCAGCGGCAGGGTGAATTCGGTGGGCTTGTTGGTGACGACCGCCAGCTTCAGGCCCTGGTCGCGCATGTGCTTGAGGCCCTCGATGACGCCCGGGTAGACCCGGGCGCGTTCGCCGTTGACCAGGTGGTAATGGCGGTAGAAGGCCTCGCGCGCGCGCTCGAATTCGGCGGGCGTGGGGTCGGCGGCGTCCAGGCTGCCCGCCAGGCTGCGGCGCACCAGGTTGTCCACACCCTTGCCCACGAAGGTGGCCACCACGTCCTCGCGCAGCGAGATCATGCCCAGTTCCACCCGCATGGCGTTGGCCGCGAAGGCCAGGTCGGGGATGGAGTCGAGCAGGGTGCCGTCCAGGTCCAGCAGCGCGGCGCGAAAGGCGGTCATGGCGTTCCTTAGATGGCGGTGGTTTCGCCGATGGCGATCTGCTCGCGCATGGACGTGATGATGCCGGCGTAGTCGGGCTTGCCGAAGATGGCCGAGCCGGCCACGAAGGTGTCGGCGCCGGCGCGGCGGATTTCAGCGATGTTGTCGATCTTCACGCCGCCGTCCACCTGCAGCACGATTTCCTGGCCGCCGGCTTGCATCCAGGCGTCGATCCTGGCGCGGGCCTCGCGCAGCTTGGTCAGGGCGCCGGGAATGAAGCCCTGGCCGCCGAAACCGGGGTTCACCGACATGATGAGCACCAGGTCGATCTTGTCCATCACGTAGTCCATGTAGGACAGCGGCGTGGCGGGGTTGAACACCAGGCCGGCCTTGCAGCCGTTTTCGCGGATCAGGGACAGTGTGCGGTCGACGTGGCGGCTGGCGTCCGGATGGAAGCTGATGTAGTTGGCGCCGGCGCTGGCGAACATCGGCACCAGGGCGTCCACCGGCTCGACCATCAGGTGCACGTCGATCGGCACGGAAACATGGGGACGGATCGCCGCACAGACCATCGGGCCGATGGTCAGGTTGGGCACATAGTGGTTGTCCATCACGTCGACGTGGATCCAGTCGGCGCCGGCGGCCACGACGTTACGGACTTCCTCGCCCAGGCGGGCAAAGTCGGCTGACAGGATGCTGGGGGTAATGCGGGTAGAGGACGTAGACATGATGTTCGGGGTTGGGGAAGGCATAATGTGCCATTATTGCAGTTTGAGCGTGTCACACAGGGAAGGGCTGTGAAACCTTACGACCTTAGCGTCTCCGTCTCTCCGCGCTTCGTGCCAGAACAGTCCGATCCTGGCGAGCAGCAGTTCGTGTTCGCCTATACCGTCCGCATCACCAATACCGGTGAGCATCCGGCCCAGGTGATCAGCCGCCACTGGATTATCACCGATGGCAACCAGCGTGTGCAGGAAGTGCGCGGGCTGGGGGTCGTGGGGCAGCAACCGCTGCTGGCGCCGGGCGAGACCTTCGAATACACCAGCGGCTGTCCCCTGCCCACGCCGGTGGGCACGATGCGCGGCACCTACCATTGCGTCGGCGAGAACGGCATTCCGTTCGAAGTGCCGATCTCCGAATTCGTCCTGGCCATGCCGCGCACCCTGCATTGACCGGGGCGCGGCCACACGTTGTACGGTTTTCCATCTGCTCATGAAGCGCATTCTCAGTCTGTCCGTGCTGTCCGTTCTGTTGGCGGCCTGCAGCACGACCTCCGAAGTTCCTCCCGAATCCGGCCAGCCGGCCACGTCCGGCCCGCGGTCCGCCTCCGTTGACGGCCCCCTGGTGGTGCCGGCGCTGTCGGCCCTGCCCGATACCCCGCCGCGCGCCCTGGCAGGCAAGTTCAAGGCGGCCACATGGGCCGAGATGCCGGGCTGGACCAGCGACGATCTGGCCCAGTTCTGGCCCCTGTTCCTGCGCAACTGCAAGGGGCTGATGCGTCCGACCAGCGGCAACCTGGCCGCGCCGGCCCGCGCCACGCCGCGCGCCTGGCAGCCGGTCTGCGCCGCGGCGGCCGACCCGGCCCGCGCGCCTGCCGCCACCGACATCGAGGGCGTGCGCCGCTTCTTGCAGACCTATCTGCAGCCCTGGCGCCTGAACGCCGCCGACGGCAAGCCGGCGGCCAACACCGTCACCGGCTACTACGAACCCCTGGTGCGCGGCTCGCGCCGCCAGGGCGGTAACTACCAGTGGCCGCTGTACGCGGTGCCGGCCGACCTGCTGACGATCGACCTGGGCTCGGTATACCCCGACCTGGCCGGCAAGCGCGTGCGCGGCAAACTGGAAGGCAAGCGGGTCGTGCCGTACGACACCCGCGCCGCGATCGAGGCCTCGGGCCGCCGCCCGCCGGTGGTGGTCTGGGTGGATGATCCCGTCGACAACTTCTTCCTGCAGGTGCAGGGCTCGGGCCGCGTGCAGCTGACCGACGGCCCCGATACCGGCAAGACCATCCGTGTGGCCTATGCCGACCACAACGGCCAGCCTTATGTGTCCATCGGCCGCTGGCTGGCCGACCGTGGCGAGCTGGCGGCCGACCAGGCCTCCATGCAGAACATCCGCGCCTGGGCGCAGCGCAACCCCAAGCGCGTGCCCGAGATGCTCAACGCCAACCCGGCGGTGGTGTTCTTCCGCGAAGAACCCGTGATCGACCCCGAGCTGGGCCCCAAGGGCGCCTACGGCGTCAATCTGGCGCCTAAGCGCGCCATCGCCGTGGACGCCGGTTTCGTGCCGCTGGGCACGCCAGTGTTCCTGGCCACCACCTTCCCCGCGTCCGACCGGCCGCTACAGCGGCTGGTGTTCGCCCAGGACACGGGCACGGCCATCCGCGGCGCGGCGCGCGCCGACTTCTATTGGGGCTACGGCGAAGAAGCCGGCCAGCAGGCCGGCCGCATGAAGCAACGCGGCCAGATGTGGCTGCTGTGGCCCAAGCAAGCCGGGGAGCCCAGCGCAAGATGAGCCACCAGATCGTCGTATGCGGGGCCGGCATCGTCGGCCTGTCCACCGCCCTGGCGCTGGCCCGCCGCGGCCAGCGCGTGGCCTTGTTGGCGCCGCGCACGGCCGTGCCCCCTGCCGACCCCAACCATTACCATGCGCGCGTCTATGCCATCTCGCCCGCCAGCCAGCGATTCCTGGCCGAGCTGGGCGTCTGGGACGCGATGCCGTCCGCCCGCCTGACTCCCGTCCAGGCCATGGAGATCCATGGCGATGCCGACGGGCTGGTGCACTTGAACGCCTGGCAGGCGGCCTTGCCGCAACTGGCCTGGATCGTCGAATCCGGCGAAATCGAGCGCGTGCTGATCCAGGCCGTGCGGATGTTCGGCATTCCCTGGCTTGAAGACCGCTGCACCGGTTACCAGGCCGGCACCGTGGAAACCGAGAGCGGCACCCGCATCCAGGCTGAGCTGTTCGTCGGCGCCGACGGCGCCGCGTCCCCGCTGCGCGCCGCCGCCGGCCTCAAGCACGACGCCATGTCCTACAACGACACCGGCCTGGTTGTGAACCTGGACGCCGAACTGGCCCACCAGGGCACCGCCTTCCAGTGGTTCCGCGACGACGGCGTGCTGGCGCTCTTGCCGCTGCCCGACACGGCCGATGGCCCGCAGGTGTCCATGGTCTGGTCCATGCGCAGCGAGCTGGCCGCCGAATTGCTGGCGCTGCCCGCCGACGAGCAGGCCGCCCGCCTGGAATCCCTGCTGGCGCACGCCGCCCAAGGCCGCCTGGGCCGCCTGAAGGTCCGCAGCAAGCTGCACGGTTTTCCGCTGACGCTGGAGCGCGCCCAAATGGTTGCGCCCGGCATCGCGCTGGCCGGCGACGCCGCGCACCGCCTGCATCCGCTGGCCGGCCAGGGCCTGAACCTGGGCCTGGGCGATGTCGAAACGCTGGCCCGCATCGTGGCCGCCCGCGAGCCCTACCGCCAGGCGGGCGACCTGCGGGTGCTGCACCGCTACCAGCGGGCGCGCGCCGAGCCGGTGCTGGCCCTGCGGCTGGCCACCGACGGTCTGCACAAGCTGTTCGGTTCGCACGCCACGCCGCTGGTCTGGCTGCGCAACGCCGGCATGCACTGGGTCGAGCGGGCGCCGCTGATCAAACGGCGCCTGATCGCCGGCGCGTCGACGAACTGAAGGGGTGGGGCCGCCAGGCCCCGCCTTTTGTCCCGCATGCCAGGAAAGCGCCCGGAATCAGCCCGCCGCGGAACCCTGCCGGGTTGGGACGAGTCTGATTCTGATGGACCGTGGCGCCAGGCCCGCTCTTTGCTTGCCGCCGCCGGTCATCCCGGATCGGTTACGCTTTCCGGCTACGTACGCGATACGTCACGATAATTACAGGAGTCCCCATGAATTTCCGTTTTCCCGCCGCGCTGGCTGCCTGCTTCATGGCCGCGGGCCTGGGTTTGTCCGCAGGCGCGCAGGCCCAGGGCGACAAGTCCGTTTCCACCAGCACGGTCGGGCAGCCGGCCAAAGGCGATAAAAGCTACTCCACCACCCAGGTGGCGCCGGCGGATCCCGTGGCGGACGCAGTCAAAGACCGCTTCAAGCAGCGTTTCACCGGCATGGACGTGACCGCGGTGCGTCGCACGCCCTATGGCCTGTTCGAAGTGCAGCTGGGCATGGACCTGATCTACACGGACGAAAAAGTCACCTGGGTCATGGAAGGTCCGTTGATCGACGCCATGACCCGCCGCGACGTCACGCGCGAAGCGCAGGAAAAGTTGGGCACGATTCCGTTCGACCAGCTGCCGCTGGATCTGGCCATCAAGCAGGTCAAGGGCGACGGCTCGCGCAAGGTCGCGATTTTCGAAGACCCCAACTGCGGCTATTGCAAGCAGCTGCGCAAGACCATGGAAGACGTCGACAACATCACCGTCTACACCTTCCTGTACCCCATCCTGTCGCCCGACTCCAACGTCAAAGTGCGCGACGTCTGGTGCTCGAAGGACCCGGGCAAGGCCTGGGACGACTGGATGCTGCGCGGCCAGAAGCCGGCCACCGCCAATTGCAGCGTGCCTGAAGACAAGCTGCTGGCGCTGGGCAAGCAGCTGATGGTGCGCGGCACCCCGACGCTGTTCTTCCCCGACGGCTCGCGCATCAGCGGGGCGCTGCCGCTGGACCAGCTCAAGGCACGACTGAACTGACCGGCGCGCAACGCGCTGGCCGGGCGGCTGGCGCGATGCGCGCCACGCCACCCGGAGACAAGACTTGAAAATCGCAATACTCGACGATTACCACGATGTCGCCAAACGCTACGCCGACTGGGGTTCCCTGGGCGGCGATGCCGAGGTGCAGATCTTCAACAACTTCATTCCCGACGAGCAGGTCGAGGCCACCCTCGAACCGTTCGACGTGATCATCGCCATGCGGGAACGCACCCCGTTCCCGGCCGAGCGCATCCGCGCGCTGCCGCGCCTGCGCCTGCTGGTCACCACCGGCATGCGCAACAACGCCATCGACATGCAGGCCTGCGCCGCGCAGGGCATCGTGGTCAGCGGCGCGCCCGGCAGCGCCGACGCCAACACCGCCACCGCCGAATTGGCTTGGGCCCACATCCTGGGCCTGTTCAAGCACCTGCCCGCCGAAGATGCGGCGATGCGCCGCGGCATGTGGCAGACGGGCATGCCCGAGCCCCTGGCCGGCAAGCGCCTGGGCATCCTGGGCCTGGGCAAGCTGGGCGCGGCCGTGGCCAAAGTGGGCCTGGCCTTCGGCATGGATGTGGTGGCCTGGAGCCCCAACCTGACCGACGAGCGGGCCGCCGAAGCGGGCGTCAAGCGCGTGGACAAGCACGAGCTGTTTTCCACGTCCGATGTCGTCACGCTGCATCTGATCCTGTCCGAGCGCAGCCGCCATATCGTCGACGCCACCGCGCTGGCCGCGATGAAGCCGTCGGCCTATCTGGTGAATACGTCGCGTGCCGGGCTGGTGGACCAGGACGCGCTGATGGACGCGTTGGTGAAGTTCCGCATCGCGGGCGCCGGGCTGGACGTGTATGCCGAAGAGCCGTTGTCGCCCACCGACAATGTGCGCGACCTGGACAACGTCATCCTGACGCCGCACCTGGGCTATGTCAGCCGCGAGAATTTCGAGGCGTTCTACCGCAATGCGCTGGACGCCGTGAAGGCCTGGCACGCGGGTCAGCCGGTGCGCGTGCTGAACGGCTAGCCGCGAGGCAATGCCGGCGCGCCGGATGGGCGCAGGCGAATGGTGTGATTCGAGGAATCCGGGGCCCATGAGGCCCCGGATTGCATTGGCGGCGTTTAGCCGCGGGTGAACATCACTTTCTTTTCGACGATGCCGGCAGGGTCCTGCGCGGCTGGCGTGTCGCCGCAGGCTTCGTCGCCGGCGTCGCTGTCGGTGGGGTCCACCGTGTCGAATGCCGTGTCGCCATTGGCGTCGGGCACGCCGGTGGGCTTGAGGCCGACGAAGTCGAACAGGTCGCGGTCCATCAGGTGGGACGGCACCACGCGCGAGAGCGCGTTGAAGACGTTCCACGAGCGGCCCGGGTGCTGCTTGTCCCATTCCTTGATCATGCGACCGACTTCCTTGCGCTTCAGGTTTTCCTGGGAGCCGCACAGGTTGCAGGGGATGATCGGGAACTGCTTGAGTTCAGCGTAGGCGATCAGGTCGGTTTCAGGCACATAGGCCAGCGGACGGATCACCGTGTGGCGGCCGTCGTCCGAGACCAGCTTGGGCGGCATGCCCTTGGCCTTGCCGCCGTAGAACAGGTTCAGGAAGAACGTGCCCAGGATGTCGTCGCGGTGGTGGCCCAGGGCGATCTTGGTCGCGCCCAGCTCGGAAGCCACGCGGTACAGGATGCCCCGGCGCAGCCGCGAACAGAGCGAGCACATCGTCTTGCCCTCTTCGAGCACGCGCGTGACGATCGAATAGGTGTCCTGCGTTTCGATGTGAAACGGCACGCCCAGTTCGGTCAGGTAGCGCGGCAGGATGTCGGCGGGAAAGCCGGGCTGCTTCTGGTCCAGGTTGACGGCGATCAGCTCGAACGGAAACGGCGCGCGCTTTTGCAGCTGGAGCAGGATGTCCAGCATGGCGTAGGAATCCTTGCCGCCCGACAGGCACACCATCACGCGGTCGCCCGCCTCGATCATGTTGTAGTCGGACAGGGCGCGCGTGGTTTCACGCGCCAGGCGCTTGGTCAGTTTGTTGCCTTCGTGGCGGGCTTTCTCTTCTGCTTCGGTGCGAAAGCGGATGCCGGGGGGAGAGATATCGTTCATAGTCAACGCGAGAGCTGGATTTCCACGCCCACCGCCGCACAGTCGGAAAAGGCCATGGGCTTGCTGATGCGCAGGCGCAGCGAGCGGATTTCCTGGAAGTCGGCCAGCAGGCGCGCGGCGACTTGTTCGGACAGGGTTTCGATCAGGTTCACATGCGCCTGGGTGCATTCCTCGACGATGGCTTCGCGCAGGCGGCGGTAGTCCAGCACGCTGTGGATATCGTGGTCATCGACCGAGCGCTGGATGTCCACGTCGAATTCGGCGTCGACATGCAGGGGCTGGGTGGCACGGCGCTCGTGTTCGAGGATGCCGATGCGGGCGTCGAGCGCGAGCCCGGAAAGGATGATGCGGCGTGTGGGCATGATGAAAACCTGGGTGGAATAGGCGGAATTGTAAGGCGAGGGCGGGCCGGGGGCCGCGCGCTGGCTACAATTCAGCCAGGTCCGGGCGCTTGCAAGGGCGCTGGCGACGGCAATTAAGGGGTGAAATGCAACAGATGCACGATTCGGTCATTGTAGGGGGCGGCCCGGCCGGTGCCTCCTGCGCCCTTTGGCTGGCCAGGCTGGGCCTGGCGCCGCTGCTGGTCGAGGCGGGCGACCGCCTGGGCGGCCTGAGCAGCGACAACCCGTTCGCGGACGACTGGATCGCCGTGCTGCCCGGAGTCACCGGCCAGCAGGTGGCCGCCAATATCGATACCAGCGTGCGCGCCGCCGGCGTGCCGCTGCGGCTCGGCACCCGCGTGACGGCGGTGCGGCCCTGCAAGGGCGGCATCGAGGCCTCGCTGGCCGACGTCAATGGGGACGTATCACTGGCGCGCGGCCGCACCCTGGTGATTGCCTCGGGCGTGCGCGCCAAGGGCTTTCCGGAGCATCCGCCCGGCTCAGTCTGGCCTGGCGTGCTGGTCGGTCCCGGCTCGCCCATCGTGGCGCAGGATTATTCCGGCCTGTCGGTCGCGGTGCTGGGCGGGGGCGACAACGCCTTCGAGAACTACGTCTACGTGCGCAACCGCGGCGCGGCCACGGTGCATCTGTACGCCCGCAGTGTGCGGGCCCAGCAGCAATGGGTGCTGCGCGCCGGCAAGGAAGGCGTGCGCATCGGCCCCTACCAGGTGGACCCCGCCACCCGCAGCGTGGACGGCCGCCAATACGACCTGATCCTGGTGTTCTACGGCTGGGAGCCCCAGGCGGGGTTCGCCGACGGGCTGCAACTGGCGCGCGACGCGCGCGGCTATATCCGCACCGACGCCGCCACCGCCGAAACCAGCGTGCCGGACATCTACGCCATCGGCGAAGTGGCCCACCGCATGCACCCTTGCGTGGTGACGTCGATGGCGGACGGCGTGGTCGCCGCCAAGGCGATCCAGCGGCGCTGGGAACGGACAGGCGAATAACGCCGCGCGGCGGGACGGGCTCGGATTGAGCCCGCGCAGGACTTGGGTAATAATAATTATTCTCAAATAAACCTGTTGTCCGGTTCGTCCGGATCGATCCCATGCCTTTACTGCGCGCCCGCGCCGCGGCCCCCGCCGCTGAACACCACCGCGTCGACGCGGCGCTGGACCTGGCCAATGGCTGCTCCCTGCGCGCCGGCGTGTTCCGCCGCGGCGTCACCGAGTGGCGTGAAGAATCCCTGTATCCCGGTCTGAAGGTCATCCTGCTCGACGGGCAGGTGCGAAGCCGCGTCGAAGACCGCGCGCCGCTGGCATTGCACGGGCCCGCGCTGTGCCTGGCCTGGAACCCCGGGCAGGCGCAGGGCGCCGACGCCTTCGAGGCCGGCGTGGAGCAGCGCTACACCGTGGTCACGCTGCCGGCCGCGTCGTTGTGGCATGAATTGGGCGTGGCGCCCGATTTCCTGCGCGGCCTGGATCGGACGGCCCATGGCGCGTCGGCGGCCGGCGACGGCCGCCCCGTCATCTGGCACGGCGCCGCGGGCCGAGAGGCGCGCCGCATCGCGGACCAGGTGCGCGTCTGCCGCTACGAGGGGGCCGCGCGCGGCCTGTACCTGGCGGCCAAAGGCCTGGAACTGGCGGCGATTGCGCTAGCCCAGGCCGGACAGGCGCCGCTGCCGCAAGAATATCGGGCGGCGCCACTGGCCGCCGCCCGCGAACTGGACGCGGCCCACGAGGCACGCCGCCGTCTGGCCGCGGATCTGCGCGGCGCGCCGTCGTCGTCGACGCTGGCACGCGAACTGGGTCTGCACACGCGCAAGCTGGACCAGGCTTTCAAGCGCGCGTTCGGCGTCAGCATGGCCCGTTACCTGCAAGAGGCGCGCCTGACGCATGGCCGCGCGTTGATCCTGAGCGGCGGCCTGAGCGTGTCCGAGGCCGCTTGGCACGTGGGCTACGCGCCCGCGCATTTCTCGGTGGCGTTCCGCCGCCGCTTCGGCGTGCGCCCCAGCGCCCTGCGTTAGCCGCGCCGGGGGCGGATTTCCTTTCGGGCGCATACTCGCGGCGTCACTGCCGCAGCAGAAAGCCCAGCACCGCCTCGCGGAATTCGTCCGGCCGTTCGATGTTGGACAGGTGCACCGCATTCAGCATCAGCAGTTGCGCGCCCGGCACGGTCGCGGCGATCTGCTCGCCATGGCTGGCGGCCGTGACCGTGTCGTCGCGGCCGGCGATGACCAGCGTGGGCCGCGTAATCAAAGCGATGGCGCGGCGCAGGTCCATGTCGCGCACCGCTGCGAAATTGCCCGCCAGGCCTTGCTTGTCCATCGCCAGCAGCATGGCGCGGAAGGTGTCGATGACGGGCCCGCCGGCCTGTAGCAGGGACGCCGGAAACCAGTTCGCCAGAAAGGTCTCGGCCGTCTCCGTCAGGTCCGGCGCCTGCAGCGTCGCGGCGATGCGTTCATCCCATTGCGGCGCGGGGCCGAGATAGGGCGAGGTGTTGGCCAGGATCAGGCGGTCGATGCGCTCGGGGGCATGCACGCCCAGCCATTGGCCGATGATGCCGCCCAGCGACAGCCCCAGGAAGTGCGCGCGTTCCACGCCCAGCGCATCGAACAGTTCGAGCGTGTCGCGTCCCAGCCGGTCCAGCGAATACGCGCCTGCCGGCACGCTCGAGCCGCCATGGCCGCGCGTGTCGAACCGCAACACGCGGAAATGCCGCGCCAGCGCCGGCACCAGGCCGTCCCACATGTGCAGCGTGGTACCGATGGAGTTCGATAGCGCCAGCACCGGCTGGCTGGCGTCGCCATCCCAGCGGTAGACGATGCGGGCGCCGTCGCCCGTGGTGATGAAGGTGTCGGTCTGCATGATGGGCCTCTTGAACGTTGAACACGACGAGGCAAATCGTAGTTGCGGGCCGATTTGGAAGATATTACAAAGATCTCACAGACATTGTCGGAAAAACGGACATGAGCGAATTCACGCTGCACGACCTGCAGTGCTTTGACGCGGTGGTGCGCGCGGGCGGTTTCCAGGCCGCCGCCGCCCAACTGCACCGTTCGCACCCCGCGGTGTTCGCCGCGGTGGCCAAGCTGGAACGGCAACTGGACCTGACCCTGCTGGACCGCGCCGGCTACCGGGTCAAGCCCACCGCGGCCGGGCAGTCCTTCCACTTGCGGGCGCAGGCTCTGCTGCGCGAGCTGGACGGCCTGCGCGCCCATGCCGAGCAGTTGGCGATGGGCCAGGAAAGCGAACTGAACGTGGTGATCGGCGACTTCTGTCCCCGGCCCTTGCTGTTGGGCTTGTTGGGCCCGTTCTTCGCGCAGTGGCCGGCTACGCGGCTGAACCTGCATTTCGAAGCGGTGACCGGCCCGTGGGAACGCCTGATGGATGGCGACGCCGATCTGATCCTGCACCGGGTGGATGCCGCCGATGCGCGGGTGGAGTGGCTGGACCTGGGCAGCGTGCCATTCGTGCCGGTGGCCGCGCCCGGCTATCTGAGCCTGCCTGCGGGGCGGGCCATCCGGCCGGACCAACTGCGCGACTATACCCAGTGCGTCATGCGCGACACCGCGCATCACACGCCCGCGCGGGATTACTTCATGGTCGAGGGCGCGCGCCAATGCACCGTGGCCGATCAACTGATGAAGAAAGAAATCCTGCTGCAAGGCCTGGGCTGGGGCCACATGCCGCGCTTTCTGATCGAAGACGAGCTGCGCGATGGCCGCCTGCTGTCGCTGGCCAACCGCCACCTGCCTGGCAGCACCGAGACCCTGGCCGCGGCGCGCCGGGCCGACCGGCCGCAGGGGCCGGTCATGACCCGTTTGTGGCAGACCCTGCGGCAACACGCGCCCGCCATCCGCCAAGCCGTGTCGCCGGCGAAAAAACGAAAGTCTTAATCCGGAATTCGAAAGCCTTTCCGATTGCCCGCCGAGAGTCCGTTGAAGATGATTATCAATCTTGTTAAACGGGTTGGAAGCGGAGGAAATTTTGGGTATCAAGACACGTGGGGCGCGCGGCGGACGGGACCGGTCCGCGCGGCGGAAACACTCATCCCACGCAAACGCGGCACACACCGCACGGTGGTTGCGGCGCGGCGTCGTGGCGGTCGGTCTGGCCGCGGGCGCGGGCAACGCGGGCGCCCAGCCGGCGAGGGCTGACGTCACCACCTTGGCGCCGGTCACGGTGCAGGGCGAGCAAATCGGCGTCACCGAAGGCAGCCGTTCGTACACGGCGCCCAGCGTCACCATCGGCGGCAAGCTGCCGTTGTCGCTGCGCGAGATTGCGCAGTCAGTCTCGGTCATCACGCGTCAGCGCATCGAAGACCAGAACCTGGCGTCGCTGGAAGACGCCATGGCGCAGACGCCCGGCATCACGATCGACCTGGCCGCCACAGCCGCGATCCCGCAGTTCTACTCGCGCGGTTTCCAGATCGAATACTTCCAGTACGACGGCGTGCCGATGCAGACGGGCGGGGCGTCCTGGGCGCAGCCGGACCTGTTCATGTTCGACCACGTTGAACTGCTGCGCGGCGCTGCCGGCCTGTTCAACGGCGCCGGCCAGCCCGGGGGCGTCATCAACCTGGTGCGCAAGCGCCCCACGCGCGAACTGCAGTTTTCGGGGTCCGCCAGCGCCGGCTCGTGGGACAACTATCGCGGTGAACTCGACCTGTCCACGCCGCTGAACGCCTCGGGCTCGGTGCGCGGCAGGGTGGCGACGGCGCAGGAAGACCGCAAGTATTTCTACGACGTGGCCAATTCGCAGAAGCAGGCCTACTACGGCATCGTCGAAGCCGACCTGGGCGAGCGTACGCTGCTGACCCTGGGTGGCAGCTACCAGAAACGCGACTGGCTGCCCTACATGATGCAACTGCCGCGCTACAAGGACGGCGGCGACCTGGGCCTGACGCGCGGCACCTACCTGGGCGCCGATTGGAACCGCTGGGACTTCGAGAACACGCAGGTGTTCGCCGAGCTGGCGCACCAATTCTCGTCCGACTGGACGGTCAAGTTCAACGTCAACCAGGCCGAGGAAACCAGCAAGCTCAAATACGCCTATGTGCGCGGCGCCGTCGACCGCCAGACCGGCCTGGGGCCCCGTCTGTATGGCGGCGGCAACCAATACCGCAACGAACAGCTGGGCGTGGACCTGATGGTGACGGGCGCGTTCGAGGCGCTGGGCCGCCGCCACGAACTGGTGTTCGGCGGCAATTGGTACGACCGCAGCGCGCGCGCCTACAACGCCTATTCCCTGCCGGGCTTTCCGGCGCGGCCAGTGGACGTCTTCCATTACGACGTCAATGATTATCCCGAGCCCGCCGATCCGCAGTGGGGCAGCAAAAGCGACGTCAAGACGCGGCAATCGGGCGTCTATGCCATGGCGCGCCTGAAGCTGGCCGATCCGCTGACGCTGGTGCTGGGCTCGCGCATGAGCTGGTGGCGCACGCAAAGCAAGGACCTGATCAGCGGCCGCAGCGACCCAGCGGTCAGCGAGCATGGCCGGATGACGCCCTACGCGGGGCTGGTCTACGACATCGACAGCCACTGGACCGCCTACGCCAGCTATGCCGACATCTTCCGTGTGCAGAGCGACCTGCGCACGGCGGGCGGCGGCTCGCTGCCGCCGGTGGTGGGGTCCAACTACGAGGCGGGCCTGAAAAGCGAATGGCTGGACGGCAGGCTGAACACGTCTTTCGCGCTGTTCCGCATCACCGAGCGCAACCGCGCGCAGCGCGACCCCGCCTATCCCGACGTGGGCGACTGCTGCTATGAGGCCAGCGGCCAGGTGCGCAGCCAGGGCCTGGAAGCCGAGGTCTCGGGCCGCATCGCGCCGGGCTGGGAAGTCTCGGGCGGCTACACCTTCAACACCACCCGCTACCTGAAAGACAACGCCAATGGCGGCGCGGCGTTCAGGACCTTCACGCCCAAGCACATCTTCCAGCTGTGGACCAGCTACCAGCTGCCCGGCCAATGGAACCGCTGGAGCGTGGGCGGCGGCGTCAACGTCAAAAGCGGCATCTACACCGAGAGCGCCGTGCAGGGGCCGGTCAGCGGCAGTTCGGTGCGCGTGTCGCAGGCCGGCTACGCCATCTGGAATGCCCGCATCGGCTACCGCGTCAGCGACCACGTGTCGCTGGGGCTGAACGTGAACAACCTGTTCGACAAGGTCTATTACCAGCGGCTGGGCAACGCGGACATGGGCAACGCCTATGGCGAGCCGCGCAGCGCCATGCTGAACCTGCGGGTCAAGTATTGATTGAACGCATCACAAGGAGAACACCATGCCTATCTTTCTGACACGATCGCTGCGCGCCGCGATCCTGGGCGCAGCGCTTTGCGCGGCCACCGCGGCGCAAGCCGCCCCGCCGCCAGCGCCGGCCACCGACGTGGCTGCCGCCGCCCAGCCCGGCTGGGCCGCCGGCGAATACCGCTGGACGGTCGATGACCGCAACGGCGAGCCGCCCTACACGCTGCGTCTTTACGTGCAGCCGCTGCCTTCAGGCGATTACGCGTTGACGGGCAGCCTGCTGCTGGACGATGCCGAGCTGGGCGCCTACGGGTCGGCGCGGGTGCGCGACGGCAAGCTGGTGTTGGACCTGACGGCCAGCGGCGGCGTGTTGCAGGCGCCGATCGACGAGGGCAAGCGGCGCCTCTATCCCAAGGGCCGCGCGCCCGAACGGGTGGACTCGGCCGGCTTCGCGACGATGCGCGCGCTGCTTGATCCGCAAACGCTCGACGGCGTGGTGCAGCGCTACCAGACCAACGTCATGACGGGCCACCATGTGCAGGGGCCGATGTACGCCAACAGCGCCATCCGCCGCCTGCCCTGAGCGCGGCCGCGCGGATCAGTACTTGCCGGTAAGCAGCGCCCCGGCATCGGGCACGCGCGTTTCCAGGTTCAGCACCTTGAGCATCCGGTACACCGTGGCCGCGGCCGCGGTCACCACCGGCAGGCCCAGGCGTTCCTGCACCGGCTGGATGGACGCCAGCGACGGCATCTGCACGCAGGCCGACAGCACCACCGCATCCACGCCGCGCGTGTCCAGGCGCTCGACATGGCTGGCGGGCGCCATCGGGTCCTGCGCACCCACCTTCAGGTTGTCGGCGATTTCCAGCGACAGGCTGTCGTGCACCTCGATGCCTTCGTTTTCGATGTAGTCCACCACCATCTTGGTCAGCGGCTTCATGTAAGGCGTCAGGATGGCGACCTTGCGCGCGCCGATGGCGTGCAGGCCTTCGACCAGCGCGCCGGCGCTGGAAATGACGGGAGCGGGCGCGCCGTTGTCGACCGTGGCCTGGTGCAGCCGCTCTTGCGATACGCGGTGGTAGCCCAGGCCCTGCGCCATGATGGCCACCAGGCAGGCGTAGCCCAGCACGTCGACGCGGGCATCGGACAGTTCCTGCGCGCAGCGGTCGGACTCGCGGTCCATCGAGGCCAGCTCGGCGGCCGTCACCTGCTTCATGCGCATGCGGCTGGAATGGAAGGTGAAGCGCTCGGGCGCGATGGTCTCGCGCAGCCGCAGCATGGCCGGAATCTCCGTTTCCATGGTGGTGTTGGAACTGGGGACAATCTGGCCGATGCGCAGGGCGCGGGGCGGCGTGGTCATGGCGGGACTCCGGCTGAGAAGGGTCTGCGCCCGATCGGCGCCAAATAATTCTGCTCGCCGCGAACGATAGTTTCCAATATAGTTTTTGTCTGGTTTCATATCTTTCGCAAATAATTGGCCGCCATGGAAATCCGCCAACTCCGCTATTTCGCCGTGCTGGCCGAAGAGCTGAACTTCACCCGCGCCGCCGCCAGGCTGCATATTTCGCAGCCCCCGCTCAGCCTGCAGATCGCACAACTGGAACGCGAGCTCGAGGTGAAGCTGTTCGACCGCAACAATCGCCGGGTCGCGCTGACCGAAGCGGGCGCGGCCTTCCTGAACGACGTGCGTGGCACGCTGGCGGGCCTGAAAGACGCGACCGTGCGCGTTCGGGAGGTGGATCAGGGCAGGGCGGGGCGTGTCGAAGTCGGCCTGTCCGGTTCGCACTTCCTGGGCCCGGTGCCGGCGCTGATCGCGCGCCACGCCGCCACGCACCCGCAGGTGTCGGTGCTGCTCAACGAAATGAACCCGGCCGCGCAGCTGGACGCGTTGCGCGGGCAGCGCATCGACGTCAGCATCTCGCGCACCGCAGTCGACGACGACGAGCTGCAATCGCTGGCCTTGTGGCCCGACCCCGTGGTGGCGGCCTTGCCCGCCGGTCACCGGCTGGCCGGCAGAAAGCGCCTGGCGCTGGCCGATCTGGCCGAAGACCCGTTCGTGATGCTGCGCACCGATACTTCGGCCTTTGCCCGCGGCTTGGCCGACGCCTGCGCGCGCGCCGGCATGCCGCAAGCGGTGGCCCAGCGCGTGGCCGAAGTGCCGGCGCAATTGGCGCTGGTGGCCGCCGGGCTGGGCGTGGCGCTGGTGCCGCAGTCCGCCTGCGGCCATTTCGGCGACCGCATCGCGGTGTGCGCCTTGCCGCCCGCATTGGCGCGCGCCACCGTCTACGCCGTCACCCGCCGCCAGGGCCGTAACCGCGCGCTGCTGGCGTTTCTGCAGACCGCCGCGAAAATGACGGCGCGCCTGGCCGGCTGACCGCGCCAGCCCGTCGCCAGCCCACGCGCCGCGCGGGTCGGCGTCATGCCGCCACGCTCTTCAGCGCAGGCGAAGCCGCTCCTCCAGATTCCGGAATAGGCATTTCCGGCAGCCTCGCACACACTCTTGCGCACAAGCTGATCCGTCCGATGATCACGAAGGGAGACAAAGCATGCTGCACCCGCAACGCTGGCTGGCCGCCGGCGCGCTGGCTGTCGCCTTGGCGGGCCCGGCGCAGGCGGCCTGGCCCGAGCGACCCATCACCCTCATCATTCCGGCCTCGCCGGGCGGTACCACCGATATCGCCGCGCGCCTGATCGCGGACAAGCTGGGCGCCAAACTGGGCCAGCAGGTCATCGTGGAAAACCGTGCCGGCGCAGCCGGCATCATCGGCGCCCAGGCGCTGGCGCGCGCCAAGCCGGACGGCTATACGCTGCTGATGGGCAACATCGGCCCCAACGCCATCAACTACGCGCTCTACAAGACATTGCCGTATCAGCCCGGCGACTTCGCGCCCGTCACGCGGGTGATCTCGGTGCCCAATGTGCTGGTGGTCAACGCGGCTTCGCCCGCGCGCAACGTGGCCGACTTGCTGACGCAGGCGCGCCAGGATCCCGGCAAGGTCTCGTTCGGCAGTTCGGGCTCGGGCCAGTCGCCGCACCTGTCCGCCGAGCTGTTCAAACAGCGCGCCGGCATCAGCGGCACCCACGTGCCCTACAAGGGCGCGGGCCCCGCCGTGGCCGCGCTGCTGGGGCAGCAGTTCACCTTCATGATCGACAACCTGCCCAGCTCCATGCCGTACATCCAGTCCGGCAAGCTGCGCGCGCTGGCCGTCACCAGCGACCGGCGCCTGGCCGAATTGCCCGACGTGCCCACCATGGCCGAGGCCGGCGTCAAGGACATGGTGGTCACCGCCTGGTTCGGCCTGGTCGCGCCCGCGGGCACGCCGCGCCCGGTCATCGACACCCTCTATGCCGCTACCCGCGACGTGGTCCGCAGCCCGGACATCACCGCGCGGTTCCGTGCCATGGGCGGGCAGGCCGGCGGCGACACGCCGGCCGAGTTCGCCGCCTTCATCGACCAGGAACGCGCGCGCTGGCAACAGATCGTGGCCGCCGCGGGCATCGTGCAGGAGCAATAAGTGATCGACAAGATTCAGGCGTCCATGGCCGAAGCCGTGGCCATCATCCCCGACGGCGCCTCCGTGCTGGTCGGCGGTTTCGGCGAAGCCGGCGTGCCCTACGAACTGCTGCACTGCCTGGTGGAGCTGGGCCGCCGCGACCTGACCCTGATCGCCAACAACGCCGGCACCTTTGACCGCGGCATCGCCGCGCTGCTCAACCGCCGCCAGGTCAGGAAAATCATCTGCTCGCATCCGCGGCCACCCAACTCCGATGCCTTCGCGCGCGCCTTTCGCGCCGGCGAGGTCGAACTGGAGTGCGTGCCTCAAGGCACTCTGGCCGAACGCCTGCGCGCGGCCGGTGCAGGCCTGGGCCCGTTCTACACGCCCACCGGCTACGGCACAGAACTGGCCCAAGGCCGCCACCAGGAAGTGATCGACGGCGTGGGCTACGTGCTGGAGCAACCGCTGCGCGGCGACTACGCCCTGATTCGCGCGCACCAGGGCGACCGCTGGGGCAACCTCATGTACCGCCACGCCGCGCGCAACTTCAACCCCGTCATGTGCATGGCCGCCGGCCACGCCATCGCCCAGGTCGACGACGTCGTGCCGCTGGGCACCTTCGTGCCGGAGCAGATCATGACCCAAGGCATCTTCGTCAAAGCCGTCGTGCGGGTGGAGGCCTGACATGCAGACTCCCCTGACCCGCCAACAGGTCGCCCAGCTCCTGGCCGGCGACATCCCCGATGGCGCCATCGTCAATCTCGGCATCGGCATGCCCACGCTGGTCGGCGACTACCTGCCGCCCGACAAGGACATCCTGCTGCACAGCGAAAACGGCATCCTCGGCATGGGGCCCGCCGCCACCGGCGACGCCATCGACCCCGACCTCATCAACGCCAGCCGCCTGCCCATCACCCTGCTGCCGGGCGCGTCCGTCACCGAGCACACCATCTCCTTTGCCATGATGCGCGGCGGCCACCTCGACTACGCCGTGCTCGGCGCCTTCCAGGTGTCCGAACGCGGCGACCTGGCCAACTGGAAGACCGACGCCGACGACGCCATCCCCGCCGTGGGCGGCGCCATGGACCTGGCCGTCGGCGCCAAGCAGGTGTTGGCCATCATGGAACACCGCGGTCGCGACGGCGCGCCCAAGATCCTGCGCCGATGCCGCTATCCGCTTACCGGCGCCGGTGTCGTGACCCGCATCTACACCGACCTGGCCGTCATCGATGTCACCCCTGATGGCCTGCGCGTCCACGCCGTCCTGCAAGGCGTCAGCCGCGACTTCCTGCAATCCATCACCGAAGCTCCGCTGCAGTTCCCCGAGCCGCTGCACACCATCCAGCTCGACCCCGCCGGCACGCCGCGCTACGTGTGACCCTGCGCGCTGGTGCGCCGGCTGACGCTCCAGCAGGGCGCAAAAGCAGGGTGCGCCCGCCGCCTCCGCGCAGACCTTTCGTCCGAACATCCAGGAGCCCCGCCATGCCCCGTTCCATCCTCGCTGCCCTGGCCGCCGCCACGGTGACTGTGCTTGCGGCCGTCCCGGCACAAGCCGCCGGCCCGTATCCCGACAAGCCCATCACCCTGCTGATTCCCTACCCGCCGGGTGGCAGCGCCGACATCCTCGCCCGCCCGCTGGGCGCCGCCCTGCAAAAGCAGTGGGGCCAGCCGGTCGTCCTGGAATACAAGCCTGGCGCCGGCGGCGCCATCGCCTCCTCGCAACTGGCCCGCGCCAAGCCTGACGGCTACACCTTGCTCATGGTCCTGGCCGCCCACGCCATCAACCCCAGCCTCTACCCGTCGCTGCCCTACGACACCCGCCGCGACTTTGCGCCCGTGTCGCTCGTCGCCACCTTGCCTATGCTCGTCTCGGCCCCGCTCGCCACCCCCGCCAACAACATCCCCGACCTTATCGCCTACGCCAAGGCCCACCCCGGCAAACTCAGCTTCGCCTCCGCCGGCAACGGCAACACCAGCCACCTCGCCGCCGAAATGTTCAAGGCCCGGACCGGCACCGACATGATGCACGTCCCCTACAAAGGCAGCGGCCCCGCCGTCGTCGCCCTGCTGGGCGGCGAGGTCTCCCTGATGTTCGACAGCATTTCCACCTCGCTCCCCCAAGTCCAATCCGGCAAGCTCAAGGCCCTGGCCGTCACCGGCGAGCACCGCTCCCCATTGCTCCCCAACGTCCCCACCGTCGCCGAATCCGTCCCCGGCTTCGTCGTCAACGGCTGGTACGGCATCCTGGCCCCCGCCAACACCCCGTCCGCCATCCTCGACACCCTGAGCACGGCCATCGCCACCGTCATCCAGGCCCCCGACCTGAAAGCCCAACTGAACAGCTACGGCTACGAAACCGTGGGCTCCACCCCCCAAGCCTTCGCCGACCACATAGACAAAGAACTCGCCACCTGGAAAAACGCGGTGGAAGTCTCCGGCGCCAAACTGAATTGAACACCGCAAGCGCGCAGCGCCATCCCATGACGCAAGCCCCCACGTAAGCCGAGCAAGGCCGCCCGCGCGGCCGGCACGAGGCGGGCCCCGCAACCCCCTCCAACCCCAAACCGACTTTGGCCAAAACGCCAAGCACACCACTCGCCCCAGCGCCCGCCAGTAAGGCACTTCAAGAGCGCGTGACGGGGCAGGCGGGTGAGGGCGGGGCGTGTAGATGCGCCCGAGGGAATCCGAAGGGAGCCGAAGGCGGACGAGGATGACAACGGGGCAGTCCGGAGCGAAGGCTCCGGACCGCAATCGTAGCCCCGCCCTCACCCGCCTGCCCCGTCACGCGCGGCTCAAGAACCCCACCCCCAATAGCAAAGAGCCCTTCCAAAGAAGAGCCCTTCAAAAAGACCAAAAAAAACTCACCCCACAGTCAACACACAATCCAACGCTTCAGGCGCAGCCAATCTGACAGTAAACATCCTCAACTCGTCCCGCCTGAATACATGCACATCGACGCGGTCGCCAGCCCGGTACTGCCCCAACAACACCTCGACCCCCGCCGGCCCCTCGACCTTCAACCCGTCGATAGCCACCAGCACATCCCCCGCCGACAAGCCGCCTTTATGTCCAGCGCCACCCTCAAGCACGGTAGCCAGCACCAACGAGTCCCCTTGCTTGCGCGTGCGCACATCCAGGGAAGGAATATTCGCGGAAGCTTTCCATTGCACCTTGATCCCATGCGGCGCCAGCAGTTCGGCCAGCGGCACATCCGCCATCCCATACGCATGGCGGGCGATGAACCGCCGCGTATCCACCCCGGTCGCCTCCTTGATCAACCCGGGCAGCCCATCTTCCGGCAGCCCTTGCGGCTTGCCGCGATAGAAATCCCGCCCATAGCGCTGCCACAGCAAGCGCATCACATCATCCAGCGAATACGCCCCGGACGATTCCTGGCGGATCAGGAGATCCAGCCCCAGCGCCACCAGCGCGCCCTTGGTGTAGTAGCTGACCAGCGCATTCGGTGAATTCTCATCCTGCTTGTAATAGCGCGTCCAGGCATCGAACGAACTTTCCGCCACCGATTGCTTGTGGCGACCCGGCGTGCGCGCCACGCTCGTGATCGTCTTGGCCAGCAGCCGCAGATAATCGTTCTGCGTGATCGCGTTTGAACGCAGCAGCAGCAGATCGTCGTAGTAGGACGTGAAGCCCTCGAACACCCACAGCAGCCGCGACAGGTCCGGCTGCGACAGGTCGTAGGGCACGAACGCCTGCGGCTTGATCCGCTTCACGTTCCAGGTGTGGAAATACTCGTGGCTGACCAGCCCCAGGAAGCCCCGGTAGCCTTCGCCCTGGCCTTGCTGGCCCAGCACCGGCAGATCCTTGCGCGCCGTCATCAGCGCCGTGCTGGCGCGATGTTCCAGCCCGCCGTAGCCGTCGCCCGTCACCATCGTCATGAACACGTAGCGGTCGGCGCTGTCCAGGAACGGCGCGCGCTTGCTGCGCGGTTCGAAAAAGGCGATCTGCGTTTCGCAGATCTTGCGCACATCGTCCGTGATGCGCGCCAGGTCCAGGTTGGGCGCCACGCCCGTGAATACCAGCTCGTGCTCTGCACCGTGGGCGGTGAAGCTGGCCACTTGCGGCGTGCCCATCTCCACCGGATGGTCGATCAGCGCGTCGTAGTCGGGCGCCAGGTAGCGGCCGAAGCCGTGACGCCGCGCCGCGCCCTGATGGCCGCGGGCTTGCGGCAGGCTGGTGTAAACCTTCCAGCCATCGATGCCGCGCGGCGGCGCCAAGTCCATCAGACAGGGCAGGTGATCTTGCCCATGCACCCGCAGGAACACGCTGGTGCCGTTGAAAAAGCCATGCGTTTCATCCAGGTGGGCGCCGCGCACCGACAGGTCCCAGGCGTACACCGAATACTCCACCCGCAGCGGTCCGTCGCAAGGCGCGGCCTGCCAGGTGTGATTGTCTATTTTGTCGACAAGCACGCGCCGGTTGCCCGAATACGCCGTCAGCGATTCGATCTGGCGCGAGAAATCGCGGATCAGGTAGCTGCCCGGAATCCAGGCGGGCAACGACAGCCGCTGGCCGTCCGGCGAGGGCGTCTGGACGGTTAGGGTTATCCGGTAGCGGTGTCCGGCCGGGTCATGGGGCGCGAGGCGGTAAAGTACGGGGAAAGCATCGGTTTTATCCATGCGCATATCTTATTTCATCCTTCCCTCTGGAGACATTCAATGAGCGAGTCGTTTGTGCTGGTCGAAACCCGCGGCCGTGTCGGTCTGCTGACGCTGAACCGCCCCAAGGCGCTCAACGCGCTCAACGATCAACTGATGGATGAGCTCGGGGCGGCGCTGCTGGCTTTCGAAGCCGACGCGGGTATCGGCGCGGTGGTCATTACCGGCAGCGAAAAGGCCTTCGCCGCCGGCGCCGACATCGGCGCGATGAAAGACTGGTCGTACATGGATGTCTACAACGGCGAATACATCACGCGCAACTGGGAAACCCTCAAGCGCATCAAAAAGCCCGTGATCGCCGCGGTGGCCGGTTATGCCCTGGGCGGCGGCTGCGAACTGGCCATGATGTGCGACATCATCATCGCCGCGGACACGGCCAAGTTCGGCCAGCCCGAAATCAAGCTGGGCGTCATCCCCGGCGCGGGCGGCACGCAGCGCCTGCCGCGCGCGGTCGGCAAGGCCAAGGCCATGGACCTGGCCCTGACCGCTCGCATGATGGGTGCCGAGGAAGCCGAGCGCGCCGGTCTGGTGTCGCGCGTGGTCGCGGCCGATAAGCTGATGGAAGAGGCCCTGGACGCGGCCACCGTCATCGCTTCGATGTCGCTGCCTTCGGTCATGATGGCCAAGGAATGCGTCAACCGCGCCTTTGAAGGCTCGCTCAACGAAGGCCTGCTGTTCGAGCGCCGCGTGTTCCATTCGCTGTTCGCCACCGACGACCAGAAGGAAGGCATGGCTGCCTTTACCGAAAAGCGTAAACCGGACTTTAAACACCGTTAATTCTTGTTACGTCCGCGCCGGCTTGCCGGACGGGCTCCTGAAAGACCTCACGCGCCCCGCCCGGGCGCGTTTTTACATGCGGCGGCGGCACAGGCGATCGTTGCGCCTTGAAACCTTTGGGCTGCACCTTGTTGCAGTGATCGGTCCTATCCTGATCGGGCGTCATCACAAAGAGGTGCCGCGCCAGAGAGGCTTGCCCGAACTGGTAAGCCCACGCGCGGCGGCTCGCCTGCAAACAATAGCAACAAGGAGCCTTGCATGCGTACTTCCCCTTTTAATCGCCGGTGGTCCGCCGCCGCGCTCGCGGGCGCCCTGAGCGTCTGCTTCGTGACCGCTACGCAAGCCCAATCACCGCGGCCGTCGATGCGGCTGGTGTCCGAAACGCCTTACCCCGCGGCCGCCGCGCCCGCGCCGCAAGTGAACGCGCAGGAGCTGCGCGAAACCGCGATCGACGCCTACGTCTACGCCTATCCCATGGTGCTGATGGAGCTGGCGCGCCGCAAGGCCACCGCGGTGCAGTCGCCGCTGGACGGCAAGGCGCCGGTGAACCAGTTCGGCCACAAGGCCGCGTTCCCCGACCCGCGCGCGTCCGACACGCCGTGGCCGAGCGCCGATGCGCTGTATTCCAGCCTGTGGTTCGACGTCTCGCGCGCGCCGTTGATCGTGCGCCTGCCTGATACCGGCAACCGCTACAGCGTGCTGTCGGCGCTGGACATGTGGAGCGACGTGTTCGCCTCGCGCGGCACGCGCACCAATGGCCCGGGCCCGCAATCGTTCGCCATCGTCGGTCCGAACTGGCAGGGCACGCTGCCGCCGGGCGTCGACATGATCCGCAGCCCCACGTCCACCGGCTGGCTGATCGGCTGGACCCAGGCCAACGGTCCGCAAGACTACGCGGCCGTGAACCAGATCCAGGCCAACATGACGGCCGCCCCGCTGGTGGCGCCGGCTGCCGCGCCGCTGCCGGGCCGCACGCGCGGCTCCACCACGCCGTACCCGCAGACCGGCCCTGGCGTCGGCACCGCGCCCATCGGCAGCGACGTGCCCATGCCGATGCCCGTGAACGTCATCGAAGGCTCGCCGGCCGAACAGGTCGCGGCCATGGACGCGGCCTCGTTCTTCACGCTGTTCTTCGACGTGCTGCGCAACAACCCGCCGCATGCCAACGACACGCCTATCCTGGACCGCATGCGCCGCATCGGCCTGGATGGCCGCCAGCCGTTCTCGTATGGCCGCTTGAGCCCAACCGTGCAGCAGGCCCTGACTGACGCGCAGCCGCTGGCCGGCCGCCGCATCGCCGACAGCGTGTCGCACCTGGCCACGCCGATCAACGGCTGGAGCACCGTGCTGTCGGGCATCGGCACCTACGGCACGGACTACACGCGCCGCGCCGCCATCGCCTATGCGGGCTTGGGCGCGCCCACGCCGCAGGACGTGCTCTATCCGGTCACGGCTCGCGACTCGAAGGGCCGCGCGCTCACCTCGAACGAAGACTACGTGCTGCACTTCGACAAGGGCCAATTGCCGCCCGTCAACGCGTTCTGGTCCCTGCATGTCTATAACGACAAGCATGGCTTTGCCGAGAATCCGGCCAACCGCTACGTGCTGCGCAGCACCGACGGCCTGAAGTACAACGCCGACGGTTCGCTGGACATCTACATCCAGCGCCGCGATCCCGGCGAGCGCAAGCGCTCGAACTGGATCGCCAGCCCGGCCACCGAAGGTCCGTTCCTGTTGAGCATGCGTCTGTATTGGCCGCAGGGCACCGCGCTGGACGGCCAGTGGGCGCCGCCGCCGGTCAAGGAAGACTGATCCCGCGCGCATCGGCGCCGTCGCAAGATGGCGCCGGCCAACGTGCCAGCGGCCCCTCGTCGGGGCCGCTTTCTTTTTGCGCAGGTGCCGGGTCAGGGGCGCGCGCGGCACCGGATTCGGCCGGCCATTCGCGTCCCTAATTTCCTGGCGCGCGGCGCCGTTCTGGCCCGCTTGTTGTCACCTTACAAACCCCCGAAAGTTCATTTGCTCGTGCAAAAAGAATCACGCTATACTCTGCGGGTTTGACGCTTGCGGGATAAGAGTCAGGGGCCGGGCGAATAGCTACAGGCCCCGGTTCTAGAAGAAGCGGGGACAAGAGACAAGGTTGGGCTTGTAAGGTTGGGCTTGTAACTACGTGGGTAACTACGTGGGGCTTGCCGGGCGTTTTTCAATAGCGCTTATGGGCAGGTCCACCAGAGGGCCCACCAGGGAATCACGCGGGGAAGTTTGATGCAGCAGAACACAGTGCGGCACGAACCTGCGCGGCAAGAGCGGAAACAACCGCAACCATTGCCGCAACAGGACGAAGCGCGCCAGGTTCTGGCGAGTCAGGATCCGGCGGACCGGGTGCTGGTGCTCAGTGACGCGGATCGCGCGGCGCTGAATGCTCAAGCAGGCCGTGGTCTCTTGTTGGCGCTGGTGGCGCAAGGCGCCATGGGGCTCGCAGCAGCAGTAATAGCGGGGGGTGTCGGAGGGGCGGCGGCAGGTTGGTCGGCGCTGGCGGGGGCAGGAGCGTATTTCATACCCAATGCGTTGTTCGCATTGCGCCTGGCTGTCAGTGTTCGGGCCGGTAAAGCCAGTCCCTTTACCTTTCTCTCTGGTGAGTTGATCAAGCTGTTCGCAACGGCATTGCTGTTGTGGCTGCTTTCGCATGTGGCGCAGGACACGCTCGTCTGGCCTGCCGCGCTGCTCGGTCTGATACTCACCTTGAAGGGATATCTCCTGCTTTTGATGTTCCGCAAGTTGTCATAGCGCGCCGGGAAATTTACGGCAAACAGAATCGTGGAATCGTCCAGCTCGCAAGGGCTGGGCATACAGCAAATAGGGTAGGATTCAAATGGCTGCTGCCAGCGACGTGTCGCCTCAGTCCGCGTATATTCAGCATCACTTGGTGCATCTGAACAATACGGGCGAGAAACAGAGCGCAATTGCTCAGTTCGACATCATCAATTACGACTCGTTGTTCTGGTCCGGCCTGACGGGTCTGATCGTCATCTTCTTCCTGTGGCGCGCCGCCAGCCGTGCGACCGCCGGCGTTCCGGGCCGCTTCCAGGCCTTCGTGGAAATGATCGTCGACATGGTCGACGACCAGGCCAAGGGCATCGTCCACAACGCCAAGAGCCGCCTTTTCATCGCTCCGCTCGCGCTCACCGTGTTCCTCTGGATCATCCTGATGAACGCGCTGGACTTGCTGCCCGTCGACCTGCTGCCGTCGATCTGGCGCTGGACCGGCCTGGGCGCGCACCACGGCGACCCCCTCTACTACCACCGCGTGCTGCCCACCGCCGACCTGAATGTGCCCATGGGCATGTCGCTGGGCGTGCTGCTGCTGATGTTCTATTACGGCATCAAGATCAAGCACCCGGGCGGTTTCGTCAAAGAACTGTTCACCGCGCCGTTCCATGCGCACGGCATTGGCGCCGTCGTGCTGGCCCCGTTCAACCTGCTGCTGAACCTGATCGAATACGCCGCCAAGTCCGTGTCGCTGGGCATGCGGTTGTTCGGCAACATGTTCGCCGGCGAACTGATTTTCATGCTGATCGCCCTCTTGGGCGGCGCCTGGACCGGCTTTAACGGTTCGAGCATCGGCTTGGGAATCGGCCACGTGCTGGCCGGTTCGATCTGGGCAATCTTCCACATCCTGATCGTCCTGCTCCAGGCCTTCATCTTCATGATGCTGACCCTGGTGTATCTCGGCCAGGCCCACGAAGGCCACTGATCCCCCGAATTTCCGGCGTCGGCCACCCGGCCGGCGCTGGATAGCAAGATCCTCTTGCATTGAGCAGTACCCTCATTTTTTATTTTTTGACTTCAGATTTCTAACCAAGGAGTTGTCATGACCAACGTCGCTTTCGTTGCTCTCGCTTGCGGTCTTATCATCGGTCTGGGCGCTATCGGCGCTTGCATCGGCATCGCACTGATGGGCGGCAAATATCTGGAAGCCTCGGCTCGTCAGCCTGAACTGATGAACGCTCTGCAAACGAAGATGTTCCTGCTGGCTGGCCTGATCGACGCGGCATTCCTGATCGGCGTGGGTATCGCCATGCTGTTCGCCTTCGCCAACCCGTTCGTCGGCTAAGGCACGCCCGCCGGCGAAAAGGCGGGTCATGACGCTGGCGGCGATGTGGGCACGAGCCCCCGTCGCCGGTCAGCAAAGTATCGAGTGCTTCGCGTTGCCCCTCCCGGGTGCCGTCGGAGCCGCAAGGTGTTAAAGGAACGACCGTGAATCTGAACGCGACGATCATTTTCCAGATGCTCGTGTTCTTCGTTCTGGGCTGGTTCACGATGAAATTCGTGTGGCCTCCTCTGACGAAGGCGATGGACGAGCGCCGCCAAAAAATCGCCGACGGCCTTGCCGCCGCCGAGAAGGGTAAGGCCGATCTGGCCCAGGCCCAGGCGCGCGTCAGTCTGATCGAGGCTTCTGCCAAGTCCGAAAACCACGCCCGCATCATCGAGGCCGAGAAGCAAGCCGCCTCCCTGATCGAGCAGGCCCGCCGTGAAGCGGAAGCCGAGCGTGCCCGCATCGTGGCGCAAGCTGCACAGGATGCCGCGCAGGAAGTCCAGCGCGCCCGTGATTCGCTGCGCGACGACGTTGCCGCGCTGGCTGTCAAGGGTGCTGAACAGATCCTCAAGCGCGAGGTTGACGCCCGCGCGCACGCCGAGCTGCTGAACCAGCTTCGCGCGCAGCTTTAATCCGGGACCGTCATGGCTGAACTTTCCACTGTTGCCAGGCCCTACGCCGAAGCCTTGTTCGCCGCCGCGCGCGACGACAAGGCCGGTTTGCCGGTTTGGGCCAACCTGGTCAGCGAGCTGGCGCAGGTCGCCTCCAACCCCGATGTGCGCGAGGCCATGGCCGACCCGCGTCTGGGTGACAAGCAGCGCGTCGACCTGTTTACCGGCCTGATCAAGGCCGATTTGCCGCAAGCCGCCCGCAATTTCATCGAGCTGCTGGTTGAAAACGACCGGCTGCTGCTGCTGCCCGACATCGCCACGCAATTCGTGGCGCTGCGGAATCGTCACGATGGCACGGCGCAGGCGGAAATCACCAGCGCGTTCGAATTGAGCGATGCCCAGGTCAAAGAACTGGTCACCGCTCTCGAACACAAATTCGGCCTCAAGCTCAAGCCCGTCGTTACCGTCGACCAGTCGTTGATTGGCGGCGTGCGCGTGGCCGTCGGGGACCAGGTGCTCGATACGTCCGTACAAGCCCAATTGGCCCGCATGCGCGATACGCTCGCCGCTTAAGGCAACTAACAGGATTCCAGGAGTCAATATGCAACTCAATCCCTCCGAGATCAGCGAACTGCTCAAGAGCCGCATCGAGGGCCTGGGCGCTTCGGCTGATGTCCGTACTCAGGGCACCGTCGTGTCCGTGACCGACGGTATTACCCGCATCCACGGCTTGTCCGATGTGATGCAGGGCGAAATGCTCGAATTCCCCAACAACGTTTTCGGTCTGGCGCTCAACCTTGAGCGCGATTCCGTCGGCGCCGTTATTCTCGGCGACTACACCGGCATCTCCGAAGGCGACCAGGTCAAGACGACCGGCCGCATTCTGGAAGTTCCGGTTGGTCCCGAACTGAAAGGCCGCGTGGTCAACACGCTGGGCGAGCCGATCGACGGCAAGGGCCCGGTCAACGCCCGCGCCACCGACATCATCGAAAAAGTGGCGCCTGGCGTTATCGCCCGCCGCTCGGTGTCGCAACCGCTGCAAACCGGCATCAAGGCTATCGACTCGATGGTCCCGATCGGCCGCGGCCAGCGCGAACTGATCATTGGCGACCGCCAGACCGGCAAGACCGCCGTGGCTGTCGACACCATCATCAGCCAGAAGGGCAAGGGCGTCACCTGCGTGTACGTCGCTATCGGCCAGAAGGCTTCCACGATCAACAACGTGGTGCGCAAGCTGGAAGAGCACGGCGCGATGGAATACACCATCGTCGTGGCCGCTTCGGCTTCGGACTCGGCCGCCATGCAATACCTGGCTGCCTACGCCGGCTGCACGATGGGCGAATACTTCCGCGATCGCGGCGAAGACGCCCTGATCGTCTATGACGACCTGACCAAGCAAGCCTGGGCCTACCGCCAAGTGTCGCTGCTGCTGCGCCGTCCGCCGGGCCGCGAAGCCTACCCGGGCGACGTGTTCTACCTGCACTCGCGTCTGCTGGAACGTGCTGCCCGCGTGAACGAAGACTACGTCGAAAAGTTCACCGATGGCGCCGTCAAGGGCAAGACCGGTTCGCTGACCGCGCTGCCGATCATCGAAACGCAGGCAGGCGACGTGTCCGCCTTCGTTCCGACCAACGTGATCTCGATCACCGACGGCCAGATCTTCCTGGAAACCGACCTGTTCAACGCCGGTGTCCGTCCCGCCATCAACGCCGGTATCTCGGTGTCGCGTGTCGGTGGCGCTGCGCAGACCAAGGTCGTCAAGAAGCTGTCCGGCGGTATCCGTACCGACTTGGCGCAGTACCGTGAACTGGCCGCCTTCGCGCAGTTCGCTTCCGACCTGGACGACGCGACCCGTCGCCAGCTGGAACGCGGCAAGCGCGTGGTCGAACTGCTCAAGCAGCCGCAATACCAGCCGCTGCAAGTGTGGGAACTGGCCGTCACGCTGTACACGGTCAACAACGGCTACCTGGATGACGTGGACGTGGCTCAAGTGCTGTCGTTCGAGAAGTCGCTCAAGGATCAACTGAAGGCCAAGCATGCGGCCATGATCCAGCGCATCGAAGACACCAAGGAACTGTCCAAGGACGACGAGGCCGAATTGGCCACCGCCGTTCAGGAATTCAAGAAGCACGGTGCTTTTTAAGAAAGTGATGGGTTAGGCGTCTGCAACGCCTCACCCATCCTTACCGGATGGTTGAGGCGTGAGCGGAACCCATCGGCCAGTCTTCACAGGAAAGCGCAATGCCCGGAATTAAGGAAATCCGAACCAAGATCAAGAGCGTGCAAAACACGCGCAAGATCACCAAGGCGATGGAAATGGTCGCCGCATCCAAAATGCGCAAGGCGCAGGAACGGATGCGTGCTGGTCGTCCGTACGCCACCAAGGTGCGCGAGATTGCTGCGCACCTGATGCAGGCCAACCCCGAGTACAGCCACCCGTACCTGGTCGAACGCGAAATCAAAGCGGTCGGCGTGGTCATGGTGACGACTGACAAGGGTCTGTGCGGCGGCTTGAACACCAACATCACTCGCGTGACGTTGGGCAAGCTGAAAGAGTTCGAGAAAAACGGCATCGCCGTCCAAGCGACCGCTTTCGGCAACAAGGGCGTGGGTGTGCTGACCCGTATCGGCGCCAAACTGGTTTCCCAGGAAGTGCAACTGGGCGACAAGCCGCAACTGGACCGCCTGCTGGGCGCGATCAAGGTGCAGCTGGACGCCTACCTGGATGGCCGCATCGACGCGCTGTACGTGGCTTCGACCCGCTTCGTCAACACGATGAAGCAGGAGCCGCTGTTCTTGCGCCTGCTGCCGTTGGCGAGCGGTTTGGAAGATCCGTACCAGACGGGTGCTGAAAGCCTGGCCAAGACGTCGGAAGTGAAAACGGATTACAGCTGGGATTACATCTACGAACCCGACGCCCGTAGCGTGATCGATGACCTGCTGCAGCGTTACGTTGAAGGCCTGCTGTACCAAGCCGTGGCCGAGAACATGGCTTCGGAGCAGTCGGCCCGGATGGTCGCCATGAAGGCGGCGTCGGACAACGCCAAGAAGGTCATCGGGGAGCTGCAACTGGTCTACAACAAGACCCGTCAGGCCGCGATCACCAAAGAAATTTCGGAAATCGTAGGGGGCGCTGCCGCCGTTTAAGGCAGGCAGCTCCCATCTAAAGCTATCAAGCAAGGAATCGACATGAGCAACGGAACCATCGTTCAGTGCATCGGCGCCGTGGTGGATATTCAGTTCCCCCGCGATCACATGCCCAAGATTTATGAAGCGCTTACCCTGGCCGACGACGAGTCCTCCTCGTTCGCCGAAAAGGGCCTGACGCTGGAAGTGCAGCAACAGCTGGGCGACGGCGTGGTGCGTACCATTGCGCTGGGCTCCAGCGACGGCCTGCGCCGCGGCATGAAGGTTACCGGCACGGGCGCCCCGATCTCGGTGCCGGTCGGCACCGGCACGCTGGGCCGCATCATGGACGTGCTGGGTCGTCCCATCGACGAAGCCGGCCCGATCCAGCACGAAGAAAAGCGCGGCATCCACCAATCGGCCCCTCGTTTCGACGAACTGTCGCCGTCGGTGGAACTGCTGGAAACCGGCATCAAGGTTATTGACTTGGTCTGCCCGTTTGCAAAGGGCGGCAAGGTCGGCCTGTTCGGCGGCGCCGGCGTGGGCAAGACCGTGAACATGATGGAACTCATCAACAACATCGCCAAGCAGCACAGCGGTTTGTCGGTGTTTGCCGGCGTGGGTGAGCGTACCCGCGAAGGCAACGACTTCTACCACGAAATGGAAGAGTCGAACGTTCTGGACAAGGTCGCGATGGTGTTCGGTCAGATGAACGAACCCCCGGGCAACCGTCTGCGCGTGGCACTGACCGGCCTGACGATGGCCGAGAAGTTCCGTGACGAAGGCCGTGACATCCTGTTCTTCGTGGACAACATCTACCGCTACACCCTGGCCGGTACCGAAGTGTCCGCACTGCTGGGCCGTATGCCGTCGGCCGTGGGCTACCAGCCCACGCTGGCTGAAGAAATGGGCAAGCTGCAAGAGCGCATCACGTCGACCAAGACCGGCTCGATCACCTCGATCCAGGCCGTGTACGTCCCTGCGGACGACTTGACCGACCCGTCGCCTGCCACGACCTTCCAGCATTTGGACTCCACCGTCGTGCTGTCGCGTGACATCGCTTCGCTGGGTATCTACCCGGCCGTGGACCCGCTGGATTCGTCCAGCCGCCAGCTCGACCCGCAAGTCGTTGGCGAAGAGCACTACGCCGTGGCCCGTGGCGTGCAGCAAACGCTGCAGCGCTACAAGGAACTGCGCGACATCATCGCGATTCTGGGCATGGACGAATTGTCGCCGGAAGACAAGCAGGCCGTGGCCCGCGCGCGTAAGATCCAGCGCTTCCTGTCGCAGCCGTTCCACGTTGCTGAAGTGTTCACGGGCTCGCCCGGCAAGTACGTTCCGCTGGCTGAAACCATCCGTGGTTTCAAGATGATCGTGAACGGCGAGTGCGATTCCCTGCCGGAACAGGCCTTCTACATGGTCGGTTCGATCGACGAGGCCTTCGAGAAGGCCAAGAAACTGCAATAAGGAACCGATATGGCTACCCTGCATGTGGATGTCGTCAGCGCAGAGGAAGCGATCTTCTCCGGTGAGGCGAAGTTCGTGGTGCTGCCTGGCGAAGCGGGTGAACTGGGCATTCTGCCCGGCCACACCCCGCTGATTTCGCGCATACGCCCCGGGACGGTCAAGATCGTTCGTGCCGACCAAGGCGAGGAAAACATCTTCGTCGCCGGGGGCATTCTGGAAGTGCAGCCGGGCAGCGTGACGGTCCTGGCCGACACGGCGATTCGTGCCGCCGACCTGGACGAAGCCCGTGCCGTGGAAGCGCGCAAGCGCGCCGAAGAGGCCCTGGCCAATGCCAAGGACAAGGCCGACATCGCGGTTGTCGAAGCTGAACTCGCCATGCTGGCTGCACAAGCCATCGCGGCGCGCAAGCTGCGCCAAGGCGGCCGGTCGCACTAAGCGGTTTGTTTGCCCGCCGGGGTTCGCCCCGGACTTGAAAAAAGCGGCCCACGGGCCGCTTTTTTCATGCACTTGCGGTGCCCACGGACTCGGTAAGCCGGTAGCGGATTTGCGTTCGCTACGAATGGCCGGCCGGTTTTTGCAACAGTAGCCTTCAACTTTAGGCAGCCGCCTGAGGATGAACGCGTGCGAGAAACCACCGATTGCGGGGTGTTGCTCACCCCTGGCCATGAAACCGCCATGCGCGACTGGGTCGCGCGCGGCCAACCCCGCCTGGCGCGGGTCCGGCTGCATCTGGTGCCGCTGCGCAACGCCGTTGCCTTGGGTGGCGCTGCCTCCGGCAGCGGGTTGGCGGACGGCGCCGGGGCGCCACCCGGCGATGTCTCAAGCCGCACGCCCGACGGGCCGGACATCCATGCGCTGGCCCGGCTGGCGGTGAGGCTGCGTCGTTACGATCACTGCATCCTGCCCGTCGCACCCGCCTCGCTGGCCTGGACCCGCATGGCGCTGCAGCAGGCAGGCGGCGCGCTCGCCACGCCGGTGCTGCTGTTCGTCCACGATATGACTGCGCCGGCCATCGAAGATCTGCTTGCGCTGGGCGCGGCCGATTTCATGACGGCGCCGTACTGCCTGGAAAGTCTCAGAGTGCGCCTGGGGCGGCTGGCCCGCCGAACCCCTTGGGGCCCGCCATCCGCGCAATTGGCGGAAACCGCCCCGGTGTATCCGGCGGGTGTGCGCGAGCCCGGCCTTGCGCATCCCGAGCGGCGGCCCCGTGTGCCGCGGCAGGTGCTGCATCAAGGCTTGGCCGGGCTGCGCCACCAGGCGGACCGCAGCGCGCACGAGCCTTTCCGCCAAGCCAAGGCGCGGGTGGTGGATGGCTTTGAATCCGATTACATCCGCTTGGCGTTGGCGCGCCACCAGGGCAACGTCGCGCGGGCGGCCCGCGCATCCAGCAAGCACCGGCGGGCGTTCTGGGCGCTGATGCGCAAGCACGGCATCGACGCTGCGCCTTACCGCCGCCGGGCCGAGCGCGATGACACCTAGCGGCCGGGCCTGACTGTAGCGAAAGCGTCCGCCTTTGCGCCGCGGCAAGACGCTCGTGTGCGGGCGGACACGCCCTGTCAGCTTGGGGCAGTAAAATCACGGCTTCCGATCATCGAGGATAGTCGTGTCCGCTGCCGTCTTGAAGAACGATGTGTTCTTGCGCTCGCTCTTGCGCGAGCCCGTGCCCTACACCCCCATCTGGCTCATGCGCCAGGCGGGTCGCTATCTGCCCGAATACCGCGAAACACGCGCCCGGGCCGGTTCCTTCATGGGCCTGGCTCAGAATCCGGACTACGCCTCGGAAGTCACCCTGCAGCCGCTCGCGCGTTACGACCTGGATGCGGCGATCCTGTTTTCCGACATCCTGACCGTGCCGCACGCCATGGGCCTGGGCCTGGACTTCGCCGAAGGCGAGGGCCCGCGCTTTGCCCGCCCGGTGCGCACCGAAGAAGACGTGGCGCGCCTGGCCGTGCCCGACATGGACAAGCTGCGCTATGTGTTCGACGCAGTGTCCACCATCCGCCGCGACCTGGACGGCAAGGTGCCGCTGATCGGCTTTGCCGGCAGCCCCTGGACCATCGCCTGCTACATGGTCGAAGGCCAGGGCAGCGACGACTACCGCCTGATCAAGACGCTGATGTACTCGCGTCCGGACCTGCTGCACCGCATCCTTGAAATCAACGCCGAGGCCACGCTGCAGTACCTGAACGCGCAGATCGCGGCGGGCGCGCAGGCCGTGATGCTGTTCGACAGTTGGGGCGGCGTGCTAGCCGATGGCCTGTTCCAGCAGTTTTCGCTGGCCTACACCCGCAAGGTCGTGGCCGGCTTGACGCGCGAGCATGAAGGACGCCGTGTCCCGTCCATTGTCTTCACCAAGGGCGGCGGCCAATGGCTCGAAGCCATCGCGGCCTGCGGCAGCGACGCGGTAGGGCTGGACTGGACGGTGGACCTGGCGGCCGCGCGCCGCCGCACCGGCGATTCGGTCGCGTTTCAGGGCAATCTGGATCCCATGGCGTTGTTCGGCGGCGCGTCCGCCATCCGCGCCGAAGCCCGCCGGGTGCTGGATGCGTTCGGCCCGGTCGGCAAGGGCGGCCACGTGTTCAACCTGGGCCATGGCATTTCGCGGTTCACGCCGCCGGAAGCGGTAGCCGAATTGGTCGACGAAGTCCACCAACACAGCCGTTCGCTGAGAGGGTAAGTGAGTGAACGCTTCGGTCCTTAGGGCCGAAGTTTGAGGCCCCCGGCGGGCACTTGTGCACAGCAAGATTACGCTTGGGGAAAACCCTCTAGAAGCTTGTTTACAATCTTGGAAGTTTGTATAAGTTATTGTTTTTAATGGAATAAAATAGGTTTTCAACAGATTTGCAAGAGTTGATGCAATCTTGCCTTATTCCAATTTTTAACGTTGCTCCAGCCTTTTCCCCAAAGTTATCCACAGGCGGGGGCTGGAGCCGCCGACCGGCTTGGCGCGACAATGGCCCTGGGCCTGCGTACCGGCCCGGCCTTGTCTTCTCCCGCCACCGATGATCCCGGCCGCCCCGGGCCTGCCCAGTCAATGTTCCGTTTCGTACCCCATGTCTGAAGTCCCCGCGCTGGTCGAATCCACGCCGGCCGAGCCGGCGGCGACCTGCTGGGTGCGTGTCGCGCTCGACGTGCCGCTGCCCGGCCCGTTCGACTATCGCCACCATGCCCCCATCACGGCGGGCTTGCGGGTGATCGTGCCGTTCGGCCGGCGCAAGCTGATCGGGGTGGTGGTGGATAACCCGGCCGAACCGTCCTTCGATCCCAAGCAGATCAAGCGGGTCGAAGAGGTGCTGGAAGACCTGCCGCCATTCGACGACGATTGGCTGCGCCTGGCGCGCTTTGCCGCCGACTACTATCAGCGGCCGTTGGGCGAGGTGATGCTGCCGACGTTGCCGCCGCCGCTGCGTAAACCCACGGCATACCAGGGCAAGCGCTCGGCGGGCGGTCCGGTGGCGCGGCTGGACGCGCGCAAGCGCAAGACCGCGCGTGCCGCCGCGACGGCAGACCAGCCCCCCGAACTGAACGAGGCGCAGCAGACCGCGGTCGACACCATTGCGGGGCTGACGCGCTTCAAGCCGGTGCTGCTGTACGGCGTGACCGGTAGCGGCAAGACCGAGGTCTATCTGCGCGCCGCCGAAAAAGTGCTGGCCGCGGGCCGCCAGGTGCTGCTGATGGTGCCGGAAATCAACCTGACGCCCCAGCTGGAAGGCGCGCTGCGCGCCCGGCTGGAAAGCCTGGTGGGCGCCGACGGCCTGGCGGTGATGCACAGCGGGCTGTCCGACGGTGAGCGCTTGCAGGCGTGGTCGCGGGCGCAGCGCGGGCAGGCGCGCATGTTGCTGGGCACGCGCATGTCGATTTTTGCGCCCATGAGCGAGCTGGGCCTGATCGTGGTGGACGAAGAGCACGACGCGTCCTACAAGCAGCAGGACGGCCTGCGCTATTCGGCGCGCGATCTGGCGGTATGGCGTGCGCACGACCTGGATATTCCGGTGGTGCTGGGGTCGGCCACGCCCTCGCTGGAAACCTGGCAGCACGCCGAGCGCGGCCGCTACCTGCGCCTGGCCTTGCCGGCCCGGGCGCGGTCCACCACCTTGCCGTCGATGAAGCTGGTGGACACCCGCCGGCTGCAGATGAAGCACGGCATGTCGCCGCAGTTGCTGGAGGCGATCGGCGAGCGGCTGGCGAACAAGGAACAGTCGCTGATCTTCCTGAACCGGCGCGGGTTTGCGCCGGTGCTGCATTGCCAGTCCTGCGGCTGGGTCAGCAATTGCCCGCGTTGCACGGCCTTCACGGTGCTGCACCGGGCCGGCCGCGGCCACCGGTTGCAATGCCATCATTGCGGCTATCAGGCGCCGGTGCCGCACGCCTGTCCCGAATGCGGCGACCAGGACCTGGCGCCGATGGGGCGCGGCACGCAGCGGGTGGAAGAACACCTGGCCGAGCTGTTTCCCGAGGCCCGCATCCTGCGCATCGACGCCGACAGTACCCGCAAGAAGGGCAGCGCCGAGGCCCTGTTCGCCTCGGTACATGCGGGCGAGGTCGACATCCTGGTGGGCACGCAGATGGTGGCCAAGGGCCACGACTTCGCCAGGCTTGGCCTGGTCGGGGTGCTGAACCCGGACTCGGCGCTGTTCGCGCACGATTTCCGTGCGCCCGAACGCCTGTTCGCCCAGTTGATGCAGGTGGCGGGACGGGCGGGACGCCACCAGGGCAACGGCCAGGTGATTATCCAGACCGGCTACCCGGAGCAGCCCGTGTACCAGGCGCTGCTGCGCCACGACTACGCGGGTTTTGCCCGCCATGCCTTGCACGAGCGCGAAAGCACGGGCCTGCCGCCGTTCGCCTACCAGGCGCTGCTGACGGCCGAGGCGCGCGAGCTGGCGGTGGCGCAGGCTTTCCTGCAGCAGGCGCGCGCCTTGCCCGAGGGCGAGTGGGCGGCCGATTTTCCGGGGCTGGACGCAGTCATGCTGTACGACCCGGTGCCGCTGCGCGTGGTGCGGGTGGCCAATGTCGAACGTGCCCAGCTGCTGGTCGAAAGCACCAGCCGCCCGGCATTGCAGGCGTTCCTGGCGTCGTGGTCGCACCACCTGCCGTATCTGGCCAACGAAGCCCGCGTGCGCTGGCAACTGGAGGTCGATCCTCTGGAAATCTGACGGCGGCGGCCTCGGCGCTGCCCACCTGATTGCTCTATGATCGATTCCCTTTCCCCGAGTCCCCATGTCCGCAAGCGAACCCATAGGCCACGGCCTGAATCCCGCGCAGAAAGAAGCCGTGCTGTACCTGGACGGCCCCTGCCTGGTGCTGGCCGGCGCCGGCAGCGGCAAGACGCGCGTGATCACCCAGAAGATCGCATACCTGCTGCGCGAGTGCGGCTACATGGGCCGCAACGTGGTGGCGCTGACCTTCACCAATAAGGCCGCGCGCGAGATGGACGAGCGCGTCAAGACGCTGGTGGATCGCAAGCTGGGCAAGGGTCTGACCATCAGCACCTTTCACTCGCTGGGCGTGAAGCTGCTGCGTGAAGAGGCCCGCAACGCCGGACTCAAGCCCACGTTTTCCATCCTGGACGCCGACGACGCCATGGCGATCATCCAGGAGCTGCTGGCCACCACCGACAAGGGCCGGCTGCGCCATGTGCAGGGCATCATCTCGCTGTGGAAGAACGCGCTGATGGACCCGGACGACGCCGCGCGCGAGGCCATCACGCCAGGCGACGTCGAGGCCGCCAACGTCTATCGCAGCTACGCCGCCACGCTGGCCGCCTACCAGGCGGTGGACTTCGACGACCTGATCCGCATTCCGGCCATCCTGCTGGCCAACAACGAAGACGTGCGCACGCGCTGGCAGAACCGCGTGCGCTACCTGCTGGTGGATGAATACCAGGACACCAACGTGTGCCAGTACCGCCTGGTGCAACTGCTGACCGGGCCGCGCGCCATGTTCACCGCGGTGGGCGACGACGACCAGGCCATCTACGCCTGGCGCGGCGCCACCATCGAGAACCTGGCCAAGCTCACCACCGACTACCCGAACCTGAAGCTGATCAAGCTGGAGCAGAACTACCGCTCGGTCCAGCGCATCCTGGCGGCGGCCAACCAGGTGATCGAGAAGAACCCCAAGCTGTTCGACAAGAAGCTGTGGTCGGACCTGGGCGTGGGCGAACCGATCCTGGTGTCGGCGATGGATGGCGAAGAGCAGGAAGCCGAATCCATCGCCATGAAGATCTCGGCCTCGCGCTTCGAGCGCCAGGCGCAATGGAAGGATTTCGCCATCCTGTATCGCGGCAACCACCAGTCGCGCATCCTGGAGCAGGCGCTGCGCAACCTGAAGATTCCGTACACGATCTCGGGCGGACAGAGCTTTTTCGACAAGGCCGAAGTGCGCGACGTGCTGGCCTACCTGCGCTTGCTGGCCAACGACGAGGACGATCCGGCGTTCATCCGCGCCGCCACGACGCCCAAGCGCGGCATCGGCCAGGCGACCCTGCAGACGCTGGGCCAGTACGCGGCCAGCCGCGAGCTGTCGATGCTGGCCGCGGTGGAAGAGACCGGCCTGGAAAGCCAGCTGGCCCCGCGCCAGCTGGAACCCCTGCGCACGTTCACCGAATTCATCCGCCGCATGCAATGGCGCGCCGGCCGCGGCGCCACGTCGGGCAAGGACGGTGCGCCCGCCGAGCCGGCCGGCGTCATCCTCGACGACCTGGTGCAGGCGATCCAGTACGAACGTCACCTGTTCGAGCTGTTCGACGAGCGCCCCGCGCAGACGCGCTGGCAGAACGTGCTGGAACTGACCGGCTGGCTCAAGCGCAAGGCCGAAGAGGACAACATGTCGCTGTTCGACCTGGTGCAGCACGTGGCGCTGGTCACCATGCTGGACCGCGGCGAGGACGAAGAGCCGGACGCGGTCAAGATGTCGACGCTGCATGCGTCCAAGGGGCTGGAGTATCCGCACGTGTACCTGGCCGGCGTCGAAGAAGGCCTGCTGCCCCACCTGGGCAAGGACGACGAAGACGGCGATCCGGCGCGGGCGGCCGAAAACCTGGCCACGCGCATCCAGGAAGAGCGCCGGCTGATGTACGTGGGCATCACGCGGGCGCAGCGCAGCCTGAATCTCAGCTGGTGCAAGCGCCGCCGCCGGGCGCGCGAAGACGTGGTGCGCGAACCGTCGCGCTTCATCGAGGAAATGGGGCTGGATGACCCGACGGTGCAGGAAGACGAGACCACGGCCGCCATGAACCCCAAAGAGCGCATGGCCATGCTCAAGGCGTTGCTCAAGAAGTAGCGCCGCAATAAATTACATGACGGAGGCCGGCTTCAGGGGCTATACCTGCCGCTTTGCACCATGGCGCTATCCATGAAGGACGACGTTCGATATCAACCGGTGCCTGGCACGCCGGGCTTGGTGCTGGGCGTGGCGCGCCTGTCCGAATTCGAGTTCGACCGCCATTACCACGTCGATTACCACATCGGCCTGGTGACCCAGGGCGTGCAGCGCCAGACCTTTCGCGGCCAGAGCATCCTGCTGGGGCCGGGCGCCGTCGCCTTGATGCCGCCGGGCGAGATCCACGACGGCACGGGCGTGGACGACTACGGCCATTCCTACACGCTGAAGACCTTCCGCATGGCGCCCGACTTGATGCGCGGTTTCCTGGCCGAGGTGTCGGGCGCCGCGCCGGACGAACGCTTCCTGGGTACCTTGATCGAGGACGCGGGGCTGGCCACGCGGTTCGTGGCGCTGCACGCGTCATGGATGGCGGGCGCGGCCGCCGGCCCGCTGGCGCACGAGTCCGCCTCGCTGGCGCTGATGGGCGCGCTGTTCGCGCGCACCGGCGCGGTGGCGCGGCAGGATATCCGTGGCGGCCTGTCGGCGGCGCACACGCGCACGGTGCTGGATTACTGCCAGGCCCACCTGGGCGACAAGATCGGCCTGGAAGACCTGGCGCGGTTATGCGGCCTGAGCCGCTACCAGTTCCTGCGGCGTTTCGCGCTGACGGTGGGCCTGACGCCGCACGCCTGGCTGACGCGTCTGCGGCTGGAGCGGGCCTGCGCCGTGCTGGCCCGCGCGCCCGCGTCGATCGCCCAGGTCGCCGCCGACGTGGGTTTTTACGACCAGAGCCATTTCAACCGCGCTTTCCGCACGGCCTATGGCGTGCCGCCATCGGCCTACCGGCGCGCGGCCTGACCCCTATTGCAACTGGGCGCGCAGCGCCGCCAGGAAATGGTCCACATCCTGTTCGCGGGTGGCGAACGAGGTGACCAGGCGCACCACGCCGGGGCCCCAGCGGTCGTGATAGAAGAGAAAGCCTTGCGCCAGCAGACCCTGGATAGCCGCGGCAGGCAGGTGGCAGAACAGGATGTTTGCCTGCGCCGGGCCTTGTGTAAGCACGCCGGGCAGGCCGGCCATGCCCGCGGCCAGGCGGGCCGCCATGGCGTTGGCCTGGCGCGCATTGCGCAGCCACAGGCCGTCATCCAGGTAGGCTTCCATCTGGGCCGACAGCAACCGCATCTTCGAAAACAGATGACCACCGCGCTTGCGCCGGTAGGCCAGCTCGGTCGCCAGGCCGGGCTCGAACAGCACGATAGCTTCGGCGCCCAGCACGCCGTTCTTGGTGGCGCCGAACGACAGCGCCGTGACGCCGGCCTTCCAGGTCATCTCGGCGGGCGTGCAGCCCAGGCTGACCAGCGCATTCGCAAAGCGCGCGCCGTCCATGTGCAGCGGCAGGCCGGCCTCGCGGCAGATGCCGCTGATCGCGGCGATCTCATCCAGCGTGTAGACGCTGCCGGTTTCGGTGGCCTGGGTGATGCTGACGCAGGCAGGCTGCATCGAATGCACGTCGCCAGCCTTGCGGCGCACCTCGACCGCAAGCTGCGCCGGGTCGATCTTGGCGGCCTCGCCGTCCAGCAGCGTCAGGCGCGCGCCGGCGGTGTAGAACTGCGGCGCGCCGCATTCGTCGTTGGCGATGTGGCTTTGCGCATGGCATAGCACGCTGCCCCAGGGCGGGGTCAGCGCCGACAGCGCCAGCGAATTGGCCGCCGTGCCGGTAGGCACCAGCAGCACGTCGACCTCGCGCTCGAAAATTTCACTCAGTTGCCGCGCGACGCGCTGGCTGCCGTCATCGGCGCCATAGGGCTGGGCCTGTCCCTCATTGGCGCGCAGCAGCGCATCCAGGACTTGCGGGCTGGCGCCGGCGATGTTGTCGCTGGAAAAACCCAGCTGCGGTAGGGATGGGGTCGGGGTGTCCAAGGCAAGGCTCTCTGGCGGATACGGCGGAATTGCACTATGCCGTGGCCGCCGCAGGCGGGCTTGTAGAAAATTGCACGCGGCTTACACTGGGACGGTCCCGTACCGCCCCGCGCCGGGCTTGCCTTGAAGGAGCGCATCATGTGCCGCTGGCTGGCTTATACCGGTAGTCCCCTGCAAATGGAGAGCGTGCTGTTCAAGGCCAAGCACTCTCTGATCGACCAGAGCCTGCATGCGCGCATGAGCGTCACCACCACCAATGGCGACGGCTTCGGCCTGGGCTGGTACAGCCAGGCACGGGGCGGCCCGAGCCAGGACGGTCAACCCCGGGATGCCCTGGCCCGCCAAGAGCCGCCGTTCCGTTATCGCAGCGTGCATCCGGCCTGGAACGACCGCAACCTGCGCGAAGCCGCGCGCGCCATCCACGCGCCGCTGTTCGTGGCTCACATCCGCGCCGCCACCGACACGCCGGCCCAGGAAACCAATTGCCATCCGTTCCGCCACGGCAACTGGCTGTTCGTGCACAACGGCGTCATCCGCGACTATCCGCTGCTGCGGCGCGATCTGATGCTGATGATCGCGCCCAGCTATTTCGGTTCGCTGGAAGGGTCGACCGATTCCGAGGTGATGTTCCTGCTGGCGCTGACCTTCGGCCTGGAAGAAGACGCGCTGCCGGCGCTGGCGCGCATGGTCGGCGCGGTGGAGGAGACCGGCCGGCGCCATGGGGTGGCCCAACCCATCAACATGACGATCTGCGCGCTGGACGGCGAGCGCCTGATCGCGGTGCGCTATTCCAGTGAAGGCGAATCACGCACGCTGTTCCACAACACTTGCCTGCACCATCTGCGCCAGCTGTATCCCGACGATCCGCAGATCGCGGCGCTGGACGATGATGCCTTCCTGCTGCTGTCCGAACCGTTGACCGAGATGCCGGGGGCCTGGGAAGAGGTGCCCGAGGCCACCGCCATCATCGCCGCGCGCGGCCGGGTCGAGCACTACCCGTTCGTGCCGGTGGCGCCGGGCGCCTGAATGCCGTAACGCGGCGCAGGCGCGTTGTGCGACAGCAGCGGCCCCAAGGCCTGGCGCGCATCCTCCAGGCGCTGCCACAGGCCGGGATCGGCCAGGGCCGGAATCGTGACGAACTCGCCCTGGTCCAGGCCGGCCAGCGCCGCTTGCACCATGTCGTCGGCGCTCATCACGATGCCTGCCGGCAGTTCGCTGGCCGGTTTGCCCGCCAGGTCCCAGAACTCGGTGCCGGTGGCCCCGGGCAGCACGGCCTGGATGCGCAAGCCCTTGTCCGCCAGCTCGTGACGCAGCGATTGCGAATAGCCCAGCACATAGGCCTTGCTGGCACCGTAGACGCCATTGAGCATTTCGGGATGCAGCGCCACGATCGATGCGATGTTGATCAGCGTGCCGTGGCCGCGCGCAACGAAGCCGGGCACGACGGCCATGGTCAGGCGGGTCAGGGCGGTGACGTTCAGGTCGATCATGGCCTGCATCTGGGCGGGGTCGGATTGCAGCAACGGCGCGACGGACCCGATGCCCGCGTTGTTCACCAGCATGGTCAGCGTCGTGTCGTCACGCAGTTCCTGTTCGACGCGCGCTAGATCCGGGGCGTTGGACAGGTCGGCGACCCGCACGCGCACGTCACGGCCGGTGTCGGCGCGCAGGCGGCCGGCCAGGGCTTCCAGCCGGTCGGCATTGCGCGCCACCAGTGTCAGGTCATGGCCGCGCCGTGCCAGGTGATGCGCGTAGCGCGCACCGATGCCGGCCGAGGCGCCGGTGATCAGCGCGCGGCCAGGGGTAGTGTTGTCGAGGGTATTGCTCATTGCGGACTCCAAGGGGGAAGGCGGCCAGCGCCGCCGGTACGCTTGCAGAGTAGAATCGGAGTGGAATATCCTCAATGACATAGAAGCGTCTTTTTAGGACATTCGGCCGAGCCGGACGGTCCAGAGCTTGCGCAAGGCGCTATTTCGTATTGACGGGCTTAGCCATGAAAACAATCGCGATCGTGTTGCACCCCGGTTTCCAGGTCCTGAGCCTGGCGGCCGGCACCGTTTTCGAAACGGCCAACATGCACACCGGCACGGAGGAATACCGGGTGCTGCTGGTGTCCGAGCACGGCGGGCCGGTGCCCAGCTCGCAAGGCTTCGCGGTGGATTCCGTCAAGCTGGGACGGCTTGCGGTTGACACGCTGATCGTGGCGGGCGACAACACCGGCGAAGGCGGCTCTGATGGCCTGCTGCGCGCCTTGCGCGCCGCCAGCCGCCGCGTCCGGCGCTGCGCCGCGATGTGCACCGGCGCCTTCATCCTGGCACGGGCGGGCCTGCTGGAAGGCCGCCGCGTCACCACCCATTGGCACTTCGCGCGGCGCCTGCAGCGCGAGTATCCCGGGCTGCAGGTGGACGAAGACCGCATCTACGTGGCCGACGGCCCCATGTGGACTTCAGCGGGCATGAGCGCGGGCGTCGATCTGGCGCTGGCCATGGTGGAGGCGGACCTGGGGGCGGACGTGGCCCGCATGGTGGCGCGCAAACTGGTGCTGACGCAGCGCCGCGCGGGCGGCCAGTCGCAGTATTCGGCGCTGCTGGAACTGGATGCCAAGTCCGATCGGGTGCAGACGGCGCTGGCCTACGCCCGCGCCAACCTGAAGGCCGAACTGTCGGTCGAGGAACTGGCCCGCGCCGCCCACCTGAGCCCGCGCCAGTTCAGCCGCGTGTTCCGGCAGGAAACCGGCCAGTCGCCGGCCAAGGCTGTCGAACACCTGCGGCTGGAGGCCGCGCAGGGCATGATGCAATCGGGCCGCCATCCCGCCGAGGTCGTCGCGCGCGAAACCGGCTTCGGCGACCGCGATCGCATGCGCAAGGCCTTTCTGCGCGCATTCGGCCAATCGCCGCAGGCGATGCTGCGGGTGATGCGCGCCTGACCCGGTTATTGCCCAACCGCCCGCTAAAACGGGGTCATCAAGCACGCTTTGCCGATATGGGGGAGAATGCGTATCGCATGACTTTGCGACGTTCCTGGGCCGCGAAAGCACCCCGATTCCAATAAGGAAGTTGCATGACTGATGAAAGAACCCCGCAGGCCCCCGACGCATTGGCGGTGTTTGCCGACACGGGGAGCACCCCGGATTGCTTTGAGCTGCACGAGCGCGGCATCGTCCGCCAGCAAGACGGCGAGCGCCGCTACACCGCTTTTGCCGACATCTCCGACCTGTATCTGTCTGCCCCCGGCCCGCAAACCGGCCCCGACGGCATCGACCGCTTCGCCTACCGCAGCCGCGCCGAACCCGGCTGGACCCTGGTGCCGGGCAACATCGCCGAATTTCCCCGCTTCATGGACGCGTTCCGCTCGCGCCTGGTCGACCAGCGCCTGCCGGTGCTGGAAGCCAAGCTGGCCGACGGCGCGAAGGTGGCGTTCCGCACGCTGGATGGCGGCGATTTCCCCGACCTGACCACACGCGAACTGGCCCTGTCGGCCGAAGGCCTGCACATCGGTGCCAACACCTGGCCGTACGAATCGCTGCAACGCATCGACCTGAACGACTGGACCGAAACGGTCAGCCTGAGTACCGACGACGGCGCTACGGTGTTCTCGTGCCCCGCAGCGCGCATCCTCAGTTCGGACCTGTTCGTCAACCTGGTGTACGACCGCCTGGGTGAAACGGCGCAAGCAGCATCGGCCTGACGGCCTGGATGCCTCTGGCGTCACACACCAGGCGCATAGCGCAATCTCCGAAGCATCAAGGGCCGCGAAAGCGGCCCTTGTGTCATGGGGGCGCGGCGTTCGCCGCGCGGATCAATGGCCCGTATGCAGGGCCGGGTTGAGCGTGCCCCAGGCCGCCGTGCGCACCAGTGTTTCGACCGCGCCGGTCTGCGAGTTACGGCGGAATAGCAGCCCATGCTGGCCGGCCAATTCGACGGCCTTGACCACGGCCCCTTCGGGCGTGAGCACGCGCGTGCCGGCAGTGACATAGCAACCCGCCTCGACGACGCAGTCATCGCCCAACGAGATGCCGATGCCCGAGTTGGCGCCGAGCAGGCAGCGCTTGCCGATGGCGACGACCTGTTTGCCGCCACCAGACATGGTGCCCATGATGGACGCGCCGCCGCCCACGTCGGTGCCGTCATCGACGATGACCCCCGCGCTGATGCGGCCTTCGACCATGGAGGCCCCCAGGGTGCCGGCATTGAAGTTGCAGAAGCCTTCGTGCAGCACGGTGGTGCCCGCCGCCAGATGCGCACCCAACCGCACCCGCGCGGTATCGGCAATACGCACGCCGGCCGGCACGACGTAGTCGGTCATGCGCGGAATCTTGTCGACGCCCCGGATTTCCAGGACCTGGCCAGTCGCCCGCAATTGCCAACGCAAGGCCTCGACCTGATCGACAGCGCAAGGCCCGACCGAGGTCCAGGCCACATTGGCCAACACATTGAACAAGCCATCCAGGTTGGCGCCGTGCGGCCGGATGAGCCGATGGCTGAGCAGATGCAGGCGCAGATAGGCATCATGGGCATCAACCGGCGGGGCATCGAGCGAAGCGATGGCGGTGCGCACGGCAACGATATCGACTTTCCGACGCGTATCGCGGCCAAGAGACGTCGGCACATGTTCGCCAAGGGCGGCGCGCGCTTCTTCAGGCGTCAGGTGGCGAGTGCCGCCGGCGGGGGAGTTGTCGGCCAGGGAAGGGCGCGGATACCACGTATCAAGAACGGTGCCGTCGGCGGCAATGGTGGCTAGGCCGTAGGCGATGGCGCTGGTTTGAGTGGCTTGGGACATGGTGCTTGCTGAGTGTTGTTGTGGTTTTTTTTGGGGTTTCTCTTGGGGGAATATTCTAGGCCAGGTTTGTTGGGGGGCGTGCTGGTGTTTGCGTTTTGCGGCTCGAGTTGTTCTTCGTAGGTCGCCCGTCGTGCAGGGCTTCGTGGCAGCGGGCGCCCACGATTGCGGTCCGGCGCGCGGGCGCCGGACTACCCCGTTGTCATCCTCGTCCGCCTTCGGCTCCCTACGGATTCCCTCGGGCGCATCGAGGTTGCCCGCTGCCACGAAGCCCTGCACGACGGGCTACGCGTGTCTGGGTCCGTTGCGCTGCTAGACCTGTGGTCAGGGCATGAAATCTGCAGGGTCGCCAAGCCGTGGCCGCGCGGGCGGCCACGTTTGGCATTTGGGTTGCTGACTGTGGTGGGGGTGCGCTTCGCGCTGGTGGGGAGCGGTTTTCTAATGGTTGCTCTGTCAGGGGGGAGGGGCGGTGATGGGCGGCGCGGCAGGCACTGGCTTGCGCATGCAGACCGTCTCGCGCGCCGCCCATCGGGCGCTGGAGACTTTGTTGGAATCTACGGCATCCGCGCCGCTAGAAGGCCGGTGCCAATCGGATGCTGCTTTATTGGTGATCAAAACATGGCAGGCACTCAAAGCGACAGGCACTAAGAGCACGACAGATACTCATAGCACGACCCGCACTCAAAGCACGACAGGCATTCAAAGCACACACGCTCACCGCAGGCGCGAGAGCGGCATCCGTTTACGCAAGACACCGCGTAAGCCTCGTAAGGCCGCCCGCGCGGCCGGCACGAGGCGGGCACCGCACCCTCCTCCAACCCCCTTTGATGGTGACTAGCATGCCAAGCACACTGACCGCCCCAGAGGCCGTAAGTAATGCACATCAAGAGCGCGTGGCGGGGCAGGCGGGTGAGGGCGGGGCGTGTAGATGCGCCCGGCGGAATCCGAAGGAACCGCCGAAGGCGGTGACGAGGATGAGCACGGGGCAGTCCGGAGCGAAGGCTCCGGACCGCAATCGTAGCCCCGCCCTCACCCGCCTGCCCCGTCACGCGCGGCTCAAGAAGAAAAAACCGCGCATCAAACAATCATCAAGCTCTTAAGCCAGATCCTTCAACAACAACTCCCAAAACTTCAACCGCTGCTCCAACGTAGAAACCAGGATGTACTCATTCAACGTATGAGCACCATCCCCATCCGCACCTAAACCATCGAGCGTCGGCACCCCCATGGCGGAGGTGAAGTTGGCGTCGCTGCCGCCGCCCGTCATGGGCGCATCTTCCAGCAGGAAGCCCGCGCGTTCCGCGTAACCCTGCACCAGCGCCAGCAGCGCGGCTGCTTCGTCCGTCTTCACCATCGGCGGGCGGTTCAGTTCCACATCGATGTCCAGCTCCACGTCAGGGCCCACCGCGCACAGCTCGCGCATGCGGCGCAGCACGTCTTCTGCCGCGCCCATGTCCGGCACGCGGAAGTCCACCACGCAGCGGCACAGCGCCGGCACCGTGTTCGTTACCGTGCCGCCTGCGATCGTGCCCACGCTGACCGTGATGCCGCGTTCGTAGTCCGTCATCGCTTCCAGCGCCAGCACCTGGTGTGCCATCTCGCGGATCGCGCTGCGGCCCTTTTCGTGCTGCATGCCTGCGTGAGCAGGGCGGCCCTTGACGTTCAGGTTCAGCATGCCCGTGCCCTTGCGCGCCGTCACGCACTTGCCGCCGTTCGGGCGGGCCGGTTCGCACACCAGCGCGTACTTCGCGTTGGCCGCGAAACGTTCGATGTGCACGCGCGAGGCGTGGCTGCCGGTTTCTTCGTCGGGCACCACCAGGAAGTCCACCGGTAGTTGCGTTGCGCCGGGGCGGGCCACGCCCGCCAGGGCCGTCAGCGCCAGATAGATGCCGGCCTTCATGTCATAGCTGCCCGGGCCGTACAGGCGGTCGCCGTCGATGCGCACCGGGTTCTCCAGCAGCGTGCCGACCGGGTGCACCGTGTCCATGTGCGCCAGGATCAGGATGCCGGGGCGCGTGTCGCCGGGGGCGCGGTTGGTGGCGTACAGCAGCGGGCCGGTGGCGGGGCCCAGCGACGACAGTTCCACCGTCAGGCCGGCCGCGGCGGCGTAGTCGGCGATGATGCGGGCCATGGCGGCGATGCCGTCGGGGAAGTTCGAGGGCGATTCGCATTGCAGCCAGCTTTGGATGCCGGCGACGAGCTGTTCAGTGCGGGTAGAAGACATAGCGGTATCGGGGATGTCGGCTAGGAAAGGGGGGGCGTTCAGGCGACCTGCTGGCCGGCCAGGCGGGCCAGCTCGGCGGCGTCGGGCATGCGGCCGTCGAACCACAGGCTGGCGCATACCGCGGACATGGCGCGGCCGTCGTGGCCGATGCCGGGCACCACTTGCAGCGTCCAGTTGAACGGCACGCCGCGGCGTTCGGCTTCCTTGCGGCCAGCCTCGAAATAGTTGTGGGCGCGGGCGAAGCGGTGCGGGCCCTGGCGCATGGCGGCCGGTTCCGAAGGCAGGTTGGGGTCGTCGGTGGCGATGTCCTGGTCGCCCGCCATGATCATCATCGGGTAGCCCAGCAGCTTGACCAGGTGCTCTTCGTTCAAGCCCACGCCGTCCATGCCCTCGGGGAAGGGGTAGTCGAACGTCGGCAGGGTGTACCAGCCGGGGTTGCCCGCCGCCACGGCCTTGAAGGGCGCATGCGACTGGCTGCTCATCAGGCGGTGCACGAACTGGCCGCCGGCCGAGTGGCCGAACAGGTAGATGTTCTGGCCGTCGGTGATTTCGCCGTCGATCATGTCGCGGATGACGTTGCCCACCAGCGCGTAGGTCCAGCCGTCGATGTGGCGGGGGTTGCCGCCGGCCGAGAACACGCGGCCGTTGTTGTAGCTTTCGACGCCGGGCCAGATCTCGTTGGAGAAGGTCAGCGCCACGATCAGCAGCTTGTGCTTGTCGGCTGCCTCCACCCAGAAGTCGCGGTATTCGTCGCCGTTGCGCAGCACGCCGTGCTGCACGATCACCACCGGGCGGTCCGGCGTGTAGCCGTAGGGGCGGTAGGTCTGCAGCTTGAACGGACGGTCGGCATTGCGGTCTTCGTCGATGTAGGCGATGGTGTTGCGGCCCGCATGGCCCATTTCGATGGCGATGCGGTCCTTATTGGACATGTCAGAGGGTTTCATGGCGTTCAGGCGGTGGCTTCGTTCAGGTGGCAGGCCGACCAGTGGCCCGGCGATATTTCTTTCAGGGACGGCGCCTGCTCGCGGCAGCGCGGCATGGCGTGGGGACAGCGGGGGTTGAACGTGCAGCCCGGCGGCGGGTTCAGCGGCGACGGGATTTCTCCCTTGATCGGCGTGAACTTGCGGCCCCGGCGGCCCACGTCCGGCACCTCGGCCATCAATGCCTGAGTGTACGGGTGGTTGGCGCGCGCGAAAATCTCGGCCGACGTCGAGATCTCGACGATCTTGCCCAGGTACATGATCGCGACGCGGTCCGAGATGTGCTTGACCACGCCGAGGTCATGACTGATGAACAGGTACGTGAAGCCATGCTGCTCGCGCAGATCCATGAACAAGTTGATCACCTGCGCCTGGATCGACACGTCCAGCGCGGCCACCGGTTCGTCGCACACCAGGAACTTGGGCGCCACCATCAGCGCGCGGGCGATGCCGATGCGCTGGCGCTGGCCGCCCGAGATCTGGTGCGGGAAGCGGTCGCGGTATTCGGTGTCCAGACCCACTTCCTTCAGCGCCTGGTCGATGCGCGAGGGAATCTCGGCCGGCGGCGCCAACTTGTGCACCTTGAGCGATTCGCCCAGGATCTGGCGCAGGCGCTGGCGCGGATTGAGCGAGGCCTGCGGGTCCTGGAAGATCATCTGCACGCCCAGCGTGTAGGCGAGCTTGTCGGCGCCGCGCAGGCGGCGGGCGTCCTGGCCCTGGTAGAGCAGGTCGCCTTCGGTCTGGCGGTGCAGGCCGGCCACGACGCGGCCCAGGGTGGACTTGCCGCAGCCGGATTCTCCGACCAGGCCGACGACTTCGCCGCGGCCAATGCGCAGGTCCACGCCGTTGACGGCATAGACGGTGCGGCGGTCGATGGGGCGGCCGGTCAGGGCCAGGATGCGCTGGGCCAGGTCGGGCCGCTGCTCGAAGCGCTTATGGACGTTCTTGAGCTCGATGACGGGGGTATCGGCTTGGCTCATGCTTGCTCGGCCTCGCGGGCGATCGGGACGTAACAGCGATAGCTGCGCGGACCTTCATTGGTGACGGTGGGGGCTTGTTCGGTGCAGCGCGTGACCGCATGGGCGCAGCGCGGCCGGAAGGCACAGCCCGACGGGCGGCCGGCCAGGCTGGGCGCCATGCCGTTGATCTGGTGCAGGCGCGCGCCCGGCTGGGTGGCGCCGGGCATCGAGTCGAGCAAGCCCTTGGTGTAGGGGTGGCGCGGCGCGTCCAGCACCTGTTCGACCGGGCCGCTTTCGACGATGCGGCCGGCATACATGACCGCGACGCGGTCGGCCAGTTCGGCCACCACGCCCAGGTCGTGGGTGATCCAGATCAGCGCCGTGTTGTGCTCGCGGCAGATCTCCTGCATGCGGTACAGGATCTGGCCCTGGATGGTGACGTCCAGCGCCGTGGTGGGCTCGTCGCAGATGATCAGGTCGGGCTTGTTGAGCATGGCGATCGCGATCGCCACGCGCTGGCGCATGCCGCCGGAGAACTCGTGCGGGTAGCTCTTTAAGCGCTTTTCCGGCGACGGAATGCCGACCATCTCCAGCGCCTCGCGGCAGCGTTCCAGGGCCTGCGCGCGCGGCACGTTTTCGTGCGTCAGGATGGCTTCCATCATCTGTTCGCCGATGCGCAGCACCGGGTTGAGCGTCATCAGGGGATCCTGGAAGATCATGGCGATGCGGTTGCCGCGCAACTGGCGCATCTGCTCTTCCGAGAGCTTGCGCAGGTCGTTGCCCTTGAACTTGACCTCGCCGTCGACCACTTCGCCCGGGGGGTCGATCAGGCCCAGCAGCGAGAAGCCGGTGACCGACTTGCCCGAACCCGATTCGCCGACCAGGCCCACGATTTCGCCGCGGCGCACCGTCAAATCAACGCCATCAACCGCCAGCCAGGCGCCAGCCTCGGTATGGAATGCGGTGCGCAGGCCGCGCACCTCTAGAAGGATTTCACTCATTTCAGTAATCCAGTGCGCAGCGTAGTCGCAACGCATGCGATGCACATTGCTCCATCGGGATGCCGCGGAGCCGGCTTTGCCGGGCCGCTGGCATGCCCCCTTGAGGGGGAAGCGCGCAGCGCTTCGGGGGTGGGCGTCATCTCTTCGGGTCCAGGCTCTCGCGCAGGCGGTCGCCTACGATATTGATGGAAAGAATCAGCAGCAACAGCGCGATGCCCGGGAACAGGCTGATCCAGTAGTCGCCCGACAGCAGGTACTGGAAGCCGTTGGAGATCAACAGGCCCAGCGACGGTTCGGTAATCGGCACGCCGACCCCTAGGAACGACAGCGTCGCCTCCAGGGCGATGGCGGTGGCGATCTGGATGGTGGCGAACACCATCACGGGGCCCAGGCAGTTGGGCAACAGGTGGAACACCATGATGCGCCAGGCCGGAAAGCCCAGGTTGGCGGCGGCCTCGACGTATTCCTTGCGGCGCTCCTGCAGCGCGCGGCTGCGCATGATGCGGGCGTAATGACCCCATTGCACCAGCACCAGCGCCAGGATCACCTTGTCCACCCCGCGTCCCAGCACCACCAGCAGCACCAGCGCCACCAGAATGGTCGGAAAGCCCAGGATGAAGTCGACGATGCGCATCAGCACGGTGTCGACCAGGCCGCCGATGTAGGCGGCCACCAGGCCGACGGCGCCGCCCACGGCGGTGGCCAGTACCACGGCGGACAGGCCCACCATCAGGCTGATGCGCAGGCCATACAGGATGGCGCTGAGCATGTCGCGGCCCTGGTCGTCGGTGCCGAGCCAGGCGATGCTGCCGTCCATCAGCGCCTGGCGCGGCGCCAGGCGGCCGTCCATCAGCGACAGGTTGGCCAGGTCATAGGGATTCTGCGGCGCGAAGTACGGTGCGAACACCACCAGCACGATCAGGATGGCCAGGGCGATGACGGAGCCGCGCACGGTGGGGCGGGCCCGCAGTTTCTTCAGGATCGAGGCGCGCTTGGGCGTATCGGCCAGGGGCTGGACGGTACGGGTGCGGCCGGTATTGGGAGGATTAGCCATGGCGTTTATTGAGCGGGGGTCACGAGCTGCACGCGGGGGTCGAGCGCGGCGTACAGGATGTCCACAACCAGGTTGATGACCACGAAGATCAGGGTGACCAGCATCACGTAGGCGACCACCACGGGGCGGTCCAGCTGGTAGACGCTGTCGATGAGCAGCTTGCCCATGCCGGGCCACGCGAACACGGTTTCGGTGATGGTGGAATAGGCGATCAGGCTGCCGAATTCCATGCCGATCACGGTGACGACCGGGATCAGGATGTTGCGCAGGATGTGGCGGCGCACGATGCGGCCGGGCTTGACGCCCTTGGCGCGGGCGAACTTCACGTAGTCCTGGCTGCGCGCTTCGACCACGCCCGAGGCGGTCAGGCGCAGCACCAGGGCGATGTTGGCCAGCGCCAGGTTGATCGCCGGCAGGATCAGGTGCGACCAGCCGTCAGCCGTCAGGATCGACAGGCGCACGCCCAGCACGGTCACGGTTTCGCCGCGGCCGGTGGCCGGCAGCCAGCCCAGCCAGACGGCGAACAGCAGGATCAGCATCATGCCCTGCCAGAAGTTGGGCAGCGAAAAGCCCAGCACGGACGAGCTCATGATGCCACGGCCCAGCGGTTCGTCCCGGTACAGGCCGGCGACCAGGCCCAGCGGGATGCCGACCACACAGGTCAGGCCGATGGCCAGGATGACCAGCTCGAAGGTGGCCGGGATGCGCTGCACGATCAGTTCGATGGCGGGGATGCCGTGCACGAACGACGTGCCCAGGTCGCCGTGCAGCGCGCGCCACAGGAACCCGGCGTATTGCTGCCACACGGGCAGGTCCAGGCCGAGGCGGGCAATCATTGCTTCGCGGGCGGCCTGGCTGGCTTCGGGGCTGACCAGCAGCTCGATCGGGTCGCCCACGGCATAGACCGCGAAGAAGACCACGACCGAAACGGCCAGCAGCACGAACAGACTCTGTATCAGTCTGCGTAGGATGAAAAGGGCCACGTGATGATTTCCTTGGTGGGCTTGGGGTTGGGGCGCCGGAAGGGCGGTCCTATTGGGCGGGCTTGGCCGACATGGCCAGGGTGTACTGGTCGGCGCGGCCTTCGTAGGTCAGGCCCTTCTTGAACGCCCAGATGCTGCTTTCGAAATGCAAGGGAATGCTGGGCAGGTCGGCCAGGGCCAGGGTCAGGGATTCCTGCAGCAGCTTTTCGCGGGCCGCCGGATCGACGGTGATCAGGGCGCGCTTGAAGACGCGGTCGAATTCGGGGTTGTCGTAGCCGCCATAGTTGCTGGTGCCCAGGCCGCGCTCTTTGTCGAAGGCGCTGACCCAGTACTGCAGGAACGACGAGGCCTCGCCGGTCTCCGACGACCAGCCGCCCATGGCGAAGCTGAACTCGCGCTTGGCGCGCTTTGGGAAGTAGACCGAGCGCGTCATGGCGTCGACCGTGGTCTTGATGCCCACGCGCGACAGGTACTGCGCCACGGCCTGCGAGATCTGGGCGTCGTTGATGTAGCGGTCGTTGGTGGACGAGATGGTCAGCTCGAAGCCGTCCGGGTAGCCGGCCTCGGCCAGCAGTTTCTTGGCGGCGGCGGGGTCGTACTTCAGCTCGGGCGCCGGCTGCAGCGTGCCGGACATGCCGTCCGGCAGGAACTGGTTGGCGGGCACGGCCGCGCCGTCCATGATGCGCTGCGTGATGGCCTTGCGGTCGATCGCCAGCGAGATCGCGCGGCGCACGCGCACGTCCTGCAGCGGGTTCTTGCCGTCGGCGGCGCGCACCATGGGGCTGGGGCTGCGCGCCACGTCGAACTGGAAGTACACCACCCGCACCGACGGCGTGATGACGTAGCCGAAGCCCGGTGTTTCTGAAATGCGCTTGACGTCGCGTGCGGCGGGGTTCTCGATCAGGTCGAAGTCGCCGGCCAGCAGGCCCGTCAGGCGCGGGCCGGCGGCGGGCACCGGCACCAGCTTCACGTTCGGCCAGGCGGGCTTGTCACCCCAGTAGGCCTCGTTGCGCGTCAGCTCGATGGCGCTGCCCTTGACGTACGACTTCAGGACATAGGGGCCGGTGCCGATGGCGGACTTGCCGGTATTGAAGTCGGCCACCGTGGGCCACGGGCCGGTCACGCCGCATTGGTTCTTCGGGTCGAAGCTGATCGGTCCGTGCTGGACGATGCCGCTCCAGATCATGGCGTTGCGGGTCAGGTCGTTGGGCAGCAGCGGGTAGGGCTGGTGGGTCTTGATGACCAGCACGTTGCCGTCGCGCACGTCGATGGAGGCCAGCTTCTGCACCACGCTGGCGTACGAGCCGCCGATGGACTGCTCGTTGTGCAGCGCGCGGCACAGCGTGAAGATCACGTCCTGAGCGGTGAAGGGCTCGCCATTGGAGAACTTCACGCCGTTGCGCAGCGTGAATTCCCAAGTGGTGTCGTCCACCGGCTTCCAGGCGGTGGCCAGCCGCGGAATCAGGTTCATCTTGGCGTCCTGGCCCACCAGCGTCTCGAAGATGTGCGAGGTCATCGAGTCGTTCGGCGTGGCCTGGTGGTAGTGCGGGTCCATCGCGGTGGGCTCGGACGACAGTCCGATGCGCAGCGTCTGGGGGGCTGCCTGGGCCAGGGCCGCGGGCGCGGCGGCGGCCAGGGCGGCCGTCAGCGTACAGGCGGACAAGACACTGCGGATGAAAACGTTTGCGGACATTGCTGCTTCCCTTGGATTGCTTTTGTGTAAGGCGGCGCGCCATCGAGGGCGCGCCGCTCGGACGATCAGAGGATGGGCTGGGCCAGCCGGACGACGGTGACGCCGGCCCGCAGGTTGGCGGTGGACGGCATGATCAGCACGCAATCGTCGTAGGGCGTGGTCACGGCCTCGCCTTCGGACCAGCCGATGACGGTACCGGCGCGCGCCAGCGTTTCGAGGCCCTTCCAGGGCTCGGCGAAACGGAAGTCGGCGCTTTTCGCGGCCACCGCATGGGTCACGCGCAGGGCGCGCTGGGCGCTGGCCTGGGGGGCGATCCAGTCTTGCGGCAGGTCGGTTTCGTCCACCGTGCCGGCGGCCAGCAGGAACCGCGCCATCTGGTCGATCGCCACGCCGCGCGCTTCGGGGGCGCCATGGAAGCCGCATTCGATCAGCAGCGAACGGGTGCCGTTGTCGCCGGCTTCGCCGAAGCGGCCGTAGTCGCGCATGCGCACGCCGGCGGCGTGGCCGGCATCGGCGATGATAGTGGCGGGGTTGCCCAGCGCCAGGGCCAGGTCGATGTTGCGCTGTTCCATGCCAGTCAGTTGCAGCGGCACGTCGGAATTGCTCATCGAGTGGAAATCCAGCAGCCAATCGGCCTGGGCCACCCAGGGGCGGATCTCGGCGGCGCGGCGGCGTTCCTGGCTCAGGGGCAGGGCCAGCTTGTCGTCGCTCCAGACGCGGTTCATGTCTTCGTCGACAAAGCGCGCCGGCGCGTAGTGGGCGGGATCGAAGCGGTCGAAGGCGGCCAGGTTGCAGAACGCCAGCGTCAGCGAACCGCGCCGGGGGCGCAGGCCCGCGGCCAGGGCTTCTTTCAGGGCCCAGGCGCCGCACAGCTCGTTGCCGTGGATCAGGGCGCTGAGCATGACGCGCTTACCCGGCACACCGGAGTCGAAATGCCAGACGCCCGGCGTGTCCGTATTGCCCAGGCGTTCGGCCGACAGATCCGGACAGGCAAGCAGAAAGGGGCGCGGCTGGGGCGCGGATGAAGACGATGACATGGGAACTCCGATCAAGCGAAGGGGATTGTATAGGGGATGCGTGCGCAGGGCGCTCAGGAACGGGTCAGGTGGCCAGGCGCCGCCGCTGGGCGGCAATGGCCGCGCCTTGTTCGCCCAGGTCCCAGAGCAGGCCCGCCATGATGGCCGCGGCCTCGCGCGCCACGGACGCCAGCAGGTGTTCGTCCGGGCCGTGCTGGCAACAGGCGGGGTAGGAATGGGGCACCCACACGGTGGGCAGGCCCAGCACCTCGGAAAACGCGTCATTGGGCACCGTGCCGCCCAGGTTGGGCAGCAGCGCCGGCGTCTTGCCGGTAGTGGCGGTCAGCGAGGCCACCGCCCAACGGGCCCAGGGATCGTCCGGGTCCAGCCGGGTGGCGGGCGTGCCGCGGCGCATGCGGATGGCCACTTGCGACAGGCCGCGCGCGTCCAGGTGGCGGCGCAGGATGGCTTCGGTCTGGCGCCAGTCGGTGCCGACCACGAAGCGCAGATTGCAGGTGGCGCTGGCGCGCGGCGGAATCGCGCCCACCGGGTTGTCGGGATTGCCGGTCTTGTAGGCCAGCACTTCCAGCGTGTTCCAGCCGAACAGGCGCTCGGCCAGCGACAGGCCGGGCTCGCCCCAATCGGGGTCGATGTCCGGGGCATCTTCGTCCTGCCCCACCTGGATGTCGGCCAGCGCCTGGCGCACCGCGGCCGGGATGGCCGGGGGACGCAGGCCGTCGACCAGCAGGCGGCCGCGTGCATCCACCAGGCTGGCTAGCGCGTGGGCCAGGATGATGCCGGGGTTGGGCAGCACGCCGCCCCAGTTGCCGGAATGGTGGGCGTGGCCGCGCAGGTCCACCACCAGGTCGAACAGCAGCGTGCCGCGCGATCCCAGGAACAACGTCGGCAGGTCGGCGGCCAGCCGCGGGCCGTCGGAGGCGATGAACACGTCGGCCGCCAGCAGCTCGCGCCACTGGTCACAGGCCTGATGCAGGCCGGGCGAGCCGACTTCCTCGCCGCATTCCACCAGCATGCGCAGATTGAAACCCAGGCGTCCGTCGCGTTCGGCCAGCACCTGTTCCAGCGCCGCCATGTTGATGCAGTACTGGCCCTTGTTGTCGGCCGTGCCGCGGCCGTACCAGCGGTCGCCTTCGGCCGTCAGCCGCCAGGGGGCCAGGCCGTCGCGCCACTGCTCGTCGTAGCCGCGCACCACGTCGCCATGGGCGTACATCAGCGCGGTGGGCAGCGCGGGGTCTTCCAGGCGCTCGGCCAACAGGAACGGCGGGCCGCCGTCCACGGGGTTGTCCTTGATCTGCCAGGAAAAGCCCAGACCCTGCAGGCGGGGACCGACCGCCAACCGCAGGTAGTCATACAGCGTCTCGCGCTGGTCCGGGTTCTGGCTTTCGGTGCGATAGGCGACCAGCTCGGCCAGATCGCGCTGCAAGGCGCCGCTTTCGGCGTAGGCGGCCGCGCGGCCGACAGCGGCGGCGCGGCTGGCGTTCGGAACTGCTGTTGACACGGACTTCCCCTTTTTGGGGCGGACGCGTCGTGCGCGCCTGCCTGGATCGTTGCGCAAATTCTAGGATCAGGGAAGCTTTCTCTACAATTAGAATATTTATTGATAGCTTTGCATAAAAGGCAAAGCTTCATCCCGGCTCCGAGTCATCAGCGAGGGTTGACCATGCACGGCATCGCCCTGAGGTACTTTGTCGAGGTTGCCCAGGCGGGCAGCCTGAGCGGCGCGTCCGAGCGCCTGCATGTGGCCGTGTCCGCCATCAGCCGGCAGATATCCAAGCTGGAAGAAGAGGCGGGCGCGCCGTTGTTCGAGCGCGCCGCGCGCGGCATGGTCCTGAGCGAAGCGGGCCAGTTGCTGCTGGCGCATGCCCGCCGCACCCTGCTGGAGTCCGAATCGGTGCTGCAGGAGATCGCGGGGCTCAAGGGCATGGCGCGCAACGAGATCCGGATGGCCGCGGTCGAAGGCGTGGCCCGTGTCTTCCTGCCTTTGGCCATGGTGCGCTTTCGCCGCGATTGGCCTGGCGTGCGCTTCGATCTGCACGTGGGCCCGTCGCACGACGTCGCCCGGCGGGTGGCCGAGGGCAGTGTCGAGCTGGGCATGACCTTCAACGTGGAGCGGGTCAGCGGCGTCAGCGTGCGCTATTCCCGCCGCGCCCCGGTGCACGCGGTGATGGCCGCCGGCCACCCGCTGGCCAGGCGCCGAAATGTCAGCCTGCAGGACCTGGGCCAATATCCACTGGCGTTGACTGGACTGGGCACCTCGTCCCGGCACCTGTTCGAGATGGGGTGCCTGCTGGAATCGGTGCAGCTCGAACCCACGCTGACCTGCAACGATTCGTCGCCGTTGCACGGCTTCGTGCTGGAGTCCGACGCCGTCATGCTCAGCGGCTACATTTCGGTCGCCTGGAGCCTGAAGCGCGAAGAATTGGTAGCGGTGCCGATCTCGAACGCGGAGTTGCAGTCGCGGACGCTGCAGATCTACGTCATGGAGGGGCGGGTGCTGCCACCCAAGGCCGAGGCGTTCATTGCGCTGCTGTCGCGCGAGCTGGACCTGGTGCTGGACCAGGGGCCCGAGGTCTGACGGCTGCCGGCCACCATGAAAAACGGCTGCCCCGCGGGGCAGCCGTTTGCGTTGCGCGAGGCCGGATTACTTGGCGTCGGGCTTGGCCGAGGTGGCCAGCGTGAACTGGTCGCGGCGGCCTTCGTAAGTGATGCCCTTGCGGAAGGCCCAGATGCTGCTTTCGAAGTGCAACGGGATCAGCGGCACGTTGTCCAGGGCGATCTGGGTGGCGTCCTGCAGCAGTTTTTCGCGCTTGGGGGCGTCGACCGTCACGATGGCCTGCTTGTAGACCTTGTCGAAATCCGCGTTGGAAAAGCCGCCATAGTTGCTGGTGCCCAGGCTGTTGGGCGAGTCGAGCGAGGCGACCCACAGCTGGAACAGCGCCGAGGCTTCACCCGTTTCCGCCGGCCAGCCGCCCATCGAGAAGCTGAACTCGCGCTTGGCGCGCTTGGGGAAGTAGATTGAAGCGGTCATGGCGTCGACGTTGGTCTTGATGCCGACACGGGCCAGGTACTGGGCCACGGCCTGGGCGACCTGGCCGTCGTTGACGTAGCGGTCGTTGGTGGACGACAGCGTCAACTCAAAGCCGTTGGGGTAGCCGGCTTCGGCCAGCAGCTTCTTGGCGCCTTCGGGGTCGTACTTGATTTCCGGGGCCTTGGGCAACGCGCCGAACATGCCGTCGGGCATGTACTGGTAGGCCGGGGTGGCCATGCCGTCCATGATGCGGGCCGTGATGGTCTTGCGGTCGATGGCCATCGAAATGGCTTTTCGCACGCGCAGGTCCTGCAGCGGGTTCTTGCCGTCGGCGGCCTTCACGAACGGGCTCGGGTTGCGGCCGATGTCAGGCTGGAAGAACACCAGGCGGGTCGACGGCGTGGCCACGAAACCGAACTTGGGGTTGTCCTTCAGGCGTTGCAGGTCGCGCGCGGCCGGGTTTTCGATCATGTCGAAGTCACCCGACAGCAGACCGGTCAGGCGCGGACCCGCGGCCGGCACCGGCACGAACTTCACTTCCTTCCAGTAGGGCTTCGGGCCCCAGTAGTTTTCGTTGCGCACCAGCTCGATGCCGGTGCCCTTGACGTAGGACTTCAGGGTGTACGGGCCGGTGCCGATGGCATCCTTGCCGTTGTTGAAGTCGGCCACGGTCGGCCATGCGCCGGTCACGCCGCAACCCTTCTTCGGGTCGAACGTCAGCTTGCCATGCTCGACGATGCCGTTCCAGATGATTGGCAGCGAGCGCGCCATTTCGGCGGGCATCAGCGGGAAGGGGGCGCCCGTCTTGATGATGACGGTATGCGCGTCCGGCGTCTGCACGTCGGTGATCAGCTTGGTCGTGTCCATGTAGGACTGCGACACGTTGGTCTCGTTGTTCAGCGTGCGGCAGATGGTGAACAGCACGTCTTCGGACGTGAACGGCTTGCCGTTGGAGAACTTGACGTCGTCGCGCAGCTTGAATTCCCAGGTCAGGTCATCCAGGTTCTTCCACGAGGTGGCCAGCGCGGGCACCAGCTTCATGTCGGCGCTGCGGCCCACCAGGGAGCTGTAGACGTGCGCAGAGAAAGCGTCGTTCTGCGTCATCTTGTGGTAGTGGGGATCGGCCGAGGTGGGTTCGGCCGACAGGCCGACCTTCAGCGTCTGGGCCTGGGCTGCGGCCAAGGGAATGGCGGCGGCCACAAGGGCCAGGGTGGTGCGCAACTTCATGGTGACAACTCCGGATGGGGAACGAACCGGATCGTGCTGGGCGGGGGGAACAGCGAGGGGGCCAACCGGGAAACAGAAACGTCGGCCGGGGGGGGCTTGCGGTGTTTTTTGGCGCCAGCACGACGGCAAGGGGCCGATTATCGGTAGGGGCTTCGCGCGCTGTCAATGCGCGCCGAGCCGACGCTAGGGTAAACGCCGAGAGGGGAATGGCGGCCGTTGCGGCTTCCCAAATGCCAATCGCCCCAGTGCCGGGCAGTCCCGCTTCGGGACGGCTACGCACTGGGGCGACAGGGATTCTTGCTACGGCATTGCGTGGCGGAGGGCGTCGCGGGGGCCCCGCAAGGGGGGGCCGGCGCGGCGCGATGGCGCCCGGTGAGGGAAGGGCTTTATGCCCCGGGCGCCGGTCCAGTGCAACAGGCGCCGCAGAGGCGGCGGGGGTTGCGCTGGCAGCGTGCCAGGTTGAGTCGCGGGAGATCGGTCGCGATTCAGCCCAGCGCGGCTGTTCTTACCACTGCGAGCCGGAGAAGCGCGAGCTGGCGGCGCGGGCCTTGTTCATCGATTCGTTGACTTCGTCGATGAAGGCGAACACGCCAGCGACGGCGGCGGCGATCGCCTGGCCAGCCTTCTTCAGGTTGGTCAGCGGGTGGGAATTCGGTTGGTTCTCGAGGGCGCCGCGGAGCAGATCGCGCTCCAGCGCGTCGGTCAGGCGGGCAGTGTGGTTCAGGGTCAGTTCGCTCATGGTTTGCTCCAGTCCGTTTCGTCTTGGTGTAAACCATTATAGGGATAACCCTAAATCGAAAGCAATGTGTTTTTAGGGGAAAACCCTAGTGTGTTGTAAAAATGTTTTTTGCCACAGGGACTTAGCCCCGTGGCGAGGGTGTCAGCCGCCGTTGCGCAGGCGCCGCGCGGCATCCGCCAGCTCGCCCGCCGTCAGCCCGATCGGGCCGATGCCTCGTGCCACCAGGGCGTCCGCCGCCGCACCGTGCAGCCAGACGGCACCGGCCACGGCCTGATCCAGGGGCAGGTGCTGGGCGATCAGTGAAGCCAGCACGCCGGCCAAGACGTCCCCGGTTCCGGCGGTGGCCAGCCCGGGGTTGCCGCTGGTGTTGCGGCGCCAGGCGCCGTCCGGCGCGCAAACCACGGTGCCGGCGCCCTTCAGGACGGCCCAGGCGCCATAGCGTTGCGCCAACGCCTGGGCGGCGGCCGGCCGATCGGCCTGGATGCGGGCGGTGTCCGTGCCCAGCAGGCGGGCCGCTTCGGCCGGGTGCGGGGTCAGCACCACGGGGCCAGCGCCCCAGTTGGGTTGCACGGCGCCCTGGGCCAGCAGGTTCAGGCCGTCGGCGTCCAGTACCAGCGGGGCGCCCCGGCGCAGCACGAACAATTCGGACAAGGCATTGGCCGCCTCGGTGCCCGTGCCGATGCCGCAGCCGGCGACCCAGGCAGTGACGCCCCAGTCGCCTTCCAGCAGCGAGCGCGCGTCGCGCAGCATCAGTTCGGGTTGCAGGGGATCGCAGGCCAGCGGCGCGGCGTCCTGGGCAAAACCCACCAGGACCTTGCCGGCGCCGGTCTTCAGGGCGGCCCGGGCGGCCAGCAGCGCCGCGCCTTCCATGCCGCGTCCGCCGCCCACCACGCCGACGGTGCCGAAACTGCCCTTGTGCGTGTCCTGGCCGCGCGGGGCGAACAGGGCGGGCAGGTCATCGCGGCGGATGTCGCCGCCGGAGGGGGGCAGGGGGGTGTTCATTGGCTGAGGCTCCTGGTTGCAGCGGGCGCGGCGGGGCGTGTCCTATCCACTATAGTGCCCAAAAATGCGCGGCCCTTCGCCCGCGCTCCCGGAGAAGACAATGACCGATATCACGCTGGAACACTATTCCGCCTACGAGTCCCTGAAGCTGCGCCGGCACCCCAACGGCGTGCTGGAACTGATCATGGGCGCCAAGGACGGCAAGCCGGGCAAGCTGTCCACGGCCGACGACCGGATGCACCGCGAGCTGGCCGACATCTGGCGCGATATCGATACCGACCCCGACACCCGGGTGGTGGTGATCCGCGGCGAGGGCAAGGGCTTTTCCGGCGGCGGCGATCTGGACCTGGTGCAGCAGATGGCCGACGATTTCGACGTGCGCACCCGCGTCTGGCGGGAGGCTCGCGACCTGGTCTACAACATCATCAATTGCAGCAAGCCGATCGTGTCGGCCATGCACGGCGCCGCGGTCGGCGCGGGCCTGGTGGCCGGGCTGCTGGCCGACATCTCCATCGCCGCGCGCGACGCCCGCATCATCGACGGCCACACCCGCCTGGGCGTGACGGCCGGCGACCACGCCGCCATTGTCTGGCCGCTCTTGTGCGGCATGGCGCGCGCCAAGTACTACCTGATGCTGTGCGAGACCGTGACGGGGGAAGAGGCCGAGCGCATCGGCCTGGTGTCGCTGTGCGTGGACGAATCCGAGCTGATCGGCCGCGCCTTCGAGGTGGCCAACCGCCTGGCGGCCGGCTCGCAGACCGCCATCCGCTGGACCAAGTATTCGCTGAACAACTGGCTGCGCATGGCCGGCCCGACCTTCGATACGTCGCTGGCACTGGAATTCATGGGCTTTGGCGGCCCCGATGTGCGCGAAGGCGTGCAGTCGCTGCGCGAACGGCGGGCGCCGAACTTCCGGCCCGACTCGCCGTTCTGAGGGGGCCGGGCGCGGCGCCGTGCGCAGCCGTCCCGGCGAAATCCGGAAACGCGCGGGGCGGCAGCCCCGCCCGCGGCGCGATTCCTTACTTCTTGAAGAACGCCGCGAACGCGGCCTGCGCCTCTTCCGTCTGGAGCCGGGCGCGGAATTGCTGCGCTTCGTAGTCCAGCGTTTCCTGGATGGCCTGGCGGTCCGGGCGCTTGAGCATGGACTTGGTCAGGCGCAGCGCCGCGGGCGGCTGCCTTGCCAGGCTGGCCGCGGCGGCCTGCGCGGCCGCCAGCGCCTGCCCCTTGGCCGTGACCGCGGTGCCCAGGCCGGCATCGCAGGCCTCCCGGGCCGAGAAGGCCTTGCCCTGCAGCAGCCATTCGGCGGCGCGACGGGCGCCGGCCAGGCGCGGCATCAAGAGGCTGGAGGCGCCCTCGGGGCACAGGCCCAGTGCCACGAACGGCATGCGCAGCGTGGCGCCTTCGCCGATGTAGACGAAGTCGCAATGCTGCAGCAGCGTCACGCCGATGCCGATGGCGTAGCCCTCGACGGCGGCGATGATGGGCACGTCGGCCTGGGTCAGCGCGCGCAGGAAGGTCAGGCCGGCGCTGTCGCCGGCGCCGCGTTCGGCCTGGAAGTCGCGCAGGTCGTTGCCGGCAGTGAAGTGTTCACCGGCGCCCGCCAGGATCACGGCGGACACGCTGGTGTCGGCCGCGGCCTGCGAGATCTGCGCGGTCAGCGCGGCATAGGTGGCCGTGTCCAGCGCGTTGCGGCGGTCCTGGCGGTCGATCACCAGCGTCAGCACCGCGCCGTCGCGCGATACCTTCAGGCCGGCGCTCATGCGTAGGTCCTTGCGGCCAGCTTGTCTTTTGCCTGCGCGTACTCGCGGCGCAGGGTGTCGACGATCTGCCGCGTGGGTTGCACGCTGGCGATGCCGCCCACGCCCTGGCCCGCGCCCCAGATGTCCTTCCAGGGCTTGACTCGGCCGGAGCCGAAATTCGACGCGCCGCTGTCCGGCTGGGGCAGGTTGGCGGGGTCCAGGCCGGCAGCCGTGATGCTGGCCTTCAGGTAGTTGCCGGGAATGCCGGTGAAGAACGGGGTATAGAGAATGTCGGACGCGCTGGCGTCGACGATGGCCGATTTGTAGCCGTCGCTGGCATTGGCTTCGGCGCTGGCGATGAAGCGCGTGCCCATGTAGGCGAAGTCGCAGCCCATGGCGAGCGCGGCCAGCACGTGTTCGCCGGACGTGATGGCGCCCGACAGGATCAGCGGGCCGTCGTAGAAGCGGCGCACTTCGGACACCAGCGCGAACGGGCTGAGCGTGCCGGCATGGCCGCCTGCGCCCGCGCACACCAGGATCAGGCCGTCCACCCCCGCTTCCAGCGCCTTTTCGGCGTGGCGGATGGTGGTGACGTCGTGGAACACCTTGCCGCCCCAGTCGTGCACGCCTTTGACCAGGTCGCCGGGCGCGCGCAGGCTGGTGATGATCAGCGGCACGCGGTGGCTGGCGCACACCGCCAGGTCCTGCTCGAGCCGGTCGTTGGACTGGTGGATGATCTGGTTGACGGCAAAGGGGGCGACCGTGGCGCCCGGGTTGGCTTCGCGGTACGAGGCCAGGCCGGCCTGGATCTCGTCCAGCCAGTCGGTCAGGAGGCTCTGCGGCCGCGCGTTCAGCGCCGGAAACGAACCCACGATGCCGCTCGTGCATTGCGCGACGACCAGTTTCGGGTTGGACACGATGAACATGGGAGCGCTGATGACCGGCAGGGACATCTGGCCATACAAATCAGTCACTAGAGAGTGGGGCATAGCGTCGTCGCGTGAGGTTTCGGGTGGACCGCGCAAGTCTTGCTTGAGCGGCGGGAACGGATGTGCCTATAATTACCTACCGACCGTCCGGTAATTAATTAATCTTTATTTAACGGCAAGCGCCGAACCGCTGTCAATGGAAGGGGCCTGGCTTCTGGTCCGCTATTGGCCAAGCCGGCGCCGCCTCACCTGGCCCCTCCATGCCGACATCCGCTGCTCCCGCTTCCAAACGCGCCCGCGCCGGCCGCCCGCCCACCATGGCGGCGCCGCGCGAACGCATCCTGGCCGAAGCCGCCAAGCTGTTCGCGCGCAGCGGCTACGACGGCAGTTCCGTGTCGGACCTGGCCGCCGCGATCGGCGTGTCCAAGGCGGCCATCTATCACTACTTCACGACCAAGCAGGACATCTACGACGCGATCATCCTGGCGGTGCTGAACGGCCTGACCCTGAGCGTGGGCCAGGAAGTGGCGCGCGCCGAGGGCGCGGCCGACCGGCTGCGCGCGTTCATGGTGGGCCACGCGCGTTATTTCGAGCAGCACCACGCGGAGTTCGTGACGATGCTGATCGGCTATTCGGGCATGGCGCTGCCGGAACGCGAAGACGCCGCCCGCCTGCGCGACGGCTACGAGAAGCGCTTGCGCGAGTTGATCGCGCAGGGCGTGGCCGACGGCACATTCCGCGCGCTGGACGTGCCCGCCACCGGTCGCGCGGTGCTGTCGATGCTGAACTGGATGGTGCGCTGGTACAAGCCCGGCCAGGGCGACAGCGCCGAGACAATCGCCGCCGGCTATTTCGATTTACTGGTTGGCGGCATGCGCGCCTGAGCGCCGCCGCCCCGCACTTTTGAGAGACCCTGATCATGGCCCTGGATACCGAAACCCTGACCCTGTTGCTGGACGCGGTGCGCCGTTTCACGCACGAACGTCTGATTCCCGCCGAAGACGAGCTGGCCGCGAGCGGCCAGGTGCCGCCGGATATCGTGGCCGAGATGCGCGAGCTGGGCCTGTTCGGCCTGTCGATCTCGCCCGATTACGGCGGCCTGGGGCTGACGATGGAAGAAGAGGTGCGGGTGGTGTTCGAGCTGGGCCAGACGTCGCCGGCGTTCCGCTCGCTGGCAGGCACTAATATCGGCATCGGTTCGCAGTCGATTGTGCTGGCAGGCACGGACGAGCAGCGCGCGCGCTATCTGCCGCGCCTGGCCAGCGGCGAGCTGATCGGCTCGTTCGCGCTGACGGAGCCGGACGCCGGCTCGGACGCGATGGCGCTGCGCCTGTCGGCCGAACGCGACGGCGACCACTATGTGCTGAACGGCACGAAACGCTACATCACGAACGCGCCGATTGCGGGCCTGTTCTCGGTGATGGCGCGCACGGCGCCGGAACGCCGCGCGGCGTCGATTTCGTGCTTCCTGGTGGAAGCTGGCACGCCCGGCCTGATCATCGGCAAGCCGGACAAGAAGATGGGCCAGGCGGGCGCGCTGACCAGCGACGTGGTGTTCGACAACTGCCGGGTACCGGCGTCGGCGCTGCTGGGCGGCGAGGAAGGCAACGGCTTCAAGACGTCGATGCGGGTGCTCGACAAAGGCCGCCTGCACATCTCGGCGCTTTGCGTGGGCATCGCAGACCGTCTGCTGCGCGACGCGGTGCAATACGCGATGGACCGCAAGCAGTTCGGGCAGCCGATTTCTGAATTCCAATTGATCCAGGCAATGATTGCCGATAGCCAGGCAGAGCTGTACGCGGCGCGTTGCATGGTGCTGGATGCGGCGAAGATGCGGGACCGAGGCGAGAACACGACGATGCAGGCGGCCTGCTGCAAGTTGTATGCGACGGAGATGGTGGGGCGAGTGGCGGATCGGGCGGTGCAGATTCACGGGGGGGCGGGGTATATGTCGGAGTATGCGGTGGAGCGGTTTTATCGGGATGTGCGGTTGTTCCGAATTTTTGAAGGGACTTCGCAGATTCAGCAACTGGTGATTGCTCGGGAAGTGATCAAGGCGCAGGGGTAGTTTTTTTCTGGTGCTTTGGGCTTTTTGCGTCGAGCTGATCTTCGTAGGTCGCCCGTCGTGCAGGGCTTCGTGCGTCTTGGGTCGTTGCGCAGCTAGACCTGTGGTCAGGGAATGGAATCTACAGGGTCGCCAAGCCGCGGCCGCGCGGGCGGCCACGTTTGGCATTTGCGTTGTTGATTTTGGTGCGGGTGCGCTTCGCGCTGGTGGGGAGCGGTTTTCTAGTGGGTCCGCAGTCAGGGGGAGGGGCGGTGATGGGCGGCGCGGCAGGTACCGACTTGCTCATGCTGACCGTCTCGCGCGCCGCCCATCAGGCGCTGCGCATTGACGTCGAACGCCACCGTATCCGCGCCGGTAGCAGGCCGGCGTCGATTGGCTGGATTTTCACCGGGGTGCCGCTGCGGCAAGCTGCTGATGTACCGCCGTCGGCGGTCTTCTGGTAGGTTGCCGCTACACACTAGAAAACAGCAGCATCACCGACACGCGAGAGCGGCATCGGCGCCCGCAAGACGCCGCGTAAGCCTCGTAAGGCCGCCCGCGCGGCCGGCACGAGGCGGGCACCGTCCCACCCTGGGCGGAGCGGCTAAACACACA